>NZ_ATLO01000054.1 GCF_000416235.1 Pseudomonas sp. CFII64 | reverse complement strand
GCATCGATCGTCGTGTACGCGCCGGCGGGAGCCAGACTGTCCTGTTCGGTGTGGGCCAGTTCCGTCGCCCGAAAAGTGCCATCGCCCTGATTGATATCCGGATGGGTGGGCGCTTGATACGGCGCGTCGAGATCCTGCTGCGCGGCATCCGGCCAGAGCATGCGGTGCATGGGATGTTGCGGGTCGTTGACGACTCCATACATAGGACCGGCTTTAGCCGGGAGGAGGCCGGCCCATTCGCAGCGGGTCTGTTGTCTGAACACTCACCCTCCCGGCTAAAGCCGGTCCGACAGGTCCATTCTTTACCGAAAGATCAAGGTTGATCATACCCAGCCACTGACCTGCATCGCCTTGTACACCGCGACCAGTGCCAGCACGAAGAAGGCGCAGGCCGCCAGGCGCCGGATCAAGGTCAGCGGCAGTTTGTCGGCGGCGAAATTGCCCGCCAGCACTACCGGTACGTTGGCGATCAACATGCCCAGCGTCGTGCCGATAATCACCAGCCAAAGGTAGGAATATTGCGCGGCCAGCATCACCGTGGCGATTTGCGTCTTGTCGCCGATTTCCGCGATGAAGAACGCAATCAGCGTGGTCAGGAATGGCCCGAATTTGCGGCCATTGCTGGCTTCGTCATCGTCCAGCTTGTCCGGGACCAGCGTCCACAACGCGGTGGCGGTGAAGCTCGCGGCGAGAATCCAGTGCAGCGTGGCGTCGGAGAAGAAACTGCCAAACCAGGCGCCGACCGCACCCGCCGCAGCGTGGTTGGCCAGGGTGGCCGCGACAATGCCGGCGATGATCGGCCAGGGCTTGCGAAAGCGCGCGGCGAGAATGAGGGCGAGCAGTTGGGTCTTGTCACCGATTTCGGCAAGTGCGACTACAGCGGTGGGGACCAACAGGGATTCCAGCATCAGGGTTTTCCTAAGGGGCGGGTCGACACGGCTATGACACGTACAACCTCCCCGCCCCGGGTAAGGTGTTCGTGTCATAGGTCTGGTCAAACCACCGATCCGTCTGAGCGGATTCGGGGTCGTACGCACCATGGTCTGAGGACCAAGTATGTTGATGCGTACCGGACGAGCATGATGCTCGTGGGAGACTACTCCCCTAGGACGGAGCGGATTCTGCCTACGCAAGCGGCATTCGGCAAGCGCTTATTTTCAGGCGCGCTTGGCGCGGTAAATCCGGAAACCATTGCCCTGAGCCTTGATCGCGCACACGCCCAGGTGCTCTTCGATCAGCGGTTGATACTTGAGGAAGGCATTCGCAACCAAGCGTAGTTCGCCACCTGATTTCAGATGTTGGCGTGCTTTTCGCAGCAAGTTTTCCGTTGCCTGATAATCGGTATGCACCCCGACATGGAACGGTGGATTGCTCAGAATCGTGCTCAAACCCATGGGCGCGGCGTCGATCCCGTCGCCGGTCAATACCTCGGCTTCCAGGCCATTGGCGGCGAGAGTCAGACGGCTGCTGGCGGTGGCGAAAGCGTCCACGTCGAGCATGATGACGTTGTTGTGCGGGTAGCGACGTTTTACCGCAGCGCCGAGTACACCGGCACCACAGCCGAAATCCAGCAGATTGCCGCTGGGCAGCTTGTCGATGTTTTGCAACAGCAGCGCCGAGCCGCGATCCAGACGACCGTGGCTGAAGACGCCCGGCAGGCTGACGACTTTCAGTGGACCATCTTCCATTTCCACTTCGTAATGCTGGGCGAGGCTTTCCAGGGTTACTGCTTGCGGGGCGGTTTCGACAGTGACCTGCCACAGTTGGCAGTGCCGCGCGCTGTCCAGCTTGCGGGCGCGACCGAACGGGCTCAACTGGCGGGCTGCCGCTTCAATACCGCTGCGCTTCTCGCCGACCAGGAACAACTCGCGGCCGGCCAGTCGCGAAGCCAGGGCATTAAGGATGTAATCGGTCAGGTCGCGGGACTTGGGCAGAAACACCACGGCAGCGTCGAAGGGTTCCTGCGGCGCGTCGACGCCAAAGTGCGTGCGGCCTTCGAAACGGGCATCCAGCGCGGCTTGATCGCCCGCATGCCAGCACCAGCCGCGTGCTTTTGGCAAACGGCCAAGCAAATCATCTGCCGGCAAGCCAGCCAGCAGCAGCGAACCCTGAAACAGCTCGGCCTGACGGAGTAACACTTCACTGCGCGGGTCCATTGAAGGGCTCCTTGAAAAGGGGCGCAGTCTAGCAGAGCTTCGCAGTCAACTACGCGCCGTCCCCCGTAGGAGCGAATTCATTCGCGAATGGCCAGTCCAGGCGGCGGAGATTTCCCTGACCCTGACACCGCTTTTCCGGATATATCCGGTCCCACACAGTCTGCACGGGATCTCCCGCTATCAGCTCACCACCCGCACCGGATTACCGGCAAAGAACCCCAGCGCATTTTCCGTCACCTGGGTAACAATCCGTTGCCGCGCCTCACGAGCGCCCCAGGCACTGTGCGGGGTAATGATCAGGCGCGGAATATCGCCAGCCAAGAGCGGGTTGCCAGCGACCGGCGGCTCCACGGTCAACACATCCGATGCCGCGCCGCCCAAGTGGCCATTACGTAGCGCATCCGCCAGCGCCTGTTCATTGATCAGCCCGCCTCGAGCCGTGTTGATCACGTATGCATGGGGCTTGAGCAGGCTCAGTTCATGGGCGCCGATCATGTCGCGGGTGTGCTCGTTGAGCGGGCAGTGCAAGGTCAAGGCGTCAATCTGCGGCAGCAGTTGCGCAAGCGGCAAGCGATCAGCGCGGGCCGGGCGGCCGGGGATCTGCCCGAGCAAGACGCGCATGCCAAAGGCTTCAGCCAGCTTCGCCACCGCGCCGCCGAGTTCGCCATGCCCCAACAAACCCAGAGTTTTGCCTTCCAGTTCGAAAATCGGGAAGTCCAGCAGGCAAAACTGTTTCGACTTCTGCCATTGGCCGTGTTGCACCGCGCTCTGGTAGTCCGGCAGCCGGGTGGCGAGGGCGAGCAACAGCATCAGCGTGTGCTGCGCCACCGACGGCGTGCCGTAACCCTGACAATTGCATACGGTGACACCGTGCTGGCGGGCGGCCTCCAGGTCGACGTTGTTGGTGCCGGTCGCCGTCACCAGCACCAGCTTCAAGTCGGGACATGCGGCGAATGTGGCGGCATCAATCATGATCTTGTTACTGATCGCCACGCTGGCGCCTTGCAGACGCTCAATCACCTGATCGGGTGTGGTGCTGGCATGCAGCACCAGATCGGCGAAACATTCGCGCAACGTACCCAAGTCCAGATCGCCCAGATCCAGGGACGTGTGGTCGAGGAAAACTGCCTTACCGTGATTGCTCATCAGCTGTACCTGTTATTGGAAGTTTCGAAGGCTTAATGTGGTCAGCCTAACAGAGCGAAACGCTTGCTTACATTTTTGGAGAAACGCATGTATTGGGCAGAATTTCTGACCGTTGCCTTGATTCACCTGCTTGCCGTCGCCAGTCCAGGCCCGGATTTCGCCGTGGTGGTGCGTGAAAGCGTGACCCATGGCCGCAAAGCCGGGACCTACACAGCCATGGGCGTGGGCACCGCGATTTTTGTGCATGTGGGCTATTCGCTGCTGGGGATCGGCCTGATCGTTTCCCAGTCCATCGTGTTGTTCAACGCGCTTAAATGGGCAGCTGCTGCGTATCTGCTGTACATCGGCTTCAAGGCCTTGCGCGCCAAACCGGCCAATGCCAGCGATGCACCCGTCAAGGTTGCCGAGGGCGAGCGCACCGCACGCGGCGCCTTTACCAGCGGCTTTGTCACCAACGGCCTGAACCCCAAGGCGACGCTGTTTTTTCTGTCGCTGTTCACCGTGGTGATCAATCCGCACACGCCATTGTGGGTGCAGGCGGGTTACGGCGTTTACCTGGCTGTGGCGACCGGCCTGTGGTTCTGCATGGTGGCGCGCCTGTTCAGTCAAGAGCGTGTGCGTGCAGGCTTTGCGCGTATGGGCCATTGGTTTGATCGGGCCATGGGGGCGGTGCTGGTGGCATTGGGCTTGAAGCTGGCGTTTACCGAGATTCGCTGATAAAGCCAGCTTTGGTCTCGTCAAACCCCACATAACCTGGAATGCGTTCCGTAGGACTGGCTTTAGCCGGGAGGAGGCCATTCCATGCGCAGCAGCTACGTCGTTAGCACTGTCGCCCTCCCGGCTGAAGCCGGTCCTACGGATCTGCGGTATGGCGCGGTGTCAGCTTCAGGGTGAAATCCTCCATGGCTTTGAGCGAAGGCTGGCAATTCGCCTCCCCTGACGCTCATCCAGCAAATCATCCCTTCGGCTGATTTGGCTGGCGGGCCGGGCCTCTAGAGTGCATATTTTCAAGCCTCGACTTTGCACTCGAAAAGGAACTCCCATGCTGCAGACCCGCGTTATTCCACCGGCCGATGGCGCCTATCAGTACCCCCTGTTGATCAAGCGGCTATTGATGTCCGGCAGTCGCTATGAAAAAACGCGTGAAATCGTCTACCGCGATACTGTTCGCTATACCTATCCCGAGCTTTCCGAGCGGATCTGTCGTCTGGCCAATGTCCTGACTGCCGCAGGCGTCAAGGCTGGCGATACCGTTGCGGTGATGGATTGGGACAGCCATCGTTACCTGGAGTGCATGTTTGCCATTCCAATGATCGGTGCAGTGATTCACACGGTCAACGTACGCCTGTCACCCGAGCAAATCGTCTACACCATGAACCACGCCGAAGATAAGTTCGTGCTGGTCAACAGTGAATTTGTCGGCCTGTATAAGGGGATTGCCGGGCACCTGACCACGGTCGAGAAAACCTTGCTGCTCACCGATCTGCCGGAAAAGACCGCTGATTTGCCTGATCTGGTCGGCGAGTACGAAACTTTGCTGGCGCAAGCGAGCAACCAGTACGAATTCGAAGATTTCGACGAAAACTCCATCGCCACCACCTTCTACACCACGGGTACGACGGGTAACCCGAAGGGCGTGTATTTCAGCCATCGGCAACTGGTCCTGCACACCATGGGCGTAGCAACCATTGTCGGCAGCGCTGAACGGTTGCTGGGCACCGATGACGTGTACATGCCGATCACGCCGATGTTCCACGTGCATGCGTGGGGCATGCCGTATGCGGCCACCATGCTTGGCATCAAACAGGTCTATCCGGGGCGTTACGATCCTGAAATGCTCGTCGAGTTGTGGCGTAAGGAAAAGGTAACGTTCTCCCATTGCGTGCCGACCATCCTGCAAATGCTGCTCAACTGCAAGTCCGCTCAAGAGCTGGATTTTGCCGGTTGGAAAATCATCATTGGCGGCAGTTCGCTCAATCGCACGCTCTTTGAGGCCGCCAAGGCCCGTGGCATTCAGTTGACCGCCGCTTATGGCATGTCGGAAACCGGGCCGCTGATTTCCGTTGCTCACTTGAATGACGAGCTGCGCGCTGGCACCGAAGACGAGCGCATTACTTATCGGATCAAGGCCGGGGTGCCGGGGATTCTGGTGGACGCGGCGATTATCGATGAAGACGGCAACTTCCTGCCCGCCGATGGCGAGTCCCAGGGCGAACTGGTGTTGCGCGCGCCCTGGTTGAGCGAAGGGTATTACCGTGAGCCGCAGAAAGGCGCCGAGCTCTGGGCGGGTGGCTGGATGCATACCGGTGACGTGGCCACGCTGGACAGCATGGGCGTCATCGATATTCGTGATCGCATCAAGGACGTCATCAAGACCGGTGGCGAATGGATCTCGTCGCTGGACCTCGAAGACCTGTGCAGTCGCCATCCGGCGGTGCGCGAAGTGGCCGTGGTGGGCATCGCCGATCCGCAGTGGGGCGAGCGGCCTTTCGCGCTGCTGGTGATTCGCGATGGGCACAGCATCGACGCACGGGATTTGAAGGAACACCTCAAACCATTCGTGGAACTGGGGCACATCAATAAGTGGGCGATTCCGCATCAGATCGCGCTTGTTACTGAAATTCCCAAGACCAGCGTCGGCAAACTCGACAAGAAGCGCATGCGCGTAGACATCGTCGAATGGCAGAACAGTAACAGTACCTTTCTCTCGACGCTCTGATACCCAACCTGCCGCGCTCCCCGAGTGCGGCAGGTCCCGCCGATAGCCCCCTGACAAGCGCCTGCCCTGTCAAAAACCGATTTCACGCCACTCTGCGCACCGGTCTCGCCACAGCGATCGCCGGGAAATACGCGTGCCAGAGGGTTTGATGCTGCAAATCACACTTTAGAGGGATCTAGTGCTGCAACCGGCTGGATATAGTCGGCATCAGGGGCTGGGTAAGAGCGCAAAAAGATGCAATGTCGTGTCGTAACCCTCTGGGTTACCCGATTAGTGTCAAAATCGGAGTTTCGACGAGAAGCCCGGTCGTTTTTAGCAGTACCCACTGCCAAAAAAAAATAAAAGCACATGGAGTAGCGTCGATGACATCAGCAAACCAGTTCTGGCGCCGGGCGAAATTGCCTTTGGCCGTCAGCCTCGCTTCTACGCTCGCCGGTCCTGCATTCGGCGTCAGTTTCAACATCGGCGAAATCGAAGGCAAGTTCGACTCGTCGCTCTCTGTGGGCGCCAGTTGGTCGACTGAAAAGGCCAACAAGAACCTCATCGGTGCCAATAATGGCGGGCACGGCCTGTCGCAAACGTCCGATGACGGCCACTTGAACTTCAAACGTGGGGAGACGTTTTCGAAGATCTTCAAGGGCATCCATGATCTGGAACTGAAATACGGCGACACCGGCGTGTTCGTGCGTGGCAAGTACTGGTATGACTTCGAGCTCAAGGACGAAGGGCGTGAGTTCAAGGACATCAGCGACTCCAACCGCAAAGAGGGCGCCAAATCCTCCGGCGGCCAGATTCTCGATGCGTTCGTTTACCACAACTACAGCATTGGCGATGAGCCAGGTTCGGTACGTCTGGGCAAGCAAGTGGTCAGCTGGGGTGAAAGTACCTTCATCCAGAACGGCATCAATAGCATCAACCCGGTCGATGTTTCGGCATTCCGCCGCCCCGGCGCGGAAATCAAGGAAGGCTTGATTCCGGTCAACATGTTCTACCTGTCGCAAAGCATCACCGAAAACCTCTCGGCTGAAGGCTTCTACCAGCTGGAATGGGACCAGACCGTTACCGACAACTGCGGCACATTCTTCTCCCAGCCGGACGTGATTTCCGACGGCTGCGACAACAACCTGGCCGTCTTGCGCAGCCGCAACAGCCTGAACAGCTCACTGACCTCTGCGGGTCTGCCCGCTGCCGCCCGTGGCGCTGTGTTCAACTCGCTGAACCAGCAAGGTGTGCGTTTCGGCAGTCCTGACGAGGGCGCCATCGTTCGTCGCGGCCCGGACCGTGACGCCCGTGACAGCGGCCAGTTCGGCCTGGCGGTGCACTACAACTTCGAACCGCTGGACACCGAGTTCGGCGCGTATTTCATGAATTACCACAGCCGTGCGCCGATTTTCAGCGGCAAGGGCGGTCCGGCCAGCGCTTACAGCGCGGCAGGTCTGGTGGGTTCATTGGTACGTAACGGAATTCCGGCCCAGACAGCGGCCGCGTTGGCGCCGACGCTGCTGCCGGTGGTGGTTGCGGGCAACTCCAGCTACTACGTCGAATACCCGGAAGACATTCATCTGTACGGCCTGAGCTTCTCCACCACCTTGCCTACAGGTACAGCCTGGAGCGGTGAAATCAGCTACCGCCCGAATGCTCCGGTCCAGGTCAACACCACTGACATCCTGTATTCGGGCCTGTCGCCGCTCAACCCGAACGTATCGGTATTGACGGGTCGCCCGAACACCGATCAGCCGGGTTATCGCCGTAAAGAAATCACCCAGATGCAAACCACCTTCACCCAGTTCTTCGATCAGGTGATGGGCGCGGAACGTCTGACCGTGGTCGGTGAAGTTGGCTGGACCCACGTTGGTGGTCTGGAAAACACCTCGAAAGTTCGTTATGGCCGCGACCCAAGCTACGGTCCGGGCCCGCTGGCTGGCGGTCAATGCACCACGCTCAACGCCGGCACCCTGACTGGCGCTGCGCAGAACAACCTCAGCCGCTACTGCGAAGACGACGGTTTTACCACTGCCAACTCCTGGGGTTATCGCGCCCGGGCCATCTGGGATTACAACAGCGTGTTCGCTGGCGTGAACCTGCGTCCGAGCGTTGCCTGGTCCCATGACGTCGAAGGTTACTCACCAGGCCCAGGCGGCAACTTCGAGGAAGGTCGCAAGGCTGTCAGCCTCGGTCTGGATGCCGAATACCAGAACACCTACACCGCGAACCTCTCGTACACCAACTTCTTCGATGGCAAGTACACGACTGTGGATGACCGCGATTTTGTTGCGCTCAGCTTCGGCATGAATTTCTAAGAACACGGTTTTCAGGACGATTATGAAAATGAAAATAACAACAGGTCTATTGCAAATCGGTGTCTTGAGCCTGTCATTGCTGGCAACCGGTGTCATGGCCGCAGTGTCTGAGTCGGAAGCCGCGAAGCTTGGAACCACGCTGACGCCAATGGGCGCGGAAAAAGCCGGCAATGCCGCCAATACGATTCCCGCCTGGAGCCCGATGCCGAAAAATGCGGGGGCAGTGGACAGCAAGGGTTTCCTTGCCAACCCGTATGCCAATGAGAAGCCGCAGTTCACGATTACTGCGGCCAACGTCGAGCAGTATAAGGACAAGCTTGCTCCGGGGCAGTACGCGATGTTCAAGCGCTACCCGGAAACCTTCAAGATGCCGGTCTATCCGTCCCATCGCGGCGCGACCGTGCCGGATGACGTTTTAGCCGCCATCAAGAGAAACGCCACCAACACCAAATCGGTGGGCGGCGGCAACGGTCTGGAAAACTTCGAGACCGCAGTGCCGTTTCCGATTCCTGCCACTGGCGTCGAAGTGATCTGGAACCACATCACACGCTATCGCGGCGGCAGCGTGACGCGTCTGGTCACTCAGGCCACTCCGCAGCCCAACGGCTCGTTCAGTCTGGTGTACTTCCGCGATCAGTTTGTGTTTCGCGACAAGATGAAAGACTTCGATCCGAAAAACCCTGGAAATATCCTGTTCTACTTCAAGCAGGAAGTGACCGCACCGGCACGTCTGGCCGGTGGCGTGTTGCTGGTTCACGAAACCCTTGATCAGGTAAAGGAACCGCGTTCGGCGTGGGTGTATAACGCCGGTCAACGCCGTGTGCGCCGCGCGCCGCAAGTGTCCTATGACGGCCCGGGTACTGCGGCCGATGGCCTGCGCACCTCTGACAACCTCGACATGTACAACGGTGCGCCGGATCGCTATGACTGGAAATTGATCGGCAAGCAGGAACTGTACATCGCCTCCAACAGCCACAAGCTGGACGATCCAAAGCTCAAGTACGCCGACATCATCAAGGCCGGTCACATCAATCAGGACCTGGCTCGCTACGAGCTGCGTCGTGTCTGGCATGTGACGGCAACCTTGAAGGAAGGCCAGCGCCATATCTACGCCAAGCGTGATTTCTTCATCGACGAGGACACCTGGCAGGCAGCGGTGATCGATCACTACGACGGTCGCGGTCAACTGTGGCGCGTGGCGGAAGCTCACGCCGAGAACTACTACGACAAGCAAGTGCCGTGGTACGCCCTGGAAACCCTGTATGACCTGCAATCGGGCCGTTATCTGGCACTGGGCATGAAGAACGAAGAGAAAAGCGCTTACGACTTCGGCTTCACTGCCACCACCAGCGAGTTCACCCCGAATGCGCTGCGTCAGGAAGGGGTGCGTTGATCTGGTTTGATCAGGCGTGAAAGCCGGTCCTACGGATCACATTGATATTGGATAGACCTTAAAGCCCCTTAACCGGGGCTTTTCTATGTCCGGGTATTCGCAATGATGATTGTAGGAATTTTGTTACAGTCTTTTCGGCAACCGCCTTCAAAAGGCGCTACTTAACCGCTAGTCTCGGGACTATCTGCTTAGCCGCTAATAGCGCTTCAACAACAAGAGCCGGCCATGACTGATCTGTCCCGTATGCAAGGATTCGCAGACAGCGCGGTACCCGCGCTGGAAGGGCGATTTTTTCGACCTCCGTTACCAGACGGATACATATCCCGTCCTCGCTTGTGCGAGCGGCTGGCGGCTGGCTTGTCCGGGCGACTGCTGCTCGTCAGCGCGCCGGCCGGCTTCGGCAAGAGTTCGCTGGCGGTGGAGTTCTGCGAGAATCTTCCGCCTCAATGGCAGAGCGTCTGGATTGGCTTGAGTCAGCGCGACAGTGATCCGGGACGGTTTCTCGAACGTTTGCTGGCCGGATTGCAGCAGTTTTTCCCCCAGCTGGGTGCCCAGGCGCTCGGTTTGTTGAAGATGCGTCAGCGTCATCAACCGTTTGCCTTTGAAGAATGGCTGGACGGACTGCTCGATGAGCTCGCCATGCATCTATTGCTGAGCAAGCCGCTGTTGTTGGTCCTCGATGATTACCATCTGGCGCAAGGGCCGGTACTGGATCGTTGCCTGCAATTTTTCCTCAATCATTTGCCCGCCGGCCTGATCATCATGGTCACCAGCCGCCAACGCCCGGACTGGCATCTGGCGCGCTTGCGCCTTTCGCGACAATTACTCGAACTCACTGAACAAGACTTGCGCCTGACCCATTGTGAGTCGCGGGCGCTGCTCGATCAGCACAGCAGTTCGTTGGACAGCGAGGCGTTGCAAAGCCTGATCCTGCGCAGTGAAGGCTGGGTCGCCGGGCTGCGCTTCTGGTTGCTGGCCGCGTCTGAAGCGGGTGGTGACAACGCGCTGCCTCAGGCGCTGCACGGTGGCGAAGGGTTGATCCGCGATTACTTGCTTGAAGAAGTTATCGATTGCCTGCCTGCTGACGTTCAAGCGTTTCTGTACGAAACCGCGTGCCTGGAACGTTTCTGCAGTGAGTTGTGCAATGCCGCGCGTGACAGTCACGACAGCGCGCAAATGCTGCGTTTCCTGCAATCACACCAAGTATTTCTCGTGCCGCTGGACGAGCATGGTCGCTGGTTTCGCTATCACCATTTGTTTTCCGATCTGCTGCGGGCCCGGCCCGATGCCGAGCTGCGGCAAACCCGGCTGCACCTGAATGCATGCCGCTGGTTCAGCGATCAGGGGTTGCTCGACGAAGCGGTCGAGCAGGCGTTGCGCGCGGGTCATCTGGACGTCGCCGCCAATCTGGTGCAGAACCTGTCCGAAGAGCAACTGCTGGCCGAACAGAACGTCGGCATGCTGTTGCGCTGGAAAATGGACCTGCCAGATAGCTTGCTGATCAGTACGCCGCGGCTGATTGTCCTGTACGCCTGGGCATTGGGTCTGGCGTGTCAGCTGGATGCCGCCGAAGAGTTGGCCAGCAACCTGAGTCGCTTTTTGCCCGCGCCGTCGTCCACGGCGCAAAACTCCATGCTTGCCCAATGGCTGGCGCTCAGCGGCATTATTGCCAGGGGGCGAGGCGACAGCGCCCGGGCCCAGCTGTATTGCTCCGAGGCCCTGCTGAGCCTGCCGCAGAAACGTTACGGTCAGCGGTTATTGTGCCTGTCGACGTTGTCCGGCCTGGCCATTGTCGATGGCGATCTGTGGCGAGCCCGTGCGCTGAACCGAGATGCGCTGGAGTTGGCCCAACGCGTTGCCAATCCTCTGTTCGAAGCGCTCGCGCATTACGATCGTGCGCGAGTGCTGCAAGCACGCGGCGAAATCAATCGATCACTTGATGAAGTCCACCAGGGCATGCATCGGCTCAAGGGGCTGTCGTCGCAACGGTTGTATGCGATCCGTGCGCGATTGACGCTTTATGAAGGCTACCTGTTGACCCTGCGCATGCAGGCCGAAGACGGCCGGGCGCAATTGCTTGCCGGTCTGGCCGAAGCCCGTGCCTGTCGCGACATCAGCGTGTTGATCGGCCACTGTGTAATTGCCGGGCTGGAAGGCCGCGAAGGCCGCTTTGCCGAAGCATTTGCCGAACTGGGTGAAGCCGAGCGGCTGATGCATATCTGGGACGTGCCGCCCGTGTATTACCTGGCAATGATCACCTTGGTCAAATGTGAATTGTGGCTGGCGCAAGGGCGTGTCGATCTGGCCGAAGCCTGGCTCTTGCGCCTGACTCAGACCTACAGCGGCGACGCGCCTGCCGCAGCGCCGGAGTGTCATCCGCAATTGCCGCAGCAAGTCGAGCTGCAACGCGCCGCGCTGGAACGGATTCAAGGCGATGTCGTGGCGTGCGCCCAGCGCTTGCAGAGCCTGGAAAGCTACGCGCAACAGGTCGATGGTCAGCTGCTGACGCTGACGACATTGATTCAGCAAATCCTTCTGCTGCTGGGCACTGCGGACGAAGGCCGCGCACGGCTGTTGTTCACTCGCTGCCTGCACGCTGCTTCCGGGGGCGCTTTGCTGCCATTCCACGAGTTGATCCAGCGCCATCCGTGCTGGTTGCGCGAGCAGCTGCTGCAAGCCGAGCCTTGCCCGCTGCGCGATACGCTATTAAGCAAACTGCCCATCGAGATTCGCGCGCGTGAACCCGTCGAAGCGGTGCATACAACCGATACCTTGAGCGTCCGGGAGCTCAGCGTGCTTCAGCTCATCGCCCAGGGCTGTTCGAATCAGGAAATCAGCGATCAGCTGTTCATTTCCCTGCATACGGTCAAGACCCACGCCAGCCACATCAACAGCAAACTCGGCGTTGAACGTCGCACTCAGGCGGTGGCGCGGGCGAAGGAGTTGGGTTTGTTGGGGTGAGGGGTTGGTGTGTTGAATTGCCCTCCCGGCTAAAGCCGGTCCTACAGCTCGCCAAAAGGAGTTTCCAGTTTCATCATGGCGTCAACGCCCCGGATTTCGTACCGCACCACAGCGCTTCAATATCGGTAATCCCCCAATCTTCCGGGCACTCGACTTTCAGAATTGTGTCGTGGTCTTGCGGATTGGCAAGATTGACCAGGCGGTGTTCGATGGGGCGTTTGGTGTGGGTCGACATGAACACTTTGACCTTGGGCAATAACAGGGATTTTTCATTCTGTTCGACGACGATGCCCAAGCGTCCGCTTGCCAGCCTGACCAGCGCCCCGACCGGGTAAATGCCCAGCGTCTTGACGAAGACCTGAAATACTTTTTCGTCGAAATGACCTTTCCAGGTAGCCATCTCCCGAATCGACTGCGCCGCGCCCCAAGCCTTTTTGTAGGGCCGTTCCGAGGTGACTGCGTCATAGACGTCGCAGATCGCACCCATCCTGGCATATACGCTGATCTCATCGCCGGCCAGTCCATGGGGGTAGCCGCTGCCGTCGATTTTTTCGTGATGGTGAACGCAGACGTCCAGGACCATGGCGTTGACCTGCTGATTGTCCTCGAGGATTTTCAAGCCGGCTTCCGGGTGATGCTTCATGACCGCGAATTCTTCAGGGGTGAGCCGGTCGGGTTTGTTGAGGATTTCCGGGTCGATCATCATTTTGCCTACGTCGTGCATCAGGCCCGCGACGCCCGCGTCACGCACCTGCTCATCGGTCAGGCCCATGCGCCGCGCAAGGGCAACCATCAAGGCGCAGACCGCCACCGAATGCATATAGGTGTATTCGTCTGAGGTCTTCAGACGCGACAGACTGATCAATGCATGAGGATGGCGCAGTATTGAGTTGGATATCTCTTCGACCAGCACATCGACATCCGCGACGTTCATCGCTCTGCCCATCTTGGCCTCGGTAAATATCGTCATCACGGCCAACTTCGCCCGACCGCAGATCAGTCTGGCGCGGGCCAGTTCCTTTTCCAGGCTGGCAGGTGAGGTGTCATCAAGTGGTGCAGCAGGTCGAGGTGGGCATTGACCGGAGGCTGATTTGCCCAGGTGGGTGTCGATCCAGACTTCCCTGACAGTTGATTGTTGAATTCTGTGCAGGGCTTCTATGTCATCGAGCGGCACTTCGATCTGATTAACCCACGGCACCTCGCTGCCCGGTGTGCGACAGAATTCGTGGATATGCATGCCCAGTTCAAGATCGGTAACAAGGATTTTTTTCAGCATGACTGCCGCCTTGAGGTACTGATTGCGTTACGCCAGTATATAAAAATATTTCTAAAAATAACCAGTACGACCAATGACTTTAAATACCTGGATAGTTTTAAAAATATAGAACTATTTCAACGAGTTATAAAGAAATTACTTTTGGCGTGAGAAGCGCTTGGCAAATATATTTATTAGCCTCCTAATGATTAGATATTCGGTCTCTTATCACGCAGTTGTTTGTCGGCCAGCGCTTACTGACAAATGTTCATTATTGTTCGTTAACGCACGTTACTTGTGGCGACAGAGTTTTTTCCTGGCCGCGCAGCTGCACATTGGCTGCAGCGTGCGGCGAACCTGTTGTCTGCGCATTGATTTACGTCTAGTTTGCTGCATCCAACAAGCACAAAAAGGAACCCACCATGCAGCCGATTCGTCTCGGTTTAGTCGGCTACGGCAAGATAGCCCAGGATCAGCACGTACCGGCGATACTCGCCAATCCTGCGTTTCGGCTATTGGCAGTAGCCAGCCTCGGGCAGCCATGCCCGGGCGCGGAGAACTTCAGCTCGCTTGGCGAAATGCTGGCCAACGGCCCGGAAGTGGACGCGATTGTCTTCTGCACGCCGCCTCAAGGCCGCTTTGCGCTGGTGAGCGAAGCCATTGCTGCCGGTAAGCACGTATTGGTGGAGAAACCGCCATGCGCGACGCTTGGTGAAGCCATGGCCTTGATTGATCAGGCTGGAGCCCAAGGGATCAGCGGTTTGTTTGCGTGGCATTCCCGGTTTGCCCCTGGAGTCGAGATTGCACGGGACTGGCTGGCGAGCCGAACCCTGGAGTCGGTGCACATCGACTGGAAGGAAGACGTGCGCAAATGGCATCCAGGTCAGGCGTGGATTTGGCAGCCGGGTGGGCTGGGAGTCTTTGATCCGGGCATCAACGCGCTGTCTATCGCCACCCACTTGCTGCCCTTGGCGTTGTTCGTGCAGTCCGCCGAGCTTCGCGTGCCGAGCAATTGCCAGTCGCCCATTGCGGCGTCCCTGCGGTTATCGGATTCCAGTCAGCTGGATGTTCGCGCCGAGTTCGATTTCGATCACGGCCATGATGAATTGTGGAGCATCGAAGTGCGCTGCAAGGAAGGTACGCTGCGCCTGGATAACGGCGGCGCTAATCTGAGCATTGATGGCGTTGCCTGTCAGGTCAGTGAAGAAGGAGAATACCCGGCGGTTTATCGGCACTTCGAAACCCTGATTCGCACCAAAACCAGCGATATGGACCTGCAACCGTTGCGTCTGGTGGCGGACAGCTTCTTCGTCGGCAGCCGCGAACTCGTGGAGCCGTTTTACGACTGATCGCCTTGCTTCACCGAATCGCATTCAACTTTGGCCATTGTTTTCCAGGAACCCCCATGAACCCCGCAAAACCCGCGCTCATCCGCGAAACCTTCCCTGTTGGCCCGTTGCAGTGCAACTGCACGATCATTGGTGACCCGATCACCAGGCAGGCCATCGTGGTCGATCCGGGCGGCAACCATGAAATGATCATTGCTCGCCTTGAGGCGTTGGGTTTGAAGCTGGTCAGCATCATTCACACCCATGCGCATCTGGATCACTTCCTGGCGTCCGGGCAGTTGAAGGAGAAAACCGGCGCGACGCTGCATCTGCATAAAGAGGATCAGTTTCTGTGGGACAACCTGGAAATGCAGTGCCAGATGTTTCGCGTGCCCTATACGCCAGTGCCGTCGCCGGATCGCTGGCTGGAAGATGAGGAAGAGCTGGCTTGCGGTTGTGGGGTTGCCTTGCACACACCGGGGCATACGCCGGGTTCGATGAGTTTCTGGTTTGCTGACGCCCAGTTGCTGATTGCCGGCGATACCTTGTTTCGTCGTGGAATTGGTCGCACGGACTTGTGGGGCGGTGATCAGGCGACCATCGTGCGTTCCATCCAGCAACGGCTCTACACCCTGGATGAAGACGCGACGGTTATCACCGGCCATGGTCCGCAGACGCGTCTGGGTGACGAGATGCGTGAGAATCCCTTCGTCCGCGCGTAAGACCATTCAGGGATCGTTAAGGAATTATTATCGGATGACGTGCTCTAATTTGCGCATTAGGCGCCAGCCTTGACGTTCATAGAATCAGGAGCTTTTCCATGTTTACCTCGCGTCGTTTGATTATTGTCGCTACTGCCGTGGCCATGCTGTCCGGCTGTGCATCGCAGAATCCGTATGACAACCAGGGCCAGGCAGAAAGCTCTGGCGGCATGAGCAAAACCGCGAAATATGGCGGCATCGGTGCCTTGGTGGGTGCTGTTGCCGGTGCGGCAATCGATCACAACAACCGTGGCAAAGGTGCCTTGATCGGTGCGGCGGTTGCGGGCGTCGGTGCGGCTGGTTACGGTTATTACGCCGACAAGCAGGAAGCGGCGTTGCGCGCGAGTATGGCTAACACGGGCGTCGAGGTTCAGCGTCAGGGCGATCAGATCAAGCTGATCATGCCAGGCAATATCACCTTCGCTACCGATTCGGCCGCCATCGCCAGCAGCTTCTATTCGCCGCTGAACAATCTGGCGGGCTCGTTGAAGCAGTACAACCAGAACATTATCGAGATCATCGGCTACACCGACAGCACCGGGAGCCGCCAGCACAACATGGACCTTTCGTTGCAGCGTGCGCAGAGCGTCAGCACGTACCTGACGTCACAGGGCGTGGACGCCAGCCACTTGACCGTACGCGGCGCCGGTCCCGATCAACCGATTGCCAGCAACGCCGACGTCAACGGCCGCGCGCAGAACCGTCGGGTAGAGGTCAATCTCAAGCCGATTCCGGGTCAGCAATATGATCAGCCTCAGCAGTAAAGTGTAGTGAGACCCCGCAGGACCGGCTTCAGCCGGGAGGAGGCCGGTACATTCGGAGCAGTTGCGTCGTCAGACCTGCCGCCCTCCCGGCTAAAGCCGGTCCTACGAATCCTCTGTGCTGGCCGACTACAGGGGGGACGTCTTCAGCGGCTCAGCGAGCAGGCGGATACTCGCGGTGCATGCGGTCCAGCAACGCGTCCTTGTCTTCCCACAGCTTGTTGATCCACTGCTGGAATTCCAGGCGGTACTCGCCGTCCTGGTGGTAGGACCGGCTTTAGCCGGGAGGAGGCCGGTACATTCGGAGCAGTTGCGTCGTCAGACCTGCCGCCCTCCCGGCTAAAGCCGGTCCTACGAATCCTCTGTGCTGGCCGACTACAGGGGGGACGTCTTCAGCGGCTCAGCGAGCAGGCGGATACTCGCGGTGCATGCGGTCCAGCAACGCGTCCTTGTCTTCCCACAGCTTGTTGATCCACTGCTGGAATTCCAGGCGGTACTCGCCGTCCTGGTGGTAGGACCGGCTTTAGCCGGGAGGAGGCCGGTACATTCGGAGCAGTTGCGTCGTCAGACCTGCCGCCCTCCCGGCTAAAGCCGGTCCTACGAATCCTCTGTGCTGGCCGACTACATGGGTTGTGTTTTCAGCGGCTCAGCGAGCAGGCGGATATTCGCTATACATGCGGTCCAGCAACGCGTCCTTGTCTTCCCACAGCTTGTTGATCCACTGCTGGAATTCCAGGCGGTACTCGCCGTCCTGGTGGTAGGACCGGCTTTAGCCGGGAGGAGGCCGGTACATTCGGAGCAGTTGCGTCGTCAGACCTGCCGCCCTCCCGGCTAAAGCCGGTCCTACGAATCCTCTGTGCTGGCCGACTACATGGGTTGTGTTTTCAGCGGCTCAGCGAGCCGGCGGATACTCGCTGTGCATGCGGTCCAGCAACGCGTCCTTGTCTTCCCACAGCTTGTTGATCCACTGCTGGAATTCAAGGCGGTATTCACCGTCCTGGTCGTAGTTCTTGCCAATGAAATGCGCCGGGATCTTGATCTCTTCGAAGTGCGCGACCACTTCCCTGACGTTGCCACACAACAGATCCCAATAGCCCGGACGCCCGCCCGGATAGTGGATGGTCACGTTGATGATAGATTCCAGCTGTTCGCCCATGGCATCGAGCACGAAGGCGATGCCGCCGGCCTTGGGTTTGAGCAAATGGCGAAATGGTGAGCTCTGGGCCGCGTGCTTGCCTTCGGTAAATCGCGTGCCTTCGGCGAAGTTGAAGATGCCAACCGGGTTGTTACGGAATTTGGCACAGGTGCGCCGGGTCGTTGCCAGATCCTTGCCTTTCTTTTCCGGGTGTTTCGCCAGATACGCTTTGGAATACCGCTTCATGAACGGAAAGCCCAACGCCCACCAGGCCAGGCCAATCACCGGCACCCAGATCAGCTCCTGCTTGAGGAAGAATTTCAGCGGGCGGATGCGGCGGTTCAGCACATGCTGCAGAACCATGATGTCGACCCAGCTCTGATGGTTGCTGGTCACCAGATAAGAATGTTGATAATCCAGGCCTTCGAGGCCGCTCAGGTGCCAGCGGGTATGGCCCAGCAACGTCATCCAGCGGCTGTTGTTGCCGATCCAGGCTTCGTGGATGTGGCTCATCAGCCAGTCCGTTACGCGCTGGGCGGCCGGGAAGGGCAGGCAGAACTTGAAGAGCGCGACCACGAACAACGTCGTGCACAGGACGATAGTGTTCAGCGCCAAAAGCAGCGAGGCGATGACGCCACGCAAGGGTGCAGGCAAAAAATCCATGACGGATCAGGCTCCAGAAAGGTATTCGAATGCCGCCGGGTTGCGCCGACGGCATGTGCAGTGTGGTGAATGTCTGTGTCAGGAAAGGGTGTCAGCCTGAATGGCGGTCAGGGCGATGGTGTAGACAATGTCGTCGACCTGCGCGCCACGGGGTAAATCATTCACCGGCTTGCGCAAACCTTGCAGCATCGGCCCGAGGCTGACGCAATCGGCGCTGCGCTGCACGGCCTTGTAGGTGGTGTTGCCAGTATTGAGGTCTGGAAATACGAACACGGTCGCCCGGCCAGCCACCGAGCTGTCCGGCGCCAGTTGCCGGGCCACATTTTCGTTGGCAGCGGCATCGTATTGCAGCGGTCCGTCGATCAGCAGGTCGCGTTTTGCTTCATGAGCCAGTTGCGTCGCTTCGCGTACCTTTTCCACTTCCTCACCGCTGGCCGAATTGCCGCTTGAGTAGCTGATCATCGCCACCCGGGGCGTAATGCCGAACGCCAGGGCGGAATCGGCGCTCTGCAAGGCGATTTCCGCCAGTTCGCTGGCGGTCGGGTGCGGGTTCATGATGCAGTCGCCGTACATCAGGACCTGCTCAGGGAAGAGCATGAAGAACACCGACGACACCAGCGTACAACCCGGCGCGGTCTTGATCAGCTGCAAGGCCGGGCGAATGGTGTTGGCGGTGGAATGAATGACGCCGGAAACCAGTCCGTCGACTTCATCCAGCGCCAGCATCATGGTGCCGATCACCACCGTGTCTTCCAGCTGCTGTTCGGCCATTGGCGCATTCAGGCTTTTGCTTTTGCGCAGATCGACCATGGGCGCGATGTAGCGCTCGCGAATCACATCCGGGTCGAGAATTTCCAGCCCGGGCGGCAGTTCGATGCCTTGCGCCTTGGCCACGGCGTGCACTTCTTCGGGTTTGGCGAGCAGCACGCAACGGGCGATGCCACGCGCCTGGCAGATTGCCGCCGCCTGGATGGTCAATGGTTCGCTGCCTTCGGGCAGCACAATGCGCTTGTTGGCAGATTGCGCCCGCTGGATCAGCTGATAGCGAAACACCGCTGGCGACAGACGCAGCTCGCGCGGCGTGCCGCAACGCTGGTGCAACCAGTTGGCGTCGAGGTGGCTGGCGACAAAATCGGTAATGATCTCGGCGCGCTCGCGGTCATCGATGGGGATTTCCTTGTTGAGCTGGTTGAGCAGCGTGGCCGTTTCGTACGAACCTGTGCTCACTGACAACACCGGCAGGCCCGCCTGCAATGCGCCGCGACACAATTCCAGAATGCGTGGGTCGGGCACGGTGTCGCTGGTCAGCAACAGGCCGGCCAGCGGCACGCCGTTCATGGCTGCGAGGCTGACAGCGAGAATGATGTCGTCGCGATCACCCGGCGTTACCACCAGCACACCCGGTTTGAGCAGCTGCACTGTGTTGAGCACGGTGCGCGCGCAGATGATGATTTTCGACATGCGCCGCTGTTCATAGTCGCCCGCGTTGATCACCTGCGCGCCCAGCAGCTCGGCCACGTCGCGAGTGCGCGGCGCGTTGAGTTCGGCTTGATACGGGATGCAGCCCAGCAGGCGGAAATCACCGCTGCGCAGCAATGGCGAATGTTCTTTCAGGCGGGCAGCGAACGCCTCCATGGTTTCATCGGTCTGGACCTTGTTGAGGATCACGCCAAGCACCTTGGGGTCCTTGGGACCGCCAAACAGCTGCGCCTGCAATTCGACCCGGCCCGACAGCTCCTTGAGCGCTTCGTTTTCCGGTGTGGACACCAGGATCACTTCGGCGTCCAGGCTTTTCGCCAGGTGCAGGTTGACCCGCGCCGCGTAGCTGGCGTGACGGGTTGGCACCATGCCTTCGACGATCAACACATCCTTGCCAACAGCCGCCTGTTGGTACAGAGCGATGATTTCTTCCAGCAGCTCATCGAGCTGGCCATCGCCGAGCATGCGTTCCACATGGCCCAGGGCCAGCGGGCGTGGCGGCTTCAAGCCGTGGGTGCGCGCCACCAGTTCGGTGGAGCGTTCCGGGCCCAGGTCGCCGGGATGCGGTTGCGCAATCGGTTTGAAAAAGCCGACTTTCAGCCCGGCACGCTCAAGGGTGCGCACCAGTCCAAGGCTGATGGATGTCAAACCCACACCAAAGTCTGTGGGGGCAATAAAGAAAGTCTGCATTCAGGGTTCTCGCTTGAGCAGTACAAGGGTCGTGGCGAATATCAGCCGGTCGACCGGAAAAGCAGGGCGCTGTCGAATTGCAGCGTCTCAACGGGGCGTAAGATTATCGTCATCCGGCCTCTGCGCACACCAGCCACAGCGAAAGCTTTGGCCTATTTTTTGTGCGCGCTGCGCCGGATCCAGAACCCAGGCGCGGGATTGCCATGGCGGCTGGTGTCGCAGGTGCTGAGTGTGGCCGCAGGACAGCACGGCGATCCAATGGCCTTGCTCGTCCTGTCGAAAGCCAATCACCGTCGGGTTTTCCAATATGGGCCGTCCGTCAGAGTTGCGTTCGCTTTCGAGCGATTGCTTGGTTAAACTTGCTCGTTCTTCAATCTTAAGCAAAGGTCTTGCCCTCATGCCGATCGCCGCCAATAAGGCTGTCTCCATCGACTATACCCTGACCAACGACGCTGGTGAGGTCATCGACAGCTCCGCCGGTGGCGCGTCGCTGGTCTACCTGCAAGGTGCAGGTAATATCATTCCGGGCCTGGAAAAGGCTCTGGATGGCAAAAACGTCGGTGACGAACTGAAAGTTTCCATCGAACCGGAAGACGCCTACGGCGAATACTCCGCAGAACTGGTCAGCACCCTGAGCCGCAGCATGTTCGAAGGTGTCGACGAACTTGAAGTCGGCATGCAGTTCCACGCATCCGGCCCGGACGGCAGCATGCAGATCGTGACCATTCGCGACCTGGATGGCGACGATGTCACCGTTGACGGCAACCATCCGTTGGCGGGTCAGCGTCTGCACTTCGACGTGAAAATTGTTGATATCCGTGACGCCAGTCAGGAAGAAGTTGCTCATGGTCACGTGCATGGCGAAGGCGGCCATCACCACTGATTTGTGCTGCTAAGCTCACAAAGCTGGCAAGGCGCTTCGGCAGGTTCAGCGAGAACATTATGTTCTGTGCCGCCTGGTGAGGCGCCTTTTTAGTCCGCTGCCATAAGGAAGTTGTCATGAGTGCTTTTCACGACTTGAAACTGAAAGCTCTGGATGGTCAGGAACTGCCGCTCTCGCCGTTCAAGGGGCAAGTGGTTCTGGTCGTCAATGTGGCTTCCAAATGCGGTTTGACGCCTCAATATGCGGCGCTCGAGAACCTCTATCAGCAGTACAAGGATAAAGGCTTCAGTGTGCTGGGCTTGCCCTGCAACCAGTTTGCAGGCCAGGAACCGGGCACCCAGCAGGAGATTCAGGAATTCTGCAGCCTTAATTATGGCGTGACGTTCCCCTTGGCCGACAAGCTTGAAGTCAATGGCCAGCATCGTCACTCGCTGTATCGCCTGTTGGCGGGTGAAGGCGCGGAGTTTCCTGGCGACATCACCTGGAACTTCGAAAAATTCCTGGTGGGCAAGGATGGCCGCGTGCTTGCACGTTTCTCGCCACGCACCGCACCGGATGATGCCGCAGTCATCACTGCGATTGAAAAGGCCCTGGCCTGATTCAAGCGCTTCGCCGGGTGACTGCTTCGTCTATCCGGCCGCCTCATTCCTCCAAGGGTCTGTCCTGACCCTTCTGTTGCAAAATCACTCAGATCAATAGTAGTGGGCTGTCTTTTGTAGACCGCTCTATGCTGGGCGCCTACGTTTCCACCGACAGTCCGAATCACGCGACGTCTGGAGACCATTCATTCGTCCGAGGACATTTGCATGCCGGTAAAAGCCCTGTTCAAACCCTTTCAGTTAGGCAGCTTGAGTTTGACGTCGCGGGTCGTCATGGCGCCGATGACGCGCTCCTTTTCCCCGGGTCATGTGCCCAATTCCAAGGTGATCGAATACTACCGCCGTCGCGCTGCGGCAGGGGTTGGCTTGATCATTACCGAAGGCACGACCATCAACCACAAGGCGTCCAACGGTTATCCGAATGTGCCGCAGTTTTTCGGTGAGGCACCCTTGGCCGGCTGGAAAAAAGTGGTCGAAGCGGTACATGCCGAAGGCGGCAAGATCGTTCCGCAACTCTGGCATGTGGGCGCAGTTCGCCGCTTGGGCTCTGAACCGGATGGCAGCGTTCCGGCGTACGGTCCGATGGAAAAACTCAAGGATGGCAATGTCGTGGTCCACGGCATGAGCAAACAGGATATCGACGAGGTAATTGGCGCGTTCGCCCAGGCCGCCAAGGATGCGCAGGCCATTGGCATGGATGGCGTGGAGATCCACGGCGCTCATGGTTATCTGGTGGATCAGTTCTTTTGGGAAGGGACCAATCAGCGCACCGATGAGTACGGTGGCAGCCTGGCCAATCGCTCGCGTTTCGCCGTCGAGCTGATCGAAGCAGTCCGTGCGGCTGTAGGAAATGACTATCCAATCATCTTCCGTTTTTCCCAGTGGAAGCAGCAGGATTACAGCGCGCGCCTGGTGCAGACGCCGGAAGGCTTGGCAGAATTCCTCAAGCCACTTTCCGACGCGGGCGTGGATATTTTCCACTGTTCAACACGGCGTTTCTGGGAGCCCGAGTTTGACGGCTCTGACCTCAATCTTGCCGGCTGGACCCGCAAACTCACCGGCAAACCGACGATCACCGTTGGCAGTGTCGGGCTGGATGGCGAGTTCCTGCAATTCATGGTCAACACCGACAAGATCGCGCAGCCGGCAAGTCTGGAGAACCTCTTGCAGCGATTGGGTGACGATGAATTTGATCTGGTGGCAGTGGGCCGCGCCTTGTTGGTTGACCCTGACTGGGCCGTGAAGGTGCGTGACGGCCGCGAGCAGGACATCTTGCCGTTCAGCCGCGAAGCGCTGACCACGCTGGTCTGAGTCAACAGGTGATACTCCCCGCGCGGCCGGATTGGCGCGGGGAGCGTCAGCGCTGCACGTGCGGGACTGCTTGTAACTCGGACGCTGCGCAGGCGTTGCGAAGTTGGCGCTCGAACAGATCGATGATCGCGCCCCAACCCTGACGACTGGCATGTTGACGGGCGTTGAGGCGAACCCGGCGCAGGGTTTCGCTGTCATCGAGCAGCCAGCAGGCGGCATCAATGAACGCTTCTTCATCGCCCGGCATGGCCAGCGCGCCGTTATGGCCGTGACGAATGTGCTGGCCGGCTGCCGCTTCGTCGTATGCCACGACGCCGAGGCCCGACGCCAGCGCTTCCAGCACCACATTGCCAAATGTCTCGGTCATGCTGGGAAAGAGAAATACATCCGCCGACGCGTAATGGGTCGCCAGCTCTTCGCCACGCTGCGTGCCGCAAAAAACCGCCTCGGGCAGTTGCTCTTCCAGCATTGCGCGCTCAGGCCCGTCGCCCACCACAATCAACTTCAAATGCCGTCGCGGGTATCGGGTTTTCAGCGCTTCGAAGGTTGACTTGAGCAGCCTCAGGTTTTTTTCCGGCGCCAGCCTGCCCACATGCAATATCGCCGTGTCACCGGCTTGCAGCCCCCAGCGTTCGCGCAGGGCCTGGGAGCGTCGCGAGGGATGAAACAGCTGGCTGTCGACGCCTCTGGACAACAATTCGATACGCTCGAAGCCGCGTCGCTCAAGCTCCATTTTCTGACTGATACTCGGCACCAGCGTCACCCGGGAGCGGTTGTGAAACCAACGCAGATAATGGGTGAGCAGGCGGGCGATGCAACCCAGGCCGTATTGATGGGTGTATTGCGCAAAGTTGGTGTGAAAACCACTGACCACGGCAATCCCCAATCGCCGCGCAGCCCTGAGCGCTGATAATCCCAGCGGACCCTCGGTGGCGATGTACAACACGTCCGGCCGCTGCCGCTGCCAGCGTCGCAGCAATTTGTGCATCGACGAATGCCCCCATTGCAGGCCCGGATAACCCGGAATCGGCCAGCCGCGTGTCAGCACCACATCTTCCGCCGCGGGCCCCTCATCCTGGCTCTGCCGGGGCCGCACCAACTCGATTCGGTGGCCCAACACACGCAACCCGTCACACAACCGCGCCAGGGTATTGGCAACGCCATTGATCTCGGGAGCGAAGGTTTCGGTGATGAAGGTGATACGCATGGATGTGCTCATAGAGCCAGTGTCGGCCGCGATGATTTCGGTTATGTGGCGGCGGGATGATGGATTTGTGACGGTGGGTTTTGATCGCTTGGGATAGCGGTTAGCAGGCTTAAAACCGATGTGATCGTTAGTGCGATATTTCGAAGGACTACAAGGCTCTAAGCCTTTGTTCCGATGCGAGAGTAGGACGTTTCTGTAAGTGGTTTTATATAACTTTGTAGTGTTGACGCTGATTGCGTCCTGAGTAACGTCGAACTATCGATTAGCACACGGCTAGCGATAGTTTGCGAATTCACTGTCTCGACATTGGTCGGGCTTTGAATCGCTTCCCATTACTCAGGAACAAAACAATGAAAAACTTTAAACAGTTGAACGGCACTCTCATGTCTGCAGCAGTCGCTCTTGCTGT
This sequence comes from Pseudomonas sp. CFII64, assembly GCF_000416235.1. GTDB lineage: Bacteria > Pseudomonadota > Gammaproteobacteria > Pseudomonadales > Pseudomonadaceae > Aquipseudomonas. The sequence continues at coordinate 80,822 of NZ_ATLO01000054.1, read as the reverse complement.
TGTATTTGGCTCTCAGAATGCATCGGCGGGTAGCTATGCCTCTGAGGTCAGATTGCCTGTGCTACATTCAAAAGGTTATGTTTATACCGCCCAACTTCCCGCGCTGGGCGCTCCAAGGGAGGGGCAGATTATTAAAAGTGTGAGCTGGAATTGGAATGTGCAAGGTTGGCCGAGGGGGTTGAGGGTTAATTTGTGTCAAACGCCAACTCGATGTATAGACGTATCAAGAGTCCGTCTCGGTTCCTCTCGTGTGTTCAATAATCAACTTGCCAGTGGGCCATTTTACTACGAGTTGCAATTGTCGCCAGATGGACCAGCGCCGGCGGCCGCCCAAATAGGACGGATCACTGTTAGTTGGTAATGTTGACTCACGCTCACGCACCGGGTGTGTGAGCGTGATCAGACTTCACCATCCAGCCATTTCCAGAAACCTGGTCGGCATCGTGTCATTGAAGTCGAAAATTTTTTCCAGTATCTCTGAAGGGGGCGTACCCTTTTCCAGTTCGGACTGATAAAGACCAGCCCGTTCCTTTTGCATGGCGGATCTAATCTCCGCAAAATATCTCGAGGTTTCAGAGCTGACGAGTTCTCCAGTTGCGGAGTATCTTATGTTAGGCCTGTCGGACACATCCAGAAGCTCCATGTTTAAAGAATTATGGGCGAAGCCAAATGCTAATTCCGAAGCGTCGGATGGGTTAGATCGTGCAATTTCCAGCATGCGGTTTCTCATTTCTAAATTCGTAACTGCGCCTGCCGGGCTTCGGCGCTGCTGTGTTGCGGATGTAGCTTCTTTAAGGACTTGATTGAATTGCAAACCGCTGTTCCCGGTCATTTTGGCAGCGGTATCGCGCCTTGAGGTAGCAGCCGAGTCGCCTACAGAACCTACCTGGATATTTGAATAGATATTCATCGTGTTCTCTCACATAGCTTGCCGATGTGCATCGCATCATAGTTTGCTTAATGATTACTCAAGGCAAACGGTAGAAGGCGCGATTCAGCTGTTCGCTCCAGTGCTGCGGGTTGAGGTTTATGGATGACGTTTGTCGAGTTGAGACTCTTCAATTCCAGCGGCGAGCGGGGTTTGATCAATCGGGACAAGCTTGCGGGTTCTGGCTTTATCGGGGTCGCCGTTCTCGTTGCCTCCTTTAGTATCTGCGAGAAAGGCATTGATTCCGTTACCGGTGATTGTCCGCGAGCGACAGGTGCTGATTTCGCAATCACAGTTGCGTGATCGGGCTGGATGTTGACGTTCATGAGCATGGTCTCTTCATTGTTGTTTGAAATGAGAGATAGCAACAACGATGCCAATACGATGTGAAGAAAAATTTATCGATGTCCGGCTAATATTTTCAAGGGTGAAGCGATACCTTTTGTAAGTCATGCGAAAACACTCTGCAAACAAGTGTGGAGATACCGAGGGGCAACTTATTGCCCGTGCTGGCAAATGTTTGCCGCACGCTATTAATGCCGTTATCGTCGATTAAGTAAGATGTGAGAGTTTTACTTGTAGGACTTATCTTTTATTTATATTTCGGTAATTAGTGGCATTGATTAAAAAGGCCCTTCTCAGGGCCTTGTTCAATTACGCCTTCTGCGTCAATAACGCCTCAGCTCCACGCTCCCGAACCCAAAACAATGTCGCACCGGCAACGGCGGCGGGCATCATCAGGAGGTTGACCACAGGAATCAGCAGCACCAGATACACAATCCCGCCGAAGCTCAGGCTCTGCCAGCGTTTGGAACGCAGCCAGGCGAGCATTTCGTTCCAGCCCAGTTTGTGGTTATCCGCCGGGTAGTCGATGTACTGGATGGCCATCATCCACACGCCGAACAATAGCCACAGCGGCGCGGCGACCAGGTTGACGACCGGAATGAACGACAAAATGAACAGCCCGATGGCGCGTGGGAGGAAGTAGCCCAGCTTGCGCATTTCCCGGCCAAAGGTGCGCGGCACCATCGCAACCAGTTCGCCCCAGCTGAAGGCGGGGAAGTCGTCGGTGCCGCGCAGCACGACTTCGACTTTTTCCGCCAGGAAGCCATTGAACGGCGCGGCGATTATGTTGGCGATCATGGTGAAGGTGAAGAACACCATCAGCACCACTAACGTGACGAACAATGGCCACAGGATGTAATCGAGGAAGCTCAGCCAGCTGGGCAGCTCTGGCATGAACGCATCTACCCACATGCCGAACTGATGCATGGCCAGATAGATCAGGCCGATAAACAGTAACAAATTGATGCCCAGCGGAAGCAGGACGAACAGGCGCAAGCCGGGGCTGAGGATCAGCTTCAAGCCTTCGCGCAGGTATTGCGGGCCTGAGAGAACAGGAGCAGGCATGGCAGCCTCCGATCAGTGGTAAACCCGCCGACCTTACCGGCTTTGGTGCGGGGGTGAAAGGAGCAACGCCTCAGGATAGGCCCCGGCTATGAGGTGGATTGTGAAACGATATTTCCTTAATCTTGGCACCCTCGATAAGCTGCACGCCAACTTATCCACCCTTTCCTATTAAATCTGAACCTCTTGGGAGACTTCATGAGCGTACTGGTTAACAAACAGGCACCGGACTTCGACGCAGCGGCCGTATTGGGCGATGGTTCCATCGTCGACAGCTTCAAGCTTTCTTCGCTGCGCGGCAAATACGTGGTGCTGTTTTTCTGGCCGCTGGATTTCACTTTCGTATGCCCATCGGAAATCATCGCCCACAACAACCGCATCGCTAAATTCCGCGATCTGGGCGTTGAAGTGGTTGGCGTTTCCATCGATTCGCAGTTTACTCATTACGCCTGGCGCAGCACGCCGGTGGAAAAGGGCGGCATTGGTGAAGTTCAGTTCGCCATGGTTGCCGACGTCAAACACGAAATCACTCGCGCCTATGGCATCGAGCACGATGATGGCGTTGCCCTTCGTGCATCGTTCCTGATCGACCGCGAAGGCGTGGTACAGCACCAGGTTGTGAACAACCTGCCGTTGGGTCGTGACGTAGATGACATGGTGCGTCTGGTGGAAGCGCTACAGTTCACTGAAGAGCACGGCGAAGTCTGCCCTGCCGGCTGGCGTCCAGGTCAAAAAGGCATGAAAGCCGACGCTCAAGGCGTTGCTGATTACCTGGCGCAGAACGCTACCAGCCTGTAATCCGTCGCTGCGGCTTGAGTCGCAGCCACAGCCTTTTCCGGACTGCCGTGTTGTGAGCCTTCCCCAAGTGCTTTCGGTGGTCCTTTTTTATTCCAGCCGTTCCGACCACGGCATAGATGGTCGGTCGATAGGAGTGTGTCATGTCTGATGTACGTCATTCCCGAGTGATTATTCTCGGCTCCGGCCCTGCCGGTTACAGCGCTGCGGTGTATGCCGCTCGCGCCAACCTCAAGCCTCTGTTGATCACCGGTATGCAGTCCGGCGGCCAGTTGACCACCACCACTGAAGTCGACAACTGGCCCGGCGATCCGCATGGCCTTACTGGCCCGGCGCTGATGGATCGCATGCGTGAGCATGCCGAGCGGTTTGAAACCGAGATCGTGTTTGACCACATCAATGCGGTCGATCTGGCCGGCAAACCGTTCAGCCTCAAGGGCGATAACGGCACTTACACCTGCGATGCCTTGATCATTGCCACCGGCGCCAGCGCCCGCTATCTGGGTCTGCCGTCCGAAGAGGCGTTCATGGGCAAAGGCGTTTCCGCCTGCGCCACCTGTGACGGTTTCTTCTATCGCAACCGTGAAGTGGCTGTGGTCGGCGGCGGTAACACCGCTGTTGAAGAGGCGCTGTACCTGGCCAACATCGCCAGCAAGGTGACTCTGGTACACCGGCGCGAAACCTTTCGCGCCGAGAAGATCCTGATCGACAAGCTGCACGCGCGGGTCGCCGAAGGCAAGATTGAGCTCAAGCTCAATGCCACGCTGGACGAAGTCCTGGGTGACAACATGGGCGTGACCGGTGCTCGCTTGAAGAACAACGATGGCAGCAGCGATGAGCTGAAAGTCGATGGTGTGTTCATCGCTATTGGTCACACGCCGAACACTTCGTTGTTTGAAGGTCAACTGGCGTTGAAAGACGGCTACATGGTTGTGCAGGGCGGCCGTGAAGGCAATGCGACTGCTACCAGCGTGGAAGGTGTCTTCGCTGCGGGCGACGTGGCTGACCACGTTTACCGTCAGGCGATCACCTCGGCCGGTGCGGGTTGCATGGCAGCACTGGACGTTGAACGGTATCTGGACGGTTTGGCCAACGCCTCGTTCTGATAGTGTTTTGCGGTAATAAAAAAACCGGCTCAGGCCGGTTTTTTTGTGGCAGAACTTGTGTGCGAGCTTGTTTGCGAAGGACGTCAACGATAACGCGTGCTGTCTGGATAAACCCGGTTTGTTGACTGGGTACATATCCGTTGCTGCGGTCACGGCGGCTTAGGGTTGCGCCCTTACGGCGCCTCACTTTTGAAGCCCAAAAGTAAGCAAAAGGCTCTTGCCCCACCACTCGGTCCCTCGCCCAGGCTCGGCATGCCCGAACTCCGACATTGATTTGCAGGGCCGCCGCAAAGGGCCATCCCTGGCCCAGTGCGGCTAAACCGGCGTCCTGCCGGTTTACCCTGCAACTCAACATCGAAGTTCGGCCGGCGTGGTTTGACGGGGCGCTTAAGATCAAGATCAAAAAACAGAGCCAAAGCCGCGTTGAATCTGTGTGGTCGGTATTTCAAGTGCAGGAGCGCATTTATTCGCGAGGCGTTCGTGCGAGCAAGCTTGCTCGCGAAGGACTCTGGCTTTGGCTCTGGCTTTTGATCTTGACCTGCCCCGTCGGAAGGCCGAGCGCAGGTTTTGCGCAGTGGGCAACCCGGCATGGATGCCGGGTTAGCCGCCCTTGGCCAGGGATGGCCGATGGCGGCGGGCCCACGGAGCAGAACCGGAGCGAGGGTCTGTCGAGCCCAGGCGAGGCAACAACGGATATGTACGCATGCCTCCTGTGCCGACTGTGTGGGAGCGAGCTTGCTCGCGAAGAACGTCAACAACAGCGCGTGCTGTCTGGATAAACCCGGTTTGTTGACTGGGTACATATCCGTTGCTGCGGTCACGGCGACTTAGGGTTGCGCCCTTACGGCGCCTCACTTTTGAAGCCCAAAAGTAAGCAAAAGGCTCTTGCCCCACCACTCGGTCCCTCGCCCAGGCTCGGCATGCCCGAACTCCGACATTGATTTGCAGGGCCGCCGCAAAGGGCCATCCCTGGCCCAGTGCGGCTAAACCGGCGTCCTGCCGGTTTACCCTGCAACTCAACATCGAAGTTCGGCCGGCGTGGTTTGACGGGGCGCCTAAGATCAAGATCAAAAACAAAGCCAGAGCCAGAGCCAGAGCCAGAGCGGCTTTGAATCGGCGTGGCCCGTACCTGAAGTGTAGGAGCGAATTTATTCGCGAGGTGTTCGTGGCGGCGACACAGATTTACGGCGTGAGCACTGGCCCTTTCCTGGATAAATCCGGTCCCACACAGTCTGCACAGGAGAATGCGTACATATCCCCCGTGGGAGCGAGCTTGCTCGCGAAGGACGTCATCGATACGGCGTGCTGCCTGGATAAACCCGGTGGCCACATTTTTCGCGAGCAAGCTCGCACGATGTCCGTAGGCTCGTGAAAAGGCTCAGCCCTTGCGCGTAAGCGGCTCACCCGCAAACGTTACCCCGGCCAGGCCGTGGGCGATCAATGCGCGGATGTTGCCGTGGTCGCTGCCGTCTGGCGTGGCTTGTACCGAACGGTAATGCTCGCCAAATGCCAGCAAGGCCTCTTCATTGCTCAACCCTTCGAGCAACGCGAGGCCCAGGGTTTTGCACGAGCCTTCGTTTTGCCCGGCAGCGTTTTCAACCGGGCCGTTGCTGAACGCTTGCGGCTGGTAGTCATAGCCGGTCGCGATGACGGCCAGTGTGTCGGCAAACAGATGTTCGCCACGCGCCAGACTGGCGCGCAGGGTATTCAGATCAGTCATGCTTGTGTTCCTTGGCGAACGCCGCTTGCTGTTCGGCGCTGGCTTCTTGCTGATATTGAGCTTTCCACTCGCTGTACGGCATGCCGTAAACCACTTCGCGGGCTTCGTCGAGGCTGACGTCGATGTGCTTTTCATCTGCCGCGGCCTTGTACCATTTGGACAGGCAGTTGCGACAGAAACCGGAAAGGTTCATCAGGTCGATGTTCTGCACGTCCTTGCGACTGTCCAGATGCGCGACCAGTCGGCGAAAGGCGGCGGCTTCGAGTTCGAGGCGTTCTTGCGGGGTCATGATGGGCTCTTCGCAGGCAATTAAGGGCGCAATGATAAGAGTTTCAGCGCTGCCCGGCGAGGGTGATCGACACCGACTCGGCGAAACGCAGGGCATGGGGCTTGTCGACTTCGACTTCGGCGTACAGCACGGGTTCGTAGCTCATCACCAGGTCCAGCACTTCCTGGGTCAGGCGTTCGAGCAAGGCAAAACGATTGCCTTCGACGTGCTGAATGATGGCTTTGGTGATGGTGCGGTAGTTCAAGGCGTGGCCAATGTCGTTGTCGCGCACGGCTTCCTGAGCGGCATAAAGAATCGTCAGGTTGATCAGCACGTCCTGTTTATTGACGATTTCATCTTCGTTGATACCGATGAAGGTGCGCAGGCACAGGTCCTTGACCCGGATGCGTGCGGTGCCTGGTTCAAGTCTTGCCATCAGTTTCTGCTCCGTCCGATCAATTGCAGGAATTCCAGACGGGTCGTGCTCGAATCACGGAATGCGCCGAGCATCACCGAGGTGTTCATGGTCGAGTTCTGCTTTTCGACGCCGCGCATCATCATGCACATGTGTCTGGCTTCGATAACCACTGCCACACCAGCGGCGTTGGTGACTTCCTGAATCGCGTCGGCGATCTGCCGGGTCAGGTTTTCCTGGATCTGCAGGCGGCGGGCGAACATGTCCACCAGACGGGCGATCTTGGACAAGCCGAGCACTTTGCCAGTCGGGATGTAAGCCACATGCGCCTTGCCAATAAAGGGCAGCAGATGGTGTTCGCACAGCGAGTACAGCTCGATGTCCTGGACGATGACCATTTCATCGTTGTCGGAGGCAAACAGCGCACCGTTGACGATTTCCTCGACGCTCTGCGCGTAGCCATGACACAGGTATTGCATCGCTTTGGCGGCGCGTTTCGGGGTATCCAGCAGGCCTTCGCGGTCAGGGTTTTCGCCCAGACCGACGAGAATCTCGCGGTAGTGCTGTGGCAGGGATGAGCTCATCAAAAGGATCCTCGGGGCAGCTTACTTGACGTGCCGTCCGCCGTTTACGGTAAGGGTTGTGCCGGTGACATACGGGTTATCCAGCAGATAACGCAGGCTTTGGTAAATCACCTCGGGACCGGGCTCGATGCCCATGGCCGATTTCGCCAGGGCTTTGGCGCGATAGGCCGAATCGTCATGAGGTTGAAACATCAACAGGGCCGGGGCGATGCCATTGACCTTGATCCGTGGCGCGAACCTGGCGGCGAACGATAAGGTCAGGCTGTCGAGTCCTGCTTTGCTGGCGCAATAAGCGATGTGCTTGCTGCTCCCTTTGCGGGTCACGTCATCGCTGACATGGATAATGTCCGCGACCTCGCATCGATGCAACAACTGCTCGCAATGCAGGTTGATCAGGTAGGGCGCGAGCATATGGACGTTGAACATCCGGGTAAAGACTTGTGCTTCGTCGCCAGGCGTTTCCGCCAGCCACTCTGAAGCATTGTGGACGATGGCCCGCAGGCTGTCGGTGTGGTTTTTCAGTGCGGCGATAAATTGCAGGACGCCTGCTTCGGACGAAAAATCGCCATGAATCGCAATGGCGCCTGCCGCGCGTAGCTGTTCAACTTCGGGGTGCTCGCTGCGGTAGCTGATGATCACTGCCTGGCCGTCCGCCAGCAGGCGCTGCGCGCAGTGCAGCCCAACGCGCTGACTGGCGCCAGTGATCAGGATCGGGGCAGGAGACAAAGCCATGAGCGCTCGCACGTCGGAATCATTGGGTGTCGACCTTTGCTGGCCGCTAGCTGCAGCAAAGTTATACCAATGGGTACTCTTGTACAACTGCGTGCACTCAGACCGCGCCAGTCACCGCTCTATAACCCTGAGGCAAGAGAGATCGCCACGTGGAAGGTTTAGGGCAAGGGCGTTAAAACTTACGCAAAAACTGTACATTGTTACTGGTGTTTGTACAGGTTGTGAGTTGGGCTCACCGTGAGTGAGCCGATTGCGTAGTCGTGCGGGGTGTCGGCGTGCTGTTCAACCACGACGACAGCAAATGCGTCGACAGCGGGATAAACCAGAACACCATCAGCGGCGTCAGCAACAAGGTGCTGATCAGCACGCGTGGCAGCAGCTGCAGCTCATTGAGCAGCGGGCTGAGCACGAAATTGAACAGCAGCGAGACTGGAAAAAACGCCAGCCAGATCGCCACGGCCTGTTTCCAGCGTGGCGGGCGCTGGCCGACTGCGCCGAACCAGCCATCGATACCGCTGACCCGATGTTCCGAAGGTTGCGCAAACAGACCGCTGCCGCGCACCAACCAGGAGCTTCGCGAGGCGGAATGCTCCCAGGCGTGCATGGTTTCAGCGTTGGCGAAGCGGAAAATAATCTGGAATTCGTTATCGTCTGGCGGAGGCGCGAGAACACCCGAACCCAGGTAACCGGGGAAGTCGGTGGCCAGTTGTTCGCCTTCATGCAGCCAGGTCATGAGTTCCTGGTAGCGGCCGTGGGCCACGCGACGAGCAACCATCAAGGTGACGGGGGTGGTAGACATTGTGTATCTCCGATAAACGAGTGAGATTCCCGGATAGGGAAGTCACATGACGAGGCGCCGGGATAGTGGGCTGCGTCAGCTTCGCGTTTTAGCAAGCAAGGATTATTCCTGAAATTCATAAATAAGCCATAGGCTTTCATCACTTCGTCTACATCAGCGCGAGTCGCAGGGGGTTTTAGCGAAAGACCGGTCCACAGGGGTACAATGCGGCCCACTGTGTCCATGCGATCCCTGTCATGACTGAATCTCTCACTGGCCGCTCTGTTTCAAGCGGCCTCAAGCAAGATCTGAAGCAGGAAGAATTGTTCCCGATCCGTGAAGTGTCGCGCATGACCGGCATCAATCCGGTCACCTTGCGCGCGTGGGAAAGGCGCTATGGCCTGATTCAGCCGACCCGCACGGAAAGTGGTCATCGTCTGTATTCTCAGGCGGATATCGATGAAGTGCGCAGCATTCTGGGCTGGATCGAACGCGGCGTGGCGGTGAGCAAAGTCAGCAAGATTCTCGCCAAGACCCAGGCTGCGCGTATTCAGGCGGTGGCGCCCGAGAGCGATATTGCGCTGGGAGAGTGGGGCGAATGGCAGTCGCAAGTACGACAGGCCGCCGGCTCCTTCGATGAGCGCCGTCTGGAACAACTGTACGGCCAGGTGTTTTCCAGCTATCCGATGACGGTGGTATTTCAGGACATCCTGCTGCCGGTCTGGCGTGAATTGTTGCTGCATCACGACCGTTTCGGCCAGGTCAGCGAATGGCTGTTTCTCGACAGCTTCCTGCGTGCGCGTGCCTTGCAGCGCCAGCAATTATCGAATGGGTTGACCGAGAAGAAGGTGGTGCTCGCAGGCCTGCCGGGGCAATGCCGGGAACTGGAACTGTGGGTGGCGGGATTATTGCTGGGCAGTCCTGACTTCGATATTCAGGTTCTGGCGTTGGGCCAGCCGCTGGAAGAACTGACACTGGTCTGCGGCAAGGTTCGTCCGCTGGCAGTTGTGCTATTTACCAATCACCCGCCGGCCCTTGATTTGCCGCGCCGACTCAAACGCCTGGCATTGGCGCTTGACTGTCCGCTGGTGCTGGCAGGAGAGGGTGCCGATCTGGCGCAGGAAAGTCTCGATGGATCGCCGGTGGCGTGTATTGGCAGCGAAGGCGGCTTCATGCAGCGGCGCTTGCGGCAATTCATCGAGGGGCATCTGGATACGTGATGGCGTACGGGAAGGGTTTTGCGGCACCGATCAGCGATGCATGGTTGGATAAACGCGCTGGTGTTCCTGAAGGATGTACTGGCGCAGCCGTTCGGTTTCTTCCTTGTTGCGCTGGCTGAGACGGTACGCCGCAAGCCCTGACTCGGTGAGGCGTTCAAACGTGCCACGAAGCGCAATGGGCGCGTGCCCGACAGGCGCGAACCAGGCGGAGAAGTTTTTTGGCGGTTTGGTCGACCGACGATTTTCCAGCAGCACGCCTTTGAACGAAACCTCATGAACCCATAACGCCGTCGGAGTGCCTTTTTCGGTCTCCAGCGGCACGGGCTCTTGCAGCGTCAGGCGCCACGGACGAATTCGCGGTCCTTCTTCGAAAATACTCGGCGCGCCCAACTCCAGGTGCAAGGCGTGAAACTCGTCCTCCACCAGGTGCAGCGGGAACGTCATCTGCTGGTTGGCGAATTGCGCCTGGATCGTCACTTGCTCATGAGCCGCCAGACGGGTGAGCAGTTCCTGAATGTGTACCCCACCGTTCACCGTCAAGCTGCGTGTCGCATCGCGCACGTTCAGTTTGGGGTTGTGCTGCATGTTCTGGATAAAATCCAGTTCAGCTTGGGTGAGAAGACTGTCGTGTGACATTACAGGGCTCGAAAAAACCGATTATTGGGGAAGCAGACCATTAATTCCACATTATGTTGCACTGATGTGTTTTTTTAACGCGGCGATCTCCTCTTTGGCAATAGCCAATTCAACTTCCAGCTCAACCACCCGTTGTTGAGCCTCTACCTGTTTGGTGACGTTTTTCTGAATGCCGATGAAATACGTCAGCTGATCGGCCTCATTGAGCACCGGCGTTATCGATAATTCGTTCCAGAACGGCGTGCCATCCTTGCGGTAATTGCGCAGAATCTGGCGGCAAGGCTGGCCGCTGTGGACCGCTTCGCGAATCGCTTGCAGCGCTGGCTGTTGCCGGTCGTCGCCCTGCAGGAAGCGGCAGTCCTGATACAGGATGTCGTCCACCGGATAACCGGTCAGCATTTCGAATGCCTTGTTCGCGTAGATCAGAATATTGTCTTCACCTTCCTGCTCGGCGACGACAATGCCGTCATTGGAAGCGTCCACCACCAGTTGCAGCAGTTTTGCATTGATCATGAAGAGAGTTCCGAAGCCGGGAGCAGAGACAGCATTCTAGGTCATGGGCTGGCTTGAGGCATAATGTCCGACGTTTTTCCGCTGATACAGGATGATTCATGAAAGTCGCCATCGTTTCCGGTTCTGTCTATGGATCGGCTGAAGAAGTCGCTCGACACGCCGGGAAACTCCTGCGCGAAGCCGGGTTCGAGGTCCTGCAAGACTCGCGCGTGACCCTCGAAGGTTTGCAATCCTTTGCCCCGCAGGCGTTGTTGTTCGTGACCTCGACCACTGGCATGGGTGAACTGCCCGACAACATTCAGCCGGTTTATTCGCAGATTCGCGATGTTCTGCCAGCAGCCTGGCGCGGCTTGCCCGGCGGTGTCATTGGTTTGGGCGATGCCAGTTACGGTGACACCTTCTGCGCCGGCGGCGAGCAGATCCGCGAGTTGTTCGCGGAGCTGGGCGTGGTTGAAGTACAGGAAATGCTGCGCCTGGATGCCAGCGAAAGCGTCACACCCGAGACCGACGCCGAGCCATGGCTGGAGCAGTTCGTCAAATTGTTGAAAAAGCGGATCGAATAATCGACTTCACCGGGCAGGACAAACATGATCCTGCAGGACCGGCTTCAGCCGGGAAATCACACTCCCGGCTCAAGCCGGTCCTACAGGATGACGCGCGGTCTTTTGGCCTTTTAAGCCGTCAGAATGGCCGCCAGGTCCCCGACGTTTTTGCAGGGCATGGCTAAACTTGGCATCCAGAGCAATCCCTGAATGCCGAGGAACCGCCGTGAACCCTACCCATGTTCTGCACACCCCCGATGCGCCACTGAATGTAAAAGACCAGGTCAGCCCTGCCGAATGGCAGACCCGCGTCGACCTCGCTGCCTGCTACCGTCTGGTTGCACTGCACGGCTGGGACGATCTGATTTTTACCCACATCTCGGCCAAGGTGCCGGGCACCGATGATTTCCTGATCAATCCCTACGGCCTGATGTTCCACGAGATCACCGCATCGAGTCTGGTCAAGATCGATCAGGCGGGCAACAAGCTGATGGCCAGCCCTTACGAGATCAATCCTGCCGGCTTCACCATTCACAGTGCCATCCATGAAGTTCGTCATGACGTCGCCTGCGTCTTGCACACGCACACCGCTGCGGGCGTAGCGGTGTCGGCGCAGCAGCAGGGGATTTTGCCGATCAGTCAGCAATCCTTGTTCGTCCTGTCGAGCCTTTCTTACCATCCGTACGAAGGTGTTGCCCTCAATCATGAGGAAAAAGCCCGCCTGCAGTTCGATCTGGGCGAAACGAATTTTCTGATGCTGCAAAACCATGGTCTGTTGACCTGTTCGGCTAGCATCGCCGATACCTTCCTGATGATGTTCATCTTCCAGCGCGCCTGCGAAATCCAGGTCATGGCGCAAGGTGGCGGGGCGCAGTTGATTACCATTGACGGGCAGATTCTCGCAGGCGCGAAAGCCATGGTGGCCGGCGTGACGAAAAGCACTCAGGGCATGGGCGGCGCGCTTGCCTGGCCAGCCTTGCTGCGCAAACTCGACCTGACCGATACGGGTTACCAGCAATAATGCCGCTGACCGAGATACCGCTGCGTATCTGGCGCACCCGTGGGCAGACGTTCGACTTCAAGGGCCATGCCATTCGCTACTGGACGGCGGGCGAGGGTGAGCCTTTGTTGCTGATTCACGGTTTTCCGACCGCCAGCTGGGACTGGCATTACCTCTGGCAACCTTTGGCAGCGCGGTATCGGGTGATTGCCTGCGACATGCTCGGGTTCGGCGACTCAGCCAAACCGCCGCGCCGCGCTTACAGCCTCATCGAGCAGGCTGATGTGCAACAAGCCTTGTTGCAGCATCTGGATGAAGCTCGGCCGATTCACGTGTTGGCCCATGATTACGGCGACAGCGTTGCCCAGGAACTGTTGGCGCGTCATCACGAAGGGCGCTTTGCAATGGCCAGTTGCGTATTCCTCAACGGCGGCCTGTTTCCGGAAACCCACCGCCAGGTCTTGGCGCAAAAGCTGTTGCTGAGTCCAGTGGGCTGGATATTCAGCCGCTTGTTCAATCGAGGCAGTCTGGACAAAAACTTCAGCAGGATCTTCGGTCCGGACACCGCTCCCAGTGAAAGTGAGCTGGACGATCTTTGGAGCCTGATCACGGCCAACCACGGCCCGCGAATTTTCCATCGCTTGATTCGCTACATTCCGGAGCGCGTCGAACAACGTGAACGCTGGGTGAGCGCCATGCAGGCGGGAGGCGTGCCATTGAGAGTGATTGACGGGGCGGTCGACCCGATTTCCGGCGCGCATATGGTCGAGCGCTACCGGCAGCTGATTCCCGACGCCGATACCGTGTTGCTGGAGGGAATCGGTCATTACCCGCAGATGGAAGCGCCGTTGCTTGTGCTTCGCCACTATCTGGCGTTCCGGGCCGCCATAGAAAAAGAAGGGACAGCGGACGCGACCCGAGACCCGGCGCATCCAGCGGCATTATCGAGCACTATTCAGCGAGGATCGGTTTGATTGTGACCGCAAGTCGAGTGGACGACACTGATGCGAACGCGTTGCTGCCGACCTTTCCTGGAGCTAGTCATGAGTGAACCTGTCCATTTCGACGACAAAGTAGTGATCGTCACCGGTGCTGGCGGCGGATTGGGGCGCGCCCATGCGCTGCTGTTTGCCCGCCATGGCGCTCGCGTGGTGGTCAACGATCTTGGCGGTTCCGCCAGCGGGGAAGGCGCCAACGCGTCGGCGGCAGATCGTGTGGTCAGTGAGATTCGCGAAGCGGGCGGCACGGCGGTGGCCAATCACGATTCGGTAACCGATGGCGACAAGATCGTCCAGAACGCCCTGGACGCTTTCGGCCGTGTCGACGTGGTGGTGAACAATGCCGGAATTCTGCGCGATAAATCCTTTGCCAAAATGGAGGATGCCGACTGGGATCTGGTTTATCGCGTGCACGTCGAAGGCGCTTATAAAGTGACGCACGCGGCCTGGCCTCACTTGCGCGAGCAGAACTATGGTCGGGTGATATTTACCTCGTCGACCTCCGGCATTTACGGCAACTTTGGCCAGTCCAATTACGGCATGGCCAAGTTGGGGCTTTATGGCCTGACACGCACCCTGGCCCTGGAAGGTCGCAAGAACAACATTCTGGTCAATGCCATCGCCCCAACCGGTGGCACGCGAATGACCGAAGGGCTGATCCCGCCCAATGTCTTCGAGCTGCTGAAGCCGGAACTGATCAGCCCGTTAGTTGTGTATCTGGGCAGCGAGCAATGCCAGGACAGCGCCGGTTTGTTCGAAGTGGGCGGCGGCTGGATCGGCAAAGTCCGCTGGGAGCGAAGCCTCGGCGCAGGCTTCGATCCTCATGCGGGGTTCAGCCCGGAAGACGTCGCCGCGCAATGGCAAGTCATCAGTGATTTCGGCGGCGCAGTGCATCCGCAGGATAACGTTGAGGCACTGAAAGAGATGATGGCTAATCTGCAGAGGTATATGGGTTAACTAAAACTATCTAATTGCGCAACGAAACGGCTGATTAACCAGTTGATAATTAGGAGTCTTCATTGCGCGGTGTAAGAATATTCCATATGACAAGTAGTACCCGTCTGGATTTAACCCGTGGGGTGTTCTGTCTATAAAGTCGCCCGGCCAGTTCCCGATATGTTCGATGAATACTTCATTCGACATAGAAGGAACCGCATCATGGGAATGGTTGATCGTTATGCAAATATGCCACAGGTGATTATCAAGCCTCGGCTGGAAGATCCATCACTTAAAAAAGCCAGTGCCGATACCAATCGTATCTTGCTGGAGATCGGCGAGGACCCTGTCGCGCTCAATACACTGTCTATGGAGCAAAATAAACTTCGGCCATTGTTCAAAGACTTTGATGCGGAACAGGTAAGTCCTGAAGAGTTAGGAAACGTTGGCAAACAACTCCTGGCTTTTGGTCTGATTGATAACCTGACTGCGGATCTGATGGGCCGTGCAGCGCTGGAGTTCGACAAGGATGGCAAAATCTCCCACCCGGATGTCAAGATAAATGCTCTGGAATTCTTCGCCAAACGCATCGATGAAATGCAGACCAAAGTACTGACCGGAGACAAATATTCAAAACTGTTGTTGCCGGACTACATCAAGACGGTCCACGTCATGAAAAATTTGCAGGTGTTTGCATCCACAGGGGATACCTATGGAACGATGGCCCTGAACAAACGGATAAAAAATGGCGAAAAGATCAAGGATGAACACCTGCCAGCCAAGTTGAAATCGAAGGTGTAATGGCTCAAGGCCATGAGTTGGTGGGGGGCAAAAAAAAGCCGCTGTATAACACCGGCTAAACAAGACGTAGATCCAGGAGCTATAAAATCAACGTCGATACACTCTAAAAGTCCGGTACGTCAGAGACAGCAACGTGCCAGCGCAAATCGATGGGTAAACAAGGCGAGTTAATTGAGTGGCCTGCTTAAGTGCGGCAAGAATAGAGTGTTTAATTGCATTGGAAAACAGTGGTTTGCGACATTAACTGTTGCATGGACGGCAACAGTCGCCACAAGCGGTTCAGTGTATGGCTTTGCTCGACGGCAGCTGACTCAACCGCTCGGTGAGTCTGAGGCGCTGAAGCGGATCGTCGCTCAAGAGCAGAGCGTGTTCCAGATCAAATCGTTCGGCCTGCGGACAGTCCAGGGCGTGATACAGGCCGGCCCGGATCAGATGATCCCCGGTTGTTGCCTGGCCCAGTTCCACCACGCGATCAGCATCTTTAAGCGATGCCAACAGGTCATCGTTCAGTTGATGCAGATGGCGAAGATTGCGCGAAAGCCGTTGCAGCATGCTCAACTCCGTGGCGCGAATCATGTGCGCCGCGCGCAATTGCATGTCTGGTCCGAACTGGCGAACCAGCAGTTCCCGGCAGTCTTGCGGGTAGAGGCGCCGCCCACCACAGGGGTCCAGCAAATGGTCGGCCCCCGGAACCCGCAGCAGAAAATGACCAGGGAAATTTACCCCTTCGAGTCTGATGTCCAGCCGTCTGGCAATTTCCAGGGCGATCAGCGCCAGGGCCAGGGGTTGCCCGCGACGCCGTTGCAGCACTTTGTGCAGCAGCGCCGACTCAGGTTTGGGCGGGTTCCAGTCGTCCTGGGCGAACCCCATGGCATTGAGTTGCCGCAATAAAGGTTGGGCCAGCTCGGAAGGCGGCAGCGAGGGCAGGGCGTTATTCACCTGGCGCTGCAATTGATCCATTTCGGCGCGCAGGTGCTGGGGGAGAAACTGCGGGTCATGTTCGGCCGATACCCACAGCGCAGCCTCGAACACATCGCAAGGGTTTTTCTGCAAGCAAGACAGACAATGCTGGCGTGGCGTCATCGACCCCTCCGACCGGATCCGGGCAACTGGAATGTTGGCAGCGATGACTTGTTTTAGCCCTCGTCGCAGATTTCGTCCAGTGCCGAATGTAAGCGCAGATGTGTTTTACCCGCATGCACCAGCGGTCAATCATTTTTCCCAGCAGCGCCTATAATCGCCTTAGAAAAAAAGTATTCCGGGAGCACTGCCGATGTTCGCTCTCATGCACAGTTCACGCATCGAATCACTGCATCTGGTCGTCGATCCCGAAACCGGCCTGAAGGCAGTGATCGCCATCGACAATTGCCAGCGCGGTCCTGCCTTGGGTGGATGTCGTTATCTTGCCTATCCAGATGAAGACAGCGCCATCGAGGACGCCATCCGTCTGGCTAGAAACATGAGTTACAAAGCGGTCCTCGCCGGTTTGCCGCAAGGTGGCGGCAAGGCGGTCATCATGCGTCCCGCCCATGTTCCTGATCGCGCTGCACTGTTCGAGGCTTTCGGACGCTTCGTCGAAAGCCTCGACGGGCGTTACATCACGGCAGTGGACAGCGGAACCTCCAGCGCCGACATGGACTGCATCGCACAGCACACCCAGCACGTGACCAGCACCACCGAAGCCGGCGATCCTTCGGCGCATACCGCCATGGGCGTGTTTGCCGGGATTCGGACCACGGCCATGGCGCGTCTGGGCAGCGACAATCTGGAAGGGTTGCGCGTGGCGATTCAAGGATTGGGGCATGTGGGATACGCCCTGGCCGAACAACTTCACGCGGCCGGTGCCGACTTGCTGGTCAGCGATCTGGACAGCGGACGCGTCCAACTCGCCATGGAACAGTTCGGCGCCCATCCAATCGCCTGCGAAGCGCTGCTCAGCACGCCCTGCGACATCCTCGCGCCCTGTGGGTTGGGCGCGGTGCTCAACAGCAAAACGGTTGCGCAGCTACGTTGCGCGGCGGTGGCGGGCGGGGCCAATAATCAACTGACCAGTCTGCAGGTCGCCGATCAACTGGAGAATCGCGGCATTCTGTATGCACCGGACTATGTGATCAATTCCGGCGGACTTATCTACGTCGCCCTGCAACATCGCGGGGAAACGCTCTCCACCATCACTGCGCATCTGGCCAAGATCGGCCAACGATTGACTGAGGTCTACGCCCACGCACAAGCGGAAAAGCGCTCACCCGCGCGGGTCGCTGACATGCTGGCGGAGCACCTCTTGAACGTCGGTCCACGCCTTACCCGGTGATTGCCGACGCCTGAAAACCTCGTCGCCACAAGTGCCGAGGTTTCGTGTAGCACGCGTATCCCGCGTGTAAGGAGAAAGCAATGCCCAGCACCAGGCTCAATGTTGCGTATACCCGTTACCTTGCCCCGGATGGTCGCCTGACAGGTGAACTGCCGCCCTGGGCCGACGACTTCAATCTCCTGACCCGTCTCTATCGGCAAATGGTCTTGACCCGGCTGTTCGACCAGAAAGCCGTGGCCCTGCAGCGTACCGGGCGCATCGGGACTTACGCGCCGACCCTTGGTCAGGAAGCCATTGGTGTTGCCATCGGCAGCCTCATGCATCCCGAAGACGTACTGATCCCGTATTACCGCGACACTGCCGTGCAACTGATGCGCGGCGTGCGCATGGAAGAAATTCTTCTGTATTGGGGCGGTGACGAGCGCGGAAGCAACTTTGCCGAACCGGCCGTCGCTGAGGATTTCCCGCTCTGCGTGCCGATTGCCACGCAGGCGCTGCATGCTTGCGGCGTGGCCAGCGCGTTCAAGATTCGCGGCGAGCATCGAGTTGCCGTGACCACTTGCGGCGACGGCGCGACCAGCAAAGGTGATTTTCTCGAAGCGCTGAACGTGGCCGGCGCCTGGCAATTGCCGGTGGTGTTCGTCATCAACAACAATCAATGGGCGATTTCCGTGCCCCGGCGCATGCAGTGCGGCGCGCCGACCCTGGCGCAAAAAGCTATCGGGGCCGGCTTCCATGGTGAACAAGTCGACGGCAACGACATTCTTGCCGTCTACGATCGCATGCAGGTTGCCCTGGAACGTGCGCGCAAAGGCAAAGGCCCAGTGCTGCTGGAATGCCTGAGCTATCGGCTCGGCGATCACACCACGGCGGATGACGCCACGCGTTACCGGGCGGCTGAAGAAGTGAAACAGGCTTGGCTGGAAGAGCCGATCAAACGCCTGCAATCGTTCATGGCCAGTCAGGGCGTTTGGGACGAAGGTCGCGAACAGACGCTCATCACTGAATGCCAGGCGCTGGTGCAACAGGCCGTTGCTGCGTTCGACGCAGCCGGGATTCAGTCGCCGGAATCGGTGATCGATCACGTCTACGCCAAATGGCCAGCAGCGCTCGCCGAGCAGCGTGAGTGGTTCCTTGAGCGGGCCGCACGCCGCGCCGGAGGTGAGCATCATGAGCAGTGAAAAAGTCAGCCTGCTGGAAGCGGTCAACCTCGCCTTGCATCGGGCCATGACCGAAGACGAAAACGTCGTGGTGCTGGGTGAAGACGTTGGCGTCAATGGCGGGGTGTTCCGTGCCACGCAAGGCCTGCGCGACAGTTTTGGTTTCAAGCGGGTGATCGATTCGCCACTGGCGGAAACCATGCTCGGCGGGCTGGTCATCGGCATGGCGGCACAGGGATTGAAACCGGTGGTGGAAATCCAGTTCATGGGTTTTATCTATGCCGCGATGGAGCATCTGGTTTCCCACGCCAGCCGCATGCGCAATCGGACGCGCGGACGCCTGAGTTGCCCGATGGTCATGCGCTCGCCCATGGGCGCGGGCATTCGCGCGCCGGAACATCACAGCGAAAGCACCGAAGCCTTGTTCGCCCACATCCCGGGCCTGCGCGTGGTCATACCGTCCTCGCCGGCGCGGGCTTACGGTTTGCTGCTGGCGGCCATCGACGATCCTGATCCGGTGATCTTCCTGGAGCCGACCCGGCTGTATCGCATGAACCCGCAACCGCTGCTCGACGACGGCAAGCGCCTGCCGCTGGATACTTGTTTCACCCTGCGCGAAGGCAGCGATATCACCCTGATCAGTTGGGGCGCGAGCGTCCACGAAACCTTGCAGGCCGCTGCTGCATTGAGTGAACAAGGTATCTCGGCGGAAGTGATCGACGTGGCCTGCGTCAAACCGCTGGATCTGGACACCCTCGAAGCCTCGGTGCGCAAGACCGGGCGCTGCGTCATCGTGCACGAAGCGCCGCGTTCCTGCGGCGTCGGTGCGGAGATCGCCGCCAGTCTTTATGAGCGGGTCTTGCTGGATTTGCAGGCGCCCATTGCCCGCGTTACGGCGCCGGATATTCCGCCGCCGCTGTATCGACTGGAGCAACTGTACATTCCTGGCGTGGAAGACATTCTTCACGCCTGCGACCAAGCGCTCAACTTTGCCTGACGGCCCGGATTCAGGAGACTTGCGATGAAATATTTCAAACTGCCCGATCTGGGCGAAGGCTTGCAGGAAGCGGAAATCGTCGAATGGCACGTCAAGGCCGGCGATACGGTCAAGGCCGACCAACTGATGGTTTCAGTGGAAACCGCCAAGGCCATTGTCGACATTCCCGCGCCTTATGACGGCGTGGTCGCCAAGGTCTACGGCGGCGATGGCGACATCCTGCATGTGGGCGAACCCTTGATGGCATTCGAAGGCGAAGGCGATGCGGGCACTGTGGTCGGACGTCTCGAAGGTGGCGGCAGCCAGGATGACCAGTTTTTCGTCGGTGCCGCGCCGTCCACCCGCGAGCACCTGGCCGCCAGAGCGACACCGGCGGTCCGGCAACTGGCACGGCAATTGGGCGTGGACATTGGCGCGTTGAGCGGTTCTGGCAATGATGGCCTGATCACCCGTGCCGATGTCGAGGGCGCAGCCCAGGCCGACCGCGACCGTTTTGGCGGCGAAAAACTGCGCGGTGTCAGACGCAGCATGGCGCTGAATATGGCCCGGTCCCATGCGGAAGTGGTACCGGTGACGATCTATGGCGATGCCGATTTGCATCGCTGGTCCCAAGCCCGTGACCCATTGATCAGGCTCGGCAAAGCCATGGCCGCCGCCTGTAAAGTGGAGCCGGTACTCAACAGCGGGTTTGATGGCAAATCCCTGTCCATCAAGCAGCATCAGCAGCTGGATCTGGGCATTGCCGTGGACACACCGGACGGCTTGTTCGTGCCGGTCCTGCGCGATGTGGGCAATCGTGAGTCGGCTGATCTGAAAGAAGGCATGAGCCGCCTGCGGGCAGACGTTCAGGCTCGGTCGATCCCGCCGAAGGAAATGATGGGCGCAACGATTACCCTGTCCAATTTCGGCACCTTGTTCGGACGTTACGCCAGCCCGGTCGTGGTCCCGCCACAGGTGGCGATCATCGGCGCGGGCGCGATTCGCGATGAGCCGGTAGCGGTCAACGGCGAAGTGGTGGTGCACCCGATTTTGCCGCTGTCACTGACCTTCGATCACCGGGCTGTGACCGGCGGCGAAGCCGCGCGGTTTTTCCGGGCGTTGGTGGATGAGCTGGAGAAAGCTGACTGAGCGTGTTGCCCGCTCGCTCCAACAGGGAGTCACCTGTCTCCGTGGGAGCGAGCTTGCTCGCGAATCGAAACGACGTCTTCCCGGATAAATCCGGTCCCACAAGATCGCGGCGATTTTGCAATCGTGGTTTTATCCGGGAAGGCCTCTAACGTCGACCGGGCCTTACTCTGCCCCTGAACCGTTGAGCAACTCATTCAACGCATCCGGTTGGCTCTTGAATGCACGAGCAAAAATATCGCGATTCTTCGCCATATAAATCCCGGCTTCTTCGACCTGGGCTTCGCTCAGGGAAGGCACGGCCTTGTTCAACACTGCTGCCAGCAACTCAGCGAGTTCGAGCATTTTGTCATGACGATCAGCTTCGGCTTTATCCATGAACAAACGCTCCAGATCTCGGCTGCTGCGGTATACCACTTCGACGGCCATTCACCACCTCACATGCCTTCACGATAGTTGTCTTTAACGACTACTGTATTTTTATACAGTGCCTAGCATAGGCGAAATTTTTCGCGCTGGATAGTGGCCTTCATGCATCTTTTTCAATCATGGATGTGTCTTGCGACAACCCGCCACGCTCTCAACCATAGCTAATGGCCTCGTTCCTGCTTGGTATTCAGGCAAATCAAAGTGTCATGCGCCCGCAGCATCATTCAATCTGGAAGTGCTGTTTAATTTTTGTACAGGATGTGTTGGATATGTCAGAACTGAAATGGGCTGAAAAGCTGCGCAAGAACCTGCACGACCAGGCCGACTCCCTCGGCAATCTCTGTGTCGAAGCCTTTCACTATCTGGCGCTGTTCGGGATTGGTGCGATCACGGCTTACGCGGCGGTGACGACATTCATTGGCATGCTGGAAAAAGGCAGCATCAGCGTCGACGACATTCTATTGCTGTTTATCTACCTTGAGCTGGGTGCCATGACGGGTATCTATTTCAAGACCAACCACATGCCGATCCGCTTCCTGCTCTATGTGGCGATCACCGCGCTGACCCGGCTGTTGATCGGCGACGTGTCGCATCACAATGCGCCTGATCTGGGGATCATTTATTTGTGTGGCGGGATATTGCTGCTGGCGTTCTCGATCCTGGTGGTTCGATACGCGTCGTCGAAGTACCCGTCGGTCAAGGACAAGGCCGAAAACTGACAGAGATCATCGTCGGGAAGGTATTCAGGCCCGCTGAAAATGTGCAGCAATCGGGCCTGAATCTGACATCAGAGGGGTGTGAAAATCTTGCGCATCATCACGACCGCGATGACACGCCATTAAACACTGACCGCCAATCGTGGGCGATCGCGCAACCAGTTGCTGCGTATCGGTGGCGGGGCCAGTTGCCTGAGGTCGCCATCGGTCATGGCCGCGAGGATCTTGATCGCGCTGTGGCCTTGCTCGATCGCGATGCCGAATTGCACGCTTTCAATCAAACGGTTCAGGCGCTTGGGATCGTTGCGCTGGGCGGCGCTGATCAAGCGTTTGGCGACAACGCCGGATTCGTTGGACAGGGTCAGCATGATGCTGCCGTCGAGCCCTTGAATGCTCAGGTTCACCCGATAATCAGGGTGGAACGCGTCAGTGATCTGTTGAAAAGGGTTGTCCATTATCGGCTACCTGCTTTAAGGGGCTGCATAAATTGACTGGGCTTTTGGCACTTTAGTTCTCGGCTGAAGTGGATTGATGGGAAATTTCCTACGCTTGCTGTTAGAGCTGAAAACTGGCATCTTCCGCGTTAATGATAATTTTTCGTGTTTGAGAAGTATTGACATATGCACGACTTCTCCGCATCTGATCGCGACCTGATCAGCCGCCAGCGGCAAATCTCCGAACTCTACGCCGACCATCACAGCTGGTTGCACGGCTGGCTGCGTAAAAAACTCGGTTGCTCGCAGCGCGCTGCCGATCTGGCCCATGACGCGTTCATTCGGGTGCTCACTCTGGCCGAACCGCACAACCTCAAGGAGCCTCGCGCCTTCCTGACGACGACGGCCACGCGCCTGATGATCGACGGTGGGCGGCGGCGCAAGATTGAGCGTGCTTACCTTGATGCGCTTGCTCTGCATGCCGATGAAGCCTCTATTCCAAGCCCGGAAGCCATTCACGCCGCCCTGGAGATTCTGGAAAAAATCGCCCAGATGCTGGAGGGTTTGCCGGCCAAGCCGCGTCAGGCATTTTTGCTCAATCGTCTGGACGGCCTGACCTATAGCGAAATCGCCACGGTGTTAGGTGTCTCCAGCAGCATGGTCAAGCAGTACATGGCCAGCGTGCTGGTGCATTGCTACAAAGCACTGCACGGTTCGGGCCACCTGGCATGAGCACCGAGTACGAACCGACCGAAGCAATGATCGGCCAGGCCGCGAGCTGGTTGGCGTTGCTGCACGACGACGGGGTCACGGCGGCTGATCGTCAGGCCTTCAATAGCTGGCGACAGGAAGATCCACGTCACTTCTTGGCCGTGGCGCGCATGCAATCCTTGTGGGGCAGTTTCGAGCAGTTGCCGACTGCTCCGGCGCGGATGGCGCTGGACCAGGCTTTCGCGCGGTCGCCGGGCAAGTCGTCACGGCGTTATCTCCAGACCATCGCTTTATGCGGCAGCCTGGCGCTGGCCTGGTTCAGTCTCGATCAAGCGCCCGTCTGGATGGCCGATCAGCGGACCCATGTCGGCGAACGACGCGAAGTCGTCCTCGCCGACGGCAGCCATTTGCAGCTCAACAGTGACTCGGCGGTCGACATTGAATTCGACGAGCGGCGGCGGGTAATCGATTTGCATCGCGGTGAGGTGTGGGTCGAGGTCGCCAAGGACCCGCAACGACCGTTCGTGGTGCGCACTGAGCAAGGCACCATTACGGCGCTGGGCACACGGTTTCTGGTGCGTAGTGGGGCGGACGGCGCGGTTCAGGTCAGCGTGCTGGAATCGGCCATCGCCGCCAACGCCAACAGTTCCGTGGCGGTCCGGGTAAGCGCCGGCCAACAGGCGACGCTCAAGGATGGTCTGGTGCAGACACCGCAATCGATCGGCAATGAAGATCCTGCGGCCTGGACGCGCGGTTTGCTCAAGGTCGATGACCGACCGCTTGCCGAGGTGCTGGAGGCGCTGGGGAGCTATCGACATGGGCTGTTGCAATTCGACGCGGCGGCACTGGAAGGGATGCGGGTTTCCGGCGTATTTCAGCTCAATGATACCGACGCTGCACTGGCGACTTTGGCTGACAACCTGCCGATCAAGGTCGAGCACTTCACCGATCTGCTGGTCTGGGTCAAGCCGGCCGAGTAAGCGGGGCTTGAGGAGAGAAGGCATAACGAAAGAGGGCGGGGTCGTTTTGGCGACCCCGCCCTTCTTCATAGTGTTGCTGAATGCTCAGCTAACGGTTGGGATCATCCCAGCAGGGCGGTGTCTTTGGCCTGCTCTTTTTCCAGAAATTCTTCTTGCAGCAGGGCGTCCGGGTTCACCGACTCCTGTTCTGCGTCATTGATCACGGGAGCGCCCGGACGTTTGGTACGCAGTTTGCCAAAAAGATGTTCAAGGGCGTGGTCGAGTTTTACAGCTGCGCCATCTACGGCCTGATCCAGCGTATCGGCCTTGTGGGTAACGGAAATAGGTTGATGACCTTTTGGTCGGGCTTCCATCTGGCAGCGCATGTCGTGCGGGCCGGGCTTGTCACCGTTTTCATCGCGGATGTGAACTTCGATCCGGGTTAGATCTTCGTCATAGCGTTCGAGCGTGCTTTCAACGGTGGTACGTACCCACTCCTCCAGTCGAATACTGCTTTCGATGTGGTTATCGCAATTGACCTGGATTTGCATAGTTCTTCCCTTATAAGGCTTGCTCGTATGAGATCGGACGACACGACCGGTTAACAGGTTCATTTCGTCTGCGCTCATTCACAGTGTTGGCGCCTATGCAGGAACAATTCAACCCCATTGAGAAAGAAATATTTCGCGGCAAAAAAATAATCCTCAGGTTTTGAATGTAAATCGCTCTCATTCACTGTCTGTTTTTCCCGCACGTCCGTCATGGCTATGGAAAACCTAATTTCACAGTGAAGGATCGTTCATGTCACGCCCTGTTAATTCGTTGCATCCTCTGGCGCTTGCCGTGTTGATGGCGTGTGCCATAGCGCCTTTGCACGCGGCTGATTCCGCCGCTGGCCAGCCCGCCAGTGCGGCGCGCAGCTTCGCTATCCCGGCCGGCGATTTAAGCCAGGCGCTCAATGCCTTGGCCGAGCAGGCCAATCTGGTCCTGGCATTCGATCCGGCCCTGACTCGCGGCAAGCGCAGCAATGGGTTGCAAGGTGCGTTCGGCACTGACGAGGCAATCGCGAAACTGCTCGCCGGCAGCGGTTTGCGCGCAACGACGCTTTCGGCCAATCGCTATCGAATCGAAGCGGCACCCGCTGCCGCCGACGGCACCCTGGAGTTGCAGGCTACTGCCATCAGCGGCGCCTATCAGAACGAAAGCCCGACCGGACCGGTTGCCGGTTACGTCGCCACGCGCAGCCGGGTCGGGACCAAGACCGATTCGGCGTTGATCGAAACGCCGCAGTCGATTTCCGTGGTCACCAAGGACCAGATGCGCGCCCAGGGTGCCCAGAGTCTCAATCAGATCCTGCGCTATACCGCTGCAGTGGTTCCGGAAACCCGTGGTTCCACCGCGTCGCGACTCGATCAGCTGACCATTCGCGGCTTTTCCCCGGCGACTTACCTCGATGGCCTGCGCATGCCGGGCAGCCGTGATGCGTCGCCGCAGAAGGATTCCTTCGATCTGGAGCGCGTTGAAGTGCTGCGCGGCCCCTCGTCGGTGCTGTATGGCCAGGCCAGCCCCAGCGGCGTGGTGAACATGGTCAGCAAGCTGCCGACGGAAACGCCTTTCCATGAAATCGGCATGACCTACGGCACGTTCGACAAGAAGCGTACGACCTTTGACTTTGGCGGGCCGATTGACGACCAAGGCGTGTACTCCTATCGCCTTTCGGGTTTGTACGACGATGCCGATGGACAACTCGAACACACCGAAACCCGTCGCCAGTCCATCGCCTCGGCCTTCACCTGGCGTCCGAGCGAAGATACGTCGCTGACGTTACTGGCCAATTATCAGGCCGATCCAAAGGGCGCGTCATACGGTTCGATCCCGGCTTATGGTTCTGTGTTGCACAGCCCGACCGGCCGTGACATCGACGTGGATTTTTATGATGGTGAAAAAGATTTCGAGAAGAGCGACCGCAAGTATTACGCGGTCGGTTACTTGTTCGAACATCATCTGAACGACGTCTGGACCTTGCGCCAGAATGCCCGTTATCTGCGCAGCGAAGGCATCTATCAAAGTATCTACAACGGCAGCGACGCGTTGCAGCCGGACTACCGCACCATGGGTCGCTACACCATCGGCAGCGATGTGAATCTGGATTCCTACACGCTCGATAACCAGGCCCAGGCCAAGTTCGACACCGGTCCGTTGCAGCACACTGTGTTGTTCGGCGCCGATTACCAGAACACCAGCACCGACACCAAATCCGGCAACGGCAGTGGTCCGTCGCTGGACCTGTTCGATCCGGTTTATGGCCGTCCGGTCGCACCCATCACTTACAGCACCGACGCTACGGCGCGCAGTCAGCAGAAAGGCCTGTATTTGCAGGAGCAGTTGAAGTGGGACAAATGGGTGTTGCTGGCGGGCGGTCGTTATGATTGGGCCGACAGCACCAACAGTTCGCAGCGCCTGACCACGGGCGTGAAAAGCAAAAGCTCGACGGACAGCGAGGCGTTCACCGGCCGCCTGGGCCTGGTCTATCTGTTCGATAACGGTCTGGCGCCATACATCAGCTATTCCGAATCCTTCGAGCCGCAATCGGGCACGGGCTTTGGCAATACGCCGTTTGATCCAACTGAAGGCAAGCAATACGAACTGGGGATCAAATACCAACCGCCGGGCAGCAATAGTTTCATCACGGCGGCGATCTTCGATTTACGACGCAGCAACGTGCTGACCCAAGACCCGATCCCGACCAATCTGTGCAATGGCGCCCGTTGCCAGGTGCAGACTGGCGAAGTGCAATCTCGTGGTTTTGAACTCGAAGGCAAGGCGAGCCTGAGCGATAACCTGGATATCACGGCGGCTTATGCGTATCTGGACAATCAGGTGAGCAAATCCAACAGCACGGTTCGCGTTTCACCCGGCATTGTCGGTGTGGCCAATGGCCCGGCGCTGACCGCCGAAGGCACTACGCCGCCAGGCATTCCGAAACACACGGCTTCGGCCTGGGTCGACTACACCTTCCGTGACGGCCAACTCAAAGGCATTGGGGTGGGCGGCGGTGCGCGTTATGTGGGTTCGAGCTGGGGCGATGAGGCCAATTCGTTGAAAGTGCCGGGCTACACGCTGTTCGATGCAGCGGCGCATTACGACATCCCGAATATCAACAGCCCGATGGATAACCTGCGCCTGGCACTGAACGTCACCAACCTGGCAAACAAGGAATACGTCGCGTCCTGCTATTACTATTCCTGGTGCTGGTATGGCTCGCAACGCACTGTGCAGGCGAGTGCTACGTATCGGTGGTGATCAAGCAGGAAGAAGGACCCATTGCAGGAGGGGACTTGTCCCCGATGGCGGCGGATTGGTCAGCATCTTCAGCCTGATCCAGTCCGGTGTCTGCGCCTACGCTTCCCGGATAAGTCCGGTCCTACCTTGGATTTGGTTGGACCGGGCTTCCCCCAATGGCCACCGCTGCCCCGGGAGGAGGGGATTTATCCCCGATGACGGCGGGACATTCGATGCACATCTGGCGCATCGAATACCGCCTTCCCGATTGATTCGGGTCAGAACGCCACAGACGTTTGCACATACACCGTGCGCGGTTCGCCGACGTATTTGCCTTTGTTGTTATCGTCGAACGAGCGGGTGAAGTATTCGTGGTTGAGCAGGTTCTTCACCCCGACGGCGACGTTCAGGTCATTGAGTTGTGGACCGAAATCGTAGCCGGCGCGGGTGCTGAACAGCATGTAGCCGGGAATCTTGCCGGTACTGCCATCGGCGCTTTCCGCTGAAGTGTTGGCGTTGTCGGCGAACTGATCGCTCTGATACGAACTGTCGAGATTCAGCTTCCACGGCCCTTCGGTATACGCCACGCCCAAGGTGCCTTTGTGTTTGGACGAGAAGGGCACGCGGTTGCCCTTGTTAGGGCCATCTTCGCGAATGCTGGCGTCGACATACGCATACGTGGCGTACACATCGAAACCGGCCAGCGCCGGGCTCAAACCATTCAATGCATAGTTGATGCTGGTCTCGATGCCCTGATGCCGGGTTTCACCGCGGGCAATCACCGTGTCGTTGGTCTGGTTACTTTCATACTGATTGTCGAAGTTGATCAGGAACGCCCCGATTTCGGCGCGCAAGTTGCCGTTGTCATAACGTGTGCCGAGTTCCCAGGTGCGGGCTTTTTCCGGTTTTACTTCGCCGCCAGCCACCCGATTTGGCATCTGGCTGTACTGCACGCTGCCGAACGAACCTTCGGTATTGGCGTATAGATTCCACGTGTCAGTGAGGTGATACAGCACGTTCAGTGCAGGCAGCGCCGTGTTGTAATCGCCCTGGTATTTGACGTTGGTCAGGTTGTTGGTCTGCGCCGAATCGATCATCTCGTAGCGAATGCCAGGGGTGAATGTCCATTTTCCGATGTCGATACGGTCATCGATGTAGATCGCGTGGGCTTCGGTCGCGCCGCGAGTGTCCCGGTCGTTGCGGCTGGCGGTGCTGGGCAGCTCGTTGGAAGTGGTCGGCGTGCGATAGCGCAGTTCGTGACCGGCCTCGTTGATGTAGCGATAGCCAACGCCGATTTCGTTCCAGCTTTCGCCCAGCGCGAAGCCTTGGGAGAAACGCGTTTCCAGACCGCGCACCCAGTATTCGCGGGGCGACAGGGAAACGAAGCTGCCTTGATCCAGATAACCGCTGCGCAAGGTCTTGGTGAAGAACGTATTGGCGGTGAATACCCGCGCGTCCTGCTCGTAGCGGTAGCCGAAATTGACCAGCGTGCGGCGTCCCCAGAACTTGTCTTTGGGGCGCGTCGATTGATACGGATCAGCCTTGTAATCAGCGACGTTCAGACCGCCGGGCATGTCCGCTTCACCTTCGTAATACTGCGCCATGGCATTAAGGCTGTTGGCCTCGTCGATCTGGTATTTGCCCTTGAGAATCAGGTCGTCGATTTGCGTGTCGCTGTGTTCACGCCAGTCGCCGCCGCGCACCCCGGAATACAGGATCGCGCCGCCCAGGCCGTTGTCGGCGGTGCCGCCGGCCAGCAGGTTGCCGGTGGTCTTGAAGCCGTCATGGCTGGACGACGGGCTGGTTTCGGTCTGGAAACCGCCTTTGACGGTCGGCGCATCGGGGATGGCGCGGGTCACGAAGTTGACGATCCCGCCGACGTTTTGCGGGCCATACCTGACGGCGCCGCCGCCACGCACCACGTCCACAGCGTCCATGTTGCCCATGCTGATCGGCGCGAACGACAACTGCGGCTGGCCATAAGGTGCGAAGGGCACCGGAATGCCATCCATCAATACCGTGGAGCGCGACGCCAGGCGCGGATTGAGGCCGCGAATGCCGAAGTTCAGCGCCATGTCATGGCTGCCGGTGCCATTGTTTTCCGGGGCGTTGACGCCGGGAATCCGATTGAGCACCTCACGCGCAGTGCTGGCCCCGGAGCGTTCGATTTCTTCGCGACGGATCACATCCCGCGCGCCGGGGTGCTCGAAAACGTTGATCTGCTGCGCTTCGCCGAGCCAGTCGCCGACCACGGTCGACGCTTCCAGCTCAACCGGACCGTCACCTTGCGCAGCGCTGACCGGTTGTAAGGTGTAGCCATCCTGCCCATCAGCCCGCGCCTGCAAGCCGGTGCCTTTAAGCAATGCGGCCAGGCCTTGTTCCGGCGTGTATTGGCCTTCCAGGCCGCGACTCTGCAAGCCGTTGGTGATCTGCGATCCAAAGGAAATCAGCACGCCTGCTTCACGCCCAAACTGGTTCAGTGCGGTTTCCAGCGCGCTCGGCGCGATGTGGTAAGGCTTGCTGGCGACTTCCGCCGCCTGCACCAGCGGCAGGGCGCTCAACGACAAACCGGCGCCAAACAGGATATGGCGCAACGAGCGGGCGAGGGGAGAAACAAGGCTGGGGCGGGCTGACATGCAGGAGTCCTTTGGCGAGACGATTAAGGTGCTTTTCCTGTCTGTCACGCGAGATGAGCAAAACGGCTCACTGGGTTTGCAAATATTTTCGCCGGGCGCGACTCAACCTTATAGAACCGGATTTATCCGGGAAGAGGCCGGTACATCCTATGAGTTTCTTTGATTCGAATGGCGCTTTCCCGGCTGAAGCCGGTCCTACGGGTCTGATTCGCGGATTAAATTCAAACGTCACGTTGTGGGACCGGATTTATCCGGGAAGAGGCCGGTACATCCTATGAGTTTCTTTGATTCGAATGGCGCTTTCCCGGCTGAAGCCGGTCCCACGTGGCCGTGATTGTCAATGGTCAGATTCAAACCCGCGCCTCCACGGTTACCCAATACCGGGTGAAGCGTTTGACCCGAACCGGCAGCGCGACTTCCAGCAGATCCAGAATGCGTTCGCTGTCGGCCAGCGGATAACTGCCGGAAATCAGCAGGTCGGCGACCTTCGCGTCGCACTCCAGATGGCCGCGTCGATAGCGGCTGAGTTCGGCGAGAAAATCCTGCAAACGCATGTGCGCGGCCACCAGCATGCCGTCGGCCCAGGCGCCGCTGCTGGCGTCCAGCGGGCGGATTGCGTCCCACGAGTTGTGCCCGAAGCTGACTTGCTGTGACGCCTGCAACTGCAAGCCCGGTCCCGGAAAATTGTCGGGCCGAAGCTGCACGGCACCACTGAATACCGCGATCTGGCTGCGGCCATTCAGTTGCCGCACATCGAAACGGCTGCCTGCCATGCTCGGGCGAATGCTGCCCTCGGCGGTGGTCAGCAGCAGCGGGCGCGGGTCGTCGGCGGCGGTCAGCAGGATCTCGCCTTGCAGCAGTTTGATCAGGCGTTGCTGGCCATCGAAACGCACATCCACGGCGCTGGCGCTGTTCAGGTGCAACTGGCTGCCGTCGCTGAGGGCGATCTTGCGGCGCTGGCCAACGCCATTGTGGAAATCCGCCAGCAATGGTTGCAGCACCGCCTGTTCGCGCAAACCCCAGCCAGCGGCTGATCCGGCACCCAGCAACAGCAATAGCTTCAAGGCCTGACGTCGGCCGCTGGATTTCGGCGCGTTGATCGCGGCGTGAGCCAGGGGCGAAGACAAACCGCTCAGGCGCTGATTGACCCGCTGGATATGCGCCCACGCGCGCTGATGTTCTGGATTGCTGTTGAGCCACGCTTGCCAGGCTTGCTGACGGCGCGGTTCAAGGCTGCCGCTCTGCATTTCAATCAGCCAGCTCACCGCCTGCTCGGCAATTGCTGGAGGAATATCGGATTTATTCAGGGATTCAGTGTTCGGGTTCATAGCGCGAAATAGCAGCGCAGGGCGGCCTTGTGCAGATGGCGTTTGACCGTGGCGATGGAAATTCCCAGTTGCCCGGCGATTTCCCCGTGGCTCAGGCCGTCGATCTGCGCCAACAGAAATGCACGTTTGACCAATGTCGGCAAACCATCGAGCAGCTGGTCCAGCTCCAGCAGGGTTTCCAGAATGATCGCCCGATCTTCTTCGGAAGGCGCGACACAGTCCGGCATTTCCAGCAGCGTCTGGTAATAGGCGCGTTCCAGATCCTGGCGTCGGTAGTGATTGCACAGCACGCGTTTGGCAATCGTGGTCAGGAAGGCGCGTGGCTCGATGATCTGCGCTGTATCCCGGGCCGTCAGCACCTTGACGAAGGTGTCCTGAGCCAGATCCGCCGCGCTGTGCGGGCAGCCGAGGCGGCGTCGCAGCCAGGTCGTCAGCCAGTTGTGATGGGCGTGATACAGGCCTTCGACGGTGTGATTGGGCGCGTAATGGGCGATGGGCATGAGCGACGGCAGTCCGCGATGGATCAATAATTGCGCAGATTCTGTCAGACTCTTTTGCATATGAGAATATTTATCATTAATATTGCGATCTTCTCGTACACCTGTAGTTCTCTATTCCTACACTTGGCTGCGAACAGTCGCACTCGATGATCCCGAATCAGGAACCCGCCATGCCGCTCCATGACCGCAGAAACCTTGTGTCGTGCCTGTCCCGGGCTGAGTTTTGTTAATGGACGGCGCAGCCATGGGTGATCAGCAGACCCGCCCGCAAAGCACTGCGCGAGCCAAGAGCAAAGCCCGCCCCGGCAAAGGCGCGGCGTTGTCGCTGGCGTATCGTCTGGCGGTGACTTCGCGGATCCTGGCGGCGCTGTTCGGCGGCTATCTGGTCGCGGCCCTGACCAGCGTATGCGTCAGCCAGTGGATGCCCATGGCCCGGGCTGACGCGGTGATCACCGGCATGTTGCTGTCGTTTCTGGCTTATCTGGTCGTCGTGCTCTGGTGTTTTGCCTGCCGTACCGCGTGGCAGGCCTGGATCGGCGTGCTGTTGCCCGGTGCGCTTTTGGGCGCCGCGTTTGCCTGTGGACGGTGGCTGATATGAGGGAAGGTTTTCGGCAGACCATGGCCTGGCTGCACACCTGGATTGGTCTGGTATTCGGCTGGTTGCTGTTCGCGATTTTCCTGACTGGGACCATGTCCTATTTCAAAACGGAAATCACCCGCTGGACCCAGCCGGAAATCCCCGTGCGCGCGCTCAATTCCCAGGCCAGTGCCGAGCTTGCCCAGGCGTATCTGCAGCAAAATGCCATGGGCGCATCGCGTTGGTTCATCAACTTGCCGGACGAGCGCGATCCCAAGCTTGGGGTAATGTGGCAGGTGCCGAGCCAGCCGGGACAGCGCGGGACGTTCGTACAGAAAAACCTCGATGCGCAAACCGGTACCGAAGTGCAGGCGCGGGACAGTCGCGGCGGCGAGTTTTTCTACCGTTTCCATTTCCAGTTGCAGATGCCGCACCCGTGGGGCCGCTGGCTGGCGACTGCTGCGGCGATGTTGATGTTCATCACGCTGATCAGCGGGATCATCACCCACAAGAAAATCTTCAAGGAATTCTTCACCTTTCGCCCGCGCAAAGGCCAGCGTTCCTGGCTCGACGGGCATAACGCAATCGGCGTGCTGGCCTTGCCGTTTCACCTGATGATCACTTACAGCAGCCTGGTGATTTTCATGTCGATGGTCATGCCGGCGAGTATCGTCGCCAGTTATGGCAACGATACCCAAGCGTTTTTTGCCGATCTGTTCCCAGCCAATGCCAACGTCAAGCCTGCGGGCACTCCCGCGCCGCTGGCGTCGTTACCAGACATACTCAAGCTGGCTGACCAGCAAGCGCCGGGCGGGCATATCGGTCGGTTGACGGTGAACAATCCCGGCGATGCCAATGCCACGGTGGTGTTGTTTCCCAGTGGCGTGGACAGCATCGTTCACGATCCAGGCGCTGGCCTGACGTTCAACGGCGTCACGGGTGCGTTGCAATCGGCTGCGGTCGAGCGTTCTGTGCCGTTGCTGATTTCCGGTGGTTTCTACGGCTTGCACCTGGGCCATTTCGCCGGACCGCTGTTGCGCTGGATGTACTTTATTTTCGGCATCGCCAGTACCGCCATGATCGGGACCGGGCTGGTGATGTGGCTGAAGAAACGTCGGGTCAAACACGAGAAAACCGGCGTATTGCCGTTCGAACTGCGGCTGGTGGAAGTGCTGAATATCGCCGGCATGGGCGGCTTGATGATCGCTGTGGCGAGCTTCTTCTGGACCAATCGGCTGTTGCCGGTGAGTTTCCCCGGACGTGGCGGTTGGGAGATCAACATGTTCTTCATCGCCTGGGGTCTGACGCTGCTGCACGCTGCGCTGCGCAGCGGGCGCAACGCCTGGCGCGAGCAACTGGCGCTGGGAGCGTTGCTGTATGCCGGTTTGCCGCTGCTGGACATCGTGACCAGCGGCCGATATCTGCTGGACTCTCTGGCGCACGGCGATTGGGTGCTGCTCGGCTTCGATCTGACGGCGTTGGCGACGGGTCTGTTCCTGGCCTGGGCCGCGCGCAAGTTTCGCCCGGTTGCGCCGCTGCTCGTCGCCGATGAAACTGCGCCACCGCTCAAACACCGCGAGCGGCAAAGCGTTGATGCAACG
The DNA here is from genome assembly GCF_000416235.1 of Pseudomonas sp. CFII64. Taxonomy (GTDB): domain Bacteria; phylum Pseudomonadota; class Gammaproteobacteria; order Pseudomonadales; family Pseudomonadaceae; genus Aquipseudomonas. The sequence continues at coordinate 46,677 of NZ_ATLO01000054.1, read as the reverse complement.
CAACTTGAAGGCGAGGCGCGCTGATGCTACTGGCAAGCCTGTTGTGTTTCCTGGGGTTTACCGGCTTGTGCCTGTCGATGACCAAGCATTACGGCGAGTTGCTGCACAGCAAACTCAGCATCACGCGTGGACGCTGGTTGCGTGTGGCGGGTTGGTTGGCTTTGGTGCTCTCGTTATGGCCGGCAATCAGCACGGCGGGTTGGGGCTTTGGCCTGGTGCAGTGGTGCACGGCGTTGATGACCAGCGCCCTGATTCTGTTATTCCTTATTCCGTATCGACCGAAACTGGTGTTGCTGCTGGCAGCGGTGGGGCTGTTGCTCACGCCGTTTGTGGCGTTCAGTCAATTGGGGAATTGAGTCAGTCGCGTTTCAAAACGCGCCGCGATATTCGCCCGGCGTAGCACCGACAACTTGCCGGAAACGGTTGTTGAAATGACTGGCGCTGGCAAATCCGCAATCCAGGGCGATGTCGCCGAATGCCATGCGCGTGGAGCGCAGCAGGTGGCGGGCATGGGCGATGCGGCGGGCCAGCAGGTATTGATGGGGTGGCAAGCCGAAGCTTTCGCGGAACATCCGGGCGAAGTGGTATTCGGACAATGCACAGATCCCGGCCAGTTGCCCCAGGCTCAGCGGATCAGCAAGGTGCGCGTCAATGAACGCCACCAGTTGCCGGCGCAGATGCGGCGCCAATCCACCCTTGAGGCGCAAGCCTTCGCGTAGCCCGACCTGACCGAGAATCGCGTGGCTGAGCATGTCGTGGGCCAGACTGCTGGTGCGCAAGCGCTCGCCGGGTTCGCTCCAGTCCAGCTGGATCAACTGGCGAAAGCGCCGGGCCTGTTCGGCGTCCTCGATAAAAGTGCTTTCCCGCAGCTGCAACTCGCGGGGTTCACGGTCCAGCAGGGTAATGCAGCTCAACGCGAACTGCTCCGGGCTTATATAAAGGTGCGCCAGACGAATCTCGCCATTGATCACCCAGGCCGATTCGTGCCCGGCAGGCAGCGTGCAGAGTTTGTCCGGGCTGCCTTTCTGATCCGGTCGGTCGCGACGAAACGTGCCGGTGCCGCCGTCGATATAGCACGACAGCGTGTGATGACTGGGCGCGTGATATTCCTGGGCGTCGTGCCGGTTGTTCCACAGCGCCGCGACCAAACCGTCGCCCAGCGCGGCGCTCTGCTCAAGTCGGGCATTGGGTGAGCTGTTCAGGGCCTGGAAGACCTGGATGGATTCAATGGCTGGCATGACGCGTCCTCTACGCCTCGCATCCTACTCCGTGGTTCGCCTGCTGCCAGCCACCCACATCGCAAATCGGCATCAAATGCGCAAGTTTATGCAAGTGGCGACACAGGCCGCGCCGCAGACTGACGGCTCAAACAGGAGTCGCGTCATGAACATTTCGCTGTATCTGCTTACCGTGCTGATCTGGGGCACCACCTGGATCGCCTTGAAACTGCAACTGGGCGACGTGGCGATTCCGGTGTCGATCGTCTATCGCTTCGGTCTGGCGGCCTTGGTGTTGTTTGCGATGTTGCTGCTCAGCGGCCGCCTGCAACCGGTCAATCGGCGCGGCCAGTTGATTTGCCTGGCCCAAGGGCTGTGCCTGTTCTGCATCAACTTCATGTGTTTCTACACTGCCAGCCAATGGATCCCCAGTGGTTTGATCGCCGTGGTGTTTTCCACTTCGACGCTGTGGAACGCGCTCAATGCGCGGATCTTCTTCAAGCAGAAAGTCGCGCGTAACGTGCTGGCCGGTGGCGCGCTGGGCTTGATCGGTCTGGCGTGCCTGTTCTGGCCGGAATTGTCCGGGCACAGCGCCAGCCGCGAAACCCTGATCGGTCTCGGTCTGGCTCTACTCGGTACGCTGTGTTTTTCCGCCGGGAACATGCTCTCCAGCCTGCAACAGAAAGCTGGCCTGCGCCCGCTGACCACCAATGCCTGGGGCATGTTGTACGGCGCGGCAATGCTCAGCCTGTATTGCCTGCTCAGCGGCACGCCGTTCAGCTTCGAGTGGAATACGCGCTATATCGGCTCGTTGCTGTACCTGGTGATTCCCGGTTCAGTCGTCGGCTTTACCGCTTATCTGACCCTGGTCGGCCGCATGGGCCCGGAACGCGCGGCGTATTGCACGGTGCTGTTCCCGATTGTGGCACTGAACATCTCGGCCTTCGCCGAAGGCTACCAATGGACCACCTCCGCGCTGATGGGGCTGGTGTTGGTGATGCTGGGGAATGTGTTGGTGTTCAGGAAGCCGAAGGTAGTTGCTGAAGATGAAGCCTCCCGGCTGAAGCCGGTCCTACGGTGAGTATTAGACGCACGCTGCAGGACCGGCTTCAGCCGGGAGGACAATGTTCGAAACGCTGAAGATCAACCCTTCCAGACCTGCGGATTGACCAGGTTTTGCGGCTTCTCGCCGAGCAGGGCGCTGCGCAGGTTGGTGTAGGCCAGATCGGCCATGGCCTGGCGGGTTTCGGTGGTGGCCGAGCCGATGTGCGGCAGGGTCACGGCGTTGCTCAGTTTGAACAGCGGCGAATCGCTCAGCGGCTCTTTTTCGTAGACGTCCAGGCCAGCGCCGCGAATCGTGCCGCTTTGCAAGGCCTCGATCAGCGCCGCTTCGTCGACGATGGGACCGCGCGCGATGTTGATCAGGATCGCGCTGGATTTCATCAGGCCCAGTTCGCGGGTGCTGATCAGGTGTCTGGTTTTTTCGCTCAACGGCACGACGAGGCAGACGAAGTCCGCTTCGGCCAGCAGCTGATCAAGGCTGCGAAATTGTGCGCCCAGTTGCTGTTCCAGTTCGGTCTTGCGGCTGTTGCCGCTGTACAGGATCGGCATGTTGAAGCCCAGACGACCACGCCGCGCTACGGCCGCGCCGATATTACCCATGCCGACGATGCCCAGCGTCTTGCCGTACACATCAGTGCCAAACTGCGCGGCTTCGACGCTGCGCTTCCACTGGCCGGCCTTGGTCCAGGCGTCCAGTTCGGCGACGCGGCGGGCGCTGCTCATGATCAACGAGAAACCCAGGTCGGCGGTACTTTCGGTCAGCACGTCCGGGGTGTTGGTCAGCATGATGCCGCGTTCGTTGAAGTAGCTGACGTCGTAGTTGTCGTAACCCACGGAAATACTCGACACCACTTCCAGCTGGGTCGCCGTGGCGAGTTGCTCGCGGCCCAGGGCGCGACCGGCGCCGATCATGCCGTGGCATTTGGGCAGCGCTTCGTTGAACTGGGCATTCATGTCGCCCAGTTTCGGGTCGGGCACGATCACGTTGAAGTCTTGTTCGAGCCTTTCGGCCATTTCAGGAGATACGCGGCTGAAGGCAAGTACGGTCTTTTTCATCGGGGCAGTCACTCTCGCACGGTTCGAATGGATAGCACGCTAACATTCCTTTCGACCGCTGCCCATCCTTCAGGTCAGCGGTTTACCGACGATCATCGCGCGCTCCCGGCTCAAGCCGCTCCTACGAGGGGCTGCGGTGTCAGCCATTCAAGCGATGGTCTTCAGCGCGTGCTTCTGCAGGTCGGCTTCGTGGGCGGCGAGGATTTCCGGCAATGAGCCGCGCAGGTATTCGACCCAGGTTTTGATCTTCGCATCCAGGTACTGCCGCGAAGGATAGATCGCGTACAGGTTCAGCTCTTGGGAGCGGTAGTCGGACAGGACGCGCACCAGCGTGCCGTTGCGCAGGCCTTCGATGGCGGAATAGATCGGCAGGATGCCCACGCCCATGCCGCTGGATATCGCGGCTTTCATGGCGTCGGCCGAATTGACCAGGAACGGCGAGGAATTGATCGTGACCATTTCCTGGCCTTCGGGGCCGTCGAACAGCCATTTCTCCAGTGGGAACACCGGGCTGACCAGACGCAGACACGCGTGATTGAGCAAATCGGTGGGCTTGACCGGCACGCCAAAGCTTTTGACGTAGGCCGGGGAGGCGCAAACGATGCTGTAAGTGATCCCCAGGCGCTGGGACACGAAGCCCGAATCCGGCAGTTCGCTGGCGAGCACGATGGACACGTCGTAGCCTTCTTCGAGCAGGTCCGGCACGCGGTTGCTCATGGTCAGGTCGAACGCGACGTCCGGATGGTTGCGCCGGTAACGGGCAATGGCATCGATCACGTAATGCTGGCCGACACCCGACATCGAGTGCACCTTGAGTTGACCCGAGGGCCGCGCATGGGCGTCGCTGGCTTCGGCTTCGGCTTCCTCGACATAACCCAGGATCTGCTCGCAGCGCAACAGGTAACGTTTGCCGGCCTCGGTCAGCGCGATGCGTCGAGTTGTGCGGTTAAGCAGCCGGGTTTGCAAATGAGCTTCAAGATTTGAAACGGCGCGCGACACATTGGCGGTGGTGGTGTCCAGCTGCACGGCGGCGGCGGTGAAGCTTCCCGCTTGCGCGACGCAACTGAAAGCGCGCATGTTTTGCAGGGTATCCATGGGCAGTTCTCTGATGAGATAGCAAATTGTGACAGAAAGTTACTGACCCATGTCACCTATACCAAAGGATTATGCCCCGTTCGGTAATAAAGAATCGCAGTAATCCCGACTTATCGAGTGGCAGCGCGCCGCCTAGAATCACGGTCTTAGCGCTATTTCATTAAAGTCGGGATTTGCAGCAGTGCCGCGTCGCATCATCAGAGGGCTCAAGCCCCTCAGTGTCTGGGTTTTATCGTTGGTCATCAGCGGCTGCATTGGAACCGGTGGAATCGCGCCTCAAGGCAGCTCGCTGCCGCCTGACAGTCTGGCCACCGACGCGGCGATTCAGAGCGCCGCGCAAGACGCCCATTGGCCCGTGGCCCAATGGTGGCGGGCTTATGGCGATGGGCAACTCAATCGCTGGATCGAACTCGCGGGCCAGGGCAATCCAAGCCTGGCCCTGGCCGCCGCACGGGTTCGTGAAGCGCGGGCCATGGCCGGGATCGCCGAGTCGGCCGAGTCCCTGCACATCACCGGCGATTCTTCCCTGAAACGGCATAATTGGGGCGACGATCAGTTCTACGGACCTGGCGCGCTGGGCGGTACGACGACCTGGGACAACAGCGCCGCGCTGGGCCTGAGTTATTCCCTTGATCTGTGGGGTCGCGAAAGCAACGCCAGCGAACGTGCGCTGGACATGGCGCACATGAGCGCCGCCCAGGAACGTCAGGCGCAGCTGGAGTTGCAGGACAACATCGTGCGCGCCTACATCCAGCTGTCGCTGAATTACGCAAAACGCGACATCGTCGAAGCGACGCTCGCCCAGCAAAAACAGCTTCTGGACCTTGCCCAGCGTCGCTTGCAGGGCGGCATCGGCACGCACTTCGAAGTCAGCCAGGCCGAAACGCCGCTGCCGGAAACCCATCGCCAGATCGACTCCCTCGACGAGGCCATCGCCCTGAGCCGCAATCAACTGGCGGCGCTGGCCGGGAAAGGCCCCGGCGCCGGCGCACAATTGCAGCGCCCGACCTTGTCCTTGCAAACCGTCTTGAAACTGCCGTCGGCGCTGCCTGCGCAATTGCTCGGCCAGCGGCCCGATGTGGTCGCCAGTCGCTGGCGGGTCGCGGCCCAGGCGCGGGGCATTGATATCGCCCACGCCGGTTTCTATCCCAATGTGGATCTGGTCGGCAGCCTCGGCTATGTGGCCACCGGTGGCGGCATGCTGGAATTCCTCGCTGGCAAGAAATTCAATTACAACGTCGGGCCGGCGGTGAGTCTGCCGATCTTCGATGGCGGGCGTTTGCGCTCGGAACTGGGGGAAGCCGCCGCAGGCTACGACGCCGCCGTGGCGCAGTACAACCAGACGCTGGTGATGGCCCTCAAGAGTATTTCCGACCAGCTGATTCGTCGGGAGTCCATGGACAAGCAGCAAGTGTTCGCCAGCGAGTCGGTGGCCTCGGCGCAGAAGACTTACGACATCGCGATGATCGCCTACCAGCGTGGCCTCACCGATTACCTCAACGTACTCAACGCCCAGACCTTGTTGTTCCATCAGCAACAGATCCAGCAACAAGTCCAGGCCGCCCGCCTGAGCGCCCATGCCGAACTGGTGGTGGCGCTGGGCGGCGGCTTGTCGGCTGGCAACGATTCCCCCACTGAAGAAAAAACCCGCGCGCCGAAGACGCCAGCGGTGTTGGCGGTGTTTGGACGATGAATATGACTGACAGAGTTCTCCGGACACTGGACTGTCTGCCGGAAAACGGAGGTCTCTGTGGGAGCGGACTTGTCCGCGAAAGCAATGGGTCGGACACCGCATCTGCTCCGCTGGTCATGGGACGTCCTGACTGGCCCCTTCGCGGACAAGTCCGCTCCCACCGAGCTTCACCTTACCCAGTTCAGGTGTTCACATGAACGCCTGTCTAAACCGCATCACTTCCCTCCCATGGCGTCGTGAATTTTTCAGCTGGGCGCGCAGCGATGGGGTGACCTGGATCTACATCTTCAAGGTGCTGATTGGTGCCTTCCTGACCTATTGGCTGGCCCTGCGCCTGGAACTGCCGCAACCGCGCACGGCGATGATCACGGTGTTCATTGTCATGCAGCCGCAAAGCGGGCATGTGTTCGCCAAGAGTTTTTATCGCCTGCTCGGCACCCTGGCCGGGTCCACCATGATGGTGGTGCTGATGGCCTTGTTCGCGCAGAACTCCGAGCTGTTCCTCGGCAGCCTGGCGATCTGGGTCGGCATCTGTTCGGCGGGCGCGGCGCGTTATCGCAACTTTCGCGCTTATGGTTTCGTACTCGCCGGGTATACCGCTGCGATGGTCGGCCTGCCCGCGCTGGCGCACCCGGAAAGCTCGTTCATGGCCGCCGTGTGGCGGGTGCTGGAAATTTCCCTGGGCATCGTCTGCTCGACAGCGGTCACTGCTGCAATCCTGCCGCAGAGTTCTGCCGCCGCGATGCGCAACGCGCTGTATCAGCGTTTTGGGGTCTTCGCCCGTTTTGTCGCCGACGGCCTGCGCGGCAGTCAGCAGCGAGAGGCTTTCGAGACCGGTAACGTGCGCTTCATTGCCGAAGCCATCGGGCTGGAAGGCCTGCGCAGCGTCACGGTATTCGAAGACCCGCACATGCGCCGACGCAACGGTCGGCTCAATCGCCTGAACAGCGAATTCATGACCATCACCACGCGCTTCAACGCCTTGCATCAGTTACTGGAGCGCTTGCGTGCGGAGGGCGTGACGCAAGTGGCGATTGCCACCGAGCCGGGACTGAACGCGTTGGCCGAACTGCTGGAACGTTTCGCCGACCGCGCCCTGACCACCGACGATGCGGCGCAGTTGGTCGGCCAGCTTGAGCAATTCAAGGCCGATCTGCCTGCTCAGGTACGCAGCCAGCGCGCGGCTCTGGAACAGACCGAACCCAGCGAAGCCGACCTGCTGGATTTTCATACCGCTTACGAGTTGCTGTATCGGCTGGTCAACGACATGCATGACTACGCCCAGACCCATGCGTCGCTGGCTGATCACAACCATGCGCGGGAACAGTGGCAGGAGTCGTTCCTGCCCAAGACCAATTGGATGACAGCCTTGGCGGCGGGGCTGCGGGCGACATTCATTCTGTCGATCATGAGCGCGTATTGGGTGGCGACCGCCTGGCCCAGCGGCGCGACCATGACCCTGGTTTCAGCCGCAACCGTCGCGCTGTCGGCGACCACCAACAATCCCCGGCGCATGTCGTTCCAGATGGCCTGCGGCACCTTGCTCGGCGCGCTGCTGGGTTTCACTGAAACCTTCTTTATCTTCCCGTTTATCGACGGTTTCCCGCTGCTGTGCGTGTTCCTGGCGCCGGTGTTCATGCTTGGTGCGTTTCTCGGTTCGCGCCCGCAATGGTCCGGTTACGGTTTGGGTTTGCTGATTTTCTTCAGCATCGGTTCGGTGCCGGACAACCTGACGCTCTACAACCCGTATGCATACGTCAATGATTACATCGCCATGGTCATCGGCATGCTGCTGTGCGCGGCGGCGGGGGCGATCATTCTGCCGCCCAACAGCCGCTGGATGTGGCGCCGCCTGGAAGACGATTTGCGTCAGCAAGTGGTGTTCGCCATCAGCGCGCCATTGATTCGTTTGGGTTCGAGCTTTGAAAGCCAGACCCGCGACCTGATGCATCAGGCCTACGGCCTCGCTGCGGGCAAGCCGCAGGTGCAGCGCGAACTGCTGCGCTGGATGTTCGTGGTCCTCGAAGTCGGTCACGCGATCATCGAGCTGCGCCGCGAGCAGGAGATTCTGCCGATTCATCCGGCCTATGCGCCGTGGCAATCGTGGCGGGTGGCGATTCGCGTGATGGGACGGGCGTTGATTCGCCTGTTCATCCAGCCGGACCAGAGCAATCTGCAGCGAGCATTGGCGGCTGTCGATCATGCGATTGGTCGCGTCCAGGCCAGTGATGAGCCCTTCGCGCCACACTTCGATACTTCAGCGCTGCGCCGGGTGAAAAGCTACCTGCATTTCATCCGTTCCTCGTTGCTCGATCCGCAATCACCGCTGGCCGCTTATGCCGATGGCGGCCGGCCGCAAGGACTCCTCAATGCCGCGTGAAATCGCCTTTCATGGCTTGTACATGCCCATCGTCACCGTGATGTTCCTGATCGCCGTGGTGTTGGCCTGGGCGCTGGATCGGGTGTTGTCCGGGTTCGATCTGTACCGTTTTTTCTGGCATCCGGCGTTGCTGCGCATGAGCCTGTTCGTTTGCATTTTCGGCGCGCTGGCGCTGACTGTTTATCGTTGAGAACCCTTGATGAAAAAGCTCTTCAGTCTGATTGCCACGTTACTGGTCCTGGCCCTGGCCATCTGGATCGGCCGCACCTTGTGGGTCAATTACATGGACACGCCGTGGACCCGCGATGGCCGGGTTCGCGCCGACATCATCAACGTCGCGGCAGATGTCAGCGGCACCGTGGTCGATGTGCCGGTGCGCGATAACCAGCAGGTCAAGAAGGGTGATGTGCTGATGCAGATCGATCCCGAGCATTATCAGGTTGCGGTCAAAGAAGCGCAGGCGCTGGTGGCTTCACGCAAGGCCACCTGGGAGATGCGCAAGGTCAACGCCAAGCGCCGCGCCGACATGGATAACCTGGTGATCTCCACCGAAAGCCGTGACGACGCCAGCAACATCGCCACTTCAGCCCAGGCCGACTACCAACTGGCCCAGGCGCAACTGGAAGCGGCCGAGCTGAACCTGCGGCGCACCCGTGTGCTGGCGGCGGTGGATGGCTATGTCACCAACCTCAACGTGCATCGCGGCGATTACGCACGCATGGGCGAGGCGAAGATGGCCGTGGTGGATATGAACTCGTTCTGGGTCTACGGTTTTTTCGAGGAAACCAAGCTGCCGCACATACGCGTCAGTGATCCGGCAGACATGCAATTGATGAGCGGCCAGTTGCTCAAGGGCCACGTCGAAAGCATCGCGCGGGGCATCTACGACCGCGACAACCCGCAAAGCCGCGAGCTGATCGCTGACGTCAACCCGACCTTCAACTGGGTGCGCCTGGCCCAGCGCGTACCGGTGCGCATCCATCTGGATCAGGTGCCGGAAGGCGTGATTCTGTCGGCGGGGACAACCTGTACGGTGATCGTGAATCCTGAGGTGCATTAATCCGCGGTATCCAACGACCGGTACAGTCTGGGTAGGAGGGGACTTGTCCCCGAATGCGCTGGCCCTGACAACGAAAACCGGAAGGTTAACGCTGCCTGAGCTACCGCCTTTCGGGGACAAGTCCCCTCCTACAATGTTCTCTGTTTGCTGCACATAAGTGTGCTCACAACTTGCGATTCAACCCAAACCGCTGCTTGAGCTCGTTATCCAGAAATCCTTTGGGCAGCAGCCAGGCCATCAGCGGCATGGCCCGCGAGCCGTTGCCCAGGCGCAGCAAGCGAGGTGGGTTGGGTTGTTGCGCGGCGCGCAGCAGGTCTCGGGCGAAGTCGGTGGCTGGGGTCGGGTTGCCTTGTGACGCCTTGGCCCGGGCGCGGATCGCATCGCGCAGCGGCCACCATGGCGATTGCTCGCTGATCAGCTGTTCGGCTTCATGACTGGCATTTTTCGCGAAGCTCGACGCAATGGCGCCGGGCTGGACTTCCATCAGCTGAATGTCGAAAGGCGCCAATTCCAGTCGCAACGCCTCGCTCAAGGCATGCACCGCCGCTTTGGATGCGCAATAAGCCCCGGCGAACGGCGTGACGAGAACCCCGGAAACGCTGCCGATATTCACCACCAGCCCTTTATTGCGACGCAGCGCCGGGAACAAGGCGCGGGTGACGCCGACGACGGCAAACACATTGGTCTCGAACTGGCGCTGCATGGCCTCGACGCCGCCATCGAGCAACGGCCCCATGGCGCCATAACCGGCGTTGTTGATCAGCACATCCAGGCCGCCTTGCTGGTCGATTTCACCCGCCAGACGCTCAAGCGCGGCGCTATCGTTGACGTCCAGTTGCACGCCGGTGAAGCCCGCAGCATTCAGCGTTGCTACATCCTCAGATTTGCGTGCAGTAGCCCAGACTTGATACCCGGCAGTTTTGAAAGCATCGGCCAGCGCGCGGCCGATGCCGCTGGAGCAACCGGTAATGAGAACGGAGGGCATGCTGTTTTCCTTTAGTTCGAGAAACTGCCTTGTAGATGTTCCGCGCGAAATTCCAGGGTTTGCGGGCGATAACCAGCGCGCAATGGCGGCAGCGGCAAGCAATCCTGCCATTGGCTGTCGGCAAGCAGTTCGCCCGGGCCACGGTAGCGCGGCGAGCTGTAGTTTTCTTCGGCGAGGTTGATGTTTTCGCCGGGCGCGTAGGCCGCTATACGCCAGCGCAGCTCGGTCAGCGGGACTTTATTGCCGTTGTTGATCAACACCAGCAGCGGCTTGCCGACCGGGCATTGCTCCGGGGCGTAATTAAGGCGTACTTCCAGACGCTCCAGCCTGCGGGTATCGCGACTGTCCTCCCAGACCACCCACGCGGCAACCAATCCCAGGCCAACTGCCGCCGCCAGGGAAACCGGCAACGCTTTGGCGGGGTAGCGCAGCAACAGGATGAGCCAGGTCAGGATAAGCACCGCGCCGATCAGCATGGGAACGCCTCGTCATGAATGATGAGGGCATCGTACAGAAAGCGGGGTGGGGTTTGCCAATTCCAGAAAGTCGGCAGTTCACCGGTTTGAATTGAAATGCATTCCCTAGGACCGGCTTTAGCCGGGAAGAGGCCAGTTCATTCGCAGCAATTGTGTCGTCAAAATTTTCGCCCTCCCGGCTGAAGCCGGTCCTACGGGCCGCGCGCCATAAAAAAAACCCAACAACCCTCTGCGGATGGGGATACGCAGAAAGGCATCGGGCGCTACCGCTCCCTAAACCGTGAAGCTTTAGCGTGCCAAAATTTGGGTTTTCAGACGGAAACAACTGCACTGCATTTGCCTGGGCCGTATTCGGCACCTAGGCTTTGAATTACCACTCAGGGATGACTGGGGACATGAACGTACAATCCGCCGCCTTGCACCACGATACGCCGCTGCTGACGACCATTGATCCGCGCGGGTTGACGGTGCGTTCTGTTGCCTGGTGTCGCACGTTGCCTGCAGATTCTGCCGAAGCTCGTATTACACGCTCGGCCTTCAATGCCGCGGGACGCCTGGTCAGCAGTTGGGATCCCAGGTTGTGTGCCGATCAGGCACCGGCCAATCTCAGCAACATCTATTCCCTGGGTGGCGCGGTGTTGTGCAGCGACAGTGTCGATGCCGGCTGGCGTGTTTCGTTGCCGGGTGAGGCTGGGGAGCTGTCGGCGGGCTGGGATGGGCGCGATACCGCGCAGCGTCTGGAATACGACGTGCTGCTCAGGCCGACCGCCATTTTCGAGAATGATCGCTGCGTCGAACGATTGCACTACGGCGACGCCGACGCGGCAGTTCATAACCAGTGCGGCCAGCTGATTCGGCATGACGACCCGGCGGGCACGCGACTCAATAGCGCGTTTGGTTTGACCGGTGCCGTGCTGGCACAGGCGCAGCACTTTCTCGCGGAGCTTGTTGATCCCGACTGGCCTGAACCCGAGGCCGAACGCGATGCCCTGCTGGAAGCGGGTGCAGGTGCAATCACACGCTGGACCTACAATCCGCTGGGCGAGGCGCTGAAACAAACCGATGCCTTGGGCAATGCCCAGGCGTTTGCGCATACCGTCGCCGGCCAGCTCAAAGCCGTTTCAATGCAGCTCAAGGATCAGCCCGAGGAGGTTCTGGTCAGTGACATCCGCTACAACGCACAAGATCGGGTGGAGTCTGAAGCCGCTGGCAATGGCGTGACTACTACGGCGCGATATCGTGAGGAAGATGGTCGCCTGATCGAGTTAAACGCCACCCGGAGCAATGGCGCGCCTTTGCAGGATTTGCTTTACGACTACGACCCGGTGGGCAATGTGCTACGCATCGAAGACCGCGCCCAACCGACGCGCTACTTCGCCAATCAGCGCATCGAGTCCGTGTCGAATTATCAATACGACACGCTCTATCAGCTGATTGAAGCGACGGGAAGAGAAGCCGCGACGGTCAATCATGGCCCGGTTTTTCCGGAATTTCAGAGCCCGGCCGATCCGAGCCAACTGGCCAATTACACGCAGACCTATCGCTACGATGCGGGCGGCAATCTGCAACAGCTGACCCATGTGGGCGCGCAGACTCATTCGCGGACCCTGGTGACGGCGCGCACCAGCAATCGCAGCCTGCCGGTGATCAATGATCAACCGCCGGATGAAGCAACCATCGGCGCCGGGTTCGATGCCAACGGCAATCTACTGCAACTGCAGGCCGGACAAACCCTGAGCTGGGATCGGCGCAATCAACTGCAACAGGTGCACCCCGTACTGCGCGAAACGGCTGACGACGACAGTGAACGCTACATCTATGACGCCAGCGGCCAACGCCTGCGCAAGGTCCGCATGACTCAGGCCAAGGCCGTCAGCCACCGCGCCGAAGTCCGTTATTTGCCGGGTCTGGAAATCCGCACGGATACCGCCACGGGCGAAATTTTGCAAGTAATCTGCGTGCAGGTCGGGCGCAATAGTGTTCGGGTGCTGCATTGGCAAGCCGGAAAACCGGACGACCTTGCCAATGATCAATACCGCTACACGCTCAATGACCATCTGGGCTCAGGCACAATCGAACTGGATAACGTCGCGCAAATCATCAGCCAGGAAAGTTACTACCCGTTCGGCGGAACATCGTGGTGGGCCGGGCGCAATGCCATCGAAGCCAGCTATAAAACCGTGCGTTATTCCGGAAAGGAACGCGATGCAACCGGGTTGTATTACTACGGTTTGCGATATTACGCGCCGTGGTTGCAGCGCTGGATTAATCCGGATCCGGCGGGGGTTGTGGATGGGTTGAATGTGTATCGGATGGTCAGGAATTCACCTTTGCGGTTTGGCGACTGGGAGGGCGCTGCGCCATATGATGTATTGGGCGAACAGGAGATGTCGGTCCGGCAAAATTATGGCCTGAAGAACGTCGCGCGAGGATTTTCCAGTTTTAGTTCTGAGCAGAAAACCATATTTAAACAAAGCGTCAAGGCGGCACTAAAATTACTGGCGGGAACTAATAAGGAACTGTCAAAAGAAAAGTTCGGTCAAGGCGTTTCTGAATCATTTAGTGCAACTTTTGGTCAGGTGAGTCAAGAGCTTGAACTGCAGATAGTTGATGATCTTAAAGGATCATTTGATCGGCAGCGAGAGTATCTTAAATCATTGGTCAGCGGGGGAGGCTTCAAAATAAGTCTTTTCGAAACTCACTCTGATGTTGAGGGTATAGCGTTTAAGAGAAGTGCGTATGCGCCTGAACGAGTAGTGGGTATTTCTGTTAATGCTTTGGAAAATTATCATGTGCTGGACTTGGCAAGGGTACTTATACATGAGAGTAGTCATGCGGTCGAAGACACCGTTGATGTTTACTATAATGTCTCCGGGACACTTTCAAAGCTTGCTCGCGGAGACGAAATCGGTGATTGGTCAAGGGATTTCAGGCGAAGCCTTCATGCGATCTCTATGCAGGGCCTCAATTCGGTCGCAGTAAATGAAGGGCATCTATCAAATATTTTTGCTGAAGTCAGTGAGCGCTCAATAGCTCCTGGCCAACTCCGCAGTGAGTTTCTAACTAATGAGTTTTTTAGGGCGAAGGTGTTGTTACGCAATGCGGATACCTATGCTGCATTTGTCAGTAGTACTAGGTTGCCTGCGAGATTCATATCAAAACTGAACAAGAAGACTGCAAGCGCTCCAGGCTTTCACGCTGGAAAGGAGACTTTTTAAGGGGGTTGAGAACTAAGTGTTCGCGACACATCAACGTAAAAGGCATCGTTGGTGCAAGCGGGTGATGATTCAAGAATAACCCCCCCCAACAACCTTCTGCGGATGGGGATACGCAGAAAGTCGTTGGGGGCGACTGCTCGTTAAGGCTTCAGGCTTCAAACGTGAAGCCTGAAGCTTTTTTTAACGTGCCAGGGTCTGGGTTTTTACGCCCGCGTCGAGGTTGTTGGAGCGGCCATAAACGTCTTCGAAACGTTCGATGTCGTCCTCACCCAGGTAGCTGCCCGATTGCACTTCGATGATTTCCAACGGGATCTTGCCTGGGTTTTTCAGGCGATGGACCGACGCGATCGGGATGTAGGTGGACTGGTTTTCGGTGAGCAGGAACACGTTCTCATCGCAGGTAACCTGAGCCGTGCCTGATACCACGATCCAGTGTTCCGCGCGGTGGTGGTGCATCTGCAGCGAGAGGCTGGCGCCCGGCTTGACCGAGATACGCTTGACCTGGAAGCGACCGCCCATGTCGACCGAGTCGTAGGAACCCCACGGACGATAGACTTCAAGGTGGTTTTGGGTTTCGCTGCGGCCTTGCTCATTGAGCGTGTTGACCATCTGCTTGACGCCTTGAACCTTGTCCTTATGGACAATCATCATCGCGTCTTTGGTTTCCACGACCACGATGTTGTCCAGGCCGATCACCGAAACCAGCTTGCCGTTGCCGTGGATCATGCAGTTGCGGCTGTCTTGCAGGACGACGTCGCCTTTGGTGACGTTGCCGTTGCTGTCTTTTTCATGCACTTCCCACAGCGATGCCCAGCAACCGACGTCATTCCAGCCAGCGGTCAACGGCACAACGCAGGCGCGTTGGGTTTTTTCCATCACGGCGTAGTCGATGGAGTTGTCCGGGCAGCAGGCGAAGGTGGCTTCGTCGATATCGATGCTGTCGCCGTCACGCTTGCTGCGCTCCAGGGTCAGCATGCAGGTGTCGTAGATGTCCGGATCGTGCTTTTTCAGCTCTTCCAGATAACGGCTGGCGCGGAACAGGAACATGCCGCTGTTCCAGAAATAGCCACCGGCCTGGACGAATTCCGCCGCGCGTTTTTCGTCTGGTTTTTCAACGAATTGCGACACGCGGCTCACGCCTTCCGGCAGCAGCGCATCGGCAGTGGATTTGATGTAGCCATAACCGGTTTCCGGTTTGGTGGCCGGCACGCCGAACAACACCATTTCACCGCGTTCTGCCGCGACAGTGGCCAGGGCGAGGGCGCGTTGCAGGGCTTTCTGGTCGTCGATCACGTGGTCGGCGGGCAGAATCAGCATCAGTTCGTCATTGCCTTCGGCCAGCAGCAGCATCGCGGTGATGGCAACCGCCGGGGCCGTGTTGCGGCCGAACGGTTCCATGATGACAGTCTGGGTTTCCAGCTTCAGGGCCGCCAATTGCTCGGTGACGATGAAGCGGTGGTCCTTGTTGCAGACCACGATGGGGTCCTGCATGCCGTCGAACACCAGGCGTTCGAGGGTTTGCTGGAACAAAGTATGTTCGCCGGTCAATGCCAGGAACTGCTTAGGGAATTGTTTACGCGAAAGCGGCCAGAGTCGTGAACCGCTACCGCCTGACAAGATCACTGGAATCATTTTGTATCTCCAATAGCATTCGTAATAGGGCTGAACGTCGTTCTGTCTGTCGTTTCTGTCTTGTTCTTATTCCGCGTCGGTCGGTCCGCTCATGCCGCTTTACCTATGAAGGAAGGGCTCGGACCGACTGACTAAATCCGCTTAGCGAGTGGCTACTGGAGGCTTGACCCAGACTGGCGACAGGCTGCTGCCGCTGCCGGTGATGTACAGCACGGCGGCTTCGCCACGCTCAAGGGCAATTGGCTTGAGGTCGCTGACTTTCTTGTCGCCGTCATACAGCGCCAGGGTGACTTTCACTGGATTGATTTCACGCTCGCCGGTGCCTTTGGCCGCTACGGTCTTGACCACGTCGGTCTTGCCGTCGGCGGTTTTCAGGGTCAGCGCTTTGTCGCTGAGGTTCTGCACGCGCACCAGGGATTTTTGCTTGTTCTTGAACGGCGGCTCTTCAACCAGCTGTGGCTTGCCGCTGGCGTTGTTGACCAGGGTGTAATAGTGATCGCTGGCCAGTTTCACCGGAACCGTCTGGCTGCCGAGCTTGGCGCTGTAGTCACCTTGCGGCATGAAGCTGAACGCGGTGCTGCCCAGCGGTGCTACTTCGTTCAAGTTGGTGTTGCCGACAGTGGCGCTGATTTCGGCGCTGCTGGCGTTGTAAACACGTACGAAGGTCGAGCCTTTCGGAGCGGTCGGGCCGTAAAGCGCGGCGTCGCCAGCGAAAGCCTGCAGGGACATGAAGCCCAGGCCTGCGGCCAGTGCGCAGGTTTTGAAGAAACGGTTTTTGCCAGCAGTGTTTTTAGTTGCAGTGGTCATAGTGTTCTCAGCCAAAGTGTGTGGAGTGGTCTGTAAGGTCATTTGATGTTCCTCTCAGTTTTGCGCCCTGTTGGGCGACTCGGATGTTTTGGCGTTAATGGCCAGATTTTGTTTATCGTCACGAGGCTTTTTGAGTTCTGCGATCCACTTCGGATCAAACTCGCCAAGGTCGTTATGAGCAGGCAGATATCGTTCCGGGAATTCCCAGATCAGCACTTGCGGCGGGCTGTTCTTGAACGCATCGGTCTGCAGGTACTTGAGCATTGGCAGAACCGGGCCGTGCCCGTCTTCCGCGTAATTCACGACATCGCTGTGAAGTGCCTGTTTAAGTGCGCCGAGAAAGTTCCAGTTAGGGTTGGCGCTGTAACTTGTGCCGACCAATCCAACTGCAACGTCACTGTCGGCAAATAACGCGTCATCACCGGATGCCTGTGCTTCGACAAGATCCGTGCTCCTTTGTTGCAATTGATCTGGCTGCGGAAGCAAATTACTGAACAAGGGATCCAAGGGCAGGAAGTTGGTCAGGTCGCCTTTATAAGCTGAAGTTTCTTTTGCCTGAGTCGTGAACTTTGTCGGTTCACCGTTCAGCGGATTTTTTTGCGCAATGGCCGCGCCAAGTTGCTGGGCAACTACTTCGGCACCCATTGGCGTCCAGTGCGTGTCGGTGCGCAGGAAGACCTGGCCGTTCTGCTTGGCGCCTTGCAGCGGTGTCAGCAGATCAGGCGCGAATACACCGGCCTGAGCCACTTGGGCATGGAACTGTTGATACAGATCGGTGTGCAGCGAGGCGGGCTTGTTGGCGCCGATGTGCTCCGGATACAGACGGGTCTTGGCCGGAATGATCGCCAATACCAGTTCGGTGCCCTGGGCTTTCAGTGCGTCACGTACGCCCTGAATGATTGCCAGGTTGTCCGCTTCGTTCTGCTCGCCGTTGACGACGGCATTGAACTCTTCGTCGGTGTACAGCCATTGGTCCTTGCCCAGCTCGACGCCGGGACGACCTTCGTTGAACAGCTTGTAATCCAGTGCCGCCCAGAGGTTGGTGCCGATGCGCTTGATCGGGAACTCTTCGTCGTAGTGAGTCTCCGCCGCCTTGGCCCAGCGACCATTGAGAATCGTGGTTTCCGCTGAGGTCGAGAAGCTGCTGAAACTGCGCAGCGACCAGATCCCCAGCGCCAGCAGGATCCCCATGAACAGGGCGATGTAGAGGATTCGTAATGAACGGGTCATGTCAGGCTCCTCAGAACTGGAAGTAAAGGAACGGCGAGAAGCTTTGCGCCGAGAGTTTGAGAATCGAGGCAACGAACAGCAGCAGGATCAAGGCGCGCATGGCGTAACGCGGCCAATCGGCAACCCAGTAGGCAGGTTGCACCTGAGCTTCGACGCCGACGGTGTAGCCAGGCTGATGAATGCTGCCCGGGTTATCGCCGGGAACAGCCTTGATGGTGCCGGCTACGGCGTTGGCCGGGCCGTCAGCCTGAACGCCCAGATCCGGCGTGGCTTTGCTGGCGGCTTTGTCGGCAGGGCGATTCATGTAGAAATCGCGCAGGCCGAAGAACGCCAGAGTCACGTAAGCCACGACGAGGGTTGCCACTTGCAGGCCGGTGATGCTGGCCTGATTGAGTTCCGACAGCTGCCAGTCACCGAAGCTGAACATGGCGCCGTACATGCGACCGGCGACGTGCAGGTTTTCCGAACGGAAGATCACCCAGCCCATGACGACCAGCAGGAACGTCAGTGCCCAGCGAATCGGGTTGAAGGTGCGCGAGTTGGTGTTCAGACCCAACGCTTTTTCAATCGCCAGCCACATGCCGTGCCAGGCGCCCCAGACGATGTAGGTGATGTTCGCGCCGTGCCACAGACCGCCCAGCAGCATGGTCAGGAACAGGTTGCGATAAGTGGTCAGCGTGCCGCCACGGTTGCCGCCCAACGTGATGTACAGATAGTCACGCAGCCAGGTGGAC
Organism: Pseudomonas sp. CFII64; assembly: GCF_000416235.1. Lineage (GTDB taxonomy): Bacteria > Pseudomonadota > Gammaproteobacteria > Pseudomonadales > Pseudomonadaceae > Aquipseudomonas. The sequence goes on along the minus strand of NZ_ATLO01000054.1, from coordinate 28,032 downwards.
AGGCTGATGTGCCAGCGACGCCAGAACTCGGTGATCGACTGACTGATGTACGGCTGTTTGAAGTTTTCCATGAAGCGGAAACCCATCATCAAGCCCAGGCCGATGGCCATGTCGCTGTAACCGGAGAAGTCGAAATACAGCTGCGCGGTGTAGGCCAGTGCGCCGAGCCAGGCATCGCCCGTGGTCGGGTTCTGCAAGGCGAAGCAATGGTCGGCAACCACCGCCAGGGTGTCGGCGATGAAGACCTTCTTGATGAAACCCTGCATGAACCGCGTGCAACCCTCGGAGAATTTATCCAGGGTGTGCGTGCGGTTGTTGAACTGATCGGCGAGGTCGCGAAAGCGCAAAACCGGGCCGGCGATCAGGTGCGGGAAAATCGCCACGAACGCTGCAAAGTCGATGAGGTTGCGGGTGGCCGGGGTATCACCGCGATACACGTCGATGATGTAGCTGATGGACTCGAAGATGTAGAACGAGATCCCGATCGGCAACAGCACGTGAGTCAGGATGAACGGCTCAAGCCCGACCGAAGTCATCATGGCGTTGATGCTGTCCACACCGAAGTTGGCGTACTTGAAGTAGCCCAGGATGCACAGGTCGACACCGACGCCGAGCAACAGCCAGCGTTGGGCCGGCTTGGTACGAACGCCTGCGGCGCCCACCTTGAGGCCGATCCAGTAGTTCCACAACGTGACGGCGGCAAACAGCGCCAGGAAGTCCACTCGCCACCAGGCGTAGAAGACGTAGCTGGCAACCAGCAGCAGCAGGTTGCGGTAGCGTTGCCCGCTCAAGTAGTACAAGCCGAGGAAGATCGGCAAGAACAGGAACAGGAACACGTTGGATGAAAAAACCATCCTTATCTCTCCGTTTGTCCAACAGTCAAAGGCCGAAGCCCCCCCAAACCCCCCATAGCAAAATGGGGGTTTACGCAGTGCTCGTAGGAGCGGCTTCATCCGCGAGGTCGGTATTGCAGATCATGGATATGATTCTGAATGCCCGTCCCCTCGCGGCTAAAGCCGCTCCTACGGTTGAGCTATGTATCAGCTGCCTTTGTCACCCTTCTCATGGCTCGGGTCGAAGACCTTGGTCAGGTCACCACCGAGGCGGAAGGTTTTGAACGGTTGCATCTTGTGTTTGTTATCCAGCACTTCAGGCTTGCAGGTGTAGAGCGAGCAGTACGGTTCAAGCCAGGCGAACTTGCTGTCGATCTTCAGATCGGTCATGTCCTGCTTGTCGCCGTTTTTCTGTTTGAAGGTGTCCGGATCCTTGACGCCGCTGAGTACGCGCTCGCCCAGACGCTGCAACGCGCCGTTGTTTTCCGGACGCACATCGACGCCGTTCACCTGGGCGAAACTGGCGATCATGGCCAGCGGCGGCAGGGCGTAGTTGTGATACGCCAAGGCACGTTGATTGCGCTTGAGTTCATTAGGCAGGAAGCCGTCTTTGTCGACCTGATTGGCGCCGACCTTGAATTCCTTCACTGCCCAGTCGAACAAGTCCTTGCGGTTGGTGGCGACCGAAGTTGCCATCACCGACCAGGCAGCCCAGTACGAATGGTTGTTGGTTTTTTCCAGCGGCAGGTTGTCCCAGTCGCTGACCACTTGATCGGCCAGCTTGCTGAACCAGGCTTCGATGACTTGCGCCTGTTGCTGATGCGCCGCCAATGGATGCGAATCGGAGAACTTCAGGCGCAGGTAAGCGGAGGACATGCTGCCCAACGCCCATTTGCGCATCGATTTGCCGGTGTGGTTGAAGTCCTTGGACTCCAGCGCATCGGCCTTGGCCCAGGTGGTGAGCATGTTCAGCGCGCAGTCGAGCTGTTCCGGACGGCCGTCTCGCATGTACTGCATGACGACTTTGCTGATGCCGCGTTCCAGCGTGGTGATCGACTTGGTCGCATCACGGAACGCTTGTTCCGATTCCTCGTTGAGGGTCGAACGCGCCTTGTCGGAACCTTCGTATTTGCTGCGGAACACCAGCTTGTCGGTGTACGGCTGCGGGATCGCGTCACAGGTGAAGTTGTTTTCGCCGGTCTTGAGTTTCTCGATCGGCGCGTAATACCCTTGCGGCGGCACGAGACCCGTGGCGGCGCTGGCTGCCCCGGCAAACATCGCCAGAGACAGCAGGGTGGGGAGCATCAGTTTCGGAGTGTGCATAGGTAGCCTCATAACCCGGCTTGCGCGGTGTTCTGCGCAGTTCTCGGGAACACGTTACGTTTGCAAACCTTCGCCTCGATCTTCTGCGGTGCAGCACCCGCTTCCGGGCCCTGTACTTCCAGTGCGAGCAATTGCTGGTCAGCCCAGTCCTTGTCTTCGCGCAGTTCGAAGGAGAAGCGTCCGTCGGTATCGGATGTTTCCGGTTTTTCGATTTTCAGATCTTCGTGGCGACCGTTCATGTACCAGAGTTTGGCCTGAAGGACTTTCACCGACGGGTCGGCATAACGAATGTCGATCTGATTGCTGCCGTTGCGAATGTCTTTGATTCCGTTCTTGCCATTGACCAACACTTCGTTGGTGCCTGGCTTGAGGGTGGTGCTGGCGCTCATGATGGCTGGCTTGCCTTCGCAGCCGTTATCCAGCAGCGACATCATCTGGCGATAGATGGTCTCCTGGTCCAGACGGTACAGCGGCGAGAATTCCCAGATCAGGACCTTGGGTGGACGCTTCTGGAAGTCTTCGCTGCCCAGGTACTGCAGCATCGAACCTTCCAGACCACCGCCAGGGAACGCGACGTTCAATACGTCAGCGCCAATGTATTCCTGCAAGAAGCCGGCAAAGTTGTAGTTCTTGCCGCTGTGGCTGGTACCGACCAGGGTGATTTCCGGGTTGCCGGAATCGCCGAACAGATCGCCATCCGCCGCTTCGCCTTTAGGCTCGGTGGTGAATTGATCCATGTACTGCACGGCATAAGTATTGCCGCACAACTGCGCGGCCATGTTGTGCAGGGTGCCGGTCTTGCCCATGCGGCCGGAGACGTGGCTCTCGAATTCGCGCTTGGGAATGCCTGCGTAACCCGGAACTTTCTTCACGGTTTCAGCAACGATTTTCGCGGTGCGCTGGGCGCCGTATGGCGTCCAGTGTTGGTCACCGCGGAAGTAGAAATCATGCGCCTGTTGCTCGTTGGTCAACGGCGACAGATCCGGCACCCAATAGCCCATCTTGCTGAAGCGACCGAGCATGGCCTTGTAATTGGTCAGCGCTTTTTCGTAGTCGAACTTGTCGCGTTCGGCCGGGAACAGTTTGTTGCGATCCACCAGGCCGCGAGTCGGCTGGTAAACCACCACCAGTTCCACACCCTTGCTCTTGAACGCATCGTGCAGTTCTTTCATGCGACGGTAGCCTTCCGGCGTGGTGTCGAATTCGGTGCGCAAATCTTCTTGGGTCCGGAACAGCCAGTCGCCCTGAGCCTGCACCAGCGTGGTGAAGTTCTGCTGATAGCGGGTCACGTAATTCTTGGCATCGTGAGCTTCAGGACACAGGTTGCAGCAAGGCTCGGCGGTGAACGTCGGCGCTGTTGTGTCGTCGGCACGAGCACCGCCACTGATAGCGATCAGGGCTGCGGTCAGGCCGGACAGACTGAGTAACTTGATCAAATGTGCGTGCATAAAAATATCTTCCTCAGTCCTGAAGTTCTGTCTGGCGCTCGACCGGGTCGATCAGCACGGCTTTCTTCTGGCGGACCAGCAAGTCGAGAATCTCGTCCTGGCGTTCGCCCAAGATGCCGTTGAAGCTGATGCCGTTGCTCTTGGTCGGTGCCAGCATCGCCACGCGATACAGCTCGATACTCAAGGGCGAGTCGATGGACAGCGGGCCGGAGTTGTTGCCGGTCAGTTCACCGCCGACGACGATCAGCGACACTTTGGTATCGAACGGGTCGAGGTCGATGTCACGGTCGGTATCGCTCAGGTCCTTGATGTGGCCGTAGACGCCCATCAGGCCGTTGGCCATGGCGACGTTTTCGTACAGCTTGATGTTCACGCTGTTACGTACGCGGATGCCGTGACGACGGTTGGCGATGACACGATTGCCCCACAGCAGGTTGTCGCCGCTCTCGTACAAGGTGATGCCGTCAGAATGGTTCTGATAGACCTCGTTGTACGCGACCAGGTTGTTGCTGCTGTTACGGTCAAGGACCACGCCGGACAATTTGTTGTCGTGGCTCTTGTTGCGGAAAATGAAGCTGTCGTTCACCTCACGGGACACGATGATCCCGTGCTTTTTCTTGGTGCCGTAGACGTCATTCTCGGCAATGATCAGCCCGTGGGAACGGTCATGGGGGTCAATGCCGTAGACGATGTTGTCGCGATAGGTATTGCCCTTGACCACGAAGTCACGGGTTTCATAGCAGTAGAAGCCGTACCACATGTCGGCGAACTCGGAGCCGATGATCCAGCCAGTCGGTTCCGGACGCTTCATGACCTTGGCCATGTTCGGCGTGTATTGGGAAATACTCACGCCGTAGGATTTACTCTTGGAGTAGCCCAGGCTCGCCATCTTGCTGTTGACCACGTAAGTCTGCGAACCGCCCCAGGACAGCAGGAACGGACGAAACTCGGTCGGCGAGCGGAACGAGGCCAGGCCTTTGTCCGCTTCGCGCCAGCCGTTGAGCTGGGAGTCAGACATGAACAGCTTGCCCTCGATCACCAGGAACGAACCGCCTTCCTGAGACAGACGCAGTTCGTTCTTGGCGATTTCCAGAGTTGCATGCTCGGTCACCAGGATTGGCACGCGGGCCAGGAACACACCTGGGGAAACTTCGTTCAGGTACTGCTTGGGTACTTTTTTCGCCAGGTCTTTCAGGGTGGCATAACCGTCTTCAACAACGATGGCCTGGGGGATGCCGCGTTGGCGGGCAACCCATTCGGCCATCTTGTTATCGCCACCGATGAATTCCTTCAGGCCGTTTTCCGCCATCATCCGGCCCATGCGGACTTTCGCCGGCTTGCCGCGCACGATTTTTTTCGCAGCGGCTTCGGCGGTGTAGCCGGTCAGGTCCGGCAGCTTGGGCTTGTCCATCATCAGCGGCTCGACGGGCGGGCTGCTGATGGTGTAGGTCTTGGCCTGTTGCAACTCTTTAACGACTCCGACCTTGGCGGGAGCGGTCGCAGCCGGCGCACTGTTAGCCAGTGCCATCGTGCTGCCGAGCAACAGCGCGCTGCTCAGCACTGCGCTTTCCAGCAGGGCTTGTGGCCAGGCCCGGGTTCGCAAGTTGCTTGCTTGACTGTTCATCTCTCGCACTCCTTTCGCGGCTCGCATCAGAAGCGCCAGATAACGTCGACGATGGCGCGGTGCATGTATTCATCCACGCCACTGTGATAAGCGTCGCCCGGCTTGAAGACACCGGCGCGCAGGCGCACCAGCGCCGAAGGCTCGTCCATCGACTGGCTCAACGCCGCCGGCAACAGGCCTTGCTTGAAGTACTTGGTCACGACCAGGTCCATTTCCTGACCCAGATCCTTGCGACCGTCTTCCAGTGGCAACGAATCGAAGGTGTTGGTCGAGATGCCGTTTTCGTCGAAGTTCTCGCGATTGGGGTTCACGCCAGCGCCGCCGATACGGGCATTGCCATCGACACGACGAAACTTGTGGTAAATCAGCGACGCGTCGTAGTCGTCACGCAGCTGCCAGGAAGCGAACAGCGAGCCGGTTTCCACGTTGGCCATTTCGCCCTGGAACGCTTCGCCGAAGCGATGCACACGCGAGCGGGTGCCGGTCCAGTTCGATCGGTTACTTTCCAGGCCGTTCTGTTCGTAATTCTTGCTGGCCCGCGAGTACGCGGCGCCGACTTGCCATTGCGGGTCCAGACGGAAACGCAGGCCCAGATCGGTCGCCCAGCCGTTGACGTTGCTGCTGGTCTTGTCGCCCGCCAGGTATTGATCGGTGGCCGAGCTGAAGGTGGTCGGGGTTTCGTCACGATCGCCGGTCAGGTAAGTCAGGCTGCCCCAATAGTTGATCGGGTTGGTGTTGCGATAGTTGTAAGCGTCGCTGTTGGCCTGCAGACCCAGCCAGGTCAGATCGCCCCGGGAAGTCTTGTCCAGATCGTCCACCACCTCACCGCGGTCCTTGAGGCTGCCGCCGTCGTGGCTGTGATGGGCGCGCACGCCGGCCCAATGGCCAGGGGACCACTGGTAGGCGACGTCGCCGAACAGGTGCTGACGGTCTTTGTCTTTCGGGTCCAGCTCGGTCAGGTCAGTGCGGTATTCGCTGAAGCGCTGGGCAGCGCCGACATCGGCACGCAACAGCGTGGTGTCGAACGCCCAATTTACCGCTTCGATGTTCACGTCATGCCATTGGCCGTCGTCGTTGCGCAGGCGCTGACGACCGACCTTCAGCATTTCGCCAGGGTACGGGGTGAAACCGCTGTAACCGATCCAGAATTCGCGCAAGGCCAGATAGCTCTTGTCGACTTCCCGCTCGCTGGCATTGCCGCGCGCGGTCTGGGTGCCGCTGCCATCGCTGGTGGCTTGTTCCAGCGGGTCAGTCTGGATGGTGTCGGTGGCGGTCACCACCTGGCCCATGGCATAGCCGCTGAAGTTACCGCGCTCGCCGTAAATCCATGGACGCACGTCCAGACCGATACCGTTGACGTCGCCGCCGGAGCGGGTGCCCAGGTCGCGGTCGTCTTCGGCCTGGCCGGTGATTTTCACTTCCAGACCAAAGTTCTTGTCTTCAGTCATCGCGGCCAATGTCGGCGTCGCCCACATCAGCGTAAAGCCCAGGCCCATGCCGGCAGCCATCAGGGAATTCAGTTTCATAGGGGTGCGTCCTCGCCGTCTTCTTTTTGCAGGGCTTGCATGGCCAGCGCGTTCTGGCTGCTGGCGCCCCGGACTTTTTGCTCTTGTTCCAGCAACCGTTGGGCTGCGGCGAGCTTTTCAGGCGGTAGTGCGGCGCTCAGTTGCTGCGCCAGATCGGTGGCTTGCGGCGTGCCTTGCTTCAGCGCCAATTGGCTGAAGACCCAGGCATTGACCGGGTTGGGAATCGTGCCCTTGCCTTGGGAGTAGAGCTGGGCAATGGCGTAGTCGGCACTGTTCTGACCGCCACGAGCGGCGATCAGCAGTTCGTCCACTGCCTTCTGTGGATAGACCTGGCCGAGGTAGCCCCGACGATAGATCTGCCCCAGGTAGTAATGCGCGGCGATTTCCGTGCCTGCGGCTTTCTTCAGATGCTCTTCGGCTTTTTTCGAATCGGCCGGCACCCATTTGCCTTCGTAGTACAGCTTGCCCAGCAGCAGTTCGGCGCGGGGTTGATCCGCGGCGCGACCGTTGTCCAGGTATTCCATCATCTTGTCGACGTCGCCCAGATCGGGGAAGTCGTAGAGCAGTTTGGCCAGGGTGACCCAGGAAATCGGATAGCCCGGCGCGACTTGTTCCAGCAATTGCTGGGCAGTCTTTGCGTCCGGCGTGCCGATCTCGGCGTCACCCAGCACGCGGGCCACGCTGTCCACGCGCTGGGCGCCGACAGTGCCGATCGCGTAAGCGCTTTGCAGCTGCTTGATCAGCGCTGCCTGCTGTTCGGTCTGGCCGCGTTTCTGATACACGGTGGCCAGTTCGACATAGCAGATGTCAGTGGTGGTCAGCGCGGTCTTGCAGATGGTTTCGACTTCATCCAGATGCTGATCGTAAGTGCCTTGGGTGCGATACAGCAGCACCTGGGCCAGACCTGCTTCCGGGTAGCCGGCAGCGCGCCATTCGCTGATCTTCTGCTGCGCGTTCACGTTGGGGAACGTGTGCGGGTATTGCAGATAGAGCATCGCCAGCGGCGTCAGAGAAGACGTGTCGCCATTGGCGAACGCCTTCTTCAGCAACTGTTCGGCTTCTTTGTGTTCGGCTTCGGTCGCGTACGGTTTGGCAGCCAGCAGACGACCCAGGCGCGATTGCGCCCGAGGCGAGGTTTCTGCGGCGGCGCGGTAGGTGGCCTCGGCCTGCTTGAGCAGGGCTGGATCGCGGCTTTCTACCTGAATATCGGCCAGACCGACCTGTGCATCGCTGTAGCCCAGGTCCGCCAGTTGCCGATAGTTCTGCTCTGCCAGGGCGGTGTCGCCGTTTTTCAGGGCTTCATTGGCCAGGCGTTGATCGGGCAGGCCGGCACAACCGGTCAGCGCGAAGGCAATCGCCAGGCTCAATAGCGTTGGGGTCGACAAGGTTCGTAGTGGGCTACCCATGTTAGAGACCCGCGGCCATGGCTTTGTCGATCAGCCAGTTCATCGAAGGGCCACGATCACTGGTGACTTCCACAGGGCGACCGGACAACGAGCTGTCCAGCGCTTCGTCAGGCTTGATCTGCACGCGGATGTCGGTGGACAGGTCGGCGTCGCTCAAGTTGGTGCTGCTGACGATCTGGCCGGTACGGACCTTGTCTTCGCCGGCAACCTGGAAGTTCACGTGAGTGCCGGGTTTGACATCGTTGAACTGGCGATAAGTGAAGCGCGCTTCAACGTTGGCAGCCGTGTTACGCGGCACCAGCTGGAAGATCACCTGACCTTTGGAGGCGAACTGACCGTCCGCCACCAGTTGCTTGGCAACGACGCAGTCGCAAGGGCTGGTCAAGGTGCCGGCCATTTGCTTGCCGTACAGTTCTTCGATTTTGGCCGGTTGCAGATCGTCGCCGTTCAGGCTGCCCTTGAGCATTTCCAGCATGCTGGTGCTGAACGAAGCGAGCGGGGCGCCTTTGGCAATCGGGCCATTGACCTGAGCCAGGCTCTGCACGGTGCCTTCACGCGGCATGGTGACATCCATCGACGGCAAGGTAACCAGGCCGGCCGATGCATGGCTGACGAAGTACAGGCCGTAGACGGTCTTGAAGATGAAACCGAATGCCGCCAGGCCAACGATGAAAATGCCCAGGCTGAAGGTCACCGCGCGCAATCGCGCGAGGGCGCTCATGCCGCTGCCTTCGCCTTTGTTCTTGCGCGCCTTGGTGAAATTGTCGCGCTGCAAGGTGGCCAGTACTTCGCCCATGCTGACGATGTCGCCGCTCAGGTGCGAGGTAATCAGGTGGCGCAGGGTGGCGATGTCTTGCTGTTCCAGGTTCTGGAACTGGCAACCAACGCGGCCAGTGGAGGCATCCACCGAGCGGACCTGCATTTCGATGTCCATGGCCAGGCCAAGGTTGTCGATGAGGAACTGCAGACGACCCTTGATCACTGAACCTGTAGCCAGGCGCAGATTGTTCGGGGCAACGAAGCTCAGGCCACCGGCAGACAAGTCTTCGACCTGTACCAGAGGGGCGTTGGGCTGGCCATTGAGCAGGCGCAGCTTGGCGGGAATCCGGATCCGGGCGTGTTGACGCTGGGCTTCGGATTCATGGACGACGTTCGCATTCACGGCTGTATTCATGGTTAATTTTCCTACTTAAGCGATTAATCCGTGGGTCTGGTCAAACCATCGTCAACAGCGCGGCGACGAAGATGGTGCCAGCCGAGAAAGTCATGGTTCGGGAGGACCATGTGTTGAACCAGCCCTGGAAACTGGCCATGTCACGGCTGAGTTTTGTGTCCTGACGAGTCCAGGACTGTCGGTCGAGGCGGAAGAAGACGTAGATCTTCATCAGCGCACCGACGATCTGGTTGTAATAAAGAATGATCGGATAGGCCGGCCCGATCGTGTGCCCTGACAAGGACAACATCAGTGTGAGAATCAGGCGGGTGATGCCGATCCATAGCAGGTACATCAGGATGAACGTCACGCCATACTTCATGCTGGCGATGATCGCGACGGTCAGGCCGAGGATCGATGTCCACATGGACACGCGCTGATCGAACAGCACGACGCTGGTGAACAGACCCAGACGGCCCATGCCCAGGCCAAGTGCCCGGGAGTTCTGCCGCAGGTTGTTGCCGTACCAGCGATACATCAGTTTGCGGCTGGCCTTGATGAAGCTTTTTTCCGGCGGGTGCTCCACGGTATTGATCGCGGCATCCGGGACGTAGAACGTGTCGTAGCCCAGGCGCATCAGGCTGAACCAGCTGGACTTGTCGTCACCGGTCAGAAACTTGAACTTGCCCAGACGCCAGTGCGTCAGCGAATCGCTCTCGACGTCGGCAATGAATGCCGGGTCGGTCACGACCGACGCACGAAACACCGACATACGGCCGGTCATGGTCAGTACGCGCTTGGACAGCGCCATCGAGCACATGTTGATGTGCCGCTGGGCGAAACGCAGCTTGTGCCATTCGCTCATGATGTAACCGCCGCGCACTTCGCAGAACTCGTTGGTGGTCAGGCCGCCGACATTGCCGAACAGCTGGAACCAGGGCACGGTCTTGCGCACCACGCCTTCACTGAGCACGGTATCGCCATCGATCACGGCAACCACAGCGCGGTCATCCGGCAAGTGCCGGGAAATGGCGCGGAAGCCGAACGCCAGGCCGTCACGCTTGCCGGTGCCGGCAATGCGCACGAAGTCCAGCTTCACATGGGCAGGCGGATTGGCTTTTTCCCACATCGCCTTGACCAGCAACTCATCGGACATTTCCACCAGCGAACAGACGATCGTGGTCGGGAAACCGCAGTCAATGGCTTCGCGAATCACCGAGCTGTACACCTGGGCCGTGGTCAGCGCATCGATTCGAAAGCTGGTGACCATCAGGAACACATGGGACGGGTCCGCGGATTTGCCGAGCTTGCGAACCTTGCGGCGCAAGTGCGGGTAAACCACATACAGAAACAGCATGCCGCGTAGGAAGTGCGTGGCACCCATCGAGTAGCGCCAGATACCAACAGCGCCAATCAGGAAAATAAAGTTCTTCGACTCGGCGTCGAAGATACTTGTAGGCAGCGCCAAGGCGAGGCCCATCAATAAACTCAGGTAGAACAGCCAACCGGCGGCCTGTAAAAGGCCGGTCTTTAGCCTGTGCATAATCGGTATCCCTAAGTAAGTTGCAAGCCGCAAGCTGCAAGCCTCAAGTTGGCTTGCAGCTTGTGCTTGTGGCTTGCCGCTTGAAGCTTGCAGCTGCTCTATGCGTTACCAGCAGATACCTTCGGTACGGTCGCTTTCGCTGGTCGCGTTGGTCATGAAGCCGACCAGATCGACAACGTGCTTGCCGGCTGGCGCGTTATTGGCCAGTGCACGGAAGCGCTCGTCGCGGTTACCCAGGATGATCACGTCAGCGTCGCCAATCACGGTGTCGAAGTCCGAGTTGAGCAAGGACGAAACGTGCGGGATTTTCGACTCGATGTACTCTTTGTTGGCACCATGAACGCGAGCGTATTCAACGTTGGCGTCGTAGATGCTCAGGTCAAAACCTTTACCGATCAGCATTTCGGCCAGCTCTACCAGCGGGCTTTCACGCAGATCGTCAGTGCCGGCCTTGAAGCTCAGACCCAGCAGCGCGACTTTGCGAGTGTCGTGGCTGGAGATGATGTCGAAAGCGTTCTGCACCTGGGACACGTTGCTGCGCATCAAGGAGTTGAGCAGCGGCGCTTCCACGTCCAGGGTGCTGGCGCGGTAGGTCAGGGCGCGAACGTCCTTTGGCAGGCAAGAGCCGCCGAAGGCGAAGCCAGGGCGCATGTAGTACTGGGACAGGTTGAGAGTCTTGTCCTGGCAAACCACTTCCATCACTTCACGACCATCAACGCCGACTGCTTTGGCGATGTTGCCGATTTCGTTGGCGAAGGTCACCTTGGTGGCGTGCCACACGTTGCAGGTGTACTTGATCATCTCGGCCACTGCGATGTCCTTGCGGATGATCGGAGCGTCAAGTTCTTCGTACAGGGACTGCAGGACATCGCCGGAAGCTTTGTCGAACTCGCCGATGACAGTCATCGGTGGCAGGTCGTAGTCCTTGATCGCGGTGCTTTCACGCAGGAACTCAGGGTTCACTGCAACGCCGAAATCGATGCCGGCTTTCTTGCCGGAGCAATCTTCCAGGATCGGGATAACCACGTTGGCAACCGTGCCAGGCAAAACAGTACTGCGCACCACGATGGTGTGGCGGGAAGTCTTGTCGCGCAGAACAAAGCCGATTTCGCGGCAAACGGATTCGATGTAATCGAGTTCCAGATCGCCGTTCTTCTTGCTCGGCGTGCCGACGCAGATCATCGACAGGTCGGTGGCCCGAATGGCTTCAGAGAAGTCTGTGGTGCCGCGCAGTTTGCCGGTACGAATACCCTGGGCCAGGAGGTCTTCCAGGCCAGGTTCTACGATTGGCGATTTGCCGTTATTGATAAGGTCGATCTTGGCTGCAGAGATATCCACACCAACAACATCATGACCCCGCGCAGAAAGGCAACCGGCACATACTGCACCGACATAACCCAAACCAAAGATGCTGATACGCATCGTATTCTCCTCGATGTTCACGCCATAAGTTGGCTGGATATTAAAATTTGACCAGCAGTTATCGCGCGCTCGAAAAACGTGACTCGTTGAAGTCACATATCGAACGCAGGCATAGTTGAAAGGTGAGCGCCAAATAGTTAAGGCAGACTCAAGTACTGCTGAGTATTCGTGGCAAGTAACCTGTATGTAACGTTACAGGATCTCGCTCTGGGACGCGGCAAGCCACTCCGGTCGGTGTCCCCAGTGGTCTCTAGGTCAGAGGCGCGGGCTAAAGCCTTTGCGGTCGTTCCTGAGTCTCGCTGTGTGCACCGCGATAGTGCTTTGCTCAATAACCAATCGTTGCCAAATGGTGCATTTATCTCCAGATACCTACCGCCTTGACCGCTTAGGTCAAACATCGTGGCCGGCAACTTCCAGTTTTCCCACCTTCTCTGTAAGTGATCTCTCACAAGGTCAGCGAGAATTGTTACGGGATGTAGGAGCCCCTGATTTCGAGATAAGTTCCTGGCCACTCGTCCTCTTTTTGAGATTCGCCGATTTTAAATCGCCGGAAAAGGTAATTGCATAATGGTGGCATATTCCGTTTCGGCCTTAGTTATCAGGGGGTCTAGCATCTTAATATAAAAAAGCCACTACCGTGAAAAAGCAAAACGCTAGCACGCAAAAATTTTGTTAATTTTTTGAGAATGCGAAGTTGGAAAACCTGGAGACTTAATATTGACGCCATAAACTCGTCAAAAACGCGTCGCGATAAAGGGGGGTATCAGCGCAACCCGACTTGCTGTTGCGCTTTACAAGTGACTTAGTGTTCGGGAGTTTCGCGCAGGAACACTAACTTGGCAGGCGTGGACTGTTCACTGCTGTAGCGATAGCCCTGAGCGTCGAACTGCTTTAGTGCATCGGGTGTATTGATCTGCTCGGAAATCACGAAGCGACTCATCATGCCTCGGGCCTTTTTCGCATAGAAGCTGATGATCTTGTATTGCCCGTTCTTGAAGTCCTTGAACTCGGTATCGATGATCCGGGCCTTCAAGGCGGGGCGTTTGACTGCGGAAAAATACTCGGTGGACGCCAGGTTCAGCAGCAGATCGTCCCCTTGCTCGGCCAGCGCCTCATTGAGCCATTCGCTGATGCGCGTCCCCCAGAATGCGTAAAGGTCCTTGCCGCGCGCGTTGGCCAGCCGGGTGCCCATTTCCAGTCGATACGGCTGCATCAAATCCAGTGGTCGAAGCAGGCCATACAGGCCGGACAGCATGCGCAAGTGGCCCTGGGCATACGTCAGCTCGGCATCGCTCAGGGTTTCGGCTTGCAGCCCGGTGTACACATCGCCCTTGAACGCCAGCAACGCCTGTTTTGCGTTATCTGGCGTGAAGGCCGGCGTCCAGCTGCCGAAACGCGCGGCATTGAGCCCCGAGAGCTTGTCGGACAGGTGCATCAACTCGCTGATTTGCGCCGGGCTGAGCTCGCGCAACTGGGTGATCAACTCCTGAGAGTGGTCCAGGTATTGCGGCTGAGTGAAGCGGGCAGTGCTCGGCGGCGTTTCGAAATCGAGGGTTTTCGCTGGGGAAATCACCATCAGCATAAAGTCGTCTCCTTTAATCGTGGCGCGATTCTAGGTACTTCGGGCGCATGACTCCAGCTATGGTGCTCATAGGCGCTCCAACAAGCGTTGTTTGGTTGGGCTATAGTGCCGCGCTGATCTGGCGATTAAGGGAGCGATTGGTTTTGCGTAAGTTTTTAGCAGTTTGCGCGTGTCTGTTCGGGCTTGAGGCTCATGGGGCATTGCCCGAGGTGGCAACCATCGATCGCAGCGCGTGGCCTGAGGCATTAGTCACGCCAGATCTGTTCGACGTAGCATCGCGTGCCGAGATTCTCGGTTTCGCCCACGTGCTGTATCTCAGCGAAGGCCTGGATGAAGAAGGCCTGAAAAAGCGCCTGGGCCTGCGCTACATCAATCTTCAATCGCTGAGCCTGATCCGTAACCGGCTCTGGAACCGCTTGCTGGAGAACTACCAGAGCGCGCAAAAAAGCTGCCCACAGGACGCGTCGTTCTGTGTCTTGGTCGAAGACATGGACATGCTGCGCGCGCGGGCCGCGGAGTTCAAAATCGCCGATGACTCGTTCTACGCCAAGTGGGCGGTGCCCAGTGCCGCCTTTCATGAGCGCTATCTCAATGAACTGTTGTTTCAGGCGGCGCTGTTCCCCCAGACCAGCAGCGAAATCGCCCGCTACAACTCCGACGAGTTGAGCGGCGATGCAATGGCGGATCGAACCTTCCAGCTGAATTTCGACGGCGGGCCTACGATTGCCGAGGGCGGCACGGACTGGCTCGCTGATTTCATGCGTCAGCAGAAGATGAACGCGACGTTTTTTGTGCTGGGCAAAAGTCTGCAGGAGCGCCTGGAAGCCGGTTCTGCCACCACCTTGCAGTCTCTGTACCGTTTGCAATGCGTGGGCATTCAGGGCTGGGAATACCGTTCCCATAGCCAGTGGCTGGAATGGCAAAGCTCCGTGCTGCGCAGCGCCGGCCTGACCCAGCAACTGCTGCCGGACAACTACGTGCCGTTGTTTCGCCCGCCGTATGGCCATCGCCGCGCGGACAGCGGGCAGTTTTTCCGCGATCAGAATCTGCGTGTTTCGTTGTGGACGATTGATGCCCAGGATGCCAACGGTCGACTGTCCGCCGAGCAGATCAGCGACCGGATCATCAGTCTGATGCTGTTGTGGCGACGGGGGACGGTGGTGTTTCACGACGCCAGTGCCAAGGTGCAATCGGCGGTGCCACTGCTGCTGGCCAACACGGCGCAAAGCGAGCTCGTCTGGGACGATTGCCGCAACATCCCTGAGAACCGCGCAGAATAAGGGTTTGCACTCGTTTGGATAGGGTGTGTGCCGGAATTTCTGGCATATTTCGAGCGGGGCTGACTTCCAACTGTAAGCGCACTGACGCAGGTCGCCAAGGGCTATTCGTCATACTGTGAAATAAACTTCAAAAAAGTGTCAAAGAGCTTTTTTCTGTCATGGGTTTTGCGGTATTACCACTACAGACCGCCGAAACCTGCAACACAGGTGGCGTCCCCCCAGACCCACCTTGAGCATTTTTCTCCTGCTTGAAGGAGAAAACCGGCGGCCTTTTCGTGGCGCAGTATTGTTGTGGTTCTGCGTCGCTTGGCTTTTATAAAGGTGAGCGAGTATGGATGATCACGGACGCACCCCTTCCTCAAACCAGCCAATCCTTTACGTGCTCGATACCAACGTATTGATTCACGATCCCAATGCCCTGCTGAATTTCGAAGAACACCGCGTCGCCATTCCCATGACCGTCCTCGAAGAGCTGGACAAGCTCAAGGCCGGTAAACACTCGGTTGCCGCCGAATGCCGCCAGGCGATTCGCCTGATCGACAAAACCCTGGGCGATGCCACACCCGAGGAGGTTGAGCTCGGCGTACCGATTGATCGCGGTACCGGGGTACGCAAAGGTTTCCTGTCCATCCTGATGAGCAAGCGCGAGGAGCCCAACAGCCTTCTGCCCGAACACCTGAACGACAACATCATCATCAATCAATTGATTGACCTGCACGCGCGCGACAAGGATTTGCGCCTGGTGCTGGTTACCAAAGACATCAACATGCGCCTCAAGGCGCGGGCGTGTGGGATCGCCGCAGAAGACTACAGCACCGATCAACTGGTCGACGACGTGTCGATGTTGTCCCGTGGCTATCACACCATGACCGGTTCGTTCTGGGATCGCGTCAGCAAGGTCGAAACCCGCCAGGATCATGGCCGCACCTGGCACCGCGTGCAGCTCACCGATAACCTGCCGGCGGTTCACATCAACGAGTTCATCATTGACGAACAGGGGTTCGTCGGCTGGATCAAAGGCATCAAGTCTGACGAGTTGCTGATTCTGGACATGCACCAGGAACCGTTGATGCACCAGGAAGCCTGGGGCCTCAAGCCACGTGACATCTATCAGGGCCTGGCGCTGTTTGCCTTGCTCGATCCCGATATCCACCTGGTCAACCTGTCCGGCGCCGCAGGCTCGGGCAAAACGATTCTGGCGCTGGCCGCTGCCATCGAGCAGACCATGGTCAGCAAACGCTATCGCCGCATCATCGCCACTCGAAGCGTGCAGGGCCTGGATCAGGAGATCGGCTTCCTGCCCGGCACCGAAGCGGAAAAAATGGAACCGTGGCTCGGTGCGATCACCGACAACCTCGAAGCCTTGCACATGGATGACGAAAACACCCATGGCAGCGTCGACTACATCCTCAGCAAAGTGCCGTTGCAGTTCAAATCCCTCAACTACATTCGGGGTCGCAGCTTCCAGCAGAGCCTGATTTTGATCGACGAATGCCAGAACCTGACGCCGCACCAGATGAAAACCATCATTACCCGTGCCGGCGCCGGTTCCAAAGTGGTCTGCCTGGGTAACCTGGCGCAGATCGACACCCCTTACCTGTCGGCCACCAGTTCCGGGCTGACGTACCTGACGGAGCGTTTCAAAGACTTCCCCAACGGCGTGCACATCTCGCTGCAAGGCGTGCCACGTTCCATCCTGGCCGAGTATGCGGAGTCGCATTTGTAATCGATGAATTCACCCGTAGGAGCGGATTTATCCGCGAGGGCGCCGGTATGAACAGATCTTCTATCTGAGCCGACCTTCTCGCGGCTGAAGCCGCTCCTACGGATGCTTTGCAGATTCACCTCGTTGTTTAGGTTTACAATCGCCACTCCTGTTCAGGAGTAAGGCAAGTGCTGACTCACCTCGATTCCCAAGGTCGCGCCAATATGGTCGATGTCACCGATAAATCCGTGACGTTCCGTGAAGCCGTGGCCCAGGCGCGCATTCGCATGCGGCCTGAAACCCTGCAAATGATTGTCAGCGGTGGTCATCCCAAAGGGGATGTGTTCGCCGTGGCGCGGATCGCCGGCATTCAGGCGGCAAAGAAAACCAGCGATCTCATCCCGCTCTGTCATCCGCTGATGCTCACCAGCATCAAGGTCGAACTCAGTGCCGAGGGTGAAGATACGGTACAGATTCTCGCCCGCTGCAAATTGTCCGGGCAGACCGGCGTTGAAATGGAAGCCCTGACCGCCGCCAGCGTCGCCGCATTGACCATCTATGACATGTGCAAGGCCGTTGATCGCGGCATGGTCATCGAATCGGTGCGCCTGCTGGAGAAACTCGGCGGCAAGAGCGGCCATTTCATAGCCGATGAATCGCAAGCGGAGGCGTAATGACCCTGCAAGTCCAGTATTTTGCCCGTTATCGTGAAGCCCTCGGCCTGGATGGCGAGCAAGTCACAGGCGAGTTCGCCACCATCGATGACTTGCGCCAGCATCTGTTACAGCGCGCCGGGGCCTGGCAGGTGTTGGCCGAACAAAGCGTGATGTGCGCGCGAAATCAGGAGCTGTGTGCCCTCGACGCGCCACTGCAGGCCGGCGACGAAGTGGCGTTTTTCCCAACTGTGACGGGAGGCTGACCATGGCGATTCGGGTCCAGTCGGCTCCGTTCGATCCGGGAGCGGAGGTCAACGCGCTGCATGCCGCCAATGTTGGCATCGGCGCGGTGGTGGGTTTCGTCGGTTACGTGCGGGACTTCAACGAGGGCCGGGAAGTGGCGGGGATGTTTCTCGAACACTATCCTGGCATGACCGAAAAAGCTCTGGCCAAAATTGTTGAAGAAGCCGAACAGCGCTGGCCGTTACTCAGGCTGGAGGTGCTGCATCGAGTGGGCGCGCTGGAGCCGGGTGAACCGATCGTGTTTGTCGGCGTGGCCAGCGCCCATCGTCAGGCCGCGTTCGAAGCCTGCGATTTCGTCATGGACTACCTGAAAACCCGCGCGCCATTCTGGAAGAAGGAAACCACTGCAGACGGGCCGCGTTGGGTCGAAGGGCGGGACAGTGATCATGCGGCGGCAGAGCGGTGGAAGTGAGCCCGACATGCTGTGTGCAGCCTGTGTGGGAGCGAGCTTGCTCGCGAAATCGGTGTATCAGGCACATGGGTTGAGCCTGACACACAGCCTTCGCAGGCAAGCTTGCTCCTACACGACAGCGAAGTCCCGTTACACCGGCTGCGCTGGCTTGCGCACTACCGGCTTCAACAACTCAGCTGGCGGGGTTTCGCAGCTGATCTTGCGTCCGAGTTTCTCTTCAATCGACGGCAACTGATAAGAATCGTCTTCGCCGGCAAAGCTGATCGAGACGCCGCTGGCGCCCGCGCGACCGGTGCGGCCGATGCGGTGCACGTAATCGTCCGGCACTTCCGGCAAAGTGAAGTTGATCACGTGGCTGATGCCATCGATGTGAATCCCGCGACCGGCAACGTCAGTCGCCACCAGCACGCGAATCTTGCCTTCGCGAAAACCTTCCAGCGTCTTGATACGCTTGTGCTGCGGCACATCGCCCGAGAGCTGCGCGGCATTCACGCCATCGCGCACCAGACGTTCTTCGATACGACGCACTTCGTCCTTGCGGTTGGCAAAGACCATCACCCGTTCCCAGTTGTTCTCGGTCACCAGGTTGTAGAGCAGCTTGTACTTGTCGGCGGCGGCCACGGCATAGATATGCTGTTCGACCATCTCGCTGGCGACGTTCAGGGCTTCGATTTCGACAATGGCCGGCTCGGTGGTCCACTGCTTGGCGAGGTTCATCACGTCTTCGGTGAAGGTCGCGGAGAACAACAGGGTCTGACGTTCACCCTTGTGCGGTGTTTGACGAATAATCTGACGCACTTGCGGGATGAAACCCATGTCCAGCATGCGGTCGGCTTCGTCGAGCACCATCACTTCGACCATGTCCAGATGCACTTCGCCGCGCTGGTTGAAGTCCAGCAGACGGCCCGGCGTTGCCACCAGAATGTCGCAATGGCGCGCTTCAAGCTGCTTGAGCTGTTTATCGAAGTCCATGCCGCCGACAAACGTCATGACGTTCAGGTCGGTGTACTTGGTCAGGTCGGCGGCGTCCTTGGCGATCTGGACGACCAGTTCGCGGGTCGGCGCGATGATCAGCGCACGAGGCTCGCCCATGTAGCGTTCTTTGGGCGGCGGTGTCTGGGTCAGTTGCGAGATGATCGAAATCAGGAACGCTGCGGTTTTGCCCGTACCGGTCTGGGCGCGGCCGATGGCGTCCTGCCCCTTAAGGGTGAAACCCAGCACCTCTGCCTGAATCGGTGTGCAATACGGAAAGCCCAGATCCTGAATCGCGTGCATCAATTCCGGTGCCAGATCGAAATCATGGAAGCGGGTCTTGCCTTCCTGCGGCTCGACGACGAAATCTGCAAGGTTCCAGACCACCATCGGCGGCTTGGGCGCACGCTCGCGACGTGGGCGCTCGGACTTTGGTTTGGAGGAGCTGACCGGTTCGGCCTTGGCGGGCTCCTCGCGCGATTCCTGAACAGCGACGGATGCGACGGGCGCAGCCGAAACCTGGGCATGACGATCCTGAGAATCGTCAGCAACAGGGCTGATAGGGGCGGGGGAGGATGTAACAGGGCTAGGCGCGAGCTGCTCAGCCTCGCTTTTACCGAACATCTTTTTAAGTGCTTTGAGCACGGTCATCTCGTCGATTGATTAGGGAATGTACGCCGAGCAGTGTAAAGCAAGAATCGGGCTCGGCGTAGTCTGATCCGGAATGGGCTACACGATGTACTCAAGAGGCGCATTCCAGAGGCGTCTATAAACGGTGTTACCGAAGTTTGTTGCTTAGCCAGCTACCAATGTCGGAAATCTCCTGCGGTAACACTTCGTGGCCCATTGGGTATTCCTGCCATGCGACGGTGACGCCCAGGGTCTGGAGCCGCGCATAAACGTCACGTCCCATGTCGTACTGAACCACATCGTCGTGTTGGCCATGCAGGCAATACGCCGGGATGCGTTGCTGACTGGCAGAAAGTGTCATCTGGTCGTTGAAGGTCGGTGCGTAAGTGGACAGTGCAAGTACCCCGCCCAACGGACCCTGCCAACGACGAAAGGCGGCATGCAGGACCACG
This sequence comes from Pseudomonas sp. CFII64, assembly GCF_000416235.1. Classification (GTDB taxonomy): domain Bacteria; phylum Pseudomonadota; class Gammaproteobacteria; order Pseudomonadales; family Pseudomonadaceae; genus Aquipseudomonas. The sequence continues at coordinate 7,762 of NZ_ATLO01000054.1, read as the reverse complement.
GCGCCACCCTGGGAAAAACCGGCCAGAAAAATCCGCGCCGGGTCGATGCCGCTGTCCCGTTGCGCTTCAATAAGGTTCAAAACCGCCAGTGCCGATGCTTCCAATTGGTCGTGATCGATAGCGCGGGCGGGGTTCATCGCCAATATGTCGTACCAACTGGGCATGGCGTAGCCACCATTGATCGTCACGGCGCGGGTCGGTGCCTGGGGCAGGACGAAGCGGGTGGTGAGCAGTGTTTCCTGAAGCATTTCCGCGACGGGCATGAAGTCGTAGCGATCCGCGCCCAGACCATGCAGCCAGATAACGCAAGCATCGGCAGCCTTGATCGGCTCTAGAACAAGGGTCTCACTCATGTGCGCTCCATTAGCGTGCAATCGCTCTTTTGCGGTGCGTTAAGGCGGTGCACGACCTGTTAAAAATGAAAGAAGATGTCGCAAGGTTACAAGTTTTCCTATTGACCTGTCGCTAATTCGACTCTGCCACCATGCTGGTACGGGCTTTGCTATAAAAACGGTGGAGTGAAAGCGCTCACCTCGGTCGGTAACACTATCAGCGTATTACTGGTAGCCGCCGGGGCTGGCACGAAATCCATGCATCAGGATTTTCGGCACGGTTCGTCCTGTACCGGGTTGGTCCAGGAACATCATGGGGCTTGAATCTGCCAGACCGTTTTGGGGTCGTGATTACGAGTGACGAGAAGATCTTGCACTCGATTCAGGATCCGGGTCTTACGCCGCATGACCCAAAAATAAGCCAGCACGGGTCATCAGTGCCTCACAAGGGTGCGGCGGGGCTCAAGCTCCGACACAACAAAGAGCAAACTGGAGGTTTGAATGAAGATGTTGAAATCCACCCTGGCCGTAGTGGCCGCCGCAGCAGTTCTCGGCGTGAGCAGTTTTGCTCAGGCAGGCGCAACACTGGACGCTATTCAGAAGAAAGGCTTCGTACAGTGCGGCGTCAGCGACGGTCTGCCAGGTTTCTCCGTTCCTGATGCCAAGGGCAAAATCACCGGTATCGACGCCGACGTCTGCCGCGCTGTTGCCGCTGCCGTTTTCGGTGACGCGACCAAAGTGAAATTCAGCCAGTTGAACGCCAAAGAGCGCTTCACCGCGCTGCAGTCCGGCGAAATCGACATCCTCTCGCGTAACACCACCTGGACCAGCTCCCGTGACGCTGGCATGGGTCTGGTATTCGCCGGTGTGACTTACTACGACGGTATCGGCTTCCTGGTAAACAACAAGCTGGGCGTGAAAAGTGCCAAGGAACTGGACGGTGCAACCATCTGTATCCAGGCCGGTACTACCACCGAGCTTAACGTTTCCGACTACTTCCGTTCGAACGGTCTGAAATACACCCCGATCACTTTCGACACCTCCGACGAAAGCGCCAAGTCCCTGGAAGGCGGTCGTTGCGACGTTCTGACCTCCGACCAATCCCAGCTTTACGCACAGCGCAGCAAGCTGGCCAAGTCGGACGACTACGTCGTTCTGCCGGAAGTGATCTCCAAAGAACCTCTGGGCCCGGTCGTGCGTAAAGGCGACGAAGAGTGGTTCAGCATCGTCAAGTGGACTCTGTTCGCAATGCTGAACGCTGAAGAAGCTGGCGTGACCTCGAAAAACGTTGAAGCCGAAGCCAAGTCGACCAAGAACCCGGACGTCGCTCGTATGCTCGGCGCTGACGGCGAATACGGCAAAGACCTGAAACTGCCGAAAGACTGGGTAGTGCAGATCGTCAAGCAAGTCGGTAACTACGGTGAAGTTTTCGAACGTAACCTGGGTGAAGGCACTGCGCTGAAAATCAAGCGTGGCCAAAATGCTCTGTGGAACAAAGGCGGCATTCAGTACGCTCCTCCAATTCGCTGATTGACCCGGCGCCCGACAGTCTGAACACCAGGCTGTCGGGCGTTGTTCTGTTCCATTTTTCCTGGGGCATTCAATGGAAAAGCAAATCGTCGCACCCAAGCAAAAGCTCTCTTTGAGCGACCCGAAAGTGCGCGCGTGGGCATTTCAGATCATCACCATAGTGGCGGTGATCTCGATGGGCTGGTTCTTGTTCGATAACACCCAGACCAACCTGGAACATCGTGGCATCACCTCGGGTTTCAGCTTTCTTGAGCGCAGTGCCGGATTTGGCATTGCCCAGCATCTGATCGATTACACGGAGTCGGACACCTACGCTCGCGTATTTGTCATCGGTCTGCTTAACACCCTTCTGGTTTCGTTCATCGGTATCGTCCTGGCGACCCTGCTGGGCTTCATCATCGGCGTTGCACGCTTGTCACCCAACTGGATGATCAACAAGCTGGCGACTGTCTACGTTGAGGTGTTCCGCAACATTCCGCCGCTGCTGCAGATCCTGTTCTGGTACTTCGCCGTGTTCCTGACCTTGCCGGGTCCGCGACAGGCGCATGGCTACCTGGAGATGTTCTTCGTCAGCAGCCGTGGCCTGAACATGCCAAGAGCGCTCGCCGCCGATGGCGCGTGGCCGTTCATCATCAGCATCGTGCTGGCCATTGTGGCTGTGGTCATGATGACCCGCTGGGCCAACAAGCGTTTTGAAGCCACCGGGCAACCGTTCCACAAGTTCTGGGTCGGCCTGGCGCTGATCATCGTCATTCCCGCGTTGTGCGCCGCGATCTTCGGTTCGCCTGTGCATTGGGAAATGCCGGAACTCAAAGGCTTCAACTTCGTGGGCGGCTGGGTGCTGATCCCTGAACTGCTGGCCTTGACCCTGGCGCTTACGGTGTACACCGCAGCGTTCATCGCCGAAATCGTGCGGTCGGGTATCAAGTCGGTCAGCCACGGTCAAACGGAAGCCGCGCGTTCCCTGGGCCTGCGCCCCGGGCCGACGTTGCGCAAGGTCATCATCCCGCAGGCTCTGCGCGTGATCATCCCGCCGCTGACCAGCCAATACCTGAACCTGGCGAAGAACTCCTCGCTGGCGGCCGGTATCGGTTATCCGGAAATGGTTTCCCTGTTTGCCGGTACGGTGTTGAACCAGACCGGGCAGGCGATTGAAGTCGTTGCCATCACCATGAGCGTGTACCTGGCGATCAGTATCAGCATTTCCTTGCTGATGAACTGGTACAACAAGCGCATTGCGCTGATTGAGCGGTGAGGAAGCGCACATGACAACTCATACTTTCAAACCTGATATGCCACCACCGGGCAAAGTGTTCGGCCCCGTGGCATGGATGCGGCAAAACCTGTTCTCCAGCTGGATCAACACGCTGCTGACCTTGTTTTCGATCTACCTGGTGTTTCTGGTCGTGCCGCCGATTCTCAGCTGGGCGTTCATCGACGCCAACTGGGTCGGTACCACACGCGCCGATTGCACCAAGGCCGGCGCCTGCTGGGTATTCATCGAGCAACGTTTTGGCCAGTTCATGTACGGCTACTACCCTGGCGACCTGCGCTGGCGTGTAGACCTGACCGTGATCCTGGCAATTGTCGGCGTTGCGCCGCTGTTCATCTCGCGCTTTCCGCGCAAAGCCGTCTACGGCCTGAGCTTCCTGTTCATCTACCCGGTGATTGCGTTCTTCCTGCTGCATGGCGGCGCGTTTGGCCTGACCAACGTCGCAACCAGCCAGTGGGGCGGCCTGATGCTGACGCTGGTGATTGCCACGGTCGGTATTGCCGGTGCATTGCCGCTGGGTATCGTGCTGGCGCTGGGCCGTCGCTCGAACATGCCGGCGGTGCGCGTGGTCTGCGTGACGTTCATCGAGTTCTGGCGCGGCGTGCCGTTGATCACCGTGCTGTTCATGTCCTCGGTAATGCTGCCGTTGTTCCTGCCGGAAGGGATGAACTTCGACAAACTGCTGCGCGCCCTGATCGGCGTCATCCTGTTTCAGTCGGCTTATGTTGCTGAAGTGGTTCGTGGCGGCATGCAGGCCATTCCCAAGGGTCAGTACGAAGCGGCCTCGGCCATGGGCCTGGGTTACTGGCGCGCCATGGGGCTGGTCATTCTGCCCCAGGCGTTGAAGATGGTTATCCCCGGCATTGTCAACACCTTTATTGCCCTGTTCAAAGACACCAGCCTGGTGATCATCATCGGCCTGTTCGACCTGCTCAACAGCGTCAAACAAGCGGCTGCCGACCCGGCCTGGCTGGGTATGGCCACTGAAGGCTATGTCTTCGCGGCATTGGTGTTCTGGATCTTCTGTTTCGGCATGTCCCGCTATTCCATGCATTTGGAACGTAAGCTGGACACAGGCCACAAGCGTTAGGAGTTATGTGATGAGTGAAGTTATCAGTAAGCCTCTGGGCGCCGAAGGCATGATCCGCATGGAGGGCGTACACAAGTGGTACGGCCAGTTCCACGTGCTCAAGGACATCAACCTGAACGTGCGTCAGGGTGAGCGAATCGTGTTGTGCGGCCCGTCCGGCTCCGGCAAGTCAACGACCATTCGTTGCCTGAATCGCCTGGAAGAGCACCAGCAAGGCAAGATCGTCGTCGACGGCACCGAGCTGACATCGGACCTGAAACAGATCGAAACCATCCGCCGCGAAGTCGGCATGGTGTTCCAGCACTTCAACCTGTTCCCGCATCTGACCATCCTGCAGAACTGCACGCTGGCACCGATGTGGGTGCGCAAGCTGCCCAAGCGCAAGGCCGAAGAAATCGCCATGCACTACCTTGAGCGCGTGCGTATCCCGGAACAGGCCCACAAGTTTCCCGGCCAGCTTTCCGGCGGTCAGCAACAACGTGTGGCGATTGCCCGCGCGCTGTGCATGAAGCCGAAAATCATGCTGTTCGATGAGCCGACCTCGGCACTCGATCCGGAAATGGTAAAAGAAGTGCTCGACACCATGGTCGGCCTGGCGGAAGAAGGCATGACCATGCTCTGCGTAACCCACGAAATGGGCTTCGCCCGCACCGTGGCCAACCGCGTGATCTTCATGGACAAAGGCGAAATCGTCGAACAGGCGCCACCCAACGAGTTCTTCGACAATCCACAAAGTGATCGCACCAAACTGTTCCTGAGCCAGATCCTGCATTGATCGGGTGAAGTGACAGAGAAAAACCCGGGCCTTGTGTTCGGGTTTTTTTATGAGGGCGGTAATTGGAGGCATCTTCACGCAATCCCGTTGGAGCGAGGCTTGCCCGCGCAGGGGCGCCGCCTTCGCGAACAAGTTCGTTCCTACAACATTTTCGCACTCGCAGTGTTCGTCCTTAGCGCCAGCAGGACGCATATCTTTTTGAAGTATTGATGGGGATGGCTTAGAAAAACCGACCGTACCTTTTCCCCTCATAGAGCGTTCCAATAATGACTGCTGGAACGACGATGGCGTAAACGCCGCCTTCGCGAACAAGTTCGTTCCTACAACATTTTCGCACTCGCAGTGTTCGTCCTTAGCGCCAGCAGGACGCATATCTTTTTGAAGTATTGATGGGGATGGCTTAGAAAAACCGACCGTACTTTTTCCCCTCATAGAGCATTCCAATAATGACTGCTAGAACGACGATGGCGTAAAGAATCAGGCCTATTGCTCTTACCGCGTGCGGTTCAAGGGTGATGAATTGCAATGGGCCTAACAGGATTACGCCCGTCACCGGCACGCAAAATAAGGGTACGAAAATACCTATTCTCAGATAGTAGAAGAAGTTCTCCCTGCGGCTGTAGATTTCAATGTCGGGCTCTCCCCGATTTAACATCGCGCGTTTTTCTTCGACGGTATATCTAATTGGGCGAGGGATAGCGTAGACGTAAGCCAGTACCATATAACCGGTCACGGTAACTACAACAGGGCTACGCATTTCTCCTACGAACTGGAGGTGGCCCGTGTCTGCGAAAATCATATGCCCTATGACGATGGCTACGTTATACAGAAAAACAACGAACTGCTTTTTTCCCGAGAAATTTTCACCCCCGGGTGCGAATTTGGCCCAAAGCGAGGGTGCGAATAATGGTGTCGTTATAGCGAGATATTGGATGTGAAACCAGGTTATGTCCATTATGCTTCCTGTTAGTGCGACTACGAAATATTTATGCTGAGTTTATTTGTATTCAAACGATGAAGGGGGGCTCACTGCTATCATGGTGGTGCATGTGGTTATGCTATTTACTAAAGCCCCATGGCTTGATATTGCGCTCCGTTGGGATTGCATACATGTATAAAAGCAGCATTGCGAACGAAACCCATCCAATCGTGTCCGGTTCTGTTTCACCTATGAACGGTAGTTCGCTATTTTTAATAAAGTTTAAGTGGATAAAAAAGAACACTCCGTTATATATCGTTGCTGTTATTGATTTTTTGTACGAGTATTTGGCGCCTGAAAAAAACGAATTTGGCCCATAGTGATGGTAAGAAAAATAATAAGCTTGTTGCGCAAAATACACTGTAGAAAATGGCATTATTCATTCGGAGTCTTCATTTTCTGCATTCCCTTCATAATTCTGATGAGGATAAATAAGGTTTAGTTTAAGTTTTTCATTTTCGATTTCTTCTTTGCTTGATGGTGCAGGATTGTCCCAAACGTCCAAATAGCCAAATAGAAAACGTATATAACCGCTTTTGTAAGGTTTCGCCAAGGTGGTTGTAGTGCTTCGAAATTCGTGAGCTCGTCTAATAGTACCATGGTCATGGTGGCGCACCAGATAGAAAAGACAAGTAGTATCCAGTTGGCTCTAAAGCTGTGAAGTCTATTCTGAAGTGTTTTTTTAGTGCCGAATGACGGCGCTTTTATTTCAAATGAGGGGTTGTAGTGTTTTGTTTTATAGCGCTTGCGTATGAGGTGTGTTCCTAGCGTTGCTAAGGCTAAGAATAAAATTACTCCGGCAGCTCTTCGTGTCGGTAAGTCCAGTGTCTCCATCGGAGCTACCTGAATTAGCAGATAGCTAATAATGACCGTGTAAAATGCTGATGTCGCTAGAATTATCAGCGTCCATTTAGCTAAAAAAATAGCTCGGTCGAGACCTATATCTAATAACCTCAAAAACCCGTTATCAAATGCTAGTGAAGTGTCTTTATTTGCGTAAGCGTTTACTTCCAAGGCGCCAATACTGCGTGCGTGAAGAATCGCAAAGGCGAGGCCTAGATAAACGATATAGGAGTTTTCGAAGGTGTCCAGAAAAAGAAAACGTCCTTTAAGGAGGAAAGTTGTCTGGATTATTATCAGTGCGGTGTTGTAAATAAAGCCTGCTTTAAAAATAATTCTGCGGTGTCTTGCACTGGATGTGAATCTTACTAGTGAAAGTGAGATTATCGTAAAAAGTGTGCTAAGGCCTACGTAAGTGATATGTTGCAGTATTGGATTCATTTCTCATTTTTCCATTCGTTTGAAATGCCGCTCGCTGTTATTTCGCCACTCATGGCATCAATTTTTAGAATTGTTGAGGATGTCTCTTTATACGCTCTTACGTAGTCTGCATCTACGTAACGGAATAGGCGCCAGGCATTCCTTTTTAACGTGAGTCTAAACGCTCCGAATAGGGATAACCCAATATCTGCAGTTCCATAGGCGATATTTCCTCCGCTTTTGCCGCCGCCAAAGTATTCGGAAACAGCTTGATAACGAACTCTTAACCACCCTTCGGTGTTGGATTGGCCCGTCAGCAAATTGTTGCCATTTTCATATATGTTGTTTAAGCCGTGTCCTATCATCATACTGGCAGGGACACATGCCCATCCAACTGATCCTACGCATATGCCAATACCTCCTGTCACTTGGAGTCCGCCGGCGACTAGACCGAGACTCTGAGACGTTACTCGCATAGACTGATCCAACAAGCTCTTCTGCTCATCCTTTAACGCCTGCAACC
>NZ_ATLO01000053.1 GCF_000416235.1 Pseudomonas sp. CFII64 | reverse complement strand
ACCAGCTATGGAGCAAAGGTGAACTCGCGACAAAGGAAACGCATACAGCTATCCTGGCCTCACGCGACGCCGCCCGCCAAGCGCAGGAAAAGGCTGAGGCCGAAACTGCAAAGGGCCGAGACTTTGCTAAGTATTGAGCACCGCTTTCGGTTATAAAAATGCAAGCGTCCAATAATCACATCTCGCCGCCTTGTGCTTAGCGAACGCTAAACACCGGCCGGTAGATGTTTGGTGACCATCGCTACTGCTTGCGCCGGCGAAGTTAAAGCGATGTCTGACGTTGGCGTAGCACGTTACCGGTATTTTCAGGTGCTAGCTGATCTATACTAAAATAATTCATTTAAACCTCTTCCGCTCTGTCAGGATCAGTTATGTTGGCAGCATTGGCAAATACAACTAGAGATAATCCGGCTACCTGAAGATAGGTCAGTGTTTGACCCAGCGTTATAACTCCGATAGCTAATGCTATTACAGGTTCTGCACTAGTCAGCATGCCGAACGTAGAATGCTTGAGAGTTTTCAAAGCTAGAAAATCTAAAAAGTATGGGGCAAGAGGTGGCTCTGCCGGCTGACGCATGACCGGGTGCCGCGATAGATCCATTCCCCGTTTACCCTTCTCGACCTAGAGGGTCGAAAGTGCCCTGCTTCTACTACTGCCGAAGCCTGCCAGTCGTCGGGCTGCCTTTTCCTATTTTCCCTAGATCCAAGGAGGTAGCACGCCCTTTGGTTACTAAATCTCCTCTAACCCTCCGTTGCTGCTGCTTGATAGGTCATAGGCACACTGCGCTCTTTCCAGCGCGGGGCCGTTGGCGAGCGACCAGTTGTAAAGGGCAGCAAAGGGCTCGCGTAGCGAGCAGCCAAGAGCGGTAATTGTGTATTCGACACCGATCGGGCGCGTCGGCAGGACTTTGCGACTGATAAGGCCGTTGCGCTCCAAACGCTTCAATGCGTCAGACAAAGCCTGTGGGTGATGCCGTCGAGGCGGCGCTTGAGGTCGTTGAACCGCGCCGGTTGCGTGCAGAGGACGCTCAGGATCAGCACCGTCCACTTATTGGCGATATGTTCGAGGATGGGCCGCGTCGCGGTGACATCAAGCGGCAGTTCGAGAACGTCTTTGGACATGGGTATACGCCTCAATATCTAAGCACCATCTGGTGCCTTCTTGTGATTAGATATAGGAATGATACCTTGTTCGTCACTATTAGCGATGGGTGGGCGTATGAGCAGGCTTTCAGGAAAAATCGCCGTCGTGGTCGGAGGCCATGGCGGCATCGGTGGCGCTATCGCAGAGCGGTTCGCGGCGGAAGGCGCCACCGTTTATGCAACCAGTCGCCGCGCCGAAGACGGGGAGGCCGAGCTTGGAGCCGGCAAGCTGCGTGCGCGCCGAGTCGATGCTTCCGACTTGACGGCGCTCGCCGCTTTCTTCGAGGCGGTGGGCAGCGAGGCCGGACGGGTGGACGTGCTCGCCGTCAACGTCGGCATCTCCGAGTTCGCGACCCTCAACGACATCAGCGAGGACCATTTCGACCGGACCTTCGACCTCAACGTGCGCGCGCTGCTGTTTGCCGCCAAGGCTGCGACGGCGATTATGCCGGATGGTGGCTCGATCGTGTTGGTGGGCTCGATCGCCGACGCGATCGGCACAAAAGGCTATGGCGTCTACGGGGCAACCAAGGCCGCCGTGCGCTCGTTGGGGCGGACCTGGGCCAACGAGCTAGCGCCCCGCAACATCCGTGTCAACGTCGTGGCACCGGGACCAACCGACACCGCCATGATGGCGGCGGCGTCCGACGAGGTCCGCGAGACGCTGAAGAAGCTGATCCCGCTCGGCCGTATGGGGCGTGCCGACGAAGTGGCCTCGGCCGCGCTGTTCCTCGTCAGCGACCAAAGCAGCTTCATCACCGGGGCCGAGCTGCCGGTTGACGGCGGCATGGCGCAGGTCTGATCTGTGCCTCCTGCCAAACGACATGGCGGGCCGTCGCAGACGTCGGCGTTCTCGGCATGACCGGATTCATCGCCTGGTGAGGACTGACCGCTCAGATGCCGGGGCGCTGTTCGTCGAGCGCCTCAATCCTCCCCAGACTGTCGGCGACGGTCTTCGAAAGGTTGATGATCAGGCGCCACGCACTGGCGCCTTTACGAAACTGGTAGAGCAGCATGGCGCCTCCGGTTTGACGGCCAAGGATGATTTCTTCGTCGACACCGTCCGAAGCTAAAAGGTGTGTAGTGCTTGGCTCGCTAAGGAGTGCACGGCCTGACGGGTCGTACGCATGCGCGTGGCAGAGTGGTTCGCTACGGCTTGCTCCTTCTGGCCGAAAGCGACGGAGTGCGAGCGGCTTGCCTTCAAGGCAGCAGGTAGGTTGAGGTCGGCTGGGGCTTTTTTCGGAGGCGACTCCAGCCCTACCCATTTTTTGCAAACCGGATTGCCCATAGCATCCATTGCCTTCCTGACTGAAGTTTCAAGTCAGAAAATATAATTCTGGTTATACAAAATATTTCTCATGACTGGCCGATACTGTTAAAGGGTGCCCGGACTCTTTTGCAGTCGCGCCCGCGTTGACAAGCCTGTCTACTTGTTAACGAACGACGCACGGAGTGCATTTCGTTGTCTTCCAATGAGAATAATTCATGTACCTGAGAAATATAAATATCGCACCGCGGGCGTTTCTGGGATTTGCATTTATCGCTTTGTTGGTCATTGCTCTGGGTTTTTTTGCCCTCAATCGGATGTCTGTCATCCGGGAAGCGACTATTCAGATGGAGACGAATAGTCTGCCCAGCGTAGGCTACCTTGGGGATATCACGGAAAACGTGTTGCGTTTGCGCATTACCTCATTCCGTATTTTGATCAATCGTGAGCCCGCGCTATTAAAAGGCACCGACGAAAGAATGCGTGAGCTTGCCGGCAAAGTTCAGCAAGCCAAAAGCAACTACGCGGCACTGCCTTCTGCAGGCGAAGAACTTGATTTGTATAAACAATTCGATGCCACGCTGGACAAGTACCTGGTCGCGCAAAACGAGGCGCTGGAGCTGTCGCGGCAAGATAAAGTCGACGAGATGCGGACACTGATCAACTCCCGGATGAAGGACGGTTCGGACTTGATGGGTGAGCAACTCAGAAAATTGGTGGCGATTAACAAGACCAATGCCAGCGCGGATTCAAAAATTGCCGGTGAGCAATACAGCGGGGCTATCAAGGCGATCATTGCCGTGGCGGTCGCTGCGGCACTGTTGACTGTGTTGTTGGCCTGGCTGTTGACCCGCAGCATCGTGACGCCTCTGAACCGGGCTGTGCGCGCGGCACAGGATATTGCCGGGGGCAACCTCACCATGCCCATCGAGGTCGATGGCAAGGATGAATCCGCCCGCTTGCTTGAAGCACTGGCAATCATGCAGCGCAATCTGCGCCAGACCATTGAACAGATTTCCGGATCTGCCACGCAACTGGCCTCGGCGGCCGAAGAATTGAGCGCCGTCACTGAAGAGTCCTCACGAGGACTGCAGCAGCAAAATAACGAGATCGAACAGGCGGCCACCGCCGTCAACGAGATGACCGCCGCGGTGGAAGAAGTCGCGCGCAACGCGGTCTCGACCTCCGAGGCTTCCCAGGCGTCGAATCAGACGGCACGCCAGGGCCGCGATAAAGTGCTCGAAACCGTCAAGGCCATTCAGGCCATGACTCAGGACGTGCAAACCACCTCCAATCTGGTCGAAGGCCTGGCCGAGCAAGGTCGGGATATCGGCAAGGTGCTGGATGTAATTCGCTCCATCGCCGAGCAGACCAACCTGTTGGCCCTCAACGCGGCGATTGAAGCGGCACGGGCAGGCGAAGCGGGACGCGGGTTTGCGGTAGTGGCCGACGAAGTTCGCGCCCTGGCGCACCGCACCGCTCAATCCACTCAGGAGATCGAGCAGATGGTGGCCGGGATTCAAAGCGGCACCGGCAACGCCGTGCAGTCCATGGCGCTCAACACCAACCGTACGCAGTCGACGCTTGAACTGGCGCGCTCTGCTGGCGACGCACTGGAGCAGATCACCGAAGCCATTTCGCAGATCAACGAACGCAACCTGGTTATCGCCAGTGCGTCAGAGGAGCAGGCTCAGGTTTCCAGGGAAGTGGACCGCAATCTGGTCAACATCCGCGATCTGGCGACCCAGTCGGCTGCCGGCGCCAACCAGACCAGCGCGGCCAGTCATGAGTTGTCACGGCTGGCAGTGGACCTGAACGCAATGGTCGCGCGTTTCGTGGTTTGACCTGGCCTGCATGTCGCACGCTGAGCCGGTCCTACGAAATGCATCCAATTCAATGACTATACACACGTATGAATGAAGCCGGCTTCAAGACTGCGTATCTTGCCTGGGATTGAGCCTGCCAAGGCTCCAACCCGGGCGTTGCATGCCAAGGAAGGATAATGAACACCATCTCTACGTCAGCGGGCCTGACGACGTCGGCGTCTACCTATTCGGTGCAGACCGCGTCAGCCGCCTATGGGCAGAAACGTCCTGCGTACGATGACTCGGCCACCCAGCAAACCGGCAATGAAGACGCGGTCAGCTTCTCCCGCACCGCCAGCGATTACAGCAGTGCCATCGGCAGCAATGCGCCTTACTTCCCCATCCGCTCGGGCATGAATGCCGACGCGCTGATTCTGGGTGTATCCAGGCCAGGCACGGTGTCCAGTTCCAAAGATAAAACCTTTACTGAAGTGGCCACCGATGCCCGCAAGCGCATGGATGACAAATACGCATTGATGAATGCCAGCGGCAAGCCTTACGACAAGAGTGATCAGGATCGCAACTCACTGATGGGCGATCTTGACCGGCGTTCGCTCAATGCCGTCGCCACCAATAAAGACGGGAAGTTCACGGCAGAAGAGCAGGATGCGGCCAAAGGCCTGATGCGCCAGCAATCGAGGCTCGCAACCGGCTATTACGTCGGGCCGGACGACCAGAAGAAAGGCTGGAAGGATCCCTTTGCCAATGATCCTGTCGGCCGTGCCAATGCGGCGTTGAGTTTCCTGGAAGGCATGAGCCCCGAGGAAAAAGCCACGCCAGAATGGTTGTCCCAGCACCAGACGCTGCAGTCGGCACTGGCACAGGTCGATCAGACGGATCCGACCCGCGCCGCCCCTAAAAAGCACTTCCCGATCCTTGCGGAAATCCTTGCCGAGAGCGGCAGTTACTTCGATTAAGCCAATACCTGTCAAAAAACAGCGTTCCCGAAGGCCCCTCTGGTGGGCCTTTTTGGTGTCCGGGCCCGTGCAAATCGGCCTGAGACATACCTGAGTATGAATAGCTAAGACCTATACATGACGCAGCCGACCGTGAGTAGGACAGACGCGACCCAGGCCAGTCGCTAAATTGGACCCATGCACCAGCGCCTGCGGAACCCGCTCGGAAGTTCCGGACCTGGCACTGAAATCAGGGTTCACACCGTCTTATCCATCGACCGGAGTCATTGCCATGTCTGTATTAAACGCACCCGTCGAACTTCAGGTATCGACGCGCAATATCGAGGTAAAGGGCAATTGGCTCGAACGCATAAACCTGCCCTTTTTCTTTTCGCCTGATTTGCCTGGCAGCGTTGGCAACGTAGTCGATCAGCGCAGTGACCTGCTGGAATCCCGGTTATTGCACGCGTCGATGTCAGCGCGACTTCTGTATGACGGCCAATCGAATCAATACGCTTTACCGCTTTGATCTAACACCCCGGTTTGGCCTCTCCTTCCATGGCCGGGTTTCAGCGCTCACCCCATTGGGGCTGAGCGCTTTTTTTATGGGGCGCCCGTTTTCCGAACACTGACCGCAACAGATAAACATCAAGGAACCGCTATGCATCCGGACTCATTACGAACTAATCGGCTCAGGGGCGGATTAGTAAAACTTTCCAACCGGCAAACTATGGAGGTGCTTCATGGATGAATACCGCAAGTTATGGTGGGGCTTGATCGGCATCCTGGGCATCACGTTTTGCCTGTTGGGCTGGTTTGGCCGCGAAATCTACCGCCAGGCGCCGCCTATCCCTGAACGCGTGCAAAGCGTCGATGGACAGCTGTTGTTCGATGCCAAGACCATCCTCGACGGTCAAACCGCGTGGCAAAGCATCGGCGGCATGCAGTTGGGATCGATCTGGGGCCATGGTGCCTATCAGGCGCCGGACTGGACAGCTGACTGGTTGCATCGCGAGCTGACCGCCTGGCTGGAGCTGGCCGCAGAGCACGCCTATGGCAAAGCCTACAACGAGACCAGCGACGATCAGCAGGCCTTGCTGCGCCATCAACTCAAGCGCGAATACCGGGGCAACCGTGTGGTCGACGGGACGCTGGTTTTGAGTGATCGCCGGGTCCAGGCGATTGCACAAACGGCCAGCTACTACGACGCACTGTTCAGCGGCGATCCCGCCCTGCACGCCAGCCGTGTCAGTTTCGCCATGAAAGAAGTCACGCTGCCTGATCCCGCCCGCCGCCAGCAAATGACCCGCTTCTTTTTCTGGACGGCCTGGGCCGCTGCAACCGAACGCGACGGGCAACCGGCGACATACACCAACAATTGGCCGCACGAGCCGTTGATCGACAACACTCCCACTGCGGAAAACATGATCTGGTCCATGGTCAGCATCATCGTGCTGCTTGCCGGGGTGGGTTTCCTGGTCTGGGCCTGGGCCTTCCTGCGCAAACATGACGAAGCCGAGCCGGTCGTGCCGAGCCATGACCCCATCTGTCTGTTGACTCTGACTGCGTCACAAAAAGCCTTGGGCAAGTACCTGTTGCTGGTGGGCGCGCTGTTTGGTTTCCAGGTCATGATGGGCGGCCTGACGGCGCATTACACCGTTGAGGGCCAGGATTTCTACGGCCTGCCCCTGTCCAAGTGTTTCCCCTATTCGCTGACCCGCACCTGGCATCTGCAAAGCGCGATGTTCTGGATTGCCACGGGCTTTCTGGCTGCCGGACTGTTTTTGGCGCCGATCATCAACGGTGGCAAGGATCCAAAATGGCAGAAGCTGGGAGTTGATCTGCTGTTCTGGGCGCTGGTCGTGGTGGTCATTGGTTCTTATACCGGCAACTTCCTGGCCATCGCGCAACTGATGCCGGCCGAGTGGAGTTTCTGGCTGGGCCACCAGGGTTATGAATACGTGGACCTTGGCCGGGTGTGGCAAATCGGCAAGTTTGTCGGGATCGTGTTCTGGCTGGTGTTGATGCTGCGCGGCATGGTGCCAGCCCTGCGCAATCCGGGGGACAAGAACCTGCTCGCGCTGTTGGCGTGCTCGGTCATTGCCATCGGCCTGTTTTACGGCGCCGGTCTGTTTTATGGCGAACGGACGCACCTTTCGGTCATGGAATACTGGCGTTGGTGGGTGGTACATCTGTGGGTTGAAGGCTTCTTCGAGGTGTTCGCCACCAGTGCGCTGGCCTTTATCTTCACCAGCATGGGCCTGGTGTCGAGAAAACTGGCGACCACCGCCACCCTCGCCTCGGCCTCATTGTTCATGCTGGGCGGCGTACCGGGCACTTTCCATCACATGTACTTTGCCGGCACCACCACGCCGGTGATGGCCGTGGGCGCGACTTTCAGTGCTCTGGAGGTCGTGCCGTTGATTCTGCTGGGGCATGAAGCCTGGGAAAACTGGCGCTTGAAGGACCGGGCCCCGTGGATGGAGCGCGTCCGCTGGCCGCTGCAGTTTTTCGTCGCCTGCGCATTCTGGAACATGCTCGGCGCCGGGGTATTCGGCTTTCTGATCAACCCGCCTATCTCGCTGTTCTACATTCAAGGACTCAACACCACGCCCCTGCATGCCCATGCGGCACTGTTTGGCGTCTACGGCTTTCTGGCGCTGGGGTTCGGCTTGCTGATCCTGCGCTATATCCGTCCTGACCTGCGGTTCAATGAGCGGCTGATGAAAGTTGCCTTCTGGTGGCTCAATGGCGGCCTGCTGCTGATGATCTTGACCAGCCTGCTGCCGATTGGCCTGATCCAGTTCTACGCCAGTGCCAGCCAGGGTTTGTGGTACGCACGCAGCGAAGCCTTCATGCAGGGAGATTTGCTGCAAACCCTGCGCTGGTTCAGAACGTTCGGCGACGTTGTCTTCATGATCGGCGCCTTCGCGGTAATCTGGCAGTTCGTCAGCGGGTTGCTGTGGTCGTCCGCCAGGCTGCCGGTGAATGAAGCGGTGCTGCCAGGCCAGCCTTGATTCGCTCTTGCTGAAAACCTTGAAAAACGCTGATCGGGCCTGACCCGGTCAGCGTTTTTTTCGACAGCTCGTAACGCTATCAGCTACGCCCAGCTACACAAAAGCTACACAAAAGCTACACAACTGACTTGTCATTGGCCTCGCCAAGCAAAGCAGCAATTGAGTCGGGGCCAAAACCAAAGGCAATCACCATGCGCACAATAACTTCAGAAGTACCCAATGAAAAACCGTCGCTATCAACATGCGAGCCAATATCAGTAAACGCAACTTGATCGACGTGGCAGCACTCTCCAGTTCAGCACCCTGTAACCATTCTTGGGCAAATGGGCGTGAGCATCGACGCACAAGGACAGGGGATTGCTGTTGATCTGTTGCAGGACGCAATTGAGCGTGCGCTCGCCGCGTCAGCTGGAATCGGTTCAACAGCCATGATCGTTCACCCGCTGAATGAACGGCTGAAAAGTTCTACGCCAAAAATGCAGGTTTTATTCCTTGCCCCGCCATATCCCCGATGACGATGATGCTTGCACTCGTTTGATTGGGAGAATCAGCCCCGTTATTGCCTGGGCAAACAATGGGTTCAAGAAAGCGTTGTTGGCGAGGCGGACTTAGCGTTTCTGCAACCAGCCCAGAAATCCCGTTTTCCTGACTTGAATCGGCGTTTTCATCACCACCGACTCGCGGATTTCTTCGCGTTGGTGCTGCAAGTTGTCGAGTGCCAGGTAGAGTTCCCGGCAATGCTCCAGTTGCGCACCAAACGTGGCCTTTTCGATGCGGAACAAACGGCCGCTGGTGAGGCTGCGGAACTCGCCGCGTGAGCGGCCGTCACCCAGGATGCCTTCTTCGCCGATCACTTCACCCGGCCCCAATCGACCCACTTCAATGAACCGCTCGCCGTCGTGGATCGACACCGAGATAACCCCGGTGCTGATCACCATCAGGCTATCGGCAATGTCATCGAATGCGAGTATGACCTGGTCGGCCTGGTAATCCACCGGGCTCATGTCGGCGGCGAGTCGGTCACGGTCGTCCTGGCTCAAGGAACGGAAGATCCGCACCTCTTCCAGCAGCCGGCGCTGGCGAGTCCAGGCCAGGGAGGTCGGGCCGGAACCCCAGGTGACGCCTGATGCTTCGAGATGACGGTGCGCGAGGTCGAACATCAGGTTGCGCACTTCGGTTTTGTGCGCGATCGACTCGATGAAACCTTTGAGTTCGTATTCGTTGTATTCCAGATGGGAAGCCTTGACTGATGCCTTGGCCTTGCGCCCGGGCAACAACGCACGCGTGCCGCGCAGGGCTTTATCCAGCGCATCGAGCGCCTGGCGCGGCCGCACGCTGCTGGGAATGGCAATGGTGATACTGACGCCATGCGCGCTGCCCGGACTGCTGAAGTTCAGCACCTTGGCCTTGGCGGCCAAAGAATTGGGGACCACGGCCATGCTGCCTTGATCGGTCAGCAGATGAGTGGAGCGCCAGTCAATTTCCACAACCTTGCCTTCAACCCCGTCAATGCTGATCCAGTCATCGAGCTGATAAGGCTTGGTCGTGTTAAGCACGATGCCGGAGAACACGTCGCTCAACGTACTCTGCAGGGCAAGACCGACGACGATGGCCATCACCCCAGACGTGGCCAGCAACCCTTTGACCGGCAATTGCAGGATATAAGCGGCGGCGCCGACGATGGCCAGCAGGAACACCACTGCGCCGATCACATCATGCAACAGGCGCGCGGTATGACCGACCCGCGACATCAGGCCATGACCCATGATCACCGTCAGGGTTCGGGCGGCGAACAACCACCAGGCAACGCCCAATACGGTCGCCATCAGGTTCAGGATCGCATCGTCCGGCCACAGCGGTGGCTGCAGCGGGCTGATACCTGCCGCCATCATCACCCAGCAGAACGCTACGAACGCCAGCAGGCGCGCACACATGCGCAGGTTGCGCCGAGCATTGCCAAGGATCTGCCACAGCGACAGGTCGATAACGATCAGGAAGGTGCCGAAAATCAGCGGATGCGCCTGCAGGAACGTCAACACAAAGCCACTCCATCAGCCCGCCTGGGGCCGATTCATGCCACAGCGGAAATAAAGGACCGGTTCATTGCAGGGTGGATCTGCACTTCGGTTTGCTCGCCAAGGAATGCGCTGCAGCGCGCGCGCAACCAGCGTTCACCCGGATCATTGTGGGTCGCTGCGCGCCAGACCATCGAAAGCTCCTGCTGCGGCAGCTCTAGCGGGGCGAACTCGGCTCTCAATCCGCCGGAACCGGACATCGCCAGAGCGACGTAGTCCGGCACGATGGCGATCATGTCGCTGTCGGCCAGCAACATCGGCAAGGCGCTGAACTGCGGCACGGCCAGCACGACTTTGCGCTGCCGGCCGATCAAGCCCAGGGCGCGGTCGGAATCGTCGATGACATTGCCCATGGACGATACGACAGCGTGGGGACGACGACAGAATTCATCCAGGCCCAGTTCGCCGGGCTGGCCATCAGCGCGCAAAAGCATGGGCCGAATCGGCCGCAGGCCTTTGCGGCGGGCATTGGCCGGCAGCTCCAGGGTCTGGCTGATACCCAGGGAAATCTCCCCGGAAATCAGCATCTGTGACATCTGCCAGTGATCGGCTCGCCGCACCACCAGCGCCATGTTAGGCGCTTCGCTGCGCAGACGACGCAACAGAACGGGGAGCAACGCGTATTCGACGTCGTCGGAGAGGCCGATATGAAAGGTGGCCTCGCTGGAAGCCGGATCGAATGCCTGGCAGCGACTCAGCGCGGCAGCAATGCTGTCCAGTGCCGGAGAAAGCCTGGAGAAGATCTCTTCGGCCCGCGAAGTAGGCTCCATGCTGCGGCCTGAGCGAACAAACAGTGGATCATCGAACATCAAGCGCAGACGCCCAAGTGCGCTGCTGATGGTCGGTTGGCCGAGGAACAGCTTCTCGCCGACACGACTGACATTGCGCTCGTGCATCATGGATTCGAAGACAACCAGCAAGTTGATGTCAGCACGACGCAGGTCATTTCTGTTCATCATGGTAGCCGCCCAGGCCGAAGCCAGTAACTGAAGTGAATATGAACGTCGCTTCGCCATTCCCCTCAAGCCGGAGCAGCAATGCGCGGTGTATGAACAGGTTATGCAGGGCGGTGGCGCACGTCTGTCCTACCTGAGGTCATCTCACTCATCCCTTGGGTGCGTCCGTACATACTTGGGTATGTACAACCGCGGCACCCCGGAATTTTTTACCGGATTTCGGGCAGCACTGGCGTGGGCCGATATGCTTTAGAGGTTCAGCCATACGACTCAGGTTGAAACATGGCCGAAATTCAGGGTTTTATACCCATTCAAATGAGAAGAATTGCTATAAATTAGCCTCACAATGCCTCTATCTCCGATAACAGAAGTGTATGACCGACATGAAAAACAACAGGTCTTCGGATGTACTCAGCCGCTGGCCGCTTTTTTTCAGGCGCCTGTACGGCAACATGGCGTATGACCCGCACCGGATAAACTCCCGTCGACCGATCGGCATCAGCCCCAATCCGTGGGTCAATGGCCTGGGCTGGGTGGTGGGTTTGATCGTGGCGTGCGGCATTGTCATCATCAATTCCGAAACCCATACCGACTGGGCGCCGACCATCCTTTACATCACGTTGCTGCTGATGGCGGCCAACCTGTTTTCGATCAACCTGGTGATCAGCGTCGCGGTGATGTGCATCATGCTGTTGACCGCCATTTATGTTTACAACGGCGGTTATCAACGCTGGGAATCGACCACGGGGTTTTTCCGCTGTCTCACCGCCTTGTCAGCCATCACTTTCCTGGCCCTGCGCAGCAAGTACGCGTCCGACACCCTGCGCCATAACGAAGCCTATCTGATCGGCGCCCAGCGTCTGAGCCAGACCGGCAGCGTGACCTTCAGCGGCGACAGTGAAGCGATGTCCTGGTCGGACGAGCTGGCGAGGATTTTCGAATACCCTCTGGGCGAAGAACCCACGGCGTCGATGATTCTGGAGCGGACTCATCCCGATGACCGTTATCTGGCCCACGAGGTTTTCGCCAAAGCGGCGCGGCATGAGCCGCAGATAGAAGTCAGACACCGCCTGTTGATGCCCGACGGTCGCGTCAAGCACATCCATATGATCGCCAGCCCTCAATCCGCCCATAAGGGCCACGTCGAATACCTCGGCGCGGTGATGGACATCACCGCCAGCAAGCAGGCCGAAGAGGGTTTGTTCCGCGCACAGATGCAGCTGGCCCACGTCACCCGCGTGACCTCACTCGGCGAACTGGCAGCCTCCATCGCGCATGAAGTCAACCAGCCGCTGACCGCCATCACCAGCAGTGGCGAAGCCTGTCGCCGCTGGATCGACCGGCCGGAACCCGATCTGGACGAAGCCCGCCTGTCGCTGGATCGCATCATCGCCAGTTCCTGTCGGGCCAGCGATGTCATCAGCCGGGTCAGGGCGCTGTCGCGCAAATCCGATCCGCTGCGCCGGGACGAGTCGCTGGATGACATCGTCAGCGAGACGCTGGGCCTGGTTCAGCATGAGTTGGGGCATCACAAGATCAGCGCGAAAATCGAGCTGACGGCGGTCAACGTGCAGATCAGCGCTGATCGGGTGCAACTGCAGCAGGTAATCATCAACCTGATCATCAATGCCTGCCATGCCATGGAGGCGATCAAGGCGCGTGACCGGATTTTGCACGTCAGCACCTGGGTCCAGGACAACGAAGCCGTGCTGGAAGTGACGGACCATGGTTCAGGCATCAAGCCGGATGTGCTGCCTTCACTGTTCACTGCGTTTTTCACCACCAAGGAAAGCGGTCTGGGCATGGGCCTGTCGATCTGCCGGTCGATCATCGACTATCACGGCGGCAGGATCTGGGTCACCAGTGAAGTGGGCCAAGGCACCTCGTTCCGCTTCGCGCTGCCGGTACTGGCCAGTTGAGTCCAGACCCCCGCTCATACCAAAGTATGAAGCCTGTGTATTTTGGTGTTAGCGGATCGTCTGGTGGTAGGAGTGTCAGCGGTCCGGCATGGGATTAATGTGACGCTGGCGCATAGGAATCTGAACCCGGCGTGCGTGTTTTCATTCCTCTGAGTCAGGACAATCACCCCAGGGAAGCCCCGTGAACGAACATCACCCCATGAACAGAGTCATCAACACCGAACCCATGGTCTTCATCGTCGACGACGACGCGCCCCTGCGTGAATCCCTCGGCAGCCTGCTGCGCTCCATAGGCCTTCAGGTAGAGCTGTTCGGTTCGGTGGGCGACTTCATGAAGTTCACCCGCCCCGACATACCCAGCTGCCTGGTGCTGGATGTGCGCTTGCAAGGCGCCAGCGGGCTGGATTTCCAGAACGAGCTGGTGGCGGCCAATATCAATTTACCAATCGTGTTCATGACCGGGCACGGTGATATCGCCATGACCGTGCGGGCCATGAAAGCCGGTGCGGTGGATTTTCTGGCCAAGCCTTTTCGCGAGCAGGATCTGATAGATGCCGTCTCCGCCGCCCATGCGCGGGACAAAGTGCGTCGCGAGTCCGAGCGCGGCAACGACGAACTGCGCAACCGCTATGCAACCCTGACCGCGAGGGAGCAGACGGTGATGGCATACGCAGTGTCCGGCCTGATGAACAAACAGATCGCCGGCGAAATCAGTTTGAGCGAGATCACCGTCAAGATTCACCGGGGCCAGGCGATGCGCAAAATGGCCGCACGCTCGTTCGCCGACCTGGTACGCATGGCCGAAACCCTTGGGGTAACCCGCCCTCAGTGAAAGGCGTTCATACCCACGTATACTATGCCCCCCCTCAGGACAGCGTATCTTGCAGCGATGGCGGCGCCTTTCATGAGGCAGCCGATATCACCCCAGGTACCGAAATGTCTAATACGGCCATCATTTCCATTGTCGACGACGACGAATCAGTTCGAATAGCGCTGGACAGTCTACTGCGCTCCAATGGATTTACCGTCCGGACGTATTCCAGTGCCGAAGAATTCCTCGCGTCCAGCGGGCCGCAAAATACTTCTTGCCTAATTTCCGACATACAAATGCCCGGTCTGTCAGGGATTCAGATGTATGAAACGTTATCCATCAAAGGCCTGCACATTCCGGTCATCTTCATTACCGGACTGCCGGGCGAGCCGCCACCGATCAGTGCCCAGGCCGTCGAACCGATTGCGTTCTTCCCAAAGCCTTTTCCCTGCGCCCCATTGATCGCCTGCATCAATAGCGTATTGGATAACCAGGCGGATACTTTCCGCGCCTGATAGCACCCGTTCATGAATCCATTGTTTCTGCGACTTCATTCATTTTAATACTTTGGTATATCGACTTCACACCTAGGCGTGTGGGCACTGACCCTATGTAGAAGTGCCCTGCCCTTTGCCTCTGGATATTATCTTCTACAGCGAACCGGCCTTGAGTTGTTCTTGCGGTCAACCATTGAAGCATGCACTTCGATAACCACCGCACTTACGGTCACGCTTAAACAGACAACTATTCGCACTAATAACTTTGTCTCAGGAGCATACCCATGAAACAGCATATTCTCATTATTGGCGCAGGGTTCGGTGGGGTCTGGAGCGCACTGGGCGCGGCCCGTCTGTTGGACAAGCATGATCGTAATGACGTGCAAATCACTGTTCTGGCACCTCAGGCCGAACTGCGCATCCGTCCGCGCTTCTACGAAGCGGATGTACACAGCAAAATGGCCCCGCTTGGCGATCTGTTCGACGCCGTTGGCGTGAAGTTCGTCCAGGGCTCGGCCGACGGCATTGATGCGCAAAACAAGCAGGTCACCTACAGCGATGTGTTCGGCACACAGGGCAAATTGAGCTACGACCGCCTGGTGATGGCCGCCGGTAGCCGGGTGGTTCGTCCGGATCTGGAAGGCATGCTCGAACACGCTTTCGACGTCGACAAGATCGAACAGGCGACCGAGCTCGAAGCCCACATCAAGGCCCTGAAGAACCAGCCTGCCAGTGCTGCACGCAATACGGTCGTGGTCGCCGGCGGTGGCTTCACCGGGATCGAAACCGCTACTGAAATGCCAGCGCGACTGCGTGCAGCCCTGGGCGACGATGCCGCTATCCGCGTGATCGTTGTTGATCGCGGTCCGCAGATTGCCGCATCGATGGGCGATGGCATTCGTCCTTCGATTATCGAGGCTTCCGAGAAACTGGGCATCGAATGGGTGCTCAACGCCTCCGTTGCTTCGGTCGATGCCAACGGCGTCACGTTGGCCGACGGCCAGCGGATCGAGTCGAAAACAGTGATCTGGACCGTGGGTTTCCGGGCCAGCCCGCTCACTCAACAGGTTACCGGCACCCGCGACCCACAAGGCCGCCTGCATGTGGATGGCAACCTCAAGGTCAAGGGTTTGAACGACGTGTTCGCTGCGGGCGACGTCGCCTATGCCGCCTGCGACGACATCGGAAATTTCGCCGGAATGTCCTGTCAGCACGCTATTTCCCTGGGCCGTTACGCCGGTAACAACGTGGCGGCAGACCTGATCGGCGTTGCGCCGACCGCTTACAGCCAACCCAAATACGTGACATGCCTGGACCTGGGCGCCTGGGGCGCGGTGTACACCGAAGGCTGGGATCGCCAGCTGAAACTGGTCGGGCAGGAAGCCAAGGAACTCAAGACCCAGATCAATACCGTGTGGATCTACCCGCCGGTGGCTGATCGCGCCATTGCCCTGGCAGCGGCCGACCCGTCGATTCCGGTGGCATAACCCGCTGGCAATTGAATTGCTCACAACCCATGGCAACGCCATTTCAGGTGACCGACATGTATGGTTTTTTCGAGAGTCCGTATCGAGTATTGAAGTTGTCTCACACGCTGTTGATCGGTGGGCTGTTCATTCTGATCGCCGGGATCATCCTGGCTTACTTTCTTGATGCCTACCTGTCGCTGCCCGCTCTGGTGGGCGCTCATGCCCTGACGATTCTCGGTCCGACCGCGATCAAGCTGGGGTATGTGGCGCGTCTGCTGGCGTTCCATCGCCTGCGCCTGAATCTGCTGGTCAAAGTGCGTGGCTTCGCTGCGTGATCCTCGCCTCATTCCCTGTCCGGTCAGTGCTTCCCTGTGCTGACCGGCATTTCCAAAGCCCGTCACTGGTTATTTGCGGCGGGCTTTTTTTTTATTCAAGGACGACGACTGAACGTCGCCGACATGGAATATCTCCCAGTCACTCGACGCGCGACCACTCAGGTGCGCAACGGGTCATCTCCTGATAGTCACCGGATACCCTCATGACCTCCTTGAGCCTGAAAAAAGCTTATTTCGATACCGATGCAATGGCCTTGTTGATAGCACTGGCCGTCGCAACGTTCGTTGTGGTTTTCAAGTTCTTTACCAACTTGAGCGTGGCGACCACCGTGTTGTACGTCACCCTCGTGCTGATGTCCGCCAATGTCTTTTCCATCAGGATGGTCATTGCGGTGGCGTTGTCGTGTCTGTTGGTATTGACCGTCATTTTCGTCGTTGATCGGGACTATCTGGTGACCGAGGCCATCGGCGCCTATGTGCGCTGTGTGATTTCCCTGTCGGCGATCACCTTCCTGGCGCTGCGCAGCAAATATATGGCCGATGCCTTGCGGCGCAACGAAACCTATATGGTGAGTGCGCAACGCCTGAGCCAGGTGGGCAGCATCAGTCTGCGGGTCGATCGTTCGGAGATTTTCTGGTCAGCGGAGGCGGCGCGCATCTTCGGTTACCCGCCCGGAGAAACCCCGACCATGTTCACCATTCTGACCCGCACCCACCCTGATGACCGTTATCTCATCGACACTTTTTTCGAGCAGGCAACACGCCACGAACCACGCCTGGAGGTCGAACACCGCCTGCTGATGCCTGACGGCGCGGTCAAATACATCCACCTGATTTTCAACCCGCTGCCAGTGCAGCATGAGGGCTTTGAATACGTCGGCGCGGTCATGGATGTAACGGCAACCAAGGAAGCCGAGCAAGCCCTGTTCCAGTCCCAGGCGCAACTGGCCCACGTCACCCGTGTGACATCGCTGGGCGAGCTGGCCGCCTCGATTGCTCACGAGGTCAACCAACCGTTGGCCGCCATCCGAACCAGCGGCGAAGCCTGCCATCGCTGGCTCAATCGCAGCGAACCTGATCTGGGCGAAGTGCGCATATCCCTGGACCGCATGATCAGCAGTTCGACCCGAGCCAGCGAGGTCATCCGGCGCATTCGAACGCTGTCGCGCAACTGCGATCCCGAGCGCCAGAAAGAGTCGTTCAACGACATCGTCAGCGAGACGCTCGGCCTGGTGCAGTACGAATTAAGCCGCAGCCACGTCAAGTTACGTGTGGAGCTGGATGTGACTGCGGTAGCCATCAGTGCCGACCGCGTGCAGCTGCAGCAGGTTATCCTCAACCTGATCATCAATGCCTGTCAGGCGATGACCGAAGTCGATCCCCGAGAGCGAATCCTCAAGGTGCGCAGCTGGCAATACGACGGCGATTCCATGCTGGAAATCAGCGACTGCGGCATCGGGATTCCCGATCAGGCGTTGCCTTCGCTGTTCCAGCCGTTTTTCACCACGAAATCAGATGGCCTGGGCATGGGTCTGTCGATTTGTCGTTCAATTATCGAGTATCACGACGGTAGAATCTGGGCCAATAACAACGAGGGCGGCGGTGCCGTATTCACGTTGGCTATTCCAGTATTGAAAAATCAGCCAGTCGTCACCTGAACATACTCACGTATGATGTTACAAATTGCCACTAGTGCGAAACTTTAATTAAGCGAGGCTTTATTCAAAAGCTCCGAACTATTTAAGGTTGTCCTAATTGATAAACACTCCAATCATTACGATCGTTGATGACGACGACGTTGTTCGAATATCAATGGACAGCCTGGTGCGCTCAATGGGGTATGTCTCTCATTCTTATTCGTGCGCTGAAGACTTCCTGGCTTCTCGCTCCCTTGACGTCACGTCCTGCCTTATTTCAGATATTCGAATGCCCGGTCTCAGCGGCCTGCAACTTCTTGAAGAAATGCTCGCGCGTTCGATCCGTTATCCGGTGATATTCGTGACCGCCTGCATCGGCGACCTACCCGAACTCAAGGCGCGGGAACTGGGCGCGGTGGGCTACTTCAAGAAACCTTTCAATGGCGCTCAGCTGATGTCCCATATTCGAGGCGTACTGGATGCCGAACAGATTCTTGAAGCCTAATGCCCGGATTGGGGTCGT
Organism: Pseudomonas sp. CFII64; assembly: GCF_000416235.1. Classification (GTDB taxonomy): domain Bacteria; phylum Pseudomonadota; class Gammaproteobacteria; order Pseudomonadales; family Pseudomonadaceae; genus Aquipseudomonas. Next base: position 213,082 of record NZ_ATLO01000053.1, on the reverse strand, counting down.
GCGACTCAGCGGCTCTTCAGCCTCAGCATTCTGCTAGGGCAACGTGTCGCGCTGGGCAAAGATGCTTGCCACTTGCACCGCGTTCTCGGTTCCCCAGGCGCACAGCGGCATGATCGCTTCAGCCAGGCTGCAACCCAGCGGGGTCAGCGTGTAGTCCACGCGCGGCGGCACTTCCTTGTAGTCGGTCCTCGCCAACACGTGGTCGGCTTCCAGATCCTTCAATTGCTGGATCAGCACCTTGTCGCTGACACCCGGGATCAAGCGCTTGAGTTCGCCGTAGCGCTTTGGACCGTCGCGCAGAAAAAACAGGACCAGCGGTTTCCACTTGCCCGAGATGATGCGCAGCGTGGCGTTGAGCCCGCAGCCGGTACCGCAGATTTCAGGAATTCTCGTCATTTTTTGATACTTACCAAAAGGTGCATACTTGTCCTTAGGTTAGCAGAGCTGCATCCTCGTCCTCAAGCAAACAGTTCCCTGTTTGCATACAACTCCAACGAAGGATGCACGACATGACCAGACTGAATGGAAAAACCGCGGTGATCACCGGCGGCGCTACCGGCATCGGCCTCGCCGCAGCAAAGCGTTTCATCGAGGAAGGCGCTTTCGTCTTCATCTTCGGCCGTCGTCAGGAAGCGCTCGACGCCGCTGTGGCTGACCTTGGGCCTAACGCCCGTGCGGTGAAGGGCTCGGTCTCCGACGAGGCCGACCTCGATCGACTCTACGCAGCAGTGAAGGCCGAGCGCGGCAGCCTCGACATCGTCTTCGCCAATGCCGGAGCGGGAAGCCCGCTTGCCCTTGGCCAGATCACCGCCGAACACATTGACGAAACTTTTGACACCAATGTGAAGGGTACGATTTTCACGGTCCAGAAAGCGCTGCCGCTGATGGGCCAGGGCGGTTCGATCATCCTGACCGGGTCGAGCGCCGGCACCACGGGCGCCCCGGCATTCAGCGCCTACAGCGCGAGCAAGGCGGCAGTGCGAAACCTCGCGCTGTCCTGGGCCGAGGACCTGAAGGGCACCGGCATCCGGGTAAACGTGCTGTCGCCTGGCCCGACTGCGACCGACCTAGCCAAGGCCGCGCTAGGCGAGGAAGGCATGAAGGTCTTCGCCTCGATGAACCCGCTCCAGCGCATGGCGGAACCGGCAGAGATCGGAGCGGTGGCCGCCTTTCTCGCGTCCCGGGACAGCAGTTTCATGACCGCCAGCGAAGTCGCCGTCGACGGCGGCCTGGCGCAAATCTGACTGGCTACGCCTCCCCGCCCGGGGAGGCATCGCGTTTTCCATGCCTGCACGCGGACCTGTTCCCGGCGCCCGGAAAACCTTGGCGTAGGTTATCCCGAGCTCTGCGCGCGCCCATCCTGCGGCGATGCGCGTCCGAAACGGCCACGGTAATCGCGCGGAGAAACAGCCAGATGCCGCTGGAACGTCGCGCGCATACGCTCCTCGTCGCCGAAGCCACAAGCGCAGGCAATCTGATCAATGTTTTGCAGGGAATTTTCCAACATTCGCCGAGCAGCGATCAGGCGGAAGATTTCGATGGTCTTGGCCGGTGTGCGACAGGTTTTTTCTTTATAGCGGCGGGCGAAGTTTCGACGGCTCATGTGCATCTGGCGCGCCAGCAGATCCACGCAAAGATCACTGCGACTGAGGTTGTCAGCCAGCCACAGGTGCAAGCGGTCGAAAACGCAGCGCCGCGTCACAGTGAGCAAGTCACCGGTTTCAGGCCGTGGAGCCTCCTTCTGTGTCACGTTTTCCGCCCCCTGCGCTCGCACCATGACTCCGAACAGGTGCAACGACCGGTCGGAGGAAAATCAACGCGGTCGATGCTAGGGCGTTTGCACAAAAAGATAAGCACCGCAGAGTGCGACGGGTTGTATGACCAAATTGCACAATGCCGACCAGCAACAGCGGCTCAGCCCTCGTGTTGCTTGAGGAAATCGATGAACACTCGAAGCTTTTGCGGCATCGCTGTGCGATTGAAGTAATACAGCGATAGGCTGCGCTGCGGGCTCCAGTCTTGCAGGACTCGCACCAGCCGACCGTCCGACAGATGATCGGCGACGTAGCGGTCATAGAAATAAGCAAAACCGCAGCCTTGCAGCGCGGCATTGAGCATGGTCATGCCGTCATTGCTGGAGATGCGCCCTTTGGTATCGACATCGACATCCTGCCCATCCCGGGAAAACTGCCAGCGCTCGTAAGCCCCGGTCACCGCGCTGTTGTAGCGAATGCAGTCATGCAGCAGCAGATCCGTCGGCACCTGGGGAATGCCACAACGAGCGATGTAATCCGGCGACGCCACGACGGCCATGCGGATGTCTGCGCCCAGCGGTACGGTAACCATGTCCTGTTCCAGAATCTTGTTGACCCGAATGCCCGCGTCATAACCGTCATTGACGATATCGACGAGGCGACTCTCGATAGCGATGTCCAGGTTGATTTCTGGATACGCCGCCAGAAATTTGGGCAGCATGGGTTCAAGAAACATGACGTAGGCGCTGCGGGACATGGTCAGGCGCAACGTGCCTGAAGGCGTGGCGGCCACCTGTTCAAGATCGGTAAAAGCAGTTTTCAGCTCCCTGACCAAGGGCGCGACCTTGCGATAAAAGGCTTCTCCCGCCTCGGTCAGGCCAACGCTGCGCGTGGTTCGATTGAACAGCCTGACCCCGGCGCGCTTCTCCAGTTGGCGCACCGCATGACTGATGGCTGACTTGCTGACCCCCATGATCACTGCCGCTGCGGTGAAACCACGGGCATCGGCCACACAGACGAACACCGTCAACAACTCGAATCCATCACTGTCTATTGTCAAGTTCGGCTTCACAGGCTGTGGCAGAGGAAATGATTATCGGTCCATCCTGAAATTATACAATCGCGTGGCAGTCGCCTCGCGCTGCAGCGTGTCGCCAGGAGAACCCTCGTCGCGCAGCAAGCACCGGCCCCCGTTGGAGCGAGGCTTGCCCGCGAAGGACGATGACGCGGTGGAGCTGGGTCACCGAGGCGCCTGATTCCCGGACAGGTCCGGTCCTACCTGATGCGTGCAGCGCCGGTAGGCAGTTCACCCTCCAGCCAGGCCTCGAACTGGTTGGCCGGCATCGGTCGGCTGATCAGGTAGCCTTGGCCATTATCGCAGCCGGCGCCTTGCAGGAACGCCAGTTGCTCGGGCGTTTCGATGCCTTCTGCGGTGACGGTAAAACCCAGGGCGTGGCCCAGGTCGATGATTGCCCGGGTGATCGCGATGTAGCCCGCGCCATGGGGCAGATCCGATATGAACGTGCGGTCGATTTTCAGATTATCGATGGGCAGGTCTTTCAGGTAGGCCAGCGAGGAATAGCCGGTACCGAAATCATCGACCGCCACCTTCAGGCCCATGGCCTGTAAACGACCTAGAACGTCCTGGGCCAATTCCTGGCGCTCCATGACCAGACTTTCCGTGACCTCGATTTCCAGCGCCTGAGGTGTAAGGCCATGGCGCTGCAAGGCCTGTCTGACTGCTTCCACGAAGTCGCTGCGCTCGATCTGCAACACCGCCACATTGACGGCTATTCGCTGGCTGAAACACCCGCTTTCGCGCCAGCGTCGAGCCTGACTGCACACCTCATCGAGCACCCATTCGCCAATCGGAATAATCAGCCCGGTGCGTTCGGCCAGCGGGATGAAATCCGCCGGCGAAACCAGGCCCAACTCAGGATTGCGCCAGCGGATCAATGCCTCCACGCCATCCAGAGCGCCCGTTGCGAGATCCAGCTTGGGTTGATACCAGATCTCGAACTCGTTGTGCTCCAGCGCGCGACGCAACGCTCTTTCAAGGGAAACCCGGGCCTGGATGAGTGTGGTCATCTGCGCCTCATAGAATCGGTAATCGTTGCGGCCCGACTCCTTGGCCGCGTACATCGCCGTATCCGCCTGGGTCAGCAGGCCTTGCGCGGTGACCCCGTGTTGCGGGCCCATGGCCACGCCGATACTGGCGGTCACCAAGGCAGCGGTCCCTTGCAAGTCAAAGGACTGATGCAGCGCTTGCAACAGCGTTTGCACCACGGGAATGGCATCGGCTGCGCTGTGCAGGTCATAGAGGATGAAGGCAAACTCGTCACCGCCCAATCTGGCCACGATGCCAGCCGGCCTGACGGCATCGCTGAAACGATGGGTGGCCTGTTGCAACAGCAAATCGCCCATGGGATGACCCAAGCTGTCGTTGACCAGCTTGAAGCCATCCAGATCCAGAATCAGCACGGCGAGGCTGGTATTCGCCTCGGTCGCTCGCTCAATGGCCTGGGTCAGAGACTTGTAAAAAAAAACCCGGTTGGGCAGGTTTGTGACGGAATCGAAATGGGCCAGGCGCTCAAGCTCCTGCTTGGCTTTCTTGCGTTCGGAAATATCCCGCACGATGGCGTAAGTGACGTGTTCGTGCGCCAGTTGCAGCGCGCACAGCGTCACTTCAGCCGGGAAAACACTGCCGTCGGCGCGCTTGTGCAGCCACTCAAAGCGCAGCGAACCTTCGTTTTTAAGCTGCTCCAGCACAACTTTCACTTTGTCCTCCGAGCGCTGACCATCGGCCTGAAACTCCGGAGAAATATCGAGTACGGTGATGCCCTGAAACGCTTCGCGATCAAAGCCCAAGGCCTGCAAAGCAGCTGAGTTGGCAAGATTGATCACGCGGTCCGGTCCGACAATCCAGATCGGATCGGGAGAACGCTCGAACAACGCGCGAAAGCGGTCTTCGCTCTGCACCAGTGACGAGGTGATGCTCTGGCGCTCGGTGATTTCTTGCCACAGTTCTCTATTGCGTCGGCGAATCAACCGGTGGCTCACACTGACCTGCAAAGCAAAAAGGCTCAGCAGCAGCGTGCCGCCCAAGGCCATGATGAACAGCGAGGAATCCAACAGCGAAATCGACGGCCAACCTGCAATGGGCTGGCCAGCCAGTTGCCAACTTCCGCCCGGGATATTTACCGAGACCAGGACCGGTTGGCCCTGAAACAACGCCGGGTCGCCGTGAATGATGTCGCCCGCCTCACCCAGCCCGTCATGGCCACGCAGCGCCAGCGCCAACTCGTCGTTGGCGTTGATGCCGCCGGCCAGCAAGAGCCGATCAATATCGGCGACCACTGAAATACTGCCCCAATACAGATCGCGCCCGGTATGGCCTGACAGAAAGACCGGACGCCGATAAATCAGCGCTCGTCCGCCTTGATAAAGGGATAAAGGACCTGCAATCAGGGCAGACCTGGACAGTTGGGCTTTCTGCAAAAGAGGGTATTGATCAGCCAGGGTTCGATAATCCAGGCGAACAACACTTTCATTGCCATCCAGGGGATACACATCACTGACGATGTCATTGGGTGCCAGGACGACATGCCGGATATAGGGCACTGAATCAATCGCGCTTTGCGCCATGCTGCGCAAATGCGTCGACGATATAAAACCATCGGAGCTCAACAGTTGGGCAATACCTTCGGTCTCGCTGAAAGCGGAGCGAATATGGTTTTCCAGTTGCGCGCCCACTCCGCTGACTTTCAGGGCGATTTTTGCTCGTTCACTGTTTTTTTGCCGTTCGTTATCGAGCCGTCCCACGCCGTAGGAAAGCATCGCGCCAATAAGCAAAACGCCAACGGGCAATAAACAGGTGCTATAGAAGCGAGCAACATATCGTGCAGTCAACGGGGCATTATTCACACAACTACTCTTTTATGCCTTTCGGGATTCAATCAGACTTTCAGCACGGTACGACGCCATTGCAGGTTTGCCTGCCGGGATCTGCCAAACCGAACCTATGATGCCATCTCCACGCACTATTCAGCAGTGCACACGACACACGGCGTATCAGCGGTGCCTTGCACCATGACGGACCACAGAAGCGTTGCAACTATCAATTTGAGCAATGATGGGTACCAATCGCAATGAGTTCTCAATAAATCTCAGCGGCGTAGCATTGCCTCCATACCGAGTTAACACCCCCATTATTCGATCTGGAGCAACTACCATGAAAACTTCAAAACTGATCTTCGGCCTGGCTTTCTCTGTATTGGCTTCGAGCGCTTTCGCTTTGCCAGCCGTGAATGGCCACGAACAACTGAACGCAACCGTCATCGCTGCTGATGGCGCTGATCGTGTCGGTGCAAACCGCGTTGCTGCTGATGGTGCCGATCGCGTTGGTGCAAACCGCGTTGCTGCTGATGGTGCTGATCGCGTTGGTGCAAACCGCGTTGCTGCTGATGGTGCTGATCGCGTTGGTGCAAACCGCGTTGCTGCTGATGGTGCTGATCGCGTTGGTGCAAACCGCGTTGCTGCTGATGGTGCCGATCGCGTTGGTGCAAACCGTGTTGCCGCTGACCCGCGTTGCTGCTGATGGTGCTGATCGCGTTGGTGCAAACCGCGTTGCTGCTGATGGTGCTGATCGCGTTGGTGCAAACCGCGTTGCTGCTGATGGTGCTGATCGCGTTGGTGCAAACCGCGTTGCTGCTGATGGTGCTGATCGCGTTGGTGCAAACCGCGTTGCTGCTGATGGTGCTGATCGCGTTGGTGCAAACCGTGTTGCTGCTGATGGTGCCGATCACGTTGGTGCAAATCGCCTGAGCTAATCCCTTCCCTGCTCTTCTCCAGCCCGGCTTTTGCCGGGCTTAATTGTTTCTGGGCATAAGGTTTAGCAAGTGCCTGAGGTTTGCCCCAGATAATCGGCGACCGCAATCTGATCGGCCTTGCGCTTTCCGGCTGCAAGAAATGCTGCAAAAGCCACGTCTTGCCATAACCGATCCAGCTCTGCGCCCATCTCATCCAACGCCCATTGCGGGACTTCGTCGCAGTCGAGTTCTACCCGATAGGCGTGCTGCAGGACCGTCAGCATTTTGCTGCGCAACTTATCCAGACCTTTACCGCTGGCCACGCGCTTGTAGGTCGACAGGAAGAATGTTTCCCCGCGACCCGGACCTTTGCTGGTGACATAAGCCACCGCACACAACCCAACGCCACTGCGTTTGCGCCAATGAACGGTTGAGCGCTGGTTCAAGGTCAGAACATCGCTGCCCTGCCAGGCATGGCCACTGTGGGTCAGATGGCCAATGGCGCACTCCAATGCCCGCAACGTGCCGCCAAAACGGGCATCGTTGAAACGCTCGGAGAGGACCAACTGCTTGTCTTTGATCGCCCGCACAATCCAGGCGTTACCCTTGGCGTCGCGGTTGATTCCGCGCGGCACGTTATAGGTAACACCGTCCACGACCTTGGCATAGGTTCTGAGGCCTGAAGCAGACACGCCAGCATCAGATTCACTCTGATCCTGCTGAAAAAGCGGCTGATTGAGCGGCTGACCGTTCTTGTGCAGAAAGCGGAGTATTTCAACCGAGCCTGCGGTGACCTGAAAACTGGTCAGGAAGGGCCAGCGTTGATGGATGAACTCCCTGACAGCGGGCACGTCGGTAGGTCGACCGGTGCTGGCAAGCCCAGCTTCCTGCAGGGCCTTGGCTTCATGAACCACATCATTCACGACCGCCTTCGCCTGATCAGGTCCCAGCAGCTCTTTGTAATGTTCGTAAATGCCGTCCAGGTCCGAGCTCGCCTTACGCGTTAATCTAAGAATCACTCCAGGCCCCACTTGCGTTCAATATCAGTCAATTCAATGAAGTTCCCTACCTTTGCATCATCCAAACCTTCCTGAATGGATCCAATCTGCCAGATCTGCTGTTCGATATAGTTAGCCAGCGCTTGTCGCAAATGATACGGCCGGTCCCGGTGAGTCGCTGCCACCAGAAGATTGAGCTGCTCAAAAAGTGCTGGATCCATACGAAACGAAACGACAGGGTTCATCGATTATGTCCTGCTCACCTTGAATTCAGGGTGCAGCGTCATCTGCACGCAACCTGAAAAAACCTATAACCTGATAGCATCCTGCCATGCGCTTACTTGGAAACTTTCGAAACCATAACAACTTTACAGCATATTGATCAACTTAGCATATAGTCGCTATAGGCCATCACCCTGTATGCAATTCAATACAAAGTCATTACATAGCCTTTATAAAACTCCATGATTCTTCTGAAAGACTAATAGTTTTCAAGCGTTCTACTAGTCAAATCATCGCCAGCCTGCGACATTCAATCACTTGCTATTTTGAACACAGGGATAAAACGTGAGTTATTGCTCATCAAGATTGGCAATATAATGGACAACGACAATGTGATCGGCTTTTCGTTTGCCGGCAGCCAGGAATAATCTGAAATCATCGCTCAGCAATAACGCATCGATCTGCGCGACCACTTGTTGATGCATCACTTCTGGCCCATTTGGCACTTGCTGCGCCGTCATGTAAGCGCTCTGCAGCACCTCGATCAGCCGCATGCGAAACTTCTCCATGCCGCGCCCGCTGGCCACGCGCTTGTAAGTCGAGAGAAAAAAGGTCCCGCCACGCCCGCGCCCCGGACTGGTGACATAGGCCACAGCGCACAGCCCAATCCCGCTGCGCTTGCGCCAATGCACCACCGCCGTGTCACTCAGTTGCAACACTTCATCGCTCAGCGAAGCATGCCCACTGTGCAACAGGTGAATAATCGCTGCATCCAGCGCATGCCGGACACTGCCAAACCGCGCATCGGTAAACCTGGCATTGACCACCAGCCGCGTATTCTTGATCACACGAACAATCCACACCCGACCTCGCGCATCGCGCGTGATACCGCGTGGAACCTTGTAGGTGACAGCATCGACAACCTTGTCGTAACACCTTAGACCCGATGTATCGGTTTCTGAGGGTGTGGTCATTGGGGTTTCAATTAGCTAATGACAAAACGGGACTGACAGTGACTTTAGAAATATAGCTGCACATCGGCCGAGCACAATATAACGCGACTGTATCGATACGTACCAGGGAACAACGCTTGCGTTGCATTTTTGAAACATAAATACCCAGGCTTTTTATCCGATTAGGCTGCACAACAATCGATGTCCTACTATGACTATCCGCTACACCTTTACAGGGAGTTTTAAGCATGTTCTCTAAAAAAGCGAAAATCCTGTCGGCCTTCATGATCTTTACAGTAACGCCAACATTGAGTTGGGCCGGGACATTTGACTGTGCGGTCCATGACAGGAAAATCACCAACGGCCTAGGTCCAGACGCTCGACAGGGCGACGTTCCTGTTGAAGCCGCCACTCTCGCAAAGGCTGTCAAGCAGACCCGCATCGACTACCCGGCCTGGAAAAATGCCAAACGCTACAAGATCGAGTGCCGCCCGAGCGAGGAAGGATAAAAAGCCCAATGGCCCTGGCAATCAGCCGATAAGCGCGCGTGGAGGATGACTTTCCCACATAATCCACCGCGTTCCTTTCACTGCCAGGTTTATCTTCAAATGAAAAAAATTCTTCCTTATTTGCTCAGCGCCGCCCTTTCTTTCGTTCCGGTGGCCTTTGTTCACGCTGCAACGGTGGCCAAACCCGTTGAGCTTATCGTTCTCAGCTCCGGCGGCATCATGGGTGCATTCAAAGCGATCAGCGCCGATTACGAACAGCGCACCGGCGTACGCCTGGTGGCTGAGGTCGCGCCGTCCATGGGCGCTACGCCGCAAGCCATTCCCAACCGGCTGGCACGTCATGAGCCCGCCGATGTGGTGTTGATGGTCAGCTCGGCCCTGGACAAGCTGATCAAGGATGGTCAGGTCGACCCCAAGAGCCGCGTCGACCTGGGCAAATCCTACATTGCCATGGCCATCCGTCACGGTGATCCGAAACCCGATATCAGCACCATGGACGCGTTCAAGCAAACGTTGATCGACGCCAAATCCATTGCCTATTCTGACAGTGCCAGCGGTGTTTACCTGTCTCGCGTGCTGTTCAATCAGATGCACATTGCCGACCGGATCAAGGACAAAAGCCACATGATCCAGGCCACTCCCGTGGGAGAAGTGGTGGCCCGTGGCGATGCGCAGATCGGCTTTCAGCAGCTGAGCGAACTCAAACCTGTGGAAGGCATCGATATCATCGGCCTGATCCCTGATCAGGCGCAGCAGATGACTCTGTATTCCGGCGGTGTGGCGTCACGCAGCGCTCACCCGGAGCAGGCCAGACAACTGCTGGATTATCTGGGCTCCCTGGCGGCTGCCCCGGCGATCAAAAACAGCGGACTGGACCCGATCGCCAAGTAATTACAGCGTCAGTTCAATCAACTCGCCACGCACGCCTTGCTCGTCGATGTGCAGCAAGCCCACCGCAATCGGTAGCTTGAAACGTCGCGGACCGGCGCTGCCCGGGTTGATGAACAACACGCCGTCCCGTTGCTCGATCAGCGGCTTGTGGGTGTGGCCAGTGACGACCACGTCGATGTTGGCTGGCAGCGTCTGCGGTACGTCCGCCGGGATATGGGTGACGTAGATGCCGACGTCCCCCGCACGCAGCATTGCCGAATGCGGCACATCGCCGGCCCAGGCGTCGTCCAGGTCGTTATTGCCACGCACCACGGTCAGCGGCGCAATGGCGCGCAAGGCGTCGAGGATCTGTGGCTTGCCGATATCGCCGGCGTGAATCAGCTGGGCGCAGCCGCGCAACGCCTCCAGGGCTTGCGGGCGTAACAGCCCGTGGGTATCGGAAATCAGGCCGATTTTCATGGGTATCGTTTATCTCATGGGAAGCGATGGGATTGATTCGACCCTTCATTGCCTGCACTGGCGCTATCGGGGACAAGTCCCCTCCTACCGGTATAACGCGGACCGGTAGGAGGGGACTTGTCCCCGACCAGCCGCCCGTACCTAGACTCCCGTATCGGGCGCGGATGTCGGCGGCGAGTTCATTTCCAGCGTCGCCAGATCAACCAGCGTGAAATAACCACTGCCATTGGAGCGCCAGCCTCCGGTGTCGATGTGCAACACATTGCCTAAGGTTTGCGGCTCTGGCAGCGGCGTATGGCCGACGATCAGCGCGCGCAGGTCGGGAATACCGCTCATGTCCTGCAACTGCAGACGCTTGCGCGACCATTGGCAGAATTCCTCAAGCCCGCTCTGCTCGGGCATGTGCCCCAATAACGTCGTGCGTAATAAATCCCAGGTCGGCAACGGGCAATCGGCATGCACCAGACCAATCAGCCCGCAAGCCGTTTCCACTTCCAGCGCCAGAGGCATGCGGGCGAATTGCGCCGCGAAAAGCGCCTGGGCATCAGGCTTGAGTTCAAGAAACCAGGCGCCACCGCTGGCTTTGTACATTCGGTAATCCAGCGGCCGGTGCTGGACATGCTGAATCGCCAGAAACTCATGGTTGCCCTGAATGGCAAAGAACCACGGTCTGGCCAGCCAATCCAGCGCCAGCTCGCTTTCCGGGCCACGGTCGACCAGATCACCCACGCTGAACAACCGGTCCACGACAGGATCAAAACCTGCCTCATCCAGCACCCTTTGCAGCCGACTGAAATGCCCGTGGATATCGCCCACCGCAAAATCGCGGCCATCCGGATTAGCGTCAAAATGCTCGAACTTGCTCATGTCACAACCCCTTGGGTCAGTAGACGAAGGCCGATCGACCACGACAGCTTTCCCTGAGTCGGCTCATGTACAGCACACCCGCGATGATTGGGGGTCTTTAATTGACTGGGTTTTGGGGGGCGGGTTCAGTGGCCACTATAGGACTCTGTAAGGACCCCACCGTTGACATGCCACTTGATAGAATCGGCGTGCCCCCATTATTTGGGATGCATGGGATATCCCAAGGAGAGGTCATGGAACAATCCACGGTATTCAAGAGCAACCGAAGCCAGGTCATACGCCTACCCGAAGCATTGGCACTACCTGATGACGTCAAATATGTCGATATCGTGGCCGTGGGTAGAACACGCATCGTCACTCCGGCGGGGGAAAGCTGGAACAGCTGGTTTGATGCAGAAAATGTCACTGTCGACTTCATGGATGAGCGCAATCAGCCTTCAGAACGGTCTGCCACATCGTCATCTTCACCCTCCTCGTCCTGAAGCCAGAGTGCGCCCCCAGTGGCGCATTCACAGACTCCGATAACGTTCTTCGAAGTCGTTGGCCAGCTGTTCAAGCGTCACACTGCCCAGTCGCGTTATCAGCAGCGCCTGAGCGGCATCAAATGCATCGGTCAGCGCGGCATTCACCGCTTGCTCAACAAGGCATTGGGGGTGGTCAGTGGACAGTCCGATGGCAAACAGCGAAGACGAGCCCAATGCCTGATGAATATCCAGCAGGGTTATCTGCGCCAAAGGTTTCGCCAGCGTCCAACCTCCGCGATGTCCCTTCTCCGAGCGGACATACCCCTCATTTTTAAGCAAAGCCATCGTCCGGCGGACCACGACCGGATTGGTACCGAGCATCTGCGCGATGGTATCGGAAGTGGCGGGTTGTTCGTGACGAGCGATGTGAATCAACACGTGCAGCATCCGGGACAAGCGAGTGTCTGTTCTCATGAACGACGATTCCGGGCAAAAGATGCACTGAGTATGAATTGATACATCTAAAGTTACGAGATAATTGACAGCACGCTTTCACGTAACTTACGGTGTATCGAGAATTCATCAAGCGTCTTGAGCGCACGGAGTTTCAATCATGGTGTATGACGTGATCATCGTTGGCGGCAGCTATGCCGGTATTTCCGCTGGTTTGCAGGTGGCGCGGGCGCGCCGCAAGGTGCTGGTGATCGATGGTGGTCAACGCCGCAATCGGTTTGCCAATCACTCCCATGGCTTCCTTGGGCAGGATGGACGTGACCCCGCCATGATTGCCAATGATGCGCGGGCGCAGTTGCTGGTTTACCCGACAGTCGAATGGGTTTCGCAGTTAGCCGTCCGAGCGGTCAGCCAAGGTGATGAGTTCGAGATAACGACCGCTGATGGGCAATCGTTCGCCGGCTTGCGGCTGATTCTGGCAACAGGGGTTGTCGATGAGTTGCCCGACATTCCAGGTCTGGCGCAACGCTGGGGAAAGACGGTATTTCATTGCCCCTATTGTCATGGCTACGAATTGAACGGTGGCCCGATCGGAGTCTTGGCAACAGGGCCGCTTGCCATTCACCACGCGCTGATGCTGCCCGACTGGGGGCCGACGACCTTGTTTCTCAACGGAGCGTTCGAGCCTGATGCCGAGCAACTGGCAAGCCTGAAACGGCGCGGCGTTGCCGTGGAGCGCGAACCCGTAATGTCGTTGGGCGGGCACGCAGATGTAAGGTTAAGCAGCGGACGGATGATCACGCTGGCAGGGCTATTCACACTGCCACATTGCAAGATGGCTTCGCCATTGGCTGAGCAACTGGGGTGTGAGTTCGAACAAGGGCCCATGGGGGCATTCATCAAAGTCGACGCGCTGCGAGAAACCAGCGTAGAGGGTGTATTTGCCTGCGGCGATGCGGCTGTGGCCGCAGGCAATGTCGCCACTGCGGTGGGCGACGGCGCGCGCACCGGCGGTGCCGCTCATCAATCGCTGATTTTTCGCGAATAGCATCATTCAGCCAGGTTTTATGACCTGGCACACCTCACTATCCCGTCAGCCTCAACAGTCAGACCGCCGCCCCCTAGACTTTCGTCTACAGATGGATTGACAAACCTACTACAGGCTGTAAATAATCCATCAAAGTTGTACGACAACAGATAACAAAAATAACAATAATCAGGGAATCCAACGTATGACGACCTCCGTCTCTACCGCTCCCCCTTTGTCCCGCGTCCGCGCCGAGACAAAAAACCTTGTGCCAACTAACCAATCCCTTCCTTTATTCCGATTAACCACGGGATGAACGTCTGTCGAATTCGCTAAAGGCTAGACCTGAAGCAAAGGCTCGTCCGCATCGGCGGTTTGAGTCAAAAGCCCTGGCATAAGGGGCATCACAATCCTCCAGCTTAATGGCCGTAGCTATCGGTCAGTGGGGGACAGCTTTGCAAAAAAAGGGAGCACAACAATAATGAGATCTCAAAACACCCGGTCTTTGGTCCTGTTGGGTTTGGGCAGCATGAGCCTGGCCATGCCACTAATGGCCAGTGCCGAAGGCTTTGTCGATGACACCAAAGCCACGCTCAACTTCCGTAACGCCTACTTCAACCGGAATTTCACCAACCCCGCCTACCCCAACAGCGCATCGCCCCAGGGCAAGGCTGAAGAGTGGACACAAAGCTTCATCCTGGACGCCAAATCCGGCTTTACCCAAGGTGTTGTAGGCTTCGGCGTAGACGTGCTGGGCATGTACTCGGTGAAGCTTGATGGCGGCAAGGGCACCGGCGGCACACAGTTGTTGCCGATCCATGATGATGGCCGTCCGGCCGATGACTTCGGGCGTCTGGGTGTCGCTGCCAAGGCGAAGATTTCCAACACTGAATTGAAAGTCGGTGAGTGGATGCCGGTATTGCCGATCCTGCGTTCGGACGACGGTCGCTCCCTGCCGCAAACCTTCCGCGGTGGTCAGGTCACTTCCAAGGAATTCGCCGGCCTGAGCCTGTACGGCGGCCAGTTCCGCGGCAACAGCCCGCGTAACGATGCGAGCATGGAAGACATGTCGCTCAACGGGCGCGGCGCCTTTACGTCGGATCGCTTCAACTTCGGTGGCGGCGAATATGCCTTCAACGAAAAGCGCACCCAGGTCGGCGTGTGGTACGCGCAACTGGAAGACATCTACCAACAGAAATTCCTCAACGTCCTGCACAGCCAGCCAATCGGCGATGTAACTCTGGGCGCCAACCTGGGTTATTTCTGGGGCGAAGAAGACGGCAGCAAACTGGCCGGCGATCTGGACAACAAAACCGCCTACGCCTTGCTGTCCGCCAAGTACAAAGGCAACACGCTGTATGTCGGCCTGCAGAAAGTCAGCGGTGACGATGGCTGGTTCCGGGTCAACGGCACCAGCGGCGGCACCCTGGCCAACGACAGCTACAACTCCAGCTATGACAACGCCAAGGAAAAATCCTGGCAGCTGCGTCATGACCTGGACTTCGCCATCCTCGGCGTACCGGGCATGACCCTGATGAACCGCTACATCAGCGGTGACAACGTGCACACCGGCGCAATCACCGACGGCAAGGAATGGGGCCGTGAATCGGAACTGGCCTACACCGTGCAAAGCGGCACG
This sequence comes from Pseudomonas sp. CFII64, assembly GCF_000416235.1. GTDB lineage: Bacteria > Pseudomonadota > Gammaproteobacteria > Pseudomonadales > Pseudomonadaceae > Aquipseudomonas. Next base: position 198,038 of record NZ_ATLO01000053.1, on the reverse strand, counting down.
TTCAAGAGCCTCAACGTGAGATGGCGTAACTCGAGCATCCGTCGCGACTACAGCACTAACGAGTTCGACGAAAACCGGATATTCATCAGCTATCCGCTGTCGCTGCTTTGACTTAGCCTGCAAATCGAAGGACTGGCTTTGGTCGGGAGAATGCCCTCCCGACTAAAGCCGGCCCTACGATACCTTTCGACCTAAGTCGCGTTGACAAAATCGAGAATGACTGTCGATAATCCGAGCCAAGTCATACGACAACAGATGACATCAATAAGAATTCCAGGGACTCTCCATGACCACCACTCACACCGTCCAAAATCCCTTCAATCGCCTTCTTCTCACTGGCGCAGCTGGCGGTCTGGGGAAGGTATTGCGTGAAAGCCTGAAGCCTTACGCCAAGGTACTGCGACTGTCCGACATTGCCGAAATGGCGCCCGCTGCCGGCAGCCATGAAGAAGTCCAGATCTGCGATCTCGCCGACAAGGCCGCCGTTCATCAGCTGGTTGAAGGCGTAGACGCGATCCTGCATTTCGGTGGCGTCTCGGTAGAGCGTCCGTTCGAGGAAATCCTCGGCCCGAACATCAGCGGTATTTTCCATATTTACGAAGCCGCACGCCGTCATGGCGTCAAGCGCGTGATCTTCGCCAGCTCCAACCACGTGATCGGTTTCTACAAACAGGATCAAACCATCGACGCCCAGTCGCCGCGTCGGCCGGACAGCTATTACGGCCTGTCCAAATCCTACGGCGAAGACATGGCGACCTTCTATTTCGATCGCTATGGCATCGAGACCGTCAGCATCCGCATCGGCTCTTCGTTCCCGGAACCGCAAAACCGGCGAATGATGAGCACCTGGCTGAGTTTTGACGACCTGACCCAACTGATCGAACGCAGCCTGTTCACGCCTGATGTCGGCCATACCGTGGTGTATGGCGCGTCGGCCAATCGTGACGTCTGGTGGGACAACCGTTTTGCGGCGCACCTGGGTTATCAGCCCAAGGACAGCTCCGAAGTCTTCCGTGACAAAGTCGAGGCCCAACCCATGCCAGCCGCCGATGATCCGGCCATGGTCTATCAGGGCGGCGCGTTCGTCGCGTCAGGACCGTTTGGCGACAACTGAAACACCCGGATCAACAATAAAAACGAAGTGGATCGAGCTGCCATGGATGCTGAACTGATTCTCGACGCACGTAACGCCACCGGCGAAAGTCCGGTCTGGAGCGCCCGTGAACAGGCGCTTTACTGGGTTGATATCCCGGCAAAACGCCTGCACCGCTGGAGTCTGGCGGACGGAACCAGCCAAAGCTGGGAAGCGCCGCAGATGCTGGCCTGCATTGCGCGTTATGGCGACGGCAGCTGGATTGCGGGCATGGAAAACGGCCTGTTCCGGCTCGTCGCCACCGACGACGGCACCCTGAGCGGTACGCCGCTGACCAGCGTTGCGCATGCGCAACCGGGCATGCGCTTCAACGATGGTCGCTGTGATCGCCAGGGTCGTTTCTGGGCGGGCACCATGCTGCTGGACATGGCCGCCGGCCAACCGGTCGGCGCGATGTATCGCTACAACGCCGGGCAAACCGAGCCACTGCACGCGCAGCTCAACGGCTTCATCGTTCCCAACGGCCTGGCGTTCAGCCCTGACGGGGCAATCATGTACCTCTCGGATTCGCACCCCGGCGTGCAGAAAATCTGGGCTTTCGACTATGACACCGACAGCGGTACGCCCCACAACCGCCGCCTGTTCGTCGACATGAATGACTACCTGGGTCGGCCCGATGGCGCAGCAGTCGATGCTGACGGCTGCTATTGGATCTGCGGCAACGATGCCGGCTTGATCCATCGCTTCACGCCTGCGGGCAAGCTCGATCAATCTCTTGTGGTCCCGGTGAAGAAACCCACCATGTGTGCGTTTGGCGGGCCGAATCTGGACACCTTGTTTGTGACGTCGATTCGCCCTGGCGGCGATATCAGTGATCAACCCCTGGCCGGTGGCGTGTTTGCGTTGCGACCGGGTGTCCAGGGCCTGCAGGAGCCCGAATTCAGGGGCTGAACCCCCCACTTTTTTCCCAACAATGCCGCTGCACACCATTAAAAAAACAACAACAAGACTGGAGTTATCCATGGATTTCAAACGCAAGCTTCTGATCGCAGCACTTCCGCTGGCTTTCTGCATGTCAGGCCTGGCTCAGGCGGAAGTCAAAATCAAATTCGCTGAAGTTCACCCGGCCGGCTATGCGCCAGTCGTGGCCGAACAGAACATGGGCAAGAAGCTCGAAGAGCAAAGCAAAGGCGAGATCACTTTCAAGATGTACGCGGGTGGCGTGCTGGGCTCCGAGAAAGAAGTCGTGGAGCAAGTCCAGAGCGGCGCTGTGCAGATGACCCGGGTCAGCCTGGGGATCGTCGGCCCGGTAGTGCCGGACGTCAACGTGTTCAACCTGCCGTTCGTGTTCCGTGATCAGGCGCATATGCGCACGATTATCGACGGTGAAATCGGCCAGGAAATCCTCGACAAGATCACCAATTCGCAATTCAACATGGTCGCGTTGGCCTGGATGGATGGCGGCACCCGCAACCTGTACACCAAGAAGCCAGTACGCCAGATCTCTGACCTCAAAGGCATGAAGATCCGTGTGCAAGGCAACCCGGTATTCATCGACACCATCAATGACATGGGCGGCAACGGCATCGCCATGGCCACCGGCGAAATCTTCAGTGCCCTGCAGACGGGTGTGATCGACGGCGCAGAAAACAATCCGCCGACCTACTTCCAGCACAACCACTATCAGAACGCCAAGTTCTTCACCATCACCGAGCACTTGATCCTGCCGGAACCGATCGTGATGTCGAAAACCACTTGGGAAAAGCTCTCTCCAGAGCAACAAACCCTGGTGAAAAAACTCGCCAAAGAAGCACAGGCTGAAGAACGCGTATTGTGGGACAAGTCGTCGGCAGAGGCTGAAACCAAGCTCAAGGCCGCTGGCGTGGAATTCATCACCCTGACACCTGAGCAGAAAAAAGCCTTCTATGACGCCACTCAGTCGGTTCGCGACAAATACGGCGCGCCTTACAAAGACCTGATCGGTCGCATCGAGGCTGTCAAAACCGACCCGGCCCTGGCCTCGGCGAAAAACTGATCTGCCCATAAGTCCGTTCGATAACGCCGCAGGGGCGAGTGCCAACTCGCTTGCTCCTGCCGTGGTGAGCCCCCATGAAAAACACGCTACTAAGCATTAACGACATTTTGTATCGGGTCTGCGTCGGGATCGCCGGTATGTCGATCCTGATCATGACTCTGATCATTCCCTGGGGCATTTTCGCCCGTTACGTACTGGGCAGCGGTTCGAGCTGGCCGGAACCAACGGCCATTCTGCTGATGGTGGTGTTCACCTTTTTCGGTGCCGCCGCCAGCTATCGCGCGGGCGCGCATATGGCTGTGGCCATGGCGGTCGACCGCATGCCGGCTCAGGTGCGCAAATTTGCCGCCCTGGCGGTGCAAATCCTGATGGCTGTGGTTGCCCTGTTCATGATCTTCAAGGGCTTCAAACTCTGCGCCACCACCTGGAATCAGTTCGTCGGCGAACTGCCGTTCCTGCGGGTCGGCATTTCTTATCTGCCGATCCCCATCGGCGGCATCATGACGTTGATTTTCATAGTGGAAAAACTCTTCCTGGGTGACCAAAGCCACCGCTCGGTCATGCGGTTCGACGTGATTGAAGAAAGTGAAGGTGCCGCATAAATGGACGCTTTTATACTGTTGGGCAGCTTCATCGCGCTGATTCTAATCGGCATGCCAGTGGCCTACGCGCTGGGCCTGTCGGCACTGGTCGGTGCCTGGTGGATTGATATCCCAGCCGACGCCTTGATGATTCAGATCGCGGGCGGGGTGAACAAATTCTCTCTGTTGGCGATTCCGTTCTTCGTCCTGGCGGGCGCGATCATGGCCGAAGGCGGCATGTCACGACGGCTGGTGGCGTTCGCGGCGGTACTGGTCGGTTTTGTTCGCGGCGGCCTGTCGCTGGTGAACATCGTGGCGTCGACTTTCTTCGGCGCAATCTCCGGTTCTTCCGTGGCCGATACTGCCTCGGTAGGCTCGGTGCTGATCCCGGAAATGGAACGCGCCGGTTATCCCCGTGATTTCTCCACGGCGGTGACGGTCAGCGGTTCGGTACAAGCCTTGCTGACCCCGCCGAGCCACAACTCGGTACTCTACTCGCTGGCCGCTGGCGGCACGGTGTCCATCGCTTCGCTGTTCATGGCCGGGATTCTGCCGGGCCTGCTGCTCAGCGCAGTGATGATGGGCCTGTGCATGATCTTCGCCCGCAAGCGCAACTACCCCAAGGGTGAAGTGATCCCGCTGCGCCAGGCGTTGAAAATCGCCGGTGAAGCGCTCTGGGGCATGATGGCCATGGTCATCATTCTCGGCGGCATCCTCTCGGGTATTTTCACCGCGACCGAATCGGCGGCCATTGCCGTGCTCTGGTCGTTCTTCGTCACCATGTTCATCTACCGCGACTACAAATGGCGCGATCTGCCCAAGTTGATGCACAGGGCGGCACGCACTATTTCCATCGTGATGATCCTGATTGGTTTCGCCGCCAGCTTCGGTTACATCCTGACGCTGATGGAAATCCCGATGAAGATCACCACGGCGTTCCTGACGCTGTCGGATAACCGTTACGTGATCCTCATGTGCATCAACGTCATGTTGCTGCTGCTGGGTACCGTGATGGACATGGCGCCGCTGATTCTGATCCTGACGCCTATCCTGTTGCCGGTGATTGTCGGCGTCGGTGTGGACCCGGTGCACTTCGGCATGATCATGCTGGTCAACCTGGGGATCGGACTGATAACACCGCCGGTTGGCGCGGTGCTGTTCGTCGGTGCTGCGGTGGGCAAAGTGACCATCGAAGCCACGGTCAAAGCCTTGCTGCCGTTCTACCTGGCGCTGTTCCTGGTGCTGATGCTGGTGACTTACATCCCTGCAATCTCGCTGTGGTTGCCGAGCGTGGTGCTGTAATAAAGGTTATACGGCGGTTCCGTAGGACCGGCTTTAGCCGGGAGCACGCTCTCCCGGCTAAAGCCGGTCCTACGGATAACAACCGCCGTTTTCCAGCCAAGGAGGCTGGTTGCTCATGTCCGTTCCTGCGCTGTTCCCCCGCCACATCGCCGTACTGATCCTCGCTCTTCTGGCCTGCGCGTTCGCGGGCAACCATATCGCCGCACGTATCGCTTTCGACCATGATGCCGGCTTGCTGCTGGCCATCCTTTGTCGCTCGGGCGTGACGTTGTTGGTGCTCACCGGCCTGGTGCTCTGGCAACGAGAACGCCCGCGCCTGACTGCGCGAACCTGGCGCTGGCAATTGCTGCTGGGCTTGTTGATCGCAGCACAAAGTTTCTGCATTTATTCCGCCGTCGCACGGATTCCCGTGGCGCTGGCGTTGCTGATCACTAACATCGCACCGATCCTGCTGGCGCTGCTGACCTGGGCGCTGGGCGGCCCGGCACCCACGCGTCGCGCGGCGTTGCTGATGGGGCTGATCCTGATCGGGCTGGTATTTGCGCTGGATGTTCCCGAGCGCCTGTCCAGCCAGGCCACTACCGAGGCGCAATGGCTGGAAGGCATCGCTTTCGGCTTTGCCGCTGCGGGCGTGTTCGCCTGTGCGCTGTGGATCACCGACCACAAACTGTCGAGCATGCGCGGCACAGTGCGCAGCATGCTGACCATGCTGATCGTGTTCTGCGCCGCCGCTCTGGCAGGTTTCAGCGGCCTGTTGCCGGGCGGTGTTTCGTTGCCCGGCACGTCCACGGGATGGACCGCTCTGGCGTGTCTGGTGGCGCTGTATGGCCTGGGCTTCTCGCTGCTGTTCATCTGCATGACGCGCCTGGACATGGCCCGTAACGCGCCAGTCATGAACGTCGAGCCGGTGGCCAGTCTGCTGTTCGGCTGGTTGATCCTGGATCAATTGCTCAGCAGCGGCCAGGTGGTCGGCGGCCTGATCGTGGTGACCGGTATTGTCCTGCTGACCTGGCGTCGCGCCACGCCTTGAGTCGTCATTCCTTCAAACCCCAACGGTGAATCATCATGCAGCCGCAACTCCTGACCCTTGAAGACGGTGTGACGCGCCTGACCCTGGCCCCGCAAACCGGCGGCAGCATTGCGAACTGGAGCGTCATTGCCAGCGGCCAGCCCTTGTTGCGGCCCAACGATGAACAGGCCTTGAGCACGGGAACGCCGCGCAAGCTGGGCTGTTATCCCTTGGTGCCCTGGTCGAACCGCATCGGTAATGGAGGATTTGCGATCCCTGAAGGTTGGCTGGCGCTGGAACCCAACAGCGCCAACGACACCTTGCCGATTCATGGCAGCGCCTGGCAACAATCCTGGCAGGTGATCGAACAAAGCGAGCGCCACGCGTGCCTGCAACTCGACAGCGCCATTCCTTTCGCCTACCGCGCGCAGTTGCGTTACACCCTGGAAGAAGGCGCGCTGAGCATCGATCTGAGCGTCACTCACCTTGATCCGCGCGCCGCCTGGCATGGCCTGGGTTTGCACCCGTACTTCCCGCGCACCGCCAACACGCGCCTGCAGGCCCATGCCGCGCAGGTCTGGCGCTGCGATGACGCGGGTCTGCCAACGCATCTTGAGGCGCTGCCGGCCGAATGGGATTTCAATACGTCGAACATCCTGCCCGAGACGCGTCTGGACAACGGCTTCACGCAATGGGACGGCAACGGCCTGATCAGCCAGCCGGATCTGGGCTATGAGCTTGAATGCCAGGCCAGCGGCAGCCGCTTCTTTCTGGTTTTCTGCCCGCCGGGGCTGGATTTCTTCTGCTTCGAACCCGTCAGCCACCCCGTCAACGCCCACCACCTGCCGGACCATCCGGGGTTGCAGTTGTTGCAACAGGGTGAGTCAGCGGAGTTGAGCTTCAGGTTGCGGTATCGGGGGGTGTGACGAGATTTCACACAGTCTGCACAATTCCCTATAGATCCTTCAGCGAAACCCTGACCCGACGAGGATTGGCCAGCCGCTCGCGGGCGGTGCCAATCAGGGTTTCATCATCCAGCCCAGCATTCTTCTCAGTTTCCGCGGGCCGGTTCAGGCTCTTCGACGCCCGAACCGGTTCTACCGGGTCAACCGGTTTGTGTCCGTCCTTCATCCCTCGCGCTCTACCTTCACCCCCAACGACTGCAACGCATCCCAATAACCGGGATAGGTCTTGCCCACGCAGTCGGGGTCGAGGATGTTGATGCCGGCGATTTTCAGGCCGGCCAGGGCGAAGCACATGGCGATGCGGTGGTCGGAATGGGTGTCGATCAGCGCGTCCACGGTTTGCCCGGCCAGTTGCGGGTTGGCGTGGACGATCAGGTCGTCGCCCTCTTCCACCGCCAGGCCCGGCGCAATGGCGCACAGGCCGTGGGACAGCGCGGAAATGCGATCGCATTCCTTGACCCGCAGGTTCGCCAGGCCGACGAAACGCACCGGCTGATTATTGAATGCCGCCAGCACCGCCAGGGTCGGGATCGCGTCCTGCATTTGTGAGCCGTCGATGACCGCCGGCATGTTCGGGAAGCTGCTGATCAGCTGGCTGGCCAACGCATCCGGCTGGGTGAAGTCCTCGGCGGCGACGCCCAGATCAATCGCGCCATCGGTCAGCGCCTGGGCAGCCCACAAATAAGTGGCCGCCGAGGCATCAGGCTCGATATGAAAATCGGTGGCTTGATAGCCGGTGGCGGCGACTTTCCAGGCAGTGTCACCCACGGCTTCAACCTCGGCACCGAAGGCTTTCATCGCCGCTAATGTGAGATCCACATAACCGCGCGCACCGATATCGCTGCCGGTCAACGCCACTTCTATCGGACCTTTGCCGCACGCGCCGGCCATCAACAAGGCCGACACGTATTGGCTGGACAGACCGCCATCAATTTCAATACGCCCTGCCGCGAGGCCGCCCTGGCCCTTGATCGCGACCGGAGGGCAACCGCTGGGCGCGCTGATGTCCACGCCCATGCGCTGCAATGCATCCACCAGCGGACCAATCGGACGCTTGCGCATGTACTCGTCGCCGTCGACCACGAACTCGCCTTGAAAGTTGGCCAGCGCGGCGGTCAGGAAGCGCGTGGCCGTGCCCGCATTGCCCAGGAACAGCGCTTGCTGCGGCGCGTGCCATTGGCCGGTGCTGGTGACCACGAAGGTGCTGTCGTCCGGCTCGTCGATCTGCACGCCCATCAGGCGCAAGGCGTCGGACATCACCCGCGTGTCGTCGCTCTTGAGGGCGCCGCTCAGGCGACTGGTGCCCTTTGCCAGACCGGCCAGCAACAGCGCGCGGTTGGTAATCGATTTCGAGCCAGGCGGGCTGACACGGCCGATCAATGGCCGGTCCACCGGCAATACAGTGAGAGTGGATGAAGGTCGCATGATGCCCCTGATCGTCGCCGGAAAAATCGCGATCCTACCAGCAATCGACCCTGCTCCAGAACGCAGGCGGGCATAAAGCCGGGATTTTTCTATACGGGATCGGCTGGGCAATAGCAGATAGATAGCTAGATATCTAGCTATCTATCTCGATACACCCCGCTCCAGCCAGGGTTTACGCGTGTACGGAGACCTGATTGCGGCCATTTTCCTTCGAGACATAAAGCGCCTGATCAGCCCGCTCGATCAGGGTTTTGTAACCCGGCATCGGCGTGGCGAGGTCCGCTACACCAAGGCTCACGGTGCAACGGATCGCGTGCCCGTCGTGCTCGACCACTTCGGCCTCGATGGCCTGGCGCACACGCTCACTGAAGATCCGCGCGCCCTCTTTATCGGTGCCGGGCAGCAGCACCGCGAACTCTTCGCCGCCATAACGCCCGGCAATATCGACATCCCTGACATGATGCCGGATCACCTCGGCGACCCGCTGGATCACGGCGTCACCGGCCTGGTGGCCATAGGTGTCGTTGACCCGCTTGAAGTGGTCGATGTCGAACATCACCAACGAGGAATTGGAGGCATAGCGACTGTGCCGCGCATATTCGAGCTTGAGCGCTTCTTCCCAGTGACCACGGTTAAACAAGCCCGTCAGGCGATCGGTGCTGGACAGTTTTTGCAGCTCGGCGTTGGCCGCCTGTAATTGATGACGGTTGGTGGCAACGTCGGTGACGTCGTAGATCACCAGACAGATATGGCTGATCTCACTGTTGGTCGAGCGCAGCGGAAACAGGGTGGTGTTCTGGTACATGAAATCTTCCTGCCCGGTAATAGGCTGGTAGTTCTTGAACCGCACCAGATAGGGCCGCTGTTCCCAGATGGTGAACGCCGGCGTACCGAGCGTCACCACATTGTCGATTTTCCTGCTGAACCACTGTTCGTTGATTTCCGGGAACATCTTGAAAAACGACTGCCCTGCCGCTTCAGACGGCACCACGCCCGAGCGGTTTTCCATGAAGGTATTCCAGACCTGCACCCGGTAATCCCGATCCAGCACCACAACCCCCACGTCAATACTCTGGGTGATCGTCAGCAACCAATGCAGTTCTTTGAGATCGATATTGTCGTTCATGGGTCAGCTCATCAGGTACGCGAGTTTGCGAGTCAGCAGCTCTACCGAGTCTTCGGTGAACAACATCAGCAGATCGAAATGGATATTGTGGCCTTCAAGGCTGTAGCTGATTTCCACCGCCAGGGTTTTCTTCCAGCGTTGCTGGTTGATGCGAATCAACTCGTCGATGCCGCCATGCGTGCCCAGCACTTGCGGATGGCCTTGGGAAAACTCCACGTCGATCTGCTCGGCGATGCCACTCAAACAGGCGCCAATCAGGATCGTGGACAGATCCAGAAGCATTTCCATGTCCGAATATTCGGCCGAGTCGCGGTTCATCAACTTGCCCATGTCGGCGACTTCCGAATCATGGAAAATCAGCAGCGCCTCACCGGCGATGCCACCGCCGATATAGCCCTGGCAGACGGCGGTCAGGCGATCACTGGTCTGGGCATCGGCCAGCGCCATGTGCAACTCGCCCACCTCCAGCATGTTGACGTTGGGCACCGGCAGTTGCACAAAAACCCCAAGGACCCGCGCCAGCAGCGCTGCCGCACGGCCCATGGCCACGTTGATGGTTTCGCGAAACGTGTCCTGGAAGCTGATCAAGCCGGTATTGCCTGCCGGAATCACCGCCTGCACCGTCGGCTCGCCCAACAAGCCAAGGCGATTCAGGGTTTGCTTGAGTTCTTCGGGGTCAGCCGGCTTTTTCAGGAATGCCAGCGCGCCCAGCTCCATGACCCGGCGAACGGCTTCTTCCTGAATGTCGCCGGAAACCACGATGATTTTGGCGTCCAGGTTTTCCGCACGAATGGCCGCCAACGCCTGGTAGCCGTCCATGACCGGCATGGTCAAATCCAGCAGGACAACCTGCCCCAGCCCGTTGCGAACCGCATCAAGACCTTCCTGGCCATTGGTCGCCATGGTGACGGACACGCCCCAATCGGCGGGTAAAGCCCTTAATAGCTGCTTGCGCGCCATGTTTGAATCGTCGCAAATCAGCAGGGGAATCATGGGCATTGCTTGCTTTCTCACTGCAAAAGAGTTTCGGGCGGATACGCTCGAGAATATCGGTGCGTTTGTTTCAACGACGGGTAAATGAAACACATCCACGGCTGCGTGGCTTGACCCATGCCTTTATAACGCCGGGATTGAGTGAAATATTCACCCCTGACACTCACCGCTGGGCTCTATGCAATATCTGTGCTCAACAAATATTTGAAGGTTCTGGATCAACGCACGCGCCTAAGCATCTGTTTTTTATACTCACCCAGCCACCGCCAATACCTTGACCTGTCCTCCTGTATACAGGCAGACCGTGCTGATCGGCTAATTGCAGCGATGGGTGGCGGACAAACCGCACTGCAGGAATGACCACTTCGAACGCCGCAAAAAATAAATGCACCATCGCTGCCGCATTTGAAGATCCGTGAGCCATAACGGTACTGACGGTTTATTTCCTACCGCAAAGCACCGCAAATCCAACTGTTTTTGAGCATTTCAATGGCGGGGTTATAAAAAATTCTGCCTGAGTCAGCTCGCAAAACTGCGAATCGACCTTTTCGCGGCCTGAACTGATGTCTTTGGAACCCGCCTCGCACCTTGAAAAGCGTGAATACCTTGACGCCATAAAGTCGCTTTTTCCCGCCTTCCCGGCAATCAAACAGAATATTGGCGTCAGGAACAACAGCAAAAGAGCACTTTGTAATCTGTCGGTATTACTTAAATTGGCGTCAGAAAAAATATTTTAAAATTAATGAAAATAGTAATGGCACTTTGTACCAGCTCTTATATAAATTGCCTTCCAACCCGTCAGCGACTTTGCAATATGAATTACTCACTGCTCATGAGTGCAACCGTTTTGCAGCTGTGCCTTGTCACAACAAGCTTTGCTGAATCGAGCGTCAGCGATACAGCGACACTGGCACAACAACGAACGCTCAACAGTAAAGAAGTCGGCGGGCTTGTTGTAGGACAAACGATGACTGTGGTCGGGCGAGCGTTTTACGACAGTTTCGCCAGTGCCTGGAGCGACAAGGATGAAAGCGGGCGGTTCACTGTCTCCATCTCCGAACGCCCCACGGCTCGACTGGGCAGTCAGGTGTTTGTCGACTACGGCAATCGGCGCATGTTTCAGACGTTTCTGCCACCCAATCGCAGCCTGGTCCCTGCGATAGGAGCCGATGCGGCGACACTGGTTTATCAAGCGATCCTGGATTATCAGCTCGCACAGTTTTTTGGCGACCCCGATGTCGGGCGTGATGAATTTTGAAAGGGAATTATATGTACCGTCCATTTCTGGTAGTTGTCGGTCTGGGTGTGTTGTCCGCCCTAAGCTGTAGCGTCAACGCCAGCGAATTGGTCTATACCCCGAACAATCCATCGTTTGGTGGTAACCCGCTCAATGGCCCGGTGCTGCTGAACCAGGCCACGGCGCAAAACAAGTTCAAGGAGTCGACGACCTCCAGCGAACAGACCGCCCTGACTCAATTCAACACCATGTTGCAAAGCGCCATTTTAAGCCGGGTTTCATCGGCGGTGACGTCCAGCATTGTGAGTCCAGACGGTTCGCTTATTCCGGGAATCGTGGAAACGACGGATTTCCGTATTTCCATTACCAATTTGCAAAGTGGGATGCTGCAGATCGTGACCACGGATAAAACGACTGGGCAGACTACTCAGTTTCAAGTGAACCAACCGTAAGCGTTGTAATTGTTGCAACCCGCTCGACATCACTAACAACACTCAAAACTACTTTTTATAAAAGGAAGGCTTTCATGCGCGCTCGTAAATCTCTTCTGTCTATTGCTGTACTTGTTGCCATCTCCGGTTCGGCACTCGCTGACTCGAGCACTGCCAACGTTAACCAGAACGGTGCCAAGAACAATGCTGTCTCCGTTCAGGAAAGTGCTACCAAGTCTTCGGTCTATATTGGCCAGAATGGCGAGCGCAACGAAGCCAACGCAAAACAGACTGCCAATGACAGCACGCTGAGTGTTGCCCAGAAAGGTAATCGCAACGATGCCACCAGCCGCCAGAAAGGCGGTTTCAACGATTCCAGCATCAACCAGATCGGTAACGGTCAGACTGCCGAAATCAATCAGGGCAGCCAGCGCAACACCGCCAGCATCGGCCAGACCTACAACACCACCACCGGTGCAAAAATCGACCAGGGCTATACCTACAACGGTAGCTACAACAAGGCTTCGGTCGTTCAGCAAGGCAACACCAACTCCGGCGCCAACATCACTCAATGGGGTTCGGGCGACAAGGCTTCGACCAACCAGCTGAACAACGTCAATGTGCACGCCACTGTGACCCAGCGTGATGGCAACGCCAACGACGGCTCGATCAAGCAGGAATACAACAACGGCAGCAACGCCCAGGTATCCCAGCGCGACGGCAACAATAACAACGGTTCGATCGCTCAGCTGACCACCAACTCCAGCGAAGCCACCATTGCCCAGTCGTGGGGCAACAACAACGCTGCTTCGGTCAAGCAACAGTTCGTCACCGGCACCGAAGGCACCGTTACCCAGACTCGCGGCAACCACAACGAAGGCAACGTGGTTCAAGGCGGCGTTGCAGCCAGCAGCGCAACCATCTCGCAATCGTGGGGCGACCACAACGTAGCCAACGCTTCGCAGACTATCGGTTACGACCAGAACGCCAGCGTTGCCCAGATCGGCAGCTTCAACACTGCGACCACCACTCAGGCCTACGCCAGCGATCTGCAAGCCAACGTTGCCCAGGACGGCCGCAACAACAAGGCTGAAGTCAAGCAAACCAACGGTTACAAACTGGACGCCACTGTTGCCCAGAAAGGCAACGGCAACTCGGCCTACGCTTCTCAGAGCGGCTACAAACTGGAAGCTGACATCACCCAGAAAGGCGACAACAACAAAGCGACCAGCATCCAGACTGCTGCTTACAACGAAGAAACCCTGTTGCAACAAGGCAACAACAACACCGCTTACGTCAGCCAGTCCGGTCAGGGCATCTATGGCCAGGCCAACGTCGTTGCTGTTAGCCAGTTCAGCAACAACCAGGTTGCCAACGTTGTACAAACCGGCGGCGCCGGCAACACCGCAACCGTTACCCAGCGTTAAGAGCTAACACGTTCATGGCTGTAGCCCCGCCGAGCGTCGGCGGGGCTTTCTTGTAGAGGAACGACGATGCACATCCGCTCGTTATCAATGGTTGTATGTGCAGTATTGGTCGTCAGCGGCTGTGCCACTTCTCGTCCAGCGGCTACTTTCAATCCCGCTTCGCTGTCACCGCCCACCCAGATTTCCCGTGACCTGACCAACCTGCCCGCACCGGCCGGCCCCATCGCCGTCGCTGTGTATGGTTTGCGTGATCAGACCGGACAATACAAACCGTCGCCAGACAGTTCTTTTTCAACCGCTGTGACCCAGGGCGCTGCGTCCTTGCTGGTGACCGCGCTGCGTGATTCGCGCTGGTTCAAACCGGTCGAACGCGAAAACCTGCAGGACCTGCTCACCGAGCGCAAGATCATCCGCGCCCTGGAGCAACCGCAGGACAAGGCTCAGGTCCAGCTGCCCGCGCTGCGTCCGGCCAACCTGATCATCGAAGGCGCCATCGTCGCCTACGAAAGCAACGTGCGCTCCGGCGGTATCGGCGTGCGTTACCTGGGCATCGGCCCGTCCGAGCTGTACCGCCAGGACCAGGTGACCGTCAACCTGCGTGCCGTGGACATTCGCAGCGGCGAGATTATCCAGAGCATCACCACGACCAAGACCGTGTTCTCGATCCAGGTCGATTTCGGCGTGTTCAAGTACGTCTCGCTCAAGCACTTGCTGGAAGTTGAAACCGGGTTCAGCCGCAACGAACCGGTGCAGCAATGCGTGCGCGAAGCCATTGAAACCGCCTTGGTGCACATGGTGGCCCAAGGCGCGCGGGACGGCAGCTGGCTGCTGAAGAACCCGGACGATCTGAACAAGCCACTGCTGCAAAGTTATCTGAAGAGTTACGACGACCTGACGCTGTCCATGCCGCTGACCGGCTCGGATAAATAAAAACTTCTCAAAACGGAGCTGAACATGGCGTTTAACACCCAATACCTGCGATGGCTGGCAGCAGGACTGCTGGTCGCCAGTGGAATGTGTCAGGCATCAGACCTCCAGTCCGAACCACGTTATGCCGACATCAGCCGCGGCAACGTAGCCGCCATCACCCAGATCGGCGACTACAACAAGACGCGTATCGATCAGAACGGATCTGCGCAAAAGCTCGAGCAGATCCAGACCGGCACGCGCAACCAGGCGGTGATCAGCCAGAGCGGTACCGCCAACCAGGCCTACGTGCAGCAGACCGGGCGCAACAACGACCTGACACTGACTCAAACCGGCAGCTACAACCAGGCCAGCGCGGTACAGAACGGCACGGGCAACTCGGCCGTGGTCGCCCAGACCGGCGCGTACAACCAGGCTTACGTCAATCAATACGGAACCGGCAATCAGGCCAGCGTGCAACAGGCCGGTTTCAACGGCACCGCCACGGTCACCCAATACGGCAACAACTCCACCGCCAGCGTAAAACAGTGGTAAGCCAATGATCGACGTATCGCAACTGAGCCTGTCCATCGACGCCCAGCGCCACGGTGAAGCGGTCCTGATCCGCCCGCAACTGCAAAGCCCGACCCCGCTGACCTTGCAGTACCGCATGACGGTACGCCAGAGCAGCGCCAGCGGCACCTCCAGCATCAACCAGAGCGGCGACCTGCAAAGCGGCGCCGCAGGCTCGCTGGTCACCCTGAGCATGCCCAGCGGCGCCAGCTGCCAGGTACATCTGCAAGTGTTCCAGGATGACAAGCTGCTCAAGGAAGCTGATAGCGATTGCGAGTAACCTGGTCGGGGACTGGTCGACGCCTTCGGGGACAAGTCCCCTCCTACCGATTTGCACAATCCGGTAGGACCGGACTTGTCCGGGAAGGCGGCGGTCCTGCTGACAAGATCTTCAGCGTTTGCACGGGCGTCTTCGGCAATGAACGCCTCCTGCCGGGGTGCCGCCACCTACTCCCTGCAATAACGATCAATAGTCCCA
The DNA here is from genome assembly GCF_000416235.1 of Pseudomonas sp. CFII64. Classification (GTDB taxonomy): domain Bacteria; phylum Pseudomonadota; class Gammaproteobacteria; order Pseudomonadales; family Pseudomonadaceae; genus Aquipseudomonas. Next base: position 182,457 of record NZ_ATLO01000053.1, on the reverse strand, counting down.
GAACGCCGCGATCCAGCGAAAGGCGTCACCGTCGACGGCCACTCGGCCAACGGAAGGAAATGGCAAGTGGGTGGCGACCAACCATTCACCGCTCGCCGCCGCCTCTTGCATCAGACGCACCCGAACGCGAACCGACTCCTCAGGGTCATGTTCAAAGCCGTTGTGCCACTCGGGGTGCTGGAAAGCGACCGGAAACAGCGCGTCGCCGGCGAAGGTCAGGCGTTCGCCGAGGGAGTTTATGTAGACCACACTGTGTCCAGGGGTATGGCCGCCGGTCAGTTTGACGACCACGCCCGGCGCCACCTCATACTCGTCCTCGAACGTACGCACGTTGCTGCGGTAATCGTCTATGAACTGATTGGCGGTGGCGCGCAGGACGTCCGGCACCGGTGCCGGCATTTCGGTGTAGGTGAAATCGGGCAACTCCCAGAACGCAACCTCAGCCGCCGCAACGTGGATGCGTACATCCGGACGCAGACGGCTCTTCACTTCGTCAGCCAGCAGCCCGCCGATATGGTCCATGTGCATGTGCGTAATCACGATGTCGGTCACCGACGCGAGATTGATCCCGGCCGCTTCCAGTCGTTTGGGGAGCTGCCCGGCCCGCGGAAAACCGGGGAACTGCCCTCCCAGTCCAGCGTCGACGAGTATGAGCTGGTCGCTGCTGCGCACCACCAGTACGTTCAGCGCCCAATCGAACGCATCCGGCCCCAGATACATCTCCTTGAACCAGGCGGCACGATCAGCTGGACTGGCGTTGGTAGACATCGTCGAGGTCGGCAGCGGCAGCACCCCATCGCTGACCACCAGCACGTCAATTTCGCCGACCCGCAGCGCATAGCGCGAAGGCACCAGCTCCCCGAAGCCCAACCCGCCGTGCGAGGCGTGCAAGCTCACGTCTGATTGCTGCTGATCGTTGATTTGCCGATTTTGGGTTACGTGGTTCAGATGCGTTGTCATGATCGCTCTCCTGTTGCCTGGGTCAAGAAACTCGGGGGCTGGCCGCTCTCTCAAGATGAGCGCAAGGGCTTGCCAGGAGATAAGTCTGCGTCGCGACCATCGGACCCGAAACCATACCCGGGTATAGGCTGTGACCGCCGACTGGGCGCTGCAGGCCTGAATATCCGGGCTGAAGGCGAGTGCGAACGGCACACGTACGGACCGCAGAGGCGGCGGCATCACAGCGGCCGGGCTTCATACCAATGTATGTTTGGCCGCTGTGCGAATGCTGTGGTTATCACCGGAGTAAAAAGCAACTTCACTTTGAGCTGTCATCAGGAATATCACTCCGCGAATACCTTCGTTCCTCAGACATGCGTTAATTGCCACGATAGGCCTTTGATACTCCGACACCTACCCGATATAATTGACATCAATGTGCCACCACCGAATGAAATGTGAATCATTCGATGTTCTTTTTAATTAATACGCTTGCAACTGAACTTTTATTGTTCGACACTCGCTGCCTCGGGTCCGACAATATACAGGCGTCATTCCCGTGACTCTCACCTCCCCGCTTACCCCGTATTATTTCTATATGCCGCCGCTCGCGACCTCGGTATATAAGAAAAGGTCAATGCTTGCAGACGAGCGGTATTGTCCAGTTGCCAAACCCCTGTAAACAAAGGGCGAAACGCTAAACCAACAGCCTCTAAGGTTTCACCTGTTAAAAAGATCAAACCTGTAAAAGACCCATTAAAAAAACAAAAGTTTCACACCTAAGAATTAAACATTAATTTCGCACATTACCCTTTGCAGTTATCGCCGTTAGTGCTAATAATCCGGCCAGATCCGGGAAGCAAGGCAATGCGCCATCTCACACGAAGTGAATATCAAGCCTCCATTCCGATTAAGTCCCCGGCCCGATAAAACTCAATACGTTAGTTTGCTCAAGATGCCATCACACCTTGAGCAACTGTTGTGCGGCGCAAAAGCTGCGCGAGGAGGGCATCATCGCTCGTAGTCATTCAAGGATTAAAATCCTGTCGATTTTCGGCACACGTCCAGAAGCCATCAAGATGGCTCCTTTGGTCAAGGCACTGGCTGCAGAACCGGGTATCCACTCGCAGATCTGCATCACCGGCCAGCACCAGAGCATGCTTAAACAGGTGCTGGAGCTGTTCGATCTGAAAGCTGATTTCACTCTGGATGTGATGACGCCGCACCAGACCCTCAACTCGCTGACCGCTGCGCTGTACGGGGCGATTGATCCGGTGTTGGAGATGACCCAGCCTGATCGTGTGCTGGTGCATGGCGACACAACGTCCGCCATGGTCGCGTCGATGTGTGCCTTCCATCGCCGTATCCCGGTGGGCCATGTGGAAGCCGGGCTGCGTACCGGTGATATCTACAGCCCATGGCCGGAAGAGATGAACCGTCGCTGCATCGACCTGGGTGCCGACATGCTGTTTGCGCCGACTGACGAATCACGTCGCAACCTGCTGGGCGAACGCCTGCAAGGTCGCTCTTTCGTCACCGGCAACACGGTGATCGATGCCCTGCAGCTGACCGCGCAACGCATCGAGCAGGATGCCGGGCTGCGTGCCGGTCTGGACCAACAGTTTTCTTTCCTGCAGGCCGACCGCAAGGTCTTGCTGGTGACCGGGCATCGTCGGGAAAACTTCGGCGACGGCTTCCTCGATATCTGCAAAGCCCTGCGTCAGCTGGCCCAGCGCAGCGATATCCAGATCGTTTACCCGGTGCATTTGAACCCCAATGTTCTCGGGCCTGTGACGGAACACTTGGGCGACCTGCCCAATGTGCACCTGATCCAGCCACTGGATTACCTGGCGTTCGTGCGCTTGATGCAGCGTGCCCACGTGATCCTCACCGATTCCGGTGGCGTGCAGGAAGAAGCGCCGTCGCTGGGCAAACCGGTGCTGGTCATGCGTGATGTCACCGAGCGGCCTGAAGCCGTTGCGGCGGGCACCGTGCGTCTGGTCGGCACTTCGCCGGACTCGATCATCAGCGGCGTCAATGCGCTGTTCGACGATGACTTGCTGTGGCGTCGCGCCTCACAGGCGGCCAACCCTTACGGCGATGGCCAAGCCAGTTCGCGCATTGTCGATGCCTTGATGGGCCGTCCGGTCAACGACTTCGTCGTCGGTCAGTTGCAATTGCCCAAGTACCTTGAGCATGCGCAGACGCACACGGCAGCGGACAATACCCAGCCGGCGTCCACCTATCAGTAACAAACGCTCGTCCCCTCTATCAGCTTGAGATCTGCCTGAATGAAGTCTTCCGTTGCCACCCAAACGGGCGCGCTCAGCGCCCTTGCCTGTGGCGTGAGCCTGCTCGCGCTCATGCCGAACTTTGCCCTGGCGGCGGACAGTCCGCTCACCCAGGCGATCAATCGCCTCAATGCCGATACGCAGCAACAGCGAGAAATCCGCTTGCGGGATCTGGGGATCGACGCACCGATCATCCTCGGTTCCACCGATGCGCGTCGTGAGCTGTACCTGCCGGTTCCGGCCGGTGTGCCGCTGACCGATGCGTCGCTGACCTTCGATGCCAGTTACCTCAATGGCGAAGGCGGTCGCAACACCTTGCTGCTCTCGCTCGATGGCTACCCGGTCCGTGCCGAAGGCTTGAGCGAAGCCCAGGGCAACGCCAGCTCCACGCTGGGCGTCGACAAAGCCGCTCGCGACAGCGGCTCGGTCCGTCTGGGCGTGGCCTGGTCGTCGGTGGTTTCCCGGGTGCTGTGTGAAGACGAACGCGCCATCGGCAACGTGTTGCGCATCGAGCCCGATACCCGCCTCAATTACAGCTACGACGCCAACCTGTTGCAGGACGTCGGTGCCGCCTGGACCGCATTGCCGGGCAAACCCGGGATCATGGTCGCCCCGGGCAGCCTGAGCGCTGGCAGTTACGATGCCGCCTGGCGTCTGGGTGTGGCTCTGGAGCGGATCGGCAAACATGCGCGCATCCTGCCCTTCCCTGCCGTGCAAGACAGCGTCGACCTGAGCGCTCTGCGTATCCCGGCCGAACTGCAGAATATTCCGGCGTTCGCCGCACTCAATGGCAAGGGCGCGCATACCCTGGCCAACCCGGCGGAAATCGGCGCATTGCTGATGCTCGGTCAGACCCCGAACGTGCAGGCCGACCTGGCGATCAACGACCCGCAATTGCTCAAGGCGATCAATGAATCCCTGGACGCCTTGCAGAGCCAGTTTCAAGGCGCCGACGCAACCGCAGGCGCTGCGTTCACGCAATGGCGCGAGCGTCATGTGAATGCAGGTCTGGCTGCCAAAGGCACCGACAACGTGCGTCTGGCCTTACTCGGCACGCGTCCGGTGTTGATGATCGCGCCAGAAGCCACCGGCAAAGCCATGGCCCTGTTCAGCAGCGCCTGGAACAAGCTGGCGCGCAGCCGCACCTTGACGGTCAGCGAAGCACAAATGCCGTTGAGCGCCGATGGCCGCTTGGCCCTGGCTAATCTGGGCGGCAACCCCGGCACCATCGACGTACTCGCCAAGTCCGACTGGAGCGCTTCGTTCCCATTGGGCAGCGTCGCCTACGACGGTCGTCTGCCGGTCCAGGCGGTGGTGGACGTGTCCGCCGCACCAGGTGCTTCGGACACCGCGCCAGTGGCTTCGGTGTTTCTCAACGACTACCTGATTGGCGCGCAACAACTGGTTGCCAACGGCGAGAAGCAACGTATCGAAGCGCGAATTCCAAGCTACGCCCTGGGCTCGAAAAACGTGCTGCGCGTGTCGTTCCAGCGTCAGCCGGTCAGTGATCGCTGCCTGGAAACTCCGCAAGCGTTCCCGGTTTCGGTATTGCCGACCAGCCACATCGTGCTGGACAAAATCAGCCTGAATGATGGCTTCTCCGGCATGGCCGCGCGCTACGCCATGAACACGCAAATCCTCGTGCCTCAGGCGTATCTGGATCACCCGGCAAGCAGCTTGCCGCAAGTGATTTCGGTGGCCGATGGCGCGGGTGTTTCGCCACTGCGCGCTGAACTGAAAGTCAGCGCCGATCCAAAAGCCACGGTCACGCCGGACAAAGACTTCCTAGCCTTCGAGTTGCCGCTCAAGGACAGTAAGGAATCGGTTCAGGTCGATGATCAGGGTCGCCTGCGCATCAATCACAAGGACCAGCCGCTGCTGGATCTGCACCCGCTCAATCACCTGGCTTCGCTGCAGGCCGTGGACGCCGGTGGCCAGCACGGCCTGATCTACCGCGCCCTGGGCAGCGACGCGCCAACCTTCGCCAAACCGGTGCTGTTGACCCGTGGCGACGTGACGATTCTGGGCGACAACGGCGTGGTGACGACTTTCGATACCAAGGACCCGAGCGGTAGCCAGTTCATCGATAAAGAAGAACCTAAAGGCCTCGACGCCTGGCGCACCCCTTCGCTGTTGTGGCTGATTCCCGGCGGCATCCTGTTGGTGCTCATCCTGATGCTGGCTGGCCGTAGCGCCCGTCGCAATCGCCAGTAACGGAACCCTTCGATGACGTCGCTTTATTGGCCCTACTGGCTGGCCCATTACTACAGCTTCCTGGAAGTCGCGACCATTGTGATCGCGGTGCTGATCCTGATCTCCAGCCTGGACGATCTGTTCATCGACCTGTGGTACTGGTCTCGCCGCCTGTTCCGCAAGTTCACCGTGGACCGCAAATACCGGCCACTGACCGCCCGGCAACTGCTGGATCGGGATGAACAGCCGTTGGCGATCATGGTCCCGGCCTGGCTGGAATACGACGTCATCGCACCGATGATCGAGAACATGGTGTCGACTCTGGATTACCAGAACTATGTGGTCTTCGTCGGCACCTACATCAATGACCAGCGCACCATCGATGAGGTGGAGCGCATGCGTCGGCGCTACAAGCAGTTGCACCGCGTGGAAGTCCCGCATGCCGGGCCGACCTGCAAGGCCGACTGTCTGAACTGGGTGATCCAGGCGATTTTCCTGCACGAGAAAACCCACGGCATGACCTTCGCCGGCGTCGTGCTGCATGACAGCGAAGACGTGCTGCATCCACTGGAACTGCGCCTGTTCAACTACCTGTTGCCGCGTAAAGACATGATCCAGTTGCCGGTCGTGTCTCTGGAACGCAACTGGTACGAATGGGTGGCAGGCACCTACATGGACGAGTTCGCCGAATGGCACGGCAAGGATCTGGTGGTCCGCGAAAGCATGACCGACACCGTGCCTTCGGCCGGCGTCGGCACCTGCTTCTCGCACCGCGCCCTGCAAGTGCTGGCCGGGGAAACCCAGAACCAGCCGTTCAACACCGACAGCCTCACCGAGGACTACGACGTTGGCGCGCGCCTGGCCAAAGTCGGCATGAACGCGATCTTCGTGCGCTTCCCGGTGGAATTCCGCGTGCTGCGCAAATCGTGGTTTCGCAAACCCTATGAATCGACCCTGAAGATGCCGCTGTGTGTGCGCGAATTCTTCCCGGACACTTTCCGCACCGCGTTCCGCCAAAAAGCGCGCTGGACCCTGGGTATCGGCCTGCAAGGCTGGGAACAGATGGGCTGGAATGGCTCGCTGGCCAACCGTTACCTGCTGTTTCGCGATCGCAAAGGCGTGGTGACGGCGTTCGTCAGCATCCTGGCCTACGTGATTCTCGTGCAACTGGTGGCGCTGATCATCCTGCGCCAAAGCGGGTTGTGGGACGTGAGTTTCCCGACGCCGTTCGAAGCCAATGGCTGGATCAAGTACCTGCTGATCGCCAACGGTATTGCCTTGGGCTGGCGCATCCTGCACCGCTGTTACTTCACCACGGTGTTGTACGGCTGGCAGCACGGTTTGCTGTCAATCCCGCGCATGGTGGTCGGCAACTTCGTCAACTTCATGGCCGCGTCCCGGGCGTGGCGTATGTTCCTGGTCGGCAAGGCGCTCAATCGCAAGCTGGTCTGGGACAAGACCATGCACGATTTCCCGTCCACCGATCTGGTTGCCGCCGCGCCGCGCAAGCTGGGCAGCGTGTTGCTGTCCTGGCAGGCGATCAACGACACTAACCTGCAAACCGCTCTCGACGAACAACAGACCCGGCACATGCCGCTGGGGCGCATCCTGCTCAGCCACGGCTGGCTGGATGACGAAACACTGGCTGAAGCCATCGCCTTTCAGAACGATCTGCCACGGGTTTTTGATGTCGCGCATAAAGCCAAAGCGTCGCTGTTGACCGACGAATTCGCCCTGCGCTGGCGCGTGGTGCCGTTGGGGCTCAACGAGGAAGGCCGCGCGCAAATCGCCGTGGCCAGCCCGTTGACCGCCGAAGGCCTGCAACAGATCAGCGACGAACTGGGCAGCGAGCCGGTGCAGCTGATTGCCCGGGAAAGTGAAATCGTCGCGCAATTGCGCAACGTCAACGCTATCGATGGCCAGTCCGTGCCCAATGCCAAAGCGCCGCTGCTGGGCGATTTGCTGATCGAAATGGGCTTGCTGGACCGCGACGTGTTCAGCCGCGCCATGCTCAATTATCGCCCGCAGCATCACGGCCGCATTGGCGACTATCTGGTCGATATCGGCGTGTTGCCCCGCGCCACCATCGAACAGGCCGTGGCCCGTCAGCACAGTCACTATCCAACGGAGCTTCCGGCATGAACCGCCCCTTCCTGACGCTCATGGCCACGGGGCTGAGCCTGTTGCCTGCGCTGGCTCATGCCGAAATCCTGCCGCTGCCGTTGAGCGGTCCGGCTTACCAGACCGCCAACGATGCGTACAGCGCTTACGACCGCAAGGACTACGATCTGGCCATCGCCAAGGCCCGCGAAGCCTTGCGTCAGCGCGCCGATGTCACCCGTTTGAACCGGTTGATCGTGCAGGCGCAACGCGACAAGGAACTGCGCGATCACCCCAAACGCTACCCGCAATCGCGTCAGGCGCCGGGTTTTGGCGCAGCGGCGCAGGCGTTCAAGGCTTACGATCGCGACGACTTCGGCGTGGCCGCCCAGTCCGCGCGCAAAGCCATCGCCCAGGCACCCAAGCGCATGGATTATCGGCTGCTGCTGATTGAATCACTGCAGCGCCAACAGCATCTGCAAGAAGCCGATCAGGCCACCACCGAAGCCCTTCGGGTATTCCCGGATGACGACACCTTGCTGATGCGCCGCGAAGCCATTCGCCGTCAGTTGGCCGCACCGCTGGCCATTGCCGGTTATCGCGCCCTGGAAGGCGGCAACCTGCCGCTGGCCGTGGACCAAGCGCGCAAGGCCGTGGCCTGGGCACCGGAAATCGGCGCTCATCAGCAACTGCTGATCAGCACGTTGATCGCCGCCAAGGATTACCGCGCCGCCGAACTGGCCGCCACCGGCGCACTGGCTCAGGACGATGGCGAAACCGCGCCGTGGATTCTGCGCAGTTACGCCCTGGATCGTCAGGGCAAGACCCAGGCCGCGCAGGCTGATCTGAATCGCGCGCTGGCCATCGACGGCCTGCTGGATTCGGAAGTGCGCGAGATTCGTTTCTTCGCCGCCGACCTGGCGCTGGCCAACAATGAGCCGCAACAGGCGTTGGACCAATTGCAAAAACTGCCTGCTGATACCGGCGGCGAAGTCGCCCGCCGTCGCGCCGCTGCGCAGGTCGCCTTGCGCCAGAAGAACAACGGCCTGAAAACCGCGATTCGCTTCCCCGCGCCGGCGCTGAACTGCCAGGAAAGCGCGTTCGGTCTGATCTGTGATATCTGGCCCGGTAACCAACGCGACGGCGGCACTGACATGGCCGTGCAGGCTTACGCTGCACTGGCCCGCAAGGACTCCGCTTCAGCGGCGGCGCTGGCGAGCCAGGCCATTAGCCGTGCGCCGCAGAACCCGAATTATCGCAGCCTGTTGGTCAGCGCCCTGACCGAGCAGAAACGCCTGCCCGAAGCGGTCGGCGCAGCCACCGATGGCCTGCAAGCCAATGGCGACGATGCACGCCTGTTGGCCCAGCGCGGTCGTCTGCGTCAGCAAACCGGAGATGACGCCGGTGCGCGTCGAGACTTCACCCAAGCCCTGGCGCTGGGCAGCCTGCCGACTTACGAAGAAGCCAGCCTCTACGCCGCGCTGGGTCAGCGCCGCACCGCCCGAGAACGCTTGCAGCAAGCACGCAATGCCGGCGAACTGGATGGCATGACTGATTTGCAGGTCGCTTATCTGTCGGTTCAGGCCGGCGACGATGATGCCGCTCATGAGTCATTCCGCAAGGCCGATGCCGCCAGGCCACTGCCGCCGACCGCCACTCAGGATGCGGCCTACACCGCCATGCGGGTCAATGACGACGAGCACGCGGTGGGCTATTTCAAGCGGGTGATCGACGCGAAGAATGCTGGCGCGCTGGACATGCCTGAACAGCAGCTGTTCGACACCCGACGCGCCGTGGCGGATGTCTCGCGCACCTGGGGTTTGACCAGCACCACCAGCTATCGCGGCAACAGTTCCAGCAGCGGTTTGAGCTCGGCGCCAAGCACCGGCACCAATAATGGCAATGGCGGCAGCGGCAGTAGCAGCAACGACAGCCTGCAAAACAGCACCGAGCTTTCGTGGCGTCCGCTGGGTTACCGCAACGCCCGCTTCGTCGAGCTTTACGGTCGGGTCACTGACACGCTGTGGAGCAAGAACAGTGATTCCGATACCGGTTTCGACGCCTTGCAAGGCGCACTCGGCGTACGGGTCAAGCCGTTCACGTCGCTGAACGTCATGGCCGCCGTTGAGCGCACCTTCCCGCTGGGTTCCTCTGATGTCGATGGCGACTGGCTGCTGCGTCTGGGCTACGGCTCCAGCATCGGCACCGACCTGCGGGTCGATACGCCCAGCTGGTGGACGTCGCAGTTGTTCGCCGAGGCCGGACATTACGTCAATGATTCGCGCAATTACATCAATAGCGAATGGCAAGGCGGTCGCAGCTACGCCATCGGCGGCACCGGCTCGCGCTGGGTGACCTTTCCCCACGTGGTGGCCGCGTTCGACTACGACTCGAAGATGGACAGCGAAACCAGATCCGACGGCAGCACCGACTATTCGTCCGGCCGCGCCGGTGGCGTTGGCGTGGGTAACAACGTGCGTTACTGGTTCCGCGAAGACACCTACAACGCGCCGCGCTCCTATGTGGATTTCTCGCTGCAATACCGAGTGAAAGTGTTTGGCGATGATCGCGCCAAAGGCGTGTTTGCTCGCCTGACTTACTCCTATTGAGGACTTTTATGCACCCTCGTATTCGTCTGTTCCTGGGCGTCGGCCTTGGGCTGGGCCTGGCCTCGACAGCGGCGCAGTCCGCGTCGGAAATCGCCCAGCTCTACGCGCCGAAACTGCCGGAAGGTTCGGCCTGGGTGCGGGTGGTCAATCCATCTGACAGCGCCGTGCAGGTGAGCGTGGATCAAAAGCCCGCCGTTGCCCTGTCGGCGCAGTCGCTGGTCGCAAGCCCGTTTCGGGTAGTGGACTCACGACAGCCGCTGAACATCACGGTCAACGGTCGGCCGCTAAAAGGCCTGAGCGTGCCGAAAAACGCCTTGGTCACGCTGGTACTCGATAACGAATTCGCCGCCGCACCTCGGGTCATCATCGATCCGCAGTTGCGGGGCAAAGACCTGCGCGCCGAGCTGAACATCTACAACCTCAGCGCCGGCTGTGAAAAGGCCGACATCAAGCTGGCCAATGGCGCCAGCGTGTTCAGCCAGCTGCCGCTCAAAGGCCAGGCGCAACGCACCATCAACCCGGTGCAGGCGACCTTGATTGCCAGCTGCGAGCAAAGCGCCAGCCTGCCGCTCACCCTCGAGCCGTTCAAGGCAGGTGATCGCTACAGCCTGTTCCTCGTCGGCTCGCGCCAGACCCCACGCCTGATTGGCCTCGTTGACCAGACTGCCCCATGACTACTCACGTAAAACCTCAGCGTTTCCTGCCCGTCTGCGCGCTGTTGGCTGGCGTGCTACTCAGCCTGTCCGGCACCGCCGTGCACGCCGCTTCGGCGGTCATCACCGGCAAGGACGGCTGGCTGTTTCCGGCGTGGGAAAGCCTGAACAAAGTCGATAACGCCGGCACTGCGCGCAGCATCGGCCTGATCAAGGACGTTCAGCAGCAACTTGCCCGCGAGAAAATCGCCCTGGTGGTGCTGGTGGTGCCGATGAAAGCGCCGTTTTACGCCCAGCGTCTGCCAGCCGATCAGCCGCTGAGCCCGGCGGTGGTGCAGCGTTACGACCGTTTGCAAAACGAGCTGGGCAAAGCCTCGCTGACCACGTTGAACATCAAGCCGATCCTGCAACAGACCGAACAAGGCAAACAGACCGCGTTTTACCGCGCTGATTATCACTGGACCGCCTGGAGCGCCGAAAACACCGCCGACGCCACCGCGAAACTGATCACCGGCCGCTATCGCCTGCAAGGCGAACCCGGCGGTGGCGCGGTGCTGGGCGAATGGTTCGACAAGCGTGCGTTCGGTGATCTGGCCAGCAACTTCCTGCCCGCCATCAAGCGCAAGGCGATTGGCCGCGACATCTACACCGTGCGGCATCAGGTCGAAAAAGACCTGCTGATCGACGACGCTCCGGCGCCGGTCCAGGTGATCGGCAACAGCTTTGTGCAGCCGTATCTGGGCTTTACCCAGAAGCTGTCCAACGCGCTGGATCGTCCCGTCACCCTGACCTGGAACCCCGGCGATGTCGGGCCTTGGGCGACGCTGCTGCAATATCTGGAATCCTCGGACTTTGCCCAGCACAAGCCGCAAGTGATTGTCTGGCAATTCAATGAGGGCCAGTTTCATCTGGGCCCCGACGCGGCTGCCAACTGGAACGCCAAAGGCGTGACTTCGCTTAACCAGTGGCACCAGCGCATCAAGAAGGCGCTTCCTTGAAGATTCTCGGCAAGACCCTCAGTCGTGCCAGCCTAGGTGTTCTGCTGGTTGCAGCGACGCTTGGAACAGGTACCGCCATGTTGTACGTCACGGCTGTAAAACCGCTGGACCCCGGCATCGTCGGCATCGTCTGGCAGCCAGACAACAAAACCGTCGGCATCAAGGGCGACTGGCAAAAACTCGGCGCTCGGGAGTTGCTGGTGCAATGGACCGTGGTCGACGATCAGGCGTTCGTGCCTGGCACCGGCCTGCCCAACGTGCCGGTATTGCCGGACTGGGCACGCATCGCCAAAGAGCCCTGGGCTCAGGATGTGATCGTCGGGTTGGCGGGTTACTTCAGCGAAAACCGCTCGCGGGACAACATCGAACAACTGGCCGCCGTCTCCGAACGCATCGCTAAACTGCCGACGCCGCTGCACGTCACCGGCTATTACTTCCCGGCCGAAGTCGACCCCAGCTGGACCCGCGCCAAGGAACTGCCCGCGCTGCTGGCCAAGCTGCCGCGTCCGTTGTGGATCAGCGTCTACGACGGCGCCAACATCGGCCCCGCCGCCACTGCCGACTGGCTCAAGCAATGGCTGCCGGACGACATCGGCGTGTTCTTTCAGGATGGCGTCGGCGTCTATGCCCGTACCGCGCCGGTGGCCCGCACTTACGCCGACGCTCTTCGCGAACGCCTGGGCAAAGACCGCGTGCGCATCATCGTCGAGGCTTTCCGCCCCAACTACGGCGGCGGCTTCCGCTCTGCCACCGCCGCCGAGCTGAAACCGCAACTGGCCGCCTACGACGGCTACCCGCTGTATCTGTTCGACGGCCCGCACTACGTGACGCCGGCGTTGGTCAAGGCGTTGGCGAAGTAAGACCTGCCATGTCGCTGACGCCCCCTGGATCAGGTGCCGCCGATCAATCAGGTTGCGCGACGAGACGTGCGCCTTTCTGAGTGACCTTCTGGCCTGGGGTGAAGCGGGCGTTGGGGGAGCGCACGATGCTGCGCTCGCCCTGGCTGTTTTCTATTTCATAGGCAGTGCCGCTCAGGTCGGACGCTTCCTGAACGGTGCCTCCCATCCAGAAACCGGCACCCACGCCAGCAATTGCCCCAATAGGGCCAGCAGCGGCACCTATCATCAATCCGGTCAGCGCGCCGTAACCTTTGCCTGCGGTGGTTTCGGGCACTTCCCGAATAACCTGGTCTGCCAGCGTCAAAGCGGGTACGAAGGCGCATACGGATAAGCAAAGGAGGATTGCACTTCTCATGTTGATTCCTATAAATCAGTTAAAGGCATCTTGTCCTTTCATTAAGCGTGCCAATGAAAAATTCCTTTACATTCATATAGATAGGATTTCATAGGTCATAATGACCCTGTCAACAAGGGTCTTTATGACCTTTCTACACGTGTCTTTATGACTCAGATCAATATTCGGGAACAGGCTTGAGAGGATGATGGACGAGCCGTCACGAAGACTTGCACTGCAATCCTGAGCATCTTGATACGGATTCCCACGTTTTCCGCGTAGGGGATAATCACAATCATCAACTACCCAATGCCTGTAGTCCCACGAACTGTAATTACCGCGGCCTATAAGATAGCCAGCTAATAGTTAGCGAAGTGTCTTCTCAGTGACAGCTGTATTTAGCGATAACAGCAGTTGGATCCAAATTTTACAGCAAACAGCACAACAGTGCAGTTCAAAACGCCTGACTGCTATGCATTCGCATCAACTCCCCGCCAACACATCCGCTTATTAGATATTCTTGAGCCTATCGCCAGAAAATATAAACATATCCGATACCTAAGTAGCATATACACAGGTAATGGCTAATTGGAATTATGGCAATGCCTTGGTGTACATCCTGCCGCCCTTATTAGCAGGCGACAATTGTTTCTGAAAGCCGTACAGGAACCCTACCTATGAAATTCAAATCCTTGCAGACCCGCATTTGTACCACCGCCGGTATCTGTCTTTTTATTTCCTGTACAAGCCTTGTTTTGTATGGACTCTATTCTTCAAAAGCCAATGAAGCGTTCGTCTCCACTGAAGTCTCGAAGCTGGTTCAGGATGCGACTATTCGCGAGGTAAAAAACCTTGCTGAATCACGCGCCACGGCTATTCAGGCCAAACTGCAGACAGCGCTGGATGCTGCGCGAGTCATGGCCAACACCTTCGCGACGAGTAAATCAGCCAATAGCTCACTGCTGGTGGGCCGCGAACAGATCAATGCCGTATTACTGGGCGTGCTCAAGGACAACCCTGAGTTCAATGGCACTTATTCCTGCTGGGAGCCCGATGCGCTGGATGGTCTGGATGCCTCCAACCGTGACGGACAGAATGGCAACAACCCGGCGACAGGGCGCTTCACCCCGTACTGGACGCGCAGCGCCGATGGTCGTGTCGCCGTGCAGCCATTGGTTGAATACGACACTCAGGATCGTCATCCCAATGGAGTATTGAAAGGCGGCTGGTACAGCGGCCCTCGCGACACCCTTCAAGAGAGCGTGCTTGACCCTATCCCCTATGTGGTTCAAGGCAAGAACGTCTGGCTGACCACTCTTTCAGTGCCGGTGGTGGTGAATAACAAGTTTTACGGCGTTGTCGGCGCCGACTACAACCTGGATTTCATTCAGAAACTGAGCGAAGAAATGTCAGCCGGTTTGTATGGCGGCAAGGGTTCGGTTTCGATTCTGAGCAATCAGGGCCTGGTCGTTGCAGACAGCCAGCATGCCGAGTTGATCGGCCAAAGTTTGAAAACACTTATACCGCAGACCTGGGAGAAAACACTCGCCGATATCAAGTCTGGAACCGGAAATGGACATTTAAATGAGGCGACGCAAAACATTGAAGTATTGATGCCTATTGCGTTGGGACGCACCAGCAAGCCATGGTCGATATTGATTCGGCTGCCCAAAGCCGAGGTAATGAGCCAGGCGATTGGTCTGGAGAATGAACTTCAGGCCCGCAGTAACAGCAGCAGCATGTTGCAAATCCTGGTCGGACTGGGTGTTTCTGTGTTGGCCTTGATAGCCCTGTGGATTGCCGCCGGTAAAATTGCCGGTCCGATCAAGGAAGCCGCCACACTTGCCTTGCAAATCAGCCAGGGCGAATTTTCAAAACGTCTGGAAAAAACTTCCGAAGATGAAGTCGGGCAACTTTCTGTTGCACTCAATGAGATGTCCGACAGTCTGCAAAGACAAGTAAAAGTTGCCGAACGAATATCCGAAGGCGATCTTGATCTTGAGGTGACGCTGTCCTCACAAAACGATCAGTTGGGCAAGGCCTTGCAGAAAATGGTGCGCAACCTCAACAACCTGATCATCGAAGTGCAGGCGAATGCCACGCAAATCACCGGCAGTTCGGCACAGGTCAGCGAGCTGAGCCATAACCTTTCCGACGGCGCCGCTAACTCAGCCTCTTCGATCACCGAAATCAGTGCCGCGATGACCCAAATGGCAGCGCAAACCAACGAAAACGCGGAGAACGCAGAAAAGGCCGATGAACAATCACAATCCTCACGCTCCGATGCCGGACAAAGCGATCAGTTGATGAGCGAACTGATCTCGGCCATGGGCGAGATTGATGAAGCGGGTAAAGACATCACGGCCATTATCACCACCATCGACAACATCGCTGCCCAGACCAACCTGCTGGCGTTGAATGCTGCCATCGAGGCCGCGCGCGCCGGGGAACTGGGCCGCGGCTTTGCAGTGGTCGCCGATGAAGTACGCAGCCTGGCCGCCCGCAGCGCCGAAGCCGCACAACAAACAGCGGCATTGATTGCCGACTCGTCAATCAAGACCCAACGGGGCATGGTCATTGCCAGCCGCACCGCCAGCTCCCTTAAAGGCATCGTTACCGGCACCAGCCAGGTCTCGACGCTGGTTTCGTTGATCTACCAGGCCTCCAGCGAACAGGCTTCCGGGTTGCGCCAGGCCAGCATTGGTCTGGAGCAAATTGACGAAGTGACTCAGCAGAATAATGCCAGCTCCCAGGAATGCGCTGCCGCTGCCCAGCAACTTTCTGAACGCGCCGCCGCGATGCAGCGGGCCTTGAGCAGTTTCAAGGTCAAGCGCGCCTGAGGATCACAAAGGCTCCACATGCAGCAATCTGTATCGGCACTGACACAATTCGGTAAACCAGCCTTGTTAACGTCCGAGGTCTTTAACTCCAAGACGGACCTCGGTAGCCATGGCCACGACGCTCGAAACAGTCAGTTCCTTCTATAAAAACATGCTCGGCCGCGATGCCTCCGCCAGCGAAACAGCCTACTGGGTCGGGCGTATCGACAGCGGCGCGCAAAGTGTTGCGGACGTGGTGACGGCCTTCACCGTTTCGGCAGAAGCGGCGACTAACGTGGCGCCGATTGTCGAGCTCTACTTCACGGCTTTCGGTCGCGCGCCGGACACCGCAGGTTTGCAGTACTGGATCAGCGCCAAACAGAACGGCATGAGCCTGGGGCAAATCACCCAGGCGTTTACCCAGGCCCAAGAGTTCGCCCCCAGCGCCAAAAGTGATGACACGGGTTTTCTGACCACGCTGTTCCAGAACGCACTGGGCCGGGCACCGGACGCCGCAGGCCTGAGCTATTGGACTGACCAGCTGGCCAACGGCATGAGCCGGGATCAGGTGCTGTCATCCATCAGCGACTCGCGGGAAAGTGACAGCAGCGTGGCGGTCAAGGCGCAGGTCGCGCTCACGTACAACGGTTTACTGGGTCGTGCGCCGACGACCGCTGAACTCACCACCATCGTGCAGAATCAGGGCCAGAAAACCCTGGCCGACCTGATCAAATCCACCGCCGATGATCTGCTGGCAGGCGCTGGCAGCACGCCTGTCATTCCTCCAGTCACGCCAACGACACCCACCACGCCGACAACCCCAAGCCCTGCGCTGGAAGCGACTTTCACGCCCAAGGCGGGCACCAAAACCGGGTCTTCGGACGCCTCGGCGGCCGTGGCGCTGGACAGCAAATACATGATCGTCGGTGACGACGAGGCCAATGTCCTGCGCGTTTACGACCGCGAAGGCGGCAGTGCCGTTTACGAGTGGGATTACAGCGCAGCGCTGGGCATCAGTGGCGAAGTCGATGTGGAAGCGGCGGCGCTGGTGGGCGACACGCTGTACCTGACCGGCTCTCACAGCAACACCAAAAAAGGCGTCGATGCCGACAGCCGTGAAGTGGTGTTCAGCGTCAAGGTCGGCGGCACCGGCGCCAACACCACGTTTACCTATCAGGGCAAGTTCACTGGCTTCGAAGCGGCGTTGGTGGCTTGGGATCAGAGTGGCGCCAATGGCAAGGCGGCGGGCTATTTTGGTTTTGCCGCGTCATCAGGCGCAGGCATTGCGCCGGAAAATACCAATGGTTTTTCAATCGAAGGCATGACCACCTCCATCGACAATAACCAGTTGTGGCTGGGCTTCCGCGCCCCGCAAACCGACACCACAACCCGCGACAAAGCGTTGATCGTGCCGGTGGAAAACTACCAGGCATTACTGGCCGGCACCGCCACTGCGCCGGTATTCGGCGCCGCTATCGAACTGAATCTGGGCGGCCGTGGCATACGCTCCATCGACAAGGCCGCCGATGGCAGCGGTTACCTGATCATCGCCGGGCCGGCGGGCGGCGCTTCCGAGCAAGTCACCAATGACTTTCGCCTGTTCACCTGGGACGGCAAGGCAGCGAGTCAGCCGCAAGAACTGGACAACAATCTGGATGCGCTGCTCAAGGCCACAGGCGGCAGTTTCGAATCCATCGTGTCGCCGGCCAGCATCAAGCCCGGCACCCAGATCCAGCTGCTGCAAGACAACGGCGATACGGTTTGGCCCGGCCAGACCGAGGTATCCAAAGACCTGCCTCCCGCCAATCAGCAATTCAAAGGCAACCTGATCACCCTGGGTTCGCCGACGATCGACAAAACCGCGCCGGTCCTGGTGGCGGCAGCCCCAGCCGATGCGGGCACCGGCGTGGCAGTCAGCAGCTCGTTGTCGTTTACCTTCGATGAAGGCGTGGCACTGGGCAAAGGCACCCTCCAATTGCTGAACGCAGACGGTACGCTTGTACAAAGTTTCGCGGCGGGCAGCCCGCAGGTAAAAGTGGACTTCAACAAGATCACCCTGCAGCCCACCAGCAAGCTGCACGCCACCACCGATTACAGACTGGTGATCAACACCGACGCGATTACCGACCACTCGGGCAACGCCCTGGCGAGCAAAACCATCAGTTTCACCACCGGCGCATTACCGCACTACGACTTGCTGATCACCGAGGTCAACTCCAATGCCGAAGGTGGCGATTTTTTCGAGATCTACAACTACGGCTCCACCACCATTGACCTGAGTGGCTGGAAGATGAACGACGAGGCCGGCACTTTTCTCGGGGCAACCAGCCTGCCGTCGAGCCTGACCCTGGCCGCCGGCAAAAGCCTGGTGGTTGCCTCGATCACAGCGGACAAGTTGAGCGCCTTCAAAAGCGTATGGGGCTTGAGCGACACCAGCAATCTGATCAGCATCGATGGTCCAGGGTTGGGTAAAAAAGACGCCGTGATCCTGTTTGACAGCAATGGCAACGTCGCGACGTCGCTGAACTACGGCGCAGCCACCATCACCGCAAGCGACGGCACTCTGGTAGCCCAGGCGCTGGCGACCAAGACCTTCACCAACGACCAGCATGCTGGCGCGGCCTATGGCAGTACCGCCACCGCATCGGCCATGTGGGACGGCGTCTCGACCAGCAATCCGCATTACGTAGGTGCAGTCAGCGGGCAACTGGGCGCCTACGCCCAAACCGCCAAACCCGCTTCAGTCGGCTCGCCTGGCATCGTCGAAATAATCCAGAGCGGCGTACCGCTGGTTCAGGACCAAAGCCTGGTAGCGTAAACCGGGCGAGCAGAAAACAGACCCGGCGAGTCATTCGCGCCGGGTTTTGTCACCCCAGACGGGTTCCGGTCATGCCCAACATGATCAGCAGTGACACCAGCGCGCTTGCCCCTGCGCCCGCCCACCATAAGTTGTTGACCCGTAAGCGCGGGGCGCCATGGGCGAGCAATACGACCCGCAACCCCGACACAAGATGCGTCAGCACAAAAAACACGCCGATGGCGTAGTGCGGCAACAGCCGAATGCTCCAGGGATCGTGAAGCATCCCGACCGGATCACCTGAAGCAAAGGCCCATCCTGTTTCAATGCCGGCGTAAGTCCGCGCAAAGATGAACACGGCATTGAGGTGCCCGAGGATGAACACGGCTAAAAACACCCCCGAACCGATCTGCACGATTCGATAGGCATCCACCGAGTGGGCACTCCAGCTCCAGGCCAGACGCAGGCCACTGAACACTTGAAACAATAATGCGACCACCAGCACCGGCTCGACAAACGGGGCGCGATAAACCTGCCGCCCGACTTCCATGACCGCCGTATGAGCTTCAGGGCTGATCAGCCCAAACAAGTGATTGAACAGGTGGAAGGTCACGAACAGCAGAACAATGACCCCTGCCACGCCATGCGCCACCCGCAGCCAGGCCAGATCCCGCATGGATCTTTTGACTTGGGGCAGCGGCGCTTTGCGCGCGAATGTCAGCACGCAACCCAGCAACAGCCAGCCCGCGACCCAGATCGACTGATCCGAAACCGGGCTGCCCAGCATGATGGAGTTGACACCGATAAAGCAGTAAAGCGTCGGCGCCGCGACAATCATCAAGGCCAGTCGGCGTGCGCGGGTGGTGGTGACGTCATCGTAAGGTGCCCGGCTCTTCTTGCACGCAAGCGCCAGGCCCATGGCAGGCACGGCAAAAACCCCCAGCAATAGCAGAGCGGCAAGTACGGCTGTGGCGAGGGTCAGTGATGCACGATGCCCTTGATCATCAGTGACCAGATAATGAAAAGCGTCCAGCAGGAATGGATAGAACAATGTAACCGCAATCGGCCCCCAGAGTATCCACTGAACTTTTGAAACAGCGGATTCCTGAGTATAACTCGCTAAACTGTCGGAATATTTCCAGGGCTGCATGTCTTGATTCTCATATATAGGCAGGGGCTAATGGCATCGACTAGAACACGGAGACTTGATAAAGCACCTGTAGAATATCAGCTAATATGAGCACTCTATGGGTTGCCTGCGGACAGACTTCTAACACCAAGGTATAGCCAAACCAACCTTAAGTACGACGTTTATGTACTTTATCAGGCACGCCAGTTCGATCGATCACACTTACTATGGCCCCACTGTTTTATCAGCCATCCATACGCCTACGACTATCAAATAATCTGAATCAACAGAAGGACAGCTTCATGCGACGCTTGGCACTTGCAGTCATGGCAATATCGTTTTCTTTGGGATGTCTCGCCGAACTCAAGATTAAATCACCACCTCAGATCTGTACGCTTCTCAACGATACCCAGCTGCGCACCGGCGAGTGGGCGGTACACGCGGACGGCCAGGAAGGCTGCGTCGGCGCGGCTCGGCCCGCATCATCGGGCACCTCTGACCCGAACCAGATTTCCTACTCGGCCAATGGCACCCAGGGAGTTCCGTCTCGGGTCCAGCTACTTCTTTCGGTAAATGTGCCTTCTGATGAAGAGGCTGCCAAGCGCGAACTGGTCAAGGCCGCTAAACGTTTATCCATTAGAACATTAGGCTTATCGACGCCGCCTTCAATCGTCGAATCCATCATGAAAGGCAGGCCCGCAAAACTGGAAGTCGGCAGCGGCAGCATCACCGTCAGCCGGCAGACCAACAACAAACAAAACTATGTACTGACAGTGAGCATTGAGTGAAGCAAAGACTCACAGCCGCTGTATTAGCACCAACGTATGAGTTGACTACACCACAGCACTAGAGTGTTGGCCGGTATTACAGGCGAATATAGTCCAAAGGGAAGAAGACACTTTGTGTATGAAAGTGACCAGTCGCCCTGGATATTTATCTGTCTACCGGAGAACAATGATGAAACTACTGCCTTTGTTTTTTAGCATGGTCGCGTCTACAGCCTGTGGCGCTTTTGCAGTCACGAGTTGGGCTGTAGAAGGAACCGATTCACCGGCTGCGGCCAGTGTTCAAAGCCATCAGGCTGCTCGTGAAACGGCATCCGGCGCACAGCCAGCCGATGAGCGTCAAACCCTGGACAAACTGGCCTCGGACGGCGCCGATCATGTGGGCGCAAACCACGTCGCATCGGATGGCGCTGATCACGTCGGCGCAAACCGCGTCGCATCGGATGGCTCTGATCACGTCGGCGCAAACCGGGTGGCCGACGGCGGCTACCGCACCTCCGCTGAAATCCGTGTGGCGAACACCGGAGAGTCGCCATTCAATCACTCGGCAACATCGAGCTTCTGCGGCCCTTGCCGTTAGATTTTCGAGAGGCGATAAAGCGCATGCACCCTTAACATCATTTGATATAGTATCTAGATATCAAACGATCAAAAGGACCCGCCAATGTCCATCGCCATCCGCAATTATCAACCTGCTCCAGACCAGGCCTCGGGCTTCTGGCAGCAATTGGGTGTCCCGCCTCGGGGCACTCAGTTGTATGCCGCGCTGCGCAAAGGCTTGCCTTACGAGGTATTCGAACGCCTGGCGCAGTACACCGACCTTAACCGCTCGACATTGGCCATCCATTTAGGGATTGCGCCCGCCACCTTGCAGCGACGTCTGAAAGTGCGGCAATTCAATGCCGAGGAAAGCGATCGTCTGTTTCGTCTGGCGGCGGTCTACAAGGCGGCGCTGGATCTGTTCGAAAGCGATACCAACGCCACGCGGCGCTGGCTCGTCGAACCGGTGCGCGGGCTTGGCAATCATCGTCCGCTGGAAATGCTCGCCACTTCAGCCGAAGCCCAGGCCGTGCTGGACCTGATCGGTCGTCTTGAACATGGGGTCGTGGCTTGATCAGTCTTTATCGCCTGGTCAAACGCAAATGGCTGGCCCAGGCCTTCGATGGCGAAGGGGCCAGACTCTATGGCGGACGCTGGAACAGCAAAGGCAAAGCCTGCGTGTATTGCGCCGGCAGTGAATCCCTGGCGCTGCTTGAGGTGCTGGTGCACCTGGGCAACTCTTCGGTCATTCAGCATTACGCCATGCTCGAACTCAAGCTTCCCGAACAACACATTCTCAACGCCGGGCCAGACATCCTGCCCAGCGACTGGCGCGACGAGCCCGCCCCACCCTCGACCGCCAGCTTTGGCGATGTCTGGCTGGAATCCGGGCAAAGCCTGGCGTTGGCCGTGCCCAGCGTGATCATCCCCCGCGAGTCCAATTACCTGCTGAACGTCCAGCATCCGGCGTATCAAGCCATGGTGGCCGAGGCGCGGGAGCTGGACTTCATGCTGGATGAGCGTTTGTTCAAGGCTTAGAAATTGCCTTTCAAGGCTTCCAGGCCGCCTTCATAAACCCCCTGAAACAACTCGTGGGCCTCGGTATCGGAAATGCCATTGGGCGTGAAGCTGCCGGACCAGGTCACCTGCGTTTCGCTGTCGCCAACTGCCTCGACTTTTAGCGTAGCGAGGTAATCAGTGACCGGGAACGGCCCTTCGGTGATCGAGTAGCTGTAGGTGCGCGCCTGATTGTCGTAGGTTTGCAGGCGTTCGATGATAATCGCGCCGTCGTCAGTGGTCAGTTTGCGCAGACGTCCGCCTTCGGCAGGCTCGCTGCTGGCGATGAACGGCAGCCAGTCCGGCAGGGAAAGAAACCCGCCAACCAATTGCCAAACGGTGTCAGCTGCAACCGGAATGCGCAGGGATGCTGATGCTGTTGCCATGAAAAACTCTCCAGAATAGATGTCAGTAGCAGGCCGATCAGATCGCCATGCTGTCCACGACGCCGCCGTCGACGCGCAATGCGGCACCGGTAGTCGCCGATGACAAGGGAGAAGCAAGATACGCCACCAGATTGGCGACTTCATCCACTTCTGCCACACGTTGAATAATCGAGGACGGACGCGCGCTGCGCACAAAATGGTCCGCTTCGTCCCGTAGGCTGCGGCCTGATTGAGCGACAGCGTCCTTGAGCATCTCTTCAACGCCATCGGTAAAGGTCGGCCCCGGCAAGATGGCGTTGACGGTCACGCCGGTGCCGGCCAGGCGCTTGGCCAAACCATGGGAAACCGCCAGATTCGCGGCCTTGGTAGTGCCGTAATTGATCATGTTGGCCGGAATCGCAATGCCCGATTCGGACGAAACAAAGATCACCCGCCCCCATTTGCGCGCCACCATGTCGTTCGCGTAATGCCGCGACAGGCGCACGCCGGAAATCACATTGACCTGATAAAAGCGTTCCCACTCTTCGTCCGGCGTGTCGAAGAAATCCACTTCGTTGAACACGCCCAGGTTGTTGACCAGAATGTCGGCGGTCGGCTCGGCCTCGAACAAGCGCTGTGCGCCTTCAGCCGTGCCCAGATCCGCCACGCAGCCGCGCAACTGTGCGTCGGGCACCTCGCGTTTGATCGCTGCAATCGCTTCATCCACTTTGGCCGCTGCGCGACCGACGATCACCACGGTCGCGCCGCAGGAAGCCAGCGCCTTGCCAACGCCCAGGCCAATGCCTGCGGTGGAGCCACTGACGATGGCGAGTTTGCCGCTCAAATCGATTTTCATGTTTGATCTCTCTTTGAATTGAATTCAGGCGATGGCTGCGGGCAGCGGTGCCAAAGGTGAAATCAGGCCGTCTTTAACCAGCGCCTGCCAGAACTCGACCGGAATGTGCTGGGTCAACGCCGCCACATCCTGCTCGATACGGCCGGGACGGCTGGAGCCAGGGATGACCGCCGCCACAGCGGGATTGGCCAGAGAGAACTGTAGCGCAGCGGCCTTGATGTCGACGTTGAAACGCTGGGCAATCGACTTGATCGCTGCGACTTTGGCAATGATCTGCGGCGAGGCTTTCTGGTATTCGAAATGCTCACCGCCCGCCAGGATGCCCGAACTGTAAGGGCCGCCGACCACGATGTCGACGTTCTGCGCGTGGGCCGAAGTCATCAGGCGTTGCAGCGCGCGGTCGTGGTCCAGCAAGGTGTAACGACCGGCCAGCAGGAAACCGTCCGGCTGGGCTTCTTCCAGATCCAGGGTCAGTTCACACGGCTCGACGCGGTTGACGCCCAGGCCCCAGGCGCCGATCACGCCTTCTTCGCGCAGTCGCGTCAGCACCCGGAAAGCGCCTTTGCGCGCGGCGTTGAAATACTCCAGCCACTCATCGCGGTAGAAATCCTGAGCGATGTCATGAATCCAGACGATGTCCAGACGGTCAGTCTGCAAGCGCTTGAGGCTGTCTTCGATGGAACGCAGGGTCGCATCGGCGCTGTAATCGTTGACCAGCTTGTTCGGGCGGCCATGATCAAACACGCCCGCTTTGTCGCCCAGATCCCGGGCAGACACGTCTTCGACTTCGTCCAGCACCAGACGCCCGACCTTGGTGCTCAGCACATACTGATCGCGGTCGTATTGCTTGAGCGCTTCGCCCATGCGCAGCTCGGAAAGCCCCGAGCCGTAGAACGGCGCGGTGTCGAAATAACGCACCCCGGCGTTCCAGGCGCCATGCACCGTGGCCAGCGCTTCGTCCTCGGGAATCGCGCGGAACATGTTGCCCAGCGGCGCGCCACCGAAGCCCAGCACGCCGGGCAATTTGTCTCTGATGCTCATGATTGATCCTCTTTAATCTGCAAAGGACGGGAGACGACTCCCATCAAGTTGCCACCCTCAGGTGACCATGAAGCTAGGTTAGGTTGACTAGTAAAGACCGCCCAAGACATAATTTGGCTAACTTGAGTCTTCACAGGTCTTAACCCGTCATGATCGATTTACGCCAGCTTCGCTATTTCGTCGCCGTCGCCGAGGAAGAGCACGTCGGTCGCGCGGCGGAACGGCTGCATATCTCGCAGTCACCGCTGAGCCGACAGATTGCCCAGCTGGAAGAGTTCCTTGGCCTGAACCTGTTCGAGCGTAGCCAACAGCGTATTCGTCTGACAGTGGATGGCCGCACCTTCCTCGCCGAAACCAAGGCCCTGCTCACCCACGCCACACGCCTGGAATCGTTGGGCAAGCGGCTGGGTCGCGGGGAAGAAGGCGGGCTGTGCATCGGCTATATCGAAAACGCCATGCACACCTCGGTATTGCCCGACGCGCTGAAAATCCTCCGCGCGGCCCGGCACGATCTGCATATCGCGCTCTACAGCCAGGCGTCTGCGGATCAACTGGAAGGCCTGCGTCAGCGCAGTCTGGACATCGCCCTGGTGAGCGAACCGCCTGCGGCCGATGACCCGGATCTGGACAGCGCGCGGGTGCTCAACGACGTGATGCTGCTGGCGATGCCTGAACATCATCCGCTCGCGCAGAAGAACGTGCTGACCCCCGAAGACCTGCAGACAGCGCAGTGGATTTGCGTAGCCAGCGGCCTGGCGCAACGCACAGCGGGTTCCCATAAAGAGGGCTTTGTGGCGGCATGCATGAAGGCCGGTTTTTCCCCGGACATTCATCTGGAAGTCACCGAACCGATGACCGCGTTACGGCTGGTCGGCGCGGGCCTGGGCATCGCCATGCTGCAACGCAACCTTCGCTCCAGCGCACCGGAAAACGTGGTCTTGCGCGAAGTGTCATGGATGCACTACACCACACCGGTCTGGGCCGCCTGGCACCGCATCAACCTGCGCCCGCTGGTGGCGATGGCCAAGGAAGTGCTGCTTAGCGGGGAAAGTTCGGGGTTGGGTCCCGGGTTTGCACAAATCAGGTAGGACCGGACTTGTCCGGGAAGGCGTTGGCGCAAACACCGGGTTGGGTCAGGCGAAATGATGTTGGCCCAACCGACGCCTTCGGGGACAAGTCCCCTCCTACCGACCCAGAAACTCTGAACGCACATCGCTCAAGACCTTGAACATTGGCCTGCCTGCCGAGGCATTGATCGTCAGGTCGGCAAATACCGTTTCCCGGTTCACCAAGGCCTCCAGCGTCTGCTCGATATAGTCGTCTGGCTTGAGGTATTTGTAATCCTTGCACAGTGCCTTGATGAGTTTGCGGGTCGGTTTGCCTTTGCCCGCAAAAGCGGTTGTATGTTCGCCCATGCCTTGGGAAAAGGTCAGGTCGTACGCCGGTGCCAGCGTCCACTGGCCAATGTCTCCTTCAATTGCGGATTCGTTGCAGAGAAAGGCGAAGTTTTTCGTGTGGTCGTCGTAGTTGTGCGACAACGCATTGAAGATCATCAGCCGGGCCATTTTTTCGACTTCAACAGCGCTTCGGGTCAGCGCGTTGGTCAGCTTCAACAACTCGCTGTAATCCAGCGCGGGGGTTCGGAAATCCGCATGCACAAGGGCCGAGACGGTCATCATGTGCAGCTTTGTATTTTCCCGACGATCAAAGCGTTTGCTGGCAAAAAAACGTTCGGATCTGCCCTCCGGCATCGCGACGTCCAGCAGCCTTGATTCAGCCATTACAACCCCGGCCCGCCGGGCCATGACGGCATAGGCCTGTTCGATGGCGCCTGTTTCCCAAGGCTCATCCAACGACCTGAATTTGACCATATGGTGCTCATATCCCGGCGCAAGCGGGGCAAAGGCCGAAGCCGCGTGGCAACCATCGACGCTCAGGGCAACGACTGCCTTGGGTCGTGCGCCGCCCGGTGAACCACCGGCGATGCGCAATGCCTTGAGAACATGATCGGTCTCGCCGGCCTGGACTTCGTTGGACGCTTCAAACAGGCGGGCAAGGCTCAGCGTTTGTTCGCTCTCGACCTGCTCGGCCTTGGGCTGATAATCAAAGGCACCCATACCGCGATCACCCAGGTAAGCCAGGCGGTCCAGCTGGGTCAACTTGAGCGAAGTGCCCTGTCCGAAATGACTGTTGAAGAATCGATCCATGAGCCGCAGGCCCCAGCCATCCGGCAGGGAATCCGAAAATGGCCCATGCAGGCCACGAAATAGGTTATCCCTCGCCAGCTGTGGCTTGTCGTCAAAACTCATGGAAAAAGGCGAAAGATTGAAGCCCTTGGCAAGCCACTGCGGGTCATAAGTGAAGTAAATACCCTTAGCCTCGGCTCGATATAACTCGCCCACTGCGCGCCCGTTGGCAGACACGATCAACGCCTCGGCTGGTTTCAGTGGCTTGCTCATTTCGTACCCCGCTGCCGTTTCAAATTCTTCAATTGTGCAGATGAGCTCAATTGCGTCAGCTTGAAGAGGTTGGAGACAGGCGCCAGATCATCCAGCGCCGTCGCCAGCAGAATCATGGATTCCAGCGTGATGGACCCGGTCGATTCGAAACGCTTGATCGACGACTCGGAAACCCCGGACAGCTGCGCCAGGGTCTTTCGCGAAAGGTTCTTCGAGAGGCGCAAGGTCTGGGCGTTCTTGCCAATATCGCGGGCGATTTCTGCTGGCGAGTAAAGGAGGTGCATCAGGGACATAGCTCTGGCCTCCGTTGTAGACAATTACTTAACGGACTGTATTTGAACCATTATATGCTTTTATATGAAATAAAGGGCCTAATGAGGCCCTTTATTATTGAAGCGAGCGCCATCTAAGCGTTAGAAATGGGCAATAGCACCCATCCACAACAGGCGTATACTTTAATTGATGTTAAATTTAATTCAATTGAAGGTATTTCTATGAACGATGCCACCACGGCTCAGCGCCTGACAAAAAAGCAGGATGAAACGCGTCAGTCAGGCATCGCGATATTTTGGAATTTCAGCTCCAATCGAGGTGCGCTCAAGGACTCGGAGCGGCTGCTTCAGATCAAGGAGGGGTTTTCTGCGAACCTGTTCCAGGCTGTCCGCGTGACCTTTGGCCTACAAGAACACAGTCTGGAAACACTGCTCAATGCATCGATCTCCACGCTCGAACGGCGTAAACGAGAGAATAAAAACCTTGACCCTGTCGCCTCCGAACGTCTGGATCGGATTGCTGCCGTCTGCCACCTGGCCGAAGAAGTGTTCGAGGACAGGGAAGCCGCTGCAAACTGGATGTCGAAGCCCAATAAAGCGCTCGGCGGGGGCACACCCATCATGCTCTGTGAAACCGAGATTGGCGCCAAGCAGGTTCGGCGCGGACTTCAATCTCTGGAATGGGGTGGTGTTGTCTGATGCGGGCCTGGAGAATTGCCAAGGCTAAACGCGCCAACGATCTTTCGGGAATGGGAGCGGCCATCGAAGGGGGGCGATGGAACGATCAGGATGTTCCGGCGGTGTACATGGGACTAACCCCCGCCATCTGCTGCCTGGAAACGTTCGTCCATGCGGACGGTGAACCGACGTTCCCGATGAAGATCACCTGCTTCGAACTGCCCAGCGATCAGTCGCTGTTCCTGGAAGTCGATCCAGCAACCCTGCCGGATGGTTGGGCAAGCCTCCCGGCGGATCGTCCAAGCATGGATTTTGGTACCGCCTGGTTGAAAGCGAACACCCACCTGGGGTTGATCGTACCGTCAGCTGTTCTGGCTCTGGAACGCAACGTCGTGATAAATCCACATCACCCGGCATTAAGCCTGATAAAAATCGTCGAGGTGTATGACTTCATTTACGACTCGCGCATGTTCGGAAAAGGCGCAGACGTCCAGGGAAATCCAGGCACTTGATTGAACGGAAACATCCCCTGCCAGGCTCATTGCACCTTACGAATCAAACCGGTTCCTGTAGGCTGCAGACTTCTTTCCTGTCCTTGTGCCATCAGGAGACCGCCCTTGCCTAAAGGGACGAGCGCGCATGCTACCGATACGTTCCCCACGCTTGAGTCTTCGGATTTTGCCGGTGAAGGGTCTTTCTATTTCGAGCTGGTGCGCCTGGAAGATCACGACGACATCCCGCGCGAATTTCTGCATCGCCACAATTACTATCATCTGCTCTGGATGACGGAAGCGAGAGGGACACACATGCTGGATTTCGAGCAATTCGACGTCCGCGATCACTCGGTGTTTTTCCTGTCGCCCGGCCAGCTTCATACCTGGACAACCTCGGTCAAACCGCGCGGTTTTGTCTTGAACTTCAGTACCGATTTTTTTGCCCAGATGTTCCCCCGGGTCGACGACATCGCCAAGTTTCCGTTCTTTCACCTGACCCGTGGTGCGCCGGCGATTTACCTCACCCGTGAGCAGCACGATGCAATGCTGCCGCTGCTCAATGAAATCGAAAGTGAATCCCGGGATCGTCAGGTCGGCCGCTTCGATGTCGTGCGTTCTTACTTGCTGATCCTGCTGACGCAACTGCGGCGCCTGTATCCGGCTGACGAACATGGGCGCAGTTCGGGGCTCAATTATTCGCTGACCAAACGCTTCGCGCTGTTGCTGGAAGAGAATTACCTGAGCTTCACAACCATCCGCCAATACGCCGATACGTTGTGCATCAGTGAGCGGCAGCTTAATGAGGCGCTCAAGCGCACGGTCGGCAACACGGCCAGCCGCCTGGTTCAGGAAAGGATTGCACTGGAAGCCAAACGCCTGCTCAGCAACACCAAACTGAGCACCGCACAGATCGCCTTCCAGCTGAATTTCGATGATCCGGCTTACTTCACCCGCTTCGTCAAAAAGCACACCACCTGCACGCCCGGCGAATTCCGTAAAAAGTATTCCCACCCTTCTGACTAAGCCCGCAGAAAAGTACAAAACAACGTCTGAACTGTCCTAACGCGCCCCTGGACGGGGTGCGTACATTCCATCGGAAGAAGCCGCGGTCACGCGCCAATAAGAAAATATTCCGATGCCCATGATTCAGGAAATGACGCTGCGCGTGCGCAGTCCTGCCCTCTGCTGTCTGGCCTTTAGTGCAACGCGCAAGCAGCCCGTTGCCCATCGGCCAACGGGCATTCGTGACCCTGTTGCCTGTGCGCCCTCCTCTTCTCGACATCTGGCTTTTCACCGCGCGCCTTCCAACGCATGCGGTGGCCGGAGTCATCGCTGCAATTCCTCTTTCAACTGGAGTAACCGCCATGCTTTATGACGTTCGCACTTACACCTGCCGCCCAGGGACGACCAAGAAACATCTGGCGCTCTATGCCGAACATGGTTACGAAATTCAAAGCCGCCACTTGGGCAAACCTCTGGCATACCTGCAAACCGAAAGCGGCAACATCAACAGCTACATGCACATCTGGGTATACGAAAGCGCCGCCGATCGTGATGCCAAGCGCAAAGCGCTGCAGAACGACCCGGCGTGGTCGGTGTACCTGACCAAAAGTGCCGAAGCGGCCTATTTGATCAGCCAGGAAAACCGCTTGATGAGCCCGACGCCGTTCTTCAAGCCCTGAGCCAAAACAGCGTTTTTCAATAATAAAAAGCTCCGCAAAAGGAGAGACAAATGTTCCAGCAGGTATACGACCCGGTAGGAGGTTCGCTCCTCTTTTCGTCGCTTTTTGCTGCATTGCCATTGGTGACAATGTTCTTGTTGTTGGGGTGGTTGCGGGTGACGCCGCACATTGCCGCGCTGGTTTCGCTGGTGGTGTGTGCCCTGGTGGCTATTTTCGCCTATGGCATGCCGGTGGCGACGACCTTGAACGCCGGCTTCTACGGCGCGGCGTTCAGCGTGCTCACCGTGTTATGGATCATCCTGAACGCCATCTGGCTGTACAACCTGACCGTCAAATCCGGCCACTTCGCCGTGTTGAAGGACAGCTTTGCGATGCTCAGCAAGGACACGCGCATCCAGGCCATTTTCATCGCTTTCAACTTCGGCGCCTTGATGGAGGCGCTGGCAGGTGCGGGCACGCCCATTGCGATCTCAGGCGCCATGCTGCTGGCGATCGGCGTCAGACCGATCAAGGCTGCGGTCCTGGCCTTGGTGGCAAACACCGCACCGGTGGCCTTCGGCGCATTGGCCGTACCGATCACGACGCTGGCTCAGGTCACTGGCTTGCCTTTCGAAACACTGGGCGCCATTGTCGGTCGTCAGACGCCGATCATTGCCGCCTTTGTGCCGCTGATTCTGGTGGGTTTGATGGATGGCCGGCGCGGGCTGGTTCAGGTCTGGCCTGCGGCGCTCGTGGCCGGTATTGCATTCGGGATCAGTCAGTGGTTCAGCGCCACTTACGTTTCGGTAGCCCTGGCTGACGTGGCAGGCGCCTTGGGTTCTGCAGGCGCATTGATCCTGTTCCTCAAGTTCTGGACCGCGCCTCATGTCGATGACATCGACGGCATGGATGCTCCGGTGAGCAGCAACATTCGCCACACGTCCAAGGCGATGTGGCTGGCGTACTCGCCCTACATCCTGATCATTGTCATCTTCTCCCTGGCGCAGATACCGCAGGTCAAACAATGGCTGTCTGCGGGCACGCTCATGTTTCCATGGCCAGGGCTGGAGATCGTCAGCACCAGCGGCAAGAAAGTGGCGACCAACTTCACCCTCAACAGCCTGTCTGCTACCGGCTCGCTGCTGCTGTTGGCCGGGGTGATCAGCGCCTGGATGCTGCGTGTTCGGGCCAGCACCGCCATCGCGACTTACGGCGAGACCGTGCGCCAGCTACGCTGGGCTATTCCAACTGTGCTGTGCGTGCTGGCCATCGCATTCATCATGAATTACTCGGGGCAGACGGTTACCTTGGGTGTCTGGCTGGCGCAGGCCGGACCTGCCTTTGCGTTCCTGTCGCCGGTGATTGGCTGGATCGGCGTGGCGGTGACCGGCTCGGACAACTCGGCCAACGCCCTGTTCGGCGCACTGCAAGTTGCCGCTGCGCATCAGACCGGGCTTGATCCTGCCTTGCTGGCCGCCGCCAACGCTTCCGGTGGCGTGCTGGGCAAGATGATCTCCCCGCAAAGTCTGGCGGTGGGCGCCGCTGCTGTGGGCATCATCGGCCAGGAAGGGCTGATCTTTCGCAAGGTTATCGGCTGGAGTCTGGGGCTGCTCGCGGCAATGTCGCTACTCGTATTCCTGCAGACGGGCCCGCTGGCCTGGATGCTTCCATGATTCATAAGGAGTCTCTATGACTGACTATCGCGAACTCTTCAGCCTCAAGGGCAAAATTGCCGTGGTGCTGGGCGCAGCATCGGGCATCGGCCAGGCCTCGGCCCATGCGTTGGGGGCGATGGGTGCTCATGTGGTGTGCGCCGACCGCGACGCTGAAGGAGCCAGGGCAACCGCGCAAACCATCAGCCAGGACGGCTCAAGCGCCTGGATGAAAACAGACGCCGCCAGCGGCGAGGCCATCGGCGAACTGGCGGCTAAAGTGCTGGCCGATCACGGCCGGGTCGACATCGCGGTGTCGACGCCTGCGCTCAATATCCGCAAGCTGATCGTCGATTACACGGACGAGGAATTCGATCAGGTCGTGAATCTGAATCTCAAAGGCGCGTTCCATTTCATGCGCCACTTTGGGCGACCCATGATGAAGCAGGGCTCCGGCAGCCTGATCCTGTGCTCCTCGATGCGCGCCGTGACCATTGAACCCGGCCTGGGTATTTACGCCTCCACCAAGGCCGGTATCGAAATGATGGTCAAGGCCTTTGCCGCCGAAGTCGGCAGCTACGGGGTTAGGGTCAATGCGGTCATGCCGAGCATCATCGAAACGCGCCTGACCGCGCCGCTCAAGGAGCGCCCGGATATCTACAAGACCTACGCCGGTCATACGGTGCTGAACCGTTGGGGCCAGCCCCATGAAGTCGGATCTGCCGTGGCCTTTCTAGCCTCCGACGCGGCCAGCTATATTTCTGGCAGCAGCCTGTCGGTCGATGGCGGCTGGACGGCCATTGACGGGCCGCCGACCGGACTGACCCAAACCCGGCCTTCGGAATAGGCCTGCCGGGATAAGCGAACCTTGCCGCACCATTGCAGCAAGGTTTGGCTGTCCCGCTCCGCCAACACGTCATTTGACCTTTGGAGCTTTCAGCTCATGCCTGATTCCATTCCCACGCGCAACGGCGGCCAGATCCTGGTCGAGGCGTTGTGCCGCAATCATGTCGATACGCTCTATTGCGTACCCGGCGAAAGTTACTTGCCGGTGCTCGATGCGCTGCATGATGAAAGCGCCATTCGCACTATCGTCACGCGCCATGAAGGCGCGGCATCGAACATGGCCGACGCCTACGGCAAGCTGACCGGACGCCCGGGAATTTGCTTCGTGACCCGTGGCCCAGGCGCCACTCACGCCGCCAATGGCGTCCACACGGCCAGGCAAGACTCAACACCGATGATCCTTTTCATCGGTCAGGTCGAAAGCAGCTTCATGGGCCGCGAGGCGTTCCAGGAAGTCGATTACCGACAGATGTTCGGTGGCCTGGCGAAATGGGTGACAGAGATAGACAGTCTGGAGCGCATCCCGGAAATTGTTTCCAAGGCCTTTTCCATCGCGCAATCGGGACGTCCCGGTCCGGTAGTGATTGGTCTTCCTGAAGAAGTGCTATTCGGTTCGGGCATGGTTGCCGACGTCCCGGCGGTACGTATCGCCTACGCCGCGCCCGAGCCGCAGGCCATGGCTGAACTGCAAAACCTGCTCAGTGCTGCACAACGGCCGCTGGTTGTCGTGGGTGGAACGGGTTGGAACGCTGCGGCCTGCGAGTCCTTGAAGCACTTCATCACGGCCAACAATCTGCCGGTGGCGGCTTCGTTTCGGCGCCAGGATCTGTTCGACAACCGTGACCCGCACTACGTCGGCCAGCTGGGTCTTGGCGTGTCCCCCAAGCTCGCCGAGCGCGTACGCGATGCGGACGTACTGTTAGTGATCGGCTCGCGGCTTTCGGAAACCGTGACCAATGGCTACACGCTGATTGAAAGTCCGCACCCCCGGCAGACGCTGATCCATGTGCATCCGGACCCGCAAGAACTGGGCAAGGTCTATCAGGCGCAACTGCCGATACTCAGCGCGCTGCGCCATTTCGCCACGGCGCTGGAACAGCTGCCGCCTTTTTCTGCGCAACCTTGGGCAGCATGGACACACGCGGCTCGCGCGGACTATATCGCCCACTCGACACCGCCGCTGGCGCATCCGCAGCTGGCGGGCGTCGACATGGCGCAAGTGATCGCGCACCTCAATGACGTGTTGCCAGACGATGCAGTGATTGCCAATGGCGCAGGCAATTACACGGTCTGGGTGCATCGTTTTTACCGTTATCGTCAACCGGCCACCGAGCTGGCGCCCACCAACGGCGCCATGGGTTATGGGTTCCCGGCCGCGATTGCCGCCAAGCTGCACCAGCCCGAGCGAAGCGTGATCTGCTTTGCCGGTGACGGCTGCTTCATGATGTATCCCCAGGAGCTGGCCACCGCCGTCCAGTTCGGCGCGCCGCTGATCGTTATCGTGGTCAATAACGGCATGCTGGGCACCATCCGCATGCACCAGGAACGGGAGTATCCGGGCAGGGTGTCGGCCACCGACTTGATCAACCCGGATTTCGTCGCCTTGGCCAAGGCCTTCGGTGCCCATGCAGAAACGGTGCACCTTACCGAAGACTTTCCCGCCGCCTTGGCAAGAGCCCAGGCCGCTGGCGTTCCGGCCTTGATCGAACTGCGTACCGACCCGCGTCAGATCGGCCCGCAGGTTCGTCTTCAGTAGCAGAACCAGGCGCTATAACTGGGCAATGGCAGATTGGCGATCATGATGGATAGCTATATAGCTATCCATCATGGCCGCGCAGCGTCATGCCCCACGCAACTGCGTTACCTGACTTCGTAATACGAGGCAAAGACACTCGCGTTGGAGCGGGTTTCCGGTAGGACGTACACAACGCCATTCGTTGCGCTGAACGCCGGGCTGATGAAGCTTCGGTAGAAATCGGCCGGCACGTTGATGCAGCCATAAGAGATGCGCTTGTCCTGAAGGCTGGACGACGCCAGACGCTCTGTACGGCGTTCTTTCGGGTTGCTGGTCACGACCGGGTGCATCGCAATAGCGTTTTGATAATCCACCCAGAGAATTTCTTCGCCTTTCAAATTGCGCGCCAGTGAAGCAACAAAACGTCCTGCGGGAGTGGTTCGCTCTTGCGGGCGGATACTGGATAGTTTTTGCTGCCCGATGCCAGGCACCGAGTCATCGCCGATAGCCAACCCCAAGAGTACCGATGCCGAGCCGCCGAGCTGGCCGTTGGCACTGAACACCAATACGCGAGCCTGCTTTTTATCGATGATGAGAAAAGGCATGCCCAGGTTATCGCCCGAGTCGACCACCCAGTTGGCGGTGTCTCGGGCTTCCCGGGATACATCGTTGTTGCGCAAGTCCGCACGCCGACCCAATTGGGCTAACTGCGCAGAAGCGCCGTTCTGTGGCGCAGGGGCAGCCAGTGCCGGCAGCTGGAAGCCAGAAGCAACGACCAGCAGCCCAAAACAGACGAGTGCCGATACCCGGGCAAGAGCCTTGCTCGGGGCGCTGCTGTTGTTCGTGCTGGGCAAAAGGTGCAAGGCAATACTCCCATCAAGACTCATGACAAGCCCGACAACCCGGCAGCCAGCGCCTCGGCCCTGGCTGTCGGTTGGGGCGGCGTGGTTCAGTTACGTTCCTGCTTGGGCAAATAAACCGGGGCTTTGTAGGGGTAAGGTATTTGCTGGGTTTGCGCCTTCGCCGGGTCGCCGAGTGGATCTTTGACCGGAATTGGCAGCATCGGCGTGACCTGCGCCAACTGATTGCCTGGCACGTTGACTCCTGCCCCCACGACGGTGAGCGCGGCCAGTGACGGGATATACGGCGCGGCGCCATAGGCATGGCCATTCTGCGGGTCGTTGTTGTTAGACGGGCTGCCAGGCTCGTTTGGATTGCCGGGGCTGCCTGGATCGTTCGGATTGCCTGGGTTGTTCGGGTTACCCGGATTAAGCGGAATACCCGGATTACCCGGATTACCTGGGTTGCCCGGATTAAGCGGATTGCCTGGATTGCCCGAATTGCCGATATCTGGGGTCTTGGCGCCCAGGTATTCCTGCACCGGCAAACCCGGTGGCGTGGAAGCCAGCGGCAGCCCCGGTATGCCCGAACGTGGGAATCTTGAACCCGTGGCATTCGGATCCGTCGGCGTCGAGCCAAGCGGGGCTGAAACCGGAGTCGCGCCCCCAGGCAACGTGGTCACCGGCGGGGTCGCTCCCGGCACGGTTGTCACCGGAGGCGTCGCACCCGGCACGGTCGTAACCGGTGGCGTCGTACCCGGTGTCGTACCCGGCACAGTCGTACCTGGCGTTGTACCCGGTGATGTCGGCTCAGGCACCGTCGTGACCGGCGGCGTAGTTACGGGGGGCGTCGTCACAGGCGGCGTGGTCACCGGTGGTGTCGTGACTGGCGGTGTCGTAACCGGTGGCGTGGTCACAGGTGGCGTTACCACCGGCGGGGCCGTGATCAATAAGTTGCCCGGCGCATAAGTGATCGTGTAGTTGGCCGGATTGAACGTGCCTGCGGTCGCGTTGCTGGCCGTGATCAGGTAAGGACTGCCGACCGCGCTAGCGTTCGCCGCGGTGCCCGGGCTCGTCAGTGTGGCGCCGCCAACGGTCTCGCCATTGACCAGCCCCAATGGGGTGAACGCCGAATTCGGAATTACCAACGTATTGCCTTCGGTCTTGCTGGCGTCGTTGGCCGTGATCGTCAGCGGCGCTGGCGTGATGTTCGCCAGGGTAGTGCTGGACCCAGGATTACCGGCAACTGCCGTCACGTTGTCGAACGGCGCGAACAAGGCGAACAGGCCACTATTGGCACCGCCAAGGGAATAACTGCTGTAAGTCACCGTTTTGCCAGTGCCCACATTTGCCGTATTGAAGGTCGCCGTGCCGCCCTGCGCCGTGACGCCAGCCGGGTTGTCGCGCAGCGACAATATCGCCGCGTTCTTGCCGTCATAGACCTTGTTGTCAGCCTGGAGGTAAGTCCACATGAACGGCGTCAGCGTCGCGCCACCGGTCAGGGTGAAATTGCCGGTGAAATTCGTTGGCGTTGTGTAGCTGCTCGGCGCGTAGTAAATCTTAACGGTGGACACCGTCCCGGTCACCACAGCCTTGGCCCCGAAGGTGACAGTGCCCTTATTCAGGCCGTCATTGGCAGCCACCAGTAACGCATTGCCGTTGGTCACGGTGAGGACCTGGTTGAGTTTGACATCCTTGCCAGCCACCATCGTGACATTACCGCCGTTGCCACCAGCCTGCGTCGCGCTGATCGTGGCGTTCTGATTGACATCACGCACCGCGAGCAGCTGCAGATTGCCCCCGGTCGTGGTGATGGGCGCGCTCACCTCGATATCACGCGCGGCACTCAGGGTCAGCGTGGTCGTGGCCGTCCATGTCACTGGATCCTTGACCAGAATATCGCCGTTGCCTGTGCCTATCGGGTTTTGGATCAGGACGTTATTGGTAGTCAGGTTACCCGAGAGCGTGGTGCCGGAAATATTGCCCGTGCTCGAAATAACGTAATCCAGGGGATCGATCAGCCAGGTTCCCGTCTTGCCAGTGGGCGCCAGGGTGGTCACCTTGGTGCCGCTGGCGACGTTGACGTGTGCTGCGGAGGTCTCGACAAAACCTCCGGAACCGCCATTGGGCGCGCTGGCATCCAGGGTGCCGGCCACGTTCACGGTGCCGCTTTGCATATCGCCCATCAACATGATGGTGCCGTTGCGATTTTCGAGGGTCTGGGCCCGAACCACGCCGGTGTTGTTCACGGTGGACGGCAACAGGTTGTTGGCCGACTGAGCGGTCATCAGTACCCGACCGCCATCGGCCTGGATCAGCCCGCCGTTCTGCACCAGCGCATCGACCGCGCCCTTGTTGACCGCCACATTGAGCAGCCCGTCGCCCGCCACATCCAGGGTGAACGCGTTGCCGGCCGCCAGGGCGACCGTGCCCAGTTGCGCCTGAATGACGCCCTGATTGCTGACATTGGCGCCCAGCAAAGCAACCGAGCCGCCATTGGCATTGATCGAACCGTGGTTGACCACGCTGCCGGCCCCTGTGCCTTCGAAGTTATATTTACCCGCCATGAAATCGTTGTCGCTGATGTTGCGCGTAGAGCCCACCAGGCCGCCGACATTGACCGACGCGCCCTGACCGAAAACGATGCCGTTGGGGTTGACCAGGAACACTTTGCCGTTGGCATTGAGGTTGCCCAGAATGCTCGAAGGGTCCGCGCCCAGCACCCGGTTGAGGGCCGTGGCGCTGCCACTGGGCTGCACGAAATTGACCGACTCGCCCGTTCCGATATTGAAACTCTGCCAGTTGATCGCGGCATTCTGGCTGGTCTGAGTA
Source organism: Pseudomonas sp. CFII64 (assembly GCF_000416235.1). Taxonomy (GTDB): domain Bacteria; phylum Pseudomonadota; class Gammaproteobacteria; order Pseudomonadales; family Pseudomonadaceae; genus Aquipseudomonas. Next base: position 144,585 of record NZ_ATLO01000053.1, on the reverse strand, counting down.
ATGGTCGTAGTGCCTGCACCCGAACCGATGGTGGCGCTGCCGGCCGACACCGCTCCGCCGACCGGCAGTGCATAAGCGCTGCCTGCGCCAGCGAAGAGGATGGCAGCCGCCAGCAGTTTCAGCGTGAAATGGAAAGGCATCACGGCGACGAAGGTGCCGGCCTTGGCATTCCTGCTGGATGGGGAACGGGTATTCATGGTGTTTACCTACTTGATTCAGGCATTGCTGACGTGGGGTTCGCTGCGGTAACCGGGCCTGCGATCAAAAATATTTGACCATCTGGACCCAGAAGCGGCCGCTCGAATCCGGAGCCGAGGTAGCTTTCTCGCCACCCAGCTTTTGCGCGTAGTAGGTCTTCACGGAATAGTTATTGAAGTCGAACCAGTTAATGCCCACCCCCGCCCCGCTCAGCGTTCGGGTCCGGTCCGAGTTGTCCCAACGATTCTCATTGAGCGTGACCGTACCGGTATCGACGAAGCTGACCAGTTGCAGTTGCCCTAACCACTGTTGCGAGAATTGCGGCAGCAAATACCGGGCTTCCAGGGTCGCCAGATAACCTTCATCACCGAAGGCTTCGCCTTGGGGATAAGCCCGAACGCCGTCGATCCCGCCCAGGTACATCTTTTCCGAGATATCCAGGTTCTTGGAGGCAACTTGTCCATTGATCGCGCCATAAAGCGAAAACGCATCAGTGACCCGCTGCAAGCGCATGGCGCTGAAACCCAACTTGTCGTAATGGCCGTTACTGCGCGCCGTCAGTCCATCGGCCGAGCGCGCTTCGCGGGTTTCGATATCCAGGTTGCCCGTCGACCAGGTCAGGGCACCTGCCGTCAGTCCACCGCCGCCGAAATCATCGCGATGATCGCCGCGCAAGGTGGTCATCAGCACCTCGACGCTTCTGTCGACATGTGACGACACCAGATCGATACGGTCCTCGAACCTCTTGTAATCAAAACCCACCTGAACATAGAGATTGCTGCGACGTGAACGCAGCAGTGGGTAACTGCCGTAGACACTGGCAATGTCCGCCGTGCCGTTGCCGTGTAAATCGCTGAACTCCTTACCTAGCTTATAATCCAGCCGGCTGTAAGCTACGCCAGCAGTCGCCTTGCCAAACTGCATCTGATAGGCCGCGCGGGCATAGTCCAGACCGTCAAAACTGGAGAGCGCGCGAAGTGTCGCAACGTCACCCTGCCCTGCCAGATTGTTGATATTCAACGTCCCGCCCAGACGGTACTGACCGGTGTAGCGATTGCCGCCGTTATCGGCGTCGATGCTGCCTGTCACCAGTTGGCCAGGCGTGACATCGACAATCAGGTCGGCAGCGCCTACTGACGCACCGGGCACCAGCGTTGAGCGCACCTCGACACCGGGCGTGTCCGACAACAGCAGCAGATCGCTTTCCAGCGCAGCGGAGCTGATGGCATCGCCGCTGTGCAGGTCGTCCACTGCGCCATTGGCCAATCGGTCGGAAAGGTTGCTCTGATTACGCATCGTGACGGCCCCGTAGTGGCCTTCGATGACGGCAATGGTGACAGCGCCGTTCTTGATTTCCTGGGCAGGCAAGTAGGCCTGCGCAACGAAATAGCCCTTTTGGTGGTAGAAATCGGCGATCTGCGCGGCCATTGTCTGCAACTGGCCAAGGCTGAGTTCCTTGCCCGCCGTGAAGCCCGTCAACTTGAGCAAATCGGCTTCGGGATAGAGCTTTTGTCCGGTCAGGTGCAGAGAATTGACCTTGATCCGGGCGCTTTCTGAAGCAGGAACGGCGGCTGCCCGAGTCTGCTCGACCTGTATTTGCGGCTCCACTTTTTTCAGTGTGGGCGAGGCGGGAATCTGTTGTATCTGGCTCCCGCCGCTCGGCGGAAGCTGTACCGCGTACGCCCCCTGGCTCAAGGTCAATAGCACACACGCCACAAACTTCTTCTGCACAATAATCCTCTCGGTATTTCTACCTAATGGTATTTCTACCTAATACAAGAGTCCTGCGACTCCACAGGCTCGATGCTTTCTAAATAAACTTCATGAAGAAGTGCATACGGTAAATGACAGTCAATGCATGGCCCGCAGAGCAACATCCCGACTGTTATAACAATCGGTGCGCCTTCGGCACTTCCAGGTGTGCAGACATCCATTTTTACTGTTCTGTTTGCAAAAACTCACACGAACTTTCGCCTGAAAGCCATGAACGTTGCTTGCAGTGAACTCACCACAGACAAAGATCCGGCTACAGGACGGATGACTGATTCAGTGTTTTACGGTGTGTGCTCACTCATCGGCCAAGAGACACATTAGGGCTGCAATCAGCACCCTTGCGGGTGGCGGCCGAATAAATCCAAACGTGTCTTGCCAACAAAACGCGTTCACAAAGTGGATAAATAGCAGCTTAATCACCACAGTTTATGGCCACTGTTTATTTTGGCAAGAGACAAAATGCCACTATAGGTATAAGTACCTATTCGGAAAATAACACCGCGATTAACCGCGGTCTGCGTATTCAGGATTCGCTCGTTACGCTCATGACATGGGAATACAGAAAAGCAGGGTCCAGCCCATGATCAACTCAGTAATAGTGCTCGCGCCCATTTTCTGCATGACCCGGGTCCGATGGATATCCACGGTTTTCTTGCTATTACCCAACTGCGTGGCGATTTCCTGGCTGGTCATATCCGCCAGCATCAAATCCATAACTTCTCGTTCTCGAGCCGTCAGGTTGTCGAGCCGCTGGCGGTAATCGTCAGCGAGGGCGCGACGGGCAAAAACGGACTTGGCCTGATGGGAAATTTTCTCGAGCTTTTGCAACAATTGATCGTTGCTGAACGGTTTTTGCAAAAAACCAATCGCCCCGGCACGGGTGATCTGAATGGCAGCTTCAACCGTTGCATGCCCGGTCATGATGATGACAACCACATTGAATTTGAGGCGCATGATCTCATCCAACAACGCCTCGCCTCGCATTTCAGGCATCGCTAGATCAAGAATCATGCAGCCAGGAAGCCCGTCGTAAGCATCCAGAAACGCGGCGCCGCTGGCATGCAGCTGTACCGGATAGCCGGCAAACGTCAGCAGTTGGTAGAGAGCATCCCGTGTATTGCGATCATCATCGACGACATGGACAGTCACCGGGGCGTTGGCATCATTGAAAGTGTTTTGAATGGTCATGTCCACGGCCCAGGAAAGCCAAGCTCGGATCGGACCCACGTCCGCTCGTGTCTTGGTGGGGCGAATATAAACCCAAGCAGGGCTTTTGACCCAAACATAAACGCTGATTCAAGCGTCTGGCCAGTTAATACCGGTCATTTGCTGGCGCTGACGCAAAAACCCCATAACAACATGACGCAGTCCGACGACCACCATGCAACTTTCTGATCGTTAGCGAGCCTATCTATCAGCCATGATCGTTCGGTTTTTCACCACGCTCGGCTAGCACGCGTTGACTGACTCTCTCAATCAGCGTTGAGCGCAGCATGACGAGTAGGAAATCAATATGCGGTTAGGCGATTTCATTTTAGAAAATCTCGAACCCATCTTTGAGCAGTGGGAAGACTTTGCAACGACAATGGCCCGCAACAAGGGTCTGGATTCACTCGAATTACGCGCCCAGGCGGAAAAACTGCTCAGGGTGGTCGCCCGTAATTTAATCACTGCTCAAACCCACGATGGGCACATCAGCAAGTCGCATGAAACCGCGCTTGAACAACACGATGAAATAACCGCCGACATTTACTCTATTACTCCGCTGATGACCGGTTCAAGCATCGACCAGATCGTTGCGCAATACCGTGTGTTGCGCATGAGTGTATTGATGAAATGGTTGCAACGGATCAAGTCGGGAACCGATTTCGAAGTCCAGGACATGCTGCGTTTCAACGAATCCGTGGATCAAGCCGTTGCCCAATCCATCGCGTGTTATTCCCACGCCGCCGAGCAAGCCCACGCCGATTTTCTTGGCAACCTTGGACATGACTTGCGCACACACCTGGGGGCGATATTGCTCAGCGCCGACTTCCTGTTATTCCGCAAGGATATCGGCGCAGAGTCCACCCAGGCGGCAACCAGGATTCATACCAGCGTCAAGCGCGCTGACGAGGTAGTCGGGAGTCTTCTGACATTCCAGACTACCCGCGCCGTTACCGAGCCAGCATAAACGTGTCGTACTCCAGATCATCCAGTGCCTTGGCAAGGCGGTGCAGCGCAATCAGTACACACACCAGCAATGACAAGGTGAACCCGTAGCCGAAGAAGCTCGGGCCTAGGTGTTGGCTGAGCAAGGTCAGGCTGGCGTTGAGCACGGCGAACAGCACGCACAATTGCAGGACGATGGCGCGTTTGTCGAGGTAGAAAAACACGTTGAGCAAGGCCATGAACACCACCTGAATGCTCACGCCGATCACGTCGATGTAAAACAGCGGCAGGTAATAACTGGAGATCCCCAGCCACTCCAGCAAGCGCGGTGCGAAGAGGAACAACAGCACCACAGTCAGGCCCTGAACCTTGCAGATTTCCAGCAGACCCTGACGAATCGACAGGGTCATTTCGGTTTTCAGCTGGCCGATGTGTTGCAGGGTTTCGCCGTCGCAAATCGCCCGGAACAAGCGCTCATACCAGTGGGCGAAATCGGTTTCGATGCGTACCAGAAACACCGCCATGCCGGGGATGATCGCCAGGTACGCGAGGAAAATCGGCATGTCGTACAGGATCGAGGCACGCAACGGGCCGACCACCAGATTGGAGGTTCCGGGATTGAACCAGAACAGAATCTTGTCGATCCAGATGCCCAGATTGTAGAAAAACCCGGTCGCCAGCAGGCTCACAAACACCTGACGGTTGTCGAGGAAATCGAAGGCAATCAAATGCTCTGCGCGGTATTCGCGCAGCACGTCGTAGAGGAATACGAACAGCAACGTGCTGTGCCCGATCAACAATGCGAGCAGCAAACCCGGCATCTGCAGAACGCTCAGGACATAAGCACTGGCCACCATCAATGAATAGCCCACGGCCATGACCAGCAAAATGCGGTTGTAGGCCTTCATCCCGGAAATGAACACGATCACCAGCCACAAATTGCACAGCACCACGAAGTTGGCCAGCACCAGCACTTGGTAGATCAGCGGCTCATCGAACAACACGCCCAAGACGATGACGCCCAGCACGCCGGAACCCAGCGTGATCAACAGCAGCACGCCCAGCAGGTTGGGCAGGATCTGCTCGTATTTGCGTTCGAACAGACGATCGGACACAAAGCGCGTGAACAACAACTGTACGCCGCCAGTGAGAATCAACGAGCTGGCCATCAGGTAAGTCACTGTCACCAGAAACTGGCCGACCAGGGCATTGGGCAGCAGCATCCCGACACTGATGACCCCCACCAGCATCACGCTGATGATCGACAACACCCACGGCCCCGAGCTGATCAGGCCAGCATACAAGTAAGCGCGCAGCGTCGCGGTGTAGGAATCGCGCGAGAGGATCTTGCGCAGTTCGAAGCCAATCCCGGCCATGTCAGTTGTTCTCCATGGCGGCGTGATACAGGTCGCGATAACGCTGCAACATCAAGGCCTCGGTATAGTAATGATTGACCCGCAGCAAGCCGCTGGCCTGAGCCGCCTGCCAGCGTTGCGGGCTGCGCAATAATTCGAGGATCGCCGTACTGGTCGCTTGTGGGTCGGCAATCGCGACGACTTTTCCGGCGTGGCCGAGGTCGCGGTCTTCGGTGCTGCCGCCTTCGATCATTTCCCGGCAAGAACCGACGTCCGTGCTGATCACCGGCGTACCGGCGGCCCAGGCTTCGAGAATCACCAGCGGTTGTGCTTCGCTGATCGAGGTCAGCACCATCAAGCCCAGTTGCGGCAGGATGTCCTGAATATTCTGGAAACCCAGAAAATGCACTTTGCCCTCCAGGCCAAGGCTGGCCATCAGGCTGCGGCATTCGCTGACGTATTCCATATCCTCTTCTTCGGGCCCGACGATCCAGCCTTCGACTTCCGGCATGGCGCTGATCACGCCGCGCATGGCGCGCAGGAAGGTCTTGATATCCTTGATCGGCACCACGCGCCCGATCAAGCCCACCACCGGCGCAATGCCCGCGGGCCGGGATTCCAGCACCGAGTTCCAGCGCGGCAGGTCGATGCCGTTGGGGATGACTTGCGTGCGGATCGGGTCTGCGCCGTCCTTGATCTGGCGCTGACGGTTGCCGTCGTACAGGGCAATGATGTGATCGGCGCTGTTGTACGTCAGCTGGCCCAAACGCTCGAAAAAGCGCACCCACAGCGCGCGAATGTAGCCGGAGCTGGCGTCGAGGCTGCGGTTCAGCGCGTGACCGGAGCTTTCGGCAACCCAGCTGGCCTGCGCCAGGTCGATCTTGCGTTCCTTGGTATAAATCCCGTGCTCACTGAGCAGAAACGGACACTGCCAGCGCTGCTTGAGAATGCAGCCCAGCAGCCCGGCGTAACCGGTGGAAATCGCGTGCAGGACACGGGCGCGCGGCATGTTTTGCGAGGCTTCGGCGAGCATCAGCAACGGCGACTGCATCGAACGCAGGGTCCAGAAATAATTGATGAAGGATGGGTCCGCGCAATGCTGGCGATAGCCTTCACTCAATGCCGCCCAACTGCTGCGACTGCGCAGCACGTCATCAAGCGTCAAATGGCCGTGGGCGATGGATTCCAGCACCCGCTCGCCCAGTTCGGTGGACGGTGCGTCCGGATGATGCAGCAGGCGGTACATGTCCTGCAGTTGCTGCTCGTCAGCTTCGCGCGGCGCGCGGCGGATGTCCACCGAATGGGTGGCGTCTTCCAGGAACACTTCTTCGATGTGCAGCACATTCGGCGGGATTTCATAACGCCGGCCCGAGTACGCCTGGCGCTGGCCGCCAATGAACATGACCGTGAACGTCAGCTCCGGCAGGCCGAGAATCATCTGGTGAATCCAGCTGGAAACACCGCCGCGCACATACGGCCAGGTGCCTTCGAGCAGCAGGCAGATATCGGCCGTCGGTGTGGTGGGCGCGGGCTTCATTTCCAGCTCCTTATCAGCGCGGCGAATGGCGGGCGCTGACGGGTTTCTTCGGGGAGGCTGGCCAGCAGGCTCGGGATGTCGTGATAACGCCCGGCTTCGAACGCCAGCTCGGCACGGAACGGCACGATCTGCGCGGCGCCCATGCCGTGTTCCTGCGCCTGCTTGAGCAGCACCTCGGCGCGCTCGATGTCGCGCAGTTCCAGGGCAATGCGCCCGGCCAGCAGAAACAACTCACCGCCCTCGCCCGCCTGCAGGCCTTTTTCAGCATGTTCGCGGGCCTGATTGAGAACGTGTTCGAGCACGCTGCCCTGAGCCAGCCCGAGATAAGCCAGCTCCCAATACCAGCGCGCCAGCGTGCCATGCAGCGCGCCTACGGCTGGCGCGGAACCCTCGGACAGCTGTCGCAGCGCGGTCTGGATGCGCAGATTGATATCGCTTTCCTGCTTATCGAGCATCGAGTACGCCAACAGCCGTACGTCATCGCTCGGGTCGGCCAGCGCCAGCTTGAGGATCGGCACCGCTTCCTTGCCCGGAATCCGGCGCGAGGCCAACAAGGCCGTCAAACGCTGGTCGGGATCGGGCGCATGTCGCAATACATCCTGCAAACCACCGTCGGCAAAAAACGGCGAATGCAGTTGCTGTTGTGCCTGGAAGGGCAAACCCGGAATGCCCACCGATTGCCAGGCTTGCTTGTCGCGTTTGCGGGGCAGGTACAGCGCCGGGAAAATGGCCGCCACGACACCCACGATGCCCATCCCCGGAATGAAGAACGCCAGGCTGAAGATAAACAGCGGGCTCCACGGCAAGGGATAGCGGTAACGACTGGGCAGCGAGCGCCAGATCGCTGCACACAGCAACAGGCACGCCAGCGCGTGACTGGGCACAAACACCAGCAACGGATGGGCGATCGGCTCGGGGATCAACAAGCCGGTCCAACCGCCCGCTTCCAATACCAGGGCGCTGCTAAACAGCCACTTGCTGATCATTCAGACCACACTCGTTGAATAGGAAATTGCGCAGGTCGCTGCGATCAGAGCCCGGTTCCAGGTTGAACGGCAGGACCTGGACGCCGAGGCTGGTCAAATCGCTTTCGCTGCCAAAATGCTCGCGCAGCAACAGGTTGATGCGCGCCAGATAACCTTGAGTGCCTTCAGGGCTGGTCAACGGCAAGAGCACCAGCAACAGCTGATTGCCGCGGCTGTTGCGCACCGGCAAGTGCAGATCCAGACCGCGTTGGCTGCGTTCAAACAGCCGCGACAGCTCGTCATTGGCCTGGGTCAATTCAAAGGCGAACAAACCCGCCAGCAGACCGTGTTGCTCGACATCCGCCAGCGAGCGCTTGAGTTGCAGGGTGAAGTGCTGGGCGTCGGCGTCCGGCAACTGCAAGACCTGCCGATCAGGGTGCAACAGGTCGGCGGTGTGCCCGGCGAGCAACGCCAGCAGGCTCAATGTCCGGTCCTGAAAGGCAAAGAACGGCATTTGCCGCACGGCCAGAACCGCCAGCAATTGGCCTTGGGCATTGATCAGGGGAATGCAGGCCTGCAGCGAGGAGAATTGCGCCGAGTCCCCGGCATCGATCAGTTCCTGGCGCACGCTGACCAGCTCGCCACGCTCCAGGCACAACTTGACCAAATCATCGCGGGTGTCCAGCGGGCCCATCACGCCGATGGTCGCCAATGCTTCTGGCACGACCTGCTCACGTTCGTCCACGCGGTACAACCCGGCGACGCGCAAGGAACCGTACTGGCCGAGCATGGCAATGATCGGTTCGGCCAGAACGCCCAGCGCATCACGCTCATCGCAGGTGATGCGCAGCTTGTCACGCAGGCCCAACAACGAACTGCGCAAGCTCTGATCGCTGCCCGCCACGCGCTGCTCTAAAAGGTCGTGGGAGACGCGCAAGATCTGGTGCGAGCGGGTGAAATCATCGAGGCGGTACTGGCGATAATCGTTGGCCATCTGCAACCGCTGCAAACGCCGCTCCCAGAGATCGCGCACTTCGCCGACCAGCATGCCGCAGACCAGCACGCCGACAATGAACGACGGATCGAGCTGCGCGTAGCCGGGATGGCCGCTGTAGCGCAGCGCAAACAAGGCCAACACCAGCAAGCCGGCACTGACCATGCCGCGCACGAAGCCATAACGCACGCCGAGCAGCAGCGGCGCCAGCACCGGCCAGGGGAAACCTGCGTGCATTTGCAGCGGATCATCCGGCGTCAGCCACAGTCCCAGACCGACGGCAGCGCCGGTCACGACCAGAGTTTCGAGCCAGGACACCGGGCCGCTGGCACTGGGCGCCAGGTTGTAATCCATGTGTGGAGAGTTCATGCAATCACTCGAACCCGAGGGCGCCTACAAGTTTATCGAGCACCTGTTGTGCGGTACCGGCCAGGCTTTCGCGAGACCAGCCGGCACGTGCGCCGCTTTTGCTCCACAGCACCTGACCGTTGCTGGCTTGCAGCACGCGCAGGCTGATGCCGACGGCCGGTTCGCCATCCAGGCCGTTCTTGTACTGCCACTCTTCAACGCTGCCGGACACCACGTAATCGAGCTTCTGCGCGCGAGCCCAATCCAGGGCTCCGGCCAGGCGCTCGTTGTCATCCATCAGCGCTTGTTCGCCCTGAGTGCTGACCGGGTAAACCCGTGGATGCAGGCCATGGCTGCTCAACACGCTGAGCAGGATCTGCTCGCTGCGCTCGCCCGCTTGCGGGGTCTGCGAATAGTTGACCATCGGCACAATGCCCCACTTGGCGGTGCGCGGCAGGTTCGGCCCGGACTCGCCGGTGAAGCTTGCGCAGCCGGCGACCAACAGGACCGTCAACGCCAGACTCATGTTACGAATTACGTGCATCGGTATTCCCCTGTAAACATTCGATAATCAGCGTCCGAAACGCACGCCGTAGCTCATACCCAGTGTTCCGCCTGCCTTGCCGTCGCCGCCTTGTGGCGCAGATTGGTAGCCGACCGTCAGGGCCAGTTGATCATTGCCCAGCACTTCAAAGCCGATCCCGGTATTGATGCCGTAGTTGAAGGTCTGATCGGTCCATTGCCAGCCGGCCGCCACGTCCACCAGCCAGCTGTACTGCGGCACGCTGCTGTTGAGGGCGCCGGGCATGCCGCGACTCCATGAACTGCCGACATACAGCTGTCCGTAACGGCTTTGCAGCAAGTCGCTGGCAAATACCGTGCGTGGATCGAGCGAGTCCTGATTCTTCACCGCGCCGCCGTTGCGACTGGACAAGGCATCCAGCTCGCGGTTGTTGAGCTGGTTGCGCTGATAATCGACACCACTGCGCAAGGTCCAGCTGGGGCCTTCGAATTGCAGGCGGTGGCCGTATTCCAGCTTCAGCGCCTGACCGTTGCCCAGCGAATCGCCGTCACGGGTGGAGAAGGATTTCTGCGCCACTTGCCAGCTGATCTGGTCACGGGCCGAGAAGCCGTGACGCCCGCCCAGCCACACACTGTCGTGCTGGCCAAAGGCGCGCATCAGGCCGCTGTCTTCGCTCTTGCGATGCCAGTCGACGCCCGCTTCGAGGGCGCCGCGTTCGTCCAACTGCCAGGTCCGCGCGACGGCCAGGCCATTACGGTCTTCATCCTTGCGCTGACTGGTGTCGGCGGACAGCGTGTAGCTGCCGTTTTCGACCCGACGCTTGAGGGCCACGGCCGCATTGCGCTCCTGGCCCAGACGCGATGAAACCAGTTGATCGCTGTCGTAGGTGCCCTGCTCCAGTTGCACATCGGCGTACCACTGATCACCCAGATTGTGGGCAACCTGCACACGCGCCGCGTTGAACTCCAGACCACCGAAATCCTGCTCACGCCAGGACAGCTTCGCGCCCTGAGGCGTGCTTTCCTGAATGGCCACGGCCTGCCGCCGCAGTTGCTCGCGGACGATGGCCGGCTGCTCGTCGCCGAGTGCCGACAGACTGACGTCGAGCGCTTGCGCCAGACGCCCAAGACGAATCAACGCCTGCGTGCGCTGCGCCGGATCAAGATCGCTGCGCGCCAGCAGCGTTTGCACCTGGGCCTTGTTGCGGCTGCGCAAGGCTTGCTGAATGTGTTCGTAACGGTCAACGCGCAACCCCTGAGCCTGCGCCCAGTCCAGCCATTGGTCTTTCTGCGCGGACTGGTTCGTCGCATCCAGACGCGCCATCAGCCGCTCGAACCACAGGCTCAGCATGGCCGGCGAACCGTCCTGCCATTGCAACGCTTTCTGTTCGGCCATGCGCGGCGAATAACTGCTGGCCATCAAGCGCAGCCAGACCGCGTAGTGTTGCGCTGAAGGCTTGACCTGTTCGCTTTCCGGGCTGCGCAGCAACTTGAAGCGCAGCCGCTGGGCCATGTCCAGATAACCCGCACTTTGCAGCGCATCGGCATACGCCGCTTGCACCAGCCAGTCATCCGGGCTCTTTTTCAGATACATCCGATACCAGGCCAAGGCTTCGCTGCCGCGCCCGAGCATCTGGCTCGCGCTGGCGAATGGCAGCCACAACGTCCGGTCCTGCCGCGCCCGTGCCCGCCAAGTGGTGAGCAACGGCTTGAGATCAGCCGTGCGGCCCTGATCCACGTAGAGCCACATCAAGCGCTCGCGGAACAGATTGTCATCCGGGTACAGCGCCAGGCCCTTGAGGTACAAGCGCTGCGCTTCGTCGTGGTTGCCTTCGCGGGTGGCGAGCGTACCGCGAATCGCCAGCACTTGCGCTTGATTATCAGCGGCCGGGTAATGCTCGGCGTCCTTGAGCAAGGCGGCCACTTGCGGCCAGTCCTGAAGTTCCTGCGCCTGCTGCAAGGCTTGCACCAGGCGTTGCGGATCATGACCGCGCTTCCAGCTGGCGACCGAGAGATCAAGCGCGCGCTGCGGATCGGTCAGGCCGTACAAGGTGATCAGCTGGCTCTCTTCGCCAAAATCCAGCGAGCCTTTGAGTGCCAGGAGTTTTTCCAGCGCAACTTGCAGCTCGGCATCAAGCTTGAGGTCCCAGGCCAGAATCGCCCGGGTGCGCCAGTAAGGCTCGTAGGTGATGGCGCGATTATCCACTTGCAGCACGTTCCAGGCCGCCTGTTTATCGGCGAGCTTCAGGTAAGTGCCGGCCCAGTCCACGCGCTCGGGAGTGGTCAACGCAAAACGTTTGGACAGCTCGGTATAGGCCTGCGCCTTCGCGGCGAATTGGCCGCTGTTTTCCAGGTTTTGCAGCAGGCGAGTCCAGGCCTGACGCTGCTTGGGGTACTTGCTCACATAGCTGGTCAGCCAGCTCGCCGCCTGGGCTTGATTACCCTGTGCTTGGTAGCCGTACAACAGCGCATCGAGTTCGACTTCGGTCAGCGCGCGCTGGGTCATGATCTCGGCGAGCAAGGGAATCATCCGCGCAAAATCCGCTTGCTGGCTAGCCAGACGCCAGGCGTGCTCGCGGGTTTTCGGGTCTTCACGCAGGTTGAGCAAACGGATCCAGTAGCCCAGCGCGGCTTGCGGCTCATTGCGCCATTCGCCGAGTCTGGCCATCTGCTCCAGCAGCTGCGGATCCTGAGGGTTTTTCTCAAGCAACTGCTGGCCGCTTTTCCAGGCACCCGGCAAGTCATCAAACGCCAGCCGCATGTTGAAGTCCTGAACCAGAATCTGCGGATTGTCCGGCTGCAGCACGCGCCATTGGGCCAGGATGCGCTGCGCCAGATCAAAACGCTTGCTCTGCACCGCGACGGTCACGCCCTGCTCCAGCCAGGCCGCATCGCTGTGCGGGTCCTTGAGCCGGTCCAGTTCGTCGGCAAGCACCTGCGCCGCTTGTTCGCCCCGGTTGGCCGCCAACAAAGCATCGAAGGCCAACTGCGCGTATTTACGGCGCTCGGCGACGAAGTTCTTGTCGTCCTTGAGTTGCAGATAAACGTCCGCCGCACGCCCCGGTTGCTCACCCGCCAGATACCACTGCGCGGCAGCCATCAGCGACGCCCGACGCTGCTCGGGATCGCGCCGGGCGATGTCTTCAAAGACGCCAGCGGCGAACGCCGGTGCCTGCAACGACAACGCCAGACGGGCCAGCTCCTGCAATTGCGGTAACGGCAAGGTGCTGTGATCGACGTTCTTCAGCCGTTCGAGCAAGCCCTGCTGTGCGACCGGATCATTGCTCTGCACAGCCACCAGCGCGTCCAGTTCAAGGCGATAAAACGCCTGTATTTGCGGCTGCGGCGAAATCCAGCCATCCAGATGCTGACGCGCCTTGGGGTAATCACCCAGACGAATCAACAGATCCACCAACTGCAAACGCAGGCGATCGTCTTCCGGGTGAGCCGCCAACAACAGCTCGGCATAGTTAGCCGAAACCGCATCGGGCTCACGGCCATCAGGCTGGAACACTTCTTCACGCTGGAAGGTCGCCCAGAGCACACCGCCGACGGCAATCGCCACGGCAGCCAGAGCCCAAGGGTTGAGTAAACGGCTCGGCGCAGGGTCTTTACGCATTACTGACCTGCTTCATGAGTGACTTCGATACTGCCGACGCCCATCGAGCCCAGATCGGGAGGCGCAATGTAGGGCACGAAACCTTCTGCACGCAGGCGCTTGACCAGAAGCCGAGCTTCTTCATGCCGCTCGGCTGGCAGGTAGTCGATGGCCACCAGCGGAATATCCTGGGCGCGCAAAGGTTGCAGCTGAGTTTCCAGCCACTGCCGATCAGCCTCGGGAACCGGGCGAAAACGCTGGTTGGCGGCATCCCAACCGGCATGAATCGACTCCACCGCCACAGCGGCAGCCACACCTTGCAGGTCACGCAACACTTCAAAACCACGGTTGAAAAACAGCTTCAACTGCGGCTGACGTTGATGCAGCTCACGCAACAAGCTGACCAACGCCAGGCGCTGCGCTTCACGCTCCGCTTCGGGCAATAGCTGAAAACTGTCGAGGGTATCGAGAAACAGGCCGGCATAACCCTGGGCGCGCAACGCGGCAGCGCGGCCGAACAAATGCTCACGCCAGGCTGGCGATGCAAGGTTCATGACCTGGCTGTTCCAGGCATTGTTGCGCATGGAACTGACGGCGCCGGACAACGCTGCGGCGTCGAGTTCAGGCTGACCGCCATGAAACTCGCCCACCGAGAGATAAGCGAACGGCAGACCGCCCCGAACGCGCAGTGCTTTGACGTCGGCGGCAGAAAGATGCCCTGGCTCGACCACCGCCCAATCAAACTGAGCCAGCTTGGCAAGCGGTGGTTTATCCGCATACCAGAAGACCACGCTGGAAAACTGCGCGGGTGCTGCCTGAACGCCGGGGACGGGAATAAATACGGTCAAAACAGCCAATAGCTGTTTAACGGCCGAACAGACTCGGGCCCTGCGGGAATCCTTTTCCATAACTCACTCTTGACTGACTGAACCGATAACACGTGTGTGCGTGAAGCGCTCCAGCAGGCGAGCGTTATCGGCACGCGAATGGAGAAAATCATCCATACGAAAGGCGTGATAAGTCGTGAGAGCAGAGCAAGCAAGGCTATGGCGGAAGGCCATTAGCTAGTGGCGCAATGGTTATTTAAACCCGGATTACTGTCAATCTTTTGTCTTTATTTATTAGAAAGTTACGACCAGCGGCAAACCGAAAATAGTCGCCATTTTTTTGGCGTGACAAGTTTAGAACTTCCACATGTGCATTCGTTCAGGTTTGGTGTGGCTGATCGATAGCATGGGAGAGTGTCCGAATATTTCGTTGAGCAGGCCAATAGCTAGCTATATAGCTATCTAGCAGTGCTCGGGATTCGTAGGACCGGCTTCAGCCGGGAGGGCGAGAGTTCTGACGACGAATCCGTTACGGATGGACTGGCCTCCTCCCGGCTGAAGCCAGTCCTACAGGATGCATTGCAGATTTATATCCCGCTTCAACCCGCCGGCAACGCCATCCCTTTGGGCCACAGCAGCCAGATATTGCCCTTCTGCTTCATGTCGCCCGCCAGGTGGCCGGCTTCTTCGCCGGTGCCCCAGAACAGATCGGCGCGCACTTCGCCAGCGATGGCACCGCCGGTGTCTTGTGCTGCGACCGGACGCACCAGGCTGCTGCCGTCGGGGCGCGTGGTGGATAGCCAGAGCAGGCTGCCCAACGGAATAACCTTGCGATCAATCGCCACGCTGTAACCGGCGGTCAGCGGCACGTTGAGCGAACCGCGCGGGCCTTCGTTGCTGTCCGGGTTGCGGGCGAAAAACACGTAACTCGGGTTGCTCGCCAACAGCTCGTTGATGCGCTCCGGATGCGCCTTGGCCCAGGCACTGATGGCGCCCATGGTCACGTCTTCTTTCTTCAACTCGCCCTGCTCCACCAGCCAGCGACCAATCGCTCGATAAGGACGACCGTTCTGATCGGCATAACCGATGCGCAACTGCTGACCGTCTTCCAGACGAACCCGACCCGAACCCTGGATTTGCAGAAACTGCAGGTCCATCGGGTCGGTCAGCCAGGCAACGACCGGCGCATTAAGGCCCTGACTGGTGATGGTCGCTGCGTCGTCATAAGGCTTGAGCACTCGACCTTCGAGCCTGCCGCGCAAGCGCTTGCCCTTGAGCTCGGGATAAATGCTGTCCAGGTTCACCACGATCAGATCGTCGGGCACGCCGTACACCGGCACCGGGGTGTGTGGCGTCTGGGTCAGGCTGCCGGGATAGACCGGCTCGTAATAGCCGGTGATCAAACCGTCAGTGCTGCCCGCCGCGGAACGCAGGACGTAAACCTGCAACTGGGCCTGCAGGAAGGTGCGGATGTCCGCACCGCTGGGCGTCGCCGCGAGCGTGCTGGCCGCCGCGCAGGTCGCGCCCCAGACCGCATCGGCCTTGAGTCGCACACAAGCGCTGCGCCATGAAGCGAAACCGGCCTGCAAATCGCTGTCGGTAACGGCTGGCAACACATCCCATCCGGCCTGGGTGTAAGTGGTGTGCGGCGGCGCGGGTGTCGGCGGGGTGGACGTTGGGGGTTTTTCGCTGTTGTCGCAAGCGCTGAGGAACACCGCCAGTGCAGCCCAGGCCAGACCGTTACGCCAGTGTGTGAAGAAAGGTGTCATGTGCAGTGCGGTTCTCGTGGAGCGACTTTTGGCCAGCAAGGGTACTCAATGCACGAGCAATGCAAAAGCGTTGATCTGCGGCCGCGCCATAACAAGGCAGGGACGCCCCGGCGATGTGCAGCGGCCGGGTCTTCCAGGCGCAATCAACCTGTCAGCGAGTGACCCAGGCGCCCCGCTATTCCCGGCGCTCACGTCGAAAAAAGCCTGAATGGGCGCTCTCGAAAACTGAATTGGCCCGCGTATTGCTTTGTGTAATTTACACAACTGTGAAAGTTACACATGACCATGCCAACGACCAGCCCCGACATAGCGCCCGTTTTGCCGACCGATGAAACCTCGGCTTCCGCGCACCGAATCAACTCGATCATCGATCTCTGGTTGGGCGAACAACTGCGTCAGCGGCGCAAGGCGCTGGACAAACCGCTGCGCCAGGTGGCGCTGGCATCGGGCATTTCCGTGAGCCTGTTGAGCCAGATCGAACGCGGCTTGCGCTCAATCTCGCTGCGCACCCTGAGCGCGCTGGCGCAAGAACTGAACATCCCGCTGGAAACCCTGATCCGCAACTCCCAGCCCCGGGACAACGAAACCGCGGGGGCCGTGGTGCGCGCGGGTTTTCACACCGGCATCGACCTGGCGGACAAGGGCATCCAGAAGGTCAACCTGACCCCGCCCGCCGCTCGCGGCAACGTGCAGATGTATCGCGCCGTGATTGCGCCGGGCGGCTCGACCGGCAACGAGTTGTTTTTCACCCACACCGGTGAGCAGGTCGGCTACGTGGTGCAGGGCCAGCTGGAGCTGTGCATTCATGACCAGCTGTTGCGGCTCAACACCGGCGACAGTTTTTGCTACGACGGCAGCACGCCACGCCGCTGGCGCAATCCGGGCATCACCGAAACCATCGTCATGTGGAGCGTCACGCACATCAGCAAATAGGCGACGGCAGAACAGAGATTGTTGGGAACACACCTAATCACTTGAGGAACGCATATGAAAAATCCATTGGCACTCGCCACATTGTTCTGCGCGCTGACCCTGACGTTCACCAGCGCAGCCCAGGCTGCAACGCTCAAGGTCGCCTCGACACCCACCGGCAGCCCGTTCACCTTCCTGAACACCAAGACCAACAGCGTCGAAGGCGTGATGGTTGACATCGTCAATGCCGTCTCCAAAAAAGCCGGTTTTGAAGTGCAGATCGAACCGATGCCGTTTGCCTCGCTGATCGGCTCCCTGACGTCCAAGCGCGTGGATCTGATCTCCGCTGCGATGTTCATCACCCCGGCACGGCAACAGGTCGTGGACTTTTCCAGCCCGGTCTACAGCTATGGCGAAGGCGTTGTCGCGCCCAACAGCGACACCACGGCCTACACCAGTTTCGAAGAAATGAAAGGCAAAAAGGTCGGCGTGCAAGTGGGCACCGCCTTTGTCGAGCCGCTGCAAAAGAGCGGGCTGTTCAGCGAAGTCAAACTCTACGAAACCACCGCCGACTTGATGCGCGACGCCAACGCGGGTCGCATCGACATCGGCGTGCTGGATTACCCGATTGCGGCCTACGCCATCAATCAGAAGGTGTTCCCGGCCCTGCATCTGGTGACCACCTATAAGGCAACCATGCCCAACAACATCGGCATCGCCGGCCGCAAGGGCGACACCGAATTGATGGGCAAGATCAACACCGCGCTGGCTGAACTCAAGGCTGACGGCAGTATCGACACGATCCTCAAGAAGTGGGGTCTGTAAGCACGCTTCGCAGTGCCCGGCGCGCTGCCTTGCGCAGCGTGCCGCGCGCGTTCCCTGCACCCTGACCCGAGTAGTCGATCATGTCCGAGTTCCTGACCCAATCCTGGCAATTTCTGCCCATTCTTCTGCAGGGCGCGTGGCTGACCATTCAGGTGACCATCGGCTCGCTGCTGCTGTCCACCGTGCTGGGCCTGGTCTGGGCGGCCATGCGCGTATCGGGCGTGCCGGTCCTGGCGTGGATCAGCTCCGCGATCATCAACCTGCTGCGCGGCATTCCGATCATCGTGCTGCTGTTCTACATCTATTTCGTGATGCCGGATTTCGGCATCACCATGAGCGCCCTGCAAGCCGGCATCATCGGTCTGGGCATCGCTTATTCGGCGTATCAGGCCGAGAACTTTCGCGCCGGGATCGAAGCGGTGGACCGTGGCCAGCTTGAAGCCGCGCAGTCCATGGGCATGGGATGGTGGCTGATGATGCGCCGCGCCGTGTTGCCCCAGGCAGTGAAAATCGTTCTGCCGCCTTACGGCAACACCATGATCATGATGCTCAAGGATTCGTCCCAGGCCTCGACCATCACCGTTGCCGAGTTGGCCCTGCAAGGCAAGCTGATCGCCACCTCGACCTTCCAGAACGCCACGGTGTTTACCCTGGTCGCGCTGCTTTATCTGATCATGTGCGTGCCGCTCATTCTGCTGGTGCGTCACTTCGAAAAACGGGGGAGCAAATGATCGAGATCCGTGCACTGCGCAAATCCTATGGCGACCTGCAAGTCATCAAGGGCATCGATGCCTCGGTAGCCAAAGGTGAAGTGATCTGCATCGTCGGCCCGTCGGGCTCGGGCAAATCCACCATCCTGCGCTGCATCAATGGCCTGGAAAGCTACGAAGGAGGCGTGATCGACATCGACGGCATCAAGGTCGACCGCAAGGCGCCGACCATCAAGGCGATCCGCACTGAAGTGGCCATGGTGTTCCAGCGCTTCAACCTGTTCCCTCATCGCACGGTGCTGGAGAACGTGATCGAAGGGCCGATCTACGTCAAAAAGGAAGACCGCAAACAGGCCACCGAACACGCCATGGAGCTGCTTTACAGCGTCGGCCTGGCCGAAAAAGCCGAAGCCTTTCCGGCGCAGTTGTCCGGCGGTCAGCAACAGCGCATCGCCATTGCACGCGCGTTGGCGATGCGGCCCAAGGCGATTCTGTTCGATGAGCCCACCTCGGCACTCGACCCGGAACTGGTGGGCGACGTGCTGGACGTGATGCGCCGCCTGGCCGAAACGGGCATGACCATGGTGGTGGTCACCCACGAAATGCAATTTGCCCGGGAAGTCGCCGATCGCGTGCTGTTCATCGACCAAGGCGTGGTGGTCGAGCAAGGCCCGTCCGCCGAGGTCCTGAACAATCCGCAACACCTTCGCACTCAGGATTTCCTGCGGCGCGTCCTTCATCCGATGTAAGCGCGAGGTTCGCTGCAATGACCCGTACATACTTTCCATT
Source organism: Pseudomonas sp. CFII64 (assembly GCF_000416235.1). Lineage (GTDB taxonomy): Bacteria > Pseudomonadota > Gammaproteobacteria > Pseudomonadales > Pseudomonadaceae > Aquipseudomonas. The sequence goes on along the minus strand of NZ_ATLO01000053.1, from coordinate 125,312 downwards.
GGCCCCTTCGCTGTGGGCCGCCACGGCAGTTGAAGCACCCCCGAGCGAGCCGTTGGCGCAGGACATGCAAGCCGACGTGGTGATCGTTGGTGCCGGATTCTGTGGTTTGAGCACGGCGCTGCATCTGGCCGAACAAGGCGTTCGGGTGGCGGTGCTCGAAGCCCAGGAAGTCGGCTTCGGCGGTTCCGGTCGCAACGGCGGCCAGGTGATTCCCGGCCTGAAATATGACCCCAGTGAACTGATCGCCAAGCTGGGCGCGGACCAAGCCCAGCCCTTGATCGACTTCGCCGCCGGCACCGTGGACGCGGTGTTCAACCTGATCGACAAGCATCAGATGGACGTGCCCCGCGTGCGCAACGGCTGGATTCAGGGCTCGCACACGCCCGCCGCCCTGAAGCTGGCGGAACGCCGCGTGCGTGACTGGAACGCCCAGGGCGTCGCCGCGCGGTTTCTTGAGCGTGACGAAACCGCGCGCCTGCTCGGCACCGACAAGTATCACGGCGGCTGGCTCGACCCACGTGGCGGCGGCATTCAGCCGTTGAGCTATGCCCGAGGCCTGGCCCGCGCCGCGCTGGCCGCCGGGGTGCAGATTTACACGCGCTCGCCGGTCACCGAACTCAACAACAGCGGCGGCAAATGGCAGGTCAAGACCGCGCAAGGCTGTCAGGTTTCAGCAGAGCGCGTGGTGCTGTGCACCAACGGCTACACCGACAATCTGTGGCCGTCGCTGAGCAAAACCATCATCGATGCCAACTCGTTCCAGATCGCCACCGAACCGCTGCCGGAAGCCGTGCGCCGCACGATTCTGCCCGAAGGCCATGTGTCCTCGGACGCGCGCAACCTGTTGCTGTATTACCGCATTGATCACACCGGGCGGTTGATGCTGGGCGGACGCGGCACCTTTCAAGACCCGGACCCGTCGCGCAAGGATCACTGGTCGCATCTGGAAAGCGCAGTCCAAAAACTGTTCCCGCAAACCGCAGGCATTCCGATTGCCTACCGCTGGTGTGGGCGCGTGGCGATTACCCGGGATTACTTTCCGCACATCCACGAACCGGCGCCGGGGCTGCTCATCGACATCGGTTGCCAGGGGCGCGGCGTCGGCCTGCAAACCCGCATGGGCCAGGCGCTGGCCAGTTACGTGCACAGCGGCGATCGCAACGTGTTGCCGGTGGCGCCAACGGACATCAAGGCGTTCCCGTTGTATGGCCTGCGCAGGGCGTACGTCGCGGCGGCCATTGCCTGGTACAAGATGACCGATGGCGGGCTTTGATTGCAGACAAAAGGACGTGAGGTTTGTAGTCAAACCTTATGCTGCGAGAGAAACCTCCAAGGTCAGTACGCAATTGCCCACCACAAGCTTTGGGTCAGCAACCAGCGCAAATCGGGCTACAAAAGGCGCTGCGCGGCATAATCTAAACACGTTTGCGTGCAACATTGGCATCGTTGCGACGCAAAGGCACACGGTAGCAGGCACTCCAAGATGACTAGAGCTTCGGATAGCCAGCCTCCGCCTACAGCCCCTCTGCGCAATGGCCGTGGCATTGGAGATAGTCTGAAAACGTAATCATTAACCCACTAGCCATCTGTTCTCTGTCGAAGGAGCGATCCATTGGACACGGCGTATCGCAACAGCATTGCCAGTATTGCCGGTCACTCTATTTAGCGCCTCGCTCTCAGAGATGCACCGATATATGCCAAGAAACAGCTAGGCGTCAATCTATGAGAAGACGGCGTCTGTTCCGCTCGAGTGCGCAGCACTAGGTCAAAGCTTTCCTCCCAGTTGAAGACCCTTGGTATCGCATGAGTGCCGAGGCGAGCGGGATTCGTTAATTTGGGTGGCTGGTTCTTACGGATATCTGCTTCGGTTTTATCAGCAGCTCGGGGCTAGACCTAGTCTAGGTGTAGATCAGGCTTAGGAGTTTGTGAACAGCGTGGGGCGAATAATTGACCAATCGCTGGTAATCAGGAAAACGAAACACATGACGCCAGACGCATATTTTCGAAGACACAAGGCAAGACTATGGCCTATGAGACCCAAGGTTAGTTTGTCAGTGCGTAGCCCGATTACGATGTGTTTCACTACGCAGGCCATACACCAGGCGAGGAGATGTTAAAGCGACTAAGTGAAAACTTCCCATTTTAACTCAAATATTCTACCGCATGGCGTGCCTCATTTAAATCGCTGGCGTGACGGGCCTCACTTCAGGCACGCCTTGCTACACCTTAATCATCGTCGGGCATGAACTTAATCTTAACTAAGCTGTTCAATGTCAATGTTGTTCAGAGCCGTCTCCAAACTGATGTGACCATTTCCGGTGATTTCATATGCAGCACTCAAGCCATAATTAAAGATGTAATCATCTCTATAAGTCAACAGTACTTCATACCAACGATATCAATGATATCAATGATATTTATTCGCAGATTGAGTACTCGCTTCTCCTTTCATACTCATTCAGGGTTACAAAAAGATACCTTCGAGATTTTACACCACGGCCAGTTTGTATGCAGCACAACTTTTAGTATTATGATTTTTTATTAGGTGTAAATTTTAGATAAAACTATCAACAGCTATTTGTTATCCTAGTAACTTCTGAATCAGTTGCCGTGTCTCTTTCCAATCACTTATGACGGTGGAGATTTTCTTCTGATGCTTAAATATTTCAGACGAGTGCCGGCCTAGTTTGCAATGTGAAATCAAATCCTCAGTAAGCCACGGTGTAGGCAAACGATTTCTTTGCCGATTCGCTGCCTGCTCGACCTCCGCTGCATCAGGCGGCCGCCCTAAGGATTTTTCTAGTTTCTCCATTAGCCTTTGCTTTGCTAGGACCTGCTTGTATGTCTGAACATCCTTACTGGATCGTCCGCCTGTGCGCCGATTGAAATTGACGATCACCCTAAACTTCGGTTCAGCGGGTGAAAGGAGGTCTGAATTCGAGCAATCCCTCCGGCAGATGATTGAGTTGAATCTTACCGGTTGTCTCGCTGCATTGAACTCGAAAACGAGGTCATTTAATTCAGTGTCGAGTTTCAGAAATCTTTCAACGACCGTTGTGGCCCTTATGCTCGCCTTCTCTGTCAGCCCACCTATTGCCGTAATCCAATGATCAAATCCCGAGCGAATCGCTGGCCGGTTTAGAAAGTCGAGTGCCTCGCCAGGGAGTGTATTGATCCATCTCACGGCTTGATCGGCGTTCAAGAAAAAGGTGTCGACGTCTTTTGTGAATTGTCGCGCAGCTCGGATGCCTAGGATTGGGGTCATCAGTTCTGTCCGCCTCGATCGCTCTCGAAGCGAGAATTTCGTCATAGCGCCCACATCTAGGCGAGTGTCCAAAAGAAGGTACAACTCGATTGGCGAGACCTTCATTTTGTTCGTGTGGGGACTCCACGTGCAAAAAAGTGAAGCACGCGGCCGGTGCAACCTCGCGCGATCCGACTCCAAATGTCCTCGTACTCTTTCTATATTTTCGGTTAGCCGCTCCTTGCAAAAGGTCATGTGATCGATCAACCCAGTTAGTGAATTAAACCTGCGCTCAGTAGCAACGCTCAACTTCTCAATAAACGGATCGAGTAGTGTCTTGTCGCGAACATTCTTTGACATTATGAATTCTCACAAAACACTTACTTTTGGTCGCATTGGTTGCAATGGGTGCGCTCTATGACCCTTTGCGGCACCGTTGATGCCCATTGGCACCCTTTGCAGCACCCTCAAGGCACCATCACAGCACCATTGCGGCACCCATTCATTCTCCAGCGGCGTTCGCAAAGAGTTGCAATGCCCCTTCAAACCAGCGCCATAGGTGCCCTTCACTTCCCATCAGCACCCTGTCATTTCCCTTCAGCACCCCGACATTTCCTTTCGCGTCACCCATTTAAAGGGATGAGCCTGAGAACGACCGGATTTGGTTGCATTTAGGTGTTTTATGCGTCCAAAGGTGCAAAAATGGAGCTCGAAGGGACACCAGCTAAGGGCGTTTTGCTTCGGGGTAAAATGCTTACATCCCCGTCTAATGTAATTATACACACATAGCGCTATTTTGTTTTGGCTTCGTTGAGGTTCCTTCATGCAACCAAAATCCAAAAATAAGCTTAAAATCCTCAGGATCTGGCTTTCTGAACCTCAGGAAGTGCTTCGCTCTTCGGAGATCTCTTTCTTGAGCCGCGAGACAAGTAGGAGGGTCAGTAGCCACAGAATCGATGGCTGTAGCGCGAACCAAAAACCCAAAAAATCAAAAAATCAAAAAATCAAAACAGGACGCTCCAATCCGCGGCCGTGTTCAATTTTCAAACTTTAGTTAAGGGGCAGAATTCATACTGGCTTGTCGTGCTATTGAACCGCTCCACTGAAGCTCATCGATGTGGCTGTATTTGCACCACTCTCGCGGTACAAAGTTACTGTGGAACTCGAGACAATCCTTTACCGTAGGTCGTCAAGAGCAAGAGCGCGACGGGGTCCAGGCTGTCCCACGGTAACTGTCCTGTCAGCAGCGCAAGAAGGGCACATCCGGTGTGCCGATCCCTGACGTTCACTTGCGGGGCCTTTTTCGGATCAGGTGTTAAATTCGGCTACAACAAGCACCCAATCCCATTCTGACTTCGACATCAGAACATCAAATCGCATAGCGTCCTCCAAGCAAGCGGCTGGCTTGCACCTTGAAAAACACCTCTGACGACTGCGTAACCGTAGTTGTAAATAGACTGATAGATTAATTAAGCTGGTAGCAACGCCATCCTAATCGGCACGTGACGCGCGAGCTGCAGCGGCGTTGGCTTACCAGACCTATCGCTGGTCCCGCTCCCAATCTACAGGACCGTTTTGACATACCTCAACGCACCGGATATCACCATTATCGCCATGGTTAAAAACCATCTGAAAACTCTTGTCCGTAGATTTAGTCAGCACGAGACGATTAGCATTCTGCTCAACAAGCATAGGTATAGGTGCCAACGGCTTTGTAAAGGGTTGGGCAATGGTTAATGCGCCTAGCGAGCCCTTTACATGTATGATAACAAGGGTAGCTATCGGACCTACACCAATGTGGGCCGTGTATATTCCATTGAAGCTGGGTTCAGCCGAGCAGGCTGTCAATGGCATCATTGAAATAAGCCTTAAAAAGGCTGTCAATGGAATACATCGCTTGTCCATGATTTTCAGCCTAGAAGTCACTGTTCTTGATAATTTTCTGCCAAGCCTTTGGTAAACCTGTCCCGAAACCACAGTTCAAGCACTCTAGGTCTTTCTCGTTAACCGACCGTGAAAACGCGAAGGTTTTTCCACGGTTGTTTGTAATCAAAAGCTTTTCGCTCTTATCCTCCACGGTGAAATCTTCCTCAGAAAGTACAATTTTTCGGATGATGTCCACTTTCGTGGCGTACGCTTTTCTTCCTGTGACCTCGAGCACTATTAACGGCCCAAGAAAACCATCCAGTGCACGGTAAGTACCCTCGTAGGCATTGCCACAACCGATTAACAAGCTGAATGAGGAGGCTATCGCTGCACAAGCCATTACACGTTTCGATTTCACTTCTGCAATCCTCTGAAAACTGGGCGGTGTCTAATGATCGACGCTGACGATCAGTGGCAGAACCCCTGACGAGATTTTTTTAATTAAAAACGGGAAGTGAGTGCTTATGATCCAACACTCCCATATCAGCAGAACAGCATATCGCGCTGACTCATGCTTACGAAGCGGCGTACAGTCAGGTCAAGCCCTTCCGACATAATCGACATTAACTTTCGGAAGCGCATTGATCCGCGATTGGTGCCAGTGAGCATGGATATCAACTAAGCGATCGTCCATATGGTTGCGACGATTGAGCTCCGCCGTGACCAGATACCAGTTGACTGTGTCCAGATTTGGAGTTTCAAACAGCCGAACCTCAATGGGTGTTTCTTCATCCCAATCAAACGCGCCGATACCAGTCAGTTGAGGCCGAGGATGAAATGGGTCACCCCGGGTGACCCACACAAGGCCAGGCAGAATGGCCAAGCCGTCAAACAGGTACCGAAGATCAACGGGGGAGTCCCATATGTTCCCGTAATTGGTCGTTAAGTAGTCGTCAAAAGACAAGCTCATAGGATCCATCGCATCATCTCCGCGCAGTGAAAATCCATAGAAGCAGGGTTTACCCCGTGCCAGAATCCCTTTAGCAATCACAATATTGGGGTTTTATATTGGCTCTTACATATCAATTCTGAAAATATTGCTCGTCGCCTGACCGGGAGCCCTTTGCTGCGCTCGTTACGAAGCGTTTGATGCTTACCAGAATTACTTTCCTCACATCCACGAACCGGCGCCGGGCCTGCTCATCGACATCGGTTGCCAAGGCCGCGGCGTAGGCCTGCAAAGCCGCATGGGCCAGTTACGTGCACAGCGGCGATCGCAGCGTGTTGCCGGTGGTGCCAACGGACATCAAGGCGTTCCCGTTGTATGGCCTGCACCGCGCTTATGTCGCGGCGGCGATTGCATGGTACAAGATGACGGATGGCGTTGGATCCAAGCGTCAGCGGGCAGCCCACTGAGCACAGCATGGTTGCGCGTTAACCCACAGCAAATGTCCTGTTCGCAAAATACGAACACGAGAATGCGCCCGGCGCCTAATGGATAAAGGCTTCGGGCCGATAGGCCGACAACTGTCGCGGTGCTCACCGCATAATTGACAACAATAAAAGGCCTTCACCATGTTGCTGAGACGTCTGAAAGTCGGTCCCCGTGCGGCGCTGGGATTTTCCGCTGTCGCACTGCTTGTGATCATCCTCGGGCTATTTGCCCAGAGCCAGATGCAGACTATTCGCAATGGCACCGTGGAGGTGCTGGACAACACGCTCCCCAGCTTTGTCGCCCTGGGCTCGATCAGCGACAGAATGCTGCGCCTGCGGATCATCTCTTTCCGGATTCTGGTAGACCGCGAAGAAAGCCAATTGCGCGGCAGCATCAGTCGCGGCGACGAACTGATTGCCGAGCTGGGCAAGGCGCTGGATAGCTATGCCGCGCTGATCAACAGCGACAACGAAAAAGCCCAGTTCGCGCTGTTCAAGGAGGTCCTCGCCGACTACGTGCGCATTCATAAGCAACTGGTGGAAAAATCCGCCACCGGCGATATCGAAGCTGTGCGCGCCCTGCTGGGCGGCGACTACACCAAGTACTCGGTCAAACTCGGCGCGCAACTCAACGAACTGATCAAGCTCAACACCAGTGCCGCACAATCGTTCGCGACGGTTTCACAGAGCCAGTACGAACGCTCCAATATCGGCGTGATGCTGTCGATGGCATTGGCGGTCGCCTTGACCATCGTCCTCGCCACCCTCTTCACCCGCAGCATCGTCGCCCCATTGCGCGAAGCCGTGCAGGCAGCTGAAGCGATCGCGGGCGGCGACCTGTCGCGGCCTATCAAGGTAGAAGGTAACGATGAACCAGCGCGCTTGCTCGATGCACTGCACAGCATGCAGCAGAGCCTGAAAAATACCATTTTGCATATTGTCGATTCGTCGACCCAGCTGGCGTCCGCCGCCGAAGAACTCAATGCGGTGACCGAGAATGCGGGCAAGGTATTGCAGCAGCAGAATCAGGAAATAGAGCAGGCCGCGACGGCCGTCAACGAAATGACCGCGGCAGTGGACGAGGTTGCCAGCAACGCCACCGCGACGTCCGTGGCCTCGCGAACCGCTGACCAAAGCGCCAGCAATGGCCGCGACCAAGTGGACCAGACCATTGCCGCGATTCATCAAGTGGCACAAAACGCCGGCACCACCGTCAGCCAGGTCACGCAACTGGCCGAGCGCGTGCACGGCATCAGTTCGGTTCTCGACGTGATCCGTTCCATTGCCGAACAGACCAACTTGCTGGCGCTCAACGCCGCTATTGAAGCCGCACGGGCAGGCGATGCCGGACGTGGCTTCGCGGTGGTGGCGGACGAGGTTCGCGCCCTGGCCCATCGCACGCAGCAGTCGACCCACGAAATCGAACAGATGATCGCCGGCACCCGCAAAGACACCGAGCAAACAATGGCGGCAATGAGCACCAGCAATCAGCGGGTTCAGGAAACCCTGGAAATCGCCAGCGCGGCGGGCCAGGCACTGCAACAAATCACCGAGGCGTTCAGCCAGATCACCGAGCGCAACCTGGTCATCGCCAGTGCCTCGGAAGAACAGGCCCAGGTTGCCCGCGAAGTGGATCGCAATCTGGTCAATATCCGCGACCTCGCCATGCAAACCTCCACAGGCGCGCACCAGACCAACGTAGCCAGCCAGGAACTGGCACGGCTGGCGGTGGACCTGAGCGCGCTGGTCACGCGCTTCAAGCTGGCCTGATCCGGTTACTCGACAATGGCAGGCGCGGAGCCTGCCGTTGTGCTCGCCTGGCGTACCGGTTACTTCAACTGATTGGCAAAACGCCCCACTGCGTTGACCACTTGTTTGGCGCCTTCCTGGATCTCGACGATCACCGCGCCAGCATCGTTGGCCAGCCCGAGGCCTTGTTCGGCCTGGCCTCGACTGTTGGCCATGCCGCGCACCGCTTCATCGACCAGCGCCTGGTTCTGCTGTACGACGTTGACGATTTCTTCGGTCGCCGCACTGGTGCGTCCGGCCAGTTGCCGAACCTCATCGGCGACCACCGCAAAGCCCCTGCCCTGCTCGCCCGCCCGCGCCGCTTCGATGGCGGCATTGAGCGCCAGCAGGTTGGTTTGCTGGGCGATGCCGCCAATGGTTTGCACAATGGAGCTGATCAACAGCGACTGTTTGCCCAACGCTTCGATGCCTTCGGACGCGGACTGCATTTCTTCGGAGATCTGGCGCATGGTCTGCACCGTCTCCTGAACCACCGTGGCCCCGCGCTGGGCGCTCAGGTCGGTTTGCTGGGAAATCTCGAAAGCGATGCCTGCCGCGTCCGCGACTTCGGCTTCACGCTCGACCTGATCGGTCACCACCGTGGCGAACTTGACCACTTTGTAGAGTTTGCCCTGCGTGTCATGGACCGGGTTATACGTCGCTTCCAGCCACACCACGCGCCCGCTGCTGTCGACTCGCTTGAAGCGATTGGCGACAAACTCGCCACGGTTCAGGGTCGCCCAAAACTCTTTGTACTGGCTCGATGCCGTTTCCTGCGGGTCGCAAAACAGGCTGTGGTGCTTGCCTTTGATTTGCGCAAGGTTGTAGCCCATCCCGCGCAAAAACTGATCGTTGGCGGTCAGCACATGCCCACCCAGATCGAACTCGATCACCGCTGTTGAACGCAGCAACGCCTGAATGAAGCCCGCGTTTTCAGTCGCCAGCTCAATCGCCGGGGTAATGTCCGTGCCAAAGAAGCGGATCAACGACAACTCGCCGTCCTCACCCATGATCGGATACCAGATGGCCCGAACCCAGGCCAGGCTGCCGTCCTGCCGCAGGAAACGGTAGTTGTCGACAATGGACTCGCCGGTATCGATAGCCGCGCGCAGATTGCGATAGCAATCGAGCTGCTTGACGTAAGCCGGCACGATCTCATCCAGCGCGCGCCCCACCAGACGCTCAGCGGTATAGCCCAGCGCGTTGAGGAAATTGGCATTGGCGTAAGTGATGCGAAAACTCGCATCCAGGATCACCGACAGCATTTGCGCGTCCATGCCCGTTTCCATTTGTTTGTAGACAGACAGCTCGGCTTCTCGCGCCTGCAATTCCTTTTTCAAGCGGGTGTTGAACATGGCGTCACCGATCCTGATTGAGTACTCACGAAATATCGGCATTGGGCAAAGAAACTGAATGTCTCTTCGTCCGAATGCAAATTAACTTATAGACACTCAAATGGATGCGCGCTCAAAAAAACCTGCGCTATCAAAGCGCGGGCTTCCTATTGCGTATCTCGTCCTTTGTGGGAGAGGACTTGTCCTCGATAAGGCCAGCCGAGCAGCCTCAATCTGCCTGATGCAGCTTCAGTGCCTGCGTCAACGCTTTCCCGGACAAGTCCGGTCCCACTGAATCGTGCAAACCCGCAGGGATATTTTCACCCACCCCCCGTCAGTTTCATCAAAACCTGCCGATAATATTCAGACGCATTGGGGGACCAAGGAGCAGACGCAGTATGCAGACCTACATCGACAACCTCACAGAACAAGGTGTATGTCTGTTTGGGGAGATTCTGGACGTGAATCAGACTCAGGAGCTGTATCAGCAAATGATCTCGACACGGGCGTTCGGTCCGGGTCTGTTCATGGAAGAGGCCGAGTATCTCGCTCAAGAAAACCACTTCAACGCCAATCCGACCAAAACGTTCAACTTCCTCAACGCGTTTGAACCGCAACTGCTATTTATCGAGCAAGACCCGATCCTGACTGGGGTTCTCGGCAAAGTGCTGGGTGATGACTATGAGGTGGTGATAAAGAAAGCGGTTTGCGGTGTACCCGATGCCTGGCTTCCGCAATGGGTACGAGCAAGGATTCACGACGTCAACGTGGCAAACCTGGGGCCTTATATTCGCAAGCCGTTTCGCGACATTACCTATTTTCGTGGCATCGACTTTCACCAGGACATCATCGATTGGCCACAAGGTCGCGTCGAACTGGATCCGTCGTCATTTCTGACACTTTATGTGTATCTGCATGAAGTGACCGAGCGTGATTCCCCTCTGCACCTGCTACCCGGCTCGCATCGTTTGGGCGCGACGTTGTTTCCCCATCGGTTGGAATGCCTGGGGGATGACCGTTGGACGTATGAAGACGATCACGGTCAGCAGATCGAGTGCCGGGATCACACCCTGGCAGGCGGTCCGGGTTATGTAGGCCTTTGGCACAACTGTATGTTGCACGGTACCCGTCCACTGGATGATGAATCCGATCGTTTTCGATTGTCATTGCGCTACTTGATAGGCAAGTCTAACGACCATAAAGGCTCGACGGCTATCAACAAGATAAACGACACCCTCCAGGGTGAACTCAGGCCGATCAGAACCCGCCGGGACCTGGATGCCAACGGCGTTGCCCAAATCAAAGGCAATATCATCAATAACGCCTAGGCGTGTGCCGGACAACAGGCTAGCCATTGGGTGCAGTTGGGTGACTCACGCAGTGCCATCACTGATAATTTGAAAAACGTAGCACGAGGCGGGTATGCGGATGTGGTTCAGGCAAAAAGTACGGGTCTTGATTTTTGGCACCGGCGCCGGCGGTATCAATTACTACAAGAGCTCCCGTGGTAACCACAAGGTCATTGGCTTTCTGGACAATAATCAGCAAAAACAAGGCCAGTCGCTGTTTGGCAAAACCATCTATGCCCCCGAACAACTTGCCCACCTGTCCTACGATAAAATAGTCATTGCCAGTGATTATTACCGCGAAATCAGGGATCAGCTCATCGGCAAGTTTGCCATCAGTGAAAACACGATCAGCGTATATTTCGCCACTCCGGTATCTCGTTCAAGGCTTCAACGTTTGAGGAAGAGCGCTGAACTCCTTGGCTATGAGCGTATTTGCCGGAACCCCGGATGGGTTTCCGATTGGCTATACCGTTTTATGGTGGGCGTCACAACCGATCACATCAAGCGCATGCAAGTGCGTTGGCTGGATGACATGAGTGGCAACAAAGTGCACACTTTTCGCCCGGCCATGGAAAGCCAGGTCCAAGGGCCACGGTACTTGAACCAGCACGTGAAGCCGACCGACATTACCTTGCCGGAAGTGGCGCTCTATCATTTTCGCCATGGGCAAATTCACTCCGTATCCCGCTCGGTCATCCTGCCAGATGAGCAAATAGTCATTGAGCGCGTCATCACTTCCGGGTCAGCCGAAGCTGACTACAGCTGCGCTCACTTACTCCATCATGGCCAAAACTTGGCGCTGGTCCGCACCAGCCAACCCGAACACATTGAAAAAGGGATATTGATTTCGGGCTGCAACGAGCTTAATTATTACCACTGGGTATTGGAGATACTCTCGCAACTGCAGTTTATTGAAGAGCTGCCTGGCCAATACGCCGACTATCCCATTCTAATATCCATGTCCAGCCAAAAGATCCTCTCGATTAAAACCTTGATCGAGAGTTTCGGCATCCAGAGACCCTTTATTTATCTTGCCAGTCTTACCGCTTATAAAGTCGACGATCTACTGCTGCTCAGCGCACCCAACAACCTCATCCCCAATATCAAGGGCACGGCCTGGAACGTAGCTGAAAACAGTTTTGCGCGTCACGAATCCATCATGTTTCTGCGGGAAAAGGCCCTGGCATTGAGCCGACGCACAACCCAGAATGCGCTACCCAAGCGGGTGTTCCTGGCCAGAAAAGGCTTTCTGAGAAATTATAATCAGGTGGAAATAATGGCGCAGTGTGAGGCTCATGATTTCGTCAGTGTTTACATGGAAGATCATGATGTCAGTCAACAGATAGCTATCATGGCGAACGCTGAAATAATCGTTGGCCCGACAGGTGCCGCCTGGACCAACATTATATTTGCTTCAGCAGGGGCGAAGGCATTGTGCTGGATGGCTCAAGAGTGGGGGGCGTTATCCTGTTACTCGAACCTGGCCGCCATTGTTGGCGTAGAGATGGACTACATTCCCTATCAAGCCGGGACCTCTGACTCCAGAGAGCTCTACTACGCCCCCTATTCCATTGATGCCAATACCGTCACGACCTGGTTGCAGCGTCATTTACCTGTAACGGCTGTCAGGGAAAGTCTATGAATATCCAGTTTCTGCAACTGCAAACTCATGGCGACGACCGTGGCTCGCTGATTGCCTTGGAGGAAGGTAAGAACATTCCTTTTTCCGTCAAGCGTGTCTACTACATGTTCGATACCCGTGAAGGTGTTCGCCGGGGCTTCCATGCGCACAGGACCCTCAAGCAAGTGGCCGTCGCTGTGCGCGGCTCTTGCCGCTTTATGCTGGACGATGGTCGGGAGAAAATCGACATCAGGCTGGATCATCCCCATCAGGGGCTTCTGATCGAATCTTTTATCTGGCGCGAAATATACGATTTTTCTGAAGACTGCGTGTTGATGGTGCTGGCCGACCAGCTCTACACCGAGTCGGACTATGTGCGTGACTACGCCAGCTTTTTAACGGAAGTTGCGAAATGATCCATCCCTTGAGCTATGTTCAATCACAGTCCATTGGCGCTGGCACCAAGGTGTGGCAGTTTGTCGTGATCTTGCCAGGAGCGGTGATCGGTAATGATTGCAATATCTGCGCGCACACGTTCATCGAGAACGAGGTCGTCCTCGGTCACCGGGTAACCGTCAAGTCGGGAGTGTATTTGTGGGACGGTCTGACCATTGAAGACGATGTGTTCATTGGCCCGTGCGTAGCGTTCAGCAATGATAAATACCCGCGCTCGAAAGTTTACCCTGACGCATTTGCGCAAACCCTGGTCAAGCGTGGCGCTTCAATCGGCGCCAATGCCACGGTGTTGCCCGGCATTGTTCTGGGAGAAAACTGTATGGTCGGCGCAGGCGCTGTCGTGACTCGTGACGTACCTGATAATGCCGTCGTAGCGGGCAACCCGGCAAGAATTGTGAGGTATATCGATGCACGTTCCTTTCCTTGATTTAAAGGGTATCAATCACGAATATGCCGCTCAGCTGAAAGCGGCCTGTGGTCGGGTGATCGATTCGGGTTGGTACATCGCGGGCGACGAACTGGCTCAGTTCGAGAGTGAATTTTCAGCCTATTGCAACAGCCGCTTTGTGATCGGCGTCGGCAATGGTTTCGATGCGCTTTCATTGGTGCTGCGCGCCTGGAAAGAACAAGGAAAGCTCAGCGCTGGCGATGAAGTGATCGTGCAGAACAACACGTTTATCGCCACGATTTCAGCAATCGTGGAAAACGATCTGGTTCCGGTACTCGTGGATGTTGATCTCGCGACCTATAACCTGGACATGACGGCAGTCGAGGCCGCGCTGAGCGTGAAAACCCGGTTGATCCTGCCGGTGCACCTGTACGGTCAATTGGCGCCTGTGCCGCAAATCATGGCGCTGGCCAGGCAGCATGACCTGTTGGTGCTGGAGGATTGTGCACAAGCACATGGCGCTCAGTTACAGGGAAGCAAGGCAGGCAGTTGGGGGGACGCGGCAGCTTTCAGCTTTTATCCTGGCAAGAACCTCGGTGCTCTGGGGGATGCTGGCGCAGTAACCACCGACGATCCTGAGCTGGCAAAACTGGTGCGCGCATTGGGTAACTATGGCTCCAGCGTCAAATACCGACATGATTTGCCAGGCATCAACAGTCGTCTGGATGAAATCCAGGCGGCCATGTTGCGTGTCAAGCTCAAAGGACTGGACACTGATACCCAGCGTAGACGCCTGATTGCCGAGCGTTATCGGGCGCAGATCGTGAACCCGATCATCAGACTGCCCGCCGTGGCAGAGCCTTGCACACATGTCTGGCATCTGTTTGTCGTTACCTGTCCGTGGCGTGACCTGCTCAAGGCCTGGCTGGCGGAGCGTGGCATCCAGACGATGATCCACTACCCGTTGCCCATCCATCACCACAAGGCCTATCGGCATCTGGCATCGGCCGCGACGGCGCTCAGTGAGTCCCTGCCCCATCAGATCCTGTCGTTGCCTCTATACCCTACGTTGACCGAGGCGGAGCAGGATTACGTCATTGAGTCCATCAATCAGTTTTCGGGGGCATGACCGAATGGAAATTATCGTGACACCGCTACTGAAAATTTCCATTCCGTTGCTCAGCGCAGCGCTTACTTAGCCAGACGCCCGTAACGGTCTTCGAGCGCACGATATAGTCTTCGCCCAGGTAAGCCCCGAATTGCACTTCGATCAAAGACGCCGTGCAGCGGAGCACATTGGCAAACTGCCATCCGAGGCTGATCTCTAAAGAATCAACAATACGTGCCGCTACTATCAGGAACTGTAGGTAACCACCACCTCTAAACCGCAAATGAGCCTAGTCAATATGAACGCTGACGTTACCGGACACGTGATGTGGATTACCGGCCTGTCGGGGGCGGGGAAATCGACATTGGCCCGTGAGCTGGTTGCCCGGCTTCGACACGATGGCCACTCGGTGGTCCTGCTGGACGGCGACGAGCTGCGCGATGTCTTTGGTGCAGCAGCTGCCAACGCACAAAACCATGGCCGTGAGGGTCGACTGGCGCTGGCGATGCAGTACGCTCGCCTGTGCAACGTCATTGCGGCGCAAGGCCACATCATAGTGATCGCCACCATTTCGTTGTTCCGCGAGGTTCATACGTGGAATCGAGCCCATCTACCGGGTTACTTTGAGGTGCACTTGAAGGTGCCCATGGAGGAACTGCGCCGCCGGGACCCCAAGGGTATTTATCGACGCTTTGATGCGGGTGAGTTGCACAATGTTGCCGGGCTCGATTTATCGGTCGATGAGCCGGACGCGGCAGATTGGGTGGTAGCGTTTGACCCTCTGCGCTCCCTACAAACGATCAGTGATGATTTACTGCAGCATTTTTATAAAAGGAAGTGGGCATGAAAACCGAATGGGATTACACCACCCTGGCCGACGCTTATCTGAAACGGCCTGACTACGCCGAGGCCGCGATAGACGCGATGCTCTCGATAGCAGGCGCAGAAAAAGGCGACAGCTTTTGCGATGTCGGCGCAGGTGTCGCCCACCTGACCATCATGCTGGCCAGTCGCGGTCTGGATGTTGTAGCCGTAGAGCCCAATGATGCGATGAGAGCCAATGGCATCCAGCGTACCGCGGACCTTGCCAATGTCAGCTGGCATGAAGGCACCGGTGAAGTCACCGGGCAAGCGGCGAACGCTTTCGACATGGTCACTTTTGGCAGCTCGTTTAATGTCTGCGACCGCCAGCAGGCGCTCAAGGAAACGGCGCGCATTCTGAAACCACGCGGCTGGTTTGCCTGTATGTGGAATCATCGCAATCTTGATGACCCGATTCAGAGCCGGATCGAGGCCATCATCAAGGCGCGGGTAGAGGGTTATGGCTACGGCACGCGACGTGAAGATCAAACGGCGGTAATCGATGCCAGCGCACTGTTCGGTGCGGTTGTTCATCTTGATGCGCGGGTCATTCACGAGCAAAGCATTGCAGAGTGTCTGGAGGCGTGGCGCTCCCATGCGACGCTGGAGCGCCAGGCCGGTGCGCAATTCCATGAGGTGATTAGCGCAATCGATGAGTATCTGCAAAGCCTCGATACGTCCTCGATCCAGATTCCATACTCGACCAATATTTGGGTCGCACAGTTGAGATAAGGCTGATGCCGCTGCATTTCTCCACCAAAGCCGGCACGTTGGTCACCCTGCAAGAATCGCTTGTGTCGGCTCGTATTGCGGCGCTGCTGTCGTTCACCGTGAAGGACTGGCAACTCGGTGGGCAAGCCTGTTTGCGCGATGTCCAGGGCCAGGTGGGAGCGGGTCCGTGGATCGTGCGCTCCAGTTGTCTGCGCGAAGACAGCGCGCAGGGGTCGTGTGCGGGGGCCTTTCTCTCTGTTCCAGGGGTCGATGAAGCCGGGTTGGTATCGGCGGTTGAGCAAGTAATCGCCAGTTATGGCGAGGCACATCCGGCAGATGAGGTCCTGATTCAACCGATGTTGAACAACGTCGTTCGCGCAGGCGTTGCTTTTTCCCACGACCCCAATACCTGTGCGCCCTATCGGCTGGTGAATTGGTCGCAAGGCAGTGACACCGCGTCGGTCACTGGCGGCATGGGCGGGCGACTCTGGCAACAGGCAGCAAACAGCAAAGTGCCGCCACCGCCCGATATAGCCCCCGTGATTACCCTGCTCGAAGAGTTACTGGGGTTGTTCGATGGCACACCGGTGGACTGCGAGTTCGCCGTCACGCGTGAGGCCGGAGACGACGTATTGTGGCTGCTACAGGCCCGGCAGTTGATTTTGTCGGCGCCTGCGCAGTCCCCGGCAACACAGGCCGCTCGCCTGGACAGTATCCAGCGCAAAGTGGCCAGGGGCATGCAGCCGCACCCCTTCCTGATGGGCCAGCGCACTGTCTATGGCGTGATGCCGGACTGGAATCCAGCCGAGATTATCGGCATCCGTCCCAAACCGCTGGCACTCTCGCTGTACCGTGATTTGGTCACTGACTCGATCTGGGCTTACCAGCGCCACAATTATGGCTACCGCAACTTGCGTAGCTTCCCGTTGATGCCGCACTTCTTCGGGTTGCCGTACATTGATGTACGCCTGTCATTCAACTCTTTCATTCCGGCAGACCTCGATGAGGGACTGGCCGGACGGCTGGTCGATTACTATATCGATCGGCTGTTGGCCGAACCGACATTGCACGACAAGGTGGAGTTCGAGATTGTTTTTTCGTGCTACACACTGGATTTGTCGCAGCGACTGGAGCGTCTGGCCAGCGCCGGCTTCCTGGAGCATGAGCTAGAAGCCATCAGCACCAGTTTGCGCAAGTTGACCAATCGCATCGTTCATCCCAAGGATGGCTTATGGCGCGCGGATGCCAATAAGCTCGACATGCTGAGTGCGCGACGTGAAGAACTGCTCGCCTCCAATGCCGACCCGCTGGAGCGGATCTACTGGCTGCTGGAGGATGCAAAGCGCTACGGCACGCTGCCCTTCGCGGGCCTGGCACGTGCCGGCTTCGTCGCGGTGCAAATGCTCAGGTCCCTGGTGACTGTAGGCGTGTTTTCCGAGGCCGACTACGATGGTTTCATGGCCGGCGTCTCCACCGTCAGCGGCCAGTTGGCACGTGACCGGGCGACCCTGGACAAGACCACTTTTCTCGCGCGCTACGGACACTTGCGGCCGGGCACCTACGACATCCTGTCGCCTCGATACGATGAAGCACCGGAACTCTACTTCGACTGGACTCAGCGCCCGGCCGTCCCCGAGCCGGCAAAACCGTTTTCGCTGACCCTTCCGCAGATGCGCGCAATCGTCAAGCAACTGGAAGAGCACGGCCTGCAACCTGATCCGGTCGGTTTGCTGGACTTCCTGCAGGCCGGAATCGAACTGCGCGAGCTCGCCAAGTTTCACTTCACCCGCAATCTCTCGGATGCCCTGGCTTTAATCGTCGAAGTGGGCGCTCAGCACGGCATTGGCCGCGAAGAGCTGGCCTATTGCGACATCAGTGTATTCAAGGAGCTACACGTTGCCGCAGTCGACCCCAAGGATGTGCTGTTGCGCAGCATTGAGCAGGGCAAGGCTCGCTACGAAGAAACGCTGAAGATATCGCTGCCGCCGGTCATTACCCGACCCGAGGATGTCTGGTCCTTCGAATGGCCGGAAACAGCCCCCAACTTCATCACCCAGAAACAGGTAACTGCCCCCGTGGCCGGCAGTGATGACCGAGAGCGGTTGGCGGGGGCGATTGTCTGCATTCCCAATGCGGACCCGGGGTTTGACTGGTTGTTTGCCTATCCGATTGCCGGGCTGATAACGGCCTGGGGCGGCGCCAACTCACACATGGCCATTCGTGCCGGCGAACTGGGTCTGCCGGCAGTCATCGGTGCCGGTGAAGTGCTCTATCGCCGCTGGTCAACGGCGCAGCGCCTGCATGTGAACTGCTCCGGGCGCTGGGTGGAGATACTGTCGTGAAGATTGTGGCCGTAAGCCAGCGTGTGGACGTATTTCCTGAGCGAGATGAAAGCCGTGACGCGCTCGACCAGCGCCTGATCACGTTTCTGCTAAGCGCCGGCCTTTTACCAGTGCCGGTGTCCAACGTATTGGCCCTGCAAACACTCGACGGCGAGCAGCCTGATGATGCCCTGCATGAGTGGCTGAACGCGCTAGCGCCGCAGGCGATTGTGCTTTCGGGAGGCAACGACGTCGGCCAGTGCCGCACACGTGACCTGACCGAAACCCGTTTGCTTGACCATGCACGCTCCCACTGTCTGCCAGTACTCGGTATTTGTCGGGGCATGCAGATGATCGCGCAGTGCGCAGGCGGCGAGCTAAAACCGGTTACAGGTCATGTCCGGACGCGGCATAAAGTGTCCGGGCAAATAATTGCCGACGTGAACAGCTATCACGGTTTTTCTCTGGCCGCTTGCCCAGAAGAATTTGCGGTTCTGGCGCGTAGTGAAGATGGCGAAATAGAAGCCATCCGACACCTCAGCCTGCCCTGGGAAGGCTGGATGTGGCATCCCGAACGCGAAGAGGCTTTTGCCGCACACGACGTTCATCGATTGAAGCAGTTGTTCGATATTTCATGAGGTAAAACTGTTGTGAAAGCCATTATTCTGGCTGCCGGCCGTGGCAGCCGCATGAAAAGCCTTACTGACGAACGTCCAAAATGCCTGGTCGAGTTACGCGGCAAGACGCTGCTGGAGTGGCAACTTGCGGCGCTGCGCGGTGCAGGTATTTCCGAGATCGCCATCGTCACGGGCTACAAGCGCGAGTTGCTGGCAGACCAAGGGCTGGTTGAATTCCATAACGCCCGCTGGGCAGACACTAATATGGTGTCGTCATTGGCGTGTGCCGACAGTTGGCTACAGGCGCAACCATGCATCGTCAGCTATTCCGATATTTTCTACAGCCCGGCAGCGGTTCTGTTGCTTATGGCGAGCAAGGCTGCCCTGGCGGTGACGTATGACCCGAACTGGCTGGAGCTGTGGACAGAGCGTTTCGGCAATCCATTACTGGATGCCGAAACCTTTCGCCTGACACCAGCCAACACGTTGGCCGAAATCGGCAACAAGCCCACATCTGTCAACGATATTCAGGGCCAATACATGGGGCTATTGCGCCTCACACCCGACAGTTGGGCAGAAATAGTCCGGCTTCGCTCAGCGTTAACTCCGGCGCAGTGTGACAAAGTGCATATGACCAACACCCTTCAGCAGGTCATTGATGCGGGTAAGATCCCGATACACGCCCTTGCGTATTCAGAAGAATGGGGAGAGGTAGATTCTTCTGAAGATCTTTTTCTCTATCAGTAGCGCGTAGGCCTTCCAGCACGCATTTCGGGGGACAGGGCGATAAGCGCCTGGGTGGACATGCCATAGGTTTCATCGAGACTGATCTCTTTCACGCCCCAGCGATGATGATCATCGCCTGCCCGCCTCTACTTCTTATTCGTGTCGATGGCAAATAGTGACGATCAGCGCACAAGGCCATGATTGGCAATGCCTACAGAGCGGTTTGCACTATTTTATATTTTCTTGATCCGCCTTCATTTAGACCCAGGCCCGCCGATAACTGGATTTGAGTGCCGGAGTGGATAAAAATCTGACCCTCTCGGCCCAGACCGCGATGCCGCTGAGCCAGCAGATTTTGTCGCTACCGCTCTATCACACCCTCAGCGACGCCGAGCAACTCATCTGATCACGACGCTGAATGCATTCAACGGGGCAACAAAATGAGCGTACAGGCACTGCTTGCCAGGGACTTCAGGCCCATCGCCTTCATGGTCCATGTCGCCGAGATGTTCAATCACTATCAACCGATATGGCGGTTGCTGGGCGAAGACAGCTTCGACATCGTGATCCACGGCACCCATGAAGAGCGCGCCAAAAGCCGAGCCCTGGCCGACGCCTTGGGTTACCGCTGGTTCGAGAGCGTGAGCATCCTCAATACCGGGCATCGCTACGACATCGTGGTTTCCAACGTGAGCATGTACGATCACGGCGATCAGCCGCTGATCAAGGCACTGGGCAATATTCAGGTGCGCTTCATGTACGCCTTGGGCGCGGCCAAACACAACTTCGCTGCCTGGAACAGCCACTACGACCTGATCCTCTGCTTCGGGCCCTGGGAGCCCAAGCAATTGAAAGCGTGCTGCGATGCCGTGACCTTCCAGATGGGTTACCCGCGTTACGACGAATACTTCCGCAATCCGCAGCTGCTGGGTGTGAGCCCGCCGGGGCTGAACCTGGATCCGGCGAAGAAAACCGTGCTCTGGCTGCCGAGCTGGCTGGAGTTGTCGTCGATCAGCCGTTTTGCCGACGCGATGGCCGCGCTGTGCAGCGATTACAACGTGATCGTCAAGACTCACCCGCTGTCGGTTGAAGCCGAACCCCACGTGCTGGCGATTCTCGACGATTATGACTTCACGGCAGTGATCGTCACGGTCTATGACAACCTGAACCTGTTCCGCTGTGCCGATTATGTGGTGTGCGACTACGGCGGCACGGCGTTTGGTGCCCTGTACCTGGACAAAAACCTGCTATTGCTGAACGTCCCCGACGCCGAACAGAGCGCTATGACCGGTGAAAGCTCGCCGGATGTGCTGCTGCGCGAAGAGATCATCAATGTCGAAGAGCAAGAGCGCTGGAATCTGCCCGCACTGCTCGCCGATGACACACTTTGGGCGGCCCAGGCCAAAGCACGGCAGCGCCTTCGTCAGCAGTACTTCGTCAACAGCTATGGCTTTTCCGCCGAGATGGCCGTCATGGCTTTGTGCAATGTCGAAACCCTGCTCAAGCAAGGCTAAAAGCCACGACGCTAATCGCCCAGCAAGTGCTCGAAGAACAACCGCGCCGCAATCGACAACCTTTCGCGCGAGCGCACGCACAGGCTCAGGATTCATCTGCTCCCTGGTCTCGGCATGTTTCTGATCGCCCGCAGGCGTGGGCAACTCAAGCGCCGCTTTTTCATGCCGGAATTTGCCTAGGGCACGCTATTAATGCCAGGTCGATAGAGCGGTGCTCAACGCAGAATTGTCTGCAGTCCGTCAGTTGGAGACTGTCGGCTCTTGGGTCACCCACTGATGGATCGCTTTTCTTAATCCTGATGCAGCTGCTCACGAAATTCGCTGGGGCTTAACCGGGTATGTTTTCGGAAGAACCGGCTGAAATAGCCGACGTCGCCGAACCCAAGATGATGGGCGATCTGTTTCACACTCAGGCCTGAATGAGCCAGTTCACGTCGCGCATCCAGGATGATCCGTGCGTTGATCAGGGTCATTGGCGTCATGCCCAACTGTTCTTGGCACAACCGGCTCAGGGTCGCCACCGTGATGCCCTGCTCATCAGCGTAATAGGCCAGTGTGCGATGCTCGCGAAAGTGCATATCCACTTGCTCGCGAAATTGCGTGATCTGCTGGCTTCGGCGCGAAGGCAGGGTGTTGCCTGGGTGAGGTTCGTCCGTGGCATGACGCAGGATCTGAATCATCAAGCCGAGCAGCAGGCTCATGCTGCAGGCAATGTGGTCCTGGGCACGGTTGTGGTACTCCTCACGAAGATTGCGATAGATGCCCAGCAAAGGGTTATCGGCATCGCTCCAGTGCGGCAGTTCGATAACCCTGGGCTTGAGCAACCGGCCCAGCAATGGTGGCGAGAGCATCGCCGCCATACTTTCCAGAGGGTGCTGCACCGCTGTGATCACCAAGCCTTCAACCGCACCATCCCAGTTGAAACCATGGACGATTTGCGCTGGCACGATGATCACACAGGGGGATTGGGCGCGGAGGGTATCGCCATCGAACAGCACGTGTCCGGCACCGCTCTGCAGATACAGAATCTGCAGCAAGCCTTCGTGACGATGGGCAGCAATCTCCCAGTTATGGGCACCGGAACGCAATGAAATCGATTCGACGTGCAGGGCGTCATTCCACACGGGTTGTGCGGCTTCGCCATACAGGGCGTAGTTGGGAATAGCCGTCATCTTTTGGTTTTTATGGGCCTGATGTTGATTGGGATAGTTCTTATTCATGAAGCCTGACTGTGCCACAGGTTCCTGTGAGGCATCAGTGCTTTGTCGGTAAAGTGTAGTGGTTTAGCGGTTTTGTCCCTTCTTGCCGGGCACGCTGCGGCCTAACCTGACTTCAGTTGAAGCGTCGTAAGAACGCGACGCATGCTGGAGAGTTTTATGAATAACAAGAAAACAGGTAATGACTGGCTCGGCTTGACCTCCTCCGTATGTGTTATCACCGGTGCCGCTGGCGGCATTGGGGCGGTTGTGGCACGGGAGCTGGTAATGCAGGGTGCCGCAGTTGTACTGCTGGATCTGGACCTGAAAAAGTGCCGTGAACTGGCTGCGACACTGAGCGAATTCAGCGAAATCCCAGTTGCCGCGTTCGCCTGTGATATCAGCGATCCCGATAGCGTGCGAGGTGCCTGCGAGCAAGTACGAGCCCTGCACGCACGCTGCGATGTGCTGGTCAATAACGCCAGTGTCCTGCGTCCGGCCTCTTTGCAGGACATTACCCTCGAGCAATGGAATCAGGTGCTGTCGGTCAATCTCAGTGGCTACCTGTTATGCACCCAGGCCTTTGGCGAACTGATGCTGACTCAGGGCAGCGGCAGCATCATCAACATCGCTTCGATTGCCGCCCATTCGCCGCAGCCCTGGAGTGGCGCCTACAGCACTGCCAAGGCCGGCGTGGCGATGCTGTCCCGACAGTTTGCGGTGGAGTGGGGCGACCGCGGCGTGCGCAGTAATGCAATCTGCCCGGGCCTGATCCGAACGCCATTGTCCGCCGCGTTCTACGCCGATGCGGCGATCGAGCAGCAGCGCAGCGCGATGACCGCCAGCGGTCGAATTGGTGAGCCGCTGGACATCGCAAATGCCGTCCTGTTCTTGGCAAGTACTCGTTCGGACTATGTCAACGGCGCCGAGCTTCTGGTGGATGGCGGGTTTGAAAGCATGCCGATGGCGTTGTTGCCACGGCCCGGCTTTGACAGGAGCCGACCATGAACCGTGTCTGCGATGTGCTTGTTATCGGTTCGGGGGCTGGCGGCCTGAGCACCGCGATTACTGCGAAAAAAGCCGGGCTGGATGTGATCGTCATCGAGAAAGCGGATTGTTTCGGTGGCACCACCGCGTTTTCCGGTGGAGTGCTGTGGATCCCGAACAACCCGTTGGGCGACGCCCGCAACGGCGTCGACAGCCTGGCGCTCGCACGGACTTATCTGCGCGACCAGGCTGGCGAGCATTATGACGAACAGGCCGTGGATGCCTTCCTCGAACACGGCCCGAAAATGCTTGAATTCTTCGAGCGTGAAACCGTCGTCAAGTTTGTCCCCACCCTATATCCCGATTATCACCCGGACGCACCGGGCGGGCTGGACATCGGACGATCAATCCTCGCCGCCCCCTTCGACATCCGCCAGTTAGGGGCGGACATGGCGCGCTTGCGCCCGCCACTCAAGACCATCACCTTCATTGGGATGATGTTCAATTCGTCCAACGCAGACCTCAAGCACTTCTTTAATGCCACCCGTTCGCTGAAGTCTTTCGTCTATGTGGCGAAGCGACTCGCGACCCACATCAAGGAGATGATCCTTTATCGGCGTGGCACGCAGGTGACCAGCGGAAATGCACTGGCGGCGCGACTGGCGAAGTCGGCGCTGGATCTTGGCATACCGATCTTGACCGGCACGGCTGCACGGCAGTTGATCAAGGATCAGCAACGCGTCACAGGCGTCCTCGCCATGACTTCGCAAGGGGAGTGTCGCATCGACGCGCGACGGGCAGTCGTGTTGGCGGGTGGTGGCTTCTCACATGACAAGGAACGTATCAAGCAGGCCTATCCTCATGTGCGGCGAGGTGGCGAACATTTCTCGCCAGTGCCGGACAGCAATACCGGCGATGGTGCGCGCATGGCCGAAGCCGTAGGCGGGCGTGTAGATATTCGGTTACAGGCTGCTGCCGCGTGGATGCCTGTGTCCAAGGTGCCTATCGGAAACGGGCAGTTCACCGCCTTTCCCCATCTACTGGACCGTTACAAGCCCGGCATCATCGGGGTCGATGTGCAGGGCCTTCGATTCACCAATGAATCAGAGTCCTACCACGACGTTGGCGCCGCAATGATCGATAACGACGCTGAGCGCAAGCAGACCTGCATGTGGCTGGTGTGCGATGCCAAGACACTGGGCAAATATGGTCTGGGTTACGCCAAGCCGTCACCGATGCCTCTTGGGGCCTTGATCCGAAATGGCTACCTGCTCAAAGGGCAAACCCTGGCCGAACTGGCCCGGGTGGCAGGGATCGATCCGCAAGGTCTGGAGCGCACAGTGCAAAGCTACAACGAGGGTGCAAGTGTGGGCGAGGATCGCCAATTCGGACGAGGCACTACATCTTTCAACCGCTACTTGGCTGATCCCCAACAGCGACCGAATCCCTGCGTGGCCCCCGTCGGTGCAGGTCCGTATTACGCGGTAAAAGTACTGATGGGCGACCTCGGCACCTTCGACGGGCTGCAAACCAGTCTCACGGGCCAGGTACTGGACCATCAGGACCAGCCGATCGAAGGCTTGTATGCCGTTGGCAACGATCGCGCCAGCATCATGGGGGGCAACTATCCCGGTGCAGGCATCACCCTTGGGCCGATCATGACCTTCAGCTATATCACGGGCCGCCATCTGGCGGAGACGACCTCGGGTGCAGTCAAACGCAAGCGTGAGGAGGTGGCATGATCGCGTCCAAAGCAGTGGTCGACCACCGGATCTACACCATTGTGCCTCGTGGCATGGCGGAATTTCTGGAGGTGTTCGAACGTTTGGCGATGCCCCTGTTGCTGCGGCATTTGGGTCAACCGCTGGCGTTCTACACCAGCAGCATCGGCCCTCTAAACCAAGTGGTGCACTTGTGGGGCTACGACAGTCTGGATGACTTCGAGAAGCGCAGTCTCGCCCGGGATAGCGATCCAGATTTCAACGCCTATCTGCAGGCCACCCGCCATCTGGTGGTCGCCCAGGAAACGCGCATCATCCGCCCCGTGCCCTTTGCGTGCCTGGAGCCGCGCTAAATTCACCACCTCACCAGCGACCCCGAAAACAATAATAATCCGAGGTAGACGCGATGACGCTGCAAAAACCAATCGATGTGCGCGAGTTGATCGACAGTCGGCCGGTAGGACGGTTTCAGAAATGGGTCGTGTTTCTCGGCTTTCTGATCATCGCCCTGGACGGCTTCGATGTCGCAATCATGGGGTTTATCGCCCCTCAATTGAAAATTGATTGGGGGTTAAGCCCCCAAGCCTTGGGGCCGGTGCTTAGCGCTGCATTGATCGGCCTGGCAGTGGGAGCATTGACCGCTGGCCCGCTGGCGGACCGATATGGACGCAAGATTGTATTGCTGTGCAGCGTGGTGCTGTTCGGCGTGCTGACCATGGCGACGGCGTTCGCGCCGGATGTGCAATGGCTTGTGGTCTTGCGATTTCTCACCGGTCTGGGGTTGGGTGCTGCTATGCCCAATTCAAGCATCCTGGTCAGTGAGTACGCGCCACAGCGCAGCCGCTCGTTCCTGATCACGATTGCATTCTGTGGATTCTCTCTTGGCGCAGCCGTGGGAGGCTTTGCCAGTGCCTGGATGATCCCCAACCTGGGGTGGCAGAGCGTGCTGATCATGGGCGGGGTATTGCCGCTGCTGGTGGCGCCGGTGCTCTATTTCAAACTACCGGAGTCGGCGACCTTCCTGGTTGCGCAAAGGGCGGCGCCCGAACGTATTCGCTCAATCATGCGCCAACTGGCACCGGACTGTGTGAATGACCAGACTTCCTTCGTTCTACCCCCGGTCGGCAAACCCACCGAGAGCGCCATTTACGTGGTGTTGTCGCGCGATTATCTATTTGGCACGCTGATGCTGTGGGTCGCATACATCATCGCGCTGTTCATGGTCTACCTGTTCAGCGGCTGGCTGCCCACTCTGGTCAAGGAAAGCAGCCAGTACAGCGTGGCGGATGCCGCTGTCGTCACGGCGATTTTCCAAGTCGGGGGCCCTGCCGGGGCGATCTTCGTTGGCTGGGCGATGGATCGCTGGGGCAAGCGCAATGTGTTGACCTTGGCCTTCCTCGGCTGCGGGTTGTCGATTTTTGCCATTGGCCAGTCCACCGGCCACTTTGCGCTGCTGTGTGTCGTGGCCTGTATCGTGGGCTTTGGGCTTAACGGCGTGAGTGTTGGGATGAATGCATTGGCGGCCAGCTATTACCCGACCCACGCCAGGGCCACCGGCGCTAGCTGGATGAGCGGAATAGGCCGGTTCGGCGCGGTGCTCAGCGCGTTCGCCGGAGCTCTAATGCTCGGGCTGGGCTGGTCCCTGGCAGAAATCTGCATGACCATGCTGGTGCCCGCTGGTATCGCTGCCTTGGCGATTTATTGTCAGTGCCAACACGCGGCACGATCGCCTTCCCCGCAGTTGGCCGCCGACAAAATGGCTTCGTTATGAGCGCCCTTGTGCATGCAGGGCGGGTCGTGGTCATCACGGGAGCCGCGTCGGGAATTGGCGCGGCAACCGCCCACTTATTCGCTGAGCAGGGCGCGTACGTTGTGTTGGGAGACATCGACGAAGCCGCCAGAGAGGTGGCTGCCGAGCTAGCCATGCCCGGTTTATTCGTGCGCACCGACGTCACCCAACCGGACAGCGTAGAACAACTGATGAGCGCAGCAATTGAGCGGTTTAGTAGACTGGACATTCTGGTCGCTAACGCCGGCATCGCCGAAACCAAAAGCCCGATTCACGAACTGGATCTGGTCGCCTGGCAACGGGTGATCGATATCAACTTGACCGGCGTTGCGCTTTGCAACCAATACGCGGCATTGCGAATGCTACAGGGCTCAGGCGGGGTGATCGTCAATATGGCATCCATATTGGCTCATGTCGGCCAAGCCAACAGTCATGCCTATTCAGCATCTAAAGCAGCGGTCGTCAATCTCACTCGCAGCATTGCCTTGACCTATGCCCGCCAGGGTATACGCGCCAATTGCGTGTCGCCGGGGTATATAGAGACGCCACTGCTGAGTCGCCTGCCCGAGCAGGTCATTACCGCGATACTGGAAAAGCAGCCCATCGGTCGTTTGGGGCAGCCCGTTGAGGTCGCGCGCGTCGTGTCATTTTTGGCCAGCGATGCGGCGTCATTGATTACTGGGGCTTGCATCAATGCAGATGGAGGTTATACGGCAGTCTAGCCATTGACGCGCCCTTAACCCAGCAGGTGAAGGTAGGTAAACACCTGGCGGTTTTTATAGAGGCATCAACGACCCCCTTCGCGACCGTTCATGAAAGCCCGCGTACCAGACGCGGGTTTTCAGACGGGATCTGAGCAGTGCAGCTCTTACTTAGCCAGACGCCCGTAACGATCTTCGAAGCGCACGATATCGTCTTCGCCCAGGTAAGCCCCGGATTGCACTTCGATCAGTTCCAACGGCACCTTGCCCGGGTTGGACAGCGAGTGCTTCACGCCCAGCGGGATGTACGTGGACTGATTTTCGGAAAGGATCAGTTCAGCATCGCCACAGATCACCCGCGCCGTGCCGGACACCACGATCCAGTGCTCGGCGCGGTGGTAATGCAGCTGCAATGACAGGCATTCGCCCGGCAAAACGCTGATGCGCTTGACCTGATAACGCTCGCCCTTGTCGACCGTGTCGTAATGGCCCCAGGGGCGATTGACCAGCGGGTGGGTCACGAACTCGGCGCGCTCTTCGGCTTGCAGACGCTTGACCACGTCCTTGACCTGCTGGCTGTCGTGCTTGTTGGCAACCAGCACGGCGTCCTTGGTTTCGATGACGATCAGGTCTTGCAGGCCAACGGTGGCCACCAGCCGGTGATGGGATTGCACCAGGCAGTTATGGGTATCGATCGCCATCACATCGCCTTCGAGACGATTCTTGTTGGCATCATGCGGACCCACATCCCAGATCGCCGCCCAGCTGCCCAGATCGTTCCAGCCGGCATCCAGCGGCACAACCAGACCGGCCGAGGTGTGTTCCATCACCGCGTAATCCACCGACTCATCGGCGCACAGTGCGAATTGTTCGGCCGGAATGTGCATGAAGTGGCTGTCGTTTTCAGCCTGGCTCAGGGCAACCCGGCAGGCGGACAAAATGTCCGGGCGATGCCGGCCCAGTTCTTTCAAGAACACCGAGGCGCGGAACATGAACATGCCGCTGTTCCACAAGTAAACGCCCGAAGACAGATACTCTTCGGCCATGTCCGGCGATGGTTTTTCCTTGAACGCAGCAATGGCAAAACCGCCCTGCTCGATGGCTTCGCCGCACTGGATGTAACCGAAACCGGTCTCGGCGTGGGTCGGCGTGATGCCAAACGTCACCAGACGACCGGCTTCGGCGTAGGACTGCGCCACACGCACAGCGTCGCGGAACGCGTTTTCATCATGGATATGGTGATCGGCGGCCAGCACCAGCAGGATCGGATCGCTGCCATCGGCGGTGGCTTCCAGCGCAGCCAGGGCAATGGCCGGCGCCGTGTTGCGGGCCAACGGCTCAAGAATGATCCGGCGACTTTTCATCTTCGCCACACGCAGCTGTTCGGCGACGATAAAGCGGTGATTTTCGTTGCTCACTACCACCGCAGGCGAATGCTCAAGGCCATCCAGCCGAGCCAGGGTGCGCTGGAACATCGTTCCCTGATCCTGACCGTCGAGGGCAAGAAACTGCTTGGGAAAGCTTTGGCGCGACAGAGGCCACAGACGCGAACCATTACCGCCAGCCAGGATTACAGGGGTGAACATAGAAGCTCCATTCTTGTGCCACGTGGGTGCAGCGAGGGGCGCATTATCCGGGGGCTGTAGGGGGGATGCAATATGGCGTGTTGCTATTAGAACTTCTTGATAGGGGCATCTGTCCGAAGATACCTAAGAACAAAGCGTTTTAACTGACTCACGCTTTGGAAAATGCTTGGAACGCCCGCGCATGTTAGGCTCCGCGCCCTGATTACCTCTCACGCAGCACGCCTGAGTTGTCACGCAATTGCTTGGATCGAGAAAGACAAGAATGGAAATAGGCTTCAGCTGTACCGTCTGGGCAGGCGGTGAACGCGCGGGACATCTGGACGGCATCGGCATTTATTCGCGCGCACTCTGGCAAAGCCTCAACGAAGTGGCCCAAGGCAGTGATACTCGATTCAAGCCTTACGCGTTTGGCAAGCACTTGCCGGCCATGCCGTGTGGCGCGCCACAAGTATTGGCCAAGGACTATCGGATTCACGCCATTCTCAGCGGCGTGCTCAAGCTGCCATTGAGCAACAGCGCAGCCATCAGCCGCGAACTCGACCTGTTTCACGCCACCGATCACCATATCCCGCTGATTCGTGGCGTGCCCACCGTGGCCACGATCATGGACCTGATCCCCTTGTTGCATCCGGAGTGGATCAAACAGGATCTGAAAAGCCTCAAGAGCTGGCTGTTCGCAACCAGCATCCGCCGCGCCGATCACATCATCACAATCTCCGAATACAGCAAACAGGACATGGTCCAGCACCTGGGCATCGAGCCTGAGCGCATCAGCGTCACCCCGCTGGGCGTCGACCCGATCTATTTCGAACGCATCGAAGCTCCCCAGCGCGAGGCGGTTCTGGACAAGCATGGCCTCAAGCCCGGTTTCTTCCTGTTTGTCGGCACCCTGCAACCACGCAAGAATCTGCCGCGCGTGCTGGAAGCTTTCCAGCAATTGCCTGAAGACGTGCGCAAGGCCCATCCGCTGGTGATCGTTGGCCGCGACGGCTGGAGCAATGAAGAATTGCTGCCGCAACTTGAAGCGCTGCAGCAACGTGGCGAAGGCCGCTGGCTCAGCTACTTGCCGCAAAGCGAAGTATTGGCCCTGCTGCAAAGCGCTGGCGCGCTGGTGTTCGCCTCATTGTATGAAGGCTTCGGTTTGCCGGTGATTGAAGCGTTTGCCGCGCAATGCCCGGTGATCGCCTCCAACACCACATCAGTGCCGGAAGTCACCGGCGACGCAGCCTGGTCCGTGGACCCTTCTAGCGCCCAGAGCATCAGCGCGGCAATGCTGAGCGTTCTGGAGCACAGCGATGAACGTGAGCAAAAAATCCAGCGCGGCCTGGCGCGTGCCAAACAGTACACCTGGCAGGCGTGTGCAGAGCAGACGCTTGCGGTGTATCGCAAAGTGTTGGCCAATAAAGGCTAAAGCGTTCTTCTGCAGGTCTGCGCAATGCGGCCTTACAGGAGTTGAAATCGGGTTAGTGCAATCGCCCAGACGAGTTGCCTGACCTGGTTGCAACTAACAAATACGGAACTGAATCGATTTTTCCCCCTCTATAGACGTCCGCAGAGCGGTTGCGGCATCGCCAGATGCCTGCCTTCAATCATTCTCGAATCAAGGAGAAGGAAACTCCCATGTCCAACATTACTTACTCTCGTCCTGCCAGCAGCTACGACATCAACGCCTGGAACAATCTCGCGGTTTCAAGCAGCAGCGTTACCCAATTCCAGCTCACCGATGGCGTGCACACGGTAGATGCCAAAGGCATCTTTGTCTCGAACACCTCCACCGGCCTGGCCGGTAATCTGACCGCCATGACCTGGTCCGAATCCGGCGCGCCGGTGCTCAGCGTTTCCGGGATCAATATCAACGTTCAACAAATGTTGGCCGGCCGTATATCGATTACCGAAAAACTGTTCGACGGCGATGACACCATCATCGGCTCGTACGGCAACGACGGTTTTGCCACGGGCGCCGGTAACGACAACATTGATGGTCGCGGCGGCGTGGATACGGTTTTTTACGCAGGCACCAAAAGCAACGTCAGCGTGGTCAATAACGGCTCAAGCTTCACCGTCAAAGCCAATGGCAAGGTCGACACACTGACCAACGTAGAACGTGTGGGCATGGGCGACGGTTCGGTGCTGGCACTGGACGTGAAGGCCGGTGAGAACACCGGTTCCGCGTATCGCCTGTATCAGGCGGCATTTGATCGCAAGCCGGATGCGGCAGGTTTGAAATTCTGGACCGGAGCGCTGGATTCAGGCGCCAGCGCGACCCAGGTGGCTCAGGGTTTCGTGTCCAGCAAGGAATTCCAGACGCTTAATCCAGGCACTGACCCGACGTCGCTGGTCAACAGCTACTACCAGCACGTTCTGCATCGTCCCGCTGATGCGGCCGGGCTGGCGTTCTGGAGTGATGCCATGAACCACGGCACGACGTCCGCCCAGTTGCTGGTCTCGTTTTCCGAAAGCCAGGAAAACATCAACAACACGGCCGCCGACCTGAACAATGGCGTCTGGCTGGTCTGATCCGCTTGCGCTGAGCTGCATCGCAAGGCCTGTGCCTTGCGATGCAGCTCTATATTTAGGGAAGAATAAATGGCCACCTTGAAACTCTATCAACCCATCAACATGAACACGCTTCAGGCATGGGATGGCGAGTTCACTATCGTCAACTCTGCCCAGATACGGGTCACCGACGGCGTTAAAACCCAGGATTACCTGGGTAACTTCCAGTTCAGTGCCGACTGGCTGAGCGGTGGCACGCTAACGTCCACCATCGCCTATCAGAACGGCCTTTATTACGCGATTACCGGTTTAAACGTCGACGCAATGACCGTCGAGCGCTATATCGATAATTTCGACTTCAATGGCGCACTCAATGAAGTGCTCAAAGGCAACGATACGGTCATCGGATCTTCGGGCAACGACCTGATAAAAAGTGCCGGCGGCAACGACACAATCGATGGCGGCAGTGGCGTGGATACCGTTTTCTACGCAGGCACTAAAAGCAACGTCAGCGTGGTCAATAACGGCTCAAGCTTCACCGTCAAAGCCAACGGCAAAGTCGACACACTGACCAACGTCGAGCGTGTGGGCATGGGCGACGGTTCGGTGCTGGCACTGGACGTGAAGGCCGGTGAGAACACCGGTTCCGCGTATCGCCTGTATCAGGCGGCATTTGATCGCAAGCCGGATGCGGCAGGTTTGAAATTCTGGACCGGAGCGCTGGATTCAGGCGCCCTGGACGTGAAGGCCGGTGAGAACACCGGTTCTGCCTATCGCCTGTATCAGGCAGCGTTTGATCGCAAGCCGGATGCGGCAGGCTTGAAATTCTGGACAGGAGCGCTGGATTCGGGCGCGAGCGCGACCCAGGTGGCTCAGGGTTTCGTGTCCAGCAAGGAATTCCAGACGCTTAATCCAGGCACTGACCCGACGTCGCTGGTCAACAGCTACTACCAGCACGTTCTGCATCGTCCCGCTGATGCGGCCGGGCTGGCGTTCTGGAGTGATGCCATGAACCACGGCACGACGTCCGCCCAGTTGCTGGTCTCGTTTTCCGAAAGCCAGGAAAACATCAACAACACGGCCGCCGACCTGAACAATGGCGTCTGGCTGGTCTGATCCGCTTGCGCTGAGCTGCATCGCAAGGCCTGTGCCTTGCGATGCAGCTCTATATTTAGGGAAGAATAAATGGCCACCTTGAAACTCTATCAACCCATCAACATGAACACGCTTCAGGCATGGGATGGCGAGTTCACTATCGTCAACTCTGCCCAGATACGGGTCACCGACGGCGTTAAAACCCAGGATTACCTGGGTAACTTCCAGTTCAGTGCCGACTGGCTGAGCGGTGGCACGCTAACGTCCACCATCGCCTATCAGAACGGCCTTTATTACGCGATTACCGGTTTAAACGTCGACGCAATGACCGTCGAGCGCTATATCGATAATTTCGACTTCAATGGCGCACTCAATGAAGTGCTCAAAGGCAACGATACGGTCATCGGATCTTCGGGCAACGACCTGATAAAAAGTGCCGGCGGCAACGACACAATCGATGGCGGCAGTGGCGTGGATACCGTTTTCTACGCAGGCACTAAAAGCAACGTCAGCGTGGTCAATAACGGCTCAAGCTTCACCGTCAAAGCCAACGGCAAAGTCGACACACTGACCAACGTCGAGCGTGTGGGCATGGGCGACGGTTCGGTGCTGGCACTGGACGTGAAGGCCGGTGAGAACACCGGTTCTGCCTATCGCCTGTATCAGGCAGCGTTTGATCGCAAGCCGGATGCGGCAGGCTTGAAATTCTGGACAGGAGCGCTGGATTCGGGCGCGAGCGCGACCCAGGTGGCTCAGGGTTTCGTGTCCAGCAAGGAATTCCAGACGCTTAATCCAGGCACTGACCCGACGTCGCTGGTCAACAGCTACTACCAACACGTTCTGCATCGTCCGGCTGATGCGCCCGGGCTGGCGTTCTGGAGCGATGCCATGAACCACGGCACGACGTCCGCCCAGGTGCTGGTCTCGTTTTCCGAAAGTAAGGAGAACATCAACAACACGGCTGCCGACCTGAACAATGGCGTCTGGTTGGTCTAGACACGTTCATGGAGCGCGCCGTCTGAACTGCGCGCTCCAGCGGCTTACTCTTCGGTTGCTGCCTGGCAACCGAGCAAGTCGTCATCATCGATCGAGAATTTTTCCGATGCGCTGATTTGCTGATTTTTTACAATGCACTCGTCTTCGTCTTCATCGACCAGACGTACATCCCACTTGCCAGCGGTTACACCGGTCAACGTCAACGTCATCCCTGGCTTGAGCACTTTCTTACCCAAGTGATCGTCGCCCCAATCATCCTGGCTCGAGGGTGCGAAATAAATTTCATGGATTTCCCACGACGATTTGTTTTCGATGTTGATTGTCGCAGCGACAGCATGCGCTGCAAAAAGCGAGAGGCCAGCAGCGGCAAGAATTCTTTTCATAGGGGGCTCGATGAAACATCGTGGATGATATTGAAATGCCACAATGATTCCCGGCAACAGGGCCGTCAACTGTCAAATGAAAATATAGTTACGGATGATTCGAACGCTATTTTTTGTACATAAGGTTGAGCCTCGCGGTCTGACCGATCACACGGCCACGATGCGGCCGTATCAGCATTCGGCTGCAACGGCGGCGCCTGTTAAACTCGCCCGCTTGCGCCCATGCACTTAAGGAAGCTGCGACCATGCAACGCATTCTCATCACAGGCGCCAACGGTTTCGTTGGGCAGATTTTGTGCAAGATCCTGCAAGAGGCCGGGCATCACGTCATTGCGTTGGTCGGGGCGACTTCTCCACTACCCAAGCATGCCAACCAGACCCTGCAGTGCGACATCCGTGACGCCCAAGGCCTGGAACTCGCCATTGCCGAAGCCGCGCCCACACATGTGGTGCATCTGGCGGCCATCACCCATGTGCCGACCAGTTTCAAAGAGCCGCTGCTGACCTGGCAAACCAACGTCATGGGCAGCGTCAACCTGCTGCAAGCCTTGCAGCGTCACGCCCCGAAAGCCTTTGTGCTGTTTGTCAGCTCTTCGGAAGTCTACGGCGCCAGCTTCAAGCAAGGCATCCCGCTGACCGAAAACACCCTGTGCCAGCCAATGAACCCTTACGCCGCCAGCAAACTGGCCGCCGAGGCCGCCTTTCAGGAGTATTTCCGCCAAGGCATGCCGGGGGTCATCGTGCGACCTTTCAACCACATCGGCCCAGGCCAGTCAGCGGACTTCGTGACAGCCTCGTTCGCGCGCCAGATCGCCTTGATCGAAGCCGGTCAGCAAGCGCCGCAGCTCAAAGTCGGCAACTTGCAGGCTGAACGCGACTTTCTCGATGTACGCGACGTGTGCGGCGCCTACATCAAATTGCTGGAACTGGCCGATAAACCCGCGACCTATCCGCGCTGCTTCAACATCTGCAGCGGCCAGCCGCGCAAAATCCAGACCATGCTCGATACCCTGCTGGAACTGACCGGCAAGACCATCGAAGTCGTAGAAGATCCCGAGCGCATGCGCCCTTCCGACATCCCCAGCGCCAGCGGCAACAGCGACGCCATCCGCCAGACCACCGGCTGGCAACCGGCCTTCGCCCTGCAAGACACACTCAATGACTTACTCATCGACTGGCGTGATCAGGTGAGTAAAGGCTGAGGGTTTAAGGCGCGATTCGTAGGACTGGCTTTAGCCGGGAGAGCGTGCTCCCGGCTAAAGCCAGTTCTACACAATAACGCGGTCGCGAACAGGCCGACCTACATCCAGATCCCGTCTTTCAAAGCGCCAGCCGTGCCGTTGACGTTCTCGGTGCTTTCGGAAAAAGCCGCCAGTATTTCATGAGGCCGCAGGCCATTGGCGGCGGCCGTGCTCCAGTACTGTAAACCGGCGGCATCGGGCGCACGGTGCAAGACGTGCAGGTAAAAGTTGTTGATCAGCGCCGTGGAATCATTGGTCGGGTTCAGCGCCTTGAACTCGGTGCTATTGACCACGCCTTGTGCGACCTGGGTCAGGCTGGCACCTGCATCCATTTGCTTGATCCAGTACTTGAGGCCCGACAGGTCGGGTTTGCGATCAAATGCCGCCTGGTAGATACGATA
The DNA here is from genome assembly GCF_000416235.1 of Pseudomonas sp. CFII64. Lineage (GTDB taxonomy): Bacteria > Pseudomonadota > Gammaproteobacteria > Pseudomonadales > Pseudomonadaceae > Aquipseudomonas. Next base: position 89,382 of record NZ_ATLO01000053.1, on the reverse strand, counting down.
AGCGGAGCCGGCGTTTTCACCGGGCTTCACGTCCAGCGCCAGCACCGACCCGTCACCCAGGGCAATACGCTCGATACCGCTCAAGGTGTCCACCTTGCCAAACGTGCTGACCTTATAACCGCTGCCACTGGCGCTAACCGTCACCTGGCTGCGCCCGCCATCGTAAGCCGCTGTGTCCACGCCCAAACCGCCGACAAACGTGTCGTTGCCGGTATAGCCATAGAAAACGTCATTGTCATAGGAGCCAATGATCGTGTCGTTGCCTTTCAAAACCTCCGCCAAGATACCGGCTGGAGTGGAATTGAGTGCCTTTAAAAAATTGAGGTTCAGCCCGGAAATACTGACCACCGGCGCGCCGCTTTGCGACCAGACAAATCCGGTCACCAGGCCGCTGGTGACGCCGGTGGAGTTGTCGGCAAAGAAGCCGTAGACATCCGTGGCATGAAAGCCGTCCGTTATCTGAAAGTGCGACGAAGTCAGTATCGAGCGATACCCTCCCCAGTCTGCCAAGTCATAACTGTCTTGCGGGCGATGGAAAGTCAGCGTCGTCATGGAGGGTCCTTCTCCTTATGTTTTGAAGGGCCATCATGCGCCGAAAACAGTGCATCTGCCTGCCTGGCGTTAATGTTGTGGGAGCAAGCTTGCTCGCAAAGGCCATCTCCCGATCAACCAATAAGCATCGGATCTCCCACAATGGAAGTGTCATGGGCTGCGTGCCTTTCTGAACGCCCAGCCTTGATAACTGCTGCACCAGCGGCCATCTAACAGGGACGTTGGCCTTTTTGTTCAGGCTGCGCACTGAATCTGGAGTGTATGAGTGAGTACCGAATCTGCTACGCCGGCGCCGATGGACCTCAAGCGTGTGACCACCGAAATGCATGACCTCCAGGACCGCCTGCAACTGACGGGCGAGCTGGCGTCGGGCGGGACTGTGGTGTTCTGGTTGACCCAGCGTCTGGTCAAGCGTTTGGTGCCGCATCTGTTGAGCTGGTTGCAACCGGCTGCCACAGGCGGCGTGACTGCCGCTGCACCGCTGCCGGATTACCACGCCGATGCGCTCCAGAGCTTCGCCCAACAAGCCGCCATCGCCCAGTTGCCCGAACAACTGCCCGTGCAGGCTGCGCAGCAGGACAGCACCTTGCTGATCGACGCGATTGATGTGGCCCGCACCCCGGAAATCATCGCCCTGACGTTCAAGGTCGGCGAACAGAAAGCCACGCTGCTCATGGCCCAGCAACCGCTGCGGCAATGGCTGGCCGTCCTCCACGACCAATGCCGCCAGGGTGAATGGGCGCTGGATATCTGGCCGGACTGGATCATCGACAGCGCGCCAGGCGAAAGCCAGCCGGTGCGCACCACAGTGCATTGATCGCCATCCCGTTGGAGCGAGGCTTGCCCGCGAAAAAGCCGGTACATCCGATGGATTTTTCGCGTCTGGCACGCCGCTTTCGCGAGCAAGCTCGGCTCCCACAGGGTTGTGCTGCCCAAACCATCGCCTTTCCGGATAAATCCGTCCCACTGTGACGCGGTCGCGAATTTGCCGGCTTTGCAGTGGTCAGCAATGATCAGACCTGCCCAAAAGCAGGCCTGATCGCCGCGTATCAGCCAGCAAAGTCCCAATCGGTCGCTGCTTTGTACTGCCCGACCAACTCTGTAGACACTACAAACGCTTGCGCAAGGCTGGCAAGCGACGCACCGTTATCCTTTTGCTGAGTCCAGAACGCGAGGCCCGCTGCGTCCGAGTCACGGCCCAGAAGCGCTTTGTACAGCACCGCGACGTCATGGGCGGAATTGCCATTCATGGCAAACCCGTTACTCGCATTTTCGACTGACTGAGCCATGGCCAAGGCAGTAGCGCCGAGGCTGTTCGCACTGGTTCCGGTGACGGTATTCCAGAACTCGAAACCTGCCACATCCGCCTGGCGCCCCAGAATGTTCTGATACAGGCTGGCCACGGCCAACTGCGTGGTGGAAGAAGCGACGGCAACCGAGCTGTCGGCAAAACTCAGGGTTTCAACGTTGACCAGTTTGACCTGATTGGCCGGGTCATCAATGCGCGTAACTAGCGTGTAGCCCGCATGCTGCTCGATGTTATAGGCCGATTTTGCGTCCGAAAATGCCCCGGTATCCACGCCTTTGCCGCCATGCAGTTGGGTGGTCTTGGCCGTGGTGCCGGTGCTCGACGCAGCAAAACTGAGCGTGTCGCTGCCGCCGCCGGCAAAAACCTGGCTGCCTGCCGCCGTTACCGTGAAATTCTGGCTGGCCGCATCGCCACTCAGAATCTGGCCCGCTGTATTGCCGGTGACCGAGACGGCACCCACGATTGCCGCAAAGTCCACGCCGTTAAGCGTGAGCGCGCTGCCCGCAGGTAGTTTGGAGGCATCGATGACCAATGCAGTGTGCTGAGTGGCACTCGCGGTGCCCTCGATCACCAAAGGTTTGGCGGGGGCTGAACTGGCGGCAACCGGGGTGATCGTCTGAATCACCACATTGCTGGTACTGGCCATGGCATTCAAAGCAGCCTGACCATTGGCATTCAACTGAGTGTTATCGGCGACATTGCTGGTCACCGCATCAATCGCGGATTTCAGCGTAATACCGCCCGGCGTTACGCCAATGCTGGCGGTGCCGGTGGCACTGAGGCCGTAGCCGACCGGCACTTGAACTTGCAGGATCGTGCTGCCATTGCTTTGCACCAATGGGATATCCGCAGCATCGGCGCGGCCCGCTTCCTCGGTGCGCGAAGTTGTCACCAGCGGGATCGACAGCGTTTGCCCGGTCACACCGCCGGGCAGCACCAGCGACGAAGTGGTGACGCTGACACCATCGATCATTGGCGCAACGACAACCACTGGAGCGTCCTTGGCAGTGAGGTTGTACAGCGTCGTGGCCGTCGTATTGTTATCGTCGGTCACCTGAATCTGCAGGCTGGCGCTACCTTTCGCAGTGGCCTTGAGCGTAGCCGCCGCTAATGCAGTGTTCAGCTCGGCCGCCGTCCCGGTTTTACTCCAGTTCGCCCCCGTCTGTGTCCAGCCGTCGAGGCCGGCGACACTGCCGTTGGTAGGCGTCAACAGCACGGTCAATGTGCTGGAATCGGCGTCTTGCACCGTGAAGTCCGCCAATGCAGTCGCGCTGCCGACGACGACGTCCTGCGCAAGTGTCGGGACCCCGGCAATCACCGGCACATCGTTGCTGCCATTAATCGTCAGCTCCAGCACCGTGGTGCCGACATTGCCATTGGCATCGGTGGCGGTCAGCGTATACGAGAGCAACAGTTTTTCGCCGGCCCGCAAATACTTGAACGCCTCGCTACCGGAGTTGAACGCCCAGGTCAGATTGCCAGTGACATGCGCGCCATCCAGCACCGGGTCCGGGGAAACGCCCATCATCGCCAACAACGTCGCGTTATTGGGCAACTGATCATTGGCGGCAATCACCGCCCCCGCGCTGTCTTTCTGCACCACGGCCACAGCCGACACGGCAACCGTCACAACATCGCTGTCGGCATCCGACAACACCAGGGTGTTGGTGCGCTCTAGCCCGGCACCGGTCTGGTTGAGGATGTAGTTTGACGCCAGCGCAGCGGAATACTCCATCGCCCGCGGGATCATCTGCGTAACCCAGACATCGGTACTTGCCGAGCCGGTAGTCACATCAGCCAGATACTGCGGGGCTGATGCCTGGAAGCCCGTCCCGGCAATACCGGCGTCATAGTAATCAAACCCCAGAAAAATGACCGTGCCCTTGCCGTAGGAGATAGCCGCTACCGTCGCATTGCTGTCCGTGCCGTAAATTGCCTTGAAGTTGGCAACCGTGCCCTTGCCAATCGCATCAGTGGCGCTCAGGTTGGACAGCGTTGCGGGGCCACCGGCAAAGGGTGTACCGGCCGCATTCGCCGTGTTGAGCGCCCAGGTCGACCCGCTGGTGGTGGTCAGGTCCCAACCAAAAATCGTATTGAGGAAGACCGTGTCGGCGCTCCCTCCTGTGGCAGTCATCATGATGACGCCGCCAGCGCTGACCCAATCGCGGATCGTGGTCTGGGCAGCCACCGGCAAAAAAGCCGTGTCGGTTGGGCTGCCGTGCTCCATATCCGTCATGAAAAAGAAGCCACTGGCGTCCAGCTTGGCGCGCAGGTCTGTATCCGTGAAATTCTTGATCGACGTATCAAGCCGGTAGTCGCCGCCACGATTGATGACCGACTGAACGATACTCGCCAGGTTGGCATTCTCCGTGCTATTACCTGGACTCGCATCCGAACCGTTCAAGTTTGGGTAACTGAAAACCGAAACCTGGTTGGACTTGGTAATCGCGGCAAATACCGGCGCAGTGTTCGCAATGCTCATGCACAACTCCAACGAATATCAAAAGATTGGTCAGCGACAAAAAATCGGAAAATACAAAGAAAGGTGTAGGCGTTCAATTCATTAACGACGAAAGGTGGCAATGCGCCTTTATTTATTCAGATCCTGACCAAAAGGCTCTACAGGCCTTGCTACTAGAGGCCTGACGCCTTTTTCAAGGCGTCATATAACCGACGTATTTGACCCTTCTGCCGCATGCCTCTTGGCACAGCAAAAACCGCGCCAGGGGAGGCGCACAGTCAGGTCATTTTCTTGCCTCGGCTTTGCTCGGCCCACCAAATGCCGGGCCCAGCAGGTCAACGGCGGTGTTGACCGCCGCCAGCAGCGTGTCTTGCGACAAGTGGCTGTAGCGCTGGGTGGTTTTGATTTGCGTGTGGCCGAGAATCTTCTGCACCTCGTAGATCGAGCGGCCGGCGTTGATCAGAAAGCTGGCGAAGCTGTGCCGCAGGTCGTGAATCCGCACTTCGGGCAGGCCAGCTTTTTTGCGGGTGGTGTCCCAGGTGTAATAGATCGAGGAATACGGCTTGCCGGTATTGGGATTGGGGAACGCCCACAAACTGCCACGCTGCGCCAGCGGCCAATTGGCGTGTTCAGCGCGCAGTTGATCCAGCAGCAGCACCACGCCTTCGGACAGTGGCACATACCGCGCTTTACCCGACTTGCTCAACGCAATGCGCCACACCCGCTGTTGCAGATCGAAATCCCCCCAGCGCGCATCCAGCACTTCGCGTTTACGCGCGCCGGTCAAAATCAGCATCGGCACGATAAAGCGCAGCATCCGCGATTCGCTTTGCTGCACCGCGTCATACAGGCGCTGCGCCTCTTCCTGAGACAAATAGCGTTCGCGCTTGTTGTTCTCCTCCAGCAGCGGCACGCCTTTGGCGGGGTTTTTCAGCAGGCCGGGGGTTTCCCACTTCAGGGCCAGGTTGAAGATGTAGCGCATCAGGATCAGCAAGCGATTGGCCGACGCCGGCGCGCGGCCCTTGGCGCGATGGCCGTGATGCAGGGCGATGATCTCGTCCTTGCGGATCTGGTCCAGGTATTTGCCGCCCAGTTTGGGCAGCAGATGGTTGCGCAGCAGCGATTCGTCGATGTGCCAGGAACGCTTGTAGCCTTTGACGTATGGCAGGTAGCGCTCATGAACGAACTCGGCGAAGGTCGGCATTTGCTTGAGCATGGCCTTTTCTTCCGCCGGATCACGACCCAACGCGACCTGGCTGCGCAGTTCATCGGTGCGCTTGCGGGCGCGCTCCAGGGAAATCACGTCGGCGTCGCCGATGCGCAACTGGCGCTGTTTGCCGCGAATGTCCACGTAACGCACGTACCAGGTGCGCCCGCCGCTTTGCCGCACTTCCAGCATCAGGCCTTTGCAGCGCGCGTCCCAGATATTTTCCTTGGCCTTGTCGGATGGGCAAACCAGCGTCTTGAGCGTCTGGGCGCTGAGGGCGATAACGCTCATAAGCACCTCCCGCCGCGAGAAGGCGATACAAGCCCGCCAGAACGCCAAACCGCAGCTACACTCCCCATGCCCCTCCCACGTTGAGAAACGCCGTTATAGACGCGTTTTACGACGCGATTGGGGAAGGCAGGCGGCATTGGCCGCACAAAAAAACCGTCAACGGCCCATAACGACTGATCAGCGCTTGCTGAAATTGATGGGATTTGGGGGTTTCTGAAGTGGGACGGCGGTGGGATATGGACCGCAATATCCCGCTGCTGCGCTAAGAGCCGGTAACGCCGGGGCCTCGATTGGTGAGGATTGTCACTGACACTGCTGGCACTTCTTACAACGCTTCGGCCGGTGCTGCTGTGCTGGTTGGCGTGAACAGTTCGTCTGCTTCGGTGACCACTGCAATCGCTAACATCAACAACGGCACCCTGACCGGTCTGATTCCAGGTGTTTCGCTGATCAATGCTGTTGCAGCTGCAAATGCTGACAAAGCTGCTTTCGGTGTTGCTACCGCTTCGACCAACCCAACTTATGATGGCATCGTTACTGGTACCACTAAAGACGGTTCGGTTTCTGCAGTTGAAGCGGGCCAAGCGGCAACTGCTGCCGATACCGCTCGTACTACAGCTAGCGCCTCTACTACCAAAATCGTTACAGACCTCTCTACAGCCGCTACCCTGGCTGCATCGAATGCCAAAGCTTTGGCAGTCGCTAACGGCAGCTCTAACGCTGTAAATGCTTACGACAGCGCCGTTGCTGCACAAAAAGTACTGGTCGGCACTTCGACTCCAGCCGTTGCTAAAGCTGCTGCAATCGTTGCTGAGAACGCAGCTGTTGCTGCTGCCGATGTTGCCTTGACGGCTAACGTTGGTGTTACCACCACTGGTACCGTTAACTACGCTACATTGCTTGCCAAGTACAACACTGCACTGGGCACTAACGGTACAGCGTTGACAGTTGTTGACAAAGCAGCTCTGCAAGGTTTCTTGGACAACACTCCAACTACCGGCACTGCTGGCGGTGCTGGCGCAACAGCTTACACAGCTGCTCAAAACCTGACTGCTCTGTTGGCCGCTAAAACTGCTATCACCGCTGAACTGGCTAAGCTGCCTACTTACGGTCAAGCAGCTGTTGATTCCGTTGCTAAAGTGAATGTTCTTATCGCTGCTGAAGACGCTGTAAGCACCGCTAGCGGCGCTGCTGGTGTTAGCGGCGTAACTGGCTATGCAGCTCTCGCTGCTGACTCGGCTACTAAAGCAGATACCTTGGCTAAAGTAACCGTAGCTGACGCTGCAGTTGCCGCCGCTAAAGTTGTAGTTGACAAGTACGCTGCACTGGACAACTCCATTGCAATCGCAAAGGCTTCGCTTTCTACTTTCGCAGCAGCCAACACTGACAAAGTAACTATCAGCGATATCTCGGGTGTTGCTGCTACTACTCAAGCAACTGCCAAGTCCGACGTTTTCTACTTCGGCAACACCAAGGCAGTAGCTGCTAACGATTTCGCAATCGGCGGCACTACTAACTTCGGTACTGGCGACAGCATCGTTCTGGGTTCGGCTTACACCTTCAATTCCGGTGCTCTGACCACTGGCAACGCTAACGCTCTGGAATTCTTCCTGGTTAAAGGCGCTACCGGTACTCAGGTTGTTATCGAAACTGAAGCATACGGCAACTCCAGCACTACAGTCGGCACTGACGGCACCGTTCTGGCTTCGCCAAACGCTACCGTAATCAACCTGGTTGGCGTAACTGCTGATCACCTGGCTGTAAACAACGGTGTTATCAGCTACGTCTGATAATCGCTGATGTGAATCCATCATCGGGCCTTCGGGCCTTGTGAAGGACTCTCGAAGAACCCGCCTCGTTAAAAGGGCGGGTTTTTTAATGGGCGTGATTTGATAACGACGCGTGGCGCTTTCGGGATATTGCTCTGAAACGTTGATGAGCACTGTTCCCTTTTCTACCTCTGGCACCTCCTGGCGCCGAGTGAGCCGTTATTAACAACGGCAGGGCTTGAAAAACAAGGCCAAAGTGCCACTATCGAGCATTTTCTGTCAGACCACTCCTACATTTTCCAGTCATGGCGACCGATGTATCCCTTTCATTTGTATGAAGTTTCCTAGAAAATCCGCCCTCTTGCGCCTGCCGATTCGGGCTACTATTCTGCGCCGGGCGCTGCACATTCAGCGATCAGGTTTAGTAGCCTGTGTTGTGTTAGGCGCATTGCGCCTCCTTTCGCGAGGCGCTTTTTTACGGCCTGCACGTTATGGTGGCCGTGCGCAGGGCGCTTTCGGGCGCACCGGTTCCTAACCGCCGGGCTACTAACCTACGCACGGCCGCCACCCTAGAAATCGTAGCGATGGTGATGGCTTTAATTTTCGGTTAGAAATCAAAGCAAATGCTCATCACAAACCTCGCTGCAACCCCGCAGAACCGGCTTCTTCCGGGCAAACGAAGGCGTCGGCCTTGAACAAGCGCTGGTCCATGCCTCGGAATTGTTGCGTTGCGTTGCGTTGCGTTGCGTTGCGTTGCGTTGCGTTGCGCCACGGCAACGGCTTACGAATGCGGCGACAGCCTCAAGGGCAGCCAACGGGATCTGGCGTTTTCCGTGATGCACCTGGTGCAAATGGTCCAGACCTTGGTGGATAAATCCCTGGATAACCTGCCGTTGCGGGATTAGACCCGCCCGTTTGCACGTCGGACACTGCGCCACCGCCCGATCAAAACCCGTAGACCGGGCTTCAGCCGAGAGGGTGGCATTTCTACCGATAGAGCCGTCGCGGATGATCGGGCTTGCTCCCGGCTGAAGCCGTCCTACGGGGTAGCGGTCGCCATGACCAGCCGAAATCAGCTGTACAACGGGATGCCTTGATCCACGACGCCGGCGAGTTTGATGGCCATTTCCGGGGAATCGACAAAGTTGGCAATCACGTTGGCCAGCCCCGCAGCGCCGGGGTTTTTGGCCAGTTGGGCAACATGAAAAGCCAGGCCTTCGGCATCCGGCGCGCGGCCAAAGGCGTTTTGGTACAGCTGGGTGACGAAAGCGGTGTTATTCGGCGTGCCATACAGCTTGGTGAACTCGGCACTGCTGACGAAATTCAGCGCCAATTGCGCGGTGCTCAAGCCTTGGCCGCTGACTCCAACGTAAAAACCCAGCCCGTTTTCTTCAGGGTTACGCCCCAATGTCAGGTGATACAGCTCGGCCACGCGGCTTGAGGTCGGGGTGACGTCCAGGGCGATGGTCTGGTTATCAAAGGTCAGGCGCTCGACATTCTTGACCGTCACCACCGAGCTTGAATCGGTCAACGAACGCACGCTGAAACTGCCGTCGGTCTGATGAGTTATGCCGAATTGCGCCCGGCTGCCGGCCAGAATCACGGTGTCGACGCCCGCGCCGCCATCCACCGAATCCGCGCCACCGGCGGGGAAAAAGGTGTCTTTGGCGCTGGAACCGACGAAGGTGTCGGCGAACGGTGTGCCAGTCAGCACCCCGCCATTGGCCGGCGCTGTCACAGTAATGCCGCCGCTTACAGGCGGCACGACAGGCGGCGCGACGGTGTTATTGATCACCGCTGTAGCGCTGAACGTGGCGGCATCGGTGCCAGCGGCGTTCTGCAAGGCGTTGGCGTCGTTGCCAGCGGTCGGGTCGTTGTAGGCGACGGTAACGCTCTGCCCTGCGGTCACTGGCGTGGTCAGGGTCAAGATCGCGGTTTTGGCCAGCGCATCGATGGTCAGGCCCGTCACGACATTGGCGACACCGCCGACAAGTACGCTGTAAGCGCCCGGCGCGGGAGGATGCGCCGCGTCCAGTGTAGTGGCTTCGGTGTAGCTGATCACCAGGCTAATGCCGTTGACCGCTGCAGTGTTGAAAACCGGCGGCACAGCGGGCGCACCGACCAGCACGTTAGTGGTGCTGCCGATTGCATTGAGTGTCAATACCGCGTTATTGCCAGCAGTGTCTTTTAATGTGCCGCCATTGAGGATCACCGAGTTTCCAACGACTATGCCGTCATTATCGGCGACGTTGGCGGCAATCACATAAGTGAACGTCAGCGCGCTAGTGCCTGAGCCGCTGGCATAAGCGGCTTGTACTATACCGCCGGTATTGAGGAGCAGGGCAATGGTGGGCGTGCCGGTTACGCTGATGGCTTCATTGAAGATGACGGTGAAATTCAGCGCTTGCCCGGTTGTATAGCTGGCATTTAACGGGACGGTAACGCTGCTTACGGAAGGGGCCGTTGTGTCGATAGCCACCCCCAACCCCGCCGATGCAGCGCTGACATTACCTGCTGCATCGGTCGCCTTGGCCGTAATGGAATGAAGACCTGGGCTCAACGTATTGGACGTAAGTATCCAGTTACCGGAACCGTCGGCCGTCGTTGTACCCAACTCAGTCGTGCCGTTGGTGTCAAACAGTTTAACGGTGGCATTGGCTTGGGCGGTGCCGGTGAAGCTGGGTGTGGTCACGTTGGTGAGCTTGTCGGAATTGGATGACCCGGAGTCACTGGCGGCCAGTAAATTGGGTGTGCTGGGCGCTGGCGGGGCGGTGGTGTCGATCACCAGGGCTTTGTTCGCGCCCAAGGAGTTGGCGGCGCCTGGCGTTGGCAAGGTGAGGGCCGCGTTCTCTAAAAGGATCGGAGATTGGATGGTCCCGCCATTGAGCGATAGGGCAATAGTGCTGGAGTAGTCCAGATCTGCACTGTTGTCCCCGGCCTGCACGGTATAGGTGAAGTTCAGCGCCGTTGGACTGCTACCCACAGCGGTATATGACGCAAGGCGTACCGAACCGAGAGTCAGTTCAAGCTGCGGTGGTCCATTGGTTACTTCTACTGCCTCACTGAACACTACCTGGATACTGATGACATCGCCGGCTTTGTACGCACCGTTTGCGGTGCTGGACGATACGGACACTACGGTGGGGACTGGGACTGCCATGAAGAACCTTCCTTGAGTTAAGAACCAATTGTCCGTCAGTGTTACACGGGTTATGTGCCTTGGCGCTTAAATTGAACGAAATTAACACAGGCGCCCACAAACCCTGTGGGAGCAAGCTTGCTTCCGAAGGCAGTAGCCCAGGCGCACTGCACTCGCTGGCTGTACCGGCGCTTTCGCGAGCAAGCTCGCTCCCTCAGGGGAATGTTTCAAGCACAACCTACGAGATCAGCGCTTTACTCAAAGAAGGACAGTGAAAAAAGTTTGACGGAGGTCTTATGCCGCTACTTATAGCGTCCATAAAAAAACCCGCCCTTTTAACGGGGCGGGTTTTTCGGGAGTCCTTCACAAGGCCCGAAGGCCCGGTGATGGATTCACATCAACGATTATCAGACGTAGCTGACAACACCGTTGTTGAAGCTCAAGTGATCAGCAGTTACGCCAACCAGGTTGATTACAGCGGTGTCAGCGGACGAAGTCACGTTGCCGTCGGTCCCAGTAACAGTAGTAGCGCTGCCTACTGCGTTGGTTTCGATAACAACTTGAGTGCCGCTTGCGCCTTTAACAAAGAACACTTCCAGAGCACTGTTGTTGCCAGTGGTCAGAGCGCCAGAGTTGAAGGTGTAGCCCGAACCCAGAACGATTGCGTCGCCGGCGCCGAAAGCGGTAGTAGTACCGATTGCGAAGTCGTTAGCGCCAACGATTTTGGTTGGGAAGTAGAACACGTCTTTAGCAACGGTGCCTTCAGTAGCGCCGGTCAGACCGGTGATTGCTACTTTGCCAACGTTTGCAGCGTTAGTGTTGAAAGCAGTGATCGCAGCAGTAGCGTCAGCCGATGCTTTGTTCAGGATGGTGTACTGATCAACAACAGTCTTGGCAGTGGCAACCGCAACGTCAGCAGCCTGAGCTTTAACCAGAGTGTCAGCAGCAGTAACGGCTGCAGCAGCTTTGGTAGCGTAGTCAGTAGCCTGAACGCCAACAGTACCGGCGTCAGTGTCGATGCCTTCCAGAGTTGCTTTGGTAGTAGTAACCAGAGCGTTAGCCTTGGCTACAGCCAGGCCTTTGTCAGCAGCTGCGTTGAACGAAGCACCGTAAGTGGTGACTTTGTTCAGTTCGGTTACTACAGCAGCGCGCTGAACAGCGTTGGTCGCAGGATCTGTCAGGTAGGTGTACAGAGCAGCGGTGTCAGCGAAAGTAGTACCACCGGCAGTACCCAGAGTAGTCAGGGTAACGGTAGCGCCAGCAGCCGATACAGCAGCAGCCAGACCTACGTCGGCAGCGGCTTTAGCCGAAGCAGCAGCAGTTTGTTCAGCAGGAGTACCCAGAGTTACTTTCTGAGCAGCCAGAGCGCTGTCGTATGCAGTAACAGCAGCGGTGCCGCCAGCCAGAGCAGAAACGATTGCCTTGGAAGCAGTAGCAGCGTTGGTAGCGTTAGTTACGTTCGCTTGCAGAGTTGCAGTAGTAGCGGCGCCACCGTTAGCAGCGTCTGCACGCAGTGTAGTTGCGGCGTTGAAAGCAGCAGTTGCTTCAGCCGAAGTTACCGAACCGTCTTTAACAGTGTCGAAAGTCGGGTTGCTGGCAGCGATTTGCTTGGCGTAGGTGTCGATTGCAGTAGCGGCAGTGGACACAGCAGCGATCAGGTTAACGCCTGGAGTCAGGCCTGGCAGGCTACCGGAAGTGATAGCGGTGATTGCAGTGTTAACCGAAGCAGCGGTGCTGTTCACGCCAACCAGTACCGAAGTAGCGGCCGAAGCGTTGTAAGAAGTACCAACAGTGTCAGTGTAAGTCTGTGCTACGAAAGTTTTGTTGTTGATGGTCTGCTGATCCTGGGTACCCAGGCTCGAGATCAACGAAGCAACGAAAGTGTCAGCCTTAACGGAACCGTTAGCGAACGAAGCAACCCAGAAGGCTTTACCAGCTGCGTCAGCAGGGCGGCCCAGAACGTTGGTGTAAACCTTGTCAACCAAAGCGTCGTTGGTCAAACCAGCGTAAGCAGTTTTGTATTCGTTAGCCAGGGTCAGACCGGTAGCAACCGAAGCAACGGTAGCGGTACCAGTGGAGATTGCGTTGGACCAGAAAGCCAGGCCAGCGGAGTCAGCAGCGCGACCCAGGTACGAAACGTAAAGTTGTTGTACTGCGGTGATTTGAGCTTGAGTTGCCATGTTAGGTACTTCTCCAAGATTTTAGTCGATTCGACAGGCAGGCCTGGGTGGTGCGGGCCCGTCGGCCCCAGCCTGATGCCATCCCCCTTCCAAGGGTATGGCCCCTTGATGGGTAAAACACTTAATGCCTATTTGTAGTAGCACCCACTACGTTCGTATCCGTAACAAAATTGGGCGCTTAGGCATAAAGCCCGGCCATCGTACACATCTTTCCTACCTGTAAACAAGATGATTCCTACGCGTATTTACTATTTATTTTACAACCGCTTTTTCTATGGACACGGCTTCGCCCAACAGGACAAGGCGTTTGGCCATAAATTCCGTGAAATCTTTTAAAAGCAGGAGGTTGCCGTTACCGCTCAGGTGATCCCCGTCAAGATACAACGGCTTACCATCGCGAAAGGCATAACAATATTCCTCAGGGCACAGAATCGGGAACGGATCCCATACAGTTGCATTCGGAAGTTGCCGTGTGATGTCAGTCAACGATCTCAGAATAGGTTGGCGATAACGGTTGAGTATCATTTTTGAAACACTAAACCCAGGCGCGCATATTGGGTTATTTGCATTAAACCAATCGCCACATCGGAATGGCGGCGCCTTGAAAACGGGCTTGGGTCCTTCAAAGACGATCTGCACTCCGTTGTCGGCAAACTCCTTGAGCGTGTCCACTGCGGCAACCACCGCACGCCTGCGACGCGCATACCCTTTTGCCCCCAACATTTCTCTATCGGCAGTGGCTTCACTTATTCCAACCCACTGGTCGGAAAGCCGCGTCACGCGTAGCGATGGCAGGAACAGCACATCACCAGGCTTAACGTTGGCGCGCAGGTCACGCAGGCTAATTTCCTGATTGCGCATGCAAACCGGATTTTCGATATCGCGCCAGGGCTGCAAGGCCACGAACGGGCAACCGCCGTTGCTGTAAACCACTACGTTGCGGGCATTGCGCAGGGCGTATTGCTTGAACATGCCTTCGTAGGCCATGGCGTGGGAATCGCCGATGACGTAGATCGTGTTGGTCGCCACCGGACGCTCTGGCTGACACCCGTGCGGCTTGAACATCAGCTTGGTGGTGCCTTCAACGTTGATGTATTCGGGGTCGGCGATGCAACCGGGATTATTGGCGTCGGTGGCCGGGCCGTGGGGATACCAGACATCCGGATTCCGGGTGACGGTGCTCATGGAAATTTGCGGTTCGCTGAGGACGATTTTTCCAGCCGCCCACCAGCTGCCGCCGATGCAGGCCAGGCCAATCAAGACCAGCGCAAACTGGGGCACGCGACGCAACAGGCGCGAGTGACGAACCGGGTTTTCCACCCACCGATACGAAGCGTATGCGAGGGCGAAAGCCAGCACGACTGCCGCAATGCGCGTCCACACGGCATCCAGGCCAACAGTCCAGCGAAACAGCACGAAGACCGGCCAATGCCAGAGGTAGAGGGAATAAGAAACACGCCCGATAGACACCAATGGTTTGCTGCCCAGCACCGCATGCAGACGGCTCAATTCGTCGTGGCGGTGCAGGCAATAAATTACGCCCACTGTGCCGATGACGGCGAACAATGCGCCGGGGAACGGGAAGCCCAACGGTGAGGTGAACGCCAGCGCGCCAAGCAGTAAAAGCAGGGACAGCAAACCGAAGATGCCGCGCGTTTTGCCCGGATTCGCGGTGGCCAATACTGGCTTTTGCTGGGTCAGCTGGAACAGCAGCACGCCGGCCGCCAATTCCCAAAAGCGGCTCGGGCTCAGGAAATAAGCCGAGGTTGGCGCGGCGTGGCTCTGCCAGTAGGCAAAGATCATCGAGGCAATCGCGCCAACCACGAACAGGCCGATGGAGACAACGCGACCTTTGGGACCAATCAACCAGGCCATGAACAGCAGCGGGAAGACCAGGTAGAACTGCTCCTCAACCGCCAGGGACCAGGTGTGGGTGTAGGGATTGAATTCAGTGGTCGGGGCGAAATAATCGCGGCCGGTCTGGGCTAGCAGGAAGTTGCTCAGGCCAAAAAATGCGGACAGGCCGACACGCTGGTTGACGTCGCTGAGCCAGGACGACGGCACCAGCAAGGCCGTCATGTAGGCCGTGACCAGCAGGCAAACGATCAGCGCCGGGAAGATTCGCTTGATGCGCCTGGCATAGAAATAAGCGAAAAAGTGAAACGGATTTCGGCCCTGAAAGCTGCCAATGGAGGCGCTGACGACGAAGCCGGATATCACGAAGAAAACATCGACGCCGACGAATCCACCGGGCAGCCATGAGGCGTGCAGGTGGTAGATCAAAACAGCCAGGACAGCCAGGGCCCGCAGGCCGTCGATGTAGGGGAAATACGGGGTACGGGTCACGGGGGACAGCGGTGTAGAAGTCATTAGACGATCTCAACAAAAACCGCTGCAACCCTAACGAGGTTTCCTACTGTAAACAAGGTAAAGCCTACCGTGTTTGTGGACTTTTCTTACAGTGTTTGTGGCATTCCGATGGATAGCTTTATATCTAGCTAGCTAGATAGCTATATATACAATCTGGAGGGGATGAAAGGGGTACACGATCGGCGTCGCAATGGGGGCAGTTGCGGCCGGATTTGCTCGCAAAGGTGGGTATTTCGGGTTGGGAAAGTGGGCGGATCGACCATCCCTTTCGCGAGCAAGCTCGCTCCCATGGGATAGGTATTTATCTGAGGGATACCGCGCAGCAACAGGCCCCCTGATCAGGGGAGCCAGTTGCCTTCTTTATAGAGCGGTTTGCTGGGCGTTTTCGATGGCGTGAACCAGGACTTCCGGCGACAGGTCCTTGAGCAACAGATGCTGAAGGTTGTCGGCACTTTGGCGCCAGGTCAGCCATGGCATGGCCGTAGAGGTCGGCTGGCAACCCTGCTCCAGCCATTGGGTGATGGCGGCGGCCAGTTGCGCGGGTTCGTCAGCCTTGAAATAGAAGGCATGTTCACCCGCCACTTCGCGGAATACCGGGATATCCCGCGCCAAAATCGGCAGGCCTTTTTGCGCTGCTTCGATCAGCGGCAGACCAAACCCTTCGTTTTCGGAGGCGGCCAACAGGCCACTGACGCCGCTGTACACCTGCTCCAGAAACTCGTCGCTGATGCCATCGAGCCAGAACAGGTGCCTGCCCTTCTGCGGATGGTTGTTCAGGCGCTCAAGCAACTTGGGAATAGTGCGCTGTTGATCTTGCGGCAGTTGCTGCCAACCCGCACGACCCACGATGACCAGATTGACGTTGACACCGTTTTCCCAAAGCTCGGAGAAGGCCTCAAGCGCTTGCAGGTAACCCTTACGCGGCTCAAGGGTGCCAACCATCAGCACGCTTGGGCAGCTGGCCAGACTTTTAAGCACTTGCGCGGCATTGTCGGGCAAGCCCATGGTCGGCGCGGTGTGCGCCAGGTCGGCCCCAAGGTGGAAGTGCTCGATCGTCAATGCGTCCAGACGCTCAGGTGCATTGACCTTGACCCACTTGTGCATGTCTTGGGCGACCGTATCGGAAATACAGATCACGCCGTCGAAATGCGCAACGGTGGCCAGCCAGTCAGCAAAATGAACGTTGGCATTGGGCGGGAAGAATTCCGGATTGAGCACCGGCAACAAGTCAAAAACCAATGCCTTGCAGGTGACGCCGTGTTCCTGCAGGCGCTTGATGACTCCGGCTTGGCTGGCCAGAACCAGCGATTGGCCAGAAACATCCAGCGTTACCAGCTGGTCACCCGGTGCGAAATCCACACCCTGGTCGGCCAGCTCTTTGCTCAAGTCCAGCAGCCCGGCGGTATAAGCCGTGGCGTAACGGTAATGCCACTGGCCACCGGAGAACACCAGATAGACCGGCTCGATGCGATAGCCCGCAGGCGGTTCGGCCAACAGCGCCAGGGTCAGCGCGCGCGCAACGCGTTCGATGCCGGTCTGGCGATCAACCTGGCAGGTTGCAGTGATGTCGAGCAGCAATTGCCGAGGTTGCAGCGGATCAGGCTGACCTTGTAGCAGTTGATCGGCCAAGGCCAGCAAGGCGTCATTGACGACCTGCGCGTGGGCTGCGTCCTGCTGGCGCGCGGCTTCGAGCACCGGCGCCGGCAGTTGTTTGATGGCTTCACGCAATTGCACGTCGCGCTGCTCGGCGCGCTGGGTGAATTTGCTGATTGCCACATGGTAAAGACCGGCGCAGTAGTCCGGATCATGCTGTTCTTCGATGATTGCCCTGCCCCGCTCGCCCAGATCACGGCGCGCTTGGGGATCACGCCACAGCTGCTCGATGGCGTGAGTCAGATCGGCGTCTTCGAATTCGTCGTCCAGGCGGTACACCGCCAACGGCGAAAGATCAGCCATGCTGCCGTTGGCGTTGACGATGGCCGGCAGACGGTTATTCATGCAGTCGAGGACGGTCGCCGAAGTCTCGCCGCGCGACAACGTGCGCAATTGCACAGCCAGATCGGCGCAGGCCAGGTACTGCTTGAAGGTGGTGTTGTCGCACCAGCCGGTTACCCGGATGCGCGCGCCCAAGCCGCTGTCGGCGATGGTTTGCAGCACTTCCTTGCAGTACGGCGTTTCGCCGGCCACGCCGACGAGTACCAGCATGCAGGTTGGGTCCAGCGCGAGTTCGGAGTCCAGCCAGGCACGAACCAGACGATGGTTAAGCTTGGTGACGCCCAGCAGGCCAAAGCTGCAAATGACGAAGGCGTCTTGCGGCAGGTCGAGCAAGCGACGCAACGCTTCACGGTCTTGCTCAATGGCACGCTCGCGCAGCAGCGGCACGAGCGACCAGTCGGCTCCGGCATGTTCGCCGTACCACTGACGCGCCAGGCGCAGGGAGACTTCGGAGTGAACGATGACGCCCGTGGCCTGCTGCAACATTTTGCGATTGACCGGATAGTCAAACGAAGTGGACTCGGCAAGCGGGTCCACCAGCGCTGGATAACCATGGCCGTAATACAAGGTTTGCAGGGTCTGGCGATGGCTGTTGTCGCGAGCGCTCATGGTGCGGTTGAGGTCGCTGATGAAGAAATCATGGAGGACCACGATGCCCGGCACTTCTTCCATCAGCTCGACCATGAAGCTGTGATACGAGGAGTTGCCAATGTGGTAGAGCACAGCGTCGTACTGGTCGGCGCGCTCACGCAGCCAGTCGGCGTCATGCACCTGACAATGCTCGTGAAGCCACTGACCTTCGACCAGCGGCTGCTCGACAATCAGATCGATCTGATAATAAGCGGCCAAGGCCGGCAGCAGTTCGGCACTGTAGTCGGCAATACCGGTGCGTTCCGGCGGCAGCGGCGAAACATAGGCCAGACGCGGCAGGCTGTCGGACGAGGCCTGATCAATAATGACAGGGGCGTCGTGACCCACCAGCTTGACCAGATGGCGCTGCAAATATTCGACGCGCGGCGAATAGTTGGAGATCGGATCGGCCGGGATGGCGATGTCCGATACGGCTTTTTCCAGAGACGCCTGGTAAGCGCGGAAACGTTTATCCAGCGCAGGTACGCGCTCAACCACCGATTTGAGCACGCCCATGAAGCGACGTTTGCTGCGCACATAGCGCAGGCCACTGTTCAGCGGTAGCAAGGCCGCACGCTTGACGGTCAATTTGAAGAAGCCGGGTTCGCGCACCAGCCTGACCACGCCGCGTAACGGGCGGGTCAGACGCCAGGAACTGCTGCTGTAAAGGTCCAGCAATTGCTGATCGGCTTTGGTCGCGCGCTCGATGCTTTCGGCATACCAGGCGTAAAGACGCTCTTCCTGCTGTTGCAGGCGATCGGCCTTTTGATCCAGACGTGCTTCGTGCTTGATCAGGCGAGCCTGATGTTCCTGCAACAGGACTTCGTGGGCCTGGAACGATTGTTCCATGCGCACCCGCTGCTGTTCCAGACGTTCGTCGAAATCATGGCCCAGCTGCTCGACGCGCAGGTCAGTGCTTTCTATGCGCAGGTCGATAATTTCGTCATAACGACCGGCGAGGGTATCGAGCTTGATCCCGAAGTCCTTGGCGAACAGTTCAGCAAATGGATCGATTTGCTCTGGCGCTGGCAACGCTTTGCGGGCTACGACGGCGTAATCCGGGCTGGCGCGGAACAATACGTCCACCAGGCCAATGCTGGCATCGGGCTCGCGCAGGGCGGGATCTTCTTGCAGACGCAGGATTTTACAGCGCTCGAAACCGCTGTATTGGCAAAGGAATTCGAGGAATACCGGTGGCAACGGTTGAACGTGGGTAGGGTCAAGCCAGAAATCGCAGGTCCCTACCGACAGGTTTTCTATGTTGGGTGTTTCCAGAATCAGCAAGCCCTGGGGCGACAGCACCCGCTGGGTTTCCTGCAACAACTCGCGAAGATAGTCGAACGTCAGGTGTTCGACCACATGGAACGAGGAAATCAGATCAAGGCTGTTGTCGGGCAGCGCTTGCAGGGCTTTGAGGGCGTCGAGGTTTTCGGCGTTCAGGCCCCGCTCGTGACAGGCCTCAAGCATCGAGTCATCAAGGTCCACGCCCCGGGCTTCAAAACCGTTTTCTACTAATAGCTGCAGCCATTCGCCGCGACCACAACCGATGTCCAGGGCGCGCGGTTGCGCGACTTCCTGGCGTAAAGCCTGCAGAAACGGTTGATAGACCTGTAAACGCTGACGAATTACAGCTTGAGAGGAGCGAAAGCGTTCCTCCAGAACCCGGTAAAAATCATCAATCATGATGCTGACGGCTCTCCAGTTGGGCGCCCAACCAGGACACTCCGATAAATTCGCTGTGACTGCGGTTCACGACTTCAAACAATACCGCGCGTTCCTGCCAGGCGTAATTGCTCTCGATATGACCGGCATGCCCATGCAGCGCAATGGTGATCGAGTAAGTGCCCGGCCCGAGGTTGGCGGGGAACGTGAACGTCCAGGCCATGTCGCTCTCGGCCTTGATGTCGTAGCACACCTGGTCCAGATGGCGGGTGTTGGTGCCGAAAACATCCTGCCCGTAGCGGTCCTTAATCAGGAAACCCAGAACCAGATCCGGCAACGCTTCGTGGATGCGGGCATCGACACGCAAGGTCACCGATTGACCCACATCGACGATTTCAATGTGCTGGCCGTTCTGGTCGAACATTTCGACTTTGCTGAAGGCTGCCTGGCCTGTCCCCGAAAGCAGCGCACCGCTGTGTTCGGGATTGTTAATGATCTGCTGATCCTGGTGGGCGGCGAGCAAGGCGTTGTAGTAATCCATGACCGCGTTGGGTTCGCCTTGCATGGCGATGGTGCCGTGCTGCAGGAGAATCGCGCGGTTGCAGATGCTCTGGATCGCCTGTTTGTCGTGGCTGACCAGCAGCAAGGTGGTGCCTTCGCGGGTGAACTGCCGAATGCGGTCGAAGCTTTTGTGCTGAAAGTAGGCATCGCCCACGGAAAGCGCTTCGTCGACAATCAGGATTTCCGGACGCTGGGCCGTGGCCACGGCAAAAGCCAGGCGAGCCTGCATGCCGCTGGAATACACCCGCACCGGATGCTCGAAGTAATCGCCAATTTCCGAGAAATCATGCACGTCATTGATGAAGCCGTCGATTTGCAGCTGGGTGTAGCCCATCAAACCGGCAACGTGATAGACGTTTTGCCGCCCGGTCAGGTCCGGGTGAAAGCCCATGCCCAATTCGAGAATCGCTGACACGCGGCCATTGATCTGCACGCTGCCGGTGGTCGGTTTGAGGGTGCCGGTGATGATTTTCAGCAGCGTGCTCTTGCCCGCGCCGTTAAGCCCGATCAAGCCCACGGCTTCGCCGGGGCGCAGGGCGAAGTTGATGTCTTCGAGTACCCACTTGCGCTCTACCGATGACGAGGGAAAACCCAGCCACGCCAGCAGTCGCTGACTTTCACGGGAGTACTTATTGAAGGCTTTGCTGATGCCTTCGACACTCAGGGCCGGGGTCATAACACGTCCACCACTTCATCAATGGCGCGGTGGTAGATAAAAGCCCCGATCAGCAAGGCAACCCCCGCGAAAATCGCTGGATACACCAACAGGGAGAAATCAGGCTCGCGCCCGTAAACCAGCACGCTTTGATAAGCCTGGACGATGCCGGTCATGGGGTTCATGTGCAGCCATTGGCGGTATTGCTCGGGAATCATGTCGACGTTGTAGACCACCGGGGTCAGCCAGAAGCTGAACTGCAGCACAATGGTCACGACCTGACCGACGTCGCGGAAAAATACGTTGAGCAAGCCCAGCGTCAGGCCCAGCCCCAGTGCCAGCCCCATCAAGAGCAGCGTGAGCACGGGCAGCCACAACAATTGAATATTCGGGATGTGACCCAACAAGGCAAAGATCGCCAATACCGAGGCCAGCAGCACGATGTTATTGAGCAGTGCGCTGCCGCAAACGATGGCTGGGAGTGCCATGCGCGGGAACACCATTTTCTTGAGCAGGTTGCCGTTTTCAATAAAGACGTTCAGACAACGGGTCACGATCTCGGCAAAGAGCGTCCATGCCAGGATCCCCGCCGTCAGGTAGATCGGATAAGCATAGGTGCTGTCGATACCCGGCAGCTTTGCCGCCATGACCATAGACAGGACGAAAGCATAAATAACGACTTGGGCCAGCGGGAACAGGACGATCCAGAGCAGGCCAAGACGGCTGCGTACTACGCGGGTGACGAATTCGTTGCGAATCGAGTTCTTGATGAAATGGCGAGCCTGCCAGAGTTCGCTGATAGATGTATTCAATCAAGGCATTCCTGTTGAGGACCGTTAGCGTACGGTCAGAAGAGACAGGCCGGAATCAGGCCCTGCACGGTATGGGCATCCGCTTGCGGAGCCTGGAGTACTGGTCACGCGTTGGCGTTCGGGTCGGCTGGCACCAGAGGCTGGGTCACTCAGAACGAGGTACCGCTCTTGTTGCGTTTGAGGTCCGCATCAACCATCAACTGGCACAGCTGCTCCAGGGTGGTCTTGGCTTCCCAGCCGAGCACGCGCTTGGCTTTTTCCGGGTCGCCGATCAGCAGTTCGACTTCGGAAGGACGGTAGAACTTCGGATTGACCTGAATAACGGTTTTGCCGGTATTGGTGTCGATGCCGTGTTCGTTGTCGGCGCTGCCTTTCCATTCCAGATTGATGTCGACGGCCTTGAAAGCCATGGACACGAAATCACGAACGGTTTCAGTGCGGTTGGTGGCCAGGACGAAGGTGTCCGGCTCATCGGCTTGCAGAATGCGCCACATGCCTTCGACGTATTCCTTGGCGAAACCCCAGTCACGCTTGGCGTCCATGTTGCCCAGTTCCAGGACGTCTTGCATGCCCAGAGAAATGCGCGCCACGGCGTCGGTGATCTTGCGGGTCACGAATTCTTTGCCGCGCAGTGGCGACTCGTGGTTGAACAGGATGCCGCTGGAACCGAACATCCCGTAGGACTCGCGGTAGTTGATGGTCATCCAGTGGGCATACAGCTTGGCCACGCCGTACGGGCTGCGCGGGTAGAAATCGGTGGCTTCGGTCTGCGGAACCTGCTGGACCTTGCCGAACATTTCCGAGGTCGAGGCCTGATAGAAGCGGATTTTCGGGTTAACAATGCGGATCGCTTCGAGCAGGTTGACCGCGCCCAGGCCGGTGATTTCAGCGGTGGTCAGCGGCTGGTCGAACGACACGCCCACGAAGCTCTGAGCGGCCAGGTTGTAAACCTCGGACGGCTCGGCTTTCTGTAGCAGGCGAATACTGGCGCTCAGGTCAGTCAGGTCGTGTTCGACCAGTTCCAGGTTCGGGTGATTGGCGACGCCGACTTCTTCAAGACGCCAGAAATTGACCGAACTGGTGCGACGATAGGTGCCGTAAACCTTGTAGCCTTTTTCCAGCAGCAGCTGGGTAAGGTAAGCGCCGTCTTGACCAGTGATACCGGTGATAACTACGGATTTGCTAGGTGCATTCATTGCTTCGAGTTCCGGTCGGGGACTGGGTCCGTTTTACTGTTGTTGCTCAACCATACGTTTACGCTTTGGACGCTTTCTTCGGAAAGCTTGCCGGCCCAGCGATTGAGGATGAACAGATTGGTAATAAAGTCGTACTGGGTCTTGAGCAGGTCGCGACGAGCCTTGAACTCGTTTTGTACGCTGGTCAGGACATCCACGGCATTCACTACACCATACGTGAAGGCTTTCTCGGAGGCGATGCTCGACTGCTCAGCTGACGCCAGGGCATTACGATTGGCGCGTATTTTTTCGACGCTTGAGTCTGCGGTCAAGTACGCATTGGTAGTTTCTTTGACCACCTGGCGACGAGTCGCCTCCAGTTGCTGCTCGGCAGAAACCTGCTCCTGATACAAACCACGAGCCCGAGCCGAAGTAGAACCACCACTGTAGATGGGCACGGACAGCTGCAGGCCGGCTACATAACTATCGGTTTTCGGCGCCAAGGCATTGTTATAGCCTTCGTTAGTGTTCTGCGCACTCAAATTCAGAGACAAGGTCGGATAATGGCCGCCCTTGCCTCCGCGTACGCCCGCTTCTGCTGCCTCAACGGCACTCTGGTTGGCTTTGATTGATGGGTTATCGGTCTGCGCTAACTCCACCCAGCTGTCCAGGCTTTCGTCCGAAACTTTGAGCTCGACGTCACTGCGAACACGGCTGAGTTTTTCTTCCACAGGACGACCGACGATTTCCGACAGCGCAGCCCGACTCAAACGGACCTGATTACGCGCGTCCACTTCCTGGGCAGCCAAGGCATCGACACGAGCCCGCAGGTCCAGGACGTCCGTGATCATTGCGTACTTCTTCTCATACAAGGCGTTGACCCGGTCGAGGTTTTTTTGCGTGGCACGGCGCTCGGCCTGCACCAATTCAAGCTCATCGTCTGCTGCCAGCGCGGCAAAGTAACGCTGTGCCAAGTCGACAGTCGCTTCGGCCTGAGCTTCATCTGCTTCGGAAAGCGATTGCTTGGCCATGCTTTTGTATTTCTGGTAGTTCTCCCAAGTGGCCTTGTTATAGAGCACCTGACTCAAACCAATGCTGTAGTTCTCGCTGTTGTAGATCTGATTGACCTGTTCGTTGACCTGCTTGATGCGATTGGCACCGGCATTGGCAGAAATCTGTGGCAACAGGGAGCCGAATGCTTCTTTTTGATGCTCTTTACCCGCTTCAGTGCGGGCATAGGCAGCGAGTACACGTGGGTCTTCCAGACGAGATTCGCGGTACAGCTGCATCAGGTCCGCTGAATACTCTTTGGCGCTGATACCGGTCGGCGCCGGCTTGGGCGTGGACGGTTCGGCGGTTTTCGGCTCGGCAGCGTGCACCTGCAGTGCCAGTAAGCTCCAGGTCAGGCATGTAAACAGGCGCATTTTCATTGCTCGATCATCGATTCAGCGATGGCATTGCGCGCTGGTTGCAGAATGTATTGCAGCATGGTGCGCTTGCCGGTGTTGATCAACACGTCGGCAGGCATGCCCGGCTGCAGCTTGCGATCCCCTAACTTGCGTGCACCGGCTTCGGTGACTTCGACCCGCGCCAAGTAGTAAGGCTGGCCAGTGCGTTCATCGGTCAGACGGTCTGCCGATACCTGCGTGACCATGCCTTCAATGGGTGGAGTCGTCGCGCTGTTGAACGCGCTGAATCGGATGTCCGCGAGCTTGCCGATGGCAATACGGTCGATATCTACCGGCTGAACATGAGCCTCGACGACCAGATCAGATACTGAAGGCACGATGTCCAGCAATGGCGTCGCTGGACGCACAACACCGCCAATGGTGTGTACGGTCATGCCGATGACCATGCCGTCATCCGGGGCACGAATAACGACGCGGCTCAGACGATCCTTGAGAGCTGCGGTACGTTCTTGCAGGTCATAGGCCTTGGTTTGTACATCAGCCAGCTGCTTGGTGACTTCAGAGTTGAAGTCCTTGTTGATCTGCAGAATCTGCAATTGGGTTTCGTTGATCTGCAAACGGGTCTTGGTAATGGTCGAGCGATGGTCGGCCACTTCGGACTTGAGCATGTCGAGCTTGCGCTCCTGCTCCAGCAAACGCTGTTTATCCACAAAGCCTTGTTTCAGCAGTTCGTCGAGTTCGCCGATTTCCCCACTGTAGGATTTGCCCAGATCGTTTTTGGTACCGATCATGGAGTCGGTGCCTTTGATTTGCTGATTCAGCTGACCAATACGCTCTTGCAGAACGGCGATCTCACCCAGACGCGAGCCACGACGGGCATTGAACACTTGGGTCTCGCTGTCACGCGCTTCCTGACCGCGCGGCGTGTTGGCTGGCAACAGCGCCCCAAAATCGATCTCAGACTTGCCGTCGCGTTCAGCACGCAGGCGCGCCTCCATGGCTTTGGCCGCTACCAGCTGGCTGTAAGTCGTGTCATATTCAGCCTTGAGCTGAGCATCATCGAGCACAATGATCGGATCGCCTTTCTTGACCATATCGCCATCATGGAAGAGCACGTCTTTGACGATGCCACCTTCCAGATGCTGAACGGTCTTGCGGTAGCTTTGCACGGTGACCACGCCCGGCGAGTAGGCGGCGCTGTCCAGCGGTGCAAATGCGGCCCAGGAGCCGAAGATGCCAAAGGTCACGAAGACAATCCAGAAACCGACGCGCCGGGTCTTGGTATCGGATACCGGAACGCCATCAAAGATGTCGGCGGTTGTAGTGAGCGTATTTCGGGTCATCGACAATCTTCCTGTCAGACGCTGGTAGGCGCTGCGTCTGAAGCAACCTGGGCTGCTTTTTGTTGAGCTGCGAGATGTTGGGCGTTGAGTTCAGCCATCACTTGTTCACGCGGACCATACATGCTGATCCCGCCTGCACTCATGACCATGAGACGGTCGAGCTGCGACAGGATGGTCGTGCGGTGCGTGATGACGAAGATCGTCGAGCCACTCAGTTTCATGTGCATGATGGCCTGGGCCAGCGCTTGCTCACCGGTGTCATCAAGGTTGGAGTTAGGCTCA
Source organism: Pseudomonas sp. CFII64 (assembly GCF_000416235.1). Taxonomy (GTDB): domain Bacteria; phylum Pseudomonadota; class Gammaproteobacteria; order Pseudomonadales; family Pseudomonadaceae; genus Aquipseudomonas. Next base: position 63,580 of record NZ_ATLO01000053.1, on the reverse strand, counting down.
TCAAGAATGATCAGGCGCGGCGAGCCATAAATGGCGCGAGCCAGACCGATTCGCTGACGCTGACCTCCGGAAAGGTTGACGCCATCGCTGCCAATGACCGTGTCGTAGCCTTCAGGCAGCAACAGAATCATTTCGTGAACGCCGGCGATACGTGCCGCGCGGATCACTTCGTCAGCGTTGATATCGGCGAAACGCGCAATGTTCTCGCTGATACTGCCTTCGAACAACTCGATGTCCTGTGGCAGATAGCCAACGTGCGGCCCCAGCTCGTTCTTATCCCAGTTGGCAATATCAGCACCATCCAGACGAACAACGCCATGCTGCGGAGTCCAGATGCCCATCAAGGCACGCGCCAGGGTGGACTTGCCGGAAGCACTCGGACCAATGATGCCAACCACTTGACCAGCGGGGACCGTGAAGCTGATGCCTTTGATGATCGGCGTCTTGCCGCCCGGGGCACTGATGATCAAATTCTCGACCACAACGTGACCTTCCGGTGCAGGCAAAGCCATGCGCTCAGGTTCTGATTCCTGCTTATCGAGGATTTCATTCAAGCGAGCATATTGTGAACGCGCCGAAATAAAGCCTTTCCAGCTGCCAATGATCAAATCCAGAGGCGCCAGGGCACGACCCAGCAATACAGAACCGGCAATCACCAGACCTGCACTGATTTCGTGATTGATCGCCAGATAGGCACCCAGGCCAAGAATCAGGGACTGCACCAGCATCCGGAAGGTCTTGGAGATGTTGGCCATCAATCCGCCCTTGTCACTGGCGATCGATTGCAGGGTCAGGACCTTTTTCTGGCGGTGTGCCCAACGATCGATCAGGGTATTGAGCATCCCCATGGACTCGATCACTTCGGCATTACGCAGGTTCTTGTTGGTGTAAAGGCTGGCGGCAATGTTTTCTTTGTTCGCAGCGGCCAGGGTCGCACCGGTCATCTTCTCGTTCAGGATCGCGAAGATCACCAGGATGATGGCACACACAATTGCCATCCAGCCGTACCACGGGTGGAACATGAACATCACAGCGATGTAGATCGGCAGCCACGGGGCGTCAAAGAACGCAAACAAGCCATTGCCTGTCATGAACTGACGCAGGCCTGTCAGGTCGTTCAGAGCCTGGGCCGAAGAATCCATACCACCGCTGTCCAGTGCACGCTTGAAGCTTGCGCGGTACAGGTCACGGCTCAACAGGATATCGAGCTTGCTGCTGACACGAACCATGATCCGCGAGCGAACGAGCTCAAGGGCACCCATGGTCACCATCAGAACAGTCATGATGATTGTCAGCATCACCAGCGTAGAAACGCTGCCGCTGGTCACCACTCGTCCGTAAACCTGGAGCATATAAAACGTCGGGACAAGCATCAGGGCATTGATGAATAAGCTGAAGAAGCCAACCGATATGAAACTGCTCTTACAGGCCTTCAAAGCAGCCTGCAAGCTGTTTTCATGTGTACTGCGCATAATCTCAGAACTGCCAAGAGGGGTATGGAAAAGCGCGCGAGTGTACCATCCGCCTAACTGGTAGGAAATGAAAAAGGATTTAATGTAAACAGTCTGCATGCCTTTTCGATGTAGGCAATTTCCGATTTTTTATTGTTGCATGGCCTTCAACGCCAAAGGTAAAGTCCGCGACTAGCCAGTTTCAGGCCATTATTTCTGCAGGCAACGGCCAGCAAAACAAGCCGTTCTGTATCTTGTGCGGACACTAGTACTCCACCTTTAAATGCTTCAGTTAGGGTCGTCATGCGTATTCTGCATTTTTTCAAAACCTATTACCCTGACACCACCGGCGGCATCGAGCAGGTTATTTTCCAGCTCTGCCAGGGCAGCCGCGCCTTTGGCGTTGAAGGCCAGGTACTGACGCTGAGCCCTAACCCCTCCCCTGCCCGGCTGCAGGTTGCCGATCATCAGGTCACCCGGGTCAAAGAGAATTTCCACATTGCTTCAACCGGTTTTTCCCTGAAAGTGTTCAGCCAGTTCAAGGAAATGGCCGCTGAGGCCGATCTCGTTCATTTTCACTTTCCGTGGCCCATGATGGATCTGGTGCATTTCGCTACGCGTCATGGCCGACCGACGGTACTCAGCTATCACTCGGACATCATCAAACAGCGCACATTGCTCAAGCTCTATGACCCGCTGATGAACCAGTTGCTCAAGAGCATGGATCGCATCTTGGTGGCTTCGCCTAATTATCTGGAATCCAGCGAAACACTCAGGCCGTTCAAAGACAAAACGACGGTGGTTCCCTACGGACTTGATCAGTCGGCATACCCGATAGTCTCGACGCAAAAACAGGAGCAATGGCGCAACCGAGTGCCGGAGAAGTTTTTCCTGTTTGTGGGTGTGCTGCGTTATTACAAAGGTCTGGACAGCCTGCTCAGCGCCCTTGAAGGCGTGGATTATCCGGTGGTGATCCTCGGCGGCGGTCCGCAGGAGCAAGAACTCAAGGCTCAGGCGGAAAAGCTGCAGTTGCAAAATGTGCTGTTTCTGGGTCGGCTAGATGATGAAGACAAAGCCTGCCTGCTGCAGATGTGCTACGCGCTGGTGTTCCCTTCGCATCTGCGTTCCGAGGCATTCGGGATTTCCCTGCTGGAAGCCTCGATGTACGGCAAGCCGATGATCTCCTGTGAGATCGGTACGGGCACCACGTACGTCAACATCCACGAAGAAACCGGTCTGGCCGTCCCGCCCAATAACCCGCCGGCCTTGCGGGAAGCGATGCGCAGGCTTTGGGATAACCCCGAGCAAGCTCAACAATTCGGGCGTACAGCCAAGGCTCGATTCGAACAAAAATTTACTGCCCGACGAATGTGCGCGAGTACTACAGAGGTTTATCAGAACTTGCTGAGCAGCCATGCAACGGCTCCTCTGTAGCTGCGTGCATACCCGCGAGATACCCTGCGTTAATGAATACGCGTCTTAACCGTGATAAGTTTGCGCGCTAATCAGATTGGGAGCGGACAAGCAACTGGACGTGCCGCGCCCAGTTGGCTTGTCCGCTCCCGACCCACACCTCACATTGGCTGAATACAGACCCTCAATGGAACAGACATTAACCAACTCAAATACTCCGGATGTCGAAGGCCCTGATACCTCGGTGGTAAAGCTTTCTTTGGTCGTTCCTGTTTACAACGAAACGGAAACGGTCAGTTTGTTTCTGGACGAAGTTGGCAAGGTGTTCAAGGATCAGCCCTGCGTAGATGTGGAGATCGTGTTCGTCAATGACGGCAGCACGGATGACACACTGGAACAGCTGCTGATCTGTCAACGTACTGATTCTAGGGTCAGGATCGTCGATTTGAGCCGTAACTTCGGCAAAGAGGCAGCACTGACGGCCGGCTTGCAGGCTGCAGCCGGGCAAGTCGTCGTGCCCATCGATGTCGACCTGCAGGATCCTCCGGAGTTGATTCTGGAAATGATCGCCAAATGGCGTGAAGGGTATGAAGTGGTCCTGGCGAAACGCGCCAACCGCGACTCAGACACCTGGGCTAAGCGTGCCTCGGCCAGTTGGTTCTACAAAATTCACAACAAGATGGCTGATCCACAGTTGCCCGAAAACGTGGGGGATTTCCGCTTGATGGATCGCTGCGTCATCGAGGCTCTGAAGGACCTTCCGGAATCACGACGTTTCATGAAAGGCCTGTTTGCCTGGGTCGGTTTTCGCACTACCTGTGTGGAATACACCCGACTGGAACGTATCGCCGGCACTACCAAGTTCAACGGCTGGCGACTATGGAATTTCGCGCTTGAAGGCGTGACCAGCTTTAGCACCGACCCGTTGCGGATCTGGACTTACCTGGGTTTCGGGGTGTCACTCATCTCGTTTTTATTCGCGACCTTCATCGGCCTGCGAGTCCTTATTTATGGAGCAGACGTTCCAGGCTATGCCTCTTTGATGGTGGCTGTGACCTTCCTGGGCGGACTGCAATTGATGGGCATTGGCGTGATAGGTGAGTACCTGGGCAGAACCTATCTGGAATCCAAGCGCCGTCCTGTCTACCTGATCCGCCGCGTTTACGACCCTAAGGATTGAATCAATGGACCTGAAAGAAACGGAAATTCTGGGTGCTGATATTGCCGGGCATTGGTATTACAGCTCCAAAGCCAAGGCCATGAGCCGGCTGCTTGGGACTATAAAGCCCTCGAAAATCCTCGATGTAGGCGCAGGGTCGGGGTTTTTCTCGCGCTATCTGCTCAACCATACGAACGCTCAGGAAGCCTGGTGCGTGGACATCAGTTATGACGCCGACTCTGATGCCCAGGAAGCTGGAAAAGCGGTCCACTACCGCCGTTCAATCGATTCAATCGATGCAGATCTGGTGCTGTTGATGGACGTGCTTGAGCACGTCGACGACGACGTAGGGCTTTTGCAGGACTACGTGAACAAAGTACCAACGGGCAGTCAGTTTTTGATTACGGTCCCCGCATTCCAGTTTTTGTGGAGCGGCCACGATGATTTTCTTGAACACAAACGCCGCTACACCTTGAACCATCTTGAAGACGTGGTGCGACGCACCGGACTAACCGTCAAACAAGGCACTTATTATTTCGGCTCTGTGTTCCCCATTGCCGCCACGTTACGTCTGGCGCAAAAACAGACCGGTGGTGCAAAGCCTGCTCAGTCTCAACTGACCAAGCACAGCCCCTTGGTCAATACCGTCCTGAAATCCCTGTGTGAGGCCGAGTTGCCCTTTATGAATTTCAATCGTACGGCAGGGCTGACCGTTTTTTGTCTGGCTCAGAAAGCATAAGTAATGTGGGAGTATGGACCGGTTCTTCTGGGGCTCCATCTCAGGTTTTCCAGTCACCATGTTGATCTCACGGGGAGCGCAGTTACTAGAACTCGGCGCTCTGACCCGCTTTCTATTCGTTGTACGTTCGCTTGCGAACTTCAACTTTGTGCTTCACCACTTTTGGACTTATAGATGACTGCCTGGACAAAAATACCCCTTCCTTTATGGCCGTTTTTGTCGATCATGTGTGGTCTCATAGCGTTTATGCTGATCACAGGCGGTCATATTCTGTGGCCGCAGAATGTGGGTTGGTTGATGGATGGAGATCCCGCCACTCATTTGTTGGGATGGGAGTTTTTTCGACACTCTCCTTTCTGGCAGTGGCCTATCGGTGCCAATCCTGATTATGGGATGGAAATTGGCAGTTCTGTAGTTTTCACAGATTCGATTCCGCTCATGGCCTTTATCTTCAAGCCCCTTGGCTTCTTGCTGCCTGAGACTTTTCAATACATCGGCATCTGGATAGCACTTTGCTTTTCTCTTCAGGCCTACTTCGCCTGGAAACTACTCTCCTTACTGACCGAACATAAATTGCTTTCCCTGGTTGGGAGTCTATTTTTTATCGTGGCGCCCATTGGGCTTTTTCGCTTAGGTGTCCACTATGCCTTGTTCGGGCAGTGGGTCATCATTGCGGCTCTCTATTATTATTGTGACGGCCGCTCCCTCGCCAGACGCTGGGGCATTCTGTTAATTGTTACATCACTTATTCATGCCTATTTGTTGGCCATGGTCCTCGCGATCTGGTTAATGGATATCGTGCAGCGTCGGTGGCTAAAACAACGGACTACGGCACGCAGTCTGGTTCATATCATTTCAGGCTTCGCCCTCGTCGCCTTCGTCATGTGGGCAGCGGGCTATTTCATGCTCAAATCCGGCGTGCAAAGCACCGGATTCGGCTTCTATCGCATGAATTTACTGGCCTTTATCGATACCGACAATGTCTGGTCCCGCATGCTCCCCGATCAGCCGGGACTGGGTGGAGATTACGAAGGCGCCAGTTATCTGGGAACCGGCATGCTCGGGCTTGCGGTCGTGGCGCTTGGCACGTTGCTAACCAAGATCAAAACACCGTGGGGGTTGCGCGCGTTACCCCTAGTCATACTGAGTGTGCTGCTATTTATTTTTGCGCTGTCGGATCACATAGCGATTGGCAGTAGCGAAGCGTTTCAGTATGCATTGCCGACCTTCACCCGACCGTTAACAGATACGTTTCGGGTATCAGGAAGGTTCATCTGGCCTGCCTATTATGCGCTGTACCTCGGTATCTTCTATTTGATATTCAAGCGTTTGAAACCTCAACACGCATTGATCGCGTGCGCCGCTATGTTCGTTGTGCAGACCGTCGACATGAGTAAGGCGTGGCCCAATCTACGTGAAGTGTTAAGCCGTGCCCCAGCCCCGGGATCACTATTGGAATCGCCCGTCTGGAAAGACCTCGGCGCGCACTACAAAAAAATAATCTATGTATTGCCGGTTAATTCAGCGCCCCAATGGCGTCCTCTTACAGAACTGGCCGCAGCTCACCAGATGGCAATCAATATTGGCTATTTCGCAAGGGTCAACCCGGACATCGAAAAAGCCGCGCGCGAGACACTCATTGCATCAGTGTCTGCCAATGAATTCCAGAAAGATGCGTTGTACGTCTTCGAAAACGATTTCCTGTGGACTCTGGCTGCAAACCGTCTTGCACCATCAGACGTTGCCGGGGTGCTGGATGGCTACCGGGTTCTTGCGCCCGGCCTGAATGACTGCAAAACCTGCGTACCAACAACAGCATCCCGAATCGTTGCTGAGAAAAATAGCACCTATGACTATGCCTCCGGGCCTGTGCGCTTTGCACCTGGAGAAAAAGGTCTTGCGTACCTTGTTTACGGTTGGGGGACTGCGGAAAACTGGGGCACCTGGTCCAGCGGCAACAGCGCTCTGATTCGTATGAACTTGCCACCGGCAAGCATGGATCGCGACCATACCTTGTTCATTGAGGGCAACGCGTTTCTTTCAGCGAAGCATCCGGTGCAAAACGTCGAGGTTTTGGTGAACAGGCATCTATTGGCGACGATGAAGTTCGAGCTGAACGTTGCCAGCGGCACACAGTCAATTTCCATTCCCAAACAACTCATAAAGGATGCAGGCGCACAGCTGTCCATCCTTTTAAAATTCAAAGATGCCATTTCACCAGCAGACGCCGGCGCTTCTTCAGATGCCCGAAAGCTGGCATTGGGCATCAAGACACTGGAAATCAGGCCTGATTAGGCTTTGTAAGCTGACACCGGGGGCGGATGAGACGCCCCTTAGCCCGTTTTTGAGAGGAGAGTAATACAACGTAATGGATACATTAGACCAGCCTTCTGCAGCTCGCTTGTTGCTAAAGCGAACCCTGCGATTCGGCGTAACAGGACTTTTCGTGACAGGCGTGCATTTCGTAATTGCTACCCTGATTATTCATTATGTTCTGTCAAACCCTTCTATTGCCAATGGCATCGCTTTCTGCTGCGCCACGATGCTTTCCTATCTCCTGCACACTGTATGGAGTTTTTCCGCCAAACTGCACGGAAAAACATTATTCCGTTTCGTTGTTGTTTCTATCGTGGGCTTATTACTGTCACTTACCATCCCTCTAGGTGTGCAGTACCTTGGCTTCAGTGCCTTGATAAGTACCTGCGCTGTTATTTTTTTACTGCCTCCAGTTAATTTTATACTGCACAACTTTTGGACATATAAATGATACGTTCATCGTCCCGCCTTAGAGATCCCTGGATCCTGATGCCAATAGTTATCGGCGTTGTGTTATTCTTTCTTGTTACGGGAGGAAAAATATTAAATCCTCTCTACGTTGACTGGCTGATGAAAGGCGATCCAGCGCAGCACTTGATAGGGTGGCAGTTTTTTCGCTCGACTCCTCTCTTACAGTGGCCTTTAGGGGCTAATCGCGCTTTTGGTATGGAGTTAGGAAGTTCTATCGTTTTCAGCGATTCAATACCGCTCATGGCTTTCTTGTTCAAGCCTTTCAACGCGATACTCCCTGAGCAATTTCAATACACCGGAATATGGATCCTGATTTGCTTCTGCCTTCAGGCCTATTTTGCCTGGAAATTACTTTCTTTATTTGTCACGGACAAAATCCTTCTGGTTATCGGCTGTCTTTTCTTTGCCATGGCACCGGCCAGCGTCTGGCGCTTGCACGCGCACTTTGCCTTGTTCAGTCACTGGGTATTACTCGCCGCCCTATACCTCTATTTCTCAACCCGGTTCTCGAAGTTGCGCTGGGCGGCCCTGCTCATTGGCGGGGTCCTCATTCACGCCTATCTCGTTGTCATGCTTTTAGCCATCGCAAGCGCTGACCTCGTTCAACGCCGATGGGTAAAGCAGATATCTACAGTTCACGTCGCGGGATACGCGTTTACTGGCTTTGTCCTAGTGGCTTTGGTCATGTGGGCCGCCGGCTATTTCATGGTAGGCGCAGGGGTTGCGGATATCGGTTTTGGCTTTTATCGAATGAACCTTCTGGCACTGATTGATCCTGATGACCTATGGTCTAAAGTCATCCCTGATCAGACACTCACAGCAGGGGATTATGAAGGGTTTAATTATCTAGGCGCGGGCATTATTGGGCTTGTCGTTTCCTCGATGGCGGCGCTGCTTATAAAACCCACTCGTCAAGGGTATCGAGCGGCAACCAAAGTACCGTTAATCCTTTTATCCATATCGTTATCCATGTATGCGATTTCATCTCACATCGCAGTGGGTCAATCCGAGGTTTTTGCCTTCGCACTTCCTCCATTGGCCGACCGTATCACCAATACATTCAGGGCATCCGGACGTTTTTTCTGGCCGGTCTATTACCTTATTTATTTCACCGTTTTCTATATTTTAATGACACGCTTGAAGGTAAAACTGGCCATCGCGCTAACATCGCTGATGCTCGTTTTTCAGGTGTGGGACACTGCCAACGCCTGGTCGTTCTTCAGAGTCAAAATGACGGATACGCCCGCTTGGGACTCGCCCATGACGTCTTCCCTCTGGAAAGATTTTTCCCAGCGTTATAAGTCCGTCATTCTGGTGGTTCCAGGGAGTTTAAGTACGGACTGGATTCCCTTGGCTCAGTTTTCAGCCGCTCACAGGATGATTACCAACACCGGTTATTTCGCCAGAGTAGATCCTTTGGTAAAACTTCAGATGCAGGACCATTTGAAGCAAACCGTCGCGTTTCATCAATACGATCCAGACTCGATCTACATTTTTGAAGACGACGCGCTTTGGGCTACGGCCTCGCAGTCTGTAGCAGAGGACGACGTGGCGGGGGTACTTGATGGATTCCGATTTTTGGCCCCAGGGCTCAAACACTGTGCAAGCTGCGATATAAGCACTGTTGTTTCGGTGGCCGATAGTAATAAAGCTCCCTACAGCTCTGGAGTTCTATCTTTTCAGCCGGGAGGCTCAGGCGTTGAATTCCTTTCTTCAGGCTGGTCTGCTCCGGAAGGAGCGGGTACTTGGTCAGAGCAGCGATCAGCATCCATAAATCTCGAATTACCCAATGTACCAAAAAGGAAATTGGCGCTCTATTTAACTGCTCGTGCTTTTTTATCCAATGCACACCCCCTTCAGGACATCGAGGTGAGTATTAATGGTACGCCGTTGAAAACAGTCCGATATTTTCTTCCAGACCCTTCTGGGCTTCGCGTTATCCCAATCCCTGAAACGCTGGACTTGTCTGCATCTGAACATCTGCAGGTTAATTTTAACTTTAAAAATGCCATAACACCCTTAGAACTAGGGTTGTTTATCGATGGTCGGCCTTTGGGTATCAATATACAATCACTAGAATTGAAATCAATTTATTAATTATTATAAGTCAAAGGCTATATCACAGCCATCTACCGCCTTGGACTCGCTCCAGTTTTAGATGGCTGAGCATAGCAGACGCCTAATGATGTTTATGCTGGGAGCGCAGGCGGCACCAATCCGCTTGCTCTTGGAGGGCTTGGTCTATGGCTTTCACTGCATCTAATTCCCGGGTTTAACGGGAACAAGTGGAGAGAATCAAACTTGGCAAATCGCGGATTTACTAAATCGGGCACATTTGAATCTAAATCTGCAGAAGCAGCAATTGCTCAATCAGATGGATCAGGGGCCTAACAAGCTGACGTCGCTTGGCGGCGCAGCTTTAATCGGACGTCAGGGCGCTGGGGGAAAGCTATGCGCGATCTATTGAAAGCTATTTTTATTCTCGTACTTGCCCTGACATCAGGGCGGGTGCTTGCGGATCTACCTATTGCTCTAGTGGCTGAGGCGCGTCTACCGTATGACTACTCACCGTCTAACTACGATAACTCTCCAAGCAACTATAACAACTCCATAAGCAACTACGATAACAGTCCGTCTAATTATGACAATTCGGAAAGTAACTACGACAACAGCGCATCCAACTACGAGAACAACCGCAACGGGAACCGCAGGATTATCTATAGTTCAAATGGTTCCGGAACCTTCGCTGGCTACTACGCTATTGCTGACAACGGCACAACAAATTTCTTCTCGCCATCTGGAAAGAGAATGTTCTACACGCCGAAAGGCGGTCGAGGTGTTTTTTGCGGAAAGGATGGGAGCTTCTGCGGGGCGCTAGCAGTCGTTGACGGACAGTTTTCTCTTGCGCTCACTGAGAATGGCATCAAGGTAATGTTTCTGAGCAACTAGCCTGGCGCCTAACAATTCATTCAAGCCGAACCCGCTTCGCGGGTCTGCTTAATTCAGGCGTTAGCAAGCTGCACATTATCCAGTCGGAGGAGGAGCCTCTGTCCATTGCAAAGCTCGGCTGGTACTCGATCACGCATCCTACCGCACTCATAGAAAGGCTTACGATTGGTGAATATGCGCCATACCTTCGCTGCTTGTAGAGACGCCTAGGGTATAGGCGAGGTTGGATAGGCTTTTTACTCCAAACAGGTTTTACCATTAATCCCGTTATGTGCCGACTTTATGGCTCCCACCGCATGTTAGCGTCAGGCTTTGGGGATGGCGATTTACCCAATCCGATTGGATGCGTTTCGTCGTTGGATCGGATGCGCTGTGCAGTCCATGGCGGGCCTTAACCTTTTCTGCCAATCAGCTGTCCGAGTGCTCAAGCACAGCAACTTCCTGCGGTGACCAAGTGAGGTCACACCTGAATTCGTTCCACTTCATCCAGGCTTATGGTGTCCCGACGTCGGTCGTACAAGTCAGTGGTGCGGGTCGAGGCATGGTTGGCCATCGCGCCGCGTTCTCCAGCGTGCCTCCATTTTTCAGGTATGCCGGCTGGGCGCTCAACCGAGTCTCTGATCAACGGTATGTACTGACCTATCCTCCCCATCTCAACTCCCCTGCCCTCCAGCCGATAGCGTGAAGACCCTTATCAGAAACGTCCTTCACACCGATTAGAGGCTATCGATGAAAACCGTCCAGGCTCGCTACACCGTGATTTTCATCATACTGATTGCCGCCATCGCGCTGATGACCGAGCAGGGTATCGAGCATTTCGTTGCGCCGAAGATTCAGGCCACCGAGGAGCAGGTGGTGTTGCACAAGGTCGATCAAGTGGCCACGCGCATTCTGACGGATCTGGCTCGGGTCGAGGCGCAATCGCGGGGCATCACCCAGGCGGTACCGTTGCTGGACAGCGACGGCATTGATCGGGTCATGCCGGGGCTGATCGATCAGTACGGGGACACCAAGGTGTTTGGCGGCGGGATCTGGCCGATGGCACAAATGCGTACGCCAGGCCGTAACAAGCACAGCACCTTTTATCATCGGGATGCTTCAGGGAAGCTGGTGGTCAGCACCTACTGGAACTCTGATGCGGCGCCTAACTACTACGAGCAACCGTGGCACAAAGCTGGCCAGAATGCCCCAAAAGGGCAATGCGCGTGGGCGGCGGCTTATCAGGATGCGGCCAGCCCGCAACCGCGCACCAACTGTGCAATGGGCATTTATAAGGACGGCGTGCTGTTCGGCGTGTCGACCATTGACGTTACCCTGGGCTTTTTCAATGGCCTGATTCAGGACAAACAAAAGGAAGTCCAGGGGCAGATCATGATCGTCGAACGCGACGGCAAGATCCTCACCAATCAGGAGACGATCCCCGGCGAGATCGTGCTCAAGAATGTCGCGGACTTCAGCAATCAGTCGCTGTTCGCCAAACAGATTCAGGAAGGCTTGCGCAGCATCTCTGGCAGCAACCTTTATCAGCAGGCCTATAAAGACCAGCAAGCCGGCGACCTGACGTTTTTCCTCAAAGCTGTGCCGGGCACGCCTTGGTTGATTGCAACCGCCCTGCCCACTTCGTTACTGACCTTGCACAGCAATGAGGTGTTGAAAACCCTTGGGCTGATTCAGATTCCACTGGTGATCCTGTTGGTGGTGGTGCTGGTTTTCGCCATCAGTCGCCTGATGAAACGTTTGACCGTGCTGCGCGGCAATATCGACACGTTGTCGTCAGGCGAAGCGGATCTGACACGACGCATTGCGATCAAGGGCGAGGATGAACTGGATGCCGTCGGTAATTCGGTCAACCGCTTCATTGCTTATCTGCAAGGCATGATGGTCGATGTGGCCGCGGCTACCAGTCAGATCTCCGGGGAACTGGTGCAGCTGCAACAGCAATCGCGACACACCAATCAAATCCTGGACCGCCATGCCTCGGAAACCGATCAGGCGGTGACGGCGATCAATGAGATGAGCGCCACGGCTGACAGCGTTGCGCAAAGCGCCAACGAAACCGCGAGCTTTACGCAAAGCGTCAACGACGCAGCGCAAAAATCCAAAGCCGTGGTCGACCAGGCGTCAGTCAGCGTTTTGTCCCTGGTGGAAGAAGTCGAGAGCGCCACGCAATACGTTCAAGGTATGCAGAGCGACGCCAAGCGCATCACCGATGTACTCGGGGTGATTGGTGGCATCGCCCAGCAAACCAATCTGCTGGCACTCAATGCCGCGATCGAAGCGGCCAGGGCTGGCGAACAAGGCCGTGGCTTTGCCGTGGTGGCTGATGAGGTGCGCGCCCTGGCCGGACGCACACAACAGAGCACTTCGGAAATCAACGAGATGCTGGCCAGGCTGGAACAGGGCGTCAACGATGCCGTGGGGGCGATGGTCAAGACCAAGGCCAGTTGCGAATCCACAGCCGATCGGACTTCACGGGTCAACGAAGGCCTGGATGGTATGGCCAGCTCTGTGCTGCGCATCCACGATCTGAGCGCACACATCGCCACGGCCGCTGAAGAGCAAAGCGCAGTGACTGAAGAGATCAACCAGAACATGGTCGCCATCCGGCATATGGTCAGTGACCTGGTGAACAGCGGGCAGCAAGCCGACAAGAGCACCGAAGCGCTGCTGGCCTCCAATGAGCGGTTGGTTATCCTGGTGAATCGCTTCAAGGTGCGCTGACTTATAGCCTGCAGCTGTAGGAAAAGCACGACTGCCTACCCTGCTATACGGCCTATCGACTACAAATTCCGGCTATGCCATTAGTCGGAATATTCCCTGCGAAAACGTTGGTTTTTGTCGGCTGTTAGTGAACAGCGCTGCGCTAATACGTTGTTTCCGGGACAAATCACGCTCTGGATCGCTGTTTTCAACCGAAGATGGCGAGCGCGAACGCCTCTACCACTGATACCCGGAAATGAAATGTGCCTTGCAGGCCGCGTAGAACGGGCTATCGACTACAAATTCCGGCTATGTAACATTTTTGAGAATATCCTGATTAGCTAGCTATATAGCTAGATAGACATCTATCTAGCTAGCCAAGACTTGGTCGGCGGGGGGTTTAACGGGCTTTTCAGGGATAAAAAACGAAGAATTCTCTCGATTCGGTCACAGTTTGACCCAGTGGTTAATACAAAACGAAAAAACCGAGGCGAGGAACAATCTGCTCAGGGGCGCGTAACAGAACGGCCAGGTGACCTGGGCTGAAGGCTATCGACTACAAATTCCGGCTATGGCAAAAAGCCTCTTTTAAGCTAGATAGATATAAAGATAGCTAGATATATAGCTATACATCACTTACTTAACTATCTGTTTCTAAAGGTAATTCATTTATCAAAACAACCTGTTCTGCTGGAATCACTTCCAGTCCGTCACCAAGGGATAGTCGCATTTGCGCAGCTTCCTGGAAGCGAAACATCAGGCTTTTGACTGTCTTGCCTTCGGTAATGGTCTGGTAGGTGATGGTAATTCCGGACTTGGCCATGATCTCGTTGATGGACGGGGCTATGACGCGCTGACGCAGGTTGTTGAACCGTTTGTAGCTGTCTCCCAGGTCCAGCAGGATGCGCAGTTTCTCGACCTCGATGATGAGCACGCCGGTGCTTTTGAACTGCATCATCAGCTCGAACAACCGGAAGCTGTGCATGGAGTTCAGGTTGGCAACGCGACGCAGATCGTAGGAGGTCAGCTTGCTGTTGAGCATCGACAGGTAGGGGATGACATCGACCGTAAAGTTAAGCGTCACCCGGCCCTCGCCTTCTGCGTAAGTCGCTTTGTAGACCCAGCGGATACGCGTGCGGTTCTTGCCGTCAAAGGTCTGGATATCGCGCTCGTAGAGGGAATCCGCCGCTTCCTTGAGGTTGGTGTAGGCAAACCGGATCGGCACGCCATAGATCTCCGCGAAGCTCGCCGCGGTCACGGTGATCTTGGAGGGCATGGGCTTGCGGGGATCAACCTGGGCAATGGCTGCCAGCAGCAGACGCTGTTCCTGAAGCGTCAGGCGATAGGACGCACTTATCAGATCATTGGCTTTGGTCACAAGCAATGATGAAGGTTCTCGGGTGGTCATCGACTAATCCTGGCGCGGTAAGGAGTCGATAGTAACAAGCTTGGGCGAGAAGTTTCTCCCCCCAATTTCATAGCCAGAATTTGTAGTCGATAGCAGGGCCATTGGCCATAGCCGGAATTTGTAGTCGTTAGATGTCAAAGAGCCATGCCCAGAATTTGTAGTCGTATACCTTGTCCGCCATAGCCGGAATTTGTAGTCGCTACACGAAAAACGCAATTCCTAGGAAAAGAATTTCCGAATGTAACCTTGGCTAAACATCGGACAAATGCCACCAGAGGTGCCATAGCCGGAATTTGTAGTCGATAGAAGGGCTTGCGAAGGCTGGATTTGCGGCTGCGGCAGATGCCTGATGCGTATAGCCGGAATTTGTAGTCGTTAGCGGTCTTGCAAAGCGTGCTTGCGAGACGATCGGGTGGGGGTTTGCCTGTGGATAACAGCCGGAATTTGTAGTCGTAATAGCTTAAATTTGTAGTCGTAAGGGCTGGAATTTGTAGTCGCGTAGCCGGAATTTGTAGTCGTATAGCCGGAATTTGTAGTCGATGCACCTCTGGAGGCCACGTAAATCAAGGCCTGTAGAGGTGCTAAAAACAAGATTTAAAAACAAGCTTAAAAACAAGAAAAAAAGATTTTAAAAAGGGGCTCGAAGCTCATTTTTCTGATTTGGGAAAATCAAAAGCCACAGCCAAAAGCAAAATCATTAGCCGGGCTCCTCAGAGCGCGCACAAGCGACAAACTCTGAGATTGCCGAGCTGGTGCGTGAAGAAACCCTGTGTGGAGCGCTGAGAGGCCAATGAGCGCCCTAGACATCGGTTTGAACAGAATATCTGCGACAGGTTTCATGAACATTCCTGAGGATGGGCGGAATCTTTTTCGAAACACCCCGATCGGCAGCATCGATTGGTGTTTCAAAAACCGCGCCAGACCCATGAAGCATCGATGAACACAGTGATCAATCCTTGAAAAAGTTCAGGTAGATCTGTCGTGACCTATGCAAACGTCCTACACAAAAATAAGGGAGATCCTCCCCCTACAGGTATAGCTAGCTATCTATATAGATAGCTATACTGCTAGCTGTCTTATAGCTATATATATAGCTATACATTGGAATAGGGAACCACAGTGACCATTTTTGCTTGTGTAAACACCAAGGGCGGCGTTGGCAAAACGACAACGGCTGTGCACCTTGCAACGATGCTCGCAACACGCGGCAAAACTCTTTTGATCGATGGCGACCCGCAAGGCAGCGCCGCAAGCTGGGCTGCATGGCGTCGTGACAATCCGGAATACAGCCCAAGCCCGACGACTGTTTGCTTGCAAGGTAAAGCTATTAACTCTGAAGGTCGTCAGTTGGCCAGTTCTTATGAGCATGTCGTCGTTGATGCCGGCGGGCGTGATTCAGTAGGCCTGCGTTCAGCGTTGCTGTTGGCTGAAGTGGTGATCGTCCCGGTGGGTGCCAGTTCGTTTGACGCCGCTGCCATGACTGACCTGTTGACCGTCGTTGACCTAGCTCGTGATTACAATCCGGATCTCGACGTACGTATGCTGCTCTCCAGGGTCGATACCCGCACCAAAGACACAGGCGAAATGCTGGCCTTCCTTGAAGAGCAGTCATTCAGTGTGTTCAAGACCAAGATCTGTGAGCGTGTGGCCTTTCGCCGTTGCATCAGTGAAGGCGCCATCGTGCATGAGTTGCGACGCGACCACGCTGCTATCCAGGAAATGAACGCGTTCCTCGCTGAAGTCGAGGTGTTGGGATGATCAAGTCCAAGCCAGACATCAAAAGCTTCAACAAGGATCCTAACGATTTTCTCGAAGGAGGGGAGGCGGACAAGGCTTTGTCCAAATCACGCTCGGCTCCAGAGAGGGCCATCGTTGGAGACGCCACGACTTCTGCCATAGAAGCCTTCAAGCCGGAACCTACGGTGCAGAAATTGTTTCGCCTGCGGTGGGACATTGCCAACGCCTTGAAACTGGGTGCAGCTCAGGAGTCAGCAAAGACGGGCAAGCGCGTCACCGAGACCGATATCATCCAGCAGCTGCTGAAGAAGCATTACAGTCTCAAATAATATATATATCTATATAGCTAGCTATCTTTGATCCTTTATCCTTGGCGTCGAGTAACGCGAAACGCCACCGCAAAGCGAAGGCCTGAGCGTTGCAGGGCAGGGGGGATAGCTAGCTATATAGCTGGCTAGCTATCAATGATATGTTTAATACCACCCCTAACAGCCGATAGCCTGATTACTGCTCTTCCTTCCCTCGGCGTTTGCCTGCAGAAGATCAGAGGAGAAAGCGTTTTTCAAAGAAAACTGCTATGTTAGGGGTGGTATTAATAACTGGAGGCTTACATGCTGACGGATATCACGGCAATCCATGCGCAACTGGTCAGTAAACTCCACGCTTTTAATCAGATCTGGCCTGAATGGGTCGTCTCTGCGCGGGTCTGGCAGTTGCCTTTGTTGGCCGAACAAAAAGCGCCTGACTTGATTAAGGCTCAGCCCCTGGAAGGGGCCGCTGCGATTGAAGCAACGGTGCGCGCGATGACGCAGTTTGAACGGGTGCCTGGCCAGGCACCGGGAACGGTGATGCGATTGCCAGGTTACTTCACGCTCAACCGAAGCGTCTTGCCTTGGGTACAAGAGATAAACCAGCTGAAAGATGAGCTGATGGCCGCGATTGAACGCACGCGAATTGAGCTCAATCTGGCGCCTACCGCGCGCTCAAAAATCCTGCGCCAGGCGTTAGGTGCACAATTCAGCATGAAGCAGTTGGCGCGTCATACTCAGGTGTTCGATATCTGTCCGCGGTTGATTGTGTTCACCTGGGCGGGTCACACCACGGGAGGCGAACGTGTCGCGGTGGGCAAAGTTCGGGAGTTGCTGAGCAAGGCCGCCGAGCAGCAGTCCGCCAAGGAAAGCATCGATATAGGACAAACCTTGGCTGGGGCTGAGCTGCGCCGCATCGTCAATCTGGCCGATCAGGCAAACCTGATCAAATACAAGAAGGTTGCTCCGCATCCACGGGCGATGGTGTATTTCTCGGCGAGCTCGCGGTACGACGCGATGATTCACAGCAACCTGCCGATGTTCGTCCTAGCGGGTGAAGAGCCCACCACCGTACATGAGTTGCGCCACTTTGATCGGCATGCCCGTCAGGCTGAGCGGCCTGACAAGAAGTCACGGATCGAGATCATCCCCCGCATGAACCTGTACCTCAACCCCGATGATCTGGTGGGCCAGCGCAAGACAATCGTGCCTGTCAGTAAACCCAGCGATGTCGCTTCGACGTATTCGGGCAACGTCCACAAGGATCCCGTTACGGCTCGTCCTGCAGAAGACGCACAGCTCGGTCTCAATCTGGCTCCGGACAAGGATTGAACACCTCGGCCGCGCCAGCCTGGATATACGCGGCCCACTCGCTCATCAGCTGCCGGCGCTTTTCCAGCAAATCGCCACGGTTATAAGCGGCCTCGACTTTATCTTCCAGCGAGTGGGCCAGAGCCATTTCACAGACTTCGCGGGGAAACAGTGTGTTTTCTGCGGCCCAGGTACGGAACGTGGAGCGAAAGCCGTGGGGTACGAATTCGCCGGCCTGCAGTTGCTGCATGACCCGCCGCAGCGCATTGCCCGGCAAGCTCGCGGAGTGTCTGGCATTGGGGAACACATACAGCGGATGCTTGCCTCGTTGCTGCTCCAGAACCTGGATCGCGCCTGGGCATAACGGGACACGATGCGTTTTGCCGGCCTTCATGCGCACCGCATCAATGATCCATAAACCCGTAGCCAGGTCAAACTCGGACCAACGCGCATCGCAAACTTCCGAGCTGCGGCAAGCGGTGTAGATCAGCAGTTCACAGGCCCGCGCCGCAGTACTGGCCAAGCTGTCCAGCCGGCGAATAAAGGGGCCGACTTCCTCAGCCGGCATGGCGGAAAATGGCATTTTTGCGTGTTTCTGCCGGGGCAAGAGTTTGTCGAGATGGCCACGCCAGCGCGCCGGGTTTTCGCCCTCGCGCAATTTACGCGCCTTGGCCGCATCGAGCACCAGCTCCATGCGGTTACGTAATCGAAAGGCGGTCTCCGGAATGTTGTTCCATATGGGCGTGAGCACGTCCAGCACATGCTCGGTATCAACGCTGGCCACCGGCATGTCACCCAGCAACGGGTACACGTGATCGCGTAGCGTATGCGACCACTGCTGGACATGCCTGGCATTTTTCCAGCTTTGCCGATGGGTTTTGATGTAGCGTTCGGCTTCGATGCGGAATGTTACAACCGCCGGTCCAGGCAACGTTTGCGGCACACCCAGCAAAGCCCGCTTGCTCAGCGGATCAATGCCCTGGGACAGATCCAGCCGATGAGTGTCGACCGCAAGCCGCGCGGCCTTGAGGGACACGGCCGGGAACGCACCCAAACCCAGGTCATGACGTCGATTATTGAGCTGATAGCGCAGCAGCCATTTCTTGGTACCCAAGGCGCTGACTCGCAGGATCAAGCCACGCTCATCGTGGTAGCTGCCGGGCTTTTCGATGGTCCTGACGAAGGACTGCGTCAGTTTGCTCATTTTTGGTTCTTCTGGGGATTAGTCAGGCGGATGCTGAATTCTACAGCGGAATGTACGCGGAGTATCCCTCTGCGTACATCTGTAAATAATCGCCGTGGCCACTGGAAATCACAGCAGAACATTATCCGGGCCCCACATTCAGACCCACGTCCACAGCTGCGACAAATTCACCCGCCAGCGTAGTGTCATTCTGACCGCACGTGGTATATTCATGGCGCTTATGATCCAGAGACACTCTGTTCATAGCATTTAATAATGCATCTTGGTTGATGCCGTACAACAAGGACGTATACGTGCAGAAGGGAGATGCATCAAGCCAAACCAATGTTTCTCCACCCCTGTGCGCATACTTGGCCTGAGCCCAGCTTGTCTGTGGTTGCCTTTGAAGGTGCACATTTAATCATGAAAAATATTTACTTGATCAGTAACGTCAAGGATGGCGGCAAGACTTATCTCGAATATCTGCTGCCAGCACTGAACGCGTTTCGTAATAAATATAACTGTATAGTACTCCAGACCAGTACGACCGGAATAAGCAATTACGAAGCCGGACAAATTTTAAACTATCCAGTCCAAGAGGTAGACCTGCTGTTTATCGCTCAACTGGAATCTCAGATAGTTATTTCGAACGATGCGATAATTGGCGCACTGTTAGATGAGTCGAGTTTTGGTATTTTTATTGCCCACGGCAATGTGGGCATGCCGGTCAAGGACAAGCAATATTTCGCCGATTTGATATCCTATTGGGATGTCGTTGTCTCTTCTTCTCGGTCACTTTCTGACCTGATCAATGCAGGTTTAAAGTTCTACAGGCATGACCGGGCTGTATTGCGTATTCCGTCCAAAAGAAAATCTCGTCGGTCCGATCTTCGGATGACAACTGTGGTATCGACATTACCCGTTAAAATCCCGGCACCGTTTAGCTCCGCTCCGGAGCTTAGAGAAACGTCGCAAGAATATACAGTGGGTCTCCTGCCGACCCAAATTGGAATATGCCCGGACGGCGCCTCTCTGTTTGAATGTATGAACGTGGTTATTAATACGGTGAAGGCTCGGATTCCCCACGCGAAGTTTATCCTGCGTCCCTATATGACGGATTTTGACCATCCCTATGTGGAGGAAATGTTTGAACAGCTTCACCAATATCCATGGATATCAATAGATAACACCAGGCAAAGCAGTAAAGAATTTTACCAGCGCTGCGACACTATCATTACCGATGCGTCCAGTGGCGGTGTTTCTTTTATGCTCAATACCGGCAGATTGCCTATTTATTATGTCCCGAATGTTGATGAGGACAATATGATCGTCAAGACCTGGCTGGAACAAATGGGCGGTTTTCTGCCGATAGCCCGAACCAGCGATGAGCTTGAGGATTTACTGTTCGGCTTTGAACTCCTCACCCGCGAGCAGCGCTATTCGATATATAAGAATTTTTATGACGCTGAATACAGCGGACAGTTTTACCCTAACGAAGTGTTTCAAGACCTGATCCAGAAAAAACATCAGTCAGATTTTCGCTACTCTTCCACTAACGCGCTCGGTGAAATGGTCAGAAGTGGAATCAAGGTCCCGAATGAACCCAGGAGTTGACATGCGCTTTAGGCAGACAACACACCCGATTTGAGCATGAGTCTGTTTCATATGGAAAAGAATATTGCCGGTCTCGATTTACCCATCGATGAGCCGGACGCAGCTGACTGGGTAGTGGAGTTTGATTCTCACCGCTCGCCACAGATCTTGGCTGATGACTTATTACATCATTTTTATAAAAGGAAGCTGGTATGAAAACCGAATGGGACTACACCACCCTGGCCGATGCCTATCTGAAAAGACCCGACTACGCTGATGCCGCAATCGACGCCATGCTTTCGATTGCCGGTGCCGAGAAAGGCGACAAGTTTTGCGATGTCGGTGCGGGCGTTGCGCATCTGACCATGATGCTGGCAGCTCGTGGCCTGGACGTTGTAGCTGTTGAACCCAATGATGCGATGCGGGGCAATGGCATCAAGCGTACCAGCGATCTGGTCAATGTCAGCTGGCATGAAGGCACCGGCGAAGTTACGGGGCAATCATCCGCTGCTTTCGACATGGTCACCTTTGGCAGCTCCTTCAATGTTTGCGATCGCCAGCAAGCCCTCAAGGAAACGGCGCGCATTCTGAAACCACGCGGCTGGTTTGCCTGTATGTGGAATCATCGCAATCTTGATGACCCGATTCAGAGCCGGATCGAGGCCATCATCAAGGAGCGGGTAGAGGGTTATGGCTACGGCACACGACGTGAAGATCAAACGGCGGTAATCGATGCCAGCGCACTGTTCGGTGCGGTTGTTCATCTTGATGCGCGGGTCATTCACGAGCAAAGCATTGCAGAGTGTCTGGAGGCGTGGCGCTCCCATGCGACGCTGGAGCGCCAGGCCGGTGCGCAATTCCATGAGGTTATCAGCGCAATCGCTGACTATCTAAACAGCCTTGATACAGCCTCGATCCAGATTCCGTATTCAACCAATATCTGGGTTGCTCAGTTGAGATAATGCTAATGGCGCTGCATTTCTCTACAAAGGCTGACACGTTGGTCAGCCTTCAAGAGCGGCTCACCTCAGCTCGCATTGCTCCGCTGTTGTCATTTACCGTGAGGGAATGGCACAGGGGAAAGCAGGCCTGTTTTCGGGATATCCGAGGGCGGCTAGGCAGCGGGCCGTGGATCGTACGCTCCAGTTGTCTGCGCGAAGATGGCACGCAAGCGTCCAACGCGGGGGCTTTTCTGTCGATCCTTGGGGTCGCTGAAGCGGAGTTGGAATCGGCGATTGAACGAGTGATCGCCAGTTATGGCGATGCACCTCTGGAAGACGAAGTACTGATTCAGCCCATGTTGGAGAATGTGGTGCGCTCAGGCGTTGCCTTTTCCCACGACCCCAATACCTGTGCGCCTTATCGGGTGCTCAACTGGTCGGAAGGCAGTGACACCGAATCGGTCACCGGCGGCATGGGCGGGCGGTTGTGGCAGCAAGCCGCACGCAGCGAAGTGCCGCCACCCAGGAACCTGATGCCCATTATCGCGCTGCTCGAAGAGTTGCTCGTCTTGTTCGACGGCGCACCTGTCGATTGCGAGTTCGCCGTGACACGCGAAGCAGAGGGCGAGGTGCTGTGGCTACTGCAAGCCCGGCCATTGATTCTGCAAACACCCCCGCAATCAGACCTGGATCAGGCCGCTCAGCTGAGCAGTATCGAGGACAAAGTCGCGCGTGGCATGCGACCGCACCCGTTCCTGATGGGCCAGCGCACCGTCTATGGCGTGATGCCGGACTGGAATCCGGCCGAGATTATCGGCATCCGGCCCAAACCGCTGGCACTCTCGTTGTACCGGGATTTGGTCACTGACTCGATCTGGGCTTACCAGCGCCATAACTATGGCTACCGCAACTTGCGCAGTTTTCCGCTGATGCCGCATTTCTTCGGGTTGCCGTATATCGATGTGCGCCTGTCATTCAACTCTTTCATTCCCGCAGATCTTGATGAGGGGCTGGCCGGGCGGCTGGTTGATTACTATATCGAGCGGCTGTTGGCCGAACCGACACTGCACGATAAGGTCGAGTTCGAAATTGTATTCTCGTGCTACACCCTGGACTTATCGCAGCGACTGGAGCGTTTGGCCAGTGCCGGTTTTCTGCAGCACGAGCTGGACGCGATCAGCACCAGTCTGCGCAAGCTAACCAATCGCATTGTTCACCCCAAGGACGGCTTATGGCGCGCTGATGCTCACAAGCTTGAAACCCTCAATGCCCGTCGAGAAGAGTTGCTGAACTCCAGCGCCGATCCCTTGGAGCGCATTTACTGGCTGCTGGAAGATGCCAAACGCTACGGAACCTTGCCATTTGCAGGTCTTGCGCGTGCAGGATTCGTGGCGGTGCAGATGCTTAAATCCCTGGTGAGCGTGGGCGTGTTCTCGCAGGCTGACTACGACTGCTTCATGGCGGGGGTATCAACCGTCAGCGGCCAATTGGCACGTGATCGGGCGACACTGGACAAGGCGACGTTCCTTGCGCGCTACGGCCACTTGCGCCCGGGCACCTACGACATCCTGTCGCCCCGTTATGACGAGGCGCCGGAGCTCTATTTCGACTGGACGCAGCGTCCAGCCGCACCGGATCCGGTTCAACCCTTTTCGTTGACCCTTCCCCAGATGCGGGCAATCGTGAAGCAGCTCGAAGACCACGGCTTGCAGCCTGATTCGGTCGGTTTGCTGGACTTCATGCAAGCCGGAATCGAGCTGCGGGAGTTGGCCAAATTTCACTTCACTCGCAATCTCTCGGATGCATTGGCTTTGATTGCCGAGGTCGGCGCGCAACATGGCATTGGCCGTGAAGACATGGCTTATTGCGACATCGGCGTCTTCAAGGAGCTGCACGTGGCCGCCGTTGACGCCAAAGACCTGCTGCTGCGCAGTATTGAGCAGGGCAGATCCCGCTATGAAAAAACCCTCAAGCTCGCATTGCCGCCAGTCATTACTCGACCTGAAGATGTCTGGTCTTTCGAATGGCCGGAAACAGAGCCCAACTTCATCACCCAGAAACAGGTGACGGCGCCTGTGACGAGCAGCAGTGACCGAGAAAGGCTCGCCGGCGCGATTGTCTGCATCCCCAATGCGGACCCAGGATTCGACTGGTTGTTTGCCTATCCGATTGCCGGCTTGATAACGGCCTGGGGCGGCGCCAACTCACACATGGCGATTCGTGCGGGTGAACTTGGCCTGCCAGCGGTCATTGGTGCCGGTGAAGTGCTCTATCGCCGCTGGTCGGTGGCTCGACGCCTGCATCTGGACTGTCCCGGCCGCTGGGTGGAGATCCTCGAATGAAGGTGGTGTTGGGCAGAAGTGGTTCGGCTTGGCTCGGCGCTCACGTCAGAACAGTGTGACAAGGCGCATATGACCAATACGCTTGGGCAGGTCATTGAAGCCGGTCGAATCCCGATACAAGCCTTGCCATACACCGGGCAATGGGGTGAGGTCGACTCTTCTGAAGATCTGTTTCTGTATCAGTAAACGGGCTGGCCAGGCGGCGGGGAGGGTAACTGGATTCTGACCGCCAGAAACGCCGCCAATGCCTTTGCCCGGCAACACCTAAAAGCGCAAAAAAGTAAACCGCCCGCGTAATGAAAATAGCCAGATCACCTCTTAATGTGTACACCGACAGCTGAATTAATTGCTCGCCGCCCGGTCGCATATTTGAAGATCCCGCTATTTTCAAACATGAAATATTTTTCGGAAAAACACTCAATAAGATGTTCGATTAATTTTTTAAAATCCAATTGGAATGGTCAGCTGAGTGCATTAAGCTTTCTCGGCCTTCAGGCGTTTCAGGCAACGGGGATCCAGGATGGAAGGCGGGAAAATATATTCCAATGGTGCTTATATCGAGCCTGTCGATGTCGGCATTATTATTCTGGATTCTGAATTACGCATTCAGTACTGGAACAGTTTTATCAGTGTTGCCGGCCAGAAAGACCTGAATCAGGCCTTGCACCTTCCATTTGTCAGCGTGTTTCCAGAGGCAGACACGCCACATCTGAGCGCGATGATCAGCAAAGTGCGCAATGAGGGCGTGCACGTTTATACCCAGTGGCGTGAAACACCTTACCTGATTCGCTTGACCAGCTCTGCAGCCGGCCATCCGGCTACTTTGATGCTGCAAAGTACGCTGCTGTTTCCATTTATCCAGGCCAATGGGGTGCTCTGCTTCGGGCTGCTGCTCTACGACAGCACGGAGTTCGCCCGGACTCATGAGCCCCTGAGCGCGGCACTGCAGGCGCTCAATACCAAACAGCTGGAACTGGATCACAGTGTCAGCAAACTGGAGAAAGCCCACGTCCAGTTGCTGCAATCAGAACGTCTGGCGGCGATAGGTCAACTGGCCGCCGGCGTCGCCCACGAGATTAACAACCCCATCGGTTATGTATTTTCGAATTTGAAAACCCTGGCCGGTTATGTCGATGATTTGCTGCGCATCGTCGATGCCGTGGACACGGTGGCAAGTCTGGATGAGCTGCGCAAACTCAAGCAAAGCCTGGAATATGACTATATTCGCAACGACGTCGAAGCCTTGATTGTCGAGTCCGAAGATGGCATTGGTCGGGTGAAGAAAATCATCACTGCGCTCAAGGACTTCTCCCATATTGAAGAAGAGGCGTTTTTATTGGCGGACCTGCAGCGGGGCCTGGACTCCACGCTGAACATGGTCAACAACGAACTCAAATACAAGGCCGAAGTGGTCAGGGAGTTTGTTGAATTGCCCGAGGTGCAATGTATCCCGTCGCAGATCAATCAGGTCGTGATGAACCTGTTGATCAATGCCGCGCATGCCATCGAGCAGTTTGGCGTCATTACGTTACGGTGCGGTCATGAAGGCGATTGGGTCTGGGTGGAAGTGCAAGACACCGGCAAAGGCATAGAACCTGCGGTGCTCAACCGTATTTATGACCCGTTCTTCACCACCAAACCCGTCGGGGAGGGGACCGGCCTGGGCTTGACCCTGTCGTACAACATTGTGCAAAAACACCACGGTCGACTGGAAGTACACAGTGAGCCCGGGCAAGGTTCGCGCTTTCGCTTGTGGCTCCCGCTGCGTCAGCCCGATACTGCCTTCGCGAGTGGCCAGCAATGACCGAAACAGTTGGAATCCTGCGACCGTTCAAGGCGGCCGGCAATACCATGGCAACTGCACATCCTTGAAATCACCCCCCGTAGACCGTTGTAACTCCGAGCCGTGATGTAAGGAATGTGATGAAAAACCGCTACGTAGTTGCCCAGATCTACATCCACCTCGTTGCCTTCACTCTGGTTGCTTTCAGTGTGATCGGGCTGATCGGTTTTTTGTTGATTGACCCTTCAAGCCGCCTGAAGGTGGAGTACCTTTCCGACGCCCCGCTGGCGGCATTATTGATCGCGGCCGGTTTGCTGGGTGCGGCTCATAACCGTCATCGCCTGAGCGTGGTGTTTGCCGGGCTGCTGATTGCGCTGTGCGCCTATAACATCGGGCATAACCTGATTTCATCCTCAATGGAGTCGGGTATTTCCTGGGTCAGCGGCTTGCATCTCATGCGCAGCCCATTGGCCGTGCTGTTGACCCTGATCGGGCTTGCCATCGCCTTTGCCCATCGCGTGACAGCGGGCAGGTGGTTCACTCAGTGCAGTGGTGCGCTGCTGATCCTGCTGATTGTTCTGAGCCATGTAACCCCCTGGTGGCAGGAGCTAAGCATCGAGCAAATAGGTTTCCGGCCCGAGCTCAATTACATCGCCCATCTGCTGATTGTGTTTACCAGCGTCGCGCTTATCTTGCTGCCACGTCTCCCCGCCAACCGGACCTTGCTGCTGGATCGATTGACGCTGCTGGCGGGCGCCATCGGCGCACTGATCACGGTGCTGACCTGGTATCTGCTCAGCCAGCAGCACTTCGCCAATCAGGATCCGGCCGACAGTTTTGCCGTGGAATACCTGCCCAACCTGATTCTCGGTCTGGGCCTGATCTTCACCTTTCTGATCATGACCAGCCAGCGTCTGGCCCGACTGGCCATCAAACATGCGCAGCACTTGAACGTAAGCAATCTGGCGCTGCAGGCCAGCCTGCGCGAGCACGCCAGCCTGCAGGCGCTGAACCTGCGCATCATGGAGTTTTCCGACGACATCCTGTGCTCGCTGGATGAACACAGTCGGTTTACCCAGCTGAGCCCATCAACCGCCAGCGTGCTGGGCTATCGCCCGGACGAGATGATCGGCCAGTCGCTGTTCGACTATCTGCTGCCCGAAGACCGGCCACTGACCCAGATCACCCTGCAAGCCATGATCGATGCCGGCGAGCGGCATAACTTTCGCGGCAGTTGCCGACGCCAGGACGGCACCGTCGTGCACCTGCACTGGTCGGGCCGCTGGTCCGCCAGCGAGCGCACGCTGTACGCCATGGCGCATGACGTCACGCCGTTGGTGGACAGCGAAAGCTTCGCCAGGGAGCAGCGCGACATCCTCACCATGATCTCCACCGATCAGCCGCTGGCGCAGATCCTCAACAGTGTTTGCGTGCTGGCCGAATCCCAGGCGGCGCAAAGCATGTGTTCGGTGCTGCTGGTGGACAAGGCACAAAAACACCTGCTGCTCGGTTCGGCGGCAAGCCTGCCGCTGGCGTTTACCCGGTCGCTGCATGGCATGGCCATCGGTCCCCGGGACAGTGCCTGCGGCACGGCCGTGTTTCGGCGCAAGCTGGTGATCAGCGATGACATCGACAGCGATCCGCTCTGGGAGACCCTGCGCAAGCCGGCGTTGAACAACGACCTGCACGCCTGCTGGTCGATCCCGCTGATTTCCCATCGCGGTGAAATGCTCGGCGCGTTCGCCATGTATCACCGGATTCCGCTCGCCCCGACCGCCGGTCACTTGCAATTGATCACCACCGCCAGCCAGCTCGCGGCCCTGGCCATTGAGCACCTCAATGACCGGCTGCGGTTGCAACAGAGCGAGCAGCGCTACCGTTCCCTGTTCACCTTCAACCCGGACCCGGTGTTTTCCTTCGATCTGCAAGGCCGTTTTACCAGCATGAACCAGGCAGGGTGTGAGCTGGCGGGCTACAGCGAAGAAGAGTTGCTCAGCGAGCATTTGTCGCTGCTGGTACACAACGAAGACCCGTCGAAACTCGCCGACTACATCAGCACCACCATCACCGGCGGTTCGCTGCGCGATGAAGGCCTGCTGCGCACGCGCGACGGTCAATTGATCGACGTGGGCCTGACGCATTTGCCGATCATCATCGATGAAAAGGTCGTCGGCGGCTTCGGGATCGTCAAGGACTTCAGCGAGCGCAACAGAACCCTGAGCGCCTTGCGCGAGGCGTTGCAACACTCTGAGCACCAGGCCGAACTGCTCGGCGGCTTGAGTGAAACCGCCGTGAACATCAACAGCATCATCAACAGTCACACTCACAACGATACCTTGCTCGACTACATGGCCGAACGCTTACGTCTGTTACTTGGCGCCCATCAGTCGGTCATCGATTTGAACGAGACAGCAGACGGCGCGCCGGCCATTCATTCGGTATCGCTGTCCGAGAAATATGCCGACTGGCCCTACGAATCCATTGCCGCCGACGATCTGGATTTCAACGCCAAGATCCGCGACACCAACCAGCCGATCCTGCTGACCCGCGACGAACTGGACAACCATTCGCGCTGGTACGCAAAAGGCGCCATGACCCGCACTTCGCCGGCCAAACGCGGCTGGCTGGCCGTGCCGCTCAAGGACCATGACGGGACCAACCTGGGCCTGTTGCAGCTCTCGGACAAGTACGAAGGCGAGTTCGACCAGGATGACCTGGCCATCGCTCAGCAGTTTGCGCAAATGGCCGTGGCGGTCATGAAAAACAGCCAACTGGTCCAGGCCGTCCTGGCCGGCGAGCGGCGTCTGCAAACCCAACTGGAATTCACCTCGGCCATCACCAACAGTGTCAGCGAAGGCTTGCTGGCGGTGGACCGCAAAGGCCTGCTGACCTTTATCAATCCGACGGCGGCCGACTTGTTGAACCAGCCGGCCGACGCGCTGGTGGGCCAGGCCCTGGAGCATTATCTGCCGCTGGCCCTGAGTGACAGCCAGCACAGCGCGCGCACCAGCAGTTACCACGGCGAAGTCAGCCGCTGGCGAGTGCCGCAGGGCGAACGTTACCTGGCGTTCGATAGCGCGCCGTTGATCAACGAGGAAGGACCGCAAGGCTGGGTGGTGGCGCTGCGCGATGTCTCCGAGCAGAAACGCGTTGAGTCGGAACTGGCCTATAACGCCAGCCATGACGTCCTGACCGGGCTGCCCAATCGCACGTTGCTGGAAGATCGCCTGATTCAGGGCTGCAAGATCAGCCACCGCTACAATCGCACCCTGGCGGTGATGTTCATCGACCTGGACGGTTTCAAGCCGATCAACGACAGCCTGGGCCACAGCATCGGCGATCTGATCCTGATCGAAGTCGCGCGGCGCATGGAGCAACAGGTGCGCCCCGGCGATACCGTGGCGCGTCTGGGCGGTGATGAATTCATCGTCATTCTGCCGGACCTGGCCAAGGCTGAGGATGTGTTGCTGGTGGCCAACCGTTTGATCGAAAACATTGGCCGCGTCTACAAGATCGAGGGCACTGAGCTGCAGATCACCGCCAGCATGGGTATTACCATGACCGATGGAAGCATCGAACAGCCGATGCATCTGATTCAGCAGGCCGATCTGGCCATGTATAAAGCCAAGCGCCAGGGTAAAAACAGCTATCAGTGGTACACCGAAGACCTCAATCAGAAAGTCAGCGAGCGGGTTTATCTGCGTAACGAACTGCAAAAAGCGATCGAAGCCCAGGCCTTGCAGCTCTACTACCAACCGCAGATCGATGCGCGCAGCGGCCGGGTTACCGGCTATGAAGCGCTGATGCGCTGGCACCATGCCGAGCATGGTTTCATCCCGCCCATCCAGTTCATTCCCGTTGCCGAAGACACCGGCCAGATCATTCCCATGAGCGAATGGGCGCTGATTACCGCCTGCCAGCACGCACGTCTGTTATTCGATCAGGGCTGGAAGAATCAGGTCATGGCGGTGAATATTTCTCCGCTGCAATTCCAGCGGGCGAACTTCATCAACTTCGTGCAAGCCACGCTGCAAAGCACTGGTTTACCCGCCGAACTGCTGGAGCTGGAGATCACCGAGTCGGTGTTGATGGACAACGCCGAGAAGGCCATTCAGACCCTGAAATCGCTGAAGAAAATCGGTGTGCACATCGCTATCGACGACTTCGGCACCGGTTTTTCCAGCCTCAACTACCTCAAACGCCTGCCCATCGACAAGGTCAAGATCGATCGCTCTTTCGTCCAGGAAATCATCAGCGACCGCAACGACGCCGCGATTACCCAAGGCATCATTTCCATGGCCCACCACTTGGGCCTCAAGGTGATCGCCGAAGGCGTGGAAAACGAGCCGCAGTTCGATTTCCTGAAGAAGAACCAGTGCGACGCGTTCCAGGGCTATTACTTCGCCAAGCCGATGCCGCTCAAGGATCTGGAAATATTCCTCCACGAGCAGCAGCAGCGCCTTCAATTGCAACGCCCGACCCAAGGCATCAATGCCAGCGGGCAAACCCTGCTGCTGCTGGATGACGAGGAGAACATCCTGCGCGCCTTGAGCCGCGTGCTGCGCCGTGACGGCTACCAGATCCTGACCGCCAGAAACGCCGCCGATGCCTTTGCCTTGCTGGCCAAGCATGACGTGCACGTCATCCTGTCCGACCAGCGCATGCCGGAAATGAATGGCACCGAATTCCTCAGCCGGGTCAAGGATCTGTACCCCGCAACCGTGCGCATTGTGTTGTCAGGCTACACCGATCTGAAGTCAGTGACCGACGCGATCAATCAGGGCGCGATCTACAAGTTTCTCACCAAGCCATGGGACGACAAGGAACTGCGCACCACCATCGCCCAGGCGTTTCAACACCATGATCTGATCATGAAAAAGGATGAAAGTCCGGCGGCGGGTGAGTTTAAGGAAGGTTGACCTGACCCTCCTGAATCGAGAAGCCCAAGCGTTGAACCATGCCGCGCCCAATGCGCGCAATGATAAAAGCTTCATCGGAGCAGCCGTCGTTCGCTCTTGGTAAAGAATGGACATCAGCTTTGCGATCAAGGCTACTGTCACCAATTGGCCCGTTTGATCTATGCAGTGTTAACCAGGGGATGGTGTTTATGCAGCCAAGACCCAGGCAGACAGATGCGGGCATTGCTGCGCAAGTCACGCACGCTGGGACCGGAGAAAGCTGCGTAATCTTTTCGACGCAGATTAGTGGTTTATTTTAAGTTTACTAGGCCAAGTGGGCCACAATCCCACTCACTAATGAGACCCAAGGTAAGGAGGTAGGGTTCACTAGAATTTAGGTTGCAGTACACGTGCTACACCATCTAGTCCGATTTCTTCACTGTCAAACACTCCCCGTTCTTCACTCCGCAGTGGCGTGATTAGGCCCGCTGATTTCAGCAGCCTTGCACGTCGATTAAACCCCGGCCATCTGGCGCATGGTGCCAAACCTGCCCTTTGAGCAAAACGTCGCTCTGAGTCTTTGAGCGCACAGCGGCCTCACTGTATCCCGACTCGGCGGAGAACTTCCTAATTGTCAGATAGCGCGTCAACCACTCCGCTATGGCGTGTGCGATCACTTCGCTGCCTGGGCATACGAGCAGCGTTAATCGAATCACAATGTCTGCTTTTGCGGTTCTACCGGCGCGGCTTGAGAAATCCTGACAATCAAGTCAACCATGCCCTCGGCGATTTCGTCGGCATTCTCTTGGAGCACATCCAGGTAGGCTCCGATGCTAAGTGCCGTGCCTACGTCGCCCTGTCGGCTGATCCAAATTCGAATCTCGTCGACGGCAGATCCAAGGGCGTTGATATTTCGGTTTAGTCGCACGAGCAAAGCGGCGGTTGGATCGCGGGGCAAGGCAGACATATTGTTTCCTCCATTGATGAGGAAAGCTTAGGCCATAGACGTTGGAAGAGCTGGCGAGCTGACGAATCGCAGGCAAAGAAGACCCGCGCTTACCGAGCGCGGATTGGCAATATTTGGTACAGCTCTGTCGGGCCCATACCCATTCGGTAACGTTACTTGAACGTTTCCTTTCTCGATCCGTCCACCACTCACAATGAGAAAAGGAATGCTGCCATGATCTCTCCCTTGGAGCTTTGCCAAATAATTGAATCGGCCTTTTTGCCAACTAGGTGCGTATGCAAAATCGATGGTGAGGGCCGTATGACGGTCAACCTCTACCCTTCGCAGAAGGGGCACGCGTCGTTTTTCGTCGATGGGATACGCGTCGATACACTTTCCTCGAGCCGTGCTATTGCGAACTTGGTATCCGAGTTAAGGCTGGAATTTTCGCAAAAGGGGCTGCCGGACCACTCAATGCGTAAAGCAGTGCGGCGTTAGCCCCTCGCCAAGCGTAGAACAACCACCAAAGCTGTTGGCGAGCTTACAACTCGAAGCCGCTGGAACTGCCCAACGTCTCAACAGGTGACGAAATATTGAGTAGTCTTGGGCGAAGGCTGTCCGGTTGAGCGTTGGTAACGCCAACATTCCGGCTGGAAATCGGAGAAACCCTTTACGATTTCCTTAGCCGCCTTGCTCAGTTCGGGATTGCGAAAATGCTTTCGAAGCAGCCACCTGCAAGCTGAGATTTCATTGCTTGCCGCCGGCTTATCACCCGGCTGAAGCTGGGCCATAAAAACAAAGTGCGTTGTATCTTCTCTCTCATATCGGGCGAGATAGATAAGGTCTCGAGCCGCCATCCCTGTTTCTTCCTCAAGCTCACGTAACGCCGCGTCGCTGGGCGACTCCCCACGCTCTATCTTGCCGCCCGGCAACGTCCAATTAGCGCCGGGTTTTCGCACGCAAAGGACATAGTCGTTTTTTCGACAAATAACGGTAGCCCTGGCTTTCATCTCGCCCTCCTTCAGCATTGCTGTAAGACGCTAAAAGTGTGACGGCAAATTCAAAGCAAAATTCAGGATTCGGTCTGTTGATTAACGAGCGCCTCCGACGGACAGATCACGGCTGTGAGCCTATATGGTCGTTAACAAAACCGGGCTGCAAACATTCCATGCGTCGTGATCTACTGGTACGCGACGGTCCATGACCTACAGATCTCGCCACCGCGTACTCGGCTAAGGTCAATCTTTACCGTCTTTTTCGGCCTCGCCAGCAAGAATCCTTAACTGGGATGAAGTGCGGAGCAGTCGACCTATCAGGTCTGATGTTTC
Organism: Pseudomonas sp. CFII64; assembly: GCF_000416235.1. Taxonomy (GTDB): domain Bacteria; phylum Pseudomonadota; class Gammaproteobacteria; order Pseudomonadales; family Pseudomonadaceae; genus Aquipseudomonas. The sequence continues at coordinate 30,604 of NZ_ATLO01000053.1, read as the reverse complement.
GGCATCCATCAATCCTTCAGCTTCCCGTAGCTTCCCCAAGCCGGCTGCAGAGAATTCGAATTCTTCTGCCAGCCTAGAAAGCTCTGAAACCATTCGCGCCCTGGCAATTTCAGTACTCATTATCACGCTCCTGTTACAGCCTGCCGCTCTTAGAAGTGGAAAGCATAGACGTCAATGAAAACTCCGATAGAGCAGGTTTTTCTGCCTCTGCTAGTGAACTGAATTTATCCCCGCATCAGCTCCTTAACGCAGTGACCAATAACGGCCTCGTTACTCTTAAGCGGCTTGAGGCGATCACGTACGCTTTGTGCTATTTCGGCGGAGCCGGTGGATTCCACCCAGTCGGTAAGATCATTGATGGCTTCAGCGAGGGCCGTCTGATTGCTTAGGAGCGCATGAAGCAGACTTGCAATTGTTTCGGTGCTTTTCATTGCAGGCTCCGGCAGAAGGAGCGGAGCATACATCTGCAATGCGATAATGCCATCATCCATTTGTCGCTCTGGCGGCGCGTGGCGCACCTCGATTTTGGCTGGTCTGATAAGTAGTCTCAGCGAGACCACACCAGCTAACTGAGACTACCAATTCAGGTAATCCTGACGTGATGTGGAGAACCGCAGCGTGCGCAAGTTGCGCCGACAGTTAGATTTGTAACCATGAGCGTAACCATGGCGGGCGTAACCCTGAGCCTACCCAGCGATAACCCACGTCGGCCCAACAGCCTCGTGGCCGTCACTCATGCCAGCCCCGACTTCATCCTTGGTGTCGCTGATCGGGTTGCTGTACCAGGGATTATCTGACTGGGACGCGGCGGGTGCCTGGCTTGCTGGCTTATTGCCAGCATCGGGATAGGCGTCCCACCAGTTCGCCTGCTTCAGAGTAGGAGGCGTGGCGTTTGGCACTGGTTGCTGGTCTTGCGCTTGCTCCGGCAGTATCTGTAGGGACTGAGTAGAGAACTTGGATGACTGGGATGCCTGGCCAATGCCCGGAGCGGCGGCGTCCGGGTACCCGCCCGCACAAACTGCTATCGGCGTAGCAATTTTCAAGACGTTACTCATTGTGCTCTGAGATATCCCAGGAGAGTGCGACATCTAGATTTCAAATCCAGAAAAGCGCGATTTTAAGCAGAGGCCTTTGAGCGAGCTGCCTTGTCACAGGGTATCTGGCTGGGTTACTTCTGGGCTTTGGAAGCCCGGTATGCGAGCGCAGAGAGTCGCCCCAAAGAACCGAATCATTGTGTGACGGCCCGGGGCAATCCTGTCTGAAGGCTATCAAGGTCTCGCCAAGGGTAGGCCGGGCATTCTACAAACCTGCAATTTGGATAATGCTTAAACGCCAAAGCTTGCTCTTCCTCCGGCTGCTCAGCGGCACATGCCCTACAGGACACAACTACACCAGAAATCCGCCAGAGAAAGTTCCAGCTAGTCAACCTTTCAGAGATGCTCATTTTGCGGTACCCGCATTAGTGAGGAATGCATTTGCCTCACTAAGGTTGAACACGATCAGACTGCCCCGGTTCATAGATTATGACTACCACCGGTCTATTCGTTTGGATTGTGCGGACAATCTCCAACTTCATTATGGATGGCGTGCTCTGGAGGCATCCGGCCCGCCGATGCCAAGGCCAGGTTTGCGGGGCACACCTACCTACCTACCTACCTACAACCGGTTCACTAAACTCGGGCAGATGCGTCTCTCTGTCACATCAACTGCTACATCCTGTCTTGCTACAGAGTCATCGTCCCGCATGTTTTCGCCTGCCCCGGGTATTGTCATGCACACACCCCCTTACGCCGACCTGAGAGACGATATAGTACTGTAGTGGGTATCTCGGTTTTGGAGGACACCCCGGCGACTATGCTATCCCCGTGTCCTGCCGATGTAAAAACCATCCATCCGCTCGACCGTCTACTTTCATCAGATACGCTAAATTCCCTCTGTCAGGAACTCACGCCACCTGACCGGTCACGCCCTGGGCTCGATGTTCGATTCTGACCCGGGCTGGCCGTCGCGCTTCGAATGCGCAAGCTAGACGCTATGCGTTTGCCATTACCAAGCTCCAGTGTCTTGCAAGCTGAATCTGAACCATCTATCTGCTTGATTTTGGCCTTGATCCCTTTGCGCTACATTTAATCCGTCGAAGCTAGGATGATCTTATGGCTGAGGTCGGCCAGCTTCGCCTCAGCAGGTGCTCTCCAAACTGCTGACCGTCATTACAACATCCCGTCGCCTCATCTTGATTCGCTGCCGAGATCTATAATACTGTATATTAAAACAGTATAGAGACGCAGAGCTATGCTCATCAACGACGAACCATTCGGGTGCCTTGGCGTACCGACCCCGCTGGAAATGCTGAAGCATCAATCTGAAATGCTGTGTGATGAGGTGGCCGACCTCAACGACAGGCTGCGCCGCAGCCGGAGCAATGTCGCCGAGCTGATCGAGATGAATCAGCAGTTGGCTGCCGAACGGGATGCTTTGCGGATCAAGCTCGCAGCGACTGAAGCCAGGGTTTCGGAGTGCCTATTGCAGGCCGGACGAGACTGCAATCAGATCATGGGACTCAAAAGGGTCGCCGAACAGGTCGATGTGCTCCGACGCGCGCTGGACGCAGCTAATCAAAAGCTTGAAAAAAATAGAGCGTAGGGTACTGCCCTGTAAATTCTAAAGAGGGGAATGATCAGGATTGGATCGCATGTTCGCTCGTGTTACCAGCTCCCTCAGCAATGTTTGCTGCTCGGCGGTGAGCAACTCGAGGTCTTCCAATGCTTGCATATAGCCAGCGATCAGCTCCATCAATTTATCGCGCTGAGCAAGTGACGAGCACGCTTGGATAGACTGGAGGTAGCCCGCAATACGCTGTTTGACTACAGATGTGGGAGATAAGGCTGAAAGGGCAGATAGATCGTCTTCAAAGCTAAACGTTAGCAAGTTCATCAGTATGGCCCAATCCGAAGTAACCTTGAAAGTTCCGCCCCCTTAAGCGCGACTAGTCCCAGGTCGGGTAATACTGAGCAAGCCAGCCCTCAGTCCAGGTTTACGTCGGTTAAATCCAGCTGTCGCCCCTTTTCGAGCGTGATGCTGGTGAACGGAAATCGGTCATCAGCACACCTCACGCCTCAATAAGAGTGCGCTAAATTTCAGGCACTGTGGCGCTCATCCTCTGGCCTGCTGGTCACCGCCCTGTATAAAACATTAGAAAGCTTTTCGAGCGCATTTTGGCTTGTAGTATCGAGTGCACGATAGGAACGCACGATCCCTTCCTCTTGGGGATCTAGGCACGCCATGGACAACGGGGTTCTATCACCCGTCACGATATAAAGAACGTCTGCACCCTCTGCACCTATGGCGGTCAGGTATCTGGCGTTCGGAATCCTTTGGTTCGATTCGTAATTTCCTTGGGCGTTTGTCTTAACCCCACCCAAGCCAGCAAACCTTTTCTGTGAAAAACCAAGTCTATGCCGCTCTGCCCTTAACCGCTCACCCAGACTGCTCATAAACGCCACCATCTTCCTGTTCTTATGACCATATTAGTAAATTTAACACATTCGAAAAGGTGCATTTTGCCCAGGCGTTGAGAGTTTTCGCGCGCGATTCGAACAAAAGCGCTTAAGGCGGCCGGGATAGCTGAAATTTGTAGTCGATGGATATCGCTAAGCCAATGGGAATACTTCGCAATGAACCCTGCGAATCCGAGGTTGTCATTTGTGATGTAGTTAATGAAAACGTGCCAAAGGAGACCGGCATGGGTAGCACAACGGAAAGTTCTTTCATCTCCGAGATTAAGTTTTTCGACCTGCTCTTAGCGCAATTCGGCGGGAGCGAAGGCGAGTTGCCAAGCGCAATCGCTTACCTTACCCAAGCCTCAAATGAGGATCATCCCACACGAAAAGCAAGCCTTATCCGAATTGCTCGCGTCAAACTCCAGCATGCAGACATAGTTGGCTCCATTTTGTTGCAGATTTCGACAAACAGGGCAGGCCCGCTATCGACGAGAATTGATCGAGATGAATTCAAAAAATTTTTGAATATCAAGGGTATAACGATTGACGATTATGATGCTGCGCCTGTATCCCTGAGAGAATTTTCGAAGACTAAGCTTAAGCGTCCAACCGGCCCCAACTTCAGCCACAACCCGCAAAAATATCTCGCGGCTAATATTCTCACTGAAGAGCACCAGATTGTTACCTACCAACGTCTTGTCGGTCTTACCGAGGACTCTAATTTCATCTCGGCCCTGAACTATGTCAAAGCTCGCCAGATCGAACATCGAGATGAGTTTATCGAAATGCTGCGGCGGCTTACGCACTAAGACGGTCATCGTCCGCCACACGGCAACGCCAGCACCAGCAGCTCATGCGAAACGCGTCCACGGGTAGGCAAGGGCGCGCGGTGAGTGCAGGAAAACCAGCCGTGCTCAAACTACCAGAATCGATCGTTTCGACTGATTCTGGTGATCCCAGTAAGAGGGTTTTTCCGCACGCCGCCCAAGCCCAAAAATCTACGCATTCAGCGGGTGTTCCGATCTAATCGGTACCGCTTCCGAGCGGTTGAAACATCAGTAGCTGCCCACCTCGGAAGACTAGCGAGGAAATAACCTGCTGCTGCATCAGTGAATGCCTCTCTAAACCCCGCAAGGTGTGTTCGCTGGCTGCTTACATTCGCATTCGTGGGGGTCGGCAAGCGCGTACCCAGAGTCAGGCAACAGTGATTGAAGATGGCGGTTTCCAAGCCTGCGCCAAGCGCGCTAAAGTTATCTTACAAGTCGTCGATAAACTTCCTACACCAAACGTTGATGGAGTGACGATATGGAAATCTCTTTGACTGCCGGCTCGACTCTGGCATCGACAATGCGACTGAACCCATCCAGCCAAGCCCTGTCCGCGCAGCCCATCAGCGAGGATCAGAAATCGGCGTTCAGCAACGCAACGCCAGCGGCGATTTATCATCCAAGTGAAGCAGCCCAAGCGCTAACTCAGACAACGTCGACTCAGCCAATGGTGGTGGTAAACACCTACGGTCGCCCTCAGTCTGCCGACTTCCCTGCCATGGCCAAGCTGCACCAAGGTGCTTTTTATGGTTTGAAATCCGCGTTCGAGGAGTTCAAATCCGCTCTTGAGTCCACGTTCCCGGACCTCGCCGAGAAGAAATTCGGCTTTACTATCGAAGCCGACGGCAAACTCAAGGCACTCAACCCTGCCGGCGAGCTCAGCCTTACCGATATGGATCAACTGGATAAGCTATTAAACGCCTCCAGCACGCTGATAGGCGCTGCCGACACCTACCGGGATGTCTCCATAGACTTGGTGGCGGCCGACGGAAACTGGGGTGGCTCTTATCTGGGCGATTACCAGCTGGACGAAAACAATTTCGCCAGCACCATTGATCTGGCGGCGTTGTTCATCCCCAAAACCACTACCCTGAATCCAGAGGCCATGGCGGGTTGGTTTTCGCACCAGCTATGGAGCAAAGGTGAACTCGCGACGAAGGAAACGCATGCAGCCATCATGGCCTCACGCGACGTCGCACGCGAGGCGCAGGAAAAGGCCGCGGCTAAGGCTGCGGCTGCCGCTGAGACTGCAAAGGCCTGAGACCTTTAGGCGTGCGTCATCAGAGGCGGCATTGTCGCGCAACAAAACCTCGTTCCCGTTGGAGCGAGGCTTGCCCGCGAAGAACGACGCCGCGGTGACCTGGGTGACTGCGGCGTCTGATTCGTCCAGGGAAACCCCGGCATATCCGATGAAATTCCAATTCTGAAACGACGTATTCGCGGGCAAGCCTCGCGCCAACAGAATCAGCGAACGGCAAAAGTGGATACGCTCGCAATTCGACCCTCCAGACGACCCACTATCTGGAACATTTCAATTGCCGAACTGACGACTCAAACCCGCTGGCACGCCGCTGGAATCGGTGTCCTGCCACGGGCCGTTGGGCGTGGTTGACCAGCTCCAGCCGCTATTCCAGCGATAGTAGGTGCGCTGGCGGTAGAAGGTGTTCGGTTGATCATCCAGTACGTGGACGCCGAGCTTTGCATCCCAATGACTGTTGCCACCCGGTGGCGGCGCGAAGTTGGCCGAGGTCTTCGGGCCTGCCGCTGGCGCCTTGGGCGTTTGCGGAGCGCTTGGCTTACTCGGCGCCGATGGCTTGCCGGGCAAGCTCTGGATCGGCTCCTGGCTGCGTGGTCCGGTGGGCTGGACCGCACAGGCACTCAGGCCAAGGACCATACCCAACAAGGTGATGCGTGCTGCGCGGTACATAAGCGGATTCTCTACTGATCTGGACTGTCGATGGTGAGCGTCTGCAACGCCGTGACGCTGCTGGCCAGCGGCTTGCTGCGGCCGATCCACTCGCCGGTGGTCGGCTGGCCTGCACGGGATACCCGCGCCACCAGTTGGACTTCAGGGAAGTTGGACAGTTTCAGTTGCGGCATCATCGCGTCGGCGTCTGCCAGTTCGACTTCTGCCGGCAGGTCCGCGACCGTCACGCGCTTGACCGCCAGTGGTGCCGGCGGGCCTTTGATCGCGCGGGCGAAGATGAACACGCTATCGCCCGGTGCTGTTCTGGCTTTCAGTTCCGGGGCCAGATCGACCCGGACTTTGATGCGCGCCGTCTGGCTCGCGACAACCGCAGGCGTCTGAACAACGCCGCCGCTGGCGGTCAGCTTCTCAGTCGCGCGGGCGATACCGCCTTCCAGCGCCGACCGGGACGGATCCTGTGGCGGCAGCACCGCCAACAGCCGCTTCCAGTAATCCACGGCTTGCTGGTAACGCTCAGTCTCGAAAGCGGCGATGCCCAACAGACCCAGGCTGGTGACTTCCTTCGGATCGGCCTTGAGGGCTTCGTCGGTCAGGGCCTGGACGTGCGGGGTGAATTTCTTGCCACCGGCGAAGTACAACGCCTGCGCCCATTGCCCGAGCAGTTCCGGCGGCCGGCCGGCCAGGGCTGCGGCACGTTCGAACATCGCCGCAGCGTCCGCCGGACGATCCTGGGCCATGTAGGTGCGCGCCAGGAAATAAATGCCCTCGGCCGAATCCGGCTGGGCTTTGACTGCGCGCTCCAGGCGGCTGGTCATCTCCTGAATCGAGCCCGGCGGCTGGGCGAATTCCCGAGTCAGCTCGACCTTGTCACTGGCGCCGAAATGCAGATACATCGCCAGGCCCAGCACCGGCACCAACACCGCCGCCAGCAATGGCAGCGGTTTGCCCAGACGCGAGGTGCGCAGCGGTTCGACGCCCTCGGTGTCAGCCAGCAACTCGCGGGCAGCTTCGGCGCGGCCATTGTCCATTTGCACCGCAGACAACACGCCCTCCGCTTGCTGCCCTTGCAGTTCGGCCACGCGCTCCTGATACAGCGCGACATTGAGCGCAGTGCGGTCTTCTTCGCTTTGCGCACGACGGCCACGCAGGACCGGGATCAGCAGGAAACTCAGGGCCACCAGCAACAGCAGGCCAGCAGCTAGCCAGAAATCAATCATTCGCGGTTTTTATCCAGCAGGTGGGCGAGGCGCTGACGCTCCTCGTCGGAAAGGGCGTCGCTCTTGTTGCGACCCTGGCCACGGCGACGTACGACAATCACGCCAATGACCAACAAGCCGCCGATCAGCAGACCGGCCGGGCCGAACCAGAGCAGCCAGGTGCTTGAGTTGAGAGCCGGCTTGTAGCGCACGAAATCGCCATAGCGATCAACCATGAAATCAATGATCTGCTGATTGCTCTGCCCTTCGCCAAGCATGCGGAAGATTTCCTTGCGCAGGTCGGCGGCGATCGGGGCGTTGGAATCGGCGATGTCCTGATTCTGGCACTTGGGGCAACGCAGCTCTTTGGTCAGCTCGGCGTAACGCGCGCGTTCGGCGTCATCGCGAAACTCATAGGCATCGATGGCGGCATGGGCCACAGTGGCCAGCCCAAGTGTCAACAATGCGGCAGTTATCCAGCGCTTCATTGCCTGGCCTCGTCAACCAGCCCCTGATACAACCCAGCCAACTGTTCGCGCCACACGGTTTCGTCAATCACGCCGACGTACTTGTGACGAATGATGCCTTTGCTGTCGATCAGGAAGGTCTCCGGCGCGCCGTAGACGCCCAGATTCAGGCCCAGGCTGCCCTGCTCGTCGCGGATGTTCAGCTGATAAGGGTCATGAAAGTCCTGCAGCCATTTCAGGGCGTCGGCATTCACATCCTTGTAGTTGATGCCGTAGATCACCACGCCTTGCTGAGCCAGTTTGTTGAGCACCGGATGCTCGACCCGGCACGCCACGCACCAGGTGCCCCAGACGTTGACCAGCGCCGGCTTGCCCAGCAGGTCGGCGCGGGTCAACACCTTGTCGCCTTGCACCTGAGGCAGGGAAAACTCGGGGAAGGGCTTGTTGATCAAGGCCGACGGCAACTCGGCCGGATCCAGGTACAGACCGCGATAGAGAAACACTGCGACCGCGAGGAAAATCGCCAGCGGCAACAACAGGATCCAACGCTTCATACCACCGCCTCCGCGATGCCCAGGGCGTCACGAACCTTGCTTTTAACCTTGACCCGGTAACGCTTGTCCATCGCTGCCAAAACGCCTCCCAATGCTGTGATCAAACCGCCAAACCAGATCCAGCGCACGAACGGCTTGACGTGAACCCGGACCGCCCAGGCGCCGTCGCCGAGCGGTTCGCCCAGCGCCACGTAAAGGTCACGGGTGAAACCGGCGTCGATACCGGCTTCGGTCATCATCGATTGCTGCACGGTGTACAGGCGTTTTTCCGGGTGCAGGATCGTCACTTGCCTGCCGTCTTCCAGGACGCGAATGGTGGCGCGATCCGAGGTGAAGTTCGGGCCCTGATAATGTTTGGCGCCGTCGAACACGAACATGTAGCCGCCCAGTTCCATGGATTCACCGGGCGCCAGACGCAAGTCGCGTTCGGCGCTGTTCTGGCTGGAAAGCACCACGCCGAGGGCGCACACGGCGATCCCGATGTGCGCAACCTGCATGCCCCAATAGCTGCGGGTCATGCCCCGCGCGCCTTTGATCAGGCCTTTGTGGCGAGTCTTGTCCAGCAGGTCGCGAACGCCCGCCAGCAATACCCACGCGGCCAGCATGAAGGTCGCCAGCACCGCCCAGTGGAAATCGTCCATGGCGAAACCGGCGATCACCGCCAGCACGGCGCTGCCGATCAGGACCGGTGCCAGCATGCTCAGCAGCCATTTGACCGGTGTGTCTTTCCAGCGCACCAGCACGCCAACCGCCATCACCGCCATCAGCAAGCCCATCAAGGGCACGAACAGCGCGTTGAAGTAAGGCGGGCCAACGGACATCTTCGCGCCGCTCAGGGCGTCGAGCACCAGCGGGTAGAGGGTGCCGAGCAGAATCATCGAAGCGGCGACCACCAATACCAGGTTATTGCCCAACAGCAGGGTTTCTCGCGACCACAGGCCAAAGCCGACGTGGCTTTTCACCACCGGGGCGCGGAAGGCGAACAAGGTCAGCGAACCGCCCACCACGAACAGCAGGAAAATCAGAATGAACACGCCCCGCGCCGGGTCGGAAGCGAACGCGTGAACCGAGGTCAGGACGCCGGAGCGCACCAGGAATGTTCCCAGCAGGCTCAGGGAAAACGCCGCAATGGCCAAAAGCACCGTCCAGCTCTTGAATACGCCGCGTTTTTCCGTCACAGCCAGTGAGTGAATCAACGCCGTGCCGACTAACCAGGGCATGAACGAGGCATTTTCCACCGGGTCCCAGAACCACCAGCCGCCCCAGCCAAGTTCGTAATAGGCCCACCAGGAGCCCAGAGTGATGCCAATGCCGAGAAACGCCCAGGCAACGATGGTCCATGGTCGCGACCAGCGCGCCCAGGCCGCATCAAGACGCCCGCCGAGCAATGCGGCAATGGCGAAAGCGAACGCCACCGAAAACCCGACATAACCCATGTACAGCATCGGCGGATGCACGATCAGGCCAATGTCCTGCAACAACGGATTGAGATCGCGGCCGTTGGCCGGAATTTGCGGCAGGATCCGCGAGAACGGGTTGGAGGTCAGGATCAGGAACAGCATGAAGCCGATGCTGATCATGCCCATCACCGCCAGCACTCGGGCCAGCATCACTTGAGGCAACTGTCGGGAGAAGATCGACACCGCAAAGGTCCACGCGCCGAGAATCACTGCCCAGAGCAGCAGCGAACCTTCGTGCGCGCCCCATACGGCGCTGAATTTGAAGTACCACGGCAAGGCACTGTTGGAGTTTTCCGCGACGTAGGCCACGGAAAAATCGTCGGTCATGAAGGCGTAAGTCAGGCAACCGAAAGCGAAAATCAGAAAGGTGAACTGCCCCCACGCCGCTGGCTGCGCCAGACCCATCCACATGCGGTCACCGCGCCATGCGCCCATCAGCGGCACGAAGGCCTGCACGACGGCGAAGCACAGCGCCAGAATCATGGCCAGATGGCCGAGTTCAGGAATCATGGTTCAACCCTGCTTGGAAGGTGAAGAAGGCGACGCCGGTGCAGCCTGACCGCTCTCTTTGAGCGCCTTGGTGACTTCAGGCGGCATGTATTTTTCGTCGTGCTTGGCCAGCACTTCGTCGGCGACCACGACGCCATCGGCGTTGAGTTTGCCCAACGCGACGATGCCCTGCCCTTCGCGGAACAGGTCCGGGAGGATGCCGCGATAGGTAATGGTCACTGATTTATTGAAGTCGGTGACGATGAACCTGACGTCCAGCGAGTCCCCGGAACGCTGCAGCGAACCTTTTTCCACCATGCCGCCGGCACGAATACGCGTGTCGTGTGGGGCTTCGCCGTTGGCGATCTGGCTCGGGGTATAGAACAGGTTGATGTTTTCCTTGAGGGCACTCAAGGCCAGGGTGACGGCGATGCCGACCCCGGCCAGTATCGCGACGATGATCAACAGACGCTTTCTACGCAGCGGATTCACTTCTGATTCTCCCGACGCAAACGACGCGCCTCTTGTTGCAGGTAACGCCGGCGGGCCAACAGCGGCAGCCCGACGTTCATGGCCAGCACCCAAAGGCAAATGCCGTAGGCCGACCAGACGTAAAGGCCATGGTGACCCATGGCCAGGAATTCACCGAATGAAGCAAAATTCATTGTGCGCCTTCCTTCGCAGAGGGGTGGCCCAGGGCTTTGAGCACCTCAGCCTTGACCCAGCTGGCGCGCGCCTCGCGCTTGAGAATTTCCAGGCGCATGCGCATCAGCAGGACCGCACCAAAGAAGCAGTAGAAACCCAGCACCGTGAACAGCAACGGCAGCCACATTTCGGCGGGCATCGCCGGTTTTTCGGTGAGGCTGAACGTGACGCCCTGATGCAGGGTGTTCCACCATTCCACCGAATATTTGATGATCGGGATGTTGATCACCCCGACAATCGCCAGCACCGCACAGGCCTTGGCGGCGCTGTCACGATTACTGATCGCGTTGCCCAGGGCAATAAGACCGAAGTACAGGAAAAGCAGGATCAACATGGACGTAAGGCGTGCATCCCAGACCCACCACGACCCCCAGGTGGGCTTGCCCCAGATGGCGCCGGTGGCCAGCGCCACGGCAGTCATCCACGCACCGATGGGTGCTGCACACTGCAGCGCCACATCGGCGATCTTCATTTTCCACACCAGGCCGACCACACCGCAGACCGCCAGCATGACGTAGCAGGACTGGGCGAGCATGGCCGTCGGCACATGGATATAGATGATGCGAAAGCTGTTGCCTTGCTGATAATCCGGTGGTGCGAATGCCAGGCCCCAGACCACGCCGATACTTATGAAAAGTACCGCTGCGATGCTCAGCCACGGCAACAGACGTCCGCTGATGCCGTAGAACCATTTCGGTGAACCGAGCTTGTGGAACCATGCCCAGCTCACGCCGCTTTTAGCGCTGTTTTTCGTCACGCTGCCTTTCATCAAGCCGCCTTTCATCACGGTGTAGCTCGGGTTTTTACTGCCAGGTCCGATGTCGGCCTGTCAGAACCTCAATTATTCGCCGACGCTGATTTTCAGGCCAGCCGCTATTGCAAAAGGTGTCAGGGTTACCGCGAGGGCGGTCAGGCTGCCAAGCCAGAGCAGGTAACCCGTGGCCGGCATGCCTTGCAATGCTGCCTGCAAAGCGCCGCTGCCCAGAATCAACACCGGGATGTACAAGGGCAGAATCAGCAGCGCCAGCAACAGGCCGCCGCGCTTGAGTCCCACCGTCAACGCCGCGCCCACTGCTCCCAGCAGGCTCAATACCGGCGTGCCCAGCAACAACGAAAACAACAACACCGGCAGGCACTGACTGGGTAAACCCAGCATCAGGGCCAGCAATGGTGCCAACAATACCAGTGCCAGCCCGGAGAAAGCCCAGTGTGCCAGCACTTTGGCCAGAACCAGAAGGGCCAGGGGGTGCGACGAAAGGACCCACTGCTCAAGGGAACCGTCCTCGAAATCACTGCGAAACAGGCCGTCCAGCGAGAGCAGCACGGACAACAGTGCCGCTACCCAGACTAACCCCGGCGACAAGGTTTGCAACAATTGAGTCTCCGGTCCGACCGCCAGCGGGAACAACGCGATGACGATGGCGAAGAACACCAAGGGGTTGGCCAGCTCTGCCGGGCGACGGATCAACAGCCGGGCTTCGCGCGCGACCAGCAGGGTAAACACATGACTCATACGGACCACTGCCCCAGATCAATATCCCGATAACCTGCCGGCATGCGCGTCAGGGTGTGGTGCGTGGTGAGAACGATCATCCCGCCCCGCTCGCAGTGTTGCGCCAGATGGTTTTCCAGCTGCGCGACGCCTTGTTTATCCAGCGCGGTGAAGGGTTCGTCGAGAATCCAGATCGGTGGACTGGCCAGATACAGTCGGGCCAGCGCGACCCGGCGCTGCTGCCCGGCCGACAGCGTGTGGCAAGGCACATCTTCGAAACCGCGCAGACCGACGGCTTCCAGCGCTTGCCAGATGTCGGCGGGCTGCGCAGGACAATGCAGGGCGCAAAGCCAGGCGAGGTTTTCCACGGGGGTCAGCAAATCCTTGATCCCGGCGGCATGACCGATCCACAACAGATTGCGCGCCAGTTCGGTACGTTGCGCGGCCAACGGTTGACCCTTGACCAGGACTTCGCCGAAGGTTGGCTGCATCAGACCCGCCAACAACCGCAACAGACTGGTTTTGCCGCTGCCGTTCGGGCCGCTGATCTGTAGCATGTCACCGGCTTGCAGCGACAGCTCCAGGTGCTCGAAAAGCATCCGCCAGTCACGCTCGCAGGCCAGGTCATGTGCCTGCAAAACAGGGATAGGACGAGTCATTGATGATTCCAGGCGCAGCGTTGTCGCCTCAAGACGCGCCAGACAGGGCGCAGGCCGAAGAAATGGCTGTTCAAGTCGGCGTGGAAACGGCCGCTATATTGATACGAATTCATTGCATATCCGGCCCGGTCGCGACCGGGCCGCATTATACATGGCATGTCCCGGTACAAGAGGGCAATTTCAACAAGGTCACGATCCATGACAGGCGATATCACCAGCCTCCAACCGACGACTGCGGCCGCTGCCTTGGTCCGTGCCGGTCTTTCTCCCGCGCAAGTCCTGACCTTGCTGCAACCGATGGAAAATCTCCTGCCGCCCGGTGAAACCGTCGATGCCCAAGTGATCACGCTCAAGCAGCTGAACCAGAGTTTTCAGTTGCTGCTCAGCCTGGCAATCGCCAATGGCGGCAAGGTCAGCGTCCAGGTCGAAAGCGCCCTGCCTTTCACGCCAGGCACCAGCCTGTCCGTGGCGCAAGCATCCTCCAATACCCTGACGCTGACCTTGCAGCAGATCAATACCGCGCTGAATAACGCGCAAACCAGCATCGACATCAAGCAATTGCCGGTGGGCACCTTGCTGCAAGGCCGCGTCTTGACCACCCAGGTGATCAACGACGCGTTGAGTCAAATGAGTGGCGAGGCTGCGACCAAATCCAATGTCCAGCCCGGCGCGCCGTTGCCAGCCCAGCCAATCCAGCCGGCGTTGTATCGCTCCATGGTGCTGCTGCTCAACACCGCGCTGGCCGGCACCACCCTGACCATCGAAAGCCCGCGACCGCTGACCACCGGAACATTGCTCAGTGCTCAGGTACAGGGCAGCCAGGCGCTGAGCTTCGTCCCGTTACCCAGCCGTCTCGATCAGTTGGCATTGAGCCAGCAACTCACCACCCAGCAGAACCGCCAAGGCTCACTGGACGTGCTGATCAATGCCCTGCGCAACCTGCCAGCGTCGAGTCCGGCGATTTCCGCGCCGTTGCAGGCCAGCATCAACCAACTGCTGGCGGACTTGCCGGACGTCGAGCAGATGACCAACCCCAAAACCGTCGCCCAGGCGATCAGTACCAGTGGGCTGTTCATGGAAGCCAAACTGCTGACCGGTTTGAACCCGATGGCCGGCCCGGACCTGAAAGCCAACCTGATGCGGGTGATTCAACAGATTCTGCCCGGTTTGCCCGGCGGGCCGGGTTATGACGCTGCCGCCGCGTCGAACATGCTGACCCGCTCCATGCCGGGCGCGTTGCGTAGCGTATTGGGCACCATGGGCCTGGTGGCCGCACCGGCGCTGCCGATCCATTTCCCGCTGCCGTCGCGCTCGGTGAAAGGTGGCGGCAAGGAAGACGACCTGGAGATGCTGCTCAAGCTGGCGGCAGCGGCCGTGTCGCGCCTGCAAAGCCATCAGCTGGGCGGCTTGGAGCAGACACGCACCGCGGCCGATGGCGGCCAGTTGACGACATGGCAGCTGGAAATTCCCATGCGCAACGCTCACGACATCGTGCCGCTGCAGGTCAAAGTGCAGCGTGAAGACACACCTGAAAAAGACAAGTCCTCGGATAAGGACAAAGACGAAAGCGAGGTCGGCGAGACGAGAGAAAAGCTCTGGAAGATTGATCTGGCGTTCGACCTCGCCCCACTGGGGCCCTTGCAAGTACAAGCGCAACTGATTCGCGGCAACCTGTCGAGCCAGCTGTGGGCCGAGCGCGCTGACAGCGCTGCATTGATCAGCCGCGAACTGGGCCATCTTCGCGAGCGGCTGGTGGCGTGCGGCCTGACCGTCAGTGAGCTGGAATGTCGCCATGGCACTCCGCCGCAAGGTGCGCGCACCACCCTCGAACGCCGCTGGATAGACGAGAACGCCTGATGAGCCAATTGGAACATGCCCCACGCCAGGCCATTGCCCTGAGCTACGACGGCCAGCACACCCCGACCTTGAGCGCCAAGGGCGACGACCAGCTCGCCGAAGCGATTCTGGCGATTGCCCGGGAATATGAAGTCCCGATCTACGAAAACGCCGAGCTGGTCAAACTGCTGGCGCGCATGGAATTGGGCGACAGCATCCCCGAACCGCTGTATCGCACGATTGCCGAGATCATCGCCTTTGCCTGGCACTTGAAGGGTAAGTTTCCCGAAGGTCAGGACCCGAATGCGCCGCCGGTGGAGCGGGATATCACGCCCAAGTGGTGAGCACCGATGATCTCATGACCATGCCAAACGGCCCGTTGGAGCGAGGCTTGCCCGCGAAGGCTTCATATCAATATTGGTGCTGAATTTGTGGGAGAGGACTTGTCCTCGAAGGGCTCGTACATCCGACTGTTTTTTCGAACCTGAAACAAAGCCTTCGCGGGCAAGCCTCGCTTGTATGTTTAGACTTGAAGGGGTGGGGTGGGACTAAAGCATCGCTTCTCCCACGGATCCTGCATCGATCCACAGCCTCGGTTCCATTTCTGTAGGAGCGAATTCATTCGCGAGGCGGTGGGTCAGCCGCCAAAGGTGTCGACTGGACTGACGCCTTCGAGGACAAGTCCTCTCCCACAGGTTTCAGCATCGTCCTCGTGGCAGCGATCACGTTCAGCGCTGATTATTACCATGCAGCTTGGTCATCAGCTGGGCTTCGGCCTGGGTCAGGCCGCAGGCCTGGGTGAGTTCGTCGATGCTCGCGCCCATGCCGACCAATCGCGCGGCCTGGGCGAAGGACAGGCTGGAGGGGTCGCGCTGCTCGAGTGCGGTGAGCTTGTCGGGCAGCGGCCCGACAATCGCCCGCAGCTCGTGCAAGGCTTCGCCCATCTTCACCGTGCCGTTCTGGAAGTTATCCACACGCCGGGCCAGATCCCGATAGCGCTGATCGCGCACGGTATCGGCTTCTGCGCGTGCAAGATCAAGCCGGCGCTGACGCTTGGTATGCGCCAGGAACATTCCCAGGGTCACGACCCAGAGAATGCCCAGAAAGATGACAGCAACCTCAAGGATCAATCAGATGTTCTCCAGATCCGACCACTCTTCTTCGGACATCATCTTGTCCAGCTCGACAAGGATCAACAGTTCGCCGTTCTTGTTGCACACGCCCTGAATGAACTTGGCGGATTCGTCATTGCCCACGTTTGGCGCGGTTTCGACTTCGGACTGACGCAGGTAAACCACTTCGGCCACGCTGTCGACCAGAATCCCGACCACTTGCTTGTCAGCTTCGATGATCACCACACGCGTGTTGTCACTGACTTCAACCGGTTCCAGACCAAACCGCTGGCGGGTGTCGATAACCGTGACCACGTTGCCGCGCAGGTTGATGATGCCCAGCACATAGCTCGGCGCACCTGGCACCGGAGCGATTTCGGTGTAGCGCAGCACTTCCTGGACCTGCATCACGTTGATGCCATACGACTCGTTATCCAGGCGGAAGGTAACCCACTGCAGAATAGGATCTTCGGAACCTTGTGCGGACGACTTCTTCATACCCCTAACCCCTCACGTGTGTGCTGTGCAGGCGACGTCAAAACGTCATCCCATGATTATTTGATTTTTTGCATCTGCTTGACCGCGCCACTGGCAATCAGCTCGGCCAATTCGGAAACGTCCAGCAACGCGCACATGTGTTCAATCACCGTGCCCGCCAACCAGGGGCGCTGCCCGCGATGGGAGCGCCATTTGATCTCGCTGGGATCAAGGCGCAGCGAGCGGCTGACCTGATGCACTGCCAGCCCCCACTCATAGCCTTGAACTGAAATCACGTACTGCAAGCCCTGCCGGAAATCATCGCGGTAGCGATCCGGCATGATCCAGCGCGCGGTATCCAGCACTTTCAGATTGCCGCCCTGGCTGGGCAGGATGCCGAGGAACCAGTCCGGCTGACCGAACAACGGCGTCAGGTCATGCCCGGCCAGCGGATAAATCGATCCCAGACACACCAGCGGTACTGCCAGCGTCAAGCCGGCGACATCAAACAACAGGCATTCGAATGGCTCTTGCGCCCAGGCAGGTCGCCCGTCAACGGTGGTGGGCGGCGGCGTGGTCGTACGTTGCGCCGAAGGCAAATACACCTCGGCCACCGGTTCGACCAGCTCCACCAGCGGCACAGTGATTTCTTCGACGGTGGGCACCGGGGCAATATCAACCCGGGCCACGACGGGCACCACAACCGGCACTGCGACTGCAACGGCTACCGGCGCGGGAGCCGCGACAGCAATCGCGATTGGAGCGGCAATTGCCAGCATCCGCGCGTCATAAGCCTGCTCCTCAAGAACCGCCGCCTCGAATTCATCGATGCTGGACAGTTGCGGCAGCTCAACCAGTTCTTCAGTGGCGTCCTGAAGCAGCGCATCCAGATAGGACTGCAGCGCCAGTTGCGGTCGTGTTGCGATTTGTACAGGCCGAAGATTCATACGGATGCCACACATTGATTGACGCGATTACCGCTTGATTGAGTTATCGGCCGCAATGACGCGCGACTTGAATGCTTGTGCACAATGCGTGGCAAGAATGAGCAAAGGTCCACGTCAGGCCACCTGCGCCAGCAGCTGCTCGGACAACAGATGCTTGAGCAGCGCGCGATAGGCCAGCACCGCGCGGCTCTTGTTGTCGAACTGCGATGGCGTGACGCCGGCCCGGCTGGCGTCGCGCAGACGCGTATCGACCGGCACGTAGGCCTTCCAGACATGCTCTTCAAAGCTGTCACGGAGTAATTTCAGGGTACCCATCGAGGCCTGGGTCCGGCGGTCGAACAAGGTCGGCACGATGGTGTACGGCAATGGCGTCTTGCGTGAGCGGTTGATCATCGCCAAGGTGTTGACCATACGTTCCAGGCCTTTGACGGCGAGAAACTCGGTCTGCACCGGAATCACCAACTGCTGGCTCGCCGCCAGCGCATTGACCATCAAGACGCCCAACAACGGCGGGCTGTCGATCAATGCGTAGTCGTAGTCCTGCCACAACTGCGCGAGGCTCTTGGCGATGACCAGGCCCAACCCGTTCTGCCCCGGCGACTGACGCTCCAGAGTGGCCAGCGCGGTGCTTGAAGGCAGCAGCGAGATGCGCTGGTCACTGGTGGGCAGCAACAACTGACCGGGCAGCCCATCGGTAATGGCGCCCTTGTTCAGGAACAGGTCGTAGACACTGTGCTCCAGCAAGTCCGGGTCATGCCCGAAATAGCTGGTCATCGAGCCATGGGGGTCCAGATCGACAACGACCACGCGCTTGCCCGCCTCGGCCAGCAATCCGGCTAACGCGATCGTAGTGGTGGTCTTACCGACGCCACCTTTTTGATTGGCTACTGCCCAGACTCTCATTGTGTTTTTTCCTCCCGCCATGGCAATGGCCATAACGAGAATGACTAGGGGGCGGGTGACGAAGAATTGACGGTATTGCTGCGCACCGCTGGCTTGACTGGCGTGATTGCAGTTTGTGTGCCAGCACGACGCATTGCGGCATCCGGTTGTGCATTGGCCGCCGTGCCTGTCGCGGTCAGGCTGCGACGCACGTCCAGGTTACGGGAAATCACCAGCACGACCCGGCGATTACGCCCTCGCCCGTCGGCGGTGGTATTGGGGGCCACTGGCTGGAATTCGCCGTAACCCACCGACGCCATGCGGGCCGGATTGATGCCGTCCATGGCCAGCATGCGTACCACGCTGGCCGAACGCGCTGACGATAGCTCCCAGTTGCTTGGAAACTGCGCAGTGTTGATTGGCTGGTCGTCGGTAAAACCTTCGACATGAATCGGGTTGTCGAATGGCTTGATGATCTTCGCAACCTTCTCAATGATCGCGAACGCCTTGTCACTGGGCATCGCGTCGCCGCTGCCAAACAGCAGGCTCGAATTAAGCTCCACTTCGATCCACAGCTCGTTGCCGCGCACCGTCATCTGGTTGGATTTGATCAAGTCGCCGAACGCATCGCGCACATCATCGGCGATGGCTTTGAGTGGGTCCGAAGAGGTCTGGCCAATGCCGGCATCGGTCTGCTCGCTGTCCTTGACCAGCGGCTCGGCAGGCTTGATGGTCACCGGGCGCTGCTCGCCGATGGGAATCGGCTTCATGCTGCGTTCGGTCTCGCTGAACACACCCACCAGCGCCTGGGACAGAATCTTGTACTTGCCTTCGTTCAGCGACGAGATCGAGTACATCACTACGAAAAAGGCAAACAGCAAGGTGATGAAGTCGGCGTAAGACACCAGCCAACGCTCGTGATTTTCATGCTCTTCATGCTGACGACGGCGGGCCATAGCGCGTTACTCCATGAAACCTTGCAGCTTGAGTTCGATGGAGCGCGGGTTTTCGCCCTCGGCGATGGACAACAGGCCTTCCAGCAGCATTTCACGATAGCGCGACTGGCGCACGGCAATCGCCTTGAGCTTGTTGGCAACCGGCAACAGAATCAGGTTGGCCGAGGCCACGCCGTAGATGGTCGCGACGAACGCCACGGCGATGCCGCTGCCCAACTGGCTCGGATCAGCCAGGTTGCCCATGACATGGATCAGGCCCATCACCGCGCCGATGATGCCGACCGTTGGCGCATAGCCGCCCATGCTTTCAAAGACTTTTGCCGCCTGGATATCACGGGTTTCCTGGGTAATGAAATCCACTTCCAGAATGCTGCGAATCGCTTGCGGCTCCGCGCCATCGACCAGCAATTGCAGGCCTTTGCGCGCATAGGAGTCAGGTTCGGTATCGGCAATGGTTTCCAGACCGAGCAGACCTTCCTTGCGGGCGGTAAGGCTCCAGTTGACGACCCGGTCGATGCCGCCCGCCAGATCGATGCGCGGCGGAAACAGAATCCAGCCGACAATTTGCATCGCGCGCATGAAGGCGCTCATGGGCGACTGCAGCATTGACGCACCCAGCGTTCCGCCCAGCACGATCAGCGCCGCCGGACCATTGAGCAGCGCGCCCAGATGTCCGCCCTCGAGAAAGTTACCGCCAATGATTGCTACAAATGCGAGGGTCAGGCCGATCAGACTCAATATATCCATCAGATACACGCCTCGACCAGGTGCCTGCCGATATCGTCCAGGCTGTACACCGCATCGGCCAGGTCGGCTTTGACGATGGCCATGGGCATGCCGTAGATCACGCAGCTCGCTTCGTCCTGAGCCCAGATGTGACTGCCACCTTGCTTGAGCAGACGCGCGCCTTCACGACCGTCGGCGCCCATGCCGGTCAGCACTACGGCCAACACTTTGTCGCCATAGGACTTGGCGGCGGAACCGAAGGTGATGTCCACGCAGGGTTTGTAATTGAGGCGTTCGTCACCGGGCAGAATCTTTACCGCGCCACGGCCGTCAACCATCATCTGCTTGCCACCCGGCGCCAGTAGCGCTAGGCCCGGACGCAGAATGTCGCCGTCTTCGGCTTCCTTGACGCTGATGCGGCACAGCTTGTCCAGGCGTTCGGCGAACGCCTTGGTGAACGCTGCGGGCATGTGCTGGATCAGCACGATAGGCGCCGGGAAGTTGGCGGGCAGCTGGGTCAGAACCCGTTGCAGCGCAACCGGGCCGCCGGTGGACGTGCCGATGGCGACCAATTTGTAAGCCTTGCGTTTTGGCGCGGGCGACGAAGGCGCATGGCTGCTTGCGGCAGCCGGTGCCGACGAGGCCAATGGACGTGGAGCCGCAGTACTGCGAGCAGCGACAGGCGTGCCGGGCCTGCTTGCGGTGATCGGTGCGGGTGTCGCAGGTATTGGTGCCGGAGCGCTGTAACTACCCAGGCGCCGATTGCTGCGAGAAATGCTGTGGACTTTTTCGCACAGCATTTGTTTGACCTTCTCGGGATTGCGCGAGATGTCTTCAAAATTCTTGGGCAGGAAATCCACCGCGCCGGCGTCCAGTGCATCCAGCGTAACGCGGGCACCTTCGTGGGTCAGCGAGGAGAACATCAAGACCGGGGTCGGACAGCGCTGCATGATATGACGCACGGCAGTAATGCCATCCATCATCGGCATTTCGTAGTCCATGGTGATCACATCTGGCTTGAGCGCCAGAGCCTGTTCGATCGCTTCCTTGCCGTTGGTTGCCGTACCGACAACCTGGATGTTCGGGTCCGAAGAAAGAATTTCCGTGACGCGGCGGCGGAAAAAACCGGAATCATCCACCACCAGGACCTTGACTGCCATAAACACTCCATTAGGTTACGCGGGCAACAGATGTCGCCCGCGACACCGGAATCAAATACGCCGGGCGGCGTAACGCTTGAGCATGCTCGGTACATCGAGAATCAAGGCGATGCGACCGTCACCGGTAATGGTGGCGCCCGACATGCCTGGCGTACCTTGCAACATCTTGCCCAGCGGCTTGATTACCACTTCTTCCTGACCTACCAGCTGATCGACGACAAAACCGATTCGCTGAGTACCCACCGACAGGATCACCACATGACCTTCGCGCTGCTCTTCGTGAGCGGCCGAGCTGATCAGCCAGCGCTTGAGATAGAACAGTGGCAGGGCCTTGTCGCGCACGATCACCACTTCCTGACCATCGACGACGTTGGTGGTCGACAGGTCCAGGTGGAAGATCTCGTTGACGTTGACCAGCGGGAATGCAAAGGCCTGATTGCCCAGCATCACCATCAGCGTCGGCATGATCGCCAGGGTCAACGGCACCTTGATGACGATCTTCGAGCCCTGGCCCTTGGTGGAGTAAATATTGATGGTGCCGTTGAGCTGGGCGATCTTGGTTTTCACCACGTCCATGCCCACGCCACGACCCGACACATCGGAAATCTCGGTCTTGGTCGAGAAACCCGGTGCAAAGATCAGGTTGTAGCAGTCGCTGTCGCTCAGGCGATCGGCCGCGTCCTTGTCCATCACGCCGCGCTTGACCGCGATAGCGCGCAGGACATTGGGGTCCATGCCTTTGCCGTCATCGGAAATCGACAGCAGGATATGGTCGCCTTCCTGTTCCGCCGAGAGAATCACACGACCGCCACGGGACTTGCCCGAGGCTTCGCGTTCTTCCGGGGTTTCGATACCGTGGTCGACCGCGTTGCGCACCAAGTGGACCAGTGGATCGGCAAGGGCCTCGACGAGGTTCTTGTCCAGGTCGGTTTCTTCGCCGACCAGTTCCAGGTTGATCTCTTTCTTGAGCTGGCGGGCCAGGTCGCGAACCAGGCGCGGGAAGCGCCCGAAAACTTTCTTGATCGGCTGCATGCGGGTTTTCATCACCGCAGTCTGCAGATCGGCGGTGACCACATCCAGATTGGAGACGGCCTTGGACATGGCTTCATCGCCGCTGTTCAGGCCCAGGCGCACCAGACGGTTACGCACCAGCACCAGTTCGCCGACCATGTTCATGATCTCGTCCAGGCGCGCGGTATCAACCCGCACGGTGGTTTCCGCTTCGGAAGCCGGCTTGTCCGGACTCGCCGCAGCCGGAGCCTTGGCCGCAACAGGTGCCGCTGCTTTGGCCGGAGCTGGCGCAGCGGCTGGAGCTGGCGCAGCGGCTGGAGCTGGAGCCGGTTTGGCGGCGGCAACCGGCGCAGGCGCGGGCTTGGCAGCAACGGCGGCGACCGGCGCGGCAGCTATGGCTTCAGGCTTGAAACTGCCTTTGCCGTGCAGCTGATCCAGCAAGTCTTCAAATTCGTTATCCGAGATTTCGTTGCTGGACGAAGCGGCCGCAGCAACCGGCGCTGCAATGGCAGCCGCAGCAGGCGCAGGCGTTACCGCCGCAGCAGCGTCAAACGAGCCCTTGCCGTGCAGCTGATCCAGTAACGCTTCGAATTCATCGTCGGTGATTTCATTGCTTGCCGCAGCGCCGGTGCTGGCAGCCGGAGCCGCAGCAGCCACTGGCGTTGCGACGGCATCGACTGCGAACTGACCTTTGCCATGCAATTGATCAAGCAGCGATTCGAATTCCTGGTCGCTGATTTCATCGCTGGCCGCTGCCGGAGCAGAAGCAGCAACTGGCGTCGCAGCAGGCGCACTGGCTGATTCGGCGGCCTGAGCCTTGACGGCGTTCAGCGAGTCGAGCAGCAGTTCGAATTCGTTGTCGGTGATTTCGTCGGAAGCAGGAGCAGGCGCTTCCTCGACCACTGGCGCAGCAGCAGCCACTTCATCTGCGGATGCGGGCTCGGCCAGACGCGCCAGTGCCGCCAGCAATTCCGGTGTGGCGGGTGTGACCTCGGTACGTTCGCGAACTTCGCTGAACATGCCGTTGACCGCATCCAGTGCTTCGAGCACCACGTCCATCAATTCGGAGTCGACGCGACGTTCACCCTTGCGCAGGATGTCGAAAACGTTCTCGGCGATGTGGCAGCACTCCACCAGCTCATGGAGCTGGAGGAAGCCGGCGCCGCCTTTTACAGTGTGAAAACCGCGAAAAATTGCATTGAGCAAGTCTGCATCATCAGGTCGGCTTTCCAGCTCGACCAGCTGTTCGGACAATTGCTCCAGAATTTCGCCGGCCTCTACCAGAAAATCCTGAAGGATTTCTTCATCGGCGCCGAAGCTCATTGGGTGCTCCCTAAAATTAACCGTCAACAGACCTAGAAGCCAAGGCTCGATAGCAGATCGTCTACATCGTCCTGTCCGGACACAACGTCTTCTCGTTTATCGGCATGAATCTGCGGACCTTCACCCTGAGAGAGACCTTTTTGTGGATCTTTTTCTGCGAGGATTGCCTGGTCGTCGTGTTCGATGCCTGCAAAGCGATCGACCTGACTGGCCATGAGCACCAACTTGAGCAGATTGCTTTCGACTTCAGTGACCAATTGCGTGACGCGCTTGATGACCTGACCGGTAAGGTCCTGGTAATCCTGGGCCAGCAGAATGTCATTGAGGTGGGCCGCGACCTCGTGGGTTTCCTGCTCACTGCGTGTCAAAAAGCCGTCGACACGTTTAGCCAGCTCACGAAACTCTTCCGCGCCGATTTCCCGACGCATGAAACGTCCCCAGTCCTGGCTCAACGCTTTGGCGTCGGTACTCAAGCCGTTCATCAGGGGCGTGCTCAGCTCAACCAGATCCATCGTCCGGTTGGCGGCGTTTTCAGTCAGTTTGACAACATACGACAAGCGTTCGGTAGCGTCCGTGATCTGGGACACTTCTTCGGCCTGAGGCATGTTCGGGTCAATCTGAAAATTGACGATCGCGCTGTGCAGCTCTCGGGTCAGCTTGCCGACTTCCTGATACAAGCCGCGATCACGCGTCTGGTTCAGCTCATGGATCAATTGCACGGCTTCGCCGAAACGGCCTTTCTCAAGGCTCGTTACCAGCTCATGCGCATGTTTTTTCAGGGTTGACTCAAAGTCGCCCTGTGATGACTCGTTATGCTCCATAGCGCCCTCGCGGCAAACATCAGCTATTGACGCGCTCGAAGATCTTTTCGATCTTTTCTTTCAGCACTTGGGCCGTAAATGGCTTCACGACATAACCGTTGACGCCCGCCTGGGCGGCTTCAATGATCTGGTCACGCTTGGCTTCGGCCGTGACCATCAGCACTGGAAGGTGCTTGAGTCGTTCATCGGCGCGTACCTGACGCAACAGGTCAATGCCGGACATGCCCGGCATGTTCCAGTCAGTCACCAGAAAATCGAAAGCACCGCTCTGCAACATTGGCAGCGCGGTGAGTCCGTCATCGGCTTCGGCCGTGTTGGTGAATCCCAAATCACGCAACAGGTTCTTAATGATCCGCCGCATCGTTGAGAAGTCATCAACGATGAGGATTTTCATGTTCTTGTCCAATTCGACCTCCAAGCAGTCTTTAACGCGTTCAGCACCTGAACGCGCTGTTCAATCAATACCGGCACAGCTCACATCGGCTGTACTAAAACGACGACGGGCTTGGTAAATCAACAGTCAAGAAACCGGGCAGCAGCTCAACCTGCCGCCAGAAAGGTAAACCACCTTCCAACAGCTCGCAGCAGTGCCAATGACCGGTTCCCGCCTTGTCCATCTCCCCACACAACGCTTTGCACAGCCGGCCTACACGCACAGCGCAACCTTACGGATGCGCCCTGCCTGTCAACGCGCTCGCCACTCTCCCAAACGCCCTCGCAAACGAGCTGCGCACTGGCTGTGTAACTGGCTGACTCGCGACTCGCTGACCCCAAGGACCTCACCGATTTCCTTGAGATTGAGCTCCTCGTCATAGTACAGCGCCAACACCAGTCGCTCGCGCTCTGGCAAATTGGCAATCGCATCTGCTAACGCGGCCTGGAAACGTTCATCTTCCAGATCTCGTGATGGCTCAAGCGAACCGCTTGCGCCGTCCTCGTGCAGCCCTTCATGTTCGCCGTCCTGCAAAAGGTCGTCGAAACTGAACAGCCGGCTGCCCAGGGTATCGTTCAAAATCCCGTAATAATCATCGAGACTCAATTGGAGTTCGGCCGCAACCTCGTGATCTTTAGCGTCACGACCTGTTTTAGCTTCAATTGAGCGAATTGCGTCACTGACCATGCGCGTATTGCGGTGAACCGAGCGTGGTGCCCAGTCGCCTTTGCGCACTTCATCGAGCATTGCGCCGCGAATCCGGATACCGGCGTAGGTCTCGAAACTCGCGCCTTTGGTGCAGTCGTATTTGGTGGACACTTCAAGCAGTCCGATCATGCCGGCCTGGATCAGATCCTCGACCTGAACGCTGGCCGGCAAGCGCGCCAACAAGTGATAGGCGATACGCTTGACCAGCGGCGCATAACGCTCGATGAGCTCGTACTGCGAGTTCTTGGAGGTCTTGCTGTACATCTGATAGCCGCTGGCTGTCATTGGACAGGCCCCGCAAATGTCTGGTGGACAAGTCGCTCCACGAAGAACTCAAGATGGCCGCGCGGATTGGCCGGCAGCGGCCAGGTGTCGACTTTCTGCGCGATAGCCTTGAACGCCAGGGAGCATTTGGAACGCGGGAACGCTTCATAAACGGCACGCTGCTTCTGCACCGCCTTGCGCACACACTCGTCGTAAGGCACGGCGCCGACGTATTGCAGGGCAACATCGAGGAAGCGGTCAGTCACTTTGGTCAGCTTGGCAAACAGGTTGCGGCCTTCCTGCGGGCTCTGGGCCATGTTGGCCAGGACCCGGAAACGGTTCATGCCGTAGTCGCGGTTGAGCAGCTTGATCAGCGCATAGGCGTCAGTGATCGAGGTCGGCTCGTCGCACACCACCAGCAAGACTTCCTGGGCGGCGCGTACGAAGCTCACCACCGACTCGCCGATGCCGGCGGCCGTATCGATGACCAGCACGTCGAGGTTATCGCCAATATCGCTGAAAGCCTGAATCAGACCGGCGTGCTGGGCTGGCGTCAGGTGCACCATGCTTTGCGTGCCGGAAGCGGCTGGCACGATGCGAATCCCGCCAGGCCCTTGAAGGAGTACGTCGCGCAATTCGCAACGCCCTTCAATGACATCGGCCAGGGTGCGCTTGGGCGTCAGCCCCAGCAACACGTCGACATTGGCCAGGCCAAGGTCGGCGTCCAGCAGCATGACGCGCCGGCCAAGCTCGGCCAAGGCCAGCGAGAGGTTCACTGACACGTTAGTCTTACCGACGCCACCTTTGCCGCCGGTCACCGCGATCACCTGTACGGGATGCATGCTGCCCATGTTATTTCATTACCTTGTCTTGCGTAGACCGAAGCCACATTGGGGGCTGCACGTTCGCTGCGGAACAATGCGTGTCAGACCATCGATGCAGGTAAATTCCAGTAGTTCGTTTCACCTAACCCACCCGCTTGCTTGGGTTGTGGTACAGGTCGGCGAACATGTCCGCCATTGCTTCTTCGCTAGGCTCTTCCTGCATTTGCACATTGACTGCACGGGTCACCAACTGGTGCCGGCGGGGAAGGTGCAAATCATCAGGTATTCGCGGACCGTCAGTCAGGTAGGCGACAGGAAGCTCATGACTGATCGCCAGGCTGAGCACTTCGCCAAGGCTGGCGGTTTCGTCGAGTTTGGTCAGGATGCACCCGGACAAACCACAACGTTTGTAACTGTGGTAGGCAGCGGTCAGCACTTGCTTCTGACTGGTCGTTGCCAACACCAGATAATTGCGCGCCTTGATCCCACGTCCGGCAAGACTTTCGAGCTGCATGCGCAGGGCCGGATCGCTGGCTTGCAGGCCTGCGGTGTCAATCAACACCACGCGCTTGCGCAGCAGCGGCTCCAGGGCCTGAGCCAGCGACTGGCCCGGATCGACATGCGTCACTGGCACATTGAGGATGCGGCCCAGCGTCTTGAGCTGTTCCTGAGCACCAATGCGAAAGCTGTCCATGCTGACCAGAGCGATATTCTGTGCGCCGTACTTCAACACGTAGCGCGCCGCCAGCTTGGCGAGTGTGGTGGTTTTACCCATGCCAGCCGGGCCGACCATGGCGATCACGCCGCCCTCTTCCAGAGGCTCGATTTCCGGAGTTGCAATCATCCGCGCCAGGTGCGCCAGCAACATGCGCCAGGCCTGACGAGGCTCTTCAATTTCGCTGACCATGGCCAGCAGATCGCGGGACAACGGACCGGACAGACCGATACGTTGCAGGCGACGCCACAGGTTGGCCTGTTGCGGACGGCTGCCTTGCAGCTGATTCCAGGCCAGCGAACCCAACTGGACTTCCAGCAGTTCACGCAGGCCATTCAATTCGAAACGCATGTTTTCGTAAGCGCGCTGGCCGCCAGCGGGTTCCGCAGGGGCTGCGTGGGCCTGGACGAAAGGACGCGGCGGCTCTTCAAGCGTTGGCTCGATATGCGTGTCCGCAGCACTGAGCGGCATGCCGGCGAACAACTGGCGGTTGACTGACGGGTCACTGTCGCCGCGATTGTTCAGTTCAGCCTGGGCAGTAACAATTCGCGACTGGGTTTTGCGCAGCTCGTCTTCAAGCTCGATGTTCGGCACCCGAGGCGCCAGCGCAGACAACTTGTAATCCAGCGCAGCAGTCAGCTCTACGCCACCGGCAATGCGCCGGTTACCGATGATGGCCGCTTCTGCGCCCAGCTCATCGCGAACCAGTTTCATGGCTTGACGCATATCGGCGGCGAAAAATCGCTTAACTTGCATGACTCACTACCTCAGCCGTTCGGCCCGACAGTCGCTACGATGGTGACTTGCTTATTGTCAGGAATTTCCTGATACGCCAACACATGCATGTTCGGTACAGCCAGTCGTCCAAAGCGGGACAACATGGCGCGAACCGGGCCTGCAACCAAAAGAATTACCGGCAAACCCTGCATCTCCTGCCGCTGCGCCGCGTCGATCAACGAACGCTGGAGCTTTTCTGCCATGCTTGGCTCAAGCAGCACGCCTTCTTCCTGACCCTGACCTGCCTTCTGCAAACTATTGAGCAATATCTGTTCCAACCTTGGTTCCAGAGTGATAACTGGCAGCTCCGGCTCAATCCCTACAATGCTTTGCACGATTGCGCGGCTCAATCCCACGCGAACCGCGGCAACCAAAGCGGCGGTATCTTGACTCCTCATGGCATTGTTCGCGATGGCTTCGGCGATGCTGCGAATGTCGCGAACAGGCACCTGCTCGGCCAAAAGCGACTGCAATACCTTGAGCAACGCTGACAGCGAAAGAATCCCCGGAACCAGCTCTTCAGCCAGCTTTGGCGAGCTTTTAGCCAGCAATTGCATCAATTGCTGGACTTCTTCATGGCCGATCAGCTCATGAGAGTGTTTATAAAGAATCTGGTTCAAGTGCGTTGCCACTACCGTACTGGCATCGACCACGGTGTACCCCAGCGACTGCGCCTGGCTGCGCTGGCTGATTTCGATCCATACCGCTTCAAGACCAAACGCCGGGTCCTTGGCGGTAATACCGTTGAGGGTGCCGAACACTTGACCGGGGTTGATCGCCAACTCCCGATCCGGGTAAATCTCGGCTTCCGCCAGCGTCACGCCCATGAGCGTCAAACGATAGGCACTGGGCGCCAGATCCAGGTTGTCACGGATATGCACAGTGGGCATGAGAAAGCCTAGCTCCTGCGAGAGCTTCTTGCGCACGCCCTTGATCCGCGCGAGCAACTGACCACCCTGATTGCGATCCACCAGCGGAATCAAGCGATAGCCCACTTCCAGGCCGATCATGTCGATGGGGGTCACGTCATCCCAGCCCAGCTCCTTGGAATCCTGAACCCGGGTCGGCGACGGCAGCATTTCCTGCTGGCGCTTGACCTCTTCCAGCGCCTGGACCTTGACCACGTTCTGTTTTTTCCACAACAGGTAAGCGACACCGCCCGCTACCAGCCCGAGGCTGAGAAAGGAAAAGTGCGGCATGCCCGGCACCAGGCCCATGACAATCATGATCCCGGCGGAAACCGCCAGCGCCTTGTGGGAACTGAACATCTGCCGATTGATCAGCTTGCCCATCTCTTCCGAACCGGAAGCACGGGTCACCATGATCGCCGCGGCAGTCGACAGCAGCAGCGATGGCAATTGCGCCACCAAACCGTCACCAATGGTCAAAAGCGTATAGATCTTGCCCGCATCGGCAAACGTCATGTTGTGCTGCAGCATGCCGACCAGGATGCCGCCGATGAGGTTGATAAACAGAATCAACAGACCGGCGATGGCATCACCGCGCACGAATTTCGAGGCACCGTCCATGGAGCCGTAGAACTCGGCCTCCTGGGCGACTTCCAGACGCCGACGCTTGGCTTCAGGCTGATCGATCAGGCCGGCGTTCAAGTCGGCATCGATTGCCATCTGTTTGCCGGGCATCGCATCGAGGGTGAAACGCGCGCTGACCTCGGAAATCCGCCCGGCACCTTTGGTGATTACCACGAAGTTAATGATCATCAGGATCGCGAAAACCACGATACCAACCACATAGTTACCGCCGATCACCACCTCACCGAAGGCCTGGATCACCTTGCCGGCTGCGGCATGACCGTCCTGACCGTGCAGCATGACCACCCGCGTCGAGGCAACGTTGAGCGCCAGACGCAGCAGCGTCGCCACCAGCAAAATGGTGGGGAATACCGAGAAATCCAGAGGACGCAAGGCGTAGACGCAGACCAGCAGGACCACAATCGACAGCGCGATGTTGAAGGTGAAAAACACGTCCAGGAGGAACGGCGGCATTGGCAACATCATCATTGCCATCATGACCAACAGCAACAACGGCACACCCAACTGGCCCCGACCGAGACCCGCGAGATTACTGCGTGCGCTACTGATTAATTGAGAGCGATCCACCGATTTTTCACCTGCACTAAACCAAAACTTTGACGCCGAAGGCGACCTGAATTGACCTATTGCAAGAAGCTTTCCAACAGTGGACAAAGGGCCATTATTTGGAGAATTGGCTGTAGGAAGAGGTGTTGGCCTTTGCGACTAAGCCCGTCGTAACGAAAGCCGAGGCTTCGGCTTTTGATTTTCGCTTTTCCGTGCCGCGATGGCTCAGACACCGCCAAACGCGCGTCGGGAGGCTG
>NZ_ATLO01000052.1 GCF_000416235.1 Pseudomonas sp. CFII64 | reverse complement strand
TTTCTGGCGAGTTTGCTGAAAAGCGGCGACCTCAAAACGACCCTGACCCTTGAAGCGAAGGCCGGCGCGGCGGCGCTGGTCGCGATCAATGAAAACCTGCAGGGCGCCATTGAAGCCGCCGAACGGGCGGTCCATGGCGCGCAGCACATTGCACTGCAAGACCCCGCCGCCAAACGTTTCCGCCTGAACGAAATTGCCCATCGACGCAGCCTTGCCCAATTGCGCGGCATGTTGCCGCAAGCGTTTGGCGACCTGCATTTTCTGTCCCACGCCGACGCCCGCAGAAAGAACTATTACATTTTCGGCCTAGACGACATGCCCGAAAACGTCGGCCGCGCCGCGCAGATTTACGGCGTGTATCGCAATGAAAATGGCGTCATGAAATCCCCCGCCGAGGATCACGGCTTTGCCCGGCCGCAACTGGAGCTGCCACCCGAACGAATCGTCCTCGGCATCCCACGCAGCCATCGCACGGCCAGTGACCGTTAGCCGACTCAACCAAACGTTTAACGACGCCTGGCAACAAGACATGGCCAAGCGCGCAGCAGACAAGGCGGACAAGCTGAGTGGGCTGGAGAACGCGATCAAACTGCGGGATTCGATGCGCGACAGTACGGCTTTCCGGGTGTTGGATTCGGTGATTGTGGCGGGGCTGATTGTGGGGTTGGAATTTTATAATCTTAGGAATGAGCTGGATGCGGCTGCCGGAACTGAGCGGGAGAAGAATCGATGGCGAGCACGGTCGGGGGTAATTGGAGCTTATGTTGATTTGCTGATTGCAATGGAGTCTCTAACCGTCAAATTAGTGGGTAGCAATTCTGTCTTAGCGGTCAGTCGCAAGACATTACTAACTATTCCTGATCGCTTCGCTAAACAGCTTCTCGGCTCGTTGAGCAGTTATTTAGTGAAGTCCTATAGCGGTCGTATGCTCGGTCAAGTTGCGGGAGGTCTGATCTTCGCAGGTCTTAACCTTTACGATGCTTGGTATTTTTACAAATGGGAAGACGACGCTTATATAGGTCACTTGATAATGGCAACGGGCGGTTTGGTCGGTACATTTAGCACTTTTGTTGTTGGTGGTAGCAGTGCGTTTCTAGGCTTGGGCCCCGCGGGCTGGGTCTCGTTGTTCTTGATCGGCGTGGGTGCCGGATTAGCCTACTGGCTTAGCAGCAAATCCGTTGAAGACTGGCTCAATAAGGGGCCGTTTGGAGAGGACTCGTATGAGGTCGCACCACACCTGCAAGAGCCCGAAACGGCCTTTTATTACCTGCTCAGCCTCTTCGCCAATATACGTATCAGCATCGACCACAACCCGGAGTTCGTTCCCAATTACCCTCTGGACTTCCGTGACACGGTGCCATTCGACGTACGCAAGGCCAATACCCGAATTCGTATTGAAAGCAGTCTCGCCGGTCTTCTTAATGTAGTGGAGGGGATAGATGTCGGGGCGTTTTTAGCCCTCAAGCGTACTGAAACATTTCACGATATATCGCGTATCAATGCATACGAAAAGAACACGCTGACACCTGTTAAAGATTTTGTTCATCGACTTCTGCCAAATGCCCTGGAAATATTTGTCAATACGCCTCCGTTCTATATGTCGGAACCCTTAAATAACCTTCCGGCTGTGTCTCATCAGTGGTACGTCCGTGCGCAACTTTCGCTGAGAGACGGCCCGCTTACTTGGGTATTCCCCGCTCCGCCACCCAAGGACCCGACGCCCTTCGGGCCAGCCTACGCAAAACCGGATTTTGAAAGTCGTGGAAGTTTGTTCTGGGCTGATGAAAGCGAAAATAAAGCGGAGGACGCGCAGTGACCTCCGTGAAACCGCCTTATTATGCAGCCACGGCTTATCGTTCAGACAACACTCCTAATCAAGCAGATTCAGTAGAGCGCTCATGGCTGAAGCGCTTTGGAAAAAAAAGACTACCGTGGGGGCAAGCACGCGAACTTGCTCCTGACGCATTTATGCGGCGACGCGGGCCGAGTAGTTTACGACGTCGTGAGCAAATGCGTAACGAGCGTGAATACAAGTTAGAAAAGGGCACCTACATTCCTGCGCCTTACGAACATGTGGATTTCCATGACAGACACGACCATGAGCGGTTTCGGTTTTCGCTCTGGTCAGCCAGATCACAGTTTTGGGTTTATCTAACAAGTTTTGGTAAGGGGTTCTTTCTGGTCGGCATAATCCCTGCGTTGATTACGTGGGTTGCAAGAATGAATAGATCCGATAGGTCATGGTTTTATGACACAATTGATATTTTTCAAAGTTTTTTTTCTTGGATTTTAGGCGTTCCTCTCATATGTTGGTTTATTGGTTCATTAGTCATCCATAAATTCCCCAAGCTCTGGGTAAAACCCTCCCGTGGCCCAATCTGGGAACTAAATCGCCGCACCGGACTGGTGACCTTGTTCGATTACAACAATAACGGCGAATACAAAAAGAACGGCACTATCGGCGAAATAACCGCGCCGTTTTACGAGTTCGATGCTTATCTTGAGTCGGGACCGGATCGGCAGGGTTCGATGAACCATGTGTTGTGCATCGCCCATCGTTATCGGGACATCGTGATCAATTTCTCGTCGTTGGTGAATCTGGATAACCGCTGGCAAATGCCCTGCGCTTTGTGGGACTTTCTGCAAAATTACATGGACACCAGCCGCCCATTGCCGGATTTGCCACGCTACGAAGAGTTCCGCCACCTCGACCCGACCACCGCCGCCCACGACCTGAAAACCGGCCGCAACCCGCGCTTCTGGATCGATATGGACGACGCAACCTACAAGCAGCAGCTAAACCAGCTGCTGGAAAACATCGACAACATCGACACCTTCAAACGCCCGAACCTGATGGCGCGGCATGTTCGGTATGTGGATTAAAACGCATGAAACTGAAAAATAATCACACTGCGCAGCAGTGCAAACCTCTGGAGCATGTGTGGAGCGTAGTCTGTATATTTTTATTGCATGCCGCTAGCTCCGTCGCTTTATTCTGGCTCATTTCCGAACCACAGCGCGATTCAGGTATTTGCAGGTACGCAGGCTTGCTTGGGTCTAGCCTTTGCACTACCAGTGGAGTTCTGCTTGGGTTAGCCTTCGCCGTCTTTTCAGGTTTCATGGCATGGAAAGTAGTTATTGATTTTTTTGATATGTTTTCAATTTCACCCAAAGATCCGTTCGACCCGACTTTGCGTGTTCTGTTGTATTTGAACAGGGTGCGTCTGGAAAAGGTTTTGTATGGTGACGTACTAGAACTTTACTTAATAGTCATGGATGATGATCTTCAAGCTCAAAAGTTCTTTACATTGAACATAAAAGGAGTGCAGAAATTCAATTTCTACAACGTTGACAATGAACCCGTTTCTGCAAACTGTATTTTCCGGCGCGGTGCGCTTCTGGAGTTTAGCCCTATCGAGTATTCGACTGAATTCTATTGTGCCAGAGTCATGGTGCGCAGCCTCTATCACGGCGCTTTCTACTATGGCCAACTTGAGCTAGAAGCGGAGAGTTATGAACTGCGGGCATTGCCGAAGCCCCCGGATTTAAATGAACGCACCCGGTGAGTTATCGGCTGTATTCTCACCTCAAATCCTATCCGTCATATGGATTAACGCTTATGAACCTAAAAAATCTCCGTTTAGTTGAACGGTGGGAGCGCCTTGAGGAAATTTACACTTGTGTGGGGTTATTTCTATTATTTATCACTGTCAGCGGAATGTTTTTCTGGATTGCTGGTGAGCCGTCACGTGACCCTGGGGGTTGTGTGCGTGTCGGCGGAAAATTTAGTTCGCCTGGTCGCCTCTCCTGCGATCCTGACGACATAATGTTTGTTTTGCTTTTTGGCGTTATATCTGGATTTTTGTCCCTTTATATAGCCTTTATGCCAATTATAGATATTTTTAAGGAATTCCTGAAGCCGCTCCAGTCTCGCGCTTTCAGCCCAACCTTACGCGTATTTTTATTGCTTAAGCGGATGCGTCTGGAAAGGGTCTTCAAAAGCGATGCATTGGAGCTCAACTTAACAACGCTGGACGATAACCATAAGCCGTACCAACTCTTCACTTTTAAAATAAAAGGTATACATAAATTCAACTTTTACAACCGTGACAATGAACCCGTTTCCGCCGATTGCATTTTCCGGGGCGGGGCGCTTCTGGAGTTTAGTCGGGTGAAGGATTCATCCGAGCTTGATTGCGCCAGAGTCATGGTCAGCAGCCTATATCAAGGCGCTTTCTATTCTGGCCAGCTGGAACTGGAGGCGGAAAGTTATGAAATTCGGGCTTTACCCAAAGCCCGGTAGCCTCACCTCAAACCCTATCCGTCATAGCCGCCAACGCCACCGATGTCGCCGCCGTCCGCGTTTCCACCCCGAGCTTTATATAAATATGTTCCAGGTGTTTGTTCACGGTACGCGGGCTGAGTTGGAGGATGTCGCCGATGTCTTTGTTGGTTTTGCCGCAGGCGACCCAGCGCAGGACTTCGATTTCGCGTTCGGTGAGTTGGAAGCGGCTGGAGAGTTTGCCGTAGGCGGGTTTGTCGTTGAAGCCCAGGCTGGCGGATTGGGAGGCGTTGCGTGCCGATTGCAGGATGCGGGCGGTGCGCAGGTGGGAGGCGACGCGGGCCAGGACTTCGTTGCAGATGATGGGTTTGGTCACGTAGTCGATGGCGCCGGCTTCGAAGCCTTTGACCACGTGTTCGCTGTCGGTCAGGGCGGTCATGAACAGCACCGGGATGTTGGCGGTGTCGGGCTGGGCTTTGATGCGTCGGCAGGTTTCGAAGCCGTCGAGGCCGGGCATCATGGCGTCGAGCAGGATCAGGTCCGGGCGGCGGCGCTGGATGCGGTTCAGCGCGCTGGTGCCGTCCAGCGCGACGAGAACCATGTAGCCGGCCTCATCCAGCGCATCGGAGAGCAAGGCCAGATTGTCCGGGGTGTCGTCGACGATCAGGATCACACCGTTTTCAGCGGGTTGCGTCAGGGCGTTCATTGAGGGCCTCCTTGAGTTGCAGGCTGAGTTCATCCAGTCGGAAGCCTTTGGCGAGCATCCGCAGGTCGGCGACAAAACTGGCGCTGTGCTGGCTGTCACGTTCGATGGCGTCGAGTTTGGCTTGAATGCCGCGCACATAACCCAGGCCGCAGAGTTCATACAGATCTTCCAGATCCTGACGCGGCGGCAGCGTCCAGGGCAGTTTGATCAGTGGCGCGGGGCGCAGACGGCGCAGCCAGTGCAGCTGCAGGTGATGTTGCATGCGGTCGAGCAATTGCTGGATATGCACCGGTTTGGCCAGGTAGTCGTTGCAGACTTCGGGGAGACTGCGCTCCTTGTCGTCGGCAAAGGGGTTGGCGTTGGCGGAAATGATAATGATCGGCGCCAGCGACAGCGCGTTGCGACGAATCAGGCGGCTGGTTTCCCAGCCGTCCATGTCCGGCATCGACAGGTCCATGAGGATCAGGTCCGGATGCAGCAGTGAAACCTGACGAATCGCTTCCTGGCCGTTGGCCGCCTGGGCGACCTCAAAACCCAGCGGCGTGAGCATGCCGCTGATGACCTTGCGATGTTCAATGTGGTCGTCCACCACCAGCACCAGGCGGCGCGGACCTTCGTAGCCCATGACGTCGTGATCGACATGAATCACCGCCTTGGGCACGCGCACTTCGGAGAGGAACAGCCGCACCTGAAAATGCGTGCCTTCATCCGGCTGGCTGGTCACCGACAGCGCGCCGCCCATCAACGAAGTCAGCATGCGGGTGATAGTCAAACCCAGGCCGACGCCGTTGTCCTGGCGGACCAGTCCGCCGCGTTCGAACGGCTGGAAAATCCGTTCGATCTGTTCCGGGGCGATGCCGATGCCGGTGTCCATGATGTCGAAAATCGCCGTTTCCCGGCGGTAGCTGACCCGCAGGCAGACTTCGCCGCTGTCAGTGAAATTCACCGCGTTGCCCAGCAGATTGATCAGGATTTGCCGCACGCGCTTTTCATCGCCGCGCACCACGGCGGGCATACGGCCTACCACCTCAAGGCGAAAGCCCAGGCCTTTTTCCCGTGCGGTGGGGGCGAACATGTGTTCCAGGTCGTGAAGGAATTCCTGAAAGAGGATTTCCGAGGGTTCCAGACGCAACTTGCCGGCTTCGATCTTGGCGACATCCAGCAGACCGTCGATCAGCGACAGCAGATGGGAGCTGCTGCGCAGAATGGTCGCCAGCGGGTCTTGCTGATGCGCGGGAGTCGCGGTGTCGCGCTGCAAAATCTGGGTAAAACCAAGAATGCTGTTCAGCGGCGTGCGCAATTCATGAGACAGCCCGGTGACGTAGCGGCTCTTCGCCGCGTTGGCCGCCTCGGAGGCTTCCTTGGCTTTTTGCAGGGCCTGATCGGTCTTGTCGTGAGCGTCGATTTCCTGCATCAGTAGTGAGGTCTGGCGATCCGATTCTTCCAGGGCGACGCGGCGGCTTTCCCGGGTCAGTACGACCCACCAGGCGAGGATTCCGGCGAACACGCACAGCGTGAAAAACGCCTTGAGGAACGCCAGGAAAAGCGTGTGATGCACGGCGGGCGACTGGTCGATCAGGCTGTGGGAAACCTGGCCATAGATGACCGCCAGCGCGCCGGAAATAGTCAGCAACAACACGGTCAGCAAACCCAGGTACTGCGCCAGCCGGGTGTGCAGGTAGTGCAGCGGTAATTTCGGCAACAGTCGGCTGATGGCGTCTTCGAATTGCATCGACAGGCGCGCGCGGCTTTTGCACTGGTCAGCGCAGCGTGCGTCCAGGGAACAGCAAAGTGAGCAGATCGGCGAGCTGTAGGCCGGGCAATACGCCATGTCGGGGGTTTCGAATTCGTTGCTGCACAGGCCACAGCGCAGACTGGTTTGCTGGCCGAGGGGGAACAACTGCAACGGGTCGCTGCTGCGGGCAATGTAGTACTTGCCGTTGGTCCACCAGGCGATCAAGGGGGCGACGATCAACGCGGTGGTCAGGGAAATCAGCGGCGGGGCGGTCTGCGCCAGGGCGCCGAATGCCCCGAAATGGGCACTGATCGACAGCAGCGAGGCAATCGACATCGCGCCCACGCCCACCGGGTTGATGTCGTACAGGTGCGCACGCTTGAATTCGATGTGTCTGGGCGACAGGCCCAAGGGTTTGTTGATCACCAGATCGGCCACCAGCGTGCCGATCCAGGCGATGGCCACGTTGGCGTACAGACCGAGCACTTGTTCAATGGCGTCGAACACCCCCAATTCCATGAGGATCAGGGCAATCGCCACGTTGAACACCAGCCACACGACACGGCCGGGGTGACTGTGCGTGACCCTGGCGAAGAAGTTCGACCAGGCCAGGGAGCCGGCGTAGGCATTGGTCAGGTTGATCTTGATCTGGGAAATGATCACGAACAGCACCATGGCCGCCAGCGCCCATTCCGGCGAGCTGAACACATAGCGAAAGGCGACCAGATACATCTGCGTCGGCTCGGCGGCGCGCTCGATGGGCACTTCATGTTGCAGGGCCAGAAACGCCAGAAACGCACCCGCCATGATCTTGATCGCACCGGGAATGATCCAGCCCGGCCCGGCCATCAGCAGCGCCGCCCACCAGCGCTTGCGATTCTTGCGGGTTTTCTCCGGCAGGAAGCGCAGGTAATCCACTTGTTCGCCGATTTGTGTCACCAGCGACAGCGCCACGCTGAACGCTGCACCAAAGAACAGCAGATTGAAGGTGCCGCCTTCGCCTTCACGCCCGGCGAAACTGGTCAGGTCAGAGAGCGCTTCGGGGTTTTTCCAGATCACGAAGATGTACGGCACCAGCAGCAAAGTCAGCCACAGCGGTTGCGACCACATCTGCAAACGGCTGATCAGGGTAATGCCATAGGCGACCAGAGGGATGACGATGATCGAGCAAATCACATAGGCCAGAGCCAGCGGGATATGGAAATACAGCTCGATGGCCAAGGCCATGATTGCTGCTTCCAGGGCAAAAAACAGGAAGGTGAAACTGGCGTAGATCAGCGAGGTGATGGTCGAGCCTATGTAGCCAAAGCCCGCGCCACGGGTCAGCAAGTCCATGTCCACGCCGTAGCGGGCCGCGTAATAGCTGATAGGCAGGCCGGTCAGGAAAATCACCAGCGCCGTGGCGAGAATCGCCCACAAGGTGTTGGTGAAACCGTAACTCATGACCAGCGCGCCGCCGATGGCCTCCAGTGCCAGAAACGACACGGCGCCGACAGCGGTGTTGGCAATGCGGAATTCCGACCATTTGCGAAAGGATTTTGGCGTGAAGCGTAAGGCGTAGTCCTCCATGGTCTCGTCGGCGACCAGACTGTTGTAATCGCGGCGCACCTTGACGATGCGTTGGGAGCCGGAGGGTCGCAAGGCGGATTCCTGTGACGGATGTTTAGGGTTATGGAATTGGCGACAGCAACTTCCGTGCCTGGGAGTGGCTCGGCGGCTTCAAGCGTAGGACCGGCTTTAGCCGGGAGGAGGCAGGTACATCCGACGTATTGGTGTCGCCAGAAGTACTGCCCTCCCGGCTAAAGCCGGTCCTACGAGGTTGCTACCTCTCACACGGGCGCAATCATCCTCGCTTTGCGCCCATTCGAACCTACGTTAAATGACGTACCCCGGTACGTCATGGTGCGTATACCGGCTTTGGTCCCGCGACTTCATGCTTGCTCCAGCCTCGCCACGACGCCTTTACCGGATCTCGGCGAACCACCAGCACAGGAGCGGGAACATGGATTCACGACTGACAGGCGCCAAACGTTTTTTGCCGCGTCGATTGGCGTTGGGCGCAGCTGCGCTCTCGCTGATTGCGGCCGGTGTATTTGGCCAGGTGGCCTTGGCCGATGACGCCAACACCACCGGACTTGCCGTTACCGCGACTGAAGTAACCGTGGGCCAGCTGCACTCGGCAACCGGCACCATGGCGATTTCCGAAACCGGTTCGATCCAGGCCGAACGGCTGGCCATCGATCAGATCAACGCTTCGGGCGGCATCCTCGGTCGGCAGATCAAGGTCGTGCAGGAAGATGGCGCGTCGGACTGGCCAACCTTTGCCGAGAAAGCCAAGAAGCTGTTGGTCGGCGACAAGGTCGCGGCGGTCTTCGGTTGCTGGACATCGGCATCGCGCAAAGCGGTATTGCCGGTGTTCGAGAAAGAAAACGGCCTGCTGTATTACCCGACCTTTTATGAAGGCCTGGAACAGTCGAAAAACGTGATCTACACCGGCCAGGAAGCCACCCAGCAAATCCTCGCCAGTCTGGACTGGATCGCCAAGACCAAAGGCGCCAAGACCTTCTACCTGATCGGCTCGGATTACATCTGGCCGCGCACCTCGATGAAGATCGCCCGCAAGCACATTGAAAACGTGCTGCACGGCACCGTGGTCGGCGAAGATTACTACCCGCTGGGCAACACCCAGTTCGGCTCGCTGATCAACAAGGTCAAGCTGAAGAAACCTGACGTGGTGTTCGCTGCGGTCGTCGGCGGCTCCAACGTTGCCTTCTACAAACAGCTCAAGGCGGCAGGCGTCGATTCCACCAAGCAGACCTTGCTGACCCTGTCGGTCACCGAAGACGAACTGTTGGGCATCGGCGGCGAAAACATGAAGGGCTTCTTCGCGTCGATGAAGTACTTCCAGAGCCTGGATAACCCCAACAACAAAGCCTTCGTCGACAGCTTCAAGGCCAAGTACGGCAAGGATTCGGTGATGGGCGACGTGACTCAGGCCGCGTATCTGGGCCCATGGTTGTGGAAAGCCGCGGTCGAAAAAGCCGGCAGCTTCGACGTCGACAAAGTGGTCGCCGCATCCCCTGGCATCGAGCTGAAAACCGCACCTGAAGGCTACGTGAAAATCCACGAAAACCATCACTTGTGGAGCAAGACGCGCATTGGCGAAGTTCAGGCCGACGGCCAGTTCAAAGTCATCTACGAGTCAGAGCTGATCGAGCCGAATCCGTTTCCTAAGGGCTATCAGTAACAGCGCAGCCTCGCGGAACCCGTAGGACCGGCTTCAGCCGGGAGGGCGTCAGTTCACTCACCGCAAATCATGTGCTGTTTGGCAAATAGCCCTCCCGGCTGAAGCCGGTCCTACGACGCTGCCACAACCGCACTTTTCCACCTCGGAGACCATCATCATGGAATGGCTATCGGAATTTGGTGCCATCGCGGCGATGCAGGGGTTCAACGGGCTTTCCGTGTTCTGCGTGCTGCTGCTGATGGCCCTGGGGCTGGCGATCATTTTTGGCCAGATGGGCGTTATCAACATGGCCCATGGCGAATTTCTGACCATCGGCGCTTACACCACTTACGTCATGTCCAGCCTGACGCTGCAGTACATGCCGTCCATGCAGCCTTATTACTTTTTCTTCGCCATCGCGCTGTCATTCGTGGTGGCCGGTGCGGTGGGTTGGGTCGTCGAATCGGTGATGATCAGCCGCTTGTACCATCGCCCGCTGGACACGTTGCTCGCCACCTGGGGTTTGTCGCTGGTGATGCAACAGGGCTTTCGTTCGATCTTTGGCGCCCGGGAGGTCAGTGCCACGCCGCCGGAATGGCTGATGGGTTCCGTGAGTCTGAGCGATGCCATCGAGATTCCGCGTAACGGCCTGTTCGTCATGGGCCTGACCGTTCTGCTGACGGCGACAATTTTCCTGATGCTGTATCGCACCCGCTGGGGCCTGCATGTGCGGGCCACGGTACAGAACCGCATCATGAGTCGCGCCGTGGGGATCAACACCCGCAAGGTCGACCGCATGACTTTCGCCCTGGGCTGCGGGGTGGCCGGAGTGGCCGGTGCCGCCTTCACCACTATCGGTTCCACCGGGCCAACGGCCGGTTCGCTGTACATCGTCGACACCTTTCTGGTGGTGGTTTTCGGCGGTGCGCAAAGCCTGTTGGGCACCATCGCCTCGGCATTTGCCATAGCTCAGACCCAGTCGATTTCCGAGTTTTTCATGAGCGGTTCCATGGCCAAGGTGCTGACCCTGTCGGCGGTCGTCCTGATCCTGCTGATGCGCCCGCAAGGGTTGTTTGCCAGCAAGCTTCGTAAATAAGTGTTCGTAAAGAGAGGCAGCCCCATGAATGCTCTAAACCGTAGGACCGGCTTTAGCCGGGAGGGGGCCGGTATGCTCGGTGGTCGGCAGGGCGTGATTGGCCTGTTGATCCTGGCCGTGCTGATTCTGGTGGTATTCCCGCTGACCCTCGACGCGTTTCGCCTGAACATGGTCGGCAAATACCTGACCTACGCGTTTGTCGCGGTGGGCCTGGTGTTGTGCTGGGGCTACGGCGGGATTCTCAGCCTGGGGCAGGGCGTGTTTTTCGGCCTCGGCGGCTACTGCATGGCGATGTTCCTCAAGCTGGAAGCCTCGGACCCGGAAAGCACCAAAATCCAGTCCACACCTGGCATTCCGGATTTCATGGACTGGAACCAGATCACCGAACTGCCCTGGTTATGGGTGCCGTTTCACAGCCTCACCTTCACGGTGATTGCGGTCATCGCCGTGCCGGTATTGCTGGCGCTGGTGATCGGCCTGGCGATGTTCAAACGCCGGGTCGGTGACGTGTATTTCTCCATCGTTACCCAAGCCATCGCGCTGATCCTGACGGTGCTGATCATCGGCCAGCAAGGCCTGACCGGTGGCGTCAACGGCATCACCGATCTGAAGACGCTGCTGGGCTGGGACATCCGCGACGACAGCGCCAAGCTGGCGTTGTACTTCGTCAATGCGGCCTTGCTGTTCGGCTGCATTCTGATCGGCAAATTCATCCTCGCTTCCAAGCTCGGCCGCTTGCTGATGGCCATGCGCGACAAGGAAGAACGCGTGCGTTTTTCCGGCTACGACGTGGCCAGTTTCAAGATTTTCGTCTATTGCGTTGCCGCCGCATTCTCGGCGATTGGCGGGGCGATGTTTGCCTTGCAGGTGGGCTTCATGTCGCCTTCATTCGTGGGCATCGTGCCCTCCATCGAGATGGTGATTTTCGCCGCCGTGGGCGGGCGCATGTCGCTGCTCGGCGCGGTGTACGGCTCGCTGCTGGTCAATTATGGCAAGACCTATTTCTCCGAATCCTTCCCTGAACTCTGGCTGTACCTGATGGGCGGGTTGTTCATCGCAGTGGTCATGTACTTCCCCAACGGCCTGGCCGGGTTGTGGGAAAGCCACGGTCGCAAGTGGTTCGACCGAGTGCTGCACAAGCCCGAGCCGGTGATTGCCAGAGCGGTCGTCATTACGCCGCCACCCGGGCCAGCCCCGACGCCTTCCAAGAACGCCGCGACTTCCCTGGAGACTCAGCCATGAGCAGCCCAACGGCTTTTCAGATGCACAAACCGGTGCTGGCCATCGAAGGGCTGACGGTTTCGTTCGACGGGTTCAAGGCAGTGGACGACCTGAATCTGTACATCGACCGCAATGAAGTGCGCGTGGTGATTGGCCCCAATGGTGCGGGCAAGACCACGGTGCTCGACCTGATCTGCGGCAAGACCCGCGCCACCAGCGGCAGTATCCAGTTCGACGGCCGTGAGCTGACCAAAATGCATGAGTACGACATCGTCCGCGCCGGGGTCGGCCGCAAGTTCCAGACCCCGTCGATCTACGACAATTTGAGCGTGTTCGAAAACCTGGAAATGTCCTTTCCGGCAGGCCGCTCGGTGTTCGGCGCGCTGTTCTTCAAACGCACGGCTGAGGTGGTGGCGCGGGTCAACGAGGTCGCGGCGGATATCTTCCTCGGCGAATTGCTCCAGCAGCAGGCGGGTTTGCTGTCCCACGGCCAGAAGCAATGGCTGGAGATCGGCATGTTGCTGATGCAGGACCCGGAGTTGTTGATGCTCGACGAGCCGGTGGCGGGGATGAGCGTCAGTGAGCGTGCGCAGACCGCCGAGCTGCTCAATCGCATCAGCCAGGGCCGCTCGGTGCTGGTCATCGAGCACGACATGGAATTCGTCAAAAGCATCGCGCACAAGGTCACGGTGCTGCATCAGGGCAAGGTGCTGGCCGAGGGCAGCATGGAATCGGTGCAGAAAAACCCGAAAGTCATCGAAGTGTATCTGGGCCATTAATAAGGAGCGCGGCATGTTCAAGATCAATCAGCTGGCGTGCGGTTATGGCCAGAGCCAGATTCTTCACGACCTGGATCTCAACGTCGAGAAACAGGAAATCGTCGCGGTCATGGGCCGCAACGGCATGGGCAAGACCACGCTGTTCAAGAGCCTGATGGGCATCCTCCCACAATGGGGCGGGCAGATTCAGGTCGCGGGTGTGGAAGTTTCCGGCATGGAAACCCACTCGCGGGTTGAGCACGGCATGGCTTACGTCCCACAAGGCCGGATGATATTTCCGGCCATGAGCGTGCTGGAAAACATTCAGACCGGCTTGCCTGCATCCGCTCGCGGCATCGTCCCCGAAGACCTCTACGCGCTGTTCCCGGTGCTTTACGACATGCGCGGTCGGCGCGGCGGCAATCTGTCCGGCGGGCAACAGCAGCAACTGGCGATTGCCCGGGCGCTGGCGACCAACCCCAAGGTGTTGTTGCTGGACGAGCCCACCGAAGGCATCCAGCCGTCGATCATCAAGGACATCGCCCGCACCCTTAAAGAGATCCGCACCTTGCGCAACCTGACCATCGTGGTCTCCGAGCAAGTGCTGTCGTTCACCCTGGAAATCGCTGATCGCTTCCTGGTCATCGAGAAGGGGCGCTTCGTCATCGAAGAGACCCGGGCGAATGTCGATGAAGCGACGATCAGTCGGTATTTGTCGGTGTGATGCCTGGCAAATTCCACCTTTTGTAGGACCTGCTTCAGCCGCGAGAGCGCCCTCCCGGCTGAAGCCGGTCCTACCAAAACCTCTACCTCAAGGAGCTACGCCATGACCGAAACGCTGATCAAAGTCGACCTCAACCAGCCTGTCACCGAAAATGAAAACATCCACAACCGCTGGCATCCGGACATTCCCATGGCGGCGTGGGTCAAGCCGGGCGATGACTTCATCCTCGAAACCTATGACTGGACTGCCGGCGCGATCAAGAACAACGACGACGCCAGTGACGTGCGCGACGTGGACCTGTCCACCGTGCATTACCTGTCCGGCCCGATTGGCGTGCATGGCGCCGAGCCCGGTGACTTGCTGGTGGTGGACCTGCTCGACATCGGCGCACGTGCCGATTCCCAATGGGGTTTCAACGGGTTCTTCTCGCGCAATAACGGCGGTGGCTTTCTGACCGATCACTTCCCGTCGGCACAAAAAGCCATCTGGGACTTCAAGGGCATGATGACCAGCTCCCGGCACATTCCGGGTGTTGAGTTCGCCGGCCTGATTCACCCCGGCCTGATCGGTTGCCTGCCGGATCACAAGATGCTCGCCGAATGGAACAAG
This sequence comes from Pseudomonas sp. CFII64, assembly GCF_000416235.1. Classification (GTDB taxonomy): domain Bacteria; phylum Pseudomonadota; class Gammaproteobacteria; order Pseudomonadales; family Pseudomonadaceae; genus Aquipseudomonas. The sequence continues at coordinate 74,357 of NZ_ATLO01000052.1, read as the reverse complement.
CGCGAACAGGAACTGATCGACACCAACCCGACCCGCGTGCCGCCCCTGGCCAATCCGCCCTCGGCCGCAACCGCGCACCTGGGCAAGCTCAAAGGCCCGGCCCGCGACCTGGCTGCCGCAACCGGCGCGCGGACCGTGCCGCCCCGCGAGCATGGTGGCAACTGCGACATCAAGGATCTGTCCCGGGGCTCGAAGGTGTTCTTCCCGGTTTACGTGGACGGCGCGGGCCTGTCGGTGGGCGACTTGCACTTCAGCCAGGGCGACGGCGAAATCACCTTCTGCGGCGCCATCGAAATGGCCGGCTGGGTGCACATGCGCGTCGAGCTGATCAAGGGCGGCATGGAGAAATACGGCATCAAGAACCCGGTGTTCAAGCCCAGCCCCATCGTGCCCAACTACAACAAATACCTGATCTTCGAAGGCATCTCGGTGGACGAGGCCGGCAAGCAGCACTACCTGGACGTCAACATTGCTTACCGCCAGGCATGTCTGAATGCGATCAACTACCTGACCAAGTTCGGCTACTCCCCGGCTCAGGGTTATGCGTTGCTCGGCTCGGCGCCGGTACAAGGGCATATCAGCGGCATCGTCGATATTCCCAACGCCTGCGCGACCTTGTGGCTGCCGACGGAAATCTTCCAGTTCGACATCAACCCCAATGCCAACGGGCCGAGCAAATTTATTGATGGGTTGGTGGATTTGCCGATTGCCTACGATTTGTAGCTTCTGCCCGTTGGAGCGTGGCTTGCGCGCGAAGAACGATAACGCGGGATGCCTGATGAACCGAGGTGACTGGCTCGCGGGCAAGCCTCGCTCCAACAGATTTCAACAACTTTCAGGAATTTGCCCATGCCCATGTACGAATTCGATTGCCCCAGCTGTGGCGATTTCACGGCGCTCAAACCCATGGCCGAAAGTGGCTTGCCTTGCGCCTGCCCGCAATGCGGCGAGTCAAGCATGCGGGTGATTTTGTCGGCGCCCGGTTTGAGCAGCGTATCAGGCAACAAGCGGCGTGCCATTGAAACCAATGAACGCAGCGCCAATGCGCCCAAGACGGTGGCTGAGTATCAAGAGAGCAAGCGTCACCCCAGCGGTTGCGGCTGCTGTGCGCCGAGCAAGACCGTGTTGCCGACCAAGGCCAATCCCCACGCGTTGAAAGGCAAGACGGCAGGCAGGCCGTGGATGATCAGTCATTGACACGCGGATGATTGAATCAGGCCTGCGACGACGCCGCGCCGCAGGCCTGATTGATACCGATCGCCAGTCGGTTCCCTAGACCTTGGCCGCCTCGGTCGGTACGCGGCCATAGATATCGGTGAAACGCACGATGTCGTCTTCACCGAGGTATTCGCCGCTCTGCACCTCGATCATCACCAGATCAATGACGCCCGGGTTGACCAGGCGATGGGTATGTCCCGGTTTGATGAAGGTGGATTCATTGGTGTCGAGCATGAACTCGGCGTCGTTGTTGGTGACACTGGCCATGCCGCTGACGACAATCCAGTGCTCGCTGCGATGGTGATGCATTTGCAGGGAGAGCGACCCCTGGGGCCGGACCACGATGCGTTTGATCTTGAAGCGCTTGCCTTCCTCCAGCACGGTATAAGTGCCCCATGGCCGGGTCACCGTGCGATGCAGGCGATAGGCATCGTGGCCCTGGCGCTTGAGTTCCTGAGCAATGACTTTCACCTCCTGACTGCGCTTGCCATCGGCGATCAGCAAGGCATCCGGGGTGTCGATGATGATCAGGTCATCAAGACCGATGCCGCCCACCAGGCGATTCGGCGAGTCGATGTAACAGTTGGTCACGTCGTGCAGCACGGTTTGTCCGTTGCACTGGTTGCCCAGCTCATCGACCGGAGTCAGTTCACGCAAGGCCTGCCAGGAGCCGATATCGCTCCAGCCCAGTTGGCAAGGGATCACCGCAACCCGTTGCGAGCGTTCCATCAGCGCGTAATCAATGGAAATGTCCGGCGCCAGGGCAAAGGAATGGCTGTCCAGCTCCAGTTGCAGTTCGTGATTGCCTTGCTTGCTGGTGCTTTGCTCAAGGCATTTTTCGACCGCTGCGAGGATCTGCGGCGCGTGTTCCTGGAACTCGCTGAGCAGCGTATCGGCGCGCATGCAAAACATGCCGGCATTCCATAAGTGCAGGCCACCGTCCAGATAGCTTTGCGCGGTCGCTGCGTCCGGTTTCTCCACAAATCGTGCGACCTGATAGCCGTGCTCGTTCAACGACTGACCTTTTTCTATGTAGCCGAAGCCGGTTTCCGCCTTGTCCGGCAAGATCCCGAAGGTCACCAGCCAGCCTTGGTCGGCCAGTTCTCTTGCCTGTTGGACCGCAGCGCAGAAGGCAGCGACATCATCTATCAGGTGGTCTGCCGGCAGAATCAGCAACTGGGCATCTGCGCCATATAGGCGGGCCACATGCAGGGCCGCTGCGGCCACTGCCGGTGCGGTATTGCGGCCAAATGGCTCAAGGACGAAATCCAGCGCGACCCGGGTTTTGTTCAGTTGTCGATAGTCGTCAACCGTGCGGAAGTACACCTCTCGATTGGTTACGGTAAGCAGTCGATCAACGTCAGGCAGGCCTACGGCGCGCATGAAGGTTTTTTGCAGCAGGCTTTCGCCGTCGGGGAGGCGTATGAAGGGTTTGGGCATGGCTTCGCGGGAGACCGGCCACAACCGGGTGCCGGCGCCGCCAGCGATGATGCAGGGGATGAGGGTGCTCATCAATTAGCCTCACGAGTGAAAAGCACTGTGGGACAGTGCGTAAAGGTTGTCAGTGTCTAACCACTCAGGCCCTTTCTTCGACGGCGTAGCTGAATAAGTGTTGGGCGGTCAATAAAACGTCACTTGTTGCGGAAGATAAAAATATAGTCAGTATTTTGGCTTGCGCCTGATTTTTACGACCCCACCTGTCGTTTTGCTGAGATTTTGGGTTTGTCATGCATTCGAAACGCAGTGGGCTGCTATTTGGTTGAGTGAATCACCCTCGAACAGATGTTTTTCGGGGAGTAAAGCTCATGAAACGGCCGGTGCTGGAAAAAATCAGCCGCCGGGGAGAAATTATTCTGCGATTGAAGGGTTTTTCTGCGTCCGTTGGGGTCAACATCTTGCGCATTGAATCACAGGGGAGGGCGCGTTGATGACAGGTCGAAAAGCGATGTTAATTCTGCACGGCAAGCAGGCACTGAATGAAGACGTGCGCGCCGCCGTATTGGACAAGCGCGACGAAGGTTGGGAGTTGGACGTACGTGTCACATGGGAGGGCGGCGACGCGCAACGCCTGGTAAAAGAAGCGCTGGCGGCGGGGCACACGCAGATCATTGCGGGTGGCGGCGACGGCACCTTGCGGGACATTGCCGAAGCCCTCGCCGATAGCGACGCCGAGCTGACCATCATGCCGCTGGGGACCGCCAATGATTTTGCGCGAGCCGCGGGCGTACCGCTGGAGCCCAAGGCGGCGCTGGATTTGCTGGATGTGCCTGCGCGCCCGGTGGATCTCGGGGAAGTCGACGGCAAGGTATTTCTCAATATGGCAACTGGCGGTTTTGGTAGTCAGGTCACCGCCAACACGTCGGAGGACCTGAAAAAGGTCCTCGGCGGTGCCGCTTATCTGTTCACCGGGCTGACACGCTTCAGTGAACTGAGTACGGCCTACGGCGAATTGAACGGCCCGGATTTCCACTGGCGTGGCGACTTGCTGGCACTGGGCATCGGCAATGGCCGACAAGCCGGTGGTGGGCATGTGCTGTGCCCGACCGCGCTGGCCGATGACGGCTTGCTCGATATCAGCATTCTGCCCGCACCTCAGGAACTGGTCGGAACCCTGAGAGGACTGCTGGAAGGCGGATTGGGCATCGACAACATGTTTATTCGTGCGCGTCTGCCCTGGGTCGAGTTGAAATCGGCGCAAGGCCTGGATATCAATCTGGACGGCGAGCCGCTGTCCGGCGAAAACCTGCGATTTTCGGCGCGCCCGGCAGCGCTGCATGTGCACCTGCCGGCCGATTCTGCGCTGTTTACGACGCCCCACCAAGGCCTGCGTCCGTGACAACACTGGCAGACCGGGTGACAGACGCAAGGTTTGCCAGCAGTTCGAGCTGTTCGCCATCGTCCAGCATCAAGGCTCCGTCGCGCGGGTCAACCAGTTCCAGTTGCCAGGCGAGCAGGATGAAGCAATCGTTCAAGGCCTGCAGCGTCTGGTCCTGAAAGCCGGCACCGCGCTGCGCCGAGTCCAGCGCACCCAGCAATTGTCGAGAGAAACCCGCTACGCAGGCGACCGAAGCGATGTCCGCTTCGTCGCCAAGTTGCTTCAGCGTGGCGATCAGGCAGTCAACGGCATCCGGGTCGTTGTCGATCAATTGCAGATGCAACAGGCATTCTTGCGCGCGGCTGAGAAGTGCCTGGGACTGGCTGTGAAACTCGGGATAGCGGTCTTGCCACTGAAGGCCGTTCAGCATGCTGGATCTCCACATTTCATGGCTGGCGACGGTGTCTCGCGCTCGGCGAGTGGCTGCCAGTTAATGTGGATTGCCAGCGGAAGTCTGTAGGCCGATTCTGAAATTGATCAAACCCTGACCCGCCTCGCAGTGAGCTCGCCAAGACCGCGAATGAAAAGTCTGGCAAACAATAGTGACAATGTGACATCAGTGCGCAGACGTGGCATTTTATTGCGATTAAGGTCTCGCGCACTTCAGCCGATAACAGGTCTAGCGGACTCACTGTGACCCACGCTTCTGGAGCTATACATGGCTGGCATTCTCGACTCGGTAGATCAACGCACACAGCTGGTGGGCGAGAACCGCCTGGAAATTCTCATGTTTCGCCTGGCGGGTCGTCAGTTATTCGCCATTAACGTGTTCAAGGTCCAGGAAGTGCTACAGCTGCCGAAGCTGACCCTGATGCCCCAGCGACACGCATTCGTCTGCGGCGTGGTCAACCTGCGCGGCCAGACATTGCCGGTGATCGACCTTTCCCAGGCAATCGGCATGCGCCCGCTGGTTCCGGGGCCAACCAGCACGATCATCGTTACCGAATACAACCGCTCGGTTCAGGCATTTCTGGTCGGTGGCGTGGATCGCATCGTCAACATGAACTGGGAATCAATCCTGCCACCTCCGGCCAGCGCCGGGCGCCAGCATTACCTGACTGCCATCAGCAAGGTCGATGACCAACTGGTGGAAATCATCGACGTCGAGAAAGTCCTCGCCGAAATCGTGCCCTACAACGCCAAGGTCTCGCGCGAGAAACTCGAAGATCCGATTCTCGAGCGTGCGCGCGGACGGGAAATCCTGCTGGTCGACGACTCCAAAGTGGCGCTGAGTCAGTTGCGTGACACCTTGTCCCAGCTGGGCGTGAAGCTGCATGTGGCCAGTGACGGCCTCAAGGCACTGAATATGCTCAAAGGCTGGGCGGACAGCGGCGAAGTCATGACTGACAAACTGCTGATGATTTTTACCGATGCGGAAATGCCGGAAATGGACGGTTATCGTCTGACCACCGAAATCCGTAACGACCCGCGCCTGCGCGAATTGTATGTCGTGCTGCACACCTCGCTGTCCGGCAGCTTCAACGAATCCATGGTGAAGAAGGTCGGCTGCGACAACTTCCTTTCCAAATTCCAGCCCGACAAGCTGGTGGATGTGGTGCGCGAACGATTGACCATGATTCACGGCTGATCGCCACTTTTGCGTGACTGAATCCTGGCAGGTTCGTATAAGCTTGTGGCTCTGCGAGCCTTCGCTTATCACCTGCCACACAAGGATCAGGCCATGTTGCATCTCAGTGCGCTCTATCAATTCCCCCTCAAGTCCTGCAAGGCTCATGTGCTGCAGCAGGCTGCATTTGACGAGCTGGGGATGGTCGGTGATCGACGCTGGATGCTGGTGGAAGAAAGCAGCGGTCGCTTCCTGACCCAGCGCGCCTTGCCGCACATGTCGCAACTTTCAGTGCTGTGGAACAGCGCTGGCGGCGTCACGCTGTCGGCGCCCGGTTATTCGCCCCTTGACGTGCCGCTTCCCGAGAACAGCGAGCCCACCTTGCGTGGCGTCACGCTGTGGCGCGATACCCTGCGCGTACCGGATGCCGGTGACGAAGCGGCGCGCTGGGTCAGTGAGTTCATCGGCAAACCGACACGCATGGTTTATGTGCCCGCAGATCGCGCGCGCTGGCTGCCCAGCGGTTACGGCACCATCGACGACAAGGTCGGCTTTGCCGATGGTTTTCCCTTATTGTTGATCGGTCAGGCATCCCTGGACGACTTGTCCGCCAGAATCGGCCGCCCGCAAGAGATGCTGCGTTTTCGTCCGAACCTGGTGGTCGAAGGCGCTGAAGCCTTCGCCGAGGACGGCTGGAAGCGCATCCGCATCGGCGATATCGAATTCCGTCTGCTCAAAGGCTGCACGCGCTGCATCCTGACCACCATCGACCCGGCCACCGGCGCGCGCAACGCCGACCGCGAACCGCTGACCACCCTCAAGACCTATCGCGAGCGGGAAGGGGATGTGTGGTTTGGCCAGAACATGGTCAGTGATGGGCGTGGGGTGATCGAAGTGGGGATGCCGGTTGAAGTTCTGGAGTGATTGAAGGCTTCCCGTTGGTGCGAGGCTTGCCCGCGAAGCAGGTGCCACGGTAGGTCAGACGCTACCGCGTAACCGTCTTCGCGGGCAAGTCGGAACCGCCGCCCGCTCGCCCCAACAAATTCAGCACTCACAAATCATCAAAAAACCGCTCATGCCAATCAACCAGTGGTTGCGGCGAGTTGAGCTTTTGACCGTAGATGACCGAATAAGACAGCACGTTCTGCACGTACTGGCGGGTTTCGTCGAACGGAATGCTTTCTACCCAGACATCGAAGGCCAGATGATTGGCACCCTTCAGCCATTGGCGAACGCGGCCTGGGCCTGCGTTGTAAGCCGCCGATGCCAGCACGCGGTTGCCGTTGAACTGGCTATGCACCTGGCTCAGGTACGCGGCGCCCAGCTGGATATTGGTGTCCGGGTCCAGCACTTGCTGAGGGGATGCCAGCGGAATGCTGAACTTGCGGGCAGTTTCCTTGGCCGTCGCCGGCATCAGTTGCATCAGGCCACTGGCGCCGACGCCGGAACGGGCGTCGTCCATAAAAGCGCTTTCCTGGCGAGTGATCGCGAATACCCAGCTGGAATGCAGGCCGCGCAGTTGCGCTTCACGGACCAGTGTCTCGCGGTGAGCCATCGGGAAGCGGATATCCAGATCGTCCCAATATTGCGCCTGGCTGATGGTGCGGATGGCCGGAAAGTACCATTTCAAGTCGTAGGCCAATTTGGCCTGGGCGACCATTTCATCACGGCTGAACGAGCGGCTGACGTAATACCACTCACGTCGACCGTCGACGATCTGCCCCCGCGCATGAAACTCCAGAGCCCGACGCACGCCTGGCGTGTTGCGCACTTTGGTGATCAATGCCTGGCTGAGCAGCAGTGGCTTGTTATTGAGCTGATAAGAGCTTTGCGTGCGGTCGGCAGCGAGGAATCCGTAGAAGTCACGCTCTTTCGCCACACCTTTATAGAGGTTGGCAATCAGTGGACTGCTTGGCTGGGCAAGCTCCAGTGAGCGCGCTTCCCAGTAACGCCAGCGATTGGTGTCGGCCAGATCCTTGGGCAGGCGGCGAGTCAGCTCGTAGGCATCTTCCCAGCGGCCAAGCCGTAACAGCAGGCGCAGGCGCCATTCGGTGACGGTGTTGTCACGCAGCTCCGGGTCGTACCGGGTCATCACCTCCAGCGCGCGGCCATCGTAGCGGCGGGCGAGGGTCAGGCCGATTTCCTTGGCAATCTGCACCTGTTCTTCCCGGGAGAAGTGCATGGTGGTCGCGTAGCCGTCGAGCATTTCCAGGGCTTTCTGTGGATCCTGTTTCGCCAGGCGTCGCAGTCCAAGCCCGACCACATCGGACATGGCTTCATCGACCGGGGCGAACTGGCCCGGGTTGTTGAGCATTTCCGGCTTCTTGGCTACCGCCAGCAATAATCGGCCTTGCGGGGCCAGGCTGTTGAGGCTGTTGACCAATGTCGTCGCCAGGCTGTAGTTGCCAGCGGTGGCCGCCAGCTTGGCGCGCTGCCAGCGTTTCTGCTCGGGCAACTGGCCATCGGCTGCCCACTGCGCAAAAAAGCCGTCGCAGGCTTCCGGCAGCGTCTTGCCGGTCATCCACAGTTTTTCAGCGTTGGCATAGCCCTCGGCTTTCTTGCCATGGCCCAGCAAATATTGGCCGTACAGGCAGTCAAGCTCGACGAAATTCATCTTCGGATCGTAATACTTGACGAAGGGCTGCCAGTCACCGCGTTCGGCCAGCGAGCGAAGCCAGCGCAACTTCATCCAGTTGGCCTGGGGCAGGTCGCCGTGCTCGGCCAGAAACTTCTCGATTTCCGGGTTGCTGGCGCTTTTGAGTCGCGCTGTCAACTCGTCGTAGGCCAGATAGGGTTCCAGCGGATAGTCGGCCAGTTCAGCGGCGTACATCCGATAAGGGCCGGTGTCGCCCTTGGCCAGCGCGCGCTTGGCCTCATCGTAATATTGGCGTTGCTGAGCAAGATCCGCGGCGTAGGTGCTCTGGGCCACGGTTGCCGAGAGGATGAGGCAGGAAAAAAGACCGAACAAGCGACTGCGCATGAGACTTCCGAGCAGATGAATCGTGAAAAGTGCCGCTAGCTTAGCCTTTTGCCAGCTCCGGGTGAAAGCATTGCCGACGGGGGCGTCGCACTTGGAAATAAATCACCGCTATATAAGCAGGCAGGCGCTTTCACGGTGGCCGGTCAATCATCACTGAAAGCCCACATAGGCCCGCTATCTCAGGTAGAATGCGCCCCCAGTTTTTGGAGAAGCTCATGACCCTGCTCAAATTCACCGATGTGTCCCTTGCTTTCGGCGCCATGCCGTTGTTGGACAAGGTGTCCTGGCAAATTGCCCGTGGTGAGCGGGTGTGCATCATCGGCCGCAACGGCACCGGCAAGTCCAGCATGTTGAAGCTGGTCAAAGGTGTGCAGAAGCCCGACGACGGGGCTGTCTGGCGTGCGCCGGGTCTCAAGATCGGCGAATTGCCCCAGGAATTGCCGGTGGCCGACGACCGGACTGTGTTCGACGTCGTCGCCGAAGGTCTGGATGGCGTAGGCGCCTTGCTTGCTCAATATCATCACCTTGCACAGAACTGCGTGACCGAGGAAGACCTCGACAAGCTGATGCATGTGCAGCAGGACCTCGAAGCCCGCGACGGCTGGCGTCTGCAGCAACTGGTCGATAGCACCCTGAGCCGCCTGCAACTGCCGGCCGACAAGACTCTGGCCGAGTTGTCCGGCGGCTGGCGTCGTCGTGTGCTGCTTGCCCAGGCCTTGGTGTCCGAGCCGGATCTGCTGCTGCTCGATGAGCCAACCAACCACCTGGACATCGGCGCTATCGCCTGGCTCGAAGAGGCCTTGATGGGTTTCCAGGGCGCCGTGTTGTTCATCACGCACGACCGTTCTTTCCTGCAGAACCTGGCAACCCGGATTCTGGAGCTGGATCGCGGCGGCCTGATCGACTGGAACGGCGATTACGCCAGCTTCCTGGTCCACAAGGAAGCCATGCTGTCGGCGGAAGAGACCGCCAACGCGCTGTTCGACAAGCGTCTGGCCCAGGAAGAAGTCTGGATTCGTCAGGGCATCAAGGCCCGTCGCACCCGTAACGAAGGTCGTGTGCGCGCCCTCAAAGAGCTGCGCGTAGAGCGCAGTGAACGTCGCGAGCGCACCGGCAAGGCCAACATCCAGCTCGATACTGCCGATAAATCCGGCAAGCAGGTCATGGTCCTCGACAACGTCAGCTTCGCTCACCCGGGCGGCCCGATGTTGATCAAGGATTTCTCCATGGTCCTGCAACGCGAAGACCGCATCGGTCTGCTCGGCGCCAACGGTACCGGCAAGACCACCTTGCTCAAGTTGATGCTGGATAACCTGCAGCCGACCAACGGCTCGGTTGAGGTCGGCACTCGCCTGGACGTGGCTTACTTCGACCAGCTGCGCCATCAGCTGGATCTGGAGAAAACCGTTATCGACAACGTCGCTGAAGGTCGCGACTTTATCGACATCGACGGCCAAAGCCGACACGTACTGAGCTATCTGGGCGATTTCCTGTTCAGCCCGCAACGTGCGCGGACACCGGTCAAGGCGTTGTCCGGGGGTGAACGAGCGCGTTTGCTGCTGGCCAAGCTGTTCAGCAAACCGGCCAACCTGCTGGTGCTCGACGAACCGACCAACGACCTGGACGTTGAAACCCTGGAACTGCTGGAAGAAGTACTGCTGACCTTCAAAGGCACCGTGCTGATGGTCAGTCACGATAGGGCATTTCTCGACAACGTCGTCACCAGCACGCTGGTGTTCGAAGGTGAAGGCAAGGTTCGTGAATACGTCGGTGGTTATCAGGACTGGCTGCGTCAGGGTGGCTCGCCACGTCTGCTGGGCGTGACCGACACCAAGTCCGGTAAAGCCGAACTGGCCACCGCTGTCGTCGAAGCGGCGCCTGTTGCTGCCAAGGACATGCCGGTTGCCAAGAAAAAGCTCAGCTACAAGCTGCAACGCGAGCTGGAAGCGCTGCCTGAGCAAATCGACGAAGTCGAAGCGCAAATGGCTGCCTTGAACGCTGAAATGGCCGATGCCGGGTTCTACCAGCGTCCTGCCGAACAGACCGCCGCCGTGCTCGCCCAGCTGGAAAACCGCCAGGCTCAGCTTGACGGTTTGCTGGAGCGTTGGGCTGAACTGGACGCCTGAATGCGTTTGGCGTTGCCATAAAAAAGCCCGAATCAGTCAATGATTCGGGCTTTTTGCTGCCGGGCTGCGATGGGATTGGCAGTTATTCAGCTTTTTTCAGGCGTACAGCCAGCACGTCACAAGGTGCGCCGTGGAGCACGTCATTGGCGGTCGAACCGAGCAGCAGGGCCAAGCCGTGACGGCCATGGCTGCCGACCACGATCAGGTCGCAGTTTTCCTTGCGCGCCAGTTCGTGAATTTCCTGGCGCGGTTGGCCGTAGACAAGATGGGCGTCGCCCACGTTGACTTCAGGATAATTTTCTTTCAGTGCTTTGAGTTTGTCTTTGGCCTGATCGAACTGCTGTTGCTGCAGTTGCGAAAGGTCCATGGGCACGTCGCCACCGAAGGCCATGGCCATGGGTTCGACGATATGCACCAGTGAAAGCTTGGCGCCGTTGCGCACTGCTACCTCGCGACCGCGGGCAAGTACAGGGCTGCACTCTTCAGTAAGGTCAACGGCGACCAGAATGTGTTCATACTTCATGGTGAAGTCCTCCGGAGGTTTGCAATGATATCAGTATGGCTGTTTCATGCCTTTCTGGGCAGGCCATTGTTTTTAATTGCGGTACGAATCAAAAGGCAGGCAGCTATATGACGTTCTGGATAATCCTGTCAATCGTTGGTGTGATGCTCAGCCCGCTCGTATGGCTGCGGCAATCGCGGCAACAGAGCGGTTCAATGGCCCTGCGCATGGAGGCGCGGCGCATGGGGCTGGGCATGCAACTGGCGCCGCAGGAATGGCCGCACTGGTTACCCAAAGAGCCGCCAAGCCCTTGTGCGCAATATCACCGGCCGCGTCGTATGGAAAAATCCGCCTCCTGGGTGTACTGGCAGACTGAGTCCGGCGTCTGGCTCAATCGCTGGCGCGAGCCCTGCGAGGATCAAAGCTTGTTGACTCAATTCCACACGCTGCCCGCTGATGTGTTCAAGGTCGAGGCTGATGAGCAAATGATTGCCCTGTATTGGGCCGAGCGGGGCGAAGCGGAAGTATTGCAGCGTATTGCTGCGGTGCTCAAAGCCCTGGCTTGAGGCCCGTGGACTGAATTTCAGGCATTAAAAAGCCCGATAACAACATCGGGCCGGGGTTGGCCAGGCAGGCCGATAATCTGTAACACATTTCGGTGCAATGCCGAAAAGTGCGGGCTGGAGCGGCGGAGTCGAATGACTGGTTCACCGTCTTGTGCAGTGCGCTGAATGTAGACCTTCTGCGCCGTTTTGTCGCGATTCCTTCAGTTTTTTTCTCCAGTGACCTGCTTCGGTGCAAAAACCTGTCCGGGTTTATCACCGTTTGGTCACGATAAACGCGCTGAATAGCTGCCAATCACGATTGCTGACCGGGGCGGTTACTTGTGCGCAGGCCGATCATTTCCCGGTTTTATTGGCGATTAGCCGAATTGACAATTATCCGGATTTGGCAGAAGGTAGGCGCATCCAAATCAAACGGGCGTATGAATTGAGCGTTTGGTCCGTCAGACGGCTCTTACAGAGCCCCGGCTATTACACCGGCAGGTGTGCCTGGTGATTTGGCGCTTCATCGACGGCGACGTCGTAGTCACGCCAGAACCAGCGTTCGGTGTGTATTGTTCAGCTTCCATATCGTGGAGATCAGTTGATGATTTACGAAGGTAAAGCCATCACGGTTAAGGCTCTTGAGAGTGGCATCGTCGAATTGAATTTCGATCTCAAGGGTGAGTCCGTCAACAAGTTCAACCGTCTCACCCTCAACGACCTGCGTCAGGCCGTGGACACCATCAAGGCTGATGGTTCGATCAAGGGCGTGATTGTTACCAGCGGCAAAGACGTGTTTATCGTCGGCGCTGACATCACCGAATTCGTCGAAAACTTCAAATTGCCGGATGCCGAGCTATTGGCGGGCAATCTGGAAGCCAACCGGATTTTCAGCGACTTTGAAGACCTTGGCGTACCGACCGTTGTCGCCATCAATGGCATCGCGTTGGGCGGTGGCCTGGAAATGTGCCTGGCCGCTGACTATCGAGTCATGTCCAGTAGCGCCAAAATCGGCCTGCCGGAAGTCAAGCTCGGCCTCTACCCTGGTTTCGGCGGTACAGTTCGCTTGCCTCGGATCATCGGTGCCGATAACGCCATCGAGTGGATTGCCTCCGGTAAAGAAAACCGTGCTGAAGACGCGCTGAAAGTCGGCGCCGTCGACGCTGTAGTCGCACCGGAAAAACTGCAAGAGGCCGCCCTGGACCTCATCAAGCGCGCCATTTCCGGCGAGTTCGATCACAAGGCCAAGCGCCAGCCGAAGCTGGACAAGCTCAAGCTCAACGCCATCGAACAGATGATGGCGTTCGAAACCGCCAAAGGTTTCGTTGCCGGTCAAGCCGGTCCGAACTATCCGGCGCCGGTGGAAGCGATCAAGACCATCCAGAAAGCCGCGAACTTCGGTCGTGACAAGGCGCTGGAAATCGAAGCCGCCGGTTTCGTGAAAATGGCCAAGACTTCTGCCGCGCAGAGTCTGATCGGTCTGTTCCTGAACGATCAGGAATTGAAAAAGAAAGCCAAGATCTACGACGAAGTCGCCAAGGACGTGAAGCAGGCGGCTGTATTGGGCGCTGGCATCATGGGCGGCGGGATTGCCTATCAGTCGGCTGTCAAAGGCACGCCGATCCTGATGAAGGACATTCGCGAAGACGCCATTCAGCTGGGTCTGAACGAAGCGGCCAAATTGCTCGGCAGTCGCGTTGAAAAAGGCCGTCTGACCGTGCCGAAAATGGCTGAAGCGCTTAACGCGATTCGTCCGACGCTGTCCTACGGCGATTTCGGAAATGTCGATCTGGTGGTTGAAGCCGTGGTCGAGAACCCCAAAGTCAAGCAAGCGGTATTGGCCGAAGTCGAGTCCCAAGTGGGCGAAGACACCATTCTGGCGTCCAATACTTCGACGATTTCCATCAGTCTGTTGGCCAAAGCCCTCAAGCGTCCGGAAAATTTCGTCGGCATGCACTTCTTCAACCCGGTGCACATGATGCCGCTGGTTGAAGTGATTCGTGGCGAGAAGTCCAGCGAAGTCGCCATCGCGACCACCGTGGCCTACGCCAAGAAAATGGGCAAGAACCCGATCGTGGTCAATGATTGCCCGGGCTTCCTGGTCAACCGCGTGCTGTTCCCGTACTTCGGTGGTTTCGCCAGGTTGGTCAGCGCGGGCGTGGACTTCGTGCGCATCGACAAGGTCATGGAAAAATTCGGCTGGCCAATGGGCCCGGCGTATTTGATGGACGTGGTCGGCATCGACACCGGCCACCATGGTCGTGACGTGATGGCTGAAGGCTTCCCTGATCGCATGAAGGATGACCGTCGCTCTGCCATCGACGCGCTCTACGAAGCCAAGCGCCTCGGCCAGAAGAACGGCAAAGGTTTCTACGCCTACGAGACGGACAAGAAGGGCAAGCCGAAGAAAGTCACCGATGCCGCTGTGCTTGAAGTGCTCAAGCCGGTCATCTACGAACAGCGCGAAGTGTCCGACGAGGACATCATCAACTGGATGATGATCCCGCTGTGCCTGGAAACCGTGCGTTGCCTGGAAGACGGTATCGTCGATACCGCCGCAGAAGCCGATATGGGCTTGATCTACGGCATCGGTTTCCCTCCGTTCCGTGGCGGTGCGTTGCGTTACATCGACTCGATCGGCGTCGCTGAATTCGTCGCCCTGGCTGACCAATATGCTGACTTGGGCGCCTTGTACCACCCGACTGCGAAGCTGCGTGAGATGGCCAAAAACGGCCAGAGCTTCTTCGGTTAAGCGCCTTTCAGGAGTGAATTTATGAGTTTGAATCCAAGAGACGTCGTGATTGTCGACTTCGGTCGCACCCCGATGGGCCGCTCCAAGGGTGGCATGCACCGCAATACCCGTGCCGAAGACATGTCGGCGCACTTGATCAGCAAATTGCTGGAACGCAACAGCAAAGTCGACCCGGCTGAAGTCGAGGACGTTATTTGGGGTTGCGTCAACCAGACCCTGGAGCAGGGCTGGAACATCGCCCGCATGGCGTCGTTGCTGACGCAGATCCCGCACACCTCGGCGGCACAAACCGTGAGCCGCCTGTGCGGTTCGTCCATGAGCGCACTGCACACCGCAGCGCAAGCGATCATGACCGGCAACGGCGATGTGTTCGTCATTGGCGGCGTTGAGCACATGGGCCACGTCAGCATGATGCACGGCGTCGATCCAAACCCGCACATGTCGCTGTACGCGGCGAAGGCGTCGGGCATGATGGGTCTGACAGCGGAAATGCTCGGCAAGATGCACGGCATCACCCGCGAGCAACAAGATGCTTTCGGCGTGCGTTCGCATCAGCTGGCCCACAAGGCGACGCTGGAAGGCAAGTTCAAGGATGAAATCATCCCGATGCAAGGGTATGACGAGAATGGCCTGCTCAAGGTTTTCGACTACGACGAAACCATTCGTCCGGACACCACCCTGGAAAGCCTCGCGGCCTTGAAACCGGCTTTCAATCCGAAAGGCGGAACTGTGACCGCGGGCACATCCTCGCAGATCACTGATGGCGCATCATGCATGATCGTCATGTCTGCCCAGCGTGCTCAGGATCTTGGTATCCAGCCGATGGCGGTCATTCGTTCCATGGCTGTGGCCGGTGTTGACCCGGCAATCATGGGTTACGGGCCAGTGCCAGCAACTCAAAAAGCATTGAAGCGCGCGGGTCTGAGCATCTCGGATATCGACTTCTTCGAGCTCAACGAAGCTTTTGCCGCACAGGCCCTGCCAGTGCTGAAAGATTTGAAAGTGCTCGACAAGATGAACGAGAAGGTTAACCTGCACGGCGGTGCTATCGCTCTGGGCCATCCATTTGGGTGTTCCGGTGCGCGTATCTCCGGCACTTTGCTCAACGTCATGAAGCAGAATGGCGGCCACCTCGGCGTTGCTACCATGTGCATCGGACTGGGTCAGGGCATCGCCACCGTCTTCGAACGCGTCTGATTTGTCAGGGTGACGCAAGCCGGGGCCAAGTGCCCCGGCTTTTGTATTTTGGCAAAAGCTGTTTATAGAATTGTTTTCCAATGTGTCTTGCGAGGACAGCAACATGAAATTACAGCCAGGGCTCTACCGCCATTACAAAGGCCCCGAGTACCGCGTATTCAGTGTTGCCAGGCACTCCGAGACCGAAGAAGAAGTGGTGTTTTACCAAGCCTTGTATGGCGATTACGGCCTCTGGGTACGCCCATTGGAAATGTTTCTGGAGTCTGTCGAGGTTGACGGCGAGCAAGTGCCGCGCTTTGCTTTGGTCCAGGCTGAACCGAGTCTCTTTTCCAGGCCGTGAATCGTGATCGAACACAACCCCGTGCTTGACCTCGGGTTGTAGCCACTATATATAGCGGGGCCTCGACAGGCTCCAACCGTCTTTCATTTTCAGTATTCAGGAATTTTCTGATCCATGGGCAAATCGCTGGTCATCGTGGAATCCCCGGCTAAGGCCAAGACCATCAACAAGTATTTGGGCAACCAGTACGTGGTGAAGTCGAGTATCGGCCATATCCGAGACCTGCCCACCAGCGGTTCGGCTAGCGCCAGCAAAGACCCTGCCGCCAAGCGAGGCAAAGCTGCCGCGGGCGACGGGCCGGTGCTTACTCCCAAGGAGAAGGCCAAGCGTCAGCTGGTCTCGCGCATGGGTGTCGATCCGGATCACGGCTGGAAAGCCAAGTACGAAATCCTTCCCGGCAAGGAGAAGGTGATCGAGGAGCTGCGCCGGCTCGCCAAGGATGCTGACATCATCTATCTCGCAACCGACTTGGATCGCGAGGGGGAAGCCATTGCCTGGCACCTGCGCGAAGCCATCGGTGGTGATGACAGTCGCTACAAGCGCGTGGTGTTCAACGAAATCACCAAGAAAGCCATTCAGGAAGCCTTCTCCAAGCCAGGCGAGCTCGATATTGATCGGGTGAACGCTCAGCAGGCGCGCCGCTTCCTGGACCGGGTCGTGGGTTACATGGTTTCGCCGTTGCTCTGGCAGAAAGTTGCCCGGGGCCTGTCTGCTGGCCGCGTGCAATCGGTTGCCGTGAAGCTGGTGGTCGAGCGGGAACGCGAAATTCGTGCGTTCAACCCTGAAGAATATTGGGAAATCCACGCCGACCTGGGCACCGCCAAGGGCGCCAATGTGCGCTTCGAAGTGGCTCGGGAAAACGGCGAGGCCTTCAAGCCGCTGAACGAAGCGACGGCCATGGCAGCGCTGGAAAAGCTCAAGGCGTCCGCCTACAGCATCGCCAAGCGTGAAGACAAGCCGACCAGCAGCAAACCTTCGGCACCGTTCATTACGTCGACCCTGCAACAGGCCGCCAGTAATCGGCTGGGCTTCGGCGTGAAGAAAACCATGATGATGGCGCAGCGCTTGTATGAAGCGGGCCACATCACTTACATGCGTACTGACTCCACCAACCTGTCGGCTGACGCGGTCAGCATGGCGCGTGACTACATCGAAACCGAGTTCGGCAAGAAGTACCTGCCGGAGTCGCCGAACGTCTACAGCAGCAAAGAGGGCGCACAGGAGGCTCACGAAGCGATTCGTCCTTCCGACGTCAATACCCATCCGAGCAAGCTGACGGGCATGGAGCGCGATGCTGAGCGCCTGTACGAGCTGATCTGGCGCCAGTTCGTGGCGTGCCAGATGCCGCCCGCGCAATACCTGTCGACCACGGTCAGCGTTGCTGCCGGTACCTTCGAGCTGCGCGCCAAGGGCCGCATCCTGAAGTTCGACGGTTACACCCGCGTTCTGCCGCAGATGACCAAGCCTGGCGACGACGACGTCCTGCCGGACATGGCTCAGGGCGACAACCTCAACTTGATCAAGCTCGACCCGAGCCAGCATTTCACCAAGCCGCCTGCGCGTTACTCGGAAGCGAGCCTGGTAAAAGAGATGGAAAAACGTGGCATCGGTCGTCCTTCGACCTACGCGGCGATCATCTCGACCATTCAGGACCGTGGCTACGTAGCGCTGCATAACCGCCGCTTCTACTCGGAAAAAATGGGCGATATCGTCACCGAGCGGCTGTCCGAGAGTTTCTCCAACCTGATGGACTACGGCTTCACCGCCGGCATGGAAGAAAACCTCGATGACGTCGCCCAGGGCGAGCGTGACTGGAAGAACGTGCTCGACGAGTTCTATGGCGACTTCAAGAAGAAGCTGGAAGTAGCCGAAGCGCCGGACAGCGGCATGCGTTCCAACGAACCGGTGATGACCGACATTCCTTGCAAGGTCTGTGGCCGTCCGATGCAGATCCGTACCGCATCCACTGGGGTATTCCTCGGTTGTTCGGGCTACAGCCTGCCGCCGAAAGAACGCTGCAAGGCCACGGTCAACCTGACGCCGGGCGATGAAATTGCCGAGGACGACGAGGGTGAGTCCGAGTCCCGCGTATTGCGCGGCAAGCATCGCTGCCATATCTGTAATACGGCGATGGATGCTTACCTGCTGGACGAGAAGCGCAAATTGCACATCTGCGGCAACAACCCGGATTGCACTGGCTTCGAAGTCGAGGAGGGCACTTACCGCATCAAGGGCTACGAAGGTCCGAGCCTGGAATGTGACAAGTGCGGCAGCGAAATGCAGCTCAAGACCGGCCGTTTCGGCAAGTTCTTCGGTTGCACCAATGCTGAATGCAAAAACACCCGCAAGCTGCTCAAGAGCGGTGACGCCGCGCCGCCGAAGATGGACCCGGTGAAGATGCCGGAACTCAAGTGCGACAAGGTCGACGACACCTATATCCTGCGTGACGGCGCTTCGGGCTTGTTCCTGGCTGCCAGCCAGTTCCCGAAAAACCGCGAAACCCGTGCGCCGTTGGTCATGGAAATCGCGCCGCACAAGGACGAGATCGATCCGAAGTATCACTTCCTTTGTGAAGCACCGAAGAAAGATCCGGACGGGCGTCCATCGGTGATCCGTTACAGCCGCAAGACCAAAGAGCAATATGTACAGACCGAAGTGGAAGGCAAGCCGACCGGCTGGCGCGCGTTCTACGATGGCAAGGCCTGGAAAGTCGAAGACAAGCGTTGATGCATTAACATGAGCTGCTCTGCGGAGCAGCCGCGTTAATCAACGCAAACCCTCGGTGTGCTGGTCGCATCGAGGGTTTTTCGCCATTTGGGCGCTGCTGTTTTCATTTCATCGTTATGGAGGATGCCGCCATGGCCCACGAACTCTATACCCGCACCAATCAAAAGATTTATTTCGCCGGTCTGGCACTTGAAGCCCTGGGCAAGGCTCAGGAAGGCCGCGCGATGAATTCCCAGGCGCTGGTCCAGGCCGAGCGCGAATCTGCACTGTTCCATCTGTATGGCGCGCTGCTGGGTTTGTGTCATGAGATTGCAGGCTTCTACCGTCTGCCGCAGGCTAATGCGCCGCGCGCCGAGCTGCTGCTGACTCAGGAAGTGCTGGATGCGATAGCCATCCCGGAAATGGCCGAGCTGATTGAGCTGGCCCAGCATCGCGAAACCTGGCTCGCCCAGCTGCTGGCCGCCTACAACGCGCTGTTCCAGCCGCCTCGCGCCCCGAAAAAGCCCAAGGGCGACGTCACCCGGCCGCTGATCGTGGCGGTTAATCTCGATGAAGAACCGGTGCCGGAACTGGGTCGTGAAGAGTTGGAAAGCTGGCGTCAGCAGCTTAAAGCTTTGGCCATTCGCTTTCGCGAAGGTCTGAGCGAGTGCTGAAACGCAATGATGGATGGGCTAGGGCCTGAGTCGACTGGCTGCTACAATGCCGGCCTTTCGTGGAGTATTGCTGATGCCTACATCATTTTTGGAAATTGTCGAACTGCCTGATGGCCGTATCGAGCTTCGTCGTGCCGAAGACGAGGGCTCATTGGTGACCTTGAATTTTTCCGAGGACGCCAAGGCCTTTCTGCAAGGTCAACACGTTGAAGTCGCCAAAGCGATGTTGAGCGTTGGGGTCCAGATGGCCGGTCGCATGGCTGAAGGCGAGCTTGAAAAAGACGCCGGTCCCCGCGTACTCCATTGATCCGCTTCAGCCAAGGCGGATGTTCAAGCTTTGCGCATCTCCAATCCTTGCCGCGCCAATCAACTGTTGACGCGCTGCTGCATTGATCGGATTGATCCAGCTGACTACCGTGTGACTGCGCCCCAGGCGCAGAGCTTCGCGCGTCAACTCCAGTGCACTTTGTGTACCCCGTGGTTGCAGCAACAGAATACGCTCGCGATTGAGCCCGGCATCTCGTAGCCAGGTTTGCGTCAGGCTCGAGGGCGGTGCGATCAACGTGAGCCAGCGGGCGTCCTTGTCCTCGCTGAGTTCCCGCAGAATCGGTGCCAGAAGACTCAAGCAGTTCCCGGCAGCGCCGCGCAATGACAATTCGCTGAAGACTTCTGGCTCATTGTTCCAGCTGGTTTCAACCGGAGCCTGGAGCATCGGGGCAATAGGCTGCGCCATGAATGCCTCGAACAGCGGCAATTGCGCATGCGGTGTTTGGGTGAACTGCATAGTGTCTCCTTAACGGCGAATCACGCCGACGCTCAAGCCTTCGATAACCAGATCCTGATCTTTGAGGTTCACTTCGATCGGGGCGAAATCCGGGTTTTCAGCGATCAGCCAGACCTTGCTGCCTTCACGCTTGAAGCGCTTCACTGTGACTTCATCACCAATGCGGGCCACAACGATCTGGCCATTGCGGGCCTCGCGCGTCGTGTGCACGGCGATCAGATCGCCATCGAGAATGCCGACGTCTTTCATGCTCATGCCATGCACCCTTAACAGGTAATCGGCACTGGGATGGAAAAACGCAGGGTTGATGTTGCAGGATTCTTCAATATGCTGCTGGGCAAGGATCGGCGCACCGGCGGCAACCCGGCCGATGATCGGCAGGCTGCTCTCGTCAGCCTTGGCCTCGAAGCCCGGAATACGGATGCCCCGGGAAGCGCCCGGCGTCATTTCGATAGCGCCTTTGCGAGCAAGGGCCTTCAAGTGTTCTTCTGCAGCGTTGGGTGATTTGAAACCCAGCTCCTGGGCGATTTCCGCACGGGTAGGCGGATAACCGTTGTCTTCAAGGCAACGTTTGATGAAACCCAGAATCTCTGCTTGGCGTGGCGTCAGTTTGATCATGTTGAGCGCTCTGTCTTTTTATACAGTGACTGGGATTATATACAGTGATTGCGTCTTGGCAATCGTCCTTTTTGTTTCCGCTGCCAGGCGGTACTCGGGACGGGTGAATTTGAGGTCTGCAAGCGGTCGTCAGCTAATGCCTACAGGGGCCGGTCGATATGATTAAATACGTGACCGTACAGGCAGAAAGTGAACGGCCAGACTTGACAAGTAGTCGGTGTAATACGTATGTTTCAAACAAGTGTTTGTCAGGCAGGAAACCATGGCCCAGTCGGAAACAGTTGAACGCATTCTCGATGCTGCCGAGCAGTTATTCGCGGAAAAAGGTTTTGCCGAAACATCGTTGCGGCTGATTACCAGTAAGGCATCGGTGAATCTGGCTGCGGTGAATTATCACTTTGGCTCCAAGAAAGCCCTGATCCAGGCGGTATTCTCGCGCTTCCTCGGGCCGTTCTGCATCAGCCTCGATCGTGAGCTGGAGCGCCGCCAGGCCAAGCCGGAAAACAAGCCGACGCTTGAGGAACTGCTGGATATCCTCGTCGAGCAGGCGCTGGTGGTTCAGCCACGCAGCGGTAACGATCTGTCGATTTTCATGCGCTTGCTGGGTCTGGCGTTCAGTCAGAGCCAGGGCCACTTGCGACGTTATCTGGAAGACATGTACGGCAAGGTGTTCCGCCGCTACATGACGCTGGTCAACGAAGCTGCGCCGCGTATTCCCCCGATTGAACTGTTCTGGCGCGTGCATTTCATGCTTGGCGCGGCGGCGTTCAGCATGTCAGGGATCAAGGCGCTGCGTGCCATCGCCGAAACCGACTTTGGGGTCAACACGTCCATTGAACAGGTCATGCGCCTGATGGTGCCGTTTCTCGCGGCCGGCATGCGCGCCGAAACCGGTGTCAGCGACGCGGCGATGATCTCGGCACAGCTCAAACCGCGCACCAAAAGCAGCGCAAGCATTCCGGTCACGGCCAAAGCCTGACCGCTCGCGCGTTGCGCCAGGCCCGATGATCAAGCACCATTGCCCGGATTGGATCTAGGCAATGGTGTTTTCATATGAGTTACGGCCTGCAAGGCTCTTTGATGGTGGATGTCGCCGGCACGTGGTTGACCGCCGAGGATCGCCAGTTTCTGCGTCAGCCCGAAGTGGGCGGCCTGATCATTTTTGCTCGCAACATTGAACACCCACGTCAGGTACGGGAGCTGAGCGCAGCGATTCGCGCGGTTCGCCCGGACCTGTTGCTGGCCGTCGATCAAGAAGGCGGGCGCGTGCAGCGCCTGCGTCAGGGGTTCGTGCGTTTGCCGGCCATGCGCGCCATTGCCGACAATCCGAACGCGGAAACCCTCGCCGAACACTGCGGCTGGTTGATGGCCACCGAAGTCCTCGCGGTGGGCCTGGATCTGAGTTTCGCCCCGGTGCTGGACCTGGATTATCAGCGCAGTGCCGTGGTTGGCAGCCGTGCGTTCGAGGGTGACCCCGAGCGGGCCGCGTTGCTCGCCGGAGCATTTATTCGTGGCATGAACGCTGCGGGAATGGCCGCCACCGGCAAGCATTTCCCCGGTCACGGTTGGGCCGAAGCCGATTCCCACGTGGCGATTCCCACCGACGAGCGCAGTCTTGAACAGATTCGCGCCAATGATCTGGTGCCCTTCGCGCGCCTGAGCAAGCAATTGGCAGCGGTGATGCCAGCGCATGTGATCTATCCCAAGGTTGATCCGCAACCCGCAGGTTTTTCCCGCCGTTGGTTGCAGGACATTCTGCGCGGCGAGCTGCAGTTTGATGGGGTGATCTTCAGCGATGACCTGTCCATGGCGGGCGCGCATGTGGTGGGCGACGCGGCCAGCCGTATCGAAGCGGCATTGAGCGCCGGTTGCGACATGGGGCTGGTGTGCAATGACCGTGCGGCTGCCGAGCTGGCGCTCACTGCGGCACAACGGCTGAAGGTCAAGCCTTCGCCGCGTATCGCCCGCATGCGCGGCCAGGCATACGCCAGTACCGAATACCGTCAACATCCGCGCTGGCTGGCGGCGCTCGAAGCGCTGCGGGCTGCGCAACTGATCGACTAAGGATTACTCATGACTGTTTACGCGATTATCGGCGGCACCGGCCTGACGCAGTTGGAGGGCCTGAGCATCCGTCAGTCCCTGCCGATGAACACTCCTTATGGCGCGCCTTCCGGGGAAATCCAGATCGGCGACTATGCCGGTCGCGAAGTGATGTTTCTGGCGCGTCACGGGCATCCGCACCGTTTTCCGCCGCATCAGGTGAACTACCGGGCCAATATCTGGGCCTTGAAGCAGGCGGGTGCCGAGGCGATTCTGGCGGTCAATGCAGTGGGCGGGATTCATCCGGCCATGGGCACTGGCCATTTCTGCGTTCCCCATGATCTGGTGGACTACACCAGCGGCCGCGAGCACACCTATTTCGCGGATGATCTGGAGCAGGTGACGCACATCGATTTCAGCTACCCGTACAGCGAAGCGTTGCGTGCCCGTTTGATCGCAGCGCTGGCGGCGGAAGGTTGCGAGTTCAGTGAGCGCGGGGTTTACGCCTGCACCCAAGGACCGCGTCTGGAAACCGTGGCCGAGATCGTGCGTCTTGAGCGTGATGGCTGCGACATCGTCGGCATGACCGGCATGCCGGAAGCGGCACTGGCTCGTGAGCTGGAACTGGAATATGCCTGTCTGGCGCTGGTGGTCAATCCGGCAGCTGGCAAGTCTTCGGCGGTAATCACCATGGCCGAGATCGAGCAGGCCTTGCACGATGGAATGGGCAAGGTGAAGGCGACCCTGGCGCGGGTTTTGGGTGCAGTCTGACTAAAACCTTTAGGAGCGAGGCTTGCCCGCGAACCGGTATCACAGTCGACATGTGTATTGTCTGACCTGATGCTTCGCGGGCAAGCCTCGCTCCAACGGGGTTTGCTTAACGCTTGACCTTCTTCGCCGGTAACGGCAGCGGCGCGAACAGTGCCGCGATGTCCTCGCTTTGCAGCTTCCAGTCGCCGGTCATCCGACCATCCAGAACACCCGCTGCCAGCGCTGATTTTTCCTGCTGCAAGCGCTGGATTTTCTCTTCGACGGTTCCCCGGGCAATCATCTTGTAGACGAACACCGGCTTGTCCTGACCGATGCGATACGCGCGGTCGGTGGCCTGGTTTTCCGCCGCCGGGTTCCACCAGGGGTCGTAATGAATCACGGTGTCAGCCGCGGTCAAATTCAGACCGGTGCCGCCGGCTTTCAAACTGATCAGGAAGATCGGCAACTTGCCGGCCTGGAAGGCCTGCACTGGCGTGCGCCGATCACGGGTCGCACCGGTCAGCAACGCATATTCGATACCGCGCTGCTTGAGTTCGGCTTCAATCAGCGTGAGCATCGAGGTGAATTGCGAGAACAGCAGGATCTTGCGACCTTCGGCCAGCAGCTCTTCAAACATTTCCATCAGGCTGTGCAGCTTGGCTGAACTGCCGTGGCGCGGATTTGCCTGTTCGCTGTTGACCAGACGCAGGTCGCAGCACACCTGACGCAGCTTGAGCAGCGCCTCGAGGATGATGATCTGGCTGCGTGCCACGCCTTTGCGGGTGATTTCGTCGCGGACTTTCTTGTCCATGGCCAGACGCACGGTTTCGTACACGTCGCGCTGGGCGTCGTTGAGTTCGACCCAGTGGATGATTTCGGTTTTCGGCGGCAGTTCGGTGGCTACCTGTTCCTTGGTGCGGCGCAGCAGGAACGGCTTGATGCGCGCATTCAGGTGCTGCAGGCGGTCCATGTTGCCGTGTTTCTCGATGGGGTTGCGGTAGTTGCTGTTGAACTCCTTGGCGCTGCCCAGCCAGCCCGGCATCAGGAAGTGGAACAGCGACCACAACTCGCCCAGGTGGTTTTCCAGCGGCGTACCGCTCAGGCACAGGCGCTGGCGGGCGTTCAATTCACGCGCAGCCTGGGCAGCCTTGCTGTTGGGGTTCTTGATGTACTGCGCTTCATCGAGAATCAATGTGTGCAGCGGCTGTTTGGCCAGGACTTCGACGTCCCGGGGCAGCAGCGCATAGGTGGTCAGGATCAAGTCGTAATTCTGCAGATTGGCAAAGTCCTGCGAGCGATTGGCGCCGTACAGTGCGAGCACCTTGAGTTGCGGCGTGAAGTTTTCCGCTTCGTCCATCCAGTTGGGGATCAGGCTGGTGGGCATCACCGCCAAAGCCGGGCGATCCAGGCGTCCGGCCTGTTTTTCCATCAGCAGGTGCGCCAGGGTCTGCAAGGTCTTGCCCAGGCCCATGTCATCGGCCAGTACGCCGCCGACCTCCAGTTCCCGCAGCGATTGCATCCAGCTCAAACCTTCGAGCTGATAGGGTCGCAACGTGGCGTTCAGGTCTTGCGGCACCACCACGGGTGCGTCCTTGATATTGGCCAGCCGGTCGGCGAACCGGCGCAGGCGGTCGCCGCCTTGCCAGCTCAGCGGCAAATCTTCGAGTTCACCGAGGCGCGTCGCGTCGGCGTTGTTCATGCGCAACGCGTTGTTGCCTTCGTCGCGCCAGTAGAAATCACCGAGGGTAGCCAGCACCGGCTTGAGGCGGCCGTAGGGCAGGGCGATCTGGATCGGGCCGCCGCCGCGCTGGGTGAAGTGGTTGATCTGCACCAGCAGTTGCTCGTCGTCAGCGCGCTTGGCGATGCCGGCTGCGCTCATCAATTCCGGATGGGTGCGAATCAGGTTGATCAGGATCGGCAGCAGGCTCAGGCGCTCGCCATTGACGATGATGCCCAGTTCCAGATCAAACCAGTCACGTTCGGCTTCTTCGTCGATGACCGCGTACCAGTCATCGACGGGGGTGACGTCGAAGGCGAACTCATCAGTGATCTCGATATCCCAGCCTTGTTCTTCGAGGCGGGGCAAATCCTTGAGCACGAAATTCAGCCAGGCCTTGTCGTTGGGCAGTTCGAACATGTCGCCGGCGGTTTCGGGCAGCGCCTTGCTCTGCCGGGTGGCGACCCTGAAACCCATGTCCTGCAGAACCTGGCGCTGCTGACGCTCCAGTTCGCCCTGACGGCGAATGCGCAGGGTTTCAGTCGCATGATGCTCGATGATGTCGCTTTTCTGGTTAACCAGATCGCTGCCCAGGGAGCTGACCAGAATGCTGACATTGGCCGTACCAATGGCGAAGTGCTCGCCGTAACCGAACGCCAGCGCCGCACGATGCTGAATATGGCGCTGCATGCGACCGTTACGCGGTTCGTAGGCGCTGTATTCGATACTCGCCAGGATCAGCCGTGGCTTGGGCTTGATGGTGTCGATCAGCCGTTCGGGCAACGCGGGTTTAGGCTCGACCCGAGGCGGCGCCTCGCGTCGGGATTCGTTCAGCACCGCCAGGATCGACGGTTGATTCGTCGGGTCTTGCAGGTAGTACAAGGCCGCTGCGCAATGTTTGCAGTTTTCCCGCACCGGGCAGGTGCATTTGCAGATCAGGGTGTTCTTGAAACGGCCTGGATCCTTGAACATCAACGTCTGGTGATAGATCTCCAGACCGGAGCCCCGGCACGCGGTGCGCACCAGGTCAGGATTGAGTTCTTCAAGGATGATGCGTTGTTCCAGGGCGTAGTTGAGCCCCCGCTCAAGAGTCTTGTCGGTAAAGTTGTCTGTCCACGCCAGGGCGAGGACTTTTTCGAGATTGGACGACACAGTTCTGGACAGCCTACGCCGTAGCGATGCTCAAAAGGGCAAGGAACGCGCTATGCGCTCCTTGATGGTTACAGGGGTGAAATCTTGATCAGCATGGCCAGACTTCCGTAGTCCATGTAGATCAATTCCCCGTTTTTTACCCGGGTTGTCTGTTTCATGCGTTCGCTGCTGAGCAGGACGCCCTGGCTATCGAGCTGGTTGACCCAGAAGTCTGCCGCGATGTCGGTGAAGCGCGCAATGCCGATGCTGAGGGTGCCTTCGATCGGGAAATGCCCCAACTGTTCCTGGCCGCTGCTGATCGCCATCTTGCCGGGCTCGGCCGTCAGATTCTGGCTCCAGGCCCGGTGCAGCAGCACTTTATAGGTGCCACTGGCTTCAAGCTTGCCGGCCAGATCGCTCAAGGCAACGCTGCGCTCGTTTTGCGCGTCGATCCTTTGCGCGTCGGCGGCCCAGCCTTCGGGCGCGAACTGACGCGTCGCGGCCGGTTCGCCCAACTGGCGGAACAGGATCATCTCGACCTGATAGCTGCCATCGGCAAAAGCTGTTGGCGCAAACAGCGTCAGCAGCAGGAGTGAACGAAACACACGCATGGATGAATCCTTCAAGCAGTTTTCGGGGTCAGGCGCTCGAACAGCGCCTCAATCGTGTTGAAACGCTCTTCCGGGCGTTCCATCGGCACCATGAATTTGAACATCGTGGCGCCTTCGAATTTGTAACGGTTGGGTTGCCCCTGAATCAGCTTGATCAGCGTCAGCGGGTCCACGGATGTGTCGGCCGCGAACTCGATTCGCCCACCCTGCGGTCCGCCATCGACCTTCTTGATGCCCAGCTGCTCGGCCTGCAATTTAAGCAACGTGATGCGCACCAGATTCTTGGTCGGCTCCGGCAACAGCCCGAAACGGTCGATCATCTCCACCTGCAAATCCTTGAGGCTGTCCTCGTCGGCGGCATTGGCGATGCGCTTGTAGAGGATCAGCCGCGTGTGGACATCCGGCAGATAGGCTTCGGGAATCAACGCCGGCAGACGCAGGTTGATTTCCGGCCCGCCACCCAGCGGTTGATCCAGATTGGGCTGCTCGCCCTTGCGAATCGACTTGACCGCCCGCTCGAGCATTTCCATGTACAGCGTAAAACCTACCGCCTGGATCTGGCCGCTCTGGCCATCGCCGAGCAGCTCGCCCGCGCCGCGAATTTCAAGGTCGTTGGTGGCCAGCACGAAACCGGCCCCGAGGTCTTGGGTGTTGGCGATGGCTTCCAGACGCTTTTCGGCGTCCGGGGTGATCTGTTTGCGCGGCGGCGTCAGCAGGTAAGCATACGCCTGGTGGTGGCTGCGACCTACGCGGCCGCGCAACTGATGCAGCTGCGCCAGACCGAATTTGTCGGCGCGCTCGATGATGATGGTGTTGGCGCTGGGCACGTCGATGCCGGTTTCGATGATGGTCGAGGCGATCAGCACGTTGAAACGCTTGTGATAGAAGTCGCTCATCACCTGTTCGAGATCACGCTCGCGCATCTGGCCGTGGCCGATGCCGATACGGGCTTCCGGCACCAGTTCCGCGAGATCTGCCGCACATTTCTCGATGGTTTTCACATCGTTGTGCAGGTAATAGACCTGACCGCCGCGCAACAGCTCGCGCAGTAAGGCTTCCTTGACCGTGGGCTTGTTGTGCTCCATGACGAAGGTGCGTACCGACAGACGTCGCGCCGGCGGCGTGGCAATGATCGACAGATCGCGCATGCCCGAGACCGCCATGTTCAGCGTGCGCGGAATCGGCGTCGCGGTCAGTGTCAGGATGTCGACTTCGCTGCGCAGGGCTTTGAGCTGTTCTTTCTGGCGCACCCCGAAACGGTGTTCTTCGTCAATGATCACCAGGCCGAGATTCTTGATCTTGACGTCGTCCTGCAGCAGTTTGTGGGTGCCGATGACGATATCGATCTTGCCTTCAGCGAGGTCGGCCACTGCGGCACTGACCTCTTTGGCGGACTTGAAGCGGCTCATGACTTCCACGCTCACCGGCCAGTCGGCGAAGCGGTCGCGGAAGCTGTTGTAATGCTGCTGGGCGAGCAGGGTGGTCGGCACCAGGATTGCCACTTGACGTCCGCCGTGCACGGCAATGAATGCGGCGCGCATCGCCACTTCGGTCTTGCCGAAGCCAACGTCGCCACAGACCAGGCGATCCATGGGCTTGGGCGCCAGCATGTCGGCGCGTACTGCGTCGATGGTGGTTTGCTGGTCCGGCGTTTCTTCGAACGGGAAGCCCGCGCTGAACGTCGCGTAGTCGGCTTTCGGGTCTTCAAAGGCATAACCTTCGCGAGCCGCGCGGCGGGCGTAGATATCCAGCAACTCCGCTGCCACGTCGCGCACCTGTTCGGCGGCCTTGCGCTTGGCTTTCTGCCAGGTTTCCGAGCCCAGGCGGTGCAACGGCGCCAGGGCGTCATCGCTGCCGGTGTAGCGGGCGATCAGGTGCAGGTTGGCCACCGGAACGTAGAGCTTGGCGTCCTCGGCATAAGCCAGCATCAGGAATTCCGCGACCTGATTCTCGACCTCCAGAGTCGCCAGCCCGAGGTAGCGACCGACACCGTGATCGATATGCACCACCGGCGCGCCTTCGCGCAGCTCGGTGAGGTTTTTGATCACCGCATCGTTGTTGCCGCCATCGGTGCGTTTTTCCCGGCGGCGACGTTGCATGACGCGCTGGCCGAACAACGGGCTTTCGGCGATCAGCGCCAGTGCCGGTTGTTCGAGGATCAGCCCTTCATCCAGCGGCGCGATGGTGATCGACAGGCGTTCCTTGCTGTCGACGAAGTCATTCCAGCTGTCCACGGTTTTCGGGCGCAGCTTCAGACGTTCCAGCAATTCAAGCAGGACTTCCCGGCGTCCGGCAGACTCGGCGGTGAACAAGACGCGGCCGGGGAATTCATCGAGGAAATTCGCCAGGGCGGCCAATGGCTGGTTGGCCTTGGCTTCGATGGCCAGATCCGGCAACTGCTGCGCCGGGAAGCGTTCGCGCCCCGTGCCGGCGTCGACATCCTGCTGGCTGGCAACCACCCGCGGCCAGTTTTTCAGGCGCGCAAAACAGTCTTCAACCGGCAGGAATAACTCTGCCGGAGGTAATAAAGGACGTTCCGGATCGACACGACGCTCTTCGTAGCGGCCGCGCACGTCGTTCCAGAAGTTTTCCGCCGCCTGCTCGATGCCCGGCAGCGAGAACACCTGAGTGTCCTGGGGCAGGTAATCGAACAAGGTCGACGTTTCTTCGAAAAACAGTGGCAGGTAATACTCGATACCGGCCGGAGTGATGCCGCTGCTCAAATCCTGAAAGATCGGGCAACGTCGGAAGTCCACGTCGAAGCGTTCGCGAAAACGCGCCTTGAAGCGGGTGACTTCTTCTTTTTGCAGCGGGAATTCCCGAGCGGGCAGCAGGCGTACCGATTCAACCTTGTCGATGGAACGCTGGGTTTCCGGGTCGAAGGTGCGCAGGGTTTCGATTTCGTCGTCGAACAGATCGATCCGGTAAGGCAGCTTGCTGCCCATGGGGAACAGATCGATCAGGTTGCCGCGTACCGTGAATTCGCCGTGCTCGTACACCGTATCGACATAACGATAGCCGCTGGCCTCGAGCCGCGAGCGCATCACTTCAATGTCGAGCTTCTGGCCGATATCCAGCACCAGGCTGCTGCCCAGCAGGAATTTGGTCGGCGCCAGACGGTGTAGGGCGGTGGTGATCGGCACTACCAAAACGCCATGTTCCAGCTCGGGCAAACGATAGAGGCTGGCGATGCGCTGGGAAATGATGTCCTGGTGCGGCGAGAACAAATCGTAGGGCAGCGTTTCCCAATCCGGGAAATGCAGGACCGGAAGGCTCGGCGCGAAGAACTTCAGCTCCTGCTCCAGCCGCTCGGCGCTCTGGCTGTCGGCGGTCAAAAGCAGGGTAAAGCGCTTGGCGGCGCTGGCAGCCTCGGCAATCGCCAGGCTCAGGGCGGCACCGGGAAGATTGCCCCAGTGTTGTTTGCCTGCAGCAGCAGGAAGAAGCGGTAGGCGCAGAACGGGCACGGAAGATAGAGCTCCAAGCGTTGCGACGGGGCGGCGATTGTAACTAACGCGGGTATCGGTTGTCTGTTTTACGAGAGCCGGAAAAATGTAGTGCCGTGCAATCTGATAGCCGTGCATTGCTCATAAACAAAGGCGGCGGCATAATGTAGCCCCTTTTTTCAGCCCCTACATGTGGAAGGTTCCCGTGACTCAGAAGCCCGACCAGTGTCTTGGTGAATGGATCGATCGTGAAGCCCTAGCCGAAGCGATGATCCCGCTAATCGGTCAGCTCTACCGCAATAACAATGTGGTGAGCTCGATCTATGGCCGCAGTCTGATCAACCGTTCAGTGATCGCGATACTCAAAGCCCACCGCTTTGCCCGTCATCGCCAGTCCGATGCGAGTGAGTTGTCCGTACACGAGACTTTCCCGCTCATCAAGGCGATGAGCGAGCTTAAACTGGGTGCCGCTTCGGTGGACCTGGGCAAGCTGGCCGTGAAGTTCAAAACCGAAGGCAACGGCCGAACTGCCGAGCAGTTCGTGCGTGAAGAGTTGGCCGATGTGGTGGGTCAGCAAAACTCCAACAGCCGCAAAGGCACCGACGTTGTGCTGTACGGTTTTGGTCGGATCGGTCGCCTGCTGGCGCGGATCCTGATCGAGAAAACCGGTGGTGGCGACGGCTTGCGTCTGCGTGCAATCGTCGTCCGTAAAGGCGCCGACAACGATCTGGTCAAGCGTGCCAGCCTGTTGCGTCGTGACTCGGTGCATGGCCCGTTCGATGGCACCATTACCATCGACGAAGCCAATAACACCATCACCGCCAATGGCAACCTGATCAAGGTTATCTACGCCAAGAACCCGACTGAGGTGGATTACACCCAGTACGGCATTCAAAACGCATTGCTGGTGGACAACACCGGCGTATGGCGTGATGCCGAAGGCCTGGGCCAGCACCTTTCCTGCCCTGGCATCGACCGTGTGGTTCTGACCGCGCCGGGTAAAGGCAAGCTGAAGAACATCGTGCATGGTATCAACCATGGCGAAATCACTGCCGATGACAAGATTGTCTCCGCCGCTTCCTGCACCACCAACGCCATCGTGCCGGTGCTTAAAGCAGTGAACGACAAGTTCGGCATCGTCAACGGTCACGTCGAAACGGTTCACTCGTACACCAACGACCAGAACCTGATCGACAACTTCCACAAAGGCGATCGCCGTGGTCGTAGCGCCGCGCTGAACATGGTTATCACTGAAACCGGTGCTGCCACTGCTGCCGCCAAGGCGCTGCCGGAACTGGCTGGCAAACTGACCGGCAACGCTATTCGTGTGCCGACGCCGAACGTTTCCATGGCGATTCTCAACCTCAACCTTGAGAAGTCGACGACCCGCGAAGAGATCAACGAGTACCTGCGCTACATGGCATTGCACTCGGACCTGCACAAGCAGATCGATTTCGTCAATTCGCAGGAAGTGGTGTCCACTGACTTCGTTGGCTCGCGTCACGCCGGTGTCGTCGACGCTGAAGCGACCATCGCCAACGATAACCGGGTTGTCCTGTACGTCTGGTACGACAACGAATTCGGTTACAGCTGTCAGGTGGTTCGTG
Source organism: Pseudomonas sp. CFII64 (assembly GCF_000416235.1). Classification (GTDB taxonomy): domain Bacteria; phylum Pseudomonadota; class Gammaproteobacteria; order Pseudomonadales; family Pseudomonadaceae; genus Aquipseudomonas. Next base: position 42,171 of record NZ_ATLO01000052.1, on the reverse strand, counting down.
TGATGGAAGACATGGCGGGCGTCAACCCACCAGCGTTTCCGAAGTAAGAGCAGGCGAGCAGCTTCGAGCGCTGAGCTTGACGCGGCAAGTTGAATAAAAACGCCCCGACCGGGTTTCCGGTATTCGGTATAAGGGGCTTCTGTTGGAGCAGGGCAAGCCTCCAACGGAGACGGATTACCCGACAGCCACAGCCTCTGGCGCTTCGAGCTTCTGCCCGCCCTTGCGGAACAGCACAAGCGTCGCCACCAGACCCAGGATCGCCGCGCCGGTGAGCCAGATACCCGGTGCTGCCTTGTTGTCCAGCACATGAATCAAGTACGTACAGGCCGCCGGGGTAAAGCCGCCGAAGGTTGCCGTCGCCAGGCTATAGGCCAGGGAGAAACCGGTGGTGCGCACGGCGACCGGCATGATTTCAGTCAGCGCCACGACCATCGCGCCGTTGTACGAACCGTAAAGAAACGACAACCACAACTCGACCATCAACAGATTGCCGAAGCTTGGATGGGCGACCAGCCATGACAGAGCAGGGTAGGCCGTGGCAATCGCGAGAACGGTTGCGCCGACCAGCAGCGGCTTGCGGCCGATACGATCCGAAAACGCGCCCATCACCGGCAGCCAGATGAAGTTCGAGATACCGACACAGACGGTGACGATCAAGCTGTCGAGGTCGGACAGGTGCAGCTCGTTTTTGCCGAACGTCGGCGTGTAGGCCGTGATCAGGTAGAACGAAACCGTGGTCATGATCACCAGCGCCATGCCGCCGAGCACCAGCCCGAAGTTCTGGCCGATGGAGCGTACGACTTCGCCCAGGGTAGGGCGATGAGTGCGGGCCTGGAATTCCGGGGTTTCTTCCATCGAACGGCGGATCACGAAAATCACCGGCACGATCAGGCAGCCGATCAGGAACGGCACACGCCAGCCCCATTCACCCATTTGTTCAGGGCTTAGCCAGTGATTCAGACCCACGCCCAGCAGGCCGGCGAACACGACTGCCGCCTGCTGGCTTGCGGACTGCCAGCTGACGAAAAAGCCTTTGCGGCCCGGCGTGGAAATTTCCGCCAGATACACCGAAACACCGCCCAGTTCGACGCCAGCGGAAAAGCCTTGCAGCAAACGGCCCAACAGGACCAGCAGAGGTGCCGCGACGCCGAGGGTTGCGTAACCCGGCACACAGGCAATCAGTACCGTGCCCATGGCCATCATCGCCAGGGTGACGACCAAGCCTTTCTTGCGGCCGTGGCGGTCGATGTAGGCGCCGAGAAAGATGGCCCCCAGCGGACGCATGAGGAAGCCGGCACCAAAGGTTGCCAGCGAAAGCATCAGGGAGGCGAACGCACTGTCGGTCGGGAAGAAGGTCTTGGCGATGGCCGTGGCGTAAAAGCCGTAGACCATGAAGTCGAACATTTCAAGGAAGTTGCCGCTGACAACGCGAAAAATCGCTTTGCCCTTGCCTGTTGTGGAGGCCATTTGAATTACTCGCTTAGGCTTTTTATCTATGGGGTCCGTTGTAGTTATGTCCTGTTTGCACCGGCCAAGGCTCCTGCCTGCACGCGAAGCATATTTGTAACAATATGTGTAATGACCTTCAATGACAACCTTCTGCCATTCATCGTGCAGTGCAAAACAAGCGTGGCTTGCCCTCGTAAAACGGTATTTGTTTAACGCCTGCCGCATTCGCCAATGGTTTTAGCTTCAGTCAATTGCCACGACTCAAGCTGGAATCCCATGACTATTGCCTTAGATGTTGCCGAACAATTTGCCACCCGCCCCACGCTGCGCAGCGTCGTTACCGCTGCCTTGATGGACGGATTGCGCGAGCTGTATCCGGCATTGATGATCGATCCGGAGATTGCAACCGTCGCGCATTGTGCAAAAAGCCTTACGGATTGCCTGTTGGCGCACTTCGCGGCGCAGTCATCTGCAACATGGCATCCCGACCGCACGACCCTGCTGACTCAAGCAGTGGACGCTACGCCGCTGCCGGTAGATGTTGCGCAGGTCGGCCTGTTGGTAGATCGGTTGGCGATAGGTTTGCTCGAATATTACAAACAGGCTTTGGTGGACTATTGGCACAGCTGCGCCAATGACAGCCCTGGCTGCCGCAATCGCTGGGGCTGGCTGGCGGAGCGGGTCAAGCGGCAGATCATCGAGGGGTTGGACGCAACTGTCCCGCGCCCCGCCGACTCTGAAAGCAGACAGCTACTGCGGGACATCACCCGGTTTCCGTTGAAGCTTGACCGGCAACTGACGCTGGTACGGGTGCCACCGCCTCGGGTGTGCATTGTCCAATTGCAGGTCGGGGAGCCAGCGATCGAAAGGGTACTGCTGCCGGCATTGGTGATGTTCAGTGGTGAGCGAGTGCTGGTGTATGGATTGTCCGGACGCTGCGAATCCTGGCCTTCGCTGCACGCATGGGAGCAAAGCCTGGCGCAGCTGTCGGCGATGCAGCACGCCGCCCGCGAAGTTCAGTGGACGGCCTTCGAGCCTGAGGACGATATTTTCGACGTACTCACCCAGGCGCTGCTCGAAAGCCAGCTGGTCGAGATACAGCACCTCCAGAGTGAGCCGTCTTATGAACTGGACAGCCTGGAGCCGTCACTGGCAGCGATAACCGACGTCAGTGGTTGGTTCAGGTCCGAAGAAGCCCGGGCGTATTCACCGGCGATGAGCATTGATCGTCTCCCGTCCTGGCTGAAAGCCGCATCGCAGTCTGATCGGACTGAATACAGTCGCCTGCTTACCGCGTTGGCGGTAACCCAGCAACGGGCCAACGGCGAATCCTTTGATGACGATCTGCCGCCGATCCTTGAGTTCGCTGCCACCGCATTGATGGCAGAAATCCACAAGGACCATCCTGATGCCGTGGATTTTTCAATCGCTGCTATTCAGGTACGAATCGATAAGGTCGCGGCCGAGATGGTTCCGGGGGGAGGTCAGCCATTCGCGATAGGCGGCGTTGAGCCCGTCTACATGACGGTTCCAGAGTTCGCCCTGGAAAACCTGGCGGGCTTGCCGGTCGGAAATATCACGCTCAGTCGCACCGACGCCGGTGCTTTACCAGGCTGGATGACTGTCGACTATTTGAAGCAACTCGCCACCCGCGCTGATATCGGGCAGGTTTATCCTGATTTACTTGAACGCTATCTAGTAACCGACATCGCCCAGGCGCGGCGGCGCCAACTTCTGTTCGCCGACCAGTTGCGAGTGCAGCTGCCTTTGCTGGCACTGGAGCAGAAGATCAAGGGCCAGTTGAGTTCGGCCGCCTGGCAAACAGTCGATGCCATTATGAAACCCCTCGCAACCGAACGCAGATCAGGCGCTCATGCCATCGTGTTGCGGTCATTGGCGTTAGTTCGCGCTCACGGGCAGAGCGCTGACGTCGTCGCCAACCTGTTTGTCATCGGACCCGTCGACACCACCGCCGGTCCGTATGTGCTCTACCAGCCGCTGGCTCGAACCACCCTGACCGAATTTCCCGGCTGGTCCGCGCTGTTTGCCGCGATATCTCGCCCCGGCGCCTTGCAGGACGCCATCCTGACCTGGCTGAGTGACGCTGCGCGCCCGATCTACGCCAACGGCGGGTTTGCCGAGCCGCATATTGTCCGCTTTGGCCTCGGTTTCGAATTCGCGCCGTTGGAACGTCCTCAGCCTGCGGTGCTGGCTACCGATTGGGTGAACGACGATATTTTAGGCCACCTGTTTACCTCCAATGCCCGAGCGCTGATCGAATTGGCGGATCGCAGCGCGGTGTCCAATGCGGAAAACCGCTGGATGATGCTCAAGGAAGGCGGCTGGCTGCTGCTCGGCACCCTCCTGCCGCTGGTGAGCGGCACCGTCGCTAATGCGGTGTGGCTCGGTCAATTGCTGGCAAACGTCAACCAGATACTGACCACGCCCTGTACAACCGATCCCCAGGTTCGCTCGGCAATGCTGGCCGATCTGCTGCTCAATATCTCGTTGCTGTTGCTGCATCACGGCCTGACCCTGAGCGGAGCCACGCGTTGGAAGTTGCCTGCGCCCTCGCACGGATTGGCGCGGGCGACACCTTTTGAACCGGTTGTCGTTCATCCCGCATCCGCCAGTGCGAGCAGGTTGCTGGCCGATGCGCACACCCAGCTGGATTTCTCCTGGTCGCGACCGGTCAATCGCCTCACCGAACGGCAAAACAGGCAGCTGGAACGGTTCAAGTACTGGCCTCACCCGGAGCTGGGCCAACAACTGACGAGTGGCGTCTATTCGGGGCTCTACTCCTACAACGGCATCTGGCTGGTTTGGGTCGGCACCGATTTATTCCGGGTGATTGTTGATGAAGAAGGGGTCGTGGTGGTGCGTCCCAACGATCCGTTATCCCGGGGGCCGTATCTGGTGCAGGAAGCAGATCACTGGCGTTTTGACCTTGGCTTGCGTTTGCGCGGCGGTGGCCCGAAAAAAACCCTGCGGCAGGTGGCAGAGGAAAATACGGCGAATGCGTCCCGGATCGCCACGCAAGTGGAGGCACTGGTGGCCCGGGAGCTTGTGCTGTTCGAAAAAATCGCCGGTTATCACCACCATTTGAAAACCGCAGCCGGCGAGGCCCGATCATTGTTTCTCAATCGTTGCGACAGCGAGTTGCACGAGTTGGTCGACGTGGTGGAACAGCGCCTTGCGCTGTGGAAGCAACTCAGACCGGGAGACCGGCCGTCTGAGCGGGTCGAAGCTGAAGAGCTGGAGCATCTGGTGAATCAGCTGGCGTGCTTTGAAGGTCAGCTGTTGAAGGAAAGCAGCCAGATAACCCGTGATTCCATGGCCAGGCTGAACTTGTGGACGGGCAAGGACGTCGTGGTCGCGGCCAACGTCGATGCCTATATCGAGATGTTCAAAAAGCTGCGTGCCAACCAGGAACGCGGGGTTTACTGGTCGCAAATGCATGAATTGCTCATGGCCAGGCTGCGCGCGATCCCCAAGGTCGGCGAGGAATTGTGGCGCAGCGAGGCCATGGACCCCGACAAACTCAAGCTGCTTACCAGTATGCAATGGCGAATGCAGCGCATGATGGCAACGCTGGAACTGTGCTTCAGCAAGGCGACCATGCTGGACGCTGACGAGCTGAAAATGTTGAAAGACCTGCGTATGGACAGTGCTCTGCACGGCGCGCTGGTCTCCCAGGCCGAGCTGGATAAACCCAATGAATACCTGGCGGACGAGCAGATCGCGGTGCTCGAGAATGCGTTGCGTGAGCAAGACAAGGCCCTGGATAAGGCCGGTTACGTCGAGCTGGCCGGGCTGCCCATGGAGCAGGGCGACTACTTCGAGCAGTTTCTCGAGCAGCTGCGCACGCTGCGCGAAGCCACCGAAGCGCGCCTGACCGGATTGATTCATGACAACCTCGAACCTGCTGCGACAGCGGTCGAGCGGGTGCCTCGCGTGCCGCAGGCGAACAAGAGGATCGTCCGGACTCGCGACCAGCGTGTGTTGGTCGGTCGGCTGCGCGAAGGCGCCAGCGATTCGCCTGAGCCTGTGGTTGACGTCACCAACCCGCTGACCGATGAAGTGATCACTTCCTGGCCAGCATGCCGACGGCGATTGGGTGGAAATAGAAACGGCGGCGCCTGCCAGGCCAGCGCCAGCGCCTGAACCCATCTTGCCGGTACCGGGCGAGCTGAAGAAGCGGGCCCGGATGCTGCTGGAAGGCGTCGAGGTTTCGATTGCGACAGCCCGCCAGCAATCCACACGTGCCTACGAGCCTGAAGATATCGAAGACATCCTGATGTTCAAGGCGCAAAAACTGACCGCTCTCGCGGAACAGCTGACGCAAAGCGCCAGCGATGCTCGAACGCCAGCGCCGATCACGCCGCAGTTGACCCAGACTGCGAGCGATTTGCGCGCGGCGGCCGCCCGATTGACCAGCGAAGGCCGGAATCTTCGCGTTGCCATGATCAAGAGGCAGCCGCCAACTGCCGCACGCGTCAGCTACCTGCATCGGCAAAACGAGGTCAATATTGCCCGCGTCGATGGCCGCAAGAACATGTCCGGAAGCAAGCGCGATGATTTTATTCAGGAGTACTCTTTGCGTGACCGGGACAATCAGTTGTTGTGGTGGGCGCATTTTCACTACGGCAGCGAAGATGCAGATCCCCAGTCGTACACCGGGGCCCACTTGAAGTTGCCAGACCAGCGCCTGCTCAGCTACAAGGCGTTGGTCCGTGCTGCAAAAGACAACCGCGAGGTGGTCAATATTTATCGCAGCACAATCAGCAAGGAAGTGGCGCAGCGGCTGTTTCTGGCGCTGACGCGCTGATCCGCAGTCAGGCCTTGCCCGCACTCGTGTAGGCAACGGCCCCTTCCGGGCTTTTCTCGATCTCATGTCGTTTCGTTGAACAGGGCGGTCTCTTGAACTTGCAGAAACTGGATTGGCTGCGCGCGTGTGTCTTCGGGCTTTTGTCAGTCGGCCTGGCGGGCTGTGATCCAGCAGCTGATCCACAGACGCCGGATTCTCGACTGGAAAATTTTGGCGGGCCGACCATGGGCAGCAGTTATTCGGTCAGCTACGTACGCCGGGCCGATCAGCCCGGGGTAGCCGTGCTGCAGCCGGAAGTCCAGGCGATACTCGCCGAAGTCGACCAGCAGATGTCCACCTGGCGCAGCGATTCGGACATCGAACGCTTCAACGCCTTGCCCGCCGACAGTTGCCAGGCGATGCCGGAGCCGGTTTTGCAGCTGGTCAACCTCGGCGAGCAGCTGTCACAGACGAGTGAAGGGCGCTACGACCTGACCGTCGAGCCGTTGCTGAACCTGTGGGGCTTCGGCCCGCAATCACGAACCGAACAGGTGCCGGACGCTGACCAATTGGCCCAGGCGCGACTGCGGGTCGGTTATCAACACTTGCGCATCGAGGGCCAGCGCTTGTGCAAGGATGCAGCGGTAGAAGTCGATTTCAATAGCATCGCGGCCGGCTATGCGGTTGACCGGATCAGTGCTCGAATTCAAGCCCTGGGTATCAAGGATTTTCTGGTAGAGGCGACCGGCGAGCTCAAGGCCGTGGGCAAGAAGGCTGACGGTTCGCCCTGGCTCATAGGGCTGGAACAACCCCGGGACGATCAGCGGATTGCGCAACGCGTGATTGCCCTTGATGGTTATGGGGTTTCCACCTCCGGTGACTACCGCAAGTATTTCCTGCGCGACGGCCATCGCTATTCCCACACCTTGGATGCGTTGACCGGGGCGCCGGTCGAACATGCGTTGGCGTCGGTGACGGTTATGCATCCTTCGGCGCTGATGGCTGACGGGTTGTCGACCTTGCTGCTGATTCTCGGCCCGGAGCGCGGTTGGGATTACGCCGAACAGCACCATATCGCCGCTTTTTTTGTGATTCGTGACGACAAGGGCTTTATCATTCGCAGCAATCGCGCCTTTGATCAATTGTCAGGCAATCATGAACTGCCGACAAAATTGGCTAACGACGCGACCAAGGGTTAATGTTCCCCGCCTCGGCGCAGGTTTAGACTGCGCCCCGAGTTTCGATCCTTCATGTCGCTGGCCGCGATGTGATTTAGCCAGAGATGCCAGAGTGGCAGCTCGGCCTGTTCTAAGGAGTACGCATGGCTGTCTACAACTACGACGTAGTGGTACTGGGTTCCGGCCCTGCTGGAGAAGGCGCGGCAATGAATGCCGCCAAGGCGGGGCGCAAGGTTGCGATGGTCGATAGCCGTCGGCAGGTCGGCGGCAATTGCACTCACCTGGGAACCATCCCGTCCAAGGCATTGCGTCATTCGGTCAAGCAGATCATCCACTTCAACACCAACCCGATGTTCCGGGCCATTGGCGAGCCGCGCTGGTTTTCGTTTCCGGATGTGTTGAAAAACGCCGAAATCGTCATTGCCAAGCAAGTTTCATCGCGCACCGGCTACTACGCCCGCAATCGCGTCGATGTGTTCTTCGGCACCGGCAGCTTCGCTGACGAACGCAGCATCGATGTGGTGTGCTCCAACGGCGTCGTGGAGAAACTCGTCGCCAACCAGATCATCATCGCTACCGGCTCGCGACCTTATCGCCCGGCCGATATCGACTTTTCCCACAAGCGTATCTACGACAGCGACACCATCCTCAGCCTGGGCCACACGCCACGCAAACTGATCATCTATGGCGCCGGTGTCATCGGCTGTGAATATGCCTCGATCTTCAGCGGACTGGGCGTGATGGTCGAGCTGGTGGATAACCGCGATCAGTTGCTGAGCTTCCTGGATTCGGAAATTTCCCAGGCGTTGAGTTATCACTTCAGCAACAACAACGTGATGGTTCGCCACAACGAAGAATATGAAAAGGTCGAAGGCCTGGACAACGGCGTGATCCTGCACCTCAAGTCCGGCAAGAAGATCAAGGCCGATGCCTTGCTCTGGTGTAACGGCCGTACTGGCAACACCGACAAGCTGGGCCTGGAGAACGTCGGCATCAAGGCCAATGGCCGTGGCCAGATCGAAGTCGATGACAACTATCGCACCAGCGTGCAGAACATCTATGGCGCAGGCGATGTGATTGGCTGGCCGAGCCTGGCCAGTGCTGCGTATGACCAGGGTCGTTCAGCGGCCGGCAGCGTGGTGGATAACGGCAGCTGGCGTTACGTGAACGACGTGCCCACCGGGATTTACACGATTCCGGAGATCAGCTCCATCGGCAAGAACGAACACGAGCTGACCCAGGCCAAGGTGCCGTACGAAGTAGGCAAGGCGTTCTTCAAAGGCATGGCGCGGGCGCAGATTTCCGGCGAACGGGTCGGCATGCTGAAGATTCTGTTCCACCGGGAAACCCTGGAAGTGCTGGGCGTGCATTGCTTCGGCGACCAGGCGTCAGAGATCGTCCACATTGGCCAGGCAATCATGAACCAGCCCGGCGAAGCCAACACCATGAAGTACTTCGTCAACACCACGTTCAACTACCCGACCATGGCCGAAGCCTATCGGGTCGCTGCTTATGATGGCCTCAACCGGCTTTTTTAAGCGACTCCGGCCGGTGGCCTGAGCCGGCCGGGGAGACCGATTTCAGTAATTCCCGAGCGTGGCGCTGGCCAAACCGGGAAAGTCTGTAATCAGGCTGTCTACGCCGAAGTCGGCGAGCCTGCGCATCAGCGCGGGTTCGTTGACTGTCCAGACCGACACATGCAAACCCTGATTCTGGGCTTTCTTCAGCCGCTCCGGGGTGCACAGCGTCCAGTTCAACGCGAGAATCTCGCAGCCATAGCTTTGCGCGACCTTCAAGGGGTCCAGCCAGGCATATTCGGCAACCAGCCCGCGGGCGATATCCGGCGTCAGATCCAGTGCCGCACGCAATACTTCCCGTGAACTCGACGTGATGGTGATCTTGTCCAGCAGGCCATGGCGCTGCGCAAGTTCGCGAATCGCCAGCACCGTTGTCGCAGCACGGGTGCGCGAAGCGCTTTTGACTTCCAGCTGCCAATGCTCGAAGTCGCATTTTTCGAACAATTCTTCGAGGGTCGGAATCGGGCAAGGATTGACCCAGCCCGGGCCGCCCTTGCGCGCGTCGTAAGTCACCAGATCCGCTGCCACATGTTCGTTGACCTTGCCGCGTCGGTCGGTGGTGCGTTTGAGGGTTGGATCGTGGATGACCATCAACTCGCCGTCACGGGACAAGTGCAAGTCCAGTTCGCAACGGCGTACGCCGTGCTTGAGGCATTCCTGGAAACTGGTCAGGGTGTTTTCCGGTGCTTCGCCTTTGGCGCCGCGGTGGCCATAAATAAGGGTCACGTTTACTCCTGGGGCCTTCAAGGCGTGGTGCTGGGTAGTGGTGTGAGATGTGGGCTTGTTGGACATTACTGAGATATCGCGCCGCGCACGCTGCCGTACGGTTCCATGACCTGGTAGGACCGGCTTTAGCCGGGATAGGGCAATAAAACCGACGTATATTTATCGTCAGGAATAACGTCCTCCCGGCTGAAGCCGGTCCTACGGTACGGTGTCTGCTGCACGCTATTGAGATATCCCCTATACGGACTTTTATTGCTCCAATGCCTGACGTCGCTGCTGGGCTTGTCGTTGCAAAATGTATCGGGCCAGCAGCTGGCGTTGTGAGTCAGGCAGTTCGATAAACTCGGTGCCGACGTCGAATTCGCCGTTCGGCAAAGCATCGCAATGGGTGACTTTGGCGTGCAGCATCAGTGCCGAAGCCTGCGGCATGAGCACCATTTTGATCGACAGTTGCGCATCGATGGCGTACGCCTGCGGCGAGGAAAACTGCACGCCGCCTTCGGAAATGATCACCGGCTGCGGGGCACCCAGCCGGGTCAGCGCCGTTTGCGCGACCACTTGGCCGAGCAGATCGATGCGCTTGCTCAACGATTTGAGCAGGCTGCTCAACACCCGGTCACGCTCGTCCAGCTGGCGCAGCAAATGCTGGGATTCGAACTCATTGATATGCAACTCGCTGAGCAGCTCGAAGAGTCCCGAGGTCTCGCGCATGGCTTTCAAGTCAGCCGGATCGGAGCCGGCCAGCAGGTTAATTTCCAGTGCGACACTGTCCTCGATACGGTAGTATTCGCGGCGTTCTTCTTCATCTAATGTCGACATGGCGAACCCATGGTAGCGGCGGTTGTCATAGTGGTTGCTCAGCAGTGCCTAGAGTGTTTTCGAGTGTAGAGCTGCGCGCCAAGGCCCGCCACAAGGACGTTCCCATTCCTCCGAACAAGTCCCTAAATGTTCAGACCTCTTTTTGTATTCATCGGCACGCGTTATACCCGTGCAAAACGCCGTAACCATTTCGTCTCCTTCATTTCGCTGACTTCCATGATCGGCCTCGCCCTTGGCGTAGTGGTGATGATAGTCGTGTTATCGGTCATGAACGGTTTCGATCACGAAATGCGCACCCGCGTTCTGGGTATGGTGCCGCACGCGACCATCGAGTCCGCCGAGCCCATCAGCGACTGGAAAGCACTGGCCGACAAGGTCAAGCGCAATCCTCAGGTGCTGGCCGTTGCGCCATTCACCCAGATGCAGGGCCTGCTGACCAGCAATGGCAACGTGCAAAAAGTCTTGCTCAATGCCATCGACCCCGTTCAGGAACGTAAAGTTTCGATCATCGATAACTTCATGAAGCAGGGCAAACTCGACGATCTGGCGCCCGGCAGCTTCGGCATTGTCATTGGTGACAAGGCCGCGACCAAGCTGGGCGTGAAGATGGGCGACAAGCTGACCTTCGTTGCACCGGAAGTCACGGTGACGCCGGCCGGCATGTTCCCGCGCATGAAGCGCTTTACGGTAGTCGGCATTTTCCATGTTGGTGCTGGCGAGCTGGACGGCTATCTGGGCCTGACCAATCTTGATGACATTGCCAAACTGCATCGCTGGAAACCCGAGCAGGTGCAAGGTCTGCGCCTGAAGTTCGACGACCTGTTCAAGGCCCCGCGCACCGCTTACGAGATCGCGCAAACCCTCGGCGAGCATCAGTATTACGCCCGCGACTGGACCCGTACCCACGGCAATCTGTATCAGGCGATCCGCATGGAAAAAGCCATGATCGGCCTGCTGTTGCTGCTGATCGTTGCCGTCGCCGCGTTCAACATCATTTCCACGCTGGTCATGGTGGTGAATGACAAGAAGGGCGATATCGCCATTTTGCGCACCCTGGGCTCCACGCCGGGGCAGATCATGGCGATTTTCATGGTGCAGGGCACCGTGATCGGGGTGGTCGGGACGCTCATTGGCGCGGTCCTCGGGATTTTTGCCGCACTGAACGTCAGCGCCGCGATTTCCGCCCTCGAAGGCCTGATCGGCCACAAGTTTCTCAATGCCGACGTGTACTTCATCGACTACCTGCCATCGCAGTTACTGGCCGAAGATGTGTTGCTGGTCTGCGGCGCCGCATTGATCCTGAGTTTTCTCGCCACCTTGTACCCGGCCTGGCGCGCAGCGCGCACGCAGCCGGCGGAGGCGTTACGTTATGAGTGAGTCGGGCATGAGTGATAAAGCAGTTTTGAGTTGCCGCAACCTGGGCAAATCCTACGAGGAAGGCCCGGAATCGGTGGTGGTTCTGGCCAACCTGCAGCTTGAGTTGTTTCCGGGTGAGCGCGTCGCCATCGTCGGCAGTTCCGGTTCCGGCAAAAGCACGTTGCTTAATATGCTGGGCGGGCTGGATACGCCGTCTACCGGCAGCGTCTGGCTGGCCGGTGAAGAGCTCTCGGCACTGGGCGAAAAAGCCCGTGGCCTGCTGCGCAACCGCTCGCTGGGTTTCGTCTATCAGTTCCACCACTTGCTGCCCGAGTTCACCGCGCTGGAAAACGTCTGCATGCCGCTGCTGATCGGCAAGACCGCTATCCCGGAGGCTCGCCAACGCGCCACGGCGTTGCTGGAGCGTGTCGGCCTGGGGCATCGCTTGCAGCACAAGCCTTCGGAGTTGTCCGGCGGTGAGCGTCAGCGTGTGGCGATTGCTCGTGCGCTGGTCAATCAGCCAGGTCTGGTGATGCTCGATGAGCCGACCGGTAACCTTGATCATCACACCGCACAAGGCATTCAGGATCTTATGCTGGAGCTGAGCACCTCGTCGCGCACTGCGTTTCTGGTGGTGACCCATGATATGAGCCTAGCGCGGCAGATGGATCGCGTGTTGCGTCTGGAAGACGGCCACCTGGTCGCCGCCTGATCGCGCAACCCGGCGCAGCTGAGCGCGTCGGGTCACTTTTTCTGCGGCATTTTTTGCTACGGTGTTATTCCAATGTTCCGACCGTTATCGATTTTCATAGGTGCGCGCTACACCCGCGCCAAGCGCCGCAACCGATTTGTCTCGTTCATTTCCATGACGTCGATGATCGGCCTCGCGCTGGGCGTGTTGGCGATGATCGTCGTGCTGTCGGTGATGAACGGCTTCCAGCGCGAAATGAGCTCGCGGATTCTCGGCATGGTGCCCCACGCGGTCATCGCCGGCGTCACGCCGCTGGACGACTGGAAGCCGGTCGCTGCCGCCGCCTTGAAGAACCCGGAAGTGACCGCCGCCGTGCCGTTTACCGAAATGGAAGGCATGCTGTCCTATAAAGGCTCGATGCAACCGATCCAGATCAGCGGCGTTGATCCTGCGCTGGAGCATGAAGTCTCGATCGTTGCCCAGCATATCGTGCAAGGCAAGCTTGAAGACCTGAAAGCCGGTGAATTCGGTGTGGTCCTTGGCGAACTGACCGCGCGGCGCTTTCGTCTCAATGTCGGCGACAAATTGACCCTGATCGTACCTGAAATCAGCAGCGCGCCGGGCGGTATTACCCCACGCCTGCAACGCCTGACCGTGGTCGGGGTGTTCAAGGTTGGCGCCGAACTTGATGGATCCATGGCGTTGATCAACGTGGCGGATGCTGCGCAGATGCAGCGCTGGCAGCCCAATCAGGTGCAAGGCGTGCGTCTGGCGGTTAAGGATTTGTACGCTGCGCCGCAAGTGTCCAATCAGATCGCCACCGGACTGGGCGCTGATTATCGTGCCGATGACTGGACGCACACCCAAGGCAGCCTGTTCAGTGCCATGAAAATGGAAAAGACCATGATCGGTCTGCTGTTGCTGATGATCGTCGCCGTGGCCGCGTTCAACATTATTGCAACGCTGATCATGGTGGTGAACGACAAGGGCGCGGACATCGCGATCCTGCGTACCATCGGCGCCACGCCACGGCAGATCATGGCGATCTTCGTGGTGCAGGGCACGGTAATCGGTATCGTCGGCACCTTGATCGGCGGCGTACTCGGCGTGATCGCCGCCATCAACGTCAGCACGCTGGTGGGCTGGCTGGAGCGGGTCAGCGGCCAGCACATCTTCAGTTCCGATGTGTACTTCATCAACAGCCTGCCTTCGGAACTGCAAGCCGGCGACGTGCTGCTGATCTGCAGCGCCGGCTTCATCCTGAGTTTCCTTGCCACGGTGTACCCAGCCTGGCGCGCGGCGCAGATCCAGCCGGCGCATGCGTTGCGGTATGAGTAACTGCTTTTACAACGGCAGCGCAATCAAAAACCGCGTCACGCCTTTGGCTGACTCACAGCGAATCGTGCCGCCATGGGCCTGGACGATTGAACGGGTGATCGCCAGACCCAGTCCCGCATGTTCATGGCTTTCCCGGCGGGCCGGGTCGGCGCGATAGAAGCGGTCGAACAGGCGCGACACACTCTGCGGGTCAATCGTCGGGCCGTTATTTTCGATGCTGATCGCAACTCCCCGTTGCCCATTGTCGAGGCTGACCTTTATATAGCCGCCTGCCGGGGTGAAGCGCAGGGCGTTGTCCAGCAGATTGGAAAACACCCGCCGCAGCATCGTGCGGTCGCCGGCGAAGGCGGCTTGTCCCTGGCAGCTCATGCTGACGTGTGCGTCTTCGGCCAGGGGAGCGAAAAATTCCAGCACCGCATTGGCTTCCGCATGCAGCTCCAGGCGTTCGCGCACTGGAATCAGCAAGCCATGTTCGGCCTTGGCCAGGTACAGCATGTCATTGACCATCTGCGCCATGCCTTGCACTTCTTCCAGATTGCCCAGCAACGCCTCGCGATAATCCTCCAGCGGGCGTTCGCGGGTCAGGATCACTTGGGTGTGGGTCAGCAAGTTGGATAACGGCGTGCGCAATTCATGGGCGATGTCGGCGGAAAATGCCGAGAGTCGCTGAAAGGCATCCTCCAGCCGACCGAGCATGGCGTTGAAGGCGAGGGCCAGTTCCGCCAGCTCGCTGGGCATTTGCTCCTGGGGCAGGCGGGTGGTGAGCGAGCTGGCCGAAACGCTGGCGGCGATCTGGCTCATCTGGCGCAGCGGGCGTAAACCACTGCGCGCCGCCCACGCGCCGAGCAGCGCAGTGGCCAGCGCCGACAGGCCAATGGTCAGCCAGATCAAACGCTGCATGCGTTGCAGGAAGTGTTGGTGATGGGTGATGTCGAGCATCAATGTCAGCTGTGGCGAATCGGTTGACTGCTCCTGCAACGGCACGCCGTAGATACGAAAGGCTGCCTCGGAATCACTCAGCGTGTGCAGTCCCGAGTGACCAGGTTGCTCGACCTTCAGGTTTGAATTGTCGAACCAGATCGCCCCGTCAACGCCGCTGACCCGCAAGGCGAGGTCCGGCTGACGGCTCAGTTCAGCGCGCAATTGCGCTTCCCGGGTGATGAATCCTTCACGGGTCGATACTCCGTTCAACACATTGCGCAACTGCGGCAGCTTGCTGTCCAGCAGTTGCTGGTCCAGTTCCATGAAATGCGTTTCGCTGGCGTGATTGAACAGCACGCCAGCGGTCAGGGAAACCACGGCAGTGCAGGCCGCAAACAGCAACGCCAGGCGGCTGGCCAGGGAGATTCGCCGAATCACGATGGGCGCTCTTCAAGCACATAGCCCATGCCACGCACGGTATGAATGAGTTTATTGGGGAAATCGTCATCGATTTTCAGACGCAGGCGGCGTATCGCGACTTCGATCACATTGGTGTCGCTGTCGAAATTCATGTCCCAGACCTGGGAAGCAATCAGCGATTTGGGCAGCACTTCGCCCTGGCGACGCATGAGCAATTCGAGCAGGGCGAACTCCTTGGCGGTCAGGTCGATGCGTTTGGCGCTGCGTTCAACCCGCCGACGCAGCAAGTCCAGGCGCAGGTCCGCGAGCTGCAAGTGGGTTTCCTGGGTGGCGCTGCTGCCACGGCGTAACAGAGTCCGTACCCGGGCGAGCAGTTCGGAGAAGGCGAAAGGCTTGATCAGATAGTCGTCGGCGCCCAGTTCCAGGCCTTTGACCCGATCTTCCACGGCATCCCGGGCGGTGAGGAACAGCACGGGTGTTTCCAGGCCCGCGCTGCGCACGGCTTGCAGGATCTGCCAGCCGCTGCGGCCGGGCAGCATCACGTCGAGAATCAACAGCGCGTAGTCGCCGGTCAGCGCCAGGTGTTGGCCAGTGGTGCCGTCAGCCACCAGTTCGGTGCTGAAACCGGCTTCGCTCAAGCCCTGGCGCAGGTAATGGCCGGTTTTTGGTTGATCTTCGACGATCAGTAATTTCATGAGTGACTCAGTACGCTTCAACGAAGGCTGCTTTATAGCGCGGCTGGCGTGTGCGGGTGCCAACCTGACAAAGTTGTAATCTTGCCGTCAGCTCGCCGCCAGTGCCCGGCTTGTAATGTGTGACGATCGATTGTCGCTCATTTGGAGACACCCATGCGTTCCCTCGCACGCCTCACGCTGGTCATTGCAATGCTGGCGGCCAGTCAGCCGGTGCTCGCATCGCCCGCGCCGTCCTTTGACTTCGGCCATGCCGCGCCTGCTGCTCAGGCGACTCGTACGGTTGAACTGACCTTGGGCGATATGTATTTCGAGCCCAAATCCGTGCAGGTCAAGGCCGGTGAAACGGTGCGCTTCGTGCTGGTCAACAAAGGCCGGTTGCTCCACGAGTTCAACCTCGGCGATGCGGCCATGCACGCACGGCATCAGCAGGAAATGCTCAAGATGCAGGAAAGCGGCATGCTCACGCCAACTGGCATGAGTCATAAGGACATGGCGCACGAGATGGGCAATGGCAAGATGGCCATGCAGCATGATGATCCCAACAGCGTGTTCGTCGAACCCGGTAAAACCGCCGAGCTGACCTGGACCTTCGCCAAAGCCAGCCACCTGGAATTTGCCTGCAATATCCCCGGCCACTATCAGGCCGGCATGGTCGGCAAGCTGACGATTACCGAGTAGGCGCTGAAAACCGGGCATAAAGTCTATAAACTGCCCGGTCTATCCCGTCCGCTTCATGTGATCCAGGTACCGTCATGCATCCCGCAGCCGAACACTCGCCGCTGGGCAAGTCCAGTGAATACATCGCCACCTACACGCCGTCGCTGCTGTTTCCCATCCCTCGCGCTGCCAAATGGGCCGAGTTGGGGCTGACGGCGCAGACCTTGCCGTATCAGGGTGTCGACTTCTGGAATTGCTTCGAATTGTCCTGGTTGCTGCCTTCCGGCAAGCCGGTGGTGGCGATTGCCGAATTCAGTATTCCGGCGGATTCGCCGAATATCATCGAATCCAAGTCCTTCAAGCTGTACCTGAACTCGCTGAACCAGACGCCGTTCGCCGATCGCGCCGCGCTGGTGGCTACGCTTGAGCAGGATTTGTCCGCCGCAGCCGGCAAACCGGTGGGCGTGCGCATTCGCAGCCTGACCGATATCGAGGCTGAAGGTGTCGCGGCGTTGCCGGGCGTGTGCATTGATGATCTGGACGTGACGATTCACAGCTACGACCGCCCGCAGCCTGAATTGCTGCGTTGCGATGATTCCCGCGTGGTGGAGGAGGCGGTACACAGTCACTTGCTCAAATCCAATTGTCCGGTGACCAGCCAGCCAGATTGGGGCAGCGTTGCGGTGGAGTACCGGGGCGCGGCGCTGGATCACGCGAGCTTGTTGGCGTACATCGTGAGCTTCAGGCAGCATTCGGATTTTCACGAGCAATGTGTCGAACGCATCTTTCTGGATCTGCAGCGCTTGCTCAAGCCGGAGAAACTGACGGTGTATGCGCGTTACGTGCGCCGGGGCGGGCTGGATATCAACCCGTATCGCAGTACTGAAACAATCAGTTTCGAGAACCGCCGACTGGCGCGGCAGTAGATCGCAACAGTCTGTGGGAGCGAGCTTGCTCGCGAAGGCGTCAATACATTCAATGGGATTGTCAGCGTTTGAATAATTGTCTTCGCGAGCAAGCTCGCTCCCACGGGAGTCAGTCAGATCAAATCCCGATATTGCCCAGCGTCACGATGATGTTGCGCAGGGTGCCGGCGATGCCTGGGTGGTCAAGTTCGAAGCGCTCGACCGCCAGGTTGACGTCGTCGGCAAGATTAGAATCCTGAGTAGCGGTTTCCAGTTCGATTTGCGATTCGATCTGTTGCATCAGTTGATGCAGGTCGTCGCGCTCGCTCTCGGACAGCGGCGGGTTCTGCTCCAGTTGCTCGCGCAGGGTATTGAGTTGTTCTTGCAGTTCGCGGGCAGGCATGACGTGCTCCTTCATTGATAAGTCTGTCCCATGGACCTCGTCGCCGGGCGAAAGGTCCGCTATGGGTGTAAGACTAATCCACTACGGCGCTGCCTGCATGATGTTGATCAACGCAGAGACACGGCTCAGGGTTTTTCGCCCTTGCTGCGGCGCAAGGCAATGTCAGCCAGGCAGGACTCAAACTCCCCCAGATCATCGATCACCGAATGCACACCCGTTGCATAGAGTTGCAAAGTGGCCTGACTGCGACGGTATTCGCGCTCGGCATTGCTCAGTGCCTGCCATTGTGCCTGAGACACCCCGCACAGCGAGCCGCAGGACGCGAGGCCAACCGTCCATAGTCCGGCGTTGAGGCCGGCCTGCAACAGCTTCGGCTCGCCACTGACCAACACGCTGCCATCGAGTTGGTTGACCCCCAATGCCATGAGAGCCTGCCAGCACGCGTTTGGCGCAGGCCATGGCGTCGATGCTCTTGGCGCCGCGACGATCAATGAAGTCAGTGAACGGGCCAGCGATTCGCTGACTGTTTCCGGTAATTCGTCCAGCCACGCGCAAGGAATGCCTTGTCTGCTCAGGCTTTGCAATACCTGCAGCGCGCCTGCGGTAGCCTGGCTTTGGTCGCCGGTGATGAGCTTTTTCGACGCTTGCGCGCCAAAATCCACCAGACAGCCACTCAGGCCGAACAAAACGGCGGTAAAGGCGGGCAGGGGAACAGTGACCGGCGCGAGCATGATGATCTCTCTGAAATACCGAGAAACGCTACTGGCCTTTTGTGACAGCGAGATGAACGTCTGATGATGGCGTTTAAAATGTTTTGCCGCTCTGACAGGCTTGCGTCAGTGATGCTGCCTTATTTTGCTGATATGGCTTTATACTGCCCGCCTTGACGTGGGGGCGTAGCACCCGCTTGCTTACTTTGACTAGGAGTGTCAGCTATGCCCGTAACCGGTGCAGGCTTTTTTGATCGTCTCACTCAGCTGTGTTTTTGCGCCGGTGTAGCGCTGGTTCCAATGGCCGCCCAGGCTGCCGAGGAAGATCCATGGGAGGGCGTCAACCGCGCCATCTTCCGTTTCAACGATACGATCGATACCTACGCCTTGAAGCCAATCGCTCAGGGTTATCAATACGTTACGCCGCAGTTTGTCGAAGACGGCGTGCATAACTTCTTTAACAACATTGGTGATGTGCGCAACCTGGCCAACAATGTTCTGCAGGCCAAACCTGCCGACGCGGGCGTGGATACGGCTCGCCTTATTTTCAACACCACCTTTGGCGTGCTGGGCTTCATCGACGTGGGGACCAAAATGGGCCTGCAACGTAACGACGAAGACTTCGGTCAGACGTTGGGTTACTGGGGTGTAGGAAGTGGCCCGTTTGTAATGCTGCCATTGCTCGGCCCGAGCACCGTGCGTGACACGGTCGCCCTTTACCCGGACACCTACACCTCGGCGTATCACTACATTGATCACGTACCGACCCGTAACACCGCACGCGGCGTGAACATCGTCGATACCCGTGCCAGCCTGCTGTCGGCCGAGCGCCTGATCACGGGTGACAAATACACCTTCATCCGCAACGCGTATCTGCAGAATCGCGAGTTCAAGGTCAAGGATGGTCAGGTCAAGGACGATTTCTGATCGCCCCGGCTTGAATGAATAAAGGCGACCTCAGGGTCGCCTTTATTCTTTGTGGAATGTGAACCCGTTCCGCTGCGAATCAGCGCATGGACACGATGGCCAGTCCCAGTTTCTGTCCGCCATCTTCCAGGTCGGTCAGCCAGACCACTTCTGTTTCCGCTTCAAGACCTTTGAGTGCGGCGTGCTCCGAATCGATTCGCACGCTCAGCTTGTCGCCAATCTTGAAGGTGCGCGGCGCTTGCACCTGCATGCCGGAGCTGGACAAATCAATGCATACGGCGGGAATGATCTGGCCGGCGTACACCAAACTGATGTCGGCATCCACACGCATGCGGATGTAATCGCGCTTTTCGTCGTAGTCTCGATCATTTCTGCTCATGGCTTGTCCTTCACTTTAGTTGCTTATTTGCCTGTTCTTATAACTCCGGGCGATTTGCGATGTAAAGTCGCAAAGCGAGCGCCGGAGCACGCTTGAAACGCCCGGCGGATGGGAGTACCGTCTGCGCCTTGAAGGGCACCTCTGAAATGGCAGGCGCAGGGCGAAAAGCACGGCGCGCGGTTCAGAGAGGCTAGAAGCGAATCCAGTAAGCTGACCCGTACCACGAGTCGTTTACGCCAACCTAATCTGGCGCCGTTTGCCCACATGCAAAAAACCAGTGCCACGCTGCTGATAATCGATGACGACGAAGTGGTGCGAGCGAGCCTCGCCGCCTATTTGGAAGACAGCGGCTTCAGCGTCCTGCAAGCGAGTAATGGCTTGCAGGGTATCGAGCTGTTCGAGAAGGAAAAACCTGATCTGGTGATCTGCGACTTGCGCATGCCCCAGATGGGTGGACTCGAACTGATCCGTCAGGTCACCAGCCTCGCTCCTGAAACGCCGGTCATCGTCGTCTCGGGCGCCGGTGTCATGAACGACGCGGTCGAAGCGCTGCGTCTGGGGGCTGCTGATTACCTGATCAAGCCTCTTGAAGACCTTGCGGTGCTCGAACACTCGGTCCGTCGTGCGCTGGATCGCTCTCGGCTGTTGCAGGAAAACCAGGTTTATCGGCAAAAACTCGAAACCGCCAATCGCGAACTCGAAGCCAGTCTTCATCTGTTGCAGGAAGACCAGGATGCCGGTCGCCAGGTGCAGATGAACATGTTGCCGATCAGCCCGTGGGCGATCGATGAATTCAAGTTTGCCCACGAAATCATCCCGTCGTTGTACCTGTCCGGGGATTTCGTGGATTACTTCCGCGTCGACGAGCGCCGGGTTGCGTTCTATCTGGCAGATGTCTCCGGGCATGGCGCCTCTTCGGCGTTCATTACGGTGCTGCTGAAATTCATGACCACGCGGCTGTTGTTCGAATCCAAGCGCGGTGGCACATTGCCTGAATTCAAGCCATCGGATGTGCTGGGCCATATCAACCGAGGCCTGATCAGCTGTAAGCTGGGCAAACACGTGACCATGGTCGGCGGTGTCATCGATGAAGACACCGGCAAGTTGACCTACGCGGTTGGCGGCCATTTGCCGTTGCCGGTGCTGTACACGCCGGGTGAGGCGCGTTATCTGGGCGGTCGCGGTTTGCCGGTCGGCTTGTTCAACGAGGCGACTTACCAGGACCATGAAGTTGATTTGCCGGAGTCGTTCAGCTTGACGCTGCTGTCAGATGGCATTCTGGACCTTTTGCCCGGTGATACACTGAAAGAGAAAGAGGCCGTGCTACCAGAGTTGGTAAAAACGGCGGGCGGCAGCCTGGATGGTCTGCGGCAGATTTTTGGATTGGCCACGCTAGGGGAGATGCCGGATGATATCGCCTTGTTAGTGCTGAGCAGGAACCTTGAATGAGTACCGGTAGAATCCAGTTCGCCGAGCAGGACGGCACCTTCGTCCTGAAGTTCGTGGGGGAAGTGCGTCTGACCCTTTGTTCGGCTTTGGATGCGACGATTGAGCGGATCTTCACTGCGCTGAATTTTTCGGCTGTCGTCATCGATCTGACCGAAACCCGCAGCATCGACAGTACAACCCTTGGCCTGCTGGCCAAGCTATCCATTTTGTCGCGGCAAAAAGTCGGGCTGTTGCCGACGGTTGTGACCACCCACGAAGACATCACCCGACTTTTGCAGTCGATGGGTTTCGATCAGGTGTTCAACATCGTTGACCGGCCGATTCCGCGTCCTGAGTGCCTGACGGATCTGCCGTCCCAGGATCAGTGCGAGGAAGTGGTCAAGGCCAAGGTGCTGGAAGCGCACAAGATCCTCATGGGTCTGAACGACTCCAACCGTGAAGCCTTTCATGATCTGGTCAACGCCCTTGAGCGGCACTAGGCTTCAATAACGAAGGCTCAGCGCCGAATCGCAGGCAATAAAAAGGGCGACACCCGCAAGGGGCCTTGGCTGAGAGCAACGCCTCAAGCTTTTCCTGGTCGCGGGCAAACTGACGAATACCTTCGGCCAGTTTTTCGGTGGCCATCGCATCTTCGTTGGAAGCCCAGCGGAACTGGCTTTCGGTCAGGATTTGACGCGGCTCACCGGCATTGCCCGGCGCCAGCTTGCGTTGCAGCGTACCGGTGTCATCGGCCAGCTTCTGCAAGAGGTCGGTGCTGATGGTCAAGCGATCACAACCGGCCAGCTGTTCGATCTGGCTGATGTTGCGGAAGCTGGCGCCCATGACCACGGTTTTGTAGTCGTTGGACTTGTAGTAGTTGTAGATGCGCGTCACCGACTGCACGCCCGGATCTTCGGCGCCGACAAAATCCTTGCCTTCGGCCTTCTTGTACCAATCGTAGATGCGGCCCACGAACGGCGAAATCAGGAACACGCCGGCATCGGCGCAGGCCTGGGCCTGGGCGAAGGAGAACAGCAGCGTCAGGTTGCACTGGATGCCTTTCTTTTCCAGTACTTCGGCGGCACGGATGCCTTCCCAGGTCGACGCCAGCTTGATCAGGATGCGATCCTTGCCGATGCCAGCCTTGTCGTACAGGCTGACCAGACGCTCGGCGCGCTCGATGCAGGCGTTGGTGTCGAACGACAGTCGCGCGTCGACTTCGGTGGACACGCGCCCGGGCACAACCTTGAGGATTTCCTGGCCGATAGCGACGGAGAAACGGTCACAGGCCAGATTGATATCGCCATTGCTGCCGCTGAACGCTTCTTTCAGGCGGTCGCCATTGCTTTCGCTGGAGGCGGCTTTGAGCAGCAGAGAAGGGTTGGTCGTGGCATCGACCGGCTTGAGCTTTTCAATCGCTGCGAAATCGCCGGTGTCGGCGACAACGGTGGTGAATTCTTTGAGTTGATCCAGCTTGGAAGTCATGAGAGTGCTCTGTCCTGTGCGGTTGGATGACATTACCCGAGCATTGCCGGCCTCTCAAGCGAGCTGTGTGAATCCGCGAGAGGGCAACGACTCG
Source organism: Pseudomonas sp. CFII64 (assembly GCF_000416235.1). GTDB lineage: Bacteria > Pseudomonadota > Gammaproteobacteria > Pseudomonadales > Pseudomonadaceae > Aquipseudomonas. Next base: position 19,206 of record NZ_ATLO01000052.1, on the reverse strand, counting down.
ATTGTGCTGGTTTTGAGCCTCAGTCAGGCTGCTTGTTCCCGTAGATTTGCGAAAGCTGGACCGCTGGCGTTCGGCGTTTTTCCCTGATGCGGGGTTCTCTTGGTAGACTTGCAGCCCTTCGCCACACAGACTTCGAGACACGTAGAGCTAATGTCACAGACAACCGCCACGCAGATGAACCCCGCCTCTACGCTTTCCCGTCGGTTTTCCGTTGCCCCCATGATGGACTGGACTGACCGCCATTGCCGGTTTTTCCTGCGCCTGCTGTCGAAAAATGCCTTGCTGTACACCGAAATGGTCACCACCGGCGCGCTGCTCAATGGCGACCACGAACGTTTCCTGCGGCACGATGAAGCCGAGCATCCATTGGCGTTGCAACTGGGCGGCAGCGTTCCGGCCGATCTGGCGGCGTGCGCGCATCTGGCGCAGGACGCGGGTTATGACGAGGTCAATCTGAACGTCGGTTGCCCCAGTGACCGGGTGCAGAACAATATGATCGGCGCCTGCCTGATGGCGCATCCGCAACTGGTGGCCGATTGCGTCAAGGCCATGCAGGATCGGGTCGCAATTCCCGTCACGGTCAAGCATCGTATCGGCATCAATGGCCGGGACAGTTACGCACAGCTGTGCGATTTCGTCGGCACCGTGCAGGATGCAGGTTGCACCAGTTTTACCGTGCATGCGCGCATCGCGATTCTGGAAGGACTGTCGCCCAAGGAAAACCGGGACATCCCGCCGTTGCGCTACGACGTTGTGGCGCAACTGAAAGCGGATTTCCCTGACCTGGAAATCATCCTCAACGGTGGCATCAAGACCCTTGAGCAATGTCAGGAACACTTGCAGATTTTCGACGGCGTGATGCTCGGCCGCGAGGCGTATCACAACCCTTATGTGCTGGCGCAGGTCGACCAGCAGCTATTCGGCAGCAACACGCCGGTGATCAGCCGGGCTGAAGCCCTGGCAGCCTTGCGTCCCTACATCGCGGCGCATATTGCCAGCGGCGGCTCAATGCATCACATCACCCGCCATGTGCTGGGCCTGGGCCAGGGCTTTCCCGGCGCGCGACGCTTTCGTCAGTTGCTCTCGGTGGATATTCATAAGGCCGAAGATCCGCTCGGGCTGCTCGATCAGGCTGCGCTGCTGCTGGAAGGTCGCTAGTTCGCAAAAAAACCGGTGGGCGCAGCCATGGGGCTGTGCCCCGTCCATGTTCGTTCGACAGGAGTCCGCTGCACATGACAACCCCATCCAGCAATCCCCTCATTCGTCACCTGCACCCCGCCAGCGTCAGCGAGCCATGGGCGCGGGAGTTCGCTGAAGCCATTGAAGTGCCAGTGAACGCGCGTCAGCTGGTGTTAAGTGGCGTCGGGCCGCAGGTTGTTGACGACGCTGCGCCAGCCGGTTCTGTGCAGGCTTATGGCGATACGGCGGCGCAGACGCTGAGCGTCATCCGGCAAATCGAAGCAACGCTGACTCGCCACGGCTATGGGTTGGGCGATATTGTCAGCATGCAGGCGCTTCTGGTAGCGGACCCGGCTGCGGACGGCGTTGCCGACTTCGAGGGTTTCTCGGCCATCTACAACCAATATTTCGGCACAGTGGCTCAGCCGAACGTGCCCACCCGAACCCGTGCGCAGGTCATCCGCCTGGTCCCGCCGGGTTGGCTGGTGGAAATGACCGTGACGGCCATCAAGTCCTGAAACTGATTGTTCCAGGGGCGTGAAGCTGGGCGACCATTGGTCAGGCGCGCCGCACTCTATTGGCCAGCGGGCTTCGGATAATCATGGCCCAGGCATCTCTGGGCTCCTGACGTGAGGTGTCTCCGATGACCAACTTGTCGACAAATCAGCATGATCCCAGAAACGACCCCGGCTTCGATCCCGACTCACCCGATGTTGCCGACCCGCAAATCGATCCCATCGGACCGGCCAAAGCGCCTGATGACGGTCAGGACGTTGGCTCGGATAAGCGTGTGGATGACGATCAATACCCGCCTTACGACGACGAGAAATAACCGACAGCTCAAGCGCGCAACTTGAGATGGCTGCCAACCGTCAGGCCCTTGATCTGCTCGCCGGAAAGCGGGCGGCAGAAGAAGAATCCCTGGGCTTCATGGCAGCCGAAGCTTCTGACCAGATCCATGCACTGGAACGTCTCGATGCCTTCGGCGACGGTGCGATAACCCAGTTCGTGGGCGAGTTTGAAGATGGACTGGGCAATGATGCGATTGCGTGGTTTGTTTTCCAGGTCGGTGATGATCGACTTGTCCAGCTTGATCACATTGGCCGGGATTTCGTGCAGGTAGGCGAAGTTGCTGTAGCCGGTGCCAAAGTCATCAATGGCCACATCAACGCCCAGGGCACGAATGTCTGACAACTGGCCGAGCACGGTTGTGCTCGCCCTGATCCACTCGCCTTCAGTGATTTCCACTTCAACCCGATGCGGGGCGATCCGGTGGCGCTCGCAGCTGTCGCGCAGCGCCGTGGCGATGTCCATGGACTGGAAGTCCAGCGCGGACAGGTTCAGGGAAACCTTCGATTCCTTGTCCTCCCACTCAGCCGCAGCGGCCAGCGCGTGATCAATGACCCAGCGGGTCACCGTGCTGATCTGACCCGAGCGCTCGATCAACGGGATGAACTCGGCAGGCGAGACCGGCCCCAACGTGCTGTGATTCCAGCGCAACAGTGCTTCGGCGCTTACCTGGCGGCCGTCGTCCAGACGAAAGCGCGGTTGAAACATTAGATAGATATCGCCATTGGCGAGCGCTGCGACCACGTCCTGGCTCAGGGCCAGCGCGCGTCGGCTGGCGCAGTTCTCGTTTTCGTCCCACACCGCCCAGTCAATGCCGTCGCGACTGGCCGCTTCCACAGCGTGTCGGGCTTTGCGCAGCAGCTCGCCCATGGACTGGCTACCGTCTTCGCAAGAAGCGATGCCCAGGCGTGTGGCGGGCAGGGTCGAAATCGAATCTTCGGCGCACGGCTCGCAGATCAGCGTGCTCAAGGTCTGAATCAGCTCGGTTTTATCGGTGTGGTTGGTGGGCAGCAGCAGGCAGCAGTGGCGTTCACTGACGTGGTAGACGCTCACGCTGCTGAGCAGCACTTGCTCCAGGCGACCCGCGATGTCTTGGGCGCGCGTCTGCAGGGACGTCATGTCGTTGAGCGGCGCCAGTTCGGTTTCATACTGACTGTCGACGATTTCGACCAAAGCCAGCAAACGGCCCGGGAATACTGGATTGAGCCAAGGTTCCTGATGGTCTGTCAGAAACTGGCGCAGGTTCGGTAATCCCGAGAACGGGTTGCGCGTGAGGATCATTTGCCGCTGTTCAATCTGCGAGATAACCATCTCGGCGAGATCTTCCAGCACGCGAATCTCGATATGGCTCAGCTGATGAGGCGACTTGTCGATGATGCACAGGCTGCCGAGGGCATGGCCATCGCGGGTCAGCAACGGCGCGCCGGCATAAAAGCGAATGCCGTCCTGAGCAGTCACCAGATCGTTGTCGGCAAAGCGTGTGTCTTCGCAAGCATCGATAACCTGCATCACGCCCTGCTGCCTGGCGGTGTGGGCGCAGAAGGACTGGATGATCGGGGTTTCGCTCTGGACAAACCCCACACGCGCGGCGAACCACTGTCGGTCGGCCTCGACCAGGGAAACCAGAACCGTCGGCACATCGAAATAAGCGGCCGCAAGGCGGCAGATGCGGTCGAAGTTCTCGTTGTTGGCCGTCTCCAGCCACTGCACCGCGCGCACGGCGGCCAGGCGTTGGTGCTCTGCTTGTAGGGTTTGGTGCATGAGTTTTCTCAGGGGCGTTCGAGAAGTCAGCCAACGAAGGGCGATGTGCCATCATAGCCAAGATGGCGTGGAACGCAGACATTTTTTTCTGACCCGGATCAATCCTCTGCGGAATTTTCCGGTTAATCCGGCCCGCAGCTATTGGCCGGATGGCGAGCCGGGCAGGTTTTTGGTCACCAGGCGCAGGCCGCTGGCGATGCTGCCCACTGCCGCAAAACCGGCACCGATGCTCAGCGCCAGAACCGGCCCGTGCTCGCCGGAGATTCCGAAACTGAAAGCGACCAGCGCCGCCCCCGTTGCCTGACCAATCAGGCGTGCGGTGGCAATGGTGCCACTGGCACCGCTGGCCCGTTCCCTGGGCGCGCTGGTCATCAGTGCCTTCTGGTTGGGCGCCTGAAAGAAGCCAAAACCCAGGCCGCAGACAATCATGCTGAAGCAAATTTGCCAGGCCGAAGCATTGGCCGACATGAACGCCAGGGAAATCATCCCTGCACACAGAATCGCCAGCCCGATGCCGCCCAACAGGCCGGGCGCGTAACGATCCGACAGACGTCCGGCAAACGGCGCGATCATGGCCACGACCACCGACCAGGGTGTCATGAGAAAGCCGGTTTGCACCGGGTCGCGGCCCAGCACTGTTTCGAAGAAAAACGGCAGCGAGACAAAGGCCAGGCCTTGGGTGGCGAATGAACAGAAGGCCGTCAGGGCCGACAAGGCAAACATCGGCCGCTTGAGCAAATCCAGAGGAAACATTGGCGCCGGATGGCCAGCTTCACGGCGCAGCATCAGCACGAAGCCAACCAGAAATCCCCCTGAGGCGATCAACACGCTGTTCCACGAACCCAGTTGCGCGGCCTGGCTGAGGGCGAAAATCAACGCACCGAAGGTCAGCACGTTGAGCAGCGCGGTCACTGGATCGAAGGTCAGCGTACCGGGCTTTGATATCGGCAATGAGTTCCAGGCGAACACCAGAGCGAAGATGCCAATGGGCAGGTTGATCGCGAACAACCACGGCCAGTTCGCCACGGACAGCACCAGCGAAGCAATGGTCGGCCCGGCTGCGAACGAGGTGCCGACCACCAAGGCGTTCATGCCCAGGCCCCGGCCCAGGCGTTCACGGGAAAAAATCGAGCTGATCAATGCGGCGTTGACGCTCATGATCGCGCTGGCGCCCAAACCTTGCAAAACCCGGGCGATGGTCAACGTGGGCAGTGACCAGGCAAAGGTGCATAGTGCCGACGACACCACGAACAGAATCAGACCGCCGAGGTACACCTTGCGATGGCCGATCACACCGCCCAATGCGGCGAGCGGCAGCAAGGTTGCTACGGCCGCCAGTTGGTAGGCATTGATGATCCATACCGAAGCGGCGGGCGAGGCATTCAGGTCCGCCGCGATGGCGGGCAGGGCGGTATTGGCGATGGCGGTATCGAGGGTTGCCAGGGCTATCGAAATCAGGATGGCAACCATCCCGCGAAATTCGAGGGGTGTCAGTTTATGGCTGACCGGGACAGATAATTCGGGTGTGAGTCGAGCCATTACCTACAACGCTCCGGAAGGTTTTTCTGGCAGGGACGAGGCCTGCAACGCAGACACCAGAGCGATCCTGCCGGTTTACCGCATGGCTGTGCAATGTTTTGTATTAATTCACTTGAGATGTGATTCGTTAGAGCGAGGCTTGCCCGCGAATAAGGCGCCTCGTTGAACCTGACGCACCGCGTTAAGTTCTTTCGCGGGCAAGCCTCGCTCCAACAGGGTGATGACTAGCCGCCATCCGTATTGATATCTCCATCATGCCCTTGGGTTGGCTGATGATTGCGCTGGTCGGCGGGTTTTTCTTCCGGTTCGTAATCCGGGGTAAAGGTGCTGCCGCCCGATTCCTGGGTTTGCTCCAGTTGCGTATCGGGTTGGCCCACCGGCTTGCCTTGGGACTGGCCGGTTGTGCCCTGGTATTGCTCGCCCTGACCCAATTCGTTATCGGGGTTTTCAGGGTCGATGGCGGGGTCGTTGCGGTCGACGGGTTTCTGGCTTTGATCGGTCATCGTGGTGTCCTCTCATTCATAAGCTTGCAAGAATTCGAGGCCGATGGGATGAGGTCGTTCGATCATTTTCGTGACCGGCTGTCCGTTGTGAACTCAGCTGTCGCGATGCGCACTGTTGACCGGCAAACGGCTGCCCAGGCGATAGCGCGATGAAGGATGGGTCAGACGCACGAAGGTCACGATCTTGCCGTTGCTCCAGGTGCGCCGCATCAGGACCAGACAAGGTTCCAGGCTGTCGATCTGCATGTAGCGGCTCTCGTCGGCGCTTGGATGACTGGCTTCGACGATGTGCTCCATTTCGTCCGGGCGGATGGTCTGCAACAGATAGCGGGCTGGCTGCAGCCGTTCGCCGAATTCCTGCTTGAGAAAATCCGGCACCAGTTCCGGGTTGACGTAGCGATCCTCCAGTTGCACCGGCACACCTTCTTCACAATGCACACAAAGCAGATGGAACACCGAGCTGCCGGTGGTCAGCGAGAGCGCGGCGGCAATCGACATCGACGCCGCTTCCCGGGCCAGGTGCACGACCTCACAACTGTAGCGATGGCCCCTGGCGAGGATCTCGTCGGCAATATTCGTGATGCGCAACAGGTTCGACTGCGGCTTGCTTTCGGCGACGAAGGTGCCGACCCCGGAGATTCGCAGCAAATGGCCTTCTTCGGTCAGTTCCCGCAACGCGCGATTGACCGTCATGCGCGACATGCCCAGCTCCTGCACCAGGCGATTCTCCGAAGGAATCAGATCGCCCGGTTTCCATTCGCCGCAGCTGAGCTTGCCCTGCACATATTCCTTGGCGCGCCGGTACAAGGCCTGCGGGGTTGGCGTGCTCATCACGTGCTCACAATCAGACAGTCTGCAAGGGTCATACGCTGCTGGCCTCTTTGTTGTCCTGCCAAAACGCGTTGCGATCCAGATAGTTCTGCAGGAATTGCTGCAAGCGTGGCTGTTCGGCGTTGTGGAAGATTTCCTGGGGCGTGCCCCGTGCAACCACTTCGCCCTGATCGAGAAACACCACCGAGTCGGCCACCTGGGCGGCGAAGCCCATCTCATGGGTGACCACGACCATGGTCATGCCTTCTTTGGCGAGGGTTTTCATGACTTGCAGCACTTCGCCCACCAGTTCCGGGTCCAGCGCCGAGGTCGGCTCATCGAACAGCATGATGTGCGGCTCCATCGCCAACGCCCGGGCAATCGCCACGCGCTGTTGCTGGCCACCGGACAGCTGCGCCGGATAGGACGCGGCCTTGTGCGCCAGCCCGACTTTATCGAGCATCGCCATGCCACGTTCGTTGGCTTCGCTAGCGCTAAGCTTGCGTACCCGACGCAGCGCCTCGCAAACGTTGCCGATGGCCGTCATGTGCGGCCACAGGTTGAACTGCTGAAAGACCATGCCGACGTTGCGCCGCACCTGATTGATCTGCGCTTGCGGCGCGCGTTTGCGAGGTTTGCCGGACGTGCCATTGGCCGGCATCCAGCCCAGCAGTTTGCCCTCGATGATGATTTCGCCTTCGTCGTACTCTTCAAGAAACGCCATGCTGCGCAGCAAGGTGCTCTTGCCGGACCCGGAAGGACCGATCAGGCACACCACTTCCGAATGGCGGACCTGCAAGTCGATCCCCTTGAGCACGCGCAAGGGGCCGAAGCTTTTGCCGACCTTGTTCAAGATCAGCATGGGTTCGCGGTCGCCGGCCAGTTGCTGGGAGCTTTTCATCAGTTCACCTGGTTGCAAAATTTGAACGCTGCTCATCGGGTTTGCCTGTTCATGAAACGGCCGACCTTGTGCTCAAGGAACATACCGAGGCGGGAACAGGCTTCGACCAACAGCAGATAGCCGATGCACAGCACCAGCAAGGTCTCGACAAAGGCAAAGGTTTCCGAGCCAATGCCGGTCAGTACCATGGTCAGTTCCGGAATGGTGATGATCGACAGCACGGCGGTTTCCTTGCACAGGATCGTGACCAGATTGACCAGCGCCGGAAGGATGATCACCAGCATCTGCGGCACCTGAATGCGCATGATGCATTGGCTGCGGGTGATGCCCAGGGTGTCGGCGGCTTCGAGCTGGCCGCGCGGCACCGACTGAAAACCGGTGCGGAAAATTTCTGCGAAGTACACGCTGCCATAGATGCCCAGCCCGAGCACGCCAGCGGGGATCGGGTCCAGACTCAAGCCGAAAGCAGGGCCGGCGTAGTAGATCAGGAACAGCTGGACCAGAAACGGCGTGCTGCGGATCAACTCGATGAAAACCCGTAACGGCGCGCGCACCAGACCATTGCCGAACAACTGGGCAACGGCAATCAGCATGCCCAGCGCGAGGCCGAGCACGACGCCAGCGGTCCAGGTGCCCAGCGTGATCATGAACCCCGAGCCGATCTCGTCCAGATGGTCGGTGATGATTCGCGGATCGAAGATCATCAGTACTGCTCCTTCAGACGCCGCTCAAGCAGGCCGCCGCATAACGCCAGCGGAATGTTGATCAGGCAATAGAAGCCCGCCAGCATCAGGTAATCCTGAACGAACAGGTAGTCGCTGGCCGCCATGTTCTGCGCCGTCCGCGTCAGGTCCGCGAGGCCAACCACCGAAACCAGCGACGAAGCCTTGATCAGCAGGATCATCTCGTTGATCAGGGCGGGCAGCGTCAAGCGCACGGCTTGCGGGACGCGAATCCGGATCAGCATTTGTCCGGCGCTCAAACCCAGCAATCCGGCGGCCTCAAGTTGACCTTCAGGGATGGCGAGGAAGCCGCCGCGCATGATTTCCGCAATGTACGCGCCTGCCGCCAGCGACAGGCCGATCACCGCCGCCACTGTGGGCGATACGTTGGGCAGGCCGATACGCGGCAGGAAGTAATAAATGAACAGCAGTTGCACCAGCAGCGGAATGCCGCGGAACACGAAAATATAGCCACCACCCAGACGCCTGAGCAGTGGCACCGGGGACAAGCGCAGGCTGCCCACCAGAATGCCGATCACAAAACCGATGCACAGCGCCGCAACGGTGACTTCAAGGGTCACCAGCAAAGCTTCGAGCATCAACGGCAGGTTTTGCACGAGCAACGGCCAGTCGAACATCGTGTCTCCAGAATTCTGTGAGGCTTGCTGTAGGACCGGCTTTAGCCGGGAGGGCGATTGGGGCTCTCGCGACTAAAGTCGCTCCTACGGTCGCTTCAGCGGTCGCTTCTGCAACCTCTTCGCGAGCAAGTCGGAACGCCGACCGCTCGCTCCAAGGGGTCAGTTGTCCGGGCTTACCAGGTCGGCGTGAAATCAGCCTTTGGCACGTCCATTTCGGCACCCAGCCATTTCTTTTGCAGGGCGGCGAGGCGGCCGTCGGCGTGCATTTTCAGCATGGCGGCGTCGAGGGCGGCGATCAGGCTGTCGGCATCGGCGTCCTTGCGGCCCAGATAAGCGAAGTAGGATTTTTTGCCGAACGGCGGCAGGATCACTTTGTACTTGTCGCTTTGTTTAGCCGCCACGAAGGAGATGTTTGGCAGCGAGTTCGCTACCGCCACAATACGTTTGGCCGCGAGATCGGCGTAAGCCTGGTTGTTGTCGACGTATTCACGGATGGTGACTTTTTCCGGCAGGGTCTCGGCGAACTTCTTCAGCTCTTCCAGTTGTGCCGAGCCTTTGCCTGCTCCGACGGTCTTGCCGGAAATGTCTTCGGGTTTCTTGATGCTGTCGTCCTTGGCGCCGACCATCAGCGCAACCGTCGCTTCGGCGATCGGCAGGACAAAGTGGTAACGCTCCTGACGGGCCTTGGTCTCGATGATCGGACCGGCAACCATGTCGAACTTCTTCGCTTCAAGCCCCGGCAGCACGCTCGGCCACGGCAGGTCGATGAACTTGACCTTCACCCCCAGTTCTTTGCCCAGTTGCTCGAACAATTCTGAGTTCAAGCCCTGTTGCTTGCCGTTTTCGGTGAAGTCGAAGGGCGCAAACTGCAATTCGGTACCCACGACCAACTCGCCGGCTTTTTTCACGTCGTCCAACTGATCGGCGTGAGCCATCAGCGGCATTGCCGCCAGGGCCACGGCGATGCTCAAGCTTTTGCACGTTTTACTGAACAGGGAATCCAGTTGCATTGGGTAACTCCTTCGTCTCAGTCAGGTTCGGTGTGATATCTGTGACTAATGCTGCAGTTAGCGTGCCATACCGGTATATACAACCCTGCGCCGACAGTCAGCCAAGGATTTTTCCCGGATTGAGAATGCCCCTCGGGTCGAGACAATCCTTGAGCTGGCGCATGGTCGCCAAGGCTTCAGGGCTGACCGAATGGTGCAGAAACTCGCGCTTGAGCAGGCCGATGCCATGCTCGGCCGAGACCGCGCCGCCCATTTCACCCACGGCTGTATAGACCAACGCTTCGATTTCCAGAATCGGCGCAGGCTGCGGCAGGGAATTGCAATCCACGGTCAGGTGCAGGTTGCTGTCACCGATGTGGCCGAAATACACGCTGTGGTTACCCGGCCATTGTTGCTCCAGGCGCTGGCGACACCTATCTGCAAAGTCGCCGATCTGGCCAATGGGCAGGCTGATATCGAAATTCAGCGGCGCCAGCCGCACGGGAAACTCGCCGGTTGCCTCGCGAATCTTCCACAAGGCGCGGGCCTGGGTGTGGGAACTGGCCATGATTGCGTCAACCACTTCGCCCGCTTCCAGCGCCGCTTCGAGGCTTTTTTCCAGTACCTCACGGGCGGCCACCGACTCCAGCAACACGTACAGCGGATGGTGATCGGGTATTGGCGCTACCGGGTTTTCCAGCCAGGAAACGCCCATCCGGAAGAAGTCCTGCCACATCAGTTCGTAGGCTTGCGGCGTGCCGGCGTCACGTTGCAGACGTCGCAACAGGCTCACTGCACTTGTGTAGTCGGGCAGGGCGCACAGCAGCGTGGTGGTTTCGCCCGGTTGCGGCGCGAGTTTCAATACCGCGCGCGTGATGACCCCGAGCGTGCCTTCGCTGCCGATGAAGCACTGTTTCAGGTCGTAACCGCAGTTGTTCTTGATCATCTTGTTCATCAGATTCAGTACGCGGCCATCAGCCAGCACCACTTCCAGGCCCAGCACCAGCTCGCGGGTCATGCCGTAGCGAATCACCGCATTGCCTCCGGCGTTGGTGGCGATGTTGCCGCCGATCTGGCATGAGCCACGCGCACCAAGATCGAGCGGGAACAAAAAGCCTGCGTCATGCACGGCCTGTTGAATGTCCTGCAACGTCGTACCCGCCAGCACGCTGATGGTCGCTGAAGCGGCGTCGATTTCTTCGATACCGCGCAGGCGTTCCAGGGACAAGGCGATGTCGCTGCTGCGCGGTATGGCGCCACCGGCCAGGCCGGTCATGCCGCCCTGCGGGACGACCGATTGTTGCGCAGCGTTGCAGATGCGCAGTGCGGCAGACACTTCTTCAGTGTTGCGCGGCAACAGCAATGCCGCCGGGCAGGCGGGCGCGTGGCCGGTCCAGTCGCTGTAGTGTCGCGCGCTGATGGCGTCGCCGGTCAGGACTTGCGCGTCGCCCAGGGTATCGCGCAGCTGGTCGAGGGTTTGCTGCAAATTCGTCATCGGTCAACTCACCGTGCAGGAAGGAGAAAATTCGGCGTGCAGTGCGCTTAGATCAGGCTGGCCCAGCAGAAACAGCGCCAGGCGCAGTTCCTCGGCGAGCAGGTCAAGCGCATGACCTGCGCCGGCCTGACCACCTACGGCGACACCATATAAAGTCGCGCGGCCCAGCAGCACCGCATCGGCACCCAGGGCGCACGCCTTGAGAATGTCGGTGCCGCGCCGGATGCCGCTGTCCAGCAGCAGTGTCAGCTTGCCTTTGGCCACGGCAGCGATGGCGGGCAGGCAGTCGATACTGGCCGGCACGCCATCCAGTTGCCGCCCGCCATGATTGGTCACGACAATGCCGTCCAGGCCCAGGGCCACGGCTTTTTCCGCATCGTCGGGGTGCATCACGCCCTTGAGCAGCAGGCGTTGCGGCCAGCGATCACGCAAACGTGCCAGCGAATCCCAATCCAGGCCCATCTCCATCTGCGTACCCATGAAGTGCGCGCCACCGCTCGCGTTGCGCTGATCCGGAGGCAGGTAACGTTCGATATTTGCCAGAGTCGGCATGCCCTGTGGCCACAACGCCTGATGCAGCCAGCGCGGGTGGCGCAGGACGTCGAGCTTGTTGCGCAGGCTCAGTTGCCGGGGGCGAGAGAAATTTCGCCGGTCCCACTCACGATTGCCCAGCCGCACCGAGTCGCTGGTGAGCAGCAGTGTCTGGCAACCGACGGCAGTTGCCCGTTGCAGCATGTCTTCCTGGATGTGCGCATCTTGCAGGCAATACAACTGCAGCCAGAAATTAACGTCAGGCACTGCGGCAACCACTTGTTCCATGGAATTGGTGGAGACGGTGCTCAGGGTGAAGGGCAAGCCGCGTTCGGTGGCGGCGCGGGCCAGATGAATGTCGGCGTCGCGATGCAGCATGCCGTTGTAACCAGTCGGCCCGATGGCGATGGGTAGCGGCAGATCACGACCGAAAACCGCGCGCCGGGTATTGATGTCGCTGCACGGCACCAGGGTTTTCGGCAGCAAGGTAATGTCGGCAAATGCCTGACGGTTGCGCTTGAGGGTGAGTTCTTCTTCCGCTCCGCCTTCCAGGTATTCCCAGGCGAAGTGCGGCAGTCGGCGGCGAGCCATGGCAGCGAGTTCGGCGATGCTCTGGGCGCGACGGAAATCGGAGCCTGTGTGATAGCGGCGCATGCAAATCCTTGAACAGTAAAAAGGGACCTGGACAGGAGTTGCGCAGGCGGCGGAGCATATGTCCGCCGCCCTTATGGCAAATCAACCGTACAGGCGTTGGAACGGCAGCCAGCGGGTGAATGCACCATTTTCGACCCAGGCACGCGCAGCGGCGATGTCCGGGGCGAAGTAGCGATCTTCATCATAGTGGGCAACTTCGCTGCGGATCATGGCCAGCACTTCGCTGAGCTTTTCCGAGGTGTGCAGCGGCGCGTGCAGGTCTACACCTTGCGCCGCGCCGAGCAGTTCGATGCCCACCACCGCGCTGCTGTTACCCGCCATGTCCAGCAAACGGCGTGCCGCAAAGGTCGCCATGGACACATGGTCTTCCTGGTTGGCGGAGGTCGGCAGGCTGTCTATCGAAGCCGGATGGGCCAACGTCTTGTTCTCCGAGGCCAATGCGGCAGCGGTCACCTGAGCAATCATGAAACCGGAATTCAAGCCGCCTTCCTTGACCAGAAACGCTGGCAGGCCGGACAGGGCAGGGTCCACCAGCTGGGCGATGCGGCGTTCGGACAGGGCGCCGATTTCGGAAATTGCCAAGGCCAGCACGTCGGATGCCATGGCCACCGGTTCGGCGTGGAAGTTGCCACCCGACAGCACGTCGCCATCGGCGCTGAACACCAGCGGGTTATCCGACACCGCGTTGGCCTCGCGCAGGAACACGCTGGCGGCGAAGCGCATGTGATCCAGGCACGCGCCCATCACTTGTGGCTGGCAACGCAGGGAATACGGATCTTGCACGCGCCCGCAATCAATGTGCGAGTCGCGGATTTCACTTTTCGCCAGCAATTCGCGGTACAGCGCAGCGACGTCGATTTGCCCCGGTTGCCCACGAACGGCCTGGATACGCGCGTCGAAAGGAACGTCCGAGCCTTTGAGAGCCTCGACGCTGAGGCTGCCGGCAACTACTGCGGCGGTGAATAATTTTTCGGTGGCGAACAGGCCGCGCAGAGCCAGAGCGGTCGACACCTGAGTGCCGTTGATCAACGCCAGGCCTTCTTTCGGGCCGAGGACCATCGGTTCCAGGCCTGCCAGCGCCAAGCCTTCCACAGCGTCCATCTCGCGACCCTGATGGCGCACGCGACCGACACCGATCAGCACCGCTGACATGTGCGCAAGCGGTGCCAGATCGCCGGACGCGCCCACTGAACCCTGGGACGGGATGCACGGATAAACCTTGGCGGCGTACAGCGCGCTGATGGCCTGGATCACTTCCCAGCGAATTCCGGAAAAGCCACGGGCCAGCGAGCCGACCTTGAGCGCCATGATCAACGCGACGCTGGCGTCATCCAGCAACGGACCCGTGCCGGTGCAGTGTGACAACAACAGATTGCGTTGCAGTTTGGCCAGGGATTCGGTCGGTATCGAAGTGCGTGCCAGCAAGCCGAAACCGGTGTTAATGCCGTATACCGTGCGGTTGTTGGCGATGATCTCGTTGACCGTGCGGGTGCTGGCATCGACCACTTCCCGGGCATCAGGGTCAAGTTCGAACGGCGCCTGCTGCTGATAGATCGCACGCAGCTGATCGAGGTCGAATTGTCCGGGCTTGAGAAGAAGAGAAGCTGGCATGGCGTGTGTTCCTGCTTTGATTATTCGGGTGGATGCTGGCGAATTCGGGCTGACTTCGAATGACAATGTTAAGTCATATCATCCTGTATATACAGGTAAGGCAAAAGCCGGGCCAGTTCAGCTTGGGCCCGTAATTCGCAGGCCCGGCTGCTGCGCCTGTTTCTGCCTGCCTGAAACCTGTCACCGAAAGTTGCACCACTTGTGATCCTCGCGCCCGATGTTGGGGCGCTTGGAAACGCTGCTGATTTCGGCAACTTGTCACCCAGACACCGGTCAATCGGCGCGATAGGGATGCTGGCTGAGTAATCGCCTCGGTGCCTGGTCGACCGGCACAGGAAATGCTTGCACCTGTATACACCGCCTGCCGTTTTCTCAGGAGTCAGCATGACCGATACCAATCTGCCCTTGATCGACATGACCGGCGTTCACGAGGGCGATCCTGCCAGTATTCAGCGCGTCGGCGACGCGATTCGCAAGGCGTGCAGCGAAACCGGATTCTTCTACATCATCAATCATGGCGTGCCCCAGGCGGTGATTGATCGCGCCATGGCTGCTGCGCGGACCTTTTTCGCCTACCCGGCCGAGGTCAAGCGTCAGGTCGCGGTGAACAAGCGCCATCGCGGTTGGCACGCGCTGGGCGGGGCGCTGATGTACGAAGCGACCAAGCCCGATCACAAGGAGTTTTTCAGCATCGGCCTTGAACTGCCGGAAGACGATCCCTGTGTGCTGGCCGGCGAAGCGTTGCGCGGGCCGAATCAATGGCCGCAGTTCATGCCCGAGTTGCGGGGCGCGCTGGACGACTATTACGCGCACATCGGTGTTGCGGGGGCGGATCTGCTCAAGGCGGTGGCGGCCGGGCTGGGGATCGATGAGGACTTTTTCATCGGCAAATACAGCAAGCGGCTGCAGCGCACGCAGATGGTCTACTACCCGCCGCATCCGCCGATGGCTGAAGCCGATCAGTTCGGCGTCGCGCCACATACGGATTATGGCTGCATCACCTTGCTGTATCAGGACGACAGCGGCGGTTTACAGGTGCGTGAACTGGGCTCCAATAACTGGATCGACGCGACGCCAATTGCTGGCAGTCTGGTGGTCAACGTGGGTGATCTGCTGGCGCATTGGTCCAATGATCGGTTCCGCTCGACCCTGCATCGGGTGATCAACACATCCGGGCATGAACGCTATTCCATCGCGACCTTTTACGATCCGACCTACAGCGCAGTGGTTGACCCTTGTGATCTGGGGATTGATCCGGCCAGCAGTCTGTATCCGCCCGTGGCAGCGGGGGATTACATCCTCAAGCGGATCGATGATTCGATGGCGTATCGCAAGAAGGGTAGCAACTAGTCCAGTCCGTAGGACCGGCTTCAGCCGGGAGGCGTTCTCCCGGCTAAAGCCGGTCCTATGGATCGTGAACGACAACGTTAACGCTTCAGATCACCTGAATAATCGCCTTGCACACCGTATCGATGTTGTTCTGGTTCAGCGCCGCGACGCAGATGCGGCCGGTGTCCAGGGCGTAGATGCCGAACTCGTTACGCAGGCGGTGCACTTGCTCGGTGGTCAGGCCGGAGTAGGAGAACATGCCGCTCTGGCGACCGACGAAGCTGAAATCCTGACCTGCCGGGTTGTTCGCCAGACGCTCGACCATCGCTACGCGCATGCCGCGAATCCGCAGGCGCATCTCGGCCAGTTCTTCTTCCCACATCGCGCGCAGTTCCGGGCTGTTGAGCACGGCGGCGACGATGATTGCGCCGTGGGTCGGCGGGTTGGAATAGTTGGTGCGGATTACGCGCTTGACCTGCGACAGCACGCGGGCGGTTTCTTCTTTTGACTCGGTAATGATCGACAGCGCGCCGACGCGTTCACCGTACAGCGAGAAGGATTTGGAAAACGAGCTGGAAGCGAAGAAGGTCAGGCCCGATTCGGCGAACAGGCGCACTGCAATGGCGTCTTCGTCGATACCATCGCCAAAGCCCTGGTAGGCCATGTCGAGGAAAGGTACATGACCTTTGGCCTTGACCACTTCCAGGACTTTCTTCCAGTCTTCAAGGGTCAGGTCGACGCCGGTCGGGTTATGGCAGCAGGCGTGCAGCACGACGACGGAACCGGACGGCAGGTTCTCAAGGTCTTCGAGCATGCCGGAACGGTTCACGTCATGGCTGGTCGCATCATAGTAACGATAGTTCTGGACCGGGAAACCGGCCGTCTCGAACAGGGCGCGATGGTTTTCCCAGCTTGGATCGCTGATGGCGACGACGGCATCGGGCAGCAGTTGCTTGAGGAAGTCGGCACCGATTTTCAGTGCGCCGGTGCCGCCGACTGCCTGGGTGGTCAAGACGCGACCGGAAGCGATCAACGGCGAATCTGCGCCAAACAGCAGTTTTTGTACCGCCAGATCGTAGGCGGCGATGCCGTCAATCGGCAGGTAGCCGCGGGGAGCGTGCTGAGCCACGCGAATCTTCTCGGCTTCGGCAACGGCGCGCAGAAGGGGAATGCGTCCTTCCTCGTTGCAATAGACGCCCACGCCAAGATTGACCTTGGTGGTGCGGGTATCGGCGTTGAATGCTTCGTTGAGGCCCAGGATTGGATCGCGTGGTGCCATTTCGACAGCGGAGAACAGGCTCATTTTTGCGGCGGCTCTGAGTGAGAAGTGAGGGAAGGCCGCTCTAACCCGAATGCGCCAGAGCGGTGCACAAACGGGGAGCTAGTATAGAGGCCATCGCGGGCCGGGGCGACAGTCGGCAAGGCGTTTTTTCAAGGTTTTTCCGGTTATTTTTCCGCCGCTGGTCATATTGCGCCAGCATCCTTGGCAGCGTATCGACTCTATGGCTTGAAAGGCGGCATTGGAGACTCCACTTGTAGTCCCATCACTTTATATTCTGTACGACTGATCCTTTCACGGAGCAGGCGTTGGCGGTTCTTTCGTTTTTGCGCGCACTCTGGCGAAAACGCACACAGAGGTACGTTATGTCCGAGTTTCAGCTCGTCACCCGTTTTGAGCCTGCTGGCGATCAGCCAGAAGCCATTCGCCTGATGGTCGAAGGGATCGAAGCCGGGCTGGCGCACCAGACATTGCTGGGTGTGACCGGTTCGGGCAAGACCTTCAGCATCGCCAACGTTATTGCCCAGGTGCAGCGCCCGACGCTGGTGCTGGCGCCGAACAAGACCCTGGCGGCGCAGCTGTACGGCGAGTTCAAGGCGTTTTTCCCCAACAACGCGGTCGAATATTTCGTCTCTTATTACGATTATTACCAGCCCGAAGCCTACGTGCCGTCGTCGGACACCTTCATTGAGAAGGACGCCTCGATCAACGACCACATCGAGCAGATGCGGCTGTCGGCAACCAAAGCGTTGCTGGAGCGCAAGGACGCCATCATCGTTACCACGGTTTCCTGCATTTACGGCCTTGGCAGCCCGGAAACCTATCTGCGCATGGTTTTGCATGTGGACCGTGGCGACAAACTCGATCAACGCGCTTTGTTGCGTCGGCTGGCGGATTTGCAGTACACCCGCAACGACATGGATTTTGCCCGTGCGACCTTCCGGGTGCGCGGCGATGTCATCGATATTTACCCGGCCGAGTCGGACCTGGAAGCGATCCGCATCGAGCTGTTCGACGACGAAGTGGAAAGCCTGTCGGCGTTCGATCCACTGACCGGCGAAGTGATCCGCAAGCTGCCGCGCTTCACCTTCTACCCGAAAAGCCACTACGTAACGCCTCGGGAAACCCTGGTCGATGCGATGGAAGGCATCAAGGTCGAGTTGCAGGAGCGTCTGGAATACCTGCGCAACAACAATAAGCTGGTGGAAGCCCAGCGCCTGGAGCAGCGCACCCGCTTCGATCTGGAAATGATCCTCGAACTGGGTTACTGCAACGGTATCGAAAACTACTCGCGCTACCTGTCGGGTCGCCCGTCCGGCGCGCCGCCGCCAACGCTTTATGACTATTTGCCCGCTGATGCCTTGCTGGTGATCGACGAATCCCACGTCAGCGTGCCGCAAGTCGGCGCGATGTATAAAGGCGACCGCTCGCGTAAAGAAACGCTGGTGGAGTACGGCTTCCGGCTGCCCTCGGCGCTGGATAACCGACCGATGCGTTTTGACGAGTGGGAAGCAGTCAGTCCGCAAACTATTTTCGTCTCGGCGACGCCCGGCAACTATGAGGCTGAACACGCGGGGCGGGTCATCGAGCAGCTGGTGCGCCCGACCGGGCTGGTCGACCCGCAAATCGAAATTCGTCCGGCGCTGACTCAGGTCGACGACTTGCTGTCCGAGATCGGTAAGCGTGTGGCGCTGGAAGAGCGCGTGCTGGTGACCACGCTGACCAAGCGCATGTCCGAGGACTTGACCGATTACCTGGCGGATCACGGCGTGCGGGTGCGCTACCTGCACTCGGACATCGACACCGTGGAGCGGGTGGAGATTATTCGCGATTTACGTCTGGGCACCTTCGACGTTTTGGTGGGGATCAACCTGCTGCGTGAAGGTCTGGACATGCCGGAAGTGTCCCTGGTGGCGATTCTCGATGCCGACAAGGAGGGCTTCCTGCGTTCCGAGCGTTCGCTGATCCAGACCATTGGCCGTGCTGCACGTAACCTCAATGGCCGGGCGATTTTGTATGCCGATCGCATCACCGGTTCCATGGAGCGCGCTATCGGCGAAACCGAGCGCCGTCGCGACAAGCAGATTGCCTACAACCTTGAACACGGCATTACGCCCAAGGGCGTGTTCAAGGACGTTGCCGACATCATGGAAGGTGCAACCGTGCCGGGTTCGCGCAGCAAGAAGCGCAAAGGCATGGCCAAGGCCGCCGAAGAGAACGCCAAGTACGAAAACGAGCTGCGCTCACCCAGCGAAATCACCAAGCGCATTCGCCAGCTGGAAGAAAAGATGTACCAACTGGCCCGCGACCTGGAATTCGAAGCGGCAGCGCAGATGCGCGATGAGATTGGCAAGCTCAGGGAGCGCTTGCTGACGGTTTGAAAAACTGTTGGAGCGAGGCTTGCCCGCGAAGAACG
>NZ_ATLO01000051.1 GCF_000416235.1 Pseudomonas sp. CFII64 | reverse complement strand
GGTCGAGAAACTGAAAAACGAAGCGAAGGTGCTTTGAATTGGAGAGCCTGAAATGACTATTCTGGTAATCGCAGAACACGACAACGCGACGCTGGCTCCGGCCACTCTGAATACCGTGGCTGCTGCGGCCAAAATCGGCGGCGACATTCACGTGCTGGTTGCTGGTCTCGGCGCAGGCGCTGTGGCTGAAGCCGCGGCAAAGATTGCTGGCGTGAGCAAAGTGCTTTCAGCTGACAATGCTGCCTACGCGCACCAGTTGCCGGAAAACATCGCGCCGCTGGTTGTCGAGCTTGCCTCGGGTTACAGCCACATCCTGGCTGCGGCCACTTCCAACGGCAAAAACATCCTGCCCCGCGTTGCTGCGCAGCTGGATGTGGATCAGATCTCCGAAATCATCTCGGTAGAATCGCCGGACACCTTCAAGCGTCCGATCTACGCCGGTAATGCCATTGCGACGGTTCAGTCCTCGGCAGCGGTAAAAGTCATCACCGTGCGTTCCACCGGTTTCGATCCGGTTGCCGCTGAAGGTGGTGCGGCTACGGTCGAAGCAGTTTCCGCTGCTCACGATGCAGGCAAATCAAGCTTTGTCGGCGAAGAGCTGGCCAAGTCTGATCGTCCTGAATTGACCGCTGCCAAAATCGTCGTTTCCGGCGGTCGCGGCATGCAGAACGGTGACAACTTCAAGCATCTGTACGCTCTGGCGGACAAGCTCGGCGCAGCTGTAGGCGCTTCCCGCGCTGCGGTCGACGCAGGTTTCGTCCCCAACGACATGCAGGTCGGTCAGACCGGCAAGATCGTCGCGCCACAGTTGTACATCGCGGTCGGTATTTCTGGCGCGATCCAGCATCTGGCCGGCATGAAAGACTCCAAGGTGATCGTTGCGATCAACAAGGACGAAGAAGCACCGATCTTCCAGGTAGCTGATTACGGCCTGGTGGCGGACTTGTTCGAAGCGGTCCCCGCGTTGCAACAAGCCCTATAAGGCCAAGAGCAACCTGATAGGCTACAGCTATAAGGCAGTTCAACGGTGGGAGCGGGCTTGCTCGCGATGCAAGCGCCCCGGTGTATCCGCTACACCGCGGTGAAGCTATCGCGAGCAAGCCCACTCCCACATTTGGACCGTAGCGTCTGGTAAACCTCAGTCGTATGAGCCTTTGCCCGGCATCTTGATGCCGTGCAGGTTGACCTTGCGGTACAGGGTTGCGCGAGAGATGCCTAGCTCCTGAGCGGCAAGCAGGGGTTTCCAGCGGTTGCGCACCAGCGTGTCGATCAATGCCTGGCGTTCCGGGCTACCGCTGACGGTCTCCTGGCCCTTTACCGGCGCGCTCGCGCCGAGCGTCACCGGCAGATCATCCACCCCGATCACTTGGCCTTTACACACGGCGCACGCGTAACGCAGTACGTGGTGCAGTTGCCGCATGTTGCCGGGCCAGCCGTAATTCAAGAGCATTTCCAGTGCAGCTTCGCTCAGTTCAAGGCGTTCGCCTGAGCGCTGGCATTCGTCGCCCAACAGTTTGTTGATCAACGCCAGTTTGTCTTTGCGTTCGCGTAGCGGCGGTATATCGAAGCGTGCGCCGCTGAGGCGGAAAAACAGGTCTTCACGAAAGCTACCGGTTTCTACCAGCGTGGCGATATCGCGGTGGCTGGCGCAGATAACTTGAATATCGATGGACTGGGGGCGCGCACCGCCCAAGGGTGCCACTTCACCTTCGCTGAGTACCCGCAGTAGACGGGTTTGCAGTGTTAAAGGCATGTCGCCGATTTCATCGAGAAACAAGGTGCCGCCATCGGCTTGTTGCAACAAGCCACGCATGCCTTTGGTTGAGGCGCCGGTAAAGGCACCAGCGGCATAACCGAACAGCTCACTTTCGATCAGGCTCTCGGGAATCGCCGCGCAGTTCACCGCAACAAAGGGCTTGTCACGGCGCTTGCTGGCAGCATGTAGTTGCAACGCAAAGTGTTCCTTGCCAGCACCGGTCTCACCATGGATCAACACTGGCAGGCCACGATCCTTGACCCGTACCGCCAGCTCCAACGCCTGCGCAACCTTGGGGTCGAGCGCTGACCCCAGATGGCTGACCACGGGGGCGCTGATGGGCCGGCGAGGTACCTTGAGGCGCACATGCAACCCCATCGAGGGCAAATAGTGGATGCTGTCATCCCCGGCGGCGGGCAGCTGCGCTGAGGCAAAGGCTTCGTCGATGTGCGCGGGGATCCGGCCACAGCGCTGCAACAGCAGGCGCCGCGCGGCGGGGTTGAGCGCTTCAATCCGACCATCACGGTCCCAGGCGAACAGGCATTGAGGCTGGCTGTCGACATAACCTGGCAGGGGGTGAGCACGTAACACCCACAGATCTTGGGTGCTGTACATGAAGTAGGCATTTTCGAGGTCAGTGGCGCTTTGAATGACCATTTGCCGAATCAAATGCTGGCTGCGCCGGTCATCCGGAGCACGAACCGAAGAGACGTCCAATACCGCCAGGATCTCTCCGCTGGGTGAAAATATCGGCGCCGCAGAGCAGGTGTTGCCGATGAACGCTGCACGGAAATGATCCAGCTTGTGCACGGTGACTGGCAGTTTGTCGATTAACACAGCGCTGACAGCGGTCGTACCTTCTTCCTTCTCCGACCAGCAGGTGCCGACGTCCATGCCGGAGCGGCGGTACTCGCCGCGCAAGGCCGACTCGATCCGGTAGTCGACGGTACAGCCCAGCGTATCGGTGAGCATCACACAGTAATCGGCGTCTCGTACTCGGGTGTGCAGCCGTGACATTTCATCACCTGCCAGGTGCAGGAAATCGTCGACACGCTGGCGGTGTTCATTGATTTGGTGGGCCTCAAGAACCCTCGGGCCCTGTAATGAACCCGGGTCGAGCTTGTAGTGCTGTACCGAGCGTCGCCAGGAATCGAGGATGGCATTGGGCACCGGCAGGGTCGGTGCATTTTGGGCAGTGCGCAATACGCGACTCACGTGTTCCACATGAGTCTTCGAAAAACCAGAGGACATGGTACCTCCGAAGGTTGGATCTTATTTTTCTGTTGATGGCCATTAAAGGCGGCTTGACCGATCCCTTCAAGCTGAATCCGTCAGCGGGTGTCGGTGAGACATAATCGCTCACTATTCGCATCGTCCCTAGGGAGGCACGAGCGGTTATGTCTTGCGGAGGCATTGAGCGGGGTACGTTAATTAGGTTGCCGATCCCTCTATTCCGGCCTTTACAGCCAAGTACTACGGTATTGGCATCCGACTTGCTCTGTCAGTCTCAGCAGGCCGCGTCGAACGGTCGCATCTCAACAACAATAATGACAGAGGCTCTACATGAGCGAATTCAACGCTGTGAATTTCTCCCTGAATGGCAAGGTCGCCCTAGTGACTGGTGCCGGTCGTGGTATTGGCCAGGGCATTGCGCTGAGCCTGGCCCAGGCAGGCGCAGACCTGGTGCTTGCTGATTATGACTTGGGCATCGCCGAAGAGGCTGCCGCCCTGGTGCGCGCCTTGGGTCGTCGGGCAGTGGCCTTGCAAGTTGACGTCAGCAAACCCGAGAGCGTTGCCAGCCTAATCGAACAGGTCAGGGCGCAATTCGGCCGTCTCGACGTTGCGGTCAACAACGCAGGTGTAGTCAGCCTTGGGCGCGTTGACGAGCTGGCGGTCAGCGAGTGGGACCGCATCATGAACATCAACGCGCGCGGGGTATTCCTGTGCTGCCAGGCGGAACTCAAGCTGATGCGCGAGCACAACTTCGGCCGCATTATCAACCTCGCTTCGATTGCGGGCAAAGTCGGTTTCCCGGACCTGTCGCACTACAGCGCCTCCAAGTTTGCAGTGATTGGATTTACCAACGCCTTCGCCAAGGAAGTTGCCCGCGAGGGCATCACTGTCAACGCCCTTTGCCCGGGTGTGGTCGGCACCGGCATGTGGCGCGGTGACGAAGGGCTTTCCGCACGCTGGGCCCAGCCTGGCGAAACCGAAGTGCAGTCCTGGGAACGGCACCAGTCCAGCCTGCTGCCCCAAGGCGAAGCGCAAACCGTGGAAGACATGGGCCAACTTGCGGTTTACCTCGCCTGCGCGCCCCACGTGACCGGGCAGGCGATTGCCGTTGATGGCGGCTTCTCGCTTTAGTTGAACCTCGCTTACTTATCGAGTTTACGTCCCCTGAAACCTTTCTTCAGGGGAACGGGTACGGCTTGCCTGCAGCTTTGTTCAAGTCTGCGGGCGCACTGATCGAAAAAGGAGAACACAATGACAACTACAGTTCTGGCCAAACGTTCCGTTGGCACCGACATCATCCACTACGACGCGATTGTGATTGGCGCAGGTTTCGGTGGCATTTACATGCTCAAGAAGTTGCGCGATGAACTGGGCTTGAAGGTGCGCGCCTTCGACAAGGCCGGCGGGATCGGCGGCACCTGGTTCTGGAACCGCTACCCTGGTGCGTTATCCGACAGTGAATCGTTCGTGTACTGCTTCTCCTGGGATCGCGAGCTGTGCCAAGAGTGGGACATCACCACGCGTTACCTGACCCAACCGCAGATTCTGTCCTACCTCAACCACGCGGTCGATCGCCATGACCTGCGCCGTGATATCCAACTGGAAACCGGCATCACTGCTGCGGTGTTCGACGAGCACAGCAGCTGCTGGCTGGTCACCGCCGACGACGGCCATCAATACAGCGCCAAGTACCTGGTGACGGCGCTGGGCCTGCTGTCGGCGACGAACGTGCCGAAGATCAACGGCCTGGACCAATTCAAGGGGCACATGTACCACACCGCCAACTGGCCGGCCGATGCCGTGCTCGAAGGCAAGCGGGTGGGCGTGATTGGCACCGGGTCTACGGGCTGCCAAGTCATCACCGCGATTGCGCCGACTGTCGGCCACCTCACGGTGTTCCAGCGTTCCGCCCAATACACCGTGCCGGTGGGCAACGGCCCGGTCAGCCGCGAATACGTCGACGACATCAAGCGCAACTACGATGCCATCTGGCAAGAAGTGCGTTCCTCGCGGCTGGCGTTCGGCTTCCCGGAGAGCGACATCCCCACTATGAGTGTGGACGCCGCCGAACGCAAAGCCATCTTCCAGCGCGCATGGGAGGGTGGCGGCGGTTTCCGCTACATGTTCCAGACCTTCAACGATATCGCCACCAGCGAAGAAGCCAACATCGAGGCCCAGAACTTCGTCCGCGAGAAAATCGCTGAAATCGTCAAAGACCCGGAAACCGCACGCAAGTTGATGCCGCGCGACCTCTACGCCAAGCGTCCGCTGTGCGACAGCGGCTACTACGCCACCTTCAATCGCCCCAATGTGTCGCTGGTGGACGTCAAGGCCAACCCGATTGAAGAAATCACCGCCAAGGGCATTCGCACGGCGGATGGGGTCGAGCACGAGTTGGATGTACTGGTGTTCGCCACCGGTTTCGATGCCGTGGACGGCAATTACAAGCGCATCGACATTCGCGGGCGCGACAACGTCTCGATGAAGGATCACTGGGCTGACGGCCCATCGAGCTACCTGTCGGTCGCCACCGCCAAGTTCCCCAATCTGTTCATGATCCTGGGCCCTAACGGTCCGTTTACCAACCTTCCACCGACCATTGAAACCGAAGTGGAGTGGGTGTCCGACCTGATTGGTTTCATGGAGCAGAACGAGTTGGCCTGCGTGGAGCCCTCTGCGCAAAGCGAGCAGGAATGGGGTGTGATCTGCCAGGACATCGCCGACCAGACGCTGTTCGCCAAGACCGACTCGTGGATCTTCGGCGCGAACATCCCGGGCAAAAGCAACAAGGTGTACTTCTACATGGGTGGCCTGGGCGCGTTCAGCGAACAGCTGGCGGCGGTCAAGCACGACGACTACCGGGGCTTCAAGTTCAAGGCCGTGAGTGTCGAAGGCGCGCAACCGCGTCGTGTAATGGAGAACCAGCAATGAAGTTGAACAACCCCCAGCTCTTGCGCCATCAAGCCTTTATCGACGGCGTGTGGCTGGCTGCCGACAACGAGGCCACGATCACCGTGATCAACCCGTCGACCGGTGTGACCATCGGCCAGGTGCCGCGCATGGGGCAAACGGAAACCCGCCGGGCCATCGAAGCCGCCGAGCGTGCGCTGCCTGCCTGGCGTGAGCTCAGCGCCAAGGCCCGCGCTAATGCCTTGCGCCGCTGGTACGACCTGATCATCGAATACCAGCACGACCTGGCCCACATCATGACCCTCGAACAAGGCAAACCGCTGCCAGAAGCGTTGGGCGAGATTGTGTTTGGTGCGTCTTACATCGAGTGGTACGCGGAGGAGGCCAAGCGCGTCTACGGCGATCTGATCCCCGGCGCGACCGACAAGCGCCTGTTGGTGATCAAGCAACCGGTGGGCGTGTGCGCCGCCATTACGCCGTGGAACTTCCCCAGCGCGATGATCACCCGCAAAGCCGGCCCGGCCCTGGCCGCTGGCTGCACCATGGTGATCAAGCCGGCCTCGCAGACGCCTTTCTCGGCCTTGGCTTTGGTCTACTTGGCCGAGCTGGCGGGCATTCCCAAGGGCGTGCTGTCGGTGGTCACCGGCGCCGCAGCGGAGATTGCCGAAGAGCTGACCGGCAACCCGGTGGTGCGCAAGATTTCCTTTACCGGGTCCACTGAGATCGGCCGCCAGATCATGGAGAAATGCGCCCACGACATCAAAAAGGTCTCCCTGGAGCTTGGCGGCAACGCGCCGTTTATCGTCTTCGAGGATGCCGATCTCGATGCCGCCGTGGACGGCGCGCTGGCCTCCAAATTCCGTAACGCCGGGCAAACCTGCGTGTGTGCCAACCGCCTGTACGTGCATGACAAGGTGTATGACGCGTTCGTCGACAAGCTCGCGTCGGCGGTCGCTGCCCTGAAGGTGGGCGATGGCTTTACCGAAGGCGTCACCCTTGGCCCGCTGATCGACGGTAAGGCCGTTGCCAAGGTGCGCGAGCATATCGAGGATGCGCTGGCCAAGGGCGCCAAGGTTGTCCAGGGCGGCGGCGCGCATGCCCAGGGTGAAAACTTCTTCGAGCCCACCATCCTGGTGAACGTGCCCGACAATGCGCGGGTCGCCAAGGAAGAAACCTTCGGCCCGCTGGCGCCGGTGTTCCGTTTTTTTGATGACGCCGAAGTCATCAAAAAAGCCAACGACACCGAGTTCGGCCTGGCGGCTTATTTCTATACCGCCAACCTGGGTCGCGTGTTTCGGGTGGGCGAGGCGCTGGAGTACGGCATCGTAGGGGTCAACACCGGAATCATCAGCTCCGAGGCCGCGCCGTTCGGTGGGGTCAAGGCCTCGGGTGTCGGTCGTGAGGGTTCCAAGTACGGCCTTGAGGATTACCTGGAGATCAAATACCTCTGCCTGGCCGGCATTTGAGCTGATCCATCGCTGTCCGCGTCTTGCTTGATGGCCGCGCGGGCCTTGCCCCGTGGCCCGCTTCACGCTGTGTCGTAAAACATAAAAACAATAGGAAATATCGACATGAACATCGCTTGGAAAATGCCGCTCGGGCTCCTGTCGTGCATTGCTTTACCCGCATCCGCCGCTGACTCTTCCTCGCAATGGGGCACGGGTGATTGGGGTGGGGTACGCAGTGATCTGCTGGAACAGGGCGTTGACGTGATCGTTGGTTACGTCGGAGAAGGGGCCACCAACGTTCACGGCGGTTACAACCATGACCGCACCGCGCGTTACACCGCGCAATGGGCACTCGGCACTCACCTAGACCTGCAAAAGTTGCTGGGCTGGAACGACGCCGAGTTCCAACTGCTGGTGACGGAGCGAAATGGCAATAACCTCTCCAACGAACGCATCTCCGACCCGCGCGCCCCGCAGCTCAGCTCGGTGCAGGAAGTGTGGGGCAGGGGACAGACCTGGCGTCTGACCCAGATGTGGTATCGCCAGAGGTTTTTCGACAGCGCCCTGGATCTCAAGCTGGGCCGTTTGGGTGTCAATGAAGACTTCGCCAGCTTCCCGTGCGACTTCCAGAGCCTGTCGTTCTGCAGTGCGCCCATCGGTAACGTGGCCGGCGATGTCTGGTACAGCGGCCCCGTCAGCCAATGGGGTTTGCGCGTTCGCTACAACCTCGATAAACAATGGGCAGTGCAGGTCGGGGTGTATGAGCAGAACCCGTCGTACCTGAGCACTGGAAACGGTTTCAAGCTCAGCGGCAGTGGGACAAAAGGCGCCTTGGTGCCGGTCGAAGTGATCTGGAAGCCAGCATTGGGCCAGCAAGCGTTGCCCGGTGAATACCGCTTGGGCTACTACCACAGCAGCGCCACCGCCAATGACGTGTATGACGATGTCAACGGTGCCGCGCAAGCGCTGACCGGCCAGGCGCCCAAATCCCGCAGCAGCAAACACGGTGCGTGGATCATGGGCCAGCAGCAACTCACTGCCCATCATGGCGATGCATCACGGGGGTTGAGTGTGTTTGCCAGCCTGACCGTGCATGACAAGGACACGAGCGGCATCGAGAGCTTCCAGAACATCGGCGCGGTCTACAAAGGCCCGTTCGGGGGGCGTCCCAAGGATGACATCGGCCTGGGTGTTGCGCGTTTGAAGGTCAACGACGACGTCACCAAGCGCCAGCGCCTGATCAATGACAGCACGGGCATCACCGACTACGAAGACCCGCTCTATGTCCCTGTGCAGCACAGCGAATACAACATCGAGCTCAACTACGGAGTGCATGTCACCGACTGGCTGACCGTACGCCCGAACGTGCAGTACGTGCGTAATCCCGGTGGTGTGTATGAAGTCGATAACGCCTGGGTCGCCGGCCTGAAACTGCAAGCGAGTTTTTAAGCCGTTGTCTGCACCTGAACTGTCAGTAGTCGGTATCCAATATCCCCATCACGATTGAGAAGGAATACAAAAATGAGCAAGTCCTTGGGAAAAGTTGCGTTTGTTACCGGCGCCGGTCAAGGGATCGGTGAGGCCATTGCCATGCGGTTGGCGGCAGATGGGTTTGCCGTGGCCTGCGCGGACATGAATATTGAAACCGCTCGTCAGGTGGCTGAACGCATCCAAAAAGCCGGCGGAAAAGCCCTGGCCATCAGCGTGGACGTGGCCGATCGCGACAATGTCTTCACGGCCGTAAAGGAAGCGGCGGACGGCCTTGGCGATCTGCACGTGGTCATCAACAACGCCGGCATTGCGCCGATTGCCCCGATTGAAGCGATCACGCCCGAGATGTACCGCAGAACCTTCGATATCAACGTAGGTGGCGTTCTATGGGGCATTCAGGCCGCCGTGGACGCCTTCAAGACCCTGGGCCATGGCGGGAAAATCATCAGTGCCTCGTCTCAGGCCGGGCACATCGGCAATCCGGACCTGGCGGTATATGGCGGGACTAAGTTTGCCGTGCGTGGCATCACCCAGACAGCGGCCCGCGAGTTGGCCCGCCTGGGTATTACCGTGAACGCTTACTGCCCCGGCATCGTCAACACGCCGATGATGCGCAAAGTCGCCCAGGATGTGGCGGACAACGCCCAGCAAAGCGTGGAGTGGGGGATGGAGCAATTTGCCCAGCACATTACGTTGAAGCGGCTTTCCCAGCCGGAAGACGTGGCGGCCTGTGTGTCATTCCTGTCCGGACCTGACTCGGACTACATGACCGGCCAGGCCGTGATTATCGATGGTGGGATGGTTTTCAACTAAGCGTTTGACGCGCGCAACGCTCAAGACTGAACACACGCAACGTGAGGGTATGAGATGAACATTACCAAGGGCATTGCATCGCCAGCCAAATTCCTGCTGCAGGCTGACGCGTTAATGGATTTATCGATACATGGCAAACCTTATGGGGCCAATGCGTATTTGATTTGTGATCAGTTCATTGTTAGCCGGGTTCATGAAAAAGCGTTGCTGGGCTTCACGAATGAACAGGGGGCTGAACTGGTCGTGTTTGGCGGGCAATGTTCTGATAGTGAAATCAATAAGCACGTTCAGGCTGCTCGTGATTTTGACTACATCGTCGGTATCGGCGGCGGAAAGACGTTGGATACGGCCAAGGCGGCCGCGCATTTCTTGGGCAAACCGGTATTGATACTGCCCACGCTCGCCTCGACAGATGCGCCCTGTACGGCGATTTCAGTCATTTACAATGACGACGATACGTTTAATCGCTACTTGTTCTTATCGAAAAATCCTGACGTAGTGTTGGCGGATACCCGGGTTCTTGCAGAACAGCCACCGCGATTTTTTGCGGCAGGTGTGGGGGATGGCCTGGCCACATACTTTGAGGCCAGAGCCTGTTTTGCCGCGCAACGCGACAACTTGATCCTGGGCAATGACGGGAAAATGCTGAAGCCGACATTGATTGGTTTTGCGATTGCCCAAACGTGCTACGAAACCATCAAGAAATACTCGGCGCAGGCGGCTTATGCCGTTGAGAACAAAGTCATTACGTCTGCGCTGGAAAATACCATTGAAGCGACTATTTATATGTCTGCGGTGGGAGCCGAGTCGGGTGGTTGTGCGGCGGCGCATGCGATTCATAACGGAATGACCACCGTGCATGATCTCCATGGCGCACAGCATGGTGAAAAGGTGGTATTCGGCTTGTTCACGCAATTGGTGATGGAGGCTGCTTCTATAGAGGAAATAGAAGAGGTCGTGGATATCGCGATTGCAGTCGGCTTGCCATTGACGCTTGAGGATTTGGGGTTGAAGACCTTCAAGGAGGAGGAATGGCGCAAAGTGGCTGAGGTGGCATGTGATAAAAATGACACGATTCACAATATGCCGTTTACGGTAACGCCCGAGCTGGTCTATGACGCGATAGTGGCAACGGATGCAATGTTGCGAGCCTTTAAAAAGAACAAGTTCGCGCACTAGTGTCGGTCAAACCGTGCAGGCGTCGTCAATCGGTTTGAGTGATTAACGACGCCTTACGGTGGGTTACGCTTTCAAGTCTAACTGCAGCTGTGCAATGCCTTTCAACTTGGCGACTTGCGTGGCCAGTACATCCATCAAGTCAGGTGACAGGCAGTCATAGGGTTCAAGGCCGATTGAACGCAGACGTCTGCGGATGGTTTTCATGTCTTGCGGGGGTGCCCCCGTTTTGATAATCGACGAAACGAAAGCGGCAACCCCTGGAGCAGACCGCCCTGTCTGGTGCGACAGCTCGGTGTTTACGAAATTCAAACCGTTGAACGGGTTATTCTTGTTCTCGATACGCCTGTACAAATACGCACGGCTCTATGTGCAAGCGTGGCGCTGAATGGCCGCGTGCTCGTCAACAATGGCTAGCTTGTGCGCATTCGCGGTGACTCAGAAAATTCAAGAGTCTTGCGGTTGAGATTGGTCGACAATCCCGGCTGATGGAGAGTAAGTGTCCGGTGAACACACCTGCACGGCCGCTAAGAACGAGTGTCTCCTCGTATTTTTAGCAGCATCCGTTGTCTGTAAGGGCGATGCCAGCCGTGTACCTCAGGGTTTCTGAAAATGGCTAGGCTAACCTGTTAAAGGAACTGCACGTTGAGGCTGACCAGGCAGTTTTGCTAGACTTCGCGGCAGACATTGCGCACCGCCGCGCATTGCGTAAGCGTTAACGTCAACCAACGCACACTTGGGATTCTCTATCCCACAGTTGTGCGTAGGTAAAAATGCCGCATTCCTCCTCGACGGCTCACGTCGCAAAATCTACTTTTAGTTTCTCCCTGCTGATGGGTGTCCTGCTGATCGCAGCTAACCTTCGAGCTCCGATAACCGCCATTGGGCCGGTGTTATCCCAGATCCAGGACTTCTTTAGCTTCAGTCCTTCGGTGGCGGGACTGCTTAATGCGTTGCCTCTACTAATGTTCGCATGCGCTTCACCACTGGCTCCCTGGTTGACTCGTCGCTTTGGCTTGGAGCACGCGCTGCTGGGAGCCTTGGTGATGATCGCCGTAGGCGCGCTAACCCGCTCCACCGGCCTTTACAGCGGTCTATGGCTCGGAACACTGCTGATAGGCGCGGGCATAGCTGTCGCCAATGTTCTGGTCGTACCGCTAGTGAAGCGTGACTTCCCTGGCCATACCGCTTTGTGCATCGGGCTGTATGCCGCGACCATGGCGCTGCTGGCTGCGCTCGCCAGTGGACTTGCCGCACCATTGTCAGCACTGTCGAGCTATGCTTGGCAGCTTTCCTTGGGTGTTTGGTTTTTTCTCGCTCTGTTGGCTGCAGTTTGCTGGTGGCCTCACGCTAAGAGTGCTCGTGCGCGTAGCGCTTTCCCCGTACCTGCAGGACGCACCACGGTATGGCGCAGTGCGGTCGGCTGGCAAATATCGATGTTCATGGCTCTGCAGACCGTGAGTTTCTACACCCTGATTGACTGGTTCCCGGCAATAGCCGCCTCGACTGGTATTGGCGCCACGCAAGCAGGCCTCTACCTTTTTGCCTATCAAGCAGTTGCGGTAGTGGCCAACCTATCGACATCGGTAGCAATCAAACGTATGCGTGACCAGCGACTGCTGGGCTTTATTTGTTCCTTAGCCATTGTTATTGGTGTGCTCGGGCTGATTTTTGAGCCGGCAATATCACTGGTCTGGCTGCTGTTCGCAGGCGTGGGAGCGGGCATGTCGATGGTGACGTGTCTAAGCCTTTTCGGTCTACGTGCTCGTGATCACCACGAAGCAAGTTCGTTGTCGGCCATGGGCCAGTGCGTAGGTTACGGGCTCGGCGCGAGCGGCCCTTTTCTTGCCGGGTGGCTGCACGGTTTGACATCGAGTTGGCACCACCCTCTATTGGTTTTGCTAGCAGCAGCTCTAATGCAAGTTGTCTTCGCCGTACTGGCGGGTCGCGCGCGGTATGTAGGCCAATAAGCGAGCCACTCACATGCCGGGAGACTGCTGGCGCATCGCGAGCGCGGTGCGTCAAAAAGCCTCACTTTGTGCACCGCCGAGGCCAAGCGGCTCAATATCCACGCTTCATGGCCATCGCGAATGACACCTATTAGGCTAGGCGTTACCCTACCGGCGGCGCGCCATAACGAACTCCAATGGAGATACGCACAGCCGCGTGCAGAACATGGCGCTGAAAGCGCTGTGGTTGGCATAACCCGTAGCGAGGGCCACATCGAGTACGCTATCTCCTCGGGCCAGGTACTCAAGTGCCAGTTGTAATCCTGCCTGGCGTCGCCACTTTCCAAAGGTCATGCCAGTGTCATCAATGAACCAGCGCCGAAGGGTCTTGGGGTTCACGGCCAATAGAAGAGCGCATTTGAGCAACTCCAGGTGTGGCGATTCGATCAACAGACGACACGCTTGGACGAGTCTCGGATGATTAGGCTCTGGCAGCTGCATGGCATGTAGTGGGGCTAGATCGAGTTCGTCGAACAGCAGTTTCATGATCCATCCATCACGGCTCTCGACTGAAAAAGGGACACGAACATTCACGGCCGCCAAAATTAGTTCACGCAGTAATGGTGAAACGTCCACTACGCAGCATTCGCGGGGCTTGCGAGTGCTTCAGAAAGAGGCTCCGTAGATCCACTGCTCCGACCATTCAATACCCGGCTGAATCCACAGCGCACGGTTGCTCGGCAGCACCCATCGGACAGTGTGTGTGTGTACCAATGACGAGTACGCCCTCAATCGCATATAGCAGCTGCGCGTCATCATGGCGATGGCCTGCCGCCCAGTGCCCGTCATCAAACGCTGTGAATTTGCTTCGAGGCGGTTGCAGATCGATCCCAGCCCCAATATCGACGGGGACATTCGAATTATGTCCATTACTCACACCTCACGGCCCACCTGTTGTAAGAAACCTACTCGTGGAAGGTTTTATCATAGTGGCGTAGGGCAGGGTCTGCCCTTCCAAATTTAATAGGGTGTTCCGTGGAAAACGTTCAAGAGCAGCTCTTGTATCAACTCACACGTATTGCCGATGGCTTGGAGCGTGCTTAACCGCCGCCATAGAGTGATGCGCCACTTGCTGATGTCCTGGCTTATGTCTGGCAACCAGGCTGGTCAATGGCATCACCCAGCGCAGACTTGTGCCAGTGCCGCGACCGGCTCTGATGAGCTTCAAACAGCTCAAAAATATTGACCGCCAGAAAAAGCTGATTGAGCACAACACTCGGTGTTTCGTCGAAGGTCTGCCTGCTAACAACGTACTGCTCACAGGCGAACGAGGTACAGGTAAATCCTCCTTGGTAAAGGCATGCCTGCAACAATTTCATGCGGACGGCCTGCGACTGGTCGAGATCGACAAAGATCATCTGTCCGATCTCCCACATCTGATCGAGCTGCTGCCGGGCTCCAGCTTCAACGGAACGAAGCGGGTAAAGCCCGTACCTGATGATCTCGATAAACAGGTATCCATTTGCGAACTAGGTTGGCGTTGATGCCGTGCCGCAAGGCTACGCTGGCGATCGAGATGCCAGGTTGCAGGCATTCCTGAACGACTCGGGTTTTAAAAGATTTGGAATAAGAGCTTCGTTGGCGCGTGGCAATCCTGACAATAAGGGCGATGCTGGCCACGTATTTTTAAATGGAGAACATCGCCCTTATGGCTGGAATCGGGTAGTTGACTTCACCGGCCGGTTACCGTGATGGATGAGTACGCTGGAAATCGTCGCTCCGGGTTGCAGGCATTCCTGGACGACCTGGGCTTTGAATGGTTTGGGGTAAGAGCTTCGTTGGCGCATGTAAATCCTTGCGATAAGGGCGATCGCGTCCGCTTAAATATGCGCGGACACCATCGCACTAAATGCTGGAGTTCGGTAGGTGACTTGGCCGGACGGGCGCCTCTAAAAAACTCTTACCAAATGGTTCGGTGACAGGAATATTGTGGAGCTTCCCGCGGCGCTAGGTAAGTGAGGACGACCAGTAGGAGGCTATACAAATGATTGAAACCTGCTCTCCTTTGATTACCGGCAAAGCCATGTTAGTCAGTAAGGGAAAGTGGTGAATTTTCGGTGAGCGCTTCGAGTTTTTTTGTCTGACGCGAGTGTCAGCTCCAGGCCGCCTGCCGACGCAGCGGGCGAGTGAAATCGATCAGTTGTTGCTGTATAAGTGGCAACCGGATTCATCGCGTACGGTGTGAGACTTGCTTCAATCAGGTCGCACTCAAACTGGATGTTTATTTGAACAGCTTGCTCCAATCGCGCTTACTCAGTTCGAAACATGCGCTAGCCGAGCCGCCAAATACTCTCCCGGACACTCGTGCCATGGAGTCCTCTGTTGTGTACCGAACTGAGGCTCCATTTTCATCAACCAATACTCCCTTTGCGCCAATCAGCAACGCATGCCCGGCCACAACATCATGTGCAGAAACCGGATAAAGCGAGCAACCGCATACCCCATCGCCGGCGGCAACCTTCGCAAGCCGATAAGCAATCGATGGCATAGAGTGAAATGCAGCTGGCGCGCATAGCTGACTGTTGATTTCGGGTTTGCCATCAGCCGCAGCGCTAACCATTACCGTCGTCTTCTCTGTGAGCAGTTGATCTGAGAGATCGGCGACGATGCGGTGGCCATTTCTCACAAGGTGATCCATACCCTCGGCCCACGCAATGCAGTCGGAAATACCCGATGCAGTGACCGGTGCATGCACCACCCCAAGCACAGGTTGGCTGTCATGGAGCAGGCCAACAGATATCGCCGAGCCTTTAAGGCCTCTCAAAAAGTCGCTGGTGCCGTCGTTCGGGTCGACGACCCAACAGAAAGGGTCTCCAGAAAGTACATGGCCGGTCTCTTCGCCCCACCAATCACAGTTTAGAGTTGCCAGCAGTTCCGCGTAGAGTAGAACCTCGATTTCAACATCTATCTCGGCTTTGTCTCCTGACCCTCTCCGGCCACTTGGGCGAGCATATTCGCTTGCCAGTAGAACACCTGCTCGCTCCACAGCTTCAATTACTTGCGGGAGAATCTGCTGCAAACGAATATTGATCATGATGACCTTTGGAGGTGAGGGACAGGGGCGGATGCCTAGCTACGGCATTTGCACTCTGGAGCGTACGAACTCATTCATAGTCGGGGTGATAGCGCTGTAAGGTCTAGCCACTCGCCTGCTAATCCATTTTCGGCCGAATGCTTCTATGAGCGACCGCATTTGGCCAATGCCGGTCTCAGGATTTCGTATCACCAACGCTGCTTGGCTTAAGCACTATCGATCCGTCAACCAACTCGATGCTTAGTGAATCACCGAGACCAACGTTCATGGCCGCCAGGACATCCGGAGGAAGATCGATTATGAGTTCTCCGCTGCCATCGCCCGGATCCTGGCATCTCACAGTCATCTGCACTGAC
This sequence comes from Pseudomonas sp. CFII64, assembly GCF_000416235.1. Taxonomy (GTDB): domain Bacteria; phylum Pseudomonadota; class Gammaproteobacteria; order Pseudomonadales; family Pseudomonadaceae; genus Aquipseudomonas. Next base: position 330,832 of record NZ_ATLO01000051.1, on the reverse strand, counting down.
TCACTCATTGGGCACTCGCTCTACTCTCGGCCGATGAATTGGATCGATATCCTACGCCGATGCATATGCGACCGACAGCTATCGGCCGATAGTGTTGAAAAAAATCGGTTTTTCAGAATCCCAAATTGTAGGTTGGTAAAAAAGCGCCTCTTAAGCGAGCTTCTGCGTGAAATCCGAGTCCGAACGGCTCTGCGGAGATTCAAGATTACAATCTGCGCCGCGCACTTTTTTGTCTCACAAATCACTGCCGACTTCTTCAACAGAATCGGCCAAAAGCGGACATTCCGTCGATTGCGCATCGAGACCATAACGCTTAGGACTTGCGTACGTTTGAACCTTTCGTGTTCCGGCCATCACACACTTCTCGAAGAGCTGGTTCTGCCTACTGTCTGACAGTCGCGTAACAGGCTGAGGTCTCTGGATAGGTCAGTTGAGAAATTACGTATCGTGCGGGAGTTCGAACCGGTGCCGGTAACCCATAAAATCTCGTTTAATAATGCCGCCTGCCTGTGATCTAGGTCGATGGTAGCAGTAGCCTGAAATTACGTGCGCCAGTGAGTCAGGAAGCATTCAGGTGGCATATAGCCAATCGACTGCGTTATTCGGCTCCCGTACTCATCTACATATACGGCTGGGCAACCATCGACGTGCTGATAGACCGCTCCATCGAAGGTTGGCCAGGCGGCTGGGCGAAAGGATCAGGATTGCGATCCAGCAGGGGACCGACAGCGAGCGGCCTTTTAGGCCTGACGTCATTGCGCACAGCGGCGGTACGCAGTTGTTTTCGTTGATTCTGGAGGATCCGGATTTCCATGACCTAAAACCCGGGCGCGTTATCAGGGCCGGTAGTATCGTGCGTCCTGAATTTGACTGGAGCCGTCATATTGCGTCGGGGCGGGTGGAGGCCGTCATGAATCACGTCGTCGCCAAGGACTCAGCCGTGCCGCTCGCCCAATACACCATCCCGGGGGCCCGGCGGGAAGGCGGGCTATGCCTCTGAAAGCACATTCAACGTGCGTAACGCCCAGTTTGGCCACTTGGATCTTTTGTGTCGCAGATTTTACGCGCGCAGATAGCCGATGGTGGACTGTGGCATGACTTCCTGACTCACCCGCTCGCGCATTTCAGACCGCAAGGGGCTTTTGTGCCTACGGTTAGATGGCAGCCTGCATGCTGGCCGGTACGAGCTTTTGATGCGAACACTGCTTTACGTTGTTTTTTGCATTGTGGGCCCGATGGCGTAGATGCGTCGTAATATTCGTCCATAGTTGTTGGGGAGAGGCAGACACTTTCGCGCAATCGGAGCGCCAAACCAGCGCTTGAGTATGTTCTCTGTCTTGAAAAGCGCCGACAATGTCATTTCAACATCAAGGCTTGGAGCACACGATGTATCTTCAATCGACACGCCCTCATCCGAATTGGGGCGCGGGTTTTATCACGACTCAACTGAATCGCCAGGGTGCCAACTTTGATGCCTCCGCGTATCGCTGCGAAGATCCGACGCAGGTGTTTGATCTCAACTTGAACTGCACGATTACAGGTGTTCCCAGGTCATTGGCGCCAGCCTTGGTTGCCCTGAGCATGGGCTTTTCACAAGCAGCGCTCACAAAGTTCATGCGTCAGGCCGAAGTCCGGCTTGAGGATATTGAGGCACTGCGGATTTGGGATAACCCGGATTGGTCCTTGTTAATTGCGTCGGGCTCAGCGCTGACGGCTTCTGACCTGACAGTTCGTCTGGTTGGGGCAATGGCTGCCTGCCCGATCCAAGCCTACGTCATGGAAAAATCCCTGCGGTCCACGCAATTCAAGCCCACAACCATTGCGGCGTTGCTTCACAGTGAAAATCCAGAGCTTTGGACAAGCACGCGGTTGGGCAGCGACCGGGAAACCTTGCTCCCGTTGCTGCCCATCAACATCTGCGCGCCTCATAGCTTTTCGAGCGTAATGGATATTCCGAACCACAACTGGGCTGACTTCCTGACACGATCCGGGGTCTTGAGCCAGGATTACATCAGGAAGGTCTACGGCTTGGACTGGTTTTATGAAGCCTTGCTGCTTGAGCTGACCAAAGCCGGGCCGGATACGCCAAGCGCCATTTTGAGCCATATTGAGTACCTCACTGACGAGCAGCAGGACTGTTTCATCACTGGGCTGCTCAATGCCGTTTTCCTTGACCTGAATGAGAACACAGCCAAGGTCCAGGCCTGCGATCTGATCTCGCGCGATGTCGAGAAACGTGCGCTTCTAATCACCCTTCAGGGTGTTATGTCGGAACTGATCCAGGATGAATGGGAGTGCCCGGTAACCACTGCCATCAACTACCTGCCTGAAGAATTCGTAAAAGGCCCCGGACTGATCTCACGCGATCCATTGTTCTCCGCCCTTCATGACTCGGACAGTCTGCTCAAGCGATTCTGCGATGAGTTGCTGAACGTTCCACAGGAGGCGTTTTGCCTAGCTGACTTTGTAGCGATGTCTAACCTGGCAAGGCTGAGTCGGTTTTCCTACGAAATGACGGGGATTGATACGCATAAAGTGCTGGACCACGTTATCCAAGGCTGTCTGTACTTCCTCGGATCACAGTGTGACTACTTCTGCGATTCATCCTCAAGCAAAGCGGGCGTTGATTCGCTGGTGATCGAAGGGCTCAGGGACTTTACCTACTTCTTTAGAACCAATGAAAACAAGGAATTTGACCTGCACTTGGACTTCTCCCAATTCACTGCGTATGACTTGCTGATCCTGCGTTTGGCGGATGTTCACAACCGCAAAATGCCATCCCTGCCGGACTTTGCACTTGAGGCATTGGAGCGCTTCTGGGCTCATTGAGGCAGTCGAGTCGTTCAGGCGGAGCGGGGCGCCTATCTGCCAGGCAACGCTTAGTGCCCATTCCTAGGCCCTAACATGACGAACTCAAGGAGCGAACAATGCCAACTGCTGACGACCAAACCCCGCAGCCGGATGAACTGCAGGCATTATCTGACGAGATTGTACTGCTAGGCTTGGCGATGCTTGGGGCGCAAATGTTTGAATTTACTTTTTACGGAAGGGCATCACATCTGAAGGCGACATTTGAAGAATGAAACGTCCGTTGTTTGTGTCTCTAGATGGGCCCAAGGGAACCGGCAAAACCACTCTGTTGGAGGCCATTACGAAAGTACTGAGGGCAGACAACAAAATGGTTATCCGACTTTGCGAGAAAAAAAGCGATCCCTATAGGGGTGAAACGATGGCCCTCGTTAACAGGCTCGTCAGAAATCCAACCCGGGATTTGGAGTTAGGGGTTTGTGAGCGCTTTGCTGATAGCCGTACCTGGATTTCCCAGCACGTGCTGGCTAAACAGCCACCAGGCAGCATCATCTTGATCGATCGCTGGTACCCATCTGATGCTGCTTTTCGCCGGATAATCCCGTTTGCAGAGATTCTACAGTTAAACATTGATCGAAACGTGCGAGTGCCAGACCTGCATGTCGGGGTTGTCACCGCCCCTGATATTTCATGGGCGAGGGCAGCGGCACGACGGCGTGGGTTGAGCAGTACTGTGATCCATAAGCTGGAAGATCATATCGCTTGCACCCAGGCGTTCGAGCGAGCGATTGAAGATCACGGCTGGGTTTTATGCCGTAATGAAGGAACGATCGAAGACGCAACGATGCAGGTGGTTTCTGAGATCTATAGAGTCCGTCGATGCCCTTAGGCGAAGTTCGCTGCGCTAGCCTTGATCCGGTTGAGATAGCAGTAGATATAGATCGTTAGCAGGATCGAAGGGGTGACTTGGGGTGGGTCTTACATGATCAGACGGTTTGAGCGTCGATTGCTGGATGCCAAGTGGTGTACGACTGCTCTGTAGGTTACTTTGCTAGCGATCGCATGCGAGGGCGCTCACTCTTGGCAGATCACGCATCCGAGTGCTCCGACGTAGGTGCAACCAGCAAAAAACTACCAGAGCAGCCAATGCAGCTTAACATAGTAGGGGTCAACGGCAGCGCCGGTCGAAATGCTCTGAAGAACCATAGCCCCCCGGAATCTACCGAATTCCACGGTTACTGATTGCTTTCACGCACCCTGCAGGCGAGGAGTTGTTGTGCTTAGTGGCCTAGAAGAACGCCAGCTGGAGTATAGTAAATTTCCCTATATATCAGTATACCGAGCTATAAATCAGTATCACATCACAGTGATCAACCACTTCCTCACGGCCTATTCCTCGAAGCGATGTCGCCTGATAAATCCAGGACTCGGTCCAAGCCACCTTAAATCACTGGATCTTCTCTACAAGTGCTTCTGGTATAGAGCCAAGCTCGGTGGAGCTAGTGCTGAGTAAGAGCTGGGTGAGTGTGCTAGGCTTTTCGAGGGCAAGTTCCATGCCGAGAACTTGGGCAGATCAGGTGTGGTGGGACAAAACGAGTCGCCACACTCAACTATTGCGTTATGCATCACGCGCTCGTATCAACAATTGGCTGGCGTTGGATGACGATGAGACAGCGCAACAGTTATCGCGACTCCAGAAGCTGCTGCAGGCCCAAGATTGAATCTAGGCGAGCTAACGAGTCGAAAACGATAAAGCTTGGCTTAAATATCAGTTAAATTTCAATCGGCCAAATCTGCCTGAAGATCCTTCATGTCACGAAACGGCGCATCGAAGGTGGCGCAGCCAGTGCAGGGAAGCTGAACGCAAGTTGTCGAGCTCATCTTCACTCCAATTTTCCGCAGCCATAGGTGCCGGTCGGACAAACCGGCCCGGCCTTTAAGGGTTGTCAGCAATGGCCTTTTTCGTGCGGCGAGGGCAGGGGGGTGAGCCCCAGATGAGTTCGATAGCGCACCAGATAGGTGTGGATGTATTCATCCCTCACGCTGATTTTGGCTGATTTATTGCCCTTGCCGACTACGTAAAACCACCAGTTATCCATGGTGTCTTTACGAAAATCGCCCATGGTCGGCGCCCAATTGTCGCGCCCTACTAAATCAGAGACTCGTAAGTACATGGAGAACAGTGTGCTGAGGATGAAAAGGGTTCGTTCGTAGGCCTGGTCCTCATTAGCCATCAGCTCCGCGGTCTCCAGCACATAATTTTACTGCAACTGGGTCAGAGCACGGCCAACCACATCGAGTGTATTACGCTGCTTATAAACAGATTTTTTCTTAACTGCGCGAAACGGATTCACCTCGGTAAAACCTACGTCCATAGCATGCTGAAAAAAACTTCCACAGATAGCGAATATCTGCGCTGTGGAGCCTTGTGATAGGGCATAGGGTTTGGCTTTATCGGTGTCAGTACACAGCAGCCGATCACGCTTTGTCATCGTTAAACTGAATGGGCGCCAATCGGCATTAACGACGTACCTATCACTGCACGACTGTTTGCGATCGCCCAAGCGGATAAACCGGGATTTGATCACTGAGATTATCCAATGCTCTGGGGGGTGAAGACAGAACTCCATAAAGGCTTGGGCGTCTCGTCGACGCACCTCCAGTAGAGGTTTTGCACGATCAGCAAGGACCAGAGCAACAAGCGTTCGACATGGGTGCGATAATAATTGAAGTTGGAGGGATTGCCCGCATACGATTTGAGAAAGCTACGGACCGCTTTATAGCCAACAACGGCCTCAAGTGAAACGGGAAAAATTGGCTAAGTAGGCCCGGACGGCTGGCAGCTCCTCGGAGAGAGGCTGGAAATAAGATGATTGAAGTTTTGAAAGGTATCGAACAGCGGATGAGGTAAGTGGGACGTGGGATGTCGGACTGGCAAAACTAGCAGTCATGATAAGATTCTGATCAACAAAAAATATCCGGGTCTGGATATTATCGGATATTACATCGGCTCTATAGGGTCATCACAGCCCTTCGTGCATCTCCACGACGACAGGCGAAAGCCAACGATGAAATTCATAGTGATGGCCGCCCAGATCAACATATGAAGGCCCCGTCTTTTCCTTGTACACGACGGTTGCAGTGAGAATTCGTTCCGCTTCCAGCTTCGAGTGGTCTTTGAAAATCTCTCCGGAAGCCAGCCGGTAAAAGAAAGTATCTTCCACCGAACCATCGGTTGCTATGACGTTCCCCCGAAGTAGCTGGACGACGGGGATCGATATCCATCGCTCCTGTCCCGAATTAGCGGGGGGGATAGCCAAATGCACCGCGAGAATTGTCGTATGGGAACCCCGTCGACCGCATAGATGAACCAAATCAGCCAGGTCATCTGCGGTGGTAAATCGGTGCATGCCCATATCACCAGACGGCTCGGAAATGGCTTGCGTCATAGCAACAGCTACAGTATTTGAACGCGAGATCATCCACGAATCCCCTCGAATGCAGTCTACGGATTGTAGCCCTAAAGACTGCAAGCAGGCTTCATCTTTTCCTTTTGGTCTATCAAAATGGAACTGACAGAAGCATTCGCCATCGCTCTCAAGCGGATTAGGTTGCGCCGCGGGCTCACTCAAGAAGACTTCGGGCTTGTGAGTAGCCGTACGTACATAAGCTCGCTGGAACGAGGGACAAAAAAGGTAAGTTTTGAGAAAGCGTGCGAGTTGGCAGACCGTCTGGGAGTCCATCCACTGAGTCTGTTCGCAGAATGTTTTATAGCCCAGGAAGGCACCAGCTCATTGGAGGATTTGCTCGACCGTATGCGTCGTGACCTACGCTGAATAGCCTTATGCACCCGAAGACGATATGTCTGAACGAGGGTCGACGGTACGAAAGCTCCCCTAAGATTAGCCCACATTAACGGATTGATTTCGCAACCTGAGTGGGCAAAAGGTTGTTATCGATCAGTGCCTATGGCTGACTGATGCTCACCAGCGTCCATGTGTAGTCTCTTAGTGGCCGACACAGCCCTACAAGCTTGATATGGTACGTTCTTCCTTTCATTTGAGTGCGATCCATCACATGGCAGCGGTCTTATTCTTAGATTTCGACGGGGTACTGCACCCTGACCAGGTGTACATCACAGCTTCCGGTCCTCAGCTACGTTCGGCAGGCGAACTATTTATGTGGACTTCTATCCTGGAAGCCGCACTTGACCCGTACCCGGAAGTAAAAATTGTCTTGAGCACCAGCTGGGTGCGCAAGCTCGGCTTTAGTCGAGCGAAGAAACGTTTGAGTCCGACACTCCAGAAGCGAGTCGTGGGATCCACTTGGCATAGCTCGATGGCCAAGGTTTGGGCCGACCAGATCTGGTGGGACGGGACAAGTCGGCATGGACAAATATTGCGATATGCCGCCCGATCAGGCATAACACAGTGGCTTGCTTTGGATGATGACGCGGAAAATTGGGCTACCGCCGATCTGCACAGATTGGTACTGCTTGATGGGGCAGAGGGGCTGTCTAGTCCAGCTGCTGTTGCCGAATTACACAGGCGATTGGCAGCGCTGACGCTAGCAGGAAGATCAGCGGATGCAGATGAAAAGTTAGTCAATATATAACTCAACTAAACCCCTATTTAGTTGAGTTATCTAATTGGTAAACTTGCGAAGTCAACGTAGTTTCTGATTCAGATCTAAATGTGTTTCTCATTTTTTAAAGATTTTTTCCTCATTTTTTATAGCGCCGATGCTCGCTTCCATATCGGCGGTTACCTTGCTGCCTTTGCGAATTCTCGTGAATAGCGGGCCAGTGCGAGAGGGTAAACAATCCCGTACTAAAATCCAGGAATGGATTCATCGTCCTGACTCGGGGGATAGCCATCTGACCGAACAGCGTCCATGCACAACGTAAGTTTTAATTGACCAGCTTTTCAGATCAAGATCTCAATTCACAGCGGCAACCTCGTTACGGTCGAAGCCACAACCGTATAGAAGCGCAATCATTGCTGAATCCCTTATCCCATGAAAACGCCAGTCTGATGCACACATTGATAGTAGCTCACCTAAAGCGCCTTGCTCTATGAATGGGTTCCTAGGTGGTGGGCTAAGATCGCATGTCTGAATTTTTTGAATTTTCAATAGCTCGCTAACTGACAGTGAACACATTGGGCAAGATTCAGTCAGAACGCCCCTCAAAGCGCTCAGATATTTCGAGCAAGTATGCGTAGAGTAGCCGGAGTCGAGCATGTGGATCACAAGTGCTTGCATATGCTCTGTTCGCAATCTGCACCAAGCAACCTCATCGAGCGGTAATTCCCCGGCGCCGAAGATACTTGCCACCGTGTGCAGCGAGTACCGCGTAGTGACATTTTAAATGTTTTGTCTCATTTTTAGCGGTTGGTGACATATGTCACATGTTAACTATCATCATTAAATGCACAAATAGATGTCTCATTATCACGATTCGGTGCACCTAATATGGGCCTTTCAATGACATTCAATCGCGCTATACGAAACCTAAGTGGTTGAAAATGTGACGGTTATCATAATTCATTGCCCTATATCATCATTCGGTATCCGCGACACGTATCCACCACCCCCGAAGCAAATCCAAGGGTACGCATAATGTATATTATGTTAAATGGCGTATTCATCGATGGCTCCCCCACATGTCATCACTTGATTTATCATGCCTCTGAATCACGTCGTGTAACCGTTGACGCGAGCTGCGTCTGTCAGCGTTACCCATTATTTTTTGTGAGTACGATCTCAATGCGCCTGCTTTCAGTCAAAAATAAAGCTTTTATCCTCAGCGCTGTGGCAACGATAGGCTTTGCTTCTGTTCTACAGGCGGCGCCACAGCTGTCGATTGACGTTCACCGGGACCCGAACTGCGGCTGTTGCAGCAAATGGATGGCTTACCTGAAAGAGCACGGCTATACCGTGGTCGATCACCTTGAGGACAATATGAGCCAGGTAAAGGAAAAGCTGGGCGTTCCTGCACAACTGGGGTCCTGTCATACCGGCGTGGTTAATGGGAAGTTTGTAGAGGGTCATGTCCCGGTCGAACAAATCGCCGAGCTGACCAGGCGAATGGATCTGATCGGCGTCGCCGCACCCGGCATGCCCATGGGATCGCCTGGCATGGAGTCCGGTGACCGGCGCAGCGCCTACCAGATCATCGGCTTGACCAAAGCTGGTGCAGAGGAAGTTATCGCGGACTATCCGGCTCGATAACTTCCAGCACACTGTTTATCGCTGTCACGGAGTCAACTCAGCGACCTCCCTCGCCTGAACCTGACTCTCGTGACGCAGACCACTGATACGGTCTACCAGGTATCGCGCATCTTGCGCCACTCCCGAAAAACGCCCCGAACCCCAGGTGTACAGCCACGGCAATCCAAGGAAGTACAAACCTGGCTGCGAGGTGATCCCGCGTTGATGCCCGGGATGGCCGCGACCGTTGAAGACTGGAGCCTCGACCCAGGTGAAGTCCGGGCTGAAGCCAATGCACCAGACGATGCTGGTGATCCCTTCGCCAATCAGATCCAGTTCGCTGCGGGCCTGCTTTGGTGCCCAGGTTGGCTGATAACGCTCTCCCGGCGGAGCGTCAATCGAGTGCTGCTCGATGTACTTGTCGATCGAACCATTGATCCGGTTGTAGACCGCGTCGGCGCTATCCAGGCTCTCGGCCAGGTTATTGGCGAACTGCAGCCGCGTGCCTTGCAACCCCTCAAGACGACCGACCAGCTCCATCCCTTCGCGAGCGAAATTGCGCAGATCAATGTCGCGTCCACCGTCGCGCCCGGTGACGTAATGATTGGTGTTGTCGCGCACGCCTTCACGCAGCGGATGCGTGTCGACGCCGATCTGGTAGTAACCCATCTCAGCGAGCCAATCGACTACGTCCTTGCCACGATAGAAACGCGCACAACGCGGCGCATCGCCGACAGCCAGATAGACCTTGCGCCCGGCCAGGTGCAAATCTTCAGCGATTTGCGCACCTGATTGGCCGGAGCCGACGACCAGCACGTTCCCGACGGGCAGTGCCTGCGGATTGCGGTACTGCTCGGAATGAAGCTGGTGAACAGTCACCGGCAAACGTTCCGCCAGGCGCGGGATGATCGGCGTGTGGTAACCGCCCGAAGCGACAATCACCTGATCGGCGCTGAACTCGCCATGTGAGGTATGCACCTCGAACCCACCTGCCGCGCGAGGGATCACCCGCTGCACGGCGACGCCTTCACGGACGGGCGCATTGACCGATTTGACGAAGCCGGCCAGGTATTGGTTGATCTCGTCTTTCTTCATGAAACCGTGCGGGTCGGTGCCCTTGAATTCATTGGTGTAGCTGTAACCCGGCAACGCGCACTGCCAATTGGGAGTCACCAGACTGAAGGCGTCCCAGCGCTGATTACGCCAGGTGTGGGTCACGCTGTGTTTCTCCAACACCAGATGGTCAATCCCGTGCTGTTGCAGGTAATAACTGGCGGATAACCCGGCCTGACCGCCGCCGACGACGATCACGCTGTGGTGTGATGGTTTGCTTGAAGTGAGCTGACTGGTCATACGGGGCTCCGGTGATCGGGGTCAAAAAGGTTAAAGAAGAAACAAGCACTCAGAATGAACTCCAGCCCGCGCTGATCACCTGCCCGGCGCCGTCTGTTCGCATGCTGAGAATCTCTACCTGTCCGGCAACCATGTCGGGCTCGACCAGGTAGCTGGCCTGCCCCTTCAGCGAACTCAAGGTGTCCATGGCGGAACTGCAATAGAAGCCCTTGGCCTCCTTGACCCGTTCCGAGGCGTTGTTCAACGCATTTTCAAGCCGTTGCAGGAAGTCCGTCAGCGGGTAACTGGCGCCCTCCTCCAGGTATTGATAAATCACCGTCGACGGCGAGTAACCGGTCGCTTCCTTGCCGTTGGGCCAACGAATTTTGAAATTGACGGCGGGCATGTCAGTGCTCCTGTTGATCAAGGTTTAAAGGGGTCAAATCAAGATGGGGGTAGCTGAAACCGGTAAACGCCCGCTCATGCAGGTTCCAGAATTCGCCGCGCTGCTTGCCGAGCTGGGCGTTCAACGCGCCGCTGCCATCGACAACGCCGATGCGTTCACAACGCACGCCTTCGAAGGCAAATGCGGTCTGGACTTGCGGCCAGTCACGCTCATCCAGGGTCATCAAAAAGCCGTAGCTGGGGAACACCTGCAGCCAGCGCGCGAGGTCGGCATCCGGCGGACATGGCATGGCCGACAAGTCGATGGTCGCGCCGCAGCCGGTGGTTTCCAGCAACATCAAAAGACTGCCGAGCACCCCGGCGTTGCTGATGTCCTTGGCCGCCCGGAGCAATCGGGCTTCGGCCAGGCGCGGCAGCACGTCGAGCTTGCTGCGCAGGCGTTCGGCCGGCACGCCTTCAAAAGCTTTCCAATAGGCGCTGTCGGCATGCCATGCGCCTTCAAGGTCCACCGCCATGGCGATGACCTGGCCGGGCGCGACATGCAAGGTCGACAACAAGGTTTGTGCAATGCCAGTAATCGCTACCGCCAGAGCCGTCGGGTTACCGGTCGCGAGGCTGGTGTGCCCGCCGGCCAGCAACAAGCCGTAGGCTTCGCAGGCTGCGCGCATACCCGCCAAGAGTTCGTGTGCAGCTGCGTTGTCGTGATGCCAATACGCGTTGACCACCGCCGTCGCACGACCGCCCATCGCAGTGATATCGCTGACATTGGCCATGACTGCCGACCATCCGGCAAACCACGGCGCCGACTCGACGAACGCCGGCAGCATCCCTTCAATAGCCAGCAGCTGGAAATGATCGCCACAGGCAATTGCCGCCGTGTCATCACCGGGCAAGGCGTAAAGCTGCTCGCGGGTCAGTGATTGTTGTCTGCTGCCGATAACGGCTGCGGGTTGCTGGATCTCCTGTTTCGAACGCATCGCCGGGGTGCTGCGCAATGTGTCGAGCAGCGCCGTCAGATCAGTCATGGCGAGCCACCTTCAGCGCACGCAACGACACCTGGCGTGGCATCAACGGGTAGCTCGGCAGATCCGCCTGCATCAGGCAATGCGGCTGGCCGAGCAACTCCAGGTGGTCAAGGATTCGCCAATGCAGGCCGCGGAAATAGCTTTCGTTCTGCGCCTGCACCGTTGCGCGAAACACCTCGCAGCCCAGCTCCTTGGCCCGCGACACCGCTTCGTTGACCAGCGCCCTGCCAATCATGCTGTGTCGCCGATACGCCTGGGCCACACACAAACGCCCGCCGAACCACAGGCCAGGCTCCGGCTGATAGATGCGCACTGCACCGACCACCTGATCGGCAATCCCGCAGTTGCCGGCCAGGGCCACGATAGCAATCGCCTGAAAATCATGGCTGTCCTTGTCTTGCACCAGCAGTTGTTGCTCATCGGAAAACACCGCGCGCCGCAGGGCGAAATAGGCCTGTTTCTCCCAATTTTCACTGGCGGGCTTGACCAGTAACTCACCGGCACGAAACGGTTCAAAGGTGCTGTCGACCAAGGCAAACGCAAGATTCGGCATGGGTGTTCTCCGGCTTATTCGTAGCTTTTCAGGGCCGAGCACGCGCCACATTTGGCGCAGCCGGCGTTGATCTGATCCGAGTGCAAACCGTGGCGACGCAGGCTCGCACCGATCTGCGGATACAAACGGGCCATCATCGCGCTGTCGGGTTTGGGGTGATGCGCCAAGGGCGTGCCGTCGATAGGCACGAACGGCACCACGAACGGGTACACGCCCAGCGCGCACAAACGTTCACTCATCTCGCTGATAGCGGCTTCGCTGTCACCCAGCCCGGCGAGAATGTAGGTGCTGACCTGGCCGCGACCGAACACGTCGACCGCCGCGCTGAAGGCCTCGAAATAGCGGCTCAGCGGGACTTCGGCCTTGCCCGGCATGATCCGTTGACGCACCTCGTCGGTGACCGCTTCCAGGTGCATGCCCAGCGACACCACGCCGCTGTCGGCCAGACGCTGGAACCAGCGATCGTCGTCCGGCGGCTCGCATTGCGCCTGGATCGGCAGATCGACCGCTGCCGTCACCGCTGCGGCGGACTCACACAAGATCGCCGCGCCACGGTCCGGGGTTTGCGGCGTGCCGGTGGTCATCACCATGTGCTTGACGCCATCCAGTTCCACGGCCGCCTTTGCCACTTCCGCCAGTTGCTGTGGACGTTTACGGGCGATGGTTTTGCCCGCTGCCAGCGACTGGCCAATCGCGCAAAACTGGCAGGAACTGCCGCGATCATTGAACCGAATGCAGTGCTGTAACACCGTCGTCGCCAGTACATCGCTGCTGTGCAGCGTGGCGATTTTCCAATAGGGAACGCCATCAGCAGTGCTCAAGCCATAGAACTTCGGCACGCCGGGCATTTGCACCTGGCCCACCTGCAAGCCTTCACGAAAGATCAGCGCCTGGCTGCCATCGGCGCTGGGTTGTGCTTGATAAGGTGAATCCTGCGAAGCCTGGTTGAGGATTGGCACCATCATGGTCCGGCTACCAAAACTCAGCGCCTTGTGGTCCGACGGTCCCGCGCCACCTTGTCGGGACAAGCCGTTTTGCGCGGCGGGCCAACGCACGCCATGGCATTGCAGTTCAGCCAACAATTCATTGGTTTGCATGATCAAATTCCTCGCTGGCCAGCGCCGTAAAGTGCGCGCCGCGTTCATGCACATGAGCCGTCGGCGTGCGGTCGATCAACAGGCTGAGCAGTTCCGGCCGGCTGTAATGCCCGACGCAATCCATCATCCGTTTGCGCTTGTCGATCAAGGCCAGATCAAGATCGGCGATCACCACGCCCTCCCCCGAACGCAGCGGCTCGCCGAGTAACTTACCCTCGGGTGACACGATCCCAGTGAAGCAACCGCCCGAGATCGGACCGAGGCCGCAACCGGTGTCCTGCATGATCTGGCCCTGCTGATCGGCGTCCAGCCACGCAGTGGCATTCACCACGAAACAGCCGGATTCCAGGGCGTGGTGGCGGATGGTGACTTCGATCTGCTCGGCAAAGACATCGCCTACCAGTGAGCCGGGAAACATCGCCGCGTGGATCTGCTCCCCATCCGCCATCAAGGCGTAGCGGGCCAGCGGGTTGTAATGCTCCCAGCAGGCCAGTGATCCGATGCGTCCGACCGCGCTGTCGATGGCGCGCAGACCGGAACCATCGCCCTGCCCCCAGACCATTCGCTCGTGGTACGTCGGGGTGATCTTGCGGCGGTGCTGAATCAAGCTGCCGTCGGCATCGAACAGCAATTGCGCGTTGTAGATCGTGCCGCCATCGCGTTCGTTGACGCCGATGGAGACGACCATTCCCGCCTGCTTGCACGCTTCGCCAATGGCCAGCGTGGCGGCAGACGGCACGGTAACGGATTGATCAAGCAATTTGAGATGTTGTGCGCCCATGGCGAATGCCGGCTGCACAAACGAAAAGTACGGGTAGTAAGGCACCACCGTTTCCGGGAACACGGCGAACTGCACACCTTGTCGGCCGAGAGCAATGATCTGTTGGCAGACCTTGTCCACGGTGCCTTCGCGGCTGTAAAGCACCGGGCTGATTTGTACGGCGGCTGCGCGAATGATGGCCATGATAGGTCCTGAGGTCAGTAGTGCTCGGAAGATCGATGCGAGGATGTGGGAGCTGGCTTGCCTGGATGCGGGCGACGCGGTGCTTCAGATGCGCCGCCATCGCGAGCAAGCTCGCTCCCACAGGGTGTCAGTGACTCAAGCCGTCCAGGTATCAATGATCATCGCGCCTTCACGGCGCATCAGCAGACGCAGGTCCATCACGTCCAGCGGGTTGATCGGGCGGATGCCTTCGATCAGGGCCTTTTCGGTCTGGCCGTACAGCGCCTGCAAAGCGAAGCGGCAAGCGTAGACCTCACCCCCCTCCTCCATGAACTGCATGAGCTGCTTGTTCACCGCCAGATGACCTGGAAACGCTTCAGCGCCCAGGGTCGGGAAACCGCGTTGCACGCCCAACTGCACGCCTGGCCCGTACAGCAGGATTTTGGTTTCGAAACCTTTGCGCAGCAGGCGCTTGGCCTGAAGCATGTTGACCAGGCCGATGGAACCCTCGAATGCGATGGTGTGGAAGGTGATCAAGACTTTTTCGCCGGGCTCGGCTTTGACGTCCTCGAAGACTTTCTCTTCGTAATTGACCAGGAAGTCGCCGTCTTTGTAATGGGGGATGTCCACGGTTGGCATAGTGTCGCTCTCCAGTTTCTGGGTGCTTGGTCGTCAGCCTGTGTTGGCTGTCGGGTTGCAGGAGATAGAGCGAACGCCGTGCCAGAAAATAAAACTGATTTTTATCTAAGGTCAACCTATTGAATTTGTTGAAAATACTGATCTGATCCGGTTTTTGACTGCGCTTCTGATGCTATCGATTCATCACGGATTCCCGTAGAAATACGAATATTCGTAGCGACAAATCACGAGATCTCGTAGCCATGACTGAAACAGACTCTCTCAGCGGTTGGGCCGATCTGGCGTATTCGTCGCGGCACATGGTGTTTGAGCATTGTGCCGAGGCCATCGCGCTGCTTAACCCGTTCTCCGATCGCCTGGGCGACCTGAACATCGCGGCCTGCAAGCTGCTCGGCTACCCGCGTCAGGAGTTACTGGAACTGCCGGTTAGCAAGCTGTTCGGCCACCAACTGGCCGATCTGATCGTGTTCACCCAGGCGGTGATGGACAAAGGCCGCGGCTGGACTGAAGAGCTGAGCTGCAACTGCAAGAGCGGCGAACGCATCGAGCTGGAAATTTCCGCCACAACCCTGCAAATCAAGGGTGAACAGCAACTGATCCTGGTGCTGCGTGAGTTGAGTCATGAGAGGTACCAGCGCGACCAGGCCCATACCGAGCGCACCATGCGCGGCGGGCTGATCGAGTGGCGCAACATTCTCAACCTGTTCCAGGAAAGCGAGCGCGACAATCAGTTGCTGCTCAGTTCGGTGGGCGACGGCATCTACAGCATTGACAGCGAAGGCCTGGCCACCTTCGTCAACCCGGCCGGCGCGCGAATGCTGGGCTGGGAGCCGCAGGACATGATCGGCAAGAACATCCATCGCATCCACCACCATACGCACGCCGACGGCAGCCACTACCCGGTCGAAGACTGTCCGATCTATAAAGCGGTGCGCGACGGTGTGGTGCATGAGGGACGTCAGGAAGTGTTCTGGCGTCGCGATGGCAGTTCGTTTCCGGTGGAATTCACGAGCACCCCAGTGATTTCCGAGGGCCGAATCGTCGGCGCGGTGGTGGTGTTTCGCGATATCACCGAGCGGCGCAGCACGGAAATCCAGCTACAAAACGCCCTGGAAGAACTCAAGGTGCTCAAGGAACGGCTTGAAGAACAAAACGCCTATTTGCAGGAAGAGATCCACATCGAGCACAACTTCCGCGAGATCGTCGGCCAAAGCGAACCGATCAAGAAAATCATCAGGCAGATCGACGTGGTCGCGCCCACCGATGCCAGCGTCCTGATCAATGGCGAGTCGGGCACGGGTAAAGAGCTGATTGCCCGCGCGATCCATCAGGCCAGCCGCCGCAATGCCAGCCCGCTGATTCGGGTCAACTGCGCAGCAATTCCTGCCGAGCTGTTCGAGAGCGAGTTCTTTGGGCACATTCGCGGCGCGTTTACCGGCGCGGTACGGGATCGCGTGGGCCGCTTTGAGCTGGCCGATGGCGGCACGCTGTTTCTCGACGAGATCGGTGAGATCCCGCTGGAGCTGCAAAGCAAACTGCTGCGCGTGTTGCAGGAAGGCCAGTTCGAACGGGTCGGTGAAGAGCGCACCCGTAAAGTCGATGTGCGGATCATTGCCGCAACCAACAGGGATCTGCGGCAGGAAATCGTCGCGAAAAACTTTCGCGAAGACCTGTATTTCCGGCTCAATGTTTTTCCTATCCAGTCGCCAGCGCTACGCGAACGACCGATCGATATCGCACCGCTGGCCGCACATTTCCTCAAGCAGACCGGCAAGCGCCTGAACATGCCGGGCCGGCGCCTGCGCAACAGCGATATCGAACAGCTGCAGCGCTATTCATGGCCGGGCAATATCCGCGAACTGCAAAACGTGATCGAGCGCGCGTTGATCACTTCGATTGGTGCCGATCTGAACCTGGACCTGCCGGATGAATCGACTGTCCAGAACAACACTTCGGAGGCTACCGACCGCCAGACCATTTTGACCGACGCGCAGATGCGCGACCTTGAGCGAAGCAACCTGCAGGCTGCGCTGGCTGCAACCAAAGGCAAGCTTTTTGGCAAAGAAGGCGCGGCCGAGCTGCTGGGCATAAAACCCACGACGTTGGCGTCTCGACTTAAACGCCTGGATCTCGGCTGAGCCATCGGGACGATCACATTTATGTGCAGTCCAATCTGCAAGTCGGAATGACTACACATAGTCTTTACGACATCGATATCTGGCAGTCATAAAGACAGCGTAGGCACTGGTACCGCTGATCCAGAGGGGCTATCTATTTGGCCCGTTTTTTGAATCCGTCAACGTTGAACATCAAACCAATCCAGGTTCAGCAAGGATCAATAACGATGAGTAATGATTTCGAAGGACGTTTGGCGGTGATCACCGGTGCCAGTTCCGGGATAGGTTTGGCGGTAACCGAACGCCTTCTCTCACAAGGCGCTCGGGTACTCGCCATGTCGCGGCAGATAGGCGGACTGGAGGCGCTTGCTGGACGGTTTGCGGACCAGTTGACCTGGATGGCAGGCGATGTCACTAAGCATGAGGATCTTGCACAACTGGCTGAGCACGCTTCGCGCCTGGGTCCGGTGAATTTTCTGGTGCCTAATGCGGGCATCGCTGAACTGGCCGACGGTCTCGACACTCAGGCATTTGATCGCCAGTGGGCAGTCAATGGCGCGGGCGCATTGAATACGCTGGCGTGCCTGCGTGAAACTCTGGCGAAACCGGCGTCGGTCGTTTTTATCGGTACGTTTCTGGCGAAAGTGACGTTCCCCGGCCTTGCTGCCTATATAGCCTCCAAGGCGGCCCTTCAGGCACATGCCCGCACACTGGCAGTTGAATTTGCGCCGCTTGGGATAAGAATCAATATGGTTTCACCGGGCCCGACCGCGACCCCGATCTGGTCAACTTTGGGACTCAAGCCTGATGCCTTGGCCGGTGTCGCCGATCAGGTTAACCAGCGACTTCTTGATGGCCAGTTTTTAGACGCAGGGGCGGTTGCGGACGTCGTCTTGTTTCAGCTCAGCAACGGCGCAAGAAACGTTTACGGCCAGGATTGGATTGTCGACAGCGGCTATACCATTCGATAGCACAACGTGACAACAGCCGGCCAGACGTTTGATCCACTCGCGCCTGATCAAACGGCTTCGTCCGCTCCTTGTCCACCCGCCTCGGCCGAGGCGCCGTGAAATATCGCCTTCAAGCCGAGTACAGCCCGATCCAACCGTTGACGCCCACATACACGCCTACGCAGATGATCAACACGCTGGAGAGGTAAGGTGCTCGTCGAGCGGCGGCATTGAGCCAGGGGAAACGATTTGAGGCTTTTCGAGCGCCGATGGCGGCGGCAGCGCCCACGGTGACCAAGGTCATCGCGAGGCCGAGGCTGAAGCAGAGCACCATCACAGCACCGAGGGTGGTCTGCTTCACTTGCAAGCAGAGCAACAGCACGGTTATCGCTGCCGGGCAAGGGATCAGCCCTCCGGTCAGGCCAAACATCAGGATCTGACCATTGCTGACTTCTCGATTGGTGAAGCGTTTGCGGATATCGCTGGCATGGGCCTTTTCATGGGCATCCTGGTAGCCCTCCCCGGTCAGGCTTAATCCGTCCAGATCGCCGTGGTCATGGCTATGCCCAGGACTGTGCTCTTTAAAGTTCAGGTCGTGATCGTGGCTGTGGCTTGCGTGCCCCAGACTGAGCCGGGCGCTGAACGCATGCGGTTCAACATGGCCGTGCCCTGTAGCGATACGGTGCGTGGCGTCGTGTTCATGGTGGTCATCATGAGCATGAGCATGTGCACCGTTTGCCTGTTCGAATTGATACAGCTGCTCACCACGCCACGAGCGCCACAGCATCCGGAGCGCAATGGCAATGATCAGCGCAGCAGATGCGAGCTGGAAGTAAGGCTCTGTAGTTTCCGCATCCAGACCCTGGCCCAGATACATCCCACCAATGGCCACCAACCAGACAACAGCGGTGTGCGACAGCGTAGCTGCGAGTCCCAATAGCACTGCCTGCTTGACGGAACCCCGGATGGCCACAATAAAGGCCGCCATCATGGTTTTGGAGTGCCCCGGCTCCAGCCCATGCAACGCTCCCAGCAAGATGGCACTGGGGAAATACAGCCAGGCGTGCGAACCACCTTGCTGCAACAGCTCGACAAAGTTCGGCATGCCAGACCTACAGGTATTTGGTGATTTGCTTGAAAGCTTCCAGCGGTGCCCGCTCGCCTTTTGCGAGTGAACCTACCGTGTCTTCAAGGCAGTGATCGATGTGATCCTGAATCAACGTGCGTTTGGCTTGGCATACCGCTTTCTCGACTGCGTGAAGCTGCTGAGCGATATCGACACACTCGCGGCCTTCTTCAATCATGGCAATGATGCCGCGCAAATGCCCGTCTGCCCGCTTCAGGCGCTTGATAATCGCCTCATGGGACAAGTGCGTGTGGCCATGGGGGTGGTCGTGCTCACTCATGATTTGGGCCTCTGGCCTGAATGATTCAGATCGCCACTATATCCCCCCTGGGGGGATAGGGTCAAACCCATTACCATGCATTTCCTCGACGATACCTGCTGCTTCTGGAGCCATGCCCCTTCAGTGCACATGTCGATCTACAGTGAGTTGCTGATGGAGCGGGTGAGGAAAGCGAACATGAAGCGTCTCAAAGTGTATGGCTCACTCTGCCGGTCTCTGTAACGCTACGCACTCCGGGCGCTGTGGCTAAATAGACGTCCGAATTACCTGATCAACGAGCCCTTTATGACCTCCCGTGATAACACTGGCATGGCCCTCGGCCTGCTGGGCGTTATAATTTTCAGCTTGACCCTGCCCATGACCCGGATCGTGGTCGAGGAAATTCACCCCCTGCTTAATGGCCTCGGCCGCGCGTTGGTGGCCGCGATTCCAGCCGCGGCGCTGTTGCTGTTGAGGCGTGAACAATGGCCGACGTGGAAGCAGGTCAAAGGTCTGTTCTTTGTCATCCTTGGAGTCATCGTCGGTTTCCCGGTGCTCTCGGCATGGGCCATGCAAACGCTGCCCTCATCCCACGGCGCACTGGTTAACGGCCTGCAGCCGCTGATCGTGGCGATGTACGCCGCCTGGTTGTCCCATGAGCGTCCGTCCAAAGCATTCTGGGCCTGCGCGGCGCTGGGAAGCGCGCTGGTATTGACCTACGCGTTGATTCAGGGTGCCGGCAGCATCAGCAGCGGCGACTTGCTGATGCTGGCCGCCATTGCCCTTGGCGGCCTGGGTTATGCCGAAGGTGGCAGACTGGCGCGGGAGATGGGCGGCTGGCAGGTAATCTGCTGGGCATTGGTACTGGCATTCCCGGTACTGCTGGGGCCCGTGTTGTACCTGGCATTCCAGCATCAAGGCCCCATCAGTACGCCAACATTATGGGCGTTCGGCTACGTCACTTTGTTCTCGCAATTCATCGGCTTCTTCGCCTGGTACGCCGGGTTGGCCATGGGCGGGATCGCCAGGGTCGGCCAGGTGCAATTGCTGCAGATATTCTTCACCATTGCCTTTTCGGCGCTGTGGTTCGGCGAGCACATTGAACCCATCACCTGGCTATTTGCGGCTGGCGTGGTAGGCACCGTGATCCTGGGACGCAGGACCACGGTGAAGCCGCCGCAACCGATTACGCTGAAGTGATTGGGCCAGACCGGGCAGAATAAAACCTGGCCGGACTGCCAGATGTGGAGGGTTGGACGCGAGTCCGGCCCTCAGGCTGCCGACAGCGCTGACACAAGTTCAACCTTGCGCATATTTATGCTAGTGGTTCATTCAACAAACACATAATTAGCTTAGATCAAAAAAGCCTTTTACAGCTCTCAGTCATAAGATTACGGTCTTAGGAAATCTGCCGGGACATTCCCGTGTCAGCCCTCAAACCTGACTGATGACTGCCCATGAGCACACGTTCTCCGGCCTACCCCTCCGACGTTGCACCCACCCTGCCCGTGCAGCCTTGCTCCCCGGCAATCAGCGCGCAGCGGCTGTTTGGCTTCCCCAACCACTGGCTCGCGATTCTGGCCATTTCCTCAAGCCTGATTGGCTGCTCGCCTTCGGCTGACCAGAACGCGAACAATGGAACACTGAAAATCGCGTTCTTTCGGGATAACACCACGCTGGTCAGTCTGGATCCTTTCCAGGTTTATTGGCTTGAGCATCGGGTCGTGCTGCGCAACGTTGCCGAGTCCCTGACCGACCAGGACCCGCAGACCGGCAAGATCATTCCCTGGCTGGCGACCGGATGGGACATCAGCCCGGACGCTTTGCAGTACACCTTTCACTTGCGCAAGGACGTTACGTTCAGCAATGGCACGCGCTTCGATGCCCACGCGGTGAAGACTGCGTTTGATTCCGACAAGGCCTTCGCTGCGCAACTGCCTGCCACCTTTGGTGCGACTTACCTCGCGGGCTACGACCACGCCGAGGTCGTCGACGACTTCACGGTAAAACTGGTGCTTGCGCGTCCGAATGCCGGCTTCCTGCAAGCCACATCCACCACCAACCTGGCGATCCTCGCCCCTGAAAGCTACGTAAAAACTGCCAAGGAGCGCTCGCTTGGGGCAATTATCGGCACCGGGCCCTTCGTGCTCGATCACTACACGCCGGAGTCTGGCCTGAGTCTACTCAAACGGACCGGTTACGCCTGGCCCTCAGCCAACGCGCAGAACCGGGGTGAAGCGCACCTGGACAAGGTTGACGTGACCTACATTCCCGAGGAAAGCGTGCGCAATGGTCAGTTTGTGCAGGGCCAGCTCGACATACTCTGGCCACGCGCACCTTTTTCCGAAGTGGACAGCAAACTGTTCGAGTCGAAAAAAGCCACCATCCAGAGCCGCTCACTGCCTGGCCCGGCCCTGAACTGGTTTCCCAATACTCGCGGCGACCGCCTCCTCGGTGACAATGCGATACGCCAGGCGCTGCAAAAAGCCATTGATCGCAAGACCTATGCGTCGACGGTTTATAGCGCGAAATTCCCGGTGGTCAGCAGTCTCTACGACACCACCACTCCATTTTTCAAAAGCCAGAGCGCCAAGCTCGCCTTCGATCCCGCCGGCGCACGTCAACTGTTGAATGACGCTGGCTGGGTGCCGGGTGCGGACGGGTATCGAGTCAAGAACGGCAAGCGCCTCAAGCTGACCTACAACCTTCAGGTCGCGGAAACCGCTGGCGACGTCCTGATCCAGGATCAGCTGCGCCAGGTCGGTATCGATCTCAAGCTCAATGTGCTCACCACTGCCGATTGGGCAGCGGCGAACGCCGCCGGCAACTATGACCTGACTTCCACCTACATGACGCGCGCCGACCCGATCATTCTGCAAACCATCATTGATCCACGAACGGCCAACAGTTCCACCGTGGCGACCAATCTTTACTCCCCGCAAACGCTGCCCAAGGCCCAGGCGCTGTTTGACACCGGCATGACGGCAACGTCCAGCGAGCAACGGGCCCAGGCCTACGGCGCGCTGCAGGATTTGCTCATTGACGAGGCCTCGGCGTTTCCGATCTATGAGCGGGTATGGCAAGCCGCGACCAGCCAGCGGGTCCACAACTTCCGCTGGACTGCAGAAGGCTTCGCGCTGCTCAACGACATTGAGCTCAAACAACCATGAGTCGCTATGTGATCGGCCGAATCGGTCAGGCTGTTTTGGTGTTATGGGGGGCGTATACCGTCGCCTATTTCATTCTGTATCTGCTGCCGGGCGATCCACTCTCGATCATGCTGAGTGCGTCGGGCGTGGAGATCGACTCACTTTCAGTCGCAGATCTTGCCAAGGCCCGCGCGTACTACGGGCTCGATCAGAGTGTGCTTGAGCAGTATCTCAGTCTGGTATTGGGCGCAGTGCACGGTGACTTTGGTCAGTCGATTGCACTGAACCGTCCGGTGGCCGGCCTGCTCGCGGAACGGTTGCCGCAAACATTGGCGCTGGCGGGCGTCGCCATCGTGTTGTCGTTGACTGGCGGTATCGGCCTGGGCTATCTGGCCGCCTATGTGCGCTGGCGCCCCTTGCAAACCGCCTTGGCGCGGGTGCCGTCACTGGGCTTTTCCGTACCGGTCTTCTGGATGGGCTTGCTGCTGATCCAGGTGTTCGCGTTTACCCTGGGCTGGCTGCCATCCACTGGCAACCAAGGTCTGTCCAGCCTGGTGTTGCCAGCAATCACTTTGGCGATCCCCAGCGCTGCGGTTTATGCCCAGGTGTTACTCCGAGGTTTTCAGGGTGTCCGTCATGAGCCCTACCTTGCGACCGCTTACGCGAAAGGCCTGAGCCGAGCGCAAGTGCAGCGACGCCACGCCTTCAAGAACGCAGCCTTGCCGCTGCTCACCTTGATCGGCTTGCAAGTCGGCAACACCGTCTCCGGTGCCGTGTTGGTGGAAACCATCTTTGCGCGCAGCGGCATAGGCCGCCTGGCTCAGGAAGCAGTCCTGCGTCAGGACATCCCTGTGGTGCTGGCCATCGTCAGCGTGGCGGCAGCGGCATTCGTGGTGGTCAACCTCGTCGTGGACCTGCTCTACCCCCTTCTTGATCCACGCATCACTCATACGCCGAGGATTGCCTGATGGCTGTTACAACAGACATGTTGATTGAGACGTTCCCCACACAACTCAGCCCCGCCCCCGTCTGGCGACCGCGAACCCGCTGGCAACGGGCCCGCATTGCCTTGGCGCCTTTACTGCGCCGCCCTGGCTTCCTGCTGGCCCTGGCTGTCGTCGCTTTCGCGCTGCTGTCTGCACTCGTCCCGGGGCTGCTAAGCCATGCCGATCCGTATGCCACGGCGCCCGCTGCCAAACTGGTAGCGCCGAGTGCTGCTCACTGGTTTGGCACCGACGAACTTGGCCGCGATCTGTACAGCCGGGTGGTCCACGGATCACGCCTGTCGGTCACGGCCGCACTGCTGGCAGTGGGCATTGCTCTGGTTGGCGGTCTTGGGCTGGGTATCCTGGCCGGTTTTGCCGGTGGGCGTCTGGACACCCTGCTCATGCGCCTGATTGACGTGATGTTGGCCCTGCCCGGCCTGCTTCTCGCTCTGGCCATCGTGACGGCCATTGGTTTCGGCACCGTGCCCGTCGCGATAGCCGTAGGCGTCGGCATCGTGCCCGGCTTTGCGCGCACGACCCGGGCCGAAGTGCTGCGAATCAAAACCCTTCCCTACGTCGAGGCGGCCCGGCTCGGCGGCGCCAGCTGGACCCGCACCCTGCTGCGCCACGTGTTACCCAATGCATGGGGGCCCGTAGCGGTTCTGGCGACGCTGGATTTCGGCGCTGCAATTCTCGCCACGGCAGGCTTGAGCTTCCTCGGTTTTGGCGCCGCGCCGCCTGCGGCTGAATGGGGCACGCTGATCGCCAACGGCCGATCCTTTCTGATGACCGCACCCTGGGTGCCTTTACTGCCTGGCCTGTTTCTGGTGGCCGTGGTGTTCAGCGTCAACCATATCGCTCGTACGCTGGAGGAAAGCCCACGATGACATCCCCACTGCCCCTCATTGAAGTCACCGATCTGCAGGTGTCGTATCGTGCCGGCGGTCAATCAACGCCTGCAGTGCGTGGTGTGTCGTTCACTGTGCAGCGGGGCGAAACCCTCGCCATCGTCGGCGAATCCGGATCGGGCAAATCCACGCTGGCCAATGCTTTACTGGGCCTGCTGCCGGGCAATGCGCGCATCGCTAGCGGACAGTTGCGCGTCGACGGCAAGGACGTCACGCACGCCAGTGAGCGTGAGTGGCAAAGGCTGCGTGGCCGCACGGTAAGTCTCGTGCCCCAGGATCCGATGGTGGGGCTCAACCCCACATTGCGCATCGGCCAGCAGATCGGCGAGGCGCTGATTCAGGCGCAGGGTCGACGTTACCTCACGGTTGACGCCGACATCATCGAGCTGCTCAAACGCGTCGGGCTTGACCAGCCCTTGCTGCGCGCGCGTCAGTATCCCCACGAACTGTCCGGTGGTATGCGCCAGCGCGTGTTGATCGCTATCGCGCTGGCCGGCAATCCGCGGCTGATCATTGCCGACGAACCCACCAGCGCTCTGGACGTGACGGTGCAACGCAAAATCCTCGATCACTTGCAGAACCTGGTGGCCGAGCGCGGCATATCATTGTTGATCATCACCCACGACCTCGCTGTCGCCGCAGATCGTGCCGATCGACTGTTGGTGATGAAGGACGGTCAGCTTATCGAGCAAGGTCCTCCGGCACAGGTCCTGGCGTTCCCGTCTCAGCCCTATACCCGAGCGCTTATCGCAGCAGCGCCAGCCTTCAGCACCCGCGCACGTCCAGCGCCAATCCCGGCCGCCAATGGCGCCCGGCTTTTGTCCGTGGAGGGCATCAGCAAGACCTTCCAGCTACCCAGACACAAAGGCGAGCCGAGTTCATTTCAGGCATTACAGGATGTCAGTCTTGAGGTTTACCCCGGACAGACAGTGGCCATCGTCGGTGAATCCGGCTCGGGCAAGAGCACTGCGTTGCGTATCGCATTGGGACTGGAGCAGCCAACCGAAGGCCGCATCGTCTTCGATGGCCAAGACACTATCAACCTCAGTTGGCGCGAATTTCGCCCCCTTCGTCAACGCATGCAACTGGTGCAGCAGAACCCGTTCGCCGCGCTGGACCCGCGCATGACTATTTTCGAGAGCGTGATAGAGCCGCTGGTGTCCTTTGGTCGACTCAAGGGGCGAGCGCTTGAACAAGCAGCCCGCAAGCTGATGGAACGGGTTCATCTGCCAGCGACATTTTTAGATCGACTGCCTCGAGAACTCTCCGGGGGGCAACGCCAACGCGTCGCCATCGCTCGCGCGTTATCACTGCAACCGGATCTGTTGCTCCTGGATGAGCCGGTGTCGGCGTTGGACGTCTCGGTTCAAGCGCAGATTCTCGACCTGTTGGCCGAATTGCAGGCCGAGCTGGGGCTGGCCTACCTGCTCGTTTCCCATGATCTGGCGGTGGTTGCCAATGTTGCCCATCACGTGTTGGTCCTGCGCAATGGCAAGGT
This sequence comes from Pseudomonas sp. CFII64, assembly GCF_000416235.1. GTDB lineage: Bacteria > Pseudomonadota > Gammaproteobacteria > Pseudomonadales > Pseudomonadaceae > Aquipseudomonas. The sequence goes on along the minus strand of NZ_ATLO01000051.1, from coordinate 304,827 downwards.
AGTTGAACAAGGGACGATCGACGAAGTGTTTAAAAACCCCAAGGCGGCCTATACCCAGGAACTGCTGGCGGCGGTGCCAGGGAAAAAGCTGAGCGCCTGATTGATATACCGGGAAACACGCCTTCGCCAGATGACATTGGCAGAAACCAATCCGAGCCGCTTATAAGGCTTCAGCTTGCTCCACGCGATTTCGTCCCCCACGCTTGGCGCGGTATAGCGCGGCGTCAGCCGCGCCGTAAGCGGTATCAAAGGTTGTCCCCGAGGTGCTCGCGCTGACGCCAAAACTTGCGGTGATCTGCCGGTTTACCGGATCGGCAAATACATGACTGGCAATCGCATCACGCATGGCTTCGGCCAGTTCCAGGCCTCGCTCCAGGTCTTCGCCGCTAATCAGGACCGTGAACTCCTCGCCCCCGACGCGCCCTATTTTCCCGGTGTCTGCGACTACCTCGCGCAGGCACTCGACAATGCCCTGAATGACCGCATCGCCGGCAGGATGACCAAACTCGTCATTCACGTGCTTGAAGTGATCGATGTCCAGCACAACCAGTACTGCACCGTTTTTTTGCAGGGCCTGAACCGCCAGATCGATGATCGCCCCGCGATTCAGGATTCCGGTCAGGGCGTCATGCGTCGCGCGGTATTCAAGTTGACCGGCCAGCGTTTGCAACTGCGTATTGAGCAAATTCATTTCCCGCTCGGCACGGTCGCTTCTGCCGATCAACCGTCGCATTTCGCGCAGCAGTCGTTCGTAATGAGAGGCCAGATCAGTCAGTGATCGCTTGTAGATCGCCGCCTCGGCATCGGTCACGGCCAGGATAGAACGGGCATGGTCGAGCGCATCTGTCTCGTTCTTGAACAAGTCAGGAATCGCGTCACTCGAAGCGCAAATGGGTGTGACTGAAGCTGACATGACCGTCATCCTCATCAAGTGGTGATTGGATGGTCGTTGAAGGTGACCGCCGTGAAGTCAGCCTTCAATTCTTCGCCGAATTCAAAAATCGTTTCGTCTTCTTCGTCGTGGTACCAGTTCACCTCAATGCGGTTTCCGGCCTGGGCAGATTGATCCAGGGCATCAAAGATATTGAACAGGATTTTGGTGCTGGAACTGTTGAAATAGGCCAGCGCGATATTGACGGTGATTGTCGCGCTGGTTCGTTCAAGCAGGAAAGCGCGTAATTGCTGTAAAACCGGAGCGTAAAATGCAGCAGCGTTTTCCGGATACGACTCGCCCTTCATCGAAAGAAGATCCTGATCAAAACGAAAATCGATTTCCGGCGAAGTTGCGGTTGCTTCGATGTAGAAGTTGTCCATGCTAGATAGGCCACTCATTTCAAATAATCGCTTTGAGGCAGAACAACGTGGTGTCGGGATCGTCCTCTCTCGCATGAAAGCCAAACTCCAAAGGTGCGCTTGCGTCGCGCGCCATGGTCAGAAAGCCCAGCCCGGCGCCCTTGCTATCGGCAGGCGTTTCGGAACGCAGCGTTACCTTGTAAGCGGCCTTGATTTCTTCAAGGGACATGCTGCGCAAAGGTTCCAGTTTTTCTCGCAGCCGTTCCACCTCGGTCGTCGCAATGGGGTTGGCGCAAAGCATCAGGTGCCGCTCACCTTCGGCACTGATGCAGACAGCACCCTGGCGAAGAACAGAATTCTCGGAATGAGTCGCGCCAAGGGAGTCGGACGAATAATGAATAATATTCTGCGACAGCTCGACGAACGACGAAAACAACTTGCGGCGTGTTGGCCCGCTGACACCAGAGATCTCCAGCTGAAGTTTCACAACCTCGGCCATTGCGGAAACAACGTGATGAGAGAAATAGCCCTTGTGATAGAAAATCACGTTTTGCCGACTGGCCAATTCGAAGAATGAACCATCCAGCTGAGCGGTCGATGAATTAAACATTTTTATTCCTGAGGCGGGCACAGAATAGGGTCAAGTCATCCCGACGGGTTTGCTCGCCCTGCCAGTTGAGCAGCGTATTTTTTATAGCGTCACAGATGGCTGCCGAGGGTTGGGCACGATGTTGCAGAATGGTGTCGAACGCCTTGCGCTTGCCGAATGCGATTCCTTTAGCGCCGCCGATTTGATCGGTCAGCCCATCGGTGGCGATGAAAATAATGCTGCCAGGTAACATCGACACGGTGGCGGGAACCCACTCAAAGTCATAATCGCTATCGACGTAGCCAACACCCATTCGCTGACCTGCCAGGGTTTGAAGCTGTTCCGAGTCCGGATGCAGTATGTGCAACGACATGCGCGCACCTGCGAAACTCAGTACTTGCGTGGCGTTGTCGAACCAGAAAAACGCCGCATCCAGCCCGTCATCTGATTCCGGTGTACCGTCCAGACCATCGACCTGCCCCAGGAGCCCCTTCACTCCGCGATTCACGGCCGACAAAAGCGCGGCAGGGTTGCGTGGCCCGATTTGCCCCAGCGCCTGGGTAAGCGACGAGGATGCAATCAAGGTCATGAAGGCTCCCGGCACGCCATGCCCTGTGCAATCGGCAATCGCCCCGAACCAGCCCTCGGGATACGCACAAAAATGATAGAAATCGCCACCCACCACATCCCGCGGTTCCCACAACAGCGCAGCGTCATCCAGGGTTGAGGCCAATGCGTCGCGAGAAGCTCTGAGCATCGCCCGTTGAATGACGCTGGCGTACTCGATGCTTTGCATCATCTGACGATTCTTTTCCGCTTGCATGGCGGCCACCACGGCCATCAGTTGCAAACCATTGCCCAGACCTGCGAACCGGCCTTCACGCGTTACGATGAAGCCGTCGGCGAGGGCTTTTTCGCCATACTCGACCGTCTTGAAGGTCAGCTCTTCGATGCTCATCCGGGAGTCGACCACCAAGGGCTCTTTGTCCATAAACGCAATGCAGCTCTTGCGGTCATACAACTCGCGATGAAACGGCTTGCTCATCTGCGACATGAAGATATTTCGATTGATCAGCCCAATGGGGCGCTCGCCTTCGACCACCGCCAGGCACACCATCTCGCGATGCGCAGTGAAGGTATCCATGACCTTGATATTGGTGCTGTCCGAGTCGATGCCGGGCACCTCGTTGCACAAATCATCTGCACAGCGATGATCTCTGGGCAGCGTGGGTCGCATGAATGTGAACTGTTCTGCCTGCATGCTTGCGTCATCGTGGCTGACTAAAGCTCGTATCCTGACACGCTGATATTAAAGTGATATTACAGCGCGAATTTCATTCTGCTGGCCGCTCAAGGCGTCATCGTTCCTTCACACCGTTGTGACATTCATTTGGCAGCGCTCGGTCAGACACCCGCCAGGCACGCCAAAGAAAAGCGACGTTTTGTGGATCAGAGGAAAGAGGACAGATGAAAGTGACAGTGTTCGGAACGGGCTATGTAGGCCTCACCCAAGCGGCCTGCCTGGCCGAAGTGGGTCACACGGTGTGCTGCGTGGATGTCGATCGGGAGCGAATTGACGCCCTGCGCCAAGGCATCTGTCCGATTTTCGAGCCTGGCCTGGCGCAACTGCTGCGTAACGGACTGGACAGCAAACGACTGCATTTCACCACGGACGAGGCCGAAGGCAGTTGCTTTGCCGAGCTGGTATTCATCGCGGTGGGCACGCCCCTGCAAGCCGACGGTCACGCTGACCTGAGTCAGGTGCTCACCGTGCTGCGTTCGCTGCTCAGGTACGCCGAAGGTGCGCGGATCATCGTCAACAAGTCCACGTCGCCGGTGGGTACCGTTGACCGCATGCGCCGCGAGATCGCTGTCAGCCTGCGACGCGATGCAGGCTTCGAAGTGATCAGTAACCCGGAATTCCTCAAGGAAGGTTCTGCCGTCAACGACTGCCTGCGCCCGGACCGCATTATCGTCGGCGGGGCGAGCCCGGTGGCACTGGAGCGTTTGCGCGAGCTTTACCAGCCATTCAGCCGTAACCGCGAGAAGTTCGTGGTCATGGATGCCCGAAGCGCGGAGCTGACCAAGTACGCCGCCAACTGCCTGCTGGCGACGAAGATCTCCTTCATCAATGAGATGGCCAACCTGGCCGAACGTCTGGACGCCGATATCGAACAGGTGCGGCTGGGCATTGGCGCCGACCCGCGCATTGGTTATGACTTTATTTACCCTGGATGCGGCTTCGGCGGCTCGTGCTTTCCCAAGGATCTGCACGCGCTGCTCAGGACCGCCGAAGAGCACGGCATGGAAGCGTCTCTGCTCGGCGCGGTAGAGAAGGTCAACCGCCGCCAGAAACACCGTCTATTTGAGAAAATCCACGCGCATTATCAAGGTTCACTAAAGGGCAAGGTCTTCGCGGTCTGGGGGCTCGCCTTCAAGCCAAATACCGACGACATCCGCGAGGCCTCCAGCCTTGCCTTGCTCGAAGCGCTGTGGGCCGCCGACGCGCAGGTCCAGGCCCATGACCCTCAAGCCATGCAGGCGATCCAGCGACAATATGGCTCGCGCACCGATCTGAGCCTGGCGCATTGCAAGGAAGACGCGCTGGAGGGCGCGGATGCGCTGGTGGTGATTACCGAATGGCAGGATTACCGGGTGCTGGATCTGGATCGGCTCGGTCAACAGCTGCGTGACCGGGTGGTATTCGACGGACGTAACCTTTTCGATCCGATGCAGGTGCGTGACGCCGGACTGACTTACTACGGCATTGGTCGCGGGCAGGCGGCCCAGCCGTGACGGTGCTGGTGACCGGCGCCGCCGGTTTTATCGGATTCCACGTCGCCAGGCGGCTGTGCGAGCAAGGCGTTGAAGTGGTCGGCATCGACAACCTCAACGCCTACTACAGCGTTGAGCTCAAGCAAGCCCGTCTGGCCAGGCTTCAGTGCCTGCCGGGTTTTACTTTTCAGCGTCTGGACATCACCGACCTTGCCGGTCTGTCTACCCTGTTCGAGCGGCACGGTTTCAAACAGGTTATTCACCTGGCGGCCCAGGCGGGTGTGCGTTATTCGCTGGAGGATCCTGGCGCTTACGTGCAGTCGAATCTGGTCGGCTTCATCAATGTGCTTGAAGCCTGTCGGCACCATCGACCGGCGCATCTGATCTACGCCTCCAGCAGCTCGGTCTACGGCGCCAACGAGCGCATGCCGTTTCAGATCGAGGATGCCGTGGACCGGCCACTGTCACTGTATGCCGCCAGTAAACGTTGCAACGAACTGACCGCGTACAGCTATTCCCACCTGTACGGTCAGGCAGCCAGCGGCCTGCGCTTTTTCACGGTGTACGGCCCTTGGGGTCGTCCGGACATGGCCCTGTTCAAATTTACCCGGGCGATGCTCGCCGGGGAGCCCATCGAACTCTACAACCATGGGCAGATGGCGCGGGACTTCACCTACATAGATGACATTGTCGAAAGCATTCTGCGCCTGCGTCTGCGCCCTCCCGTCGCTGTCGACAGCACGCCGCCCCATCAACTCTTCAACATTGGCCGGGGGCAGCCGGTCACGTTGCTGGAGTTCGTCGATTGCCTGGAAGCCGCGCTGGGTTTGCGCGCAGACCGCCGCAACGTGCCGATGCAGGCTGGCGATGCGCTGAAAACCTGGGCCGACGTCTCCGCGCTGGCGCGATGGATCGACTTTCAACCGCAGGTGTCGCTCGACGCCGGCGTCTGCGCTTTCGTCGCCTGGTACTGCGAGCATTATCAAATCCAGGTCCGTCTGCCATTTTCACAACAGGGACACCCATGACTGTGCCGATTTTTCTTTCCGTAGTGATTCCCGCCAAGAACGAAGCCGACAACCTGCCGACCTTGCTGGCGGAGGTTCGCAGCGCGTTGTCCGGGGAACACTATGAAGTGCTGGTGATCGACGACGGCAGTACCGACGACACCTTGCGAGTGCTGCGTGGGTTGCTGGACGGCGGATTTCCGGAACTGCGGGTCCTGCGCAACGAGCGCTCGCTGGGGCAAAGCACCTCGATCTACAGCGCGGCTCAAGTTGCCCGGGGCACTTGGCTGGCAACCCTCGACGGCGATGGCCAAAACGATCCCGCTGACATTCCCGGCATGGTGCAACTGGTACGCGCTCGCGCAGGACGCGCCGATGCCATCCAGCTTGTGGCCGGGCACCGGGTGAACCGTCGCGACACGGCCAGCAAGCGTTGGGCCTCGCGCTTCGCCAATGGTCTGCGCAGCCGACTGCTCAAGGATTCCACGCCGGATACCGGTTGTGGTCTCAAATTGATAGAGCGTGAAGCTTTCCTGCGCCTGCCGTATTTCGATCATATGCACCGGTTTATTCCGGCACTGATCCAGCGCCACAACGGCCGCATGTTGATCCATCCGGTCAATCATCGTCATCGCCAGGCCGGTGTGTCCAATTACGGCAATCTGGACCGGGCGCTGGTCGGCATTCTCGACCTGTTTGGCGTCTGGTGGCTGATCCGCCGCACCCGCTTGAACAGTCTGCCTCAGGAACTGAACCCATGAGACTCGATAGCGCAACGCTCTGGCTGATCCTCGGTTTTGTCGGCCAGGCAGTATTCACCGGCCGCTTCGTCCTGCAATGGCTGTACAGCGAATTCAAGAAGCGCAGCGTCATCCCGGTGGGCTTCTGGTATCTGAGCATGCTGGGCAGCTCTCTTTTACTGGTTTACGCCATCTATCGACAGGACCCGGTGTTCATCGCTGGCCAATCCTTCGGACTGGTGGTGTACCTGCGCAATTTGCAGCTGATCAACCAGCAAGCCAAGTCAGTCAAGGAGCCATGACGGTGCGACCTACCCTTTCCCGTCGCCTCGAAGGATGGCTGCTGGTCGCGTTTGCTGTGCTGTTAATCGGTGCCGGATTAGGTCTGCGCCAGGCACAGAATGTCGATGAGGAGCGCTTTCTGGGCGTCGCGCTGGAAATGTTGCAGACCGGTTCCTGGTTCGTGCCCCACCGGGCGGCAGAGATTTACGCCGACAAACCGCCACTGTTCATGTGGACGGTCGCGTTCTTTACCTGGCTGACCGGCCGCCCGCAAATCGCTCTGTATCTGCCGGGTTTGCTGTCGGCGGCCACTGCCACCGCAGTGCTCTACGACCTGGGCAGCCGTCTGTGGAACAGACGCACCGGACGCGCGGCGGCCCTGCTGTTCCTGGCCACCTATCAGACCTACAGCATCTTGCGCACCGGCCAGATCGACAGTTTCCTGTGCCTGTGGATCGCGTTGGGTTTCTATGGACTGGTCCGCCACTTGTTGCTGGGCCCGGCCTGGCACTGGTTCTACCTGGGTTGCGCGGCCATGGGCCTGGGCATCATCAGCAAGGGCGTGGGCTTCGTGCCGGCGCTGATGCTGATTCCCTACGCATATGCCGTGCGCAAGGGTTGGCATGGCGTGGTGGCAATGCCCGGACAGGCTGCTCGCTGGGCGCTTGGCCTGCTGGTGGTGCTGCTGGCCTGCTGCCTCTGGCTGGCGCCGATGGTCATCTCGGTCATGCGCGACGGCGGGCCGGAAGGTTTTGCCTATCTTCGCGAGATACTCCTGCATCAGACCGCCAATCGCTATGCCAGCGCCTGGGACCACCGCGAGCCATTCTGGTACTTCGTCGTCAAGGTCATCCCCCAATATTGGTTACCGCTGGTGCTGGCGCTGCCATGGCTGGTCCCGGCCTGGCGTCGACAGCTGGCCAAGCGCGACGGCCGGGTGCTGGTGCTGCTTGGCTGGGTGTTGCTGGTGCTGCTGTTCTTCAGTCTCTCCAGCGGCAAGCGCAAGATTTACATCTACCCGGCTTTGCCCGGCCTGGTGCTGGTCGCGGCGCCGTTGGTGCCCTGGCTATTGCGGCGCTGGTTCGCCGACCGCGCCTGGGCCCGGCGCGTTTTCCTGGGCGCGACGGTGGCCTGGTTCAGCCTCTGGTTTGCCCGCGGGTTCATTGAACCGCTCATGGAGGGCGACAATCCCCATCAGCGCCTGATGGAGCAAGCCGCCGAACTGACCCAAGGTGCTGACCTGGTGCTGGTCAACTGGCGCGAAGGTCACTGGCTTTATGCACGCCAGCCTCTGGTGCATTTCGGTTTCGCTCACACTGTGTCGATTGAACAGGCAGCTGGCTGGTTGCAAGCGCACCCAAGCGCCTATGCACTGGTGCCTGGCGCGCAACTGGCGAGATGCTTCATCCTGGACAAGGCGGTCCCGCTGGGCCGGACGTCCCGGGCCGACTGGTTCATCGTGGGCGCTAGCGCCGACAACGGCCAATGCCGACCGGCCAGCCCTGCTTCCGTCTACCGCTTCGTCTGGAGTCCTAACGGACGTTGAGGAGCCAAATGCAAATATTTACGGCATCTGTGCATTCGTTCGCGCGCTGACGGTCCCGCTCACTCGCTGCTCTCGGGAAAGATACAGCCGCCGTTGCGCACCAGCGCCTTCACCTCTTCGCCGACCTGCATGGGGTTTTGACTCAATCGCGCGACGAACTCCTTGCGGCGCAGCACATATGACTCCGAATCGTGCTTCGCACTCCAGAGGATGATGTTGAGCATGACGGGAATGAGGTCCAGCCCCTTCTCGGTCAGGGTGTAGAAGTCCTTGCGTCCGTCGTCGGGGCTGGGTGTCCGCAAGAGAATCCCTTGCGCCTCAAGGAAGACCAGGCGCGACGCGAGGACATTGGTCGCTATGCCCTCTTCCGACTTCCGGAACTCGCCATATGTCTTCTTACCGACAAAAACGATGTCGCGAATGATCAACAGCGACCACCGGTCGCCGAAGATTTCCACGCCGTAATTCACTGCGCAATGGGACCGAACGTCTATCTTTGATGTCGTTTTCATGGCCGGATCTTAGCATCGCTTGCATGTAGCAAGTAAAGCTCCGCTTCTCGCTTGCCAACCAGACCCATGCAATTGCGGTTTCCTCGCTGAACTCAAGCGCGCGCCAGCCCAGCCGATAGATAGTAAGTCGACGGCTCCAGGCCTCGTCCGCCTCTTTGAGTAAACCAGGGTAAACGTCTATGGCTTCGCCGCTCAACCGCCTGCTGATGTTTAGCGCCCTCATGCTTCTGGTTGCCAGCGAATTTTCGCCGAGCGCCTGCGCAGAGCCCGCTTTGCGGATCGTCACGGAAGAGTTGCCACCCTACAACATGACGCAGGATGGCCAGGTGACTGGCATGAGCACCGAAGTGGTTCAGGCCGTACTCAAGGAGATTGGCATTCAAGCGTCGATCCAACCTATGCCCTGGGCGCGGGCGTACGAGCTGGCGCTCAATGAAAGCAATGTCTTGATTTATTCAATTGCCCGCACGCCTGCGCGCGAAGAGCTTTTTCAGTGGGTAGGGGCGATCGCGCCAACCCAGTGGTACATATATTCATTGGCTGAGCGGCCCATAAAACTCAACTCGCTGGACGATGCTCGTGGTCATCAAATCGCCACGGTCAATCAGGATGTGGGCGAGCAATATCTGATTGCAAAAGGTTTTCGTATCGGTGAGGAGCTGCAGTCGAGTACCCGGTACGAACACAATTACCGCAAGCTCAAGGTCGATCACGTCGAACTCTGGATCTCCAACGAGCTCAACGCGCTGTACCTGACCCGCCAGAATGGTGAAGACCCGGAAAAGGTGCTGATCCGTTCCCTGCCACTTCCTGCGCTCTCCAGTCAGGAAGGCTTGAGCATGGCGTTCAGCCGGGGTACGCCAGCCCAGACGGTAGAAAAATTTCGTTCAGGCCTGGAGACCATCCGTCGCAACGGCGTTTACGACGCCATCATGCGCAAGTGGTTATGACATGGAGGGCGATCTCGAGAGTCCGGTTCAACAATCTCAGGGCAACAGGTTCAGCTCGTTAGGACGTCGCCTGGTACTGGCGACGCTTTTATTTTGTCTGATCTTTACCTTGGCGATGGTCTCTTTGCGCACCTGGATGGCCTGGAACAGTAATCTGAAGGAGATGAATTCGGAACTCATCCTGATTGATCAGGTGTTCCAGAACACCTTGTCCCATGCCATCTGGGAAATGGACCGCGAATCGCTGAACAAGCAACTCGCCAGCGTCGCCAGCGCCGCGCCGGTCGGGCGCGTGGTGCTGAGCATCCTGCGCCCCGGTCAATCGCCTGAAGTCATTGAACTCAGTCGCTATACCGACGCCACGTCGGACACCGCGCCGATGCTGCACCGCCAGCTCGTTGCCCAGCCCTATGCGGGAGCACACGAAGTTGTCGGCGAGCTGACTATCGAAGGCGATGCTGATTTGCTTTGGGCACGTCTTTGGGGCGAAGCGCGGAGCATCGTTATTACGCAAGTGATCCAGTCGTTGTTGCTGGCTGGGTTGATCATGACCATGTTTAATCGATTGGTGACCGTGCACGTCGTACACATCGCGCGGCATCTGGGTGGGCTCGCGCCCCAAACGCTCGGGAATCACCTCAAGCTGCAGCGCTCAGTGCGGCGTCAGGACGAACTGGGCTTGCTCGAATCCCAAGTGAATGAGCTTCAGGACAATCTTCACGCCCACCTGGAACGCCAGCATTCGGATGAATTGGCCATTGCCGCCAGCCGCGATCATTTGGCCGAACTGGTTGAAGCGCGTACCGCGCAATTGAAGGCCGCCAATCAGTCTCTCGAAGCCCTGTCCCGTCACGATCCGCTGACAGGATTGGCCAACCGTCGCTATTTCGATGAACTGAAGGAAGTGGAGTTTCGCCGCGCCATGCGTCACAAAACACCGCTGGCGGTGCTCATGTGCGACGTCGATTTCTTCAAACTTTACAACGACACTTACGGCCACATGCTGGGTGACGAGTGCCTGAAACAGGTTGCTGAAACCCTGAGGAGTGTCTTCGGACGCTCTGGCGAACTGGCTGCCCGGGTAGGCGGCGAGGAATTCGTAGTGGTCCTGCCTAACATCGATGCAAAACAGGCCTACAAGGCTGCCCAACTACTGCGCACCAGCCTGGCTGCGCGAGAATTGCCACATAGTGCGTCGGCGGTGTCTCCCTTTGTGACCTTGAGTATCGGAGTCGCCGAGGTCGAACCCCAGACCATGGACCATTTCGACCAATTGCTGCAACGCGCCGATCAGGCGCTGTACCGGGCCAAATCTCAAGGGCGCAATCGCGTCGCCTTATAAACCAGTGTGGCCATGAGGTCTGTATGCATTTTCGTATGACGTTCTGCTCATGCTTGTTCCTGGCGCTAGTCGGCCTGCAATCCCACGCCGAGGGGATTGAAGTGGTGACCGAGGATTCTATGTACGCGTACCCTCGTGACGGCAAGATCGTCGGTCCGGGTACTCGCATTGTCGAGGAGACCTTACGAGGCGCTGCGCTGACTGACTATAGCCTCTCGCTATACCCATGGGCGCGGGCCTATGAAAAGGCTTTGCATGAGCCTAACGTCCTGATCTACCCCTTGACGCGTACCGCAATCCGCGAAGAGTTGTTCAAGTGGGTGGGCGAGATCCACCGGGTTTCGATCAAGTTTTACAAATTACGTGGGCGCACCGGTATCACGCTGAACAGCCTTGAAGATGCCAAACGCTACAGTGTCGGCGTGGTGCGTAACGATACCAAGCAGACTTTCCTGGAGCTGCAAGGGTTCACTCGCCTGGTTATATCAAACGATAATCGCGATAACTTTCAAAAATTGCTCAATCAGCAAGTCCAGCTGGTCCCTATGTCAGAGCCCTCAGCACGTCTGGTCAGTGAAGCCGCGCAGGTAGATTTTGACTCGCTGGAGGAAATCTATTCGATCGACGAGCAGCCCGCCAGGGTCTACATGGCGTTCAGTCGAGGCACGTCCGACGAAATGGTCGACCAGGCCCGACGCTCATTCGAGCAGCTCGAAGCCTCAGGGGCAGTGGTTCGAATAATGAATGAAGATCGTCCGTCAAAGCTCACGAAGTGAGCGACTGTGCCTGATGCATCTATTTTCAGTTTCCGCTTCCGGGCCTTTGGCACCCGCCTCAACTTACGGGTTTAACCCCTCGCGTTGCTGTGCGTTCCAAAGCTCCAGATTCGACGTTACAAGCGCTTGAGGCAGCGTACTTGAAACTATCTTCTGCATATGTTCGTTTATTTGTTTTCGCAATGTTTGATCAATGCACCGAGAGTTGGCTGAAAGCGCCAGATAAAGACCCTCGCGACTGACCGGCGGCTCGAGAGCCTCTATGACCGCCTCGACCCCCAACTTTTTAGCTAACGCCATTCCAGGGAATTGCTCGAATATCACAAAATCGTTGCGTTTGAGTACGAGCTTTTGGAACGCCTGACCGGCTGTTGGCACAGCCTCAAGCGAAAAGTTTGCTTTAGCGTAATCATCGAACGCTTGACCGAAGCTGTTGTTGACCAAGGTCCCACCACTGCGTCCGGCCAAATCAGACCATTGATGATAGTGGAAGTCTTCGTTTTGCCTCACCCAAATCATATTGGACGTAAAAAGAAACGGTGGGCTCACAAAGTTCAAAGTCCGCTCCCGATCTGCAGTGAGAAAATATCCGGCCAGCATATCAATGCGACCTGCTTTCACCTCTTCCTGCGCTCGCGACCATGGCCCGCCGTATATGACTTCGATTTTTAGTCCTAAAAGCGTGCCCAAGTGTTTGATCAAGTCAGCGTTTGCGCCTATGAGTTGCTGAGGGTTATGTGGGTCTCGCCACAGGTAGGGAGGATATTCGGCATTGCCGGTTGCAGTCAGGTGATCACAAGCACTTTCACTCAGGGCTATGCAGGGGATCAGCAGCATGGCTGGCATCGAGATGAATTTGCACAAACTACGCCCCATCATATTGAACCTCTCAGGGAAATCCCGTGTGCACGTGGTATGCCCACGGCCGACTGATACGACCCGGTGAATCAAGATGAGGTAGATAGTGACAAGCAGCAATCCTTTTTGGAGCCTGCACACGTGCCATTTGTGTCGCAAACCTTGAGAACTGCCATCCAGCTGCCCTGGCAGCGCTTTACGCAACCTTTACCGAATCCAGACCTCCGTTTACACGAAACGGGTGTTTCATACATCCATGGCGAACCCACACATGCCGCCTGAGGAGACACCATGTTTTCGAAGATAACCAAAGTCTTGATCCTGTCCGGTTGCCTGGTTGCCGCGGGTGCGGCATCCGCCAACGGCCGCGATGTGATCGTGCCAGTCATCGCCGGGGCTGCGGTGGGCGCCATACTGGCCACTGTGATCAGCGGTTCAAACCACGATAACTACCGTCCGCAATACCAGGGCTACCAACCACAGCCCCGATATCAGCCGCAGTATCAGCCGCGATACCAGCCAGTGGCTTACGTACCGGTAGCCACCCGCGTTGAATATCGCCGCTTCGATCCGCGACCGCCTCGCGGCTATTACAACGGTGGTTATGGTTATGATCATGGTCGTGACAGGGGGCGTGATCGTGACCGCGGCTTCGACCATAACCGGGGCGATGGCCGCTGGTAATCGCTAACCCGGGCACAAGGCCGCTCTTGTCATTGAGAGCGGCTTTTTTATTTGAATAAATCGGGCCGCCTCATCCGAGGTTCAAACGCATCCAGTGCTCCACATCCATGACTTCAACGCCATGCCGGGCATTGAACGTGCAGCTTTGATCCCACGCAACGCCCTTGCCTTGCGCAAAGACTGCCCGGTATTTTCTGATTGCGTCATCAGGCTCAAGTGCCAGATCCGCATTCAACTTCGCGACAGGCCACTCGACCCGTTGCACGTTGCGCTTGAGCACCTTGTCGATTTTGTCTGCCAGCTCGCCATACGTCAGCGTGTCACCGGCGGTGTAAATCACCTGATTAGCCAATCGTGGCTGCGCCAACAGAATTTGCGCCGTAAGCAAGCCGATGTCTTCGGGCGTCGTGACAGTGACGCAAGTGTCCCAACTGCCGAGGGCGTGAACCGTGTTTTCGGCGAGATTGACCACGCCGAACACCGGCTCGAACAGGAAGCTGGTGAACATCCCGGTGGAAATGATCAGCCATTGCGTTGCATCTTGCCCGCGCAGGATATCCCTTACGTCCAGCTGCTCATCGAACAGATCCTGGGCGCTGCCTCGACCGATGACGTCATAGTCGACACCAAACTGCCAAGGCACATAACGCAGAACACCCGCTTCGATTGCCGCCCGCGCAAGTTTGATTTGGGTACCTTTACCCGCAGCAAACCCAATGCAGCTGACCACGGTGTCAAAACCACGGAACAAGGTGCTGAGTTCGCAAATCGTGCCTGACACCAGATCGCCCGACAGCAATTCGATACCCAGCGAGCGCAGCTCATCAATTTCCTGTTGCTTGCCTGGCGCGCTGGACTCCAGCGTCGAGGGACGCAACAAAACCGAGACCCGCGTATCACCCGCCAACGCAGCCAATCTGGCCAGTTGACGAAGAACCGCCATACCCAATTCGCCCGCGCCGAGGACGAGGATCCCGCGCTCTGTAGTGCGTGTGACCGCTTGCATCATCATCTCCCGTTATTTGTTTGCACCAACGATGGCACTGCGTGATGCTGGCACACATGAAGACGGCTTATAAGAAGGCACACCAGTGATACCGCAAGGGCAATTGGACACCGCAGAAGTATTAAGACACTCACAAGCCGCGTGTGACGCCTTGAGCGCTGACGATGACGGGCTGAAACGCGAAGTGCTGACTCATGCAGGCAATCGCTGGTCACTGGGCGTTGTTCATACCCTGGGTGTGGCAGGCAAATTACGCCACGCTGAGATCGGACGGCGCATGCACGGCGTGACGCAAAGGATGCTCACCCGCACGCTTCGCCAGCTCGAACGCGACGGTCTGATCGTGCGTCACGATCACCACGAAGTGCCGCCGCGCGTCGAATATGAGTTATCCGCGCTGGGCATGGGTTTACTGGTGCACATGATCCCCCTGTGGACCTGGGTGGTGGAAAACGCGGAAGCTTTTCGCAGCGCTCGCACGGCCTATGACAGCCAGACTAATCCCGTCATAGCGCCCTGACGAAACGCTTGCGATATTCGCTGGGGGTCACGCCAACGTGCCGGGTAAACGTGCGCCGCAAGGTATCCGCGTTGGCGAATCCGCACTGTGCCGCAACCTGTTTGGGCACATCCACCCCGCTCTCCAGCTGCTTTCTGGCCGCAGCGACCCGCGCCTGTTCGACCCAGGCCGCTGGCGTGATGCCCACCTCGGCGTGAAACAAGCGAGCGAAATGCCGTGGGCTGAGGTTCACCCGTTCGGCCAGCCGTGAAATGCTGTGATCGTCAGCAGGATTGGCCGCGATCCAGCGTTGCAGCTCCTGCAGCATGGCCCGCCCGGTGGGCAACGATTCGCCGCGCCGACTGAACTGCAACTGCCCGCCGGGACGTTTGAAGTACATGACCAGCTGGCTGGCGACCTGCTTGGCGATGTCACGACCCAAATCATCTTCGACCAGCGCCAGTGCCATATCCAGGCCCGCTGTAACGCCCGCTGCGGTATGCACCTTGCCGTCGTGGACATGCAGGGCATCTTCTTCCACGCAGATATCGGGATAGCGCTCGGCCAACAGCGCCGAGCGCATCCAGTGGGTCGTGACGTGCTTGCCTTCCAGCAATCCAGCCGCCGCCAACACAAAGGCACCCGTACACACTGAGCCATAACGACGGGCGCTGCGTGCCGAGTCCTGTAGCCAGCGAATAACGCTCGGTTTCAGGATCAGGTAGGGAGCATTAGGGGCGCCAGCCACCAGCAGCGTGTCGACCTCGGACAACTCGTCGCCCAGAACTTGATCAGGCAATAAACGGGCTCCGGATGAACTGTGGACCGGCCCCGCCTCCAACGCCCAGATCTGCAGTTGATAGTAATCGCGACCGCTCTGGGCATTGGCTTCGGCAAACACATCCAATGGCCCCGAGACATCCAGCAACTGAACGCCGGGCACCGCAAGAATGGCGATGGTGCGTGTTTTCGTCATGAAGGGCTCCGCGTCCGTCAGCTGCGCGATATGGCAGGATTTGAATGTTAGCGCCATTTGAAGCCATATCGCCAGCGTTCAATACTGGACTCACCAACCACACAGACGGACGAACCCCATGACATTGACTATTGGCGACATCAAGATTCCGGACAGCACCATGGCGCGCCAGATTACCGAACTGGTACGCGATACCGAGTCCGAGCTGCTCTTCAATCACTCCAGCCGCGTCTATTACTTCGCCGCCCTGGCCGGCCAGAAGCGCGGGCTGAGCTTCGACTCCGAATTGCTCTACGCCGGCTGCATGTTCCACGACATGGGGCTGACTCATAAGTGCAGCAGTGCCTGCAAACGCTTTGAAGTGGACGGCGCAGACGCGGCGCGGGATTTTCTCAAGGGCTATCAGGTCAGCCAGCAGGATATCGATACGGTCTGGACAGCCATTGCGCTGCACACCACACCCGGCATTCCCGAGCATATGCACCCGGTGATCGCATTGGTCACAGCAGGCGTGGAAATGGATGTGCTCGGCCTGACTTATCCGCTGTACAGCGACGCTGAGCGCGAAGCCGTCGTAAAGGCCTATCCGCGCAGCGCACAGTTCAAGGAAGACATCATTCAGGCGTTCTATGACGGGATCAAAGACAAGCCGGACACCACCTTCGGCAACGTCAAGGCCAATGTCCTCGCGGACAAGGATCCGTCGTTCGTTCCGGGCAATTTTTGCGAAGTGATTCGCCGGTCCGCCTGGTCTGCTTGAACGCAGGGAGAATTGCCGCAGCTCGTTGAGTCAACTCTGCGAGCTGACAACTCCAGCAACACAACCGGATCACCTGACCCGGACCGCTGGTAAGCAAGCTTGAAACCTTCTGTGGCGGAGGAATATTTCATGTCGTTCGGCTTCCATCTCGCGACAAACCAGTAGGTCTGTTCGATTCAGATAGAAAAACTTTGCCGCAAGCCCCTGCGCGGAAATCGCACGCAGCTCAGGCGACTAAGCCGCCTGCGCCGTGAGAAAGTCGATCAGCGTCCGGACGCGCAGGGACATATGCTTGACGTGTGGATACAGCAACATGAACGGCCGGGTCGCGCCACCCAGTCCGCTGAGTAATTCAACCAATGCGCCGCGCTCGATGTCTTCCTTCACCGTGAACCGATAGGTCTGCACGATCCCCGCCCCATGCCTGGCCATGGTCACACTGGCGAGATAGTCCTCCAGGCACGTTGTATTGCCGGACGTCTGTACGTTGATTGCCTTGCCCTTGTCCATGAACATCCAAGGCAGGTTTCGGCCGCTGCTGGGCAGTTCGAACTGGATGCAGTCATGTGCTTGCAGGTCTGCCAACGACTCAGGGACTCCGTATGCTGTCAGATACCCCGGCGAAGCGACGACCACCAACTCGGCGTTCTCCAGGGTGCGTGCGATCAGTCCTGAATCGTCCGGAGCGCGACCGCGAACCGCCAGGTCATAACCGCCCTCGGCGAAGTCGATATTGCGATTGCTCACATGTACCGCGACTTTCACCAATGGGTATAGACGACGAAACTCAGCGAGCATCGGCAGCAGCCGAAAATGTGCGTAAGGCGTGGGCGCGCTGATGCGGATTTCACCTGAGGGCGCCTGTTGCTGGCCGCTGACTTCACGCTCGGCATCGACCAGTTGGGTCAGCGCCTGGCGACACTGTGCGTAATAAAGGCGTCCGCCTTCCGTCAGGCGTATCTGCCGGGTGGTTCGTACGAACAAACGAACGGCCAGGCGCTCCTCCAGCCGCGAAACCGATCTGCTGACCGCCGCCGGAGTGACGCCAGCGGCGTTGGCTGCCGCCGTGAAACTTTCGTGCTCAACGGCCAGACAGAACAGCTCAATGCTACCCAACTGCACGTCATCAAAATGTCGCGGCATGTCAGCCCCTATTAATTACATCAAGTATCAATTCAAATGCTCAGCAGGCGATTTATCTGACTCTGACGCAAAAGTAAAGTGGCTTCATCGGACAAGAGTCCACTCATCCAGAGGCCTTTACCATGAACACCACGCAAACCGTTATTGTCACCGGCGCTTCCAGCGGCCTGGGTTTCGCCATTGCTGAGGCGTATCTGCAGCGCGGCTACAACGTCGTCGGCAATGCTCGCACCCTGAATCGTCTTGAAACGGCGGCAGCCAAACTCGGTAACCCGGAAAATTTCTTGCTGGTTGCCGGCGACATCGCCCAACCGGAAACCGCCAAGGCCCTGTTCGAGCGAGCCATCGCCGCTTTTGGCAAGGTTGACATCCTGATCAACAACGCTGGCATCTTCATTCCCAAAGCCATCGGTGACTACACCGAGACGGACGTCAATGCCATCGTCGGCACCAACCTGATGGGCTTCTTCTACCCGTCTCAGGCTGCAGCGACCCACATGTCCGCCAACGGCAGCGGACACATTGTGACCATCACCGCAAGCATCGCCATGCAGCCTAATATCAAGGTCCCGGCGCTGCTGCCGGTGCTGATCAAGGGCGGTTTGAACCACGCCACTCGCGGTCTCGCTCTGGAACTGGCGCCGTTCAACGTCAAGGTCAATGCCGTTGCGCCGGGAATCATCAACACGCCGCTGCACAACCAGGACGAAGGCACTCAAGCCTTCCTCAAGGGATTGTCGCCAAGCGGCACCATCGGCAGCCCGAAAGATGTGGTGGATGCGGTGATGTACCTGACCGACTCGTCCTTCACCAGCGGCAGCGTTGTGGTAGTCGATGGCGGCTCCACGGCTGGAACCTGGTAATTCCAACTGTGCGCGCAAGATAAGACGATACACCTTGACGCCTGCTTCTTCGAAGCAGGCGTTTTTCGTTCTCAGGCCGTCTGCCGCTGGAGACTCCAAACGGCGCATCGCCGCAAACCGGGCGATTACCGGACACTCTGCCTTGTCGCCCTTGGCGCTGCGCCCTACCCTGTGCGCCCTGCGAAATCACTCCTTATGAGTAATAACAAGCACTGGAGAACATTGATCATGCGCGCCCCGCTATCACCTGTCGGCCTGGCCCTTCTGGGTACTTTTTCCACAAGCCTTTGCCTGGCCTCCGATTTCAGCTGGGTAGACCCGGCGGTCGCGTCGGTCAACCAGGAAGTCATCGAGCTGCGTCACACCATTCACCAGAATCCTGAACTGGGGAATATGGAAGTCGAAACTTCCAGACTGGTTGCCCAGCGGCTCAAGGACTCTGGCCTGGAAGTCAGGAGCAACGTTGGCAAGACCGGCGTGGTCGGCGTGCTCAAAGGTGGTAAGCCCGGTCCGGTAGTAGCCTTGCGTGCCGACATGGACGCCCTTCCCGTGAACGAAATGACCGGCTTGCCGTTCGCCAGCACCGCAACGGGTGTTCGCCTCGGGAAAACAGTGCCGATCATGCACGCCTGTGGCCATGACACCCACACGGCGATGCTGCTCGGCGCAGCCAAGGTGCTTGCCGAACATCGCGACAAAATCGCTGGCACGGTGGTTTTTCTGTTTCAGCCAGCTGAAGAAGGTGCCGCTGACGTGGGCGAGTTCGAGACTGACGCCGTAATCGGCGCCAAGGCGATGATCCGCGACGGCGCGCTGGACTCGCCCAAGGTGGAGGCCATATTCGGCGTTCATGTCATGGCCGGTTACCCGACGGGCCACCTGTACTACAAATCCGGAACCGCACTTAACAGCAGCGATGCATTCCGCATCACCCTAAACGGCCAGCAGACCCACGGATCTGCGCCCTGGAGCGGCGTTGACCCGATCATGGCCAGCCAAGGCATTATCGCCGGCCTGCAAACCTTGATCAGCCGACGGATTGATATGACCAAGGGCATGGGCGTAATCAGCGTCGGAACTATCAATGCCGGTTCGGCGAGCAATATCATCCCGGAAAGCGTTGAGCTGACTGGCACGATTCGCAGCAACGACGCCTCGATTCGCGACACCATCCTGCAGAAAATGCCAGCGATGGTGAATGGGATTGCTGGCGCCTATGAAACCAAGGCCAAGTTGCTTTTGGTAAATATTGCGCCGGTTACCACCAATAATCCCGCGTTGACTGAAGCTATGGTGCCCGCTTTGGAGCTGGCCGCGCCGGGCAAGGTCGCGCGCCTGGATTCATCGCTCTCACCGAGCGAGGACTTTTCCTACTACGCGGAACGGGTGCCGGGGCTATTCGTGTTTCTCGGTGCCACGCCCGAAAACCAGAATATGCAGAAAGTACCCAACAATCACAGCCCGTACTTCACTGCGGACGATGCAACCCTGGCGACCGGGGTCAAGGCTCATGTCCAGTTCGTGCTCAATTATGCCGGCCACTCTGCCAAGACTCTTTGACCGCCATGGGGCGTAAAAAATGGAGCGCTGTGCAAGCGCGGAGACCTGTTCAGCCACAGGGCTGGCATTGCCAGCCGTGAACAGCTACCTTTCCGGCTTTCCCTCTGTGCGCCCGAGTTCCCATGGCCCCAGCCGACAGCCGCCGACATTTTGGTATGAGCCTCAAAGGCATCAATCAGCCTTATGGTCGCACCGACATCCCTTCAGGACCGCAGGCAGACGGCTGTCGCAAAATTGCCGTGGTGGTGCTGGAGCATTTTTCGATGATGGCTTTCACCGGTTCACTGGATGCGCTGGTGACGGCCAATTATCTGAGCCAGACGCCACGCTATGAAATCAACACCTACAGCCTGAAAGGCGGTCAGGTTCGCAGTGATCTGGGCATAGCGATTGCGACGGACCTGCCCGTCGACAAGCTGAGCGTGGCGGGTCTCGACATGCTGATCGTCTGCGGTGGATTGCGAACCGCCTTGACGCCTGCTCCGGCGCTGATCAAAAAACTGCGGCAGGCCAGTCGCCAATCCGTACTGCTCGGTAGCCTGTGGAACGGTTGCTTCCAACTGGCCCACGCAGGCCTGCTGGACCAGCGCGAATGCACCGTGCATCCAGAAAGCCAGGCCAGCCTTCACGAACTCTGCCCCGGCGTTCGTCTGCGCCCTCAGCCTTTTGTCATTACCGGCGACCTGGTCAGTTGTGCGGGCGCCAATAGCGCGCTGGGGATGATGCTGGCGATCATTCGGCGCCAGCAAGGGGCCGAATTGGTCAAGGGCATCGAGGCGATTCTCAGCTGCGATCGGGGCGCCTATGCCGAGGACATGCCCTTGGCCCGTGGCGGCCGGGATCCGGCCTTTCCGCCGCAACTGTCGAGCCTGATCGAGCTCATGGAAAACAATCTGGAGGATCCGCTGGAGCTGGATGAACTGGCGCGGTATGTGGACTTGTCTCGACGGCAGATCGAGCGCCTATTCCAGACGTTCCTTCACAGCTCGCCACGTCGCCACTACCTGGAGTTGCGCCTGACACGGGCACGTCGCCTGTTATTGCAGGGCAATGCCTCGGTCGTGGAAGTGGCCATGGCTTGCGGTTTTATCAGTTCCCATCACTTCAGCCGGTGCTTCCGGGATTATTTCGGCTACACCGCCAGCCAGGCGCGTAGCCGACAGCGTATCGCGAGCGATGCTTCCCCTTCCCAGCAAGCGTCAACCAAAGAGCCCGACCGTTGACTAGAACAGCCGCCCCTGCGAAAGGTCATCCTGGCGCGCGCTCACCACGGGTCGGGACTGCAGAAAATCCAGAAACGCCGCTGGTGACGAAGTGACCGGCTCCAGACAGTTTCTTTTCTGCAAAGAGACGAACAGCGCCAGGGCATAGGCTTGGCAGTTGATGGATTTTTGCGGGCTGAACTCGATATCGGTGAACGCAGAATAGTCTGCCAGTTGTTCCGATAGATCCTTGCGACCCTTCAGCGCGCTGATATACAACCAGTCATAGAATGCAGTCTGCGGCTCCAGCGGCCAGTCCGTACCCACGAAGTTAAAGCCTGTGAGCCTCCCGGAGGTACGCAAGCGCTCGTCACGCTTGGCATCACGAGACGTGAACCGGTAAATCTCGGTAAAAGGGCCGCCGTCCTCGAACACTTTGCTGCCCTGGAAGGCGCATTCAACACTTACAGGATGCTCAAGCATCGACATCGCAAAAGAAAGGTTAAAGGCACTCAGCGCCACTCCGAGTGGTTCCGCCGATTTGGTCGACACTTCCAGCACACGATCAACGCCCGTTAACTCGCGTGCGGCCTGATGCAGGGCCTTGATGGATTTTTGTTTCTGCGTCACGGAGAGACCCGCAAACCATTCAAAGTCAACGGTGTGTGTGATCACGGGCGCTTGCCCATCGGGGTTCGGAATAAAAACCGGTCTGCTAGCCATCAGTAAGTCCATCCGCGTTTACGGGCATAAGAGCGAGCGCCGAGAAAACCACGACCTTCAGAATTAACGAGGTTACGTCGGTCCCCGATGCAGTGCCGGAAGTTGTGCTGGCTGCTCGCATCACTGAACACCACTCCCTTGATCAAATCTGGCGACACAGTATCAAACGCTAAAACTTCAGCTTGAACGTCGGTGGGATCGAAAGCCAGCAGCTTGCTTTCTTCGCGAGACGGTAAGCCCTGCACGGGGTTAAACAGATTGTCGAAGGCCGACACGGTCTTGAGGTCGTCGAGGGGTTGTTGGCGAATACGATGGTCAGCGGCATTGTGATTGCAGAACGCGACGTTCAGGGTCCAGAGCACACTGCGATCAATGACCAGCACAACCCAAGCTTGTTCAGGAGCCTTCCAGCGGTAATGGGCGAACATCTTTTCGTTTGGGTAACTGACCGACAGGCAAACCGCATCGGGGCGACCTTCCAGACGCAAGCGATCATTAGCCGTGAAACCGACATCAGCCTCAGTGAGCGTGGTGATTGAACACAACCCAAGCTGCATGATCGAGGGTAAGTTTTCGACACGGGTGAAATGAACCAGATAAGGAAGTTCCAGAGCTTTCACTCGGGCTTCTATCTCGGCTGCGGATGTGAGTATCGAGCGCGGAGTTAAAGCCTCGTCAATGGCAGACTCAGGCGGTAACGAGCCGGTGGCCTGAGTGGTAATCGTGCGTAACAAAGCACCGAACGACAGACGTGCGGATGATTTGTTTTTTTCGGCAGCAATCCGGCACAGGCTGCCCCAGGTCTGCGCGCCGCCCACCTTATTGAGTTCATCCTGCAGTGCGATGCGCAGTGGTTCGTTATTCCAGATCTGACGAACCATATCGCGCAGAAAATCATCTCGTTCGCTTTGCAACGAACGTATTTTGGCTGCGATGGCAAGGGTATTAGTCAGGTCCGCATCGTCAGGACCGGGGGCAATAGTAAAGTCTGGAAACTGCCACCCAGGCGACGGTTTTGCTACAGAAACATCAGTTGGCGGTTTGAGTAATTTGCTAAACCGGGCATGAGCTTCCTGAAAGTGAGCCCAGTCTTCCTCACCACGCTCCTCGCGCCACGCCCGCAACTTGAGCACAGTTTGTGCGCGTTGCAAAGCATGTTCAATGCCGAGCTTTTCAGTGAACACTGTATGTTGCAGCGCTTGAGTCGCGCTGTTGACCGTCATGCTCAAGGAGACAGAGTCAGTAAAACTCGTGAGAGCATTATTCACCGAGTCGAGCTTGCGCTGAACAGCACCGACCGGGGGCGGGATTTCGAAAAGTTTGGAAACCGGCCGCCCTGCGCTTGAAACAGGCTGCAAAGGGCTTAAAACAGTGGTCTCACCGCTCTTGGCTTTGCTCGGGCGGGCTGTCTCAGTGTTGCGGCCTGCTGGCTTGAAGAACGCGTAGCACGTCCATATCGTGATCAACTGCAGCAGGATAAGACCCGAAAAAAACACGGTCGCCAGCGTGAATAGTGTCCACGCCGCGCATGCAACAACCAGTGATTTTTTGCCTATGAGACTCGCGATATAAAGGGTAAAAATTATAACTATCTGAAAATAAAGAATCGTCATCCATGGCTTCCTGAAGGCAGCGCCGTTTAATTATCCAGAGGGTAAAGCCAACTGCCAGACGCAGGCTGTATGCGGTGACCGATCGCGACCATCCAACCTTCGCGCTTGCTGCGCCAGGTAACGGACCTATGAGTCTGCGGGCGGAGTTTAGTTGCCTACCGCCTTTCCAAAGCCCCAAAAAAAACCCCGAAGACGTGAGTCTTCGGGGCTTTTAATAGTGGAGGCCGAGGTCGGAATCGAACCGGCGTAAGCGGATTTGCAATCCGCGGCATAACCATTTTGCTACTCGGCCTCAAACATCAAGTGCTTAACAAGCATTCAATGCATATAAACTTGTCCGGAAACCAGAGCTAGCTACTGGCGTCCAACCCTTTGAAATCTATAGGGTTTTTCGTATTCCTGAATCAGGAATGGACGCAATTCTGTACTTGTTCGGCGGGCATGTCAAGGAATGCCATGAAAAAAATGCAAGTCAGCTTCAAAGGTGATGGAGTGGGTCGGGAATAACCCGCAATCGACCTGCTGTGCCGATTGCGGGTTTCAGGTTACTTGCCTTCGGGCAACGCGTAGGCGATGACGTAATCGCCGCGATCCTGCGACTGGCGTGCCCCGCCTGCGGTGATTACAACGTATTGCTTGCCGGTTTTGGGCGAGACGAACGTCATGGGGCCACCTTGGCTGCCGACTGGCAAACGCGCTTTCCAGGCTTCTTCTCCATTGGCGGAGTTGAAGGCGCGCAGGTAGTAGTCCTGGGTGCCGGCGATAAATATCAGACCGCCTTGAGTTGAAAGCGTGCCACCCAGGGTCGGCATGCCGATAGGCAACGGCAGGTGCATTTTGATACCCATCGGGCCGGTGTCCTGAACCGTGCCAACCGGCACTTGCCAGACGACTTTCTGGGTCTTCATATCGATGGCGGTCAGGGTGCCGAAAGGCGGCGCCTGACAAGGAATCCCGGCCACCGAAAGGAAGCGGTTCTTGTTCACGGCATACGGCGTGCCTTTGAGGGGCACCGCGCCCATGCCGGTGTTCAGCGCTTCGCCGCCGGAGGAAGCCAATGCATTTTTTTGCTGCGGCACCATCTGATTCCACAGACCCAGGCGCATGTCGTTGACGAAAATGAAGCCGTGGACTGGATCAGTCGAGATGCTGCCCCAGTTCATCCCGCCCAGCGATCCGGGAAAGCTCAAGGAAACGTCGGTGCCTGGCGCGGTGTAAAGCCCGTCGTAGCGCATTTTCTTGAACGAGATCCGGCACAGCAGTTGATCGAAAGGCGTAGCGCCCCACATGTCCGATTCGGTCAGGTGTTGCGCACCAATCTGCGGCATGCCGACTGACAATGGTTGCGTTAGCGAGTATGGCTCGTTCGGGATATCAGAGGCTTTGACCGGGATGTCTTCAACTTGGGTCAACGGCTTGCCGGTGGCACGATCCAGCACGAAGATTTGCCCGGCCTTGGTGCCAATCACAACAGCCGGAACCTTAGTGCCGTCTGCTTTGGTGAAGTCGATCAGACTTGGCTGCATGGGCAGGTCGAAGTCCCACAGGTCATTGTGAACCGTCTGATAGACCCATTTTTCTTCACCCGTCGTCGCGTTAAGCGCCAGTACGGATGCGCCGTACTTGTGGTTCAGTGCAGTGCGCTCCGCACCATAAATATCGGTGGAGGAACTGCCCATCGGCAGAAAGATGGTGTTCATCGCCGGGTCGTAGGACATAGGCGCCCAACTATTCGGCGTGCTGCGCACGTAAGTGCGGTCGGCAGTTGGCGCTTGCTTGTCGTCAGGATTACCCGGATCGAACGCCCAGCGCATTTCGCCGGTGACAACGTCGAATCCACGGATCACGCCACCAGGCATATCCGTCTGAACGTTATCGGCGACTCGGCCGCCAACTACCACGGTCGTCCCGGCCATCAGCGGCGGCGACGAAAGCTGGTAGTAGGAATCCGGGACGTTGCCCAGTCCGGTTTTCAGGTCCACCTGTCCGTTGGTGCCGAAGCCCTGGCAGAACGCGCCCGTGTCCGCATCCACGGCAATCAAGCGTGCGTCGATGGTGTTGGTCAGCAGGCGGCGTTGGCAGTTCGCTCCGTTCGGCACGGCAACAGCCTTGGCCGGCATGCTGCCATCGGCGGGTTGGGCGACTGCTGCGGTGGCGTCGAAATAAGCAAGACCCCGGCAACGCTGCCAGACCGCCGATTTGGCGTTGATCTGGTTTTTCCACAGTTCTTTGCCAGTGTCGGCGTCCAGCGCGATGAGGTTGTTGTGCGGGGTGCAGATAAATACCTTGTCACCCACTTGCAACGGCGTCATTTGATCTTCCGCGCCATTGCCATCACTGACTGCGATATCGCCGGTCTGATAAGTCCAGGCTGGCACCAGTTTCGAGACGTTGTCACGATTGATCTGGTCCAGCGCGGCGAAGCGGCCACCGCCTTCGTCATTGCCGTAATGCGCCCAGTTTTTCTGAGCATTGGCAGGATCGACTTTGGTCAGGCCAGGACCATCGCCATTGGCCGACACCGGATTGTGCGGGACGAACATACCCCAGAATCCGGCAACCATGGCGATTGCCAGCACGCCGCTTAGCACGTAGCCACCGCGACCACTGGCCAGACCGTTAGCCTTGCGTAGCGTCGGGTAGATCAGCGCGACCAGCAGACTCAGCACGCCCAAGGCAAACAAACGCGAAACCAGCGGCCAGAAATTCAGACCGGCATCCACCAGCGCCCAGATAACCGTCAGGACCATTAGCGCCGCAAACAGCCAGGCACCCAGAAGACGTTGTTTGAACAGCAACACAGCGCAAATGATTAAACCGAGACCGGCGAGCAGGAAGTACCAACTGCCACCCAGCTTGGCGAGGTATCCGCCACCTGCCGCGAAGAGCAGACCAAATACCAGCACGCCCAGGGCGACGATCCAGATGGGCCAGCGGCTGAAAGACGCCGGAGATTGTGAGTTAGTCATGTTGCATGATCCTGTTGACGCATGAACGTTTAAGGAGAAGGTCAATAGTTTTGAAGCGAGGCCGCTGAGTGCCCATCTGGCTGAAAAAACCGCTGGAAGACGATTCAAGTATGGGTGGCATCGTTGGAAAGTCACGTCAGGACGACGCGCTGGCGGGACGCGCAAAACTATTAACTAACTGGTTAGTTTTGCAACGATATCAAAAAAATGGGTTCCTGCGACAATTTGCCCTGCTTACTGGACGATAAACACCGTTGCTTCTGGCGTAACAATCGAGCTCAAATTCTCGGCCACGGCGACTACGTGACCGCCCTGCCCTGCAACGCTGGTCAGGGCAACTGAATGAGCAGACAGCGTAACGGTGCAGACCAAAACCTCGAATCGGCACAAATGACCGAACGAGGTTTTGGGAAGTGCGGCTTGCGAATCAGCCCGCCGCAACCACGGTAATTTCCACCAGCAAATCAGGAGCCGCCAGACGCGACTCCACGGTTGCCCGAGCAGGCGCATGACCTTGCGGTGCCCAAGCGTCCCAGACTTCATTCATTCCGGCAAAGTTGGCCTCGATGTCCGACAGCCAGACCTGCGCGCTGAGAATACGGGTTTTATCCAGTCCAGCCTTGGCGAGGAAGTTGTCGATCTTCTCCAGCACCTGCGCGGTCTGGCCTTTGATGTCCAGGGTGCGGTCGGTGGCGGTCTGGCCGCCGAGAAAGGTGAAGCCGTTGCATTGAACGACGCGGCTCATGCGCTGATTGGTTTCGATGCGTGTAATTTCCAGCATGTGAACTCCTCAATGTTGCGGGATGGTTGAAGCGGATTGCAGAGGTATCAGCGGCGTCATTGCCGCTGCTTTGTCAAAACGGTCGATGGCGAAAGCATCGAGAGTGATGTCGGAGTGTTCGCCCATAATTTGTTGGGCCAGACGCCTGCCTGTGCCGGGGCCCATCTGAAAGCCACTGCCGCAGAAGCCGAACGAATAGCTCAGGTTGCTGGCCTTGCGACTGGCGCCAATCACCGGCAAGTCATCGGCCGTGAACGCTTCGACACCCGCCCAGACGCGATTGACGCCCAAGTGTTTGAGATGCGGGAACAGATCGGTGACCGTGCGCGCGCTGGTGCCGAGCCGGGTCATATCGACTTCGCCGTGGCGCGCGGGGAAATCCAGCGCGCCAATCAGCTTGCCGCCGATCACCACCGTGCCGTTGGCGAATTGCTTGAACGACAGCGACCTGCCCGTTGCTCCCAATACCGGCGCGCAGAACGGCGCGACCCGGTGCGTGACCATCAACATCAGGCCTTCCGGATGAACCGGCACCGCTTCGCCCACCTGGGCTGCCAACTCGCCCGCCCAGGCACCGGCGGTGACCACCAGCTGTTCGGCACTGAACACAGCCTTCGCCGTGGTGACTTGCCACTGAGTGCCAGTCTGTTCGATACGCAGCGCCGCACAGTTCTCATGTACCTGAACGCCGAGCTTCTCTGCCGCTAGCCGAAAGGCCGTCACGGTCTTGTAAGGCACTGCATAGCCGTCGTCCTTGACCCAGATGCCGCCGACGACGTGTCGGGCCACGGTAGGAATGATGTCGAACACTTGCTGCTGATCAATCAGCACTTCATGAGTGAAGCCCAAGGCCTGCAACTGCTCGACACGTTGCCTGCATTCCTCCAGCTCAGACGGGTTTTCCGCCAGCTTCAACTGGCCGCTGGGCACGAAGCCGCCATCGTCGCCCAGCACCTGCTTGAGTTCATGCCAAAGATCCCGGGACGAAAGCGCCAAAGGAATTTCAGGCGCGTGGCGGCCTAAAGTGCGTACGCCACCGGCGTTTACTCCGGACGCGTGACGACCGCAATACTCAGCTTCCAGAACCGTCACCTTGACGCCCCGTTGAGCCAGATGAAATGCGGTGCTCAGCCCGTGAATGCCGCCGCCGATGACCAGTACGTCGCCCTGACGACGGCTTGACTCACTCACCGGCCAATTCCCCCAAGGTGATGGGCTTGATCGGCGGGCGAATGCGGTAGTAACCGACTTCGGCTGCCGACACGCCGCGCGCCTTGGCGATGACTTCAGTCACGGTCAGGCCGCACATCCGGCCCTGACACGGCCCCATGCCGCAGCGGCCAAAGGATTTTGCCTGATTCGGCCCAGCGCAGCCCAAGGCAACGAAGCCGCGCAGATCCCCGGCGGTGACCTCTTCACAGCGACAGACCATAACGTCGTCCGCCGGTATCCGATTTTGTTCTTTCGGTTGATAGAGCGCGTCGAGAAACGGCCGGATTCTGAGATTGCTCTCCAGCCTGGCGCGCAGCGGTGCGGCCTGTTGATCACGTTGCGCCGTGCTGATGGTCGCCAGTTGCGCAGCAATCCCGAGCGCCGCCAGTTGCCCTTGTACAGCCGCGGCCTGAGCGCCCCCGATGCCCGCACCGTCTCCGGCGACATAAACCCTCGGTACATCCAACTCGCCCCAAGCGTCGACCACCGGGCTGAAACACAATTGGTCGGTGTCCCATTCATGCCCGGCGCGCAGCGATTGGCTGAACTGAATGTTGGGCACCACGCCTTGATGCAGCAGTACACAACGGCTGGCAATGCGCACGGATTTCCCGCCAGCGGTGAACGTCAGCGCCGTCACGGTCTCCTCGCCCTCAATCGCCAGTTGTTCAGCACCCGTGTAGTGAGCGATGCCCGCCACGCGCAGGCTACGCATCAATTCCAGCCCTTTGCGCAGATACGGCCAGGCGCGCAGAGCAGCAAACAGATGGCGCCGTGCGCGCCAGTAATCCTCCGGTCGGGTGGTATCGACCAATGCCTTGATCGGCACACCGGCGCGCAAGTATTGCCAGCCAAGCAGGTACAACAGCGGTCCGCAGCCCGCCAGCACCACCGGTTCGCTGGGCGCCAGCCCCGAACTTTTCAACAGAATCTGCGCCGCGCCAGCGCTCATCACTCCCGGCAGCGTCCAGCCGGGAATCGGAAACGGCCGTTCCATGGCGCCTGTGGCGAGCAACACGGCCTTGGCGTTCAGCGTGTGCAGGCGGCCGTCGCGCAGGTAACTGACCTGATGATCCCGGGTGACCTGCCACACCGCCGCGCCCTTCTCGTAGCGCACCGTCGATGATGCCAACGCCTGGGCCAGTTGATTGCCGTGCGCGTAATCCGGGCCAAGCATGTCCCTACGTGACAACGGCGCCAGCGTGATGCCGCGATAAATCTGCCCGCCCGGACTGCCCTGCTCGTCCAGCAAGACCACGCCAAGACCCAAATTGGCAAGTGCCACGGCGCCGCTCATGCCGGCCGCGCCCGCACCAATGACCACCACATCAACAGTTTCGGGGTTCATGACTGCACCTCCATGAGGTCGACATTTGTCGCCTGAAAAATCAGGTCCCGGGCGCCTTCCTGTGAGCGAATACGCATGCCTTCAGCCACCTCGATCAGGCAACTTTGCCGATTGGGCACGCCATCGATATCCACCAGGCACTCGAAACACACGCCCATCATGCAATACGGCGCACGCGGTGCTTCGCTGACCGGGGTCGCACGAAAACGATTGACGCCGGACATCAGCAATGCCGCCGCAACACTGGTGCCAGCCGGTACGGTCAAGGTTTGCTCGTTGAAGGTCAGGCTCACTGTGCGCGTCGCCCGGACCTCGCTTGCAACGGGTTGAAACAGCGGATCAGTGCGCATGGGAAAACACCTTGTCAGTTAGAAAACGCTCGCCGCTAAACACCGCCAGCTCCTCGGGTTGCGCACCGCCCATGATCCACGGCGCAATGCGCAACGCGTGAGCCGCCGCCAGCGTCACGCCGCTGTGGCACGTGACCACGAACGCGCCCGGATGCGCGGCAGATTGTTGATAGATGGGAAAACCGTCCGGGCTCATGACCCGCAATGCGCCCCAGGCGCGAATCAGGCGCACGTCGCGCAGCAGCGGAAACGTCGATACACCGCGTCTGGCGATAGCGGCCAGCACCTCAGTGGAGGTGCCGTCATCGAAACCGACCTCCTCCATCGAATCGCCCAGCTGCACCGTGCCTTCGTCGGTCTGGCGCACGTTGATGGTCGGGTAATCGAGAAATGGCCGGACACGTTCGCTGATCAGCACCTGACCGCGATTGGGCGCAACCGGCGCGTGCAGGCCGACTTGCCTCGCCAGACCCGGATTGCCGAGGCCAGCCGCCAAGACGATGCGCGGCGCGATAAAGCGCCGTTGCCCTGCGGTGACACGGAACTCGCCTGGCGCGCAGTCAATGCGGTCGACCTGCACGCCGCCATGCAACCGCGCGCCTTTGGCCTGAGCCGAGGAGTGCAATGCGCGCAACAATTTCAACGGATTGACGTGCCCGTCCTGTGGCGTGTAGCTGGCGCCAATCACCGCCGGACCAATCAATGGCAAACGAGCCTTGAGCTCCGCGGCATCAAGCATCTGATACGGATAATCACCCAACGCATCCTGCAGGGTTTGCAACCGCGACTGCCGCTCCAGCATTTCTTCGTCACTGAAACACATGTGAAATCCGCCCGGCTGCCGCAGTTGCACATCGACGCCGCTGTCTTCCAGCAGCGTTTGTGCCAGGGCCGGCCAGCGCGTCGCCGATGAACGGGTCCAGCGTGAATAGTCCGGCAGGTCGTGGCCTTTACCCTGCACCCAGACCAGACCGAAATTGCCGCGCGATGCGCGAAACGCGTCGTCGCCCTGATCCAGCACCACCGTATCGGCGCCGCTGCGCGCCAGCCCGTAAGCCACCGCCGTCCCCACCAGCCCGCCGCCGATCACAATCACGTCGGACTGCGTGACGCTATTGATGTCCTGACTCATTTGCCCTCTCCAATCAACACCCGATCCAGGCCCACCATGCGATCGAGCACCAGCATCAGCAGCAAGGTGCCAACGATCAGCACCGTGGAAACGGCAGTGATCAGTGGATCAATGGTCTGGGAAATCTGGTTGTACATCGCCACCGGCAAGGTCGTGGTGCCCGGCGTGGCGACGAATACGGTCATGGTCAATTCGTCGAAACTCTGGATGAACGCCAGCATCCAGCCGCCGATTACACCGGTGCGGATGCGTGGCAGTACCACCCGGTAGAATGCGGTCCAGCGACTGGCGCCCAGCGATAACGCCGCCTGTTCGATATCGCGCTCAAGGCCGATGGTCGACGCCAGTGTCAGGCGCAGTGCATACGGCAGGACCACGATCACGTGGGTCAGGGTCAGTGCCCAGAACGATCCACCAATCTGCGCCAGGGAGAAAAAGCGTAGAAACGCGATCCCCAGCACCACCGACGGAATCATCAACGGCGACAACAGAAATCCGGTCAACGCGCCGCGTCCGGGGAATTCGTAACGACTGATTGCCAATGCCGCAGGAATCGCCAGCAACGCCGCAATGGTCGCCGAAGCCAGGCCCAGCTTGATCGACAGCGTGAAGGCGTCGAGCATTTCCTGGTTTTCCAGCAACGCCCGGAACCAACGCAACGACAGACCGTCAGTGGGTAGCGACAAGTAACCCTTGTCGGTAAAGGCCATCGCCATGACCACCAGCAAGGGCGCGACGATGAAGCTGACGAAGCACACGTGATAAAGCTGCGAGAAAAATCCGTTCTTGTGCATGGCGGCCTACTCGAAGACTTGCTTGAAGCGGCGCTCGGCCAGCTTGCTGCAACCCAGAATGATGATCAGATTCGCTACCAGCAAAAGCATCGCGATGGCAGCGCCGAGTGGCCAGTTGAGGGTGCCGAGAAATTCGTCATAGGCCGCCGTCGCGACCACTTTCAGGCGCCGACCGCCGATGATCGCCGGGGTGGCGAAAGCCGATGCGGCCAGGGCGAAGACGATGATCGAACCGGACAGAATGCCGGGCATGATCTGCGGCAGGATGATCCGTCGGAACACCGTCAGCCGAGAGGCACCCAGCGACAATCCCGCCCACTCGACCTGCAGGTCCAGACGCTGCAAGGTCGCCCATACGGCGATCACCATGAACGGCACCAGTACGTGCGTCAGGGCGATAATCACGCCGACCTGGGTAAACAGCATCTTGACGGGCTGATCGGTAATGCCCAGCGCCTGCAAGGCGTCGTTGATCAGGCCGTTGTTGCCCAACAGGATCGCCCATCCCAGTGTGCGCACCACCACCGAGATCAATAACGGGCCGAGCACCACCAGCAGGAACAACGAACGCCAGCGCGGCGCCATGCGCGCAATGATGATGGTTTCCGGCACACCCAGCAGCACACAGAGCACGGTCACCGCCAGCGCCATGCCGCCAGTGCGCAGGAATATCTCGTGAAAGTAGCCGTCGTTGAACACTTCGATGTAGTTGCCCAGGCTGTAGCCCGGAACCACGCCTGCAGTGTCGCTGAACAGATTCAGCGACAGCACGGCCGTGAGCAGCAACGGCGCCAGCAAGAGTGCGATAAACACCAGCAATGCCGGGCCGCTGAGCAGCCACGGGGCAATGCCGACGTGTTCGGCATCATACCTGGCCATGGGCGACCTCCCGATCCAGCAGGCGCAGGTCGTCATCGGACCAGTCCAGGCCGACCTCGTGGCCTTCATCGGGCGGCGGAATGCCGAGGTTGGGTTGCGTCATGTGGACCAACCCAAGATGGCTATCGACCGCAATCAGCCACAGATTGCCCAAAAACACCCTCAGCCGAACACGCCCGGTCAAACGACCATTGCCCACGGCGGTCAGGCGAATTTTCTCCGGGCGAATGTAGACATTGACGTCGTTGCCCAGCGAACGGTCTTCGTGGGGCACATGCAGCAGCGTGTCCCTGACTTGCACTTCACAGCAACGCTCGTTGCGCAATTGCACCGCACCCGCAAAGGCGTTGGTCTTGCCGAGAAACGCGGATGCGAACGGCGAATGAGGACGTTCATAGGCCTCGAACGGCGTGTCGATCTGCACGATACGGCCTTTTTGCATGACCGCGATGCGGTCGCTCATGGTCATGGCTTCGACCTGATCATGGGTCACCAGAATCGTGGTGATGCCCAGGTCGCGCTGAATCGCCCGCAGCTCGATGTGCATCTCTTCGCGCAGTTTTGCGTCAAGGTTGGACATGGGTTCGTCGAGCAACAACAGATTGGGACGGATCGCCAGCGCACGGGCAATCGCCACCCGTTGCCGTTG
This sequence comes from Pseudomonas sp. CFII64, assembly GCF_000416235.1. GTDB lineage: Bacteria > Pseudomonadota > Gammaproteobacteria > Pseudomonadales > Pseudomonadaceae > Aquipseudomonas. The sequence continues at coordinate 271,014 of NZ_ATLO01000051.1, read as the reverse complement.
TCCGCCGGATAACGCTTTGGGGTAACGCTCGCCGAGGCCGCCAAGACGCACCAGATCCAGCGCCTCATTGACCCGTTTGGCGCGTTCGCTTTTCGGCACGCCGCGCATCTCCAGACCAAAGCTGATGTTTTGCGCCACTGTCATGTGCGGAAACAGCGCGTAACTTTGAAAGACGATGCCCAGCCCGCGCTGCTCAGGGCGCACATGAGTGATGTCGCGACCATCCAGCACGATGCGCCCTTCGGTGGGCTGCACGAAACCGGCGATCGATTGCAGTGTGGTGGTCTTGCCGCAGCCGGACGGGCCGAGCAAGGCGATGAATTCGCCGTGCCGGACTTCCAGGTTCAAACCATCAATGGCCCTGAAATTGCCGTAGGTCTTGACGATACCTTCGAGTGTGAGAAATGCCATAGGGCTTGCCACGCAGGCATGAGCCTGCGTCTCCAGAAAGGTTTCGGGAAAGTCGCAACCGCCGTGAAGGCTAGCGCTCGACGGTGCGATTCCAGCGCGTGGTCCACTCGCTGCGCTGCTGATTGATCGTGTCCCAATCGACCTTGATCAACGCGTTGACCTTCTCCGGCCCATACGGCATGCGTGCGGCAATCTCAGGCGCAAGCGTGACGGTCTGGTTGACCGGTGCAAAACCGTTTTCTTTGGCCTGGATCGTCTGCACTTCAGGCGACAAGACGTACTGGATGAACGCCTGGGACAGTTCCGGCTGGGCATTGGGTGTCACGCCGCAAGCAGCGACCTGCAAGGCGATGCCGCCTTCCTTCGGGTAAATAAACTTCAATGGAAAACCGGTGCTCTGCAAGGCCACGGCACGACCGCTGCCATACACGGCCATGACCACATCGCCGTTCTGCATCATGCCGTCCATTTCACCCGGAGCCGAAACCCAGGCCAGCACGTTGGGACCGATCTCGTCCTTGAGCGCCTTGAAGCCAGGATCGATATTTTTCTCGCCTCCACCGCGCAGCCGGGCCATTTCCACCAAGGTGTGCAAACCGTAGGTATTGGTCACCGGTGGCATGCCGAGCAATTGCTTGTAGCGCGGGTCGGTCAGGTTTTCCCAGGAGTCCGGCGGGGTCCAGCCGCGCTTCTTGAACGCATCCTCGTTGTAGCCAATGCCGGTGGCGACCACGCCGATGCCGGTAGCTTCCGGGCTCAGACGTGCCAGGGGATAAAGATCTTTATAAACCGGCGCATCGCTGAGTTTCCCGCACAAGCCCATCTGCAATGCCTGATACATCGGGCCGTCGTCCATCATCGCCACGTTGATCTGCTGCCGACCTTTCTGCGCTTGCAGTTTGGCCAGGGTTTCCGTGGAGTTGCCGGCGACGTAGATGACTTTGACGTTGTGCTGTTTTTCGAAGGCGGGAATGACTTTGGTCTTGTACATCTGCTCCGTAGAGCCGCCGACACCGGCGACGTACAGCGTCGTTTCAGCGAAAGCGGCGTTGCTGCCAAGCCCGATGAGGCCGACGGCGACGGCAATACAAAGACGGTTCAACGAACAAAACGGCTGTGCTGCTGGGGATGAATTAAGACTATTCACAGACTATCTCCGAAGTGCATGGGGCAGATCGAACAATGCGTCAGTTGCTTCGGCCAAGACCGAAGTCATGCATGCAGGCTGCATGCTCCCGGAGATCCATCCCGGGTGGCGCATCTTCATGTGCGCTATGGGGTTGCTGGTTTTGAGTATTGCGACAGCCCATTCATATGGTCAAATACGGATATAAGGGTTAGTTATTCATATTTGATATGGAGGGCCAGCATGAACCTCAGGCAGATAGAAGCGTTCCGCAGTGTGATGCGGTTGGGCTCGATGACGGCGGCGGCGGAGGTTTTGTACACCTCGCAGCCCAATGTCAGCCGGTTGATTTCCCAGCTGGAACTGAGCACCGGGCTGACGCTGTTCAAGCGCGCTGGCGTGCGCTTGATCCCGACTCAGGAAGGCCAGGCATTCTTCCAGGAAGTGGAGCGAGCGTTCGTTGGCCTGGACAGCCTCAAGCTTTCGGCAAAGAACATTCGCAACCTCGGCACCGGCCGTTTGCGGGTCGCGGCCGTGCCGTCGAACGGCTTGAGCGTGATTCCCCGCGTGCTCAAGACTTTCACTGACTCAAGGCCCGAACTCACCGTATCCCTGCACGTCAACTCATCACCGACGGTGGAGCAATGGGTCAAATCGCAATACTGCGACATCGGTATCGTCGTTCATCCCGGCGATGTCAGCAGTCACCAGATCGAGCTGCTGACTGAAATCCCCGCAGTCTGCGTGTTGCCCAGCGCTCATCGCCTGGCGCAGCGGGCCGAAATCACGTTTACCGATCTCGAAGGTGAGGCATTTGTTTCGTTGTGCCATGGCGACGGCACGCGGTCGTTGGTGGACGGTTTATTCGAGCAGGCAGGCGTCGAGCGGATCATGGCGGTAGAGGCGCAATACAGCGCAATCAACTGCGAAATGGTGGCGCTGGGCATGGGAATCACCCTCGCCCATCCACTGGTGGCCAGGGATTACCTACACCGCGATGTGGTGGTCCGACCGTTCAGACCGGACATTCTGTTTCCCACCTACGTTATCTGGCCCATTGCGCAGGCCAGAACCCGACTGGCCGAAGAGTTTGTCGAGACGTTAAAAGCGTTTTACCGGGAGGCGTTCGGGGACGTTAACTAGCGCGCAATCCCTCGCGCTCAAGCCAGGCACAGAACAGCGCGACTGCGTCATCTTCTGATTTGCTAGTCGGAATGTATGCGCAGTAGCTGCGCGACGGCAGACGCGGGTTGGTGAACGGCATGATCAGCCGGCCAGCGGCGAGATCGCCGGATATCAATGCCGTCGGCCCCATCGCGACACCCAGTCCGTCGATAGCCGCCTGCAACGTCAGGAAAAAATGATCGAACACCACAGTGGCACTCGGTTTGAGCGTAGAGACGTGTGCGCTCGCCAACCAATCCGGCCAAAGCCTCGGCAGGCTCGATGTATGCAGCAATGTGTGCTGACGCAGATCGTCGGGCACGCGAAGTGGCAGCCGCTGCAACAGCGCCGGACTGCATACTGGTAGCCGTTCTTCGTAGAGAAAAGGTCGCGTCGCGTAGCCATAAAGCGTGTCCGGACCGCCGCGAATAACCACGTCATAGGGGTCTTTCAGACTCTCAACCAGTTTGTTCGACGTCTCGACTTTGACGTCCACGTTGGGATGCTCGGCGCGGAATTTCTCCAGGCGGGGCACCAGCCAACGCAAGGTGAACGTCGCGGGCGCGTTCACCGACAGCGTTCGGGCGGTTGTCTCGGCGAAGCCAAATGTTAGCGTTGCCTGGGACAGCTGGTCGAACAGCGGCCCAATTTCGCCAAGGTAGGTCTTGGCTGCCGAAGTCAGCACCACGCGGCGATTGTGTCGCTCAAACAACGACGCACCGAGCCACTGCTCAAGCAGCCGCACGCTTTGGCTTACCGCGCCGTGAGTCACATGCAACTCTGCGGCTGCGTCCTTGAAGCTGCCCAGTCGGCCAGCAGCCTCGAAGGCCCGCAATGCATTGAGAGGAGGCAATTTTCGCTTCATTCGAAATAGTTCTACTAACGTGAACGGGCAATTTATCTGGTTTGTCAGCGTACTCCAAGAGAGATATTTTGCTGATTACAGCAATTTCATCCCCCCACGTTATGGAAAAACCCCATGCTCAGTTACACCGGCGGCCTCGTCCTGCTTGCGGCAATTCTCCACGCAGGCTGGAACGCGATGTTGCATGGCAACAGCGACCGATATCTGTCCATGACCTGGATGAGTATCGCTATTGCCCTGGTATCAACGCTGGCGGCGCTGTTCCTGCCCTTCCCGGCTCAAGCCGCATGGCCTTACATCGTCGCCTCGGGCCTGGTGCATATCATCTACAACATGAGCCTGGTGCGCTCTTATCAAAGTAACGATCTGGCGGTGGCCTATCCCATCGCGCGAGGCTCCTCGCCTTTACTCGTCACGTTGGGCGCGGCGCTTTTCGCCCAGGAAGCAATCAGCCCGTTGCATGTTTTGGGCATTGCGCTGATCTCCGGCGGCATCCTCATGCTCGCGCTTCAGGGTCGTCACGTATCACGCTCCAATTTACTGGCCGCGCTGACTACCGGGGTGATGATCGCGCTGTACACAGTGATCGACGGCATCGGCGTGCGGTTATCTGACGGCCAGGCGCTGGCCTACACCGTGTGGATGTTCATGTTCTATTGGCTGATGCCGGTCTTGTTCGTCGCGATGCGAGGGCCCGCCGCGCTATTGAATCCGCTGCGCACAACGCCCATTGCCGTTGGCTCCTCGGTGATTGGCGGGCTGGTGTCACTCGCCGCTTACGGCATTGTCATCTGGGCGTTGCAGTCAGGTGCGATGGGGGCGGTATCAGCGTTACGCGAGACCAGCGTGGTCTTCGCGGCGCTGATTGGGCGGGTGTTTCTGAGCGAGGCCGTGAGCGCCAGGCGATGGGGCGCTTGCGTGGTCGTTGCCGTAGGCGCGGTTCTTCTCGGGCTTTGACCGGCGAGACTTTGATGTCGCCTGAAGTCGCCGCGCCTTTATCCCAGCGCGTCCAGTTCAGCCAGCATGTCAGGCGCGATGACCCGCTCACTCGCGCCGATATTCTCTCGAAGGTGGGCCACCGAGGACGTCCCGGGAATCAACAGAATATTAGGCGCACGTTGCAGCAACCACGCCAGCGCCACGCACAGAGGAGACGCCTGCATTCGCGCTGCCACATCTGAGAGCACGCTCGACTGCAGCGGAGTGAATCCACCCAGCGGGAAGAACGGCACATAAGCAATGTCTTGCAGACTTAGCTCAGCGATGAGCGCTTCGTCTTCCCGGTGCGACAAGTTGTAGTGGTTCTGCACACAGACGATCTCGGCGATCCCCTGCGCCTGCTTGATCTGCGCTGCCGTGACATTGCTGACGCCCAAGTGGCGAATGAGCCCCTGACGCTGCAATTCGGCCAGGGTGGTAAACGCCTCTTCGATAGAGCCTTCGGCCGGCGCTTGCACATTACCCATTGCCCGAAGATTCACTACATCCAGTACCTCCACGCCGAGATTGCGCAGGTTGTCATGCACGGCCTGGGTCAATTCGGCGGGGCTCTGTGCCGGATTCCACGAGCCATCGGCACCGCGCAACGCGCCGACCTTGGTCACGATCACCAGGTTTTCAGGGTAAGGGTGCAATGCTTCGCGGATCAGCTGGTTGGTGATGTGCGGACCGTAGAAATCGGCGGTATCAATGTGATTGACGCCCGCCGCCAGGGCTTCACGCAGTACGGCAATCGCCGCTTTCGGGTCTTTCGGAGGACCAAAAACATGAGGACCGGCCAACTGCATCGCACCGTAGCCCATGCGATTGACCGACCGATCGCCCAACTGGAAGGAACCTGCTTTGGCAACATCGCTCATTTTGTCCACCTCAATCAAAGTTTGTGAGACGCACTATAGGCATTGACCACTTCATTGGTAATGGGGTGCAATCGGCACGGGTTGTACGGCTGAGAGAACAATGGAAAGCAACATTCAAGATTTGCTGGCGTTTGTCGCCGTAGTGAACGCCAAAGGCTTTCGCGAAGGCGCCAGGGCGAGCGGCAAATCGGCCTCCAGTTTGAGCGACGCCGTACGCCACCTTGAAGCCAGGCTTGGCGTACGCTTGCTCAATCGGACCACCCGCAGTGTCGCACCGACCGAGGCTGGCGCCAGACTGATGGAGCGTATCGTGCCCGCATTAGGTGAGGTCGAGTCGGCTCTGGATGTAGTCAACGACTTTCGCGATCGCCCATCGGGCACACTGAAGCTCAACGTCCCTGCCAGCGTCGCGAGGCTGGTCCTGCCATCGATCATTACCCCCTTCCTGCAGACTTATCCCGACATCCGTCTGGAAGTGATGATTGATGAAAGCTTTGTCGACATGCTGGCGGCCGGGTGTGATGCGGGCATTCGTTACGATGAACGCCTTGAGCAGGACATGATTGCGGTCCCCATTGGCCCACGCTTTCAACGTTGCGCAACGGCGGCCTCCCCTGCTTACCTCAACGCCAGCGGTCGACCGCAGCACCCACGCGACCTGCTGAACCACGCCTGCCTGCGAGGCCGATTCCCCAGTGGCGCGACGCCGCTCTGGGAATACGAACGTGAGGGCGAAATCATCAGCGTAGATCCAACCGGGCCGTTGATTGTCAGGGTGGGAGGTGGCGTAGACTTGATCGTTCAAGCGGCGGTTGACGGGCTGGGTATTGTCTACCTGTTCGAGGGCTGGCTTGAGCCTTATCTGGCCAGTGGCGCGCTGGAACCGGTGCTGGAACCCTGGTGGCAAAGCTTTACCGGACCGTTTCTCTATTACCCTGGACGCCGCTATCTACCCTCCCCCTTGCGGGCGTTTATCGACTTTATCAATGCGGACCGATAGCTCCAGACCTCAGGTTGCACTGTCACAGGATCGCCGCAGTAGTGCTCTGCTGATACTCGCGTGGGGTACAGCCGAATTCACGACGGAACACCGTGTGCAGGTATTGCGCCGATTTGAAGCCGCAATTCTGGGCGATATCGGCAATCGCCGAGTTCGTGTTTTCCAGTCCGTCGGCGGCCGCTGCCAGTTTGAAACGCAGAATTTCGTCGTGCACGCTACAGCCTCGCACCTTGCGAAAGTGCGACTCCAGCGATGAACGCGACACGCCGACATAGCCCGCCACCTGCGCGGTCTTGATGCCCTGGCAAGCGTACTGGCGGATGAAAAGCAGCGCCTGCATCACATAGGGATTACCCAGCGGTTGATGCAGGCTTGAGGTCTGCACGTTGATTGCGTCCGGCGGAATCAGAACCTGCGTGCCGGTGGACGGCATGCCATGCAGCATCTGATGCAGTAGGCGCGCAGCGGTTCGGCCCATGGTTTCGGTGCCTTGAATCACTGAGCTCAGCGGCACCCGCGTCAGGCTGCGGGTCAGTGGGTCGTTGTCGATGCCGATCAACGCCACCTGCTCCGGCACCGCTATCCCGGCGGTCAGGCAGGCTTGCAGCAACTGCCGGGCGCGGGCGTCACTGACGGCGATGATGCCGATGGGTTTGGGCAGGCTTTGCAGCCAGGCGATCTGCTGTTCCACCGCGCTGTCCCATAGCGGTGCGCTGGTGCCCATGCCGCGATAGACCTCGACGGGCAAGCCATCGCGCTGCAGCAATCGGCGAAAGGCTGTTTCCCGTTCCTGCGCCCAGCGATTGGCTTGCGCTTCAGGCAGGCTGAAGCAGGCAAAACGCGTCAGGCCCGCCTGGATCAGGTGTTCGTACGCCAACTTCATCAGCGCGTAATTATCGGTGGCGACATAGGGAATGCCTTTCGGATAGGCGCGCTCATCCAGATAAGACCCGCCTACCGCGACGACCGGCAACTTGATCCCGGCCAGCGCCTCGCCGATCAGCGGGTCGTCGAAGTCGGCAATGATCCCGTCGCCCTGCCAGCGCTCGATGCCTTTCAACCGGCAGAGAAAATCCTCCTCAAGGAACAGGTCCCAGGACGCGCGGGTACTGCTCAAGTAGTTGCCGATGCCGCTGATGATGCCGCGATCGTAGATCTTGCTGCCGTTGAACAACAGCGCAATGCGGTGAACGGGAGGTACGGTTTTCATTGTTTTTACCTGGGCCGATCAACACAGACTAGGCGTGCCAACCACGAATCTCAATACGCAAAATCGAACTGCGCGTTGACGATTTTCATAATCTGCCCCCATAGCGCCAGCGTTAGTATCGGGACACCGCCAAGAACAATAAGGAACCAGCCATGCCGTACTTCCCCGCTGTCGACAAGATTCTCTATGAAGGCCCAGCCAGCGACTCGCCCCTTGCCTTCCGCCATTACGACGCCAACAAGTTCGTCCTCGGCAAACCCATGCGCGAGCACCTGCGCATGGCTGCCTGCTACTGGCACACCTTCGTCTGGCCGGGGGCTGACATGTTTGGTGTCGGCGCGTTCAAGCGGCCGTGGCAACACGCCGGGGAACCCATGGAACTGGCCATCGGCAAGGCCGAAGCGGCTTTCGAATTCTTCTCCAAACTGGGCATCGACTACTACAGCTTCCACGACACCGATGTCGCCCCCGAAGGCCACTCGTTGAAAGAGTATCGCAACAACTTTGCGCAGATGATCGACCACCTGGAGCGCCATCAGGACCAAACCGGGATCAAATTGCTGTGGGGGACCGCCAACTGCTTCAGCAACCCGCGCTTTGCCGCCGGTGCAGCCAGCAACCCGGACCCGCAAGTGTTCGCCTGCGCCGCCGCCCAGGTGTGCAGCGCGATGAACGCCACTCAGCGTCTCAAAGGCGCTAACTACGTGCTGTGGGGCGGCCGTGAAGGGTACGAAACCCTACTCAATACCGATCTGAAACGTGAACGCGAACAACTTGGCCGCTTCATGGGCATGGTGGTCGAGCACAAGCACAAAATCGGTTTCAAAGGCGACCTGCTGATCGAACCCAAGCCCCAGGAGCCGACCAAGCATCAGTATGACTACGACAGCGCCACGGTTTTCGGCTTCCTGCAGCAGTTCGGTCTGGAAAACGAAATCAAGGTCAATATCGAGGCCAACCACGCAACCCTGGCCGGGCACAGCTTCCATCACGAGATCGCGACGGCCGTCTCATTGGGGATCTTCGGCAGCATCGACGCCAATCGCGGCGATCCACAGAACGGTTGGGACACCGACCAATTCCCCAACAGCGTCGAGGAGATGACCCTTGCCACTTACGAAATTCTCAAAGCCGGTGGCTTCACCCATGGCGGGTTCAACTTCGATTCCAAGGTCCGGCGCCAGAGCGTAGACGAGGTCGATCTGTTCCATGGCCACGTCGCCGCGATGGATGTCCTCGCCCTGGCACTGGAGCGCGCAGCGTCCATGGTGGAGAACGATCAGCTCCAGCAATTCAAGGATAAGCGCTACGCCGGTTGGCAGCAGCCGTTTGGTCAGGCGGTGCTGGCGGGTGAGTTCAGCCTCGGATCGCTGGCCGAACATGCCTTTGCCAACGAACTGGATCCCCAGGCGGTCAGCGGTCGGCAGGAAATGCTCGAAGGTGTGGTCAACCGGTTTATCTACCCCTGACAGTCGACAAACCCTACAGCCGCTGGCCGTGAGTCCGCAGCCGCAACCACGCGGTTACATTCTCGCGACAAATCTGTGCTCGCGGCGGCCGGCGACTCTCTACAGTTCTACCGGCACCGTGTTCATCGTCAGGAAGTGTCTTCAAACAACAATAAAAGGACGCACCCCAATGAAAAAAGTAAAACTCACGTTACTCGCTGGCGCACTTGCCCTGCTAGCGCTTCCGGTCATGGCCGATCCTGCCCATCCGAAGATCGGCTTTTCCATCGATGACCTGCGTCTGGAACGTTGGTCACGAGACCGCGACTACTTCGTCGCGGCGGCGGAAAAAATGGACGCCAAGGTTTTCGTCCAATCGGCTGATGCCAACGAGCAGAAGCAGATTTCCCAGATCGAAAACCTGATCTCCCGTGGCGTCGATGTAATCGTCATCGTGCCGTTCAACGCCACGGTACTGACCAATGCCGTTGCCGAAGCCAAGAAGGCCGGGATCAAGGTGGTGTCCTACGACCGCCTGATCCTGAATGCCGATATTGACGCCTACATTTCCTTCGACAACGAAAAGGTCGGCGAGATGCAGGCCGCCGGGGTGCTCAAAGCCGCGCCTAAAGGCAACTATTTCCTGCTCGGCGGCGCCCCCACCGACAACAACGCCAAGGTCCTGCGCGAAGGGCAGATGAAAGTGCTGCAACCGGCCATCGACAAGGGAGATATCAAGATCGTCGGCCAACAGTGGGTGAAGGAATGGAACGCCACTGAAGCCTTGAGCATTGTTGAAAATGCCCTGACCCGGAACAACAACAAGATCGACGGCATTGTCGCCTCCAATGACGCCACCGCAGGCGGCGCCATTCAGGCTCTGGCCGCGCAGAAGCTGGCCGGCAAGGTGCCGATCTCAGGCCAGGACGCAGACCTGGCGGCAGTCAAGCGGGTCATCGATGGCACCCAGACCATGACTGTCTACAAACCGCTGAAACTGATCGCCTCGGAAGCCGCCAAACTCTCGGTGCAACTGGCGCGTAACGAGAAGCCCACTTTCAGCTCGCAATACGACAATGGCAGCAAAAAGGTCGACACCATCCTGCTCACCCCAATCCCGTTGACCAAGGACAACATCGACCTGCTGGAAAAGGACGGCTTTTATACCAAGGCACAGATTGCCGGGCAGTGATCTGCGACTCTGGGGTCATGCAACCAGTCAGGTAAAACAACTGTGGAGCGAGCGAGCTCGCTCCCACATAGGTGTCTGCCCTTTTTATGAGCACTTGCCATGTCCGACTACCTGCTGCAAATGAACGGCATCGTCAAAACCTTCGGCGGTGTCAACGCCTTGAATGGCATCGACATCAAGATCAAGCCGGGGGAATGCGTCGGCCTGTGCGGCGAGAATGGCGCCGGCAAATCCACGCTGATGAAGGTCTTGTCGGCGGTCTACCCCTACGGCACCTGGGAGGGTGAAATTCTCTGGGACGGTCAGCCGCTGAAGGCGCAATCCATCAGCGAAACCGAGGCCGCCGGGATCGTCATCATTCACCAGGAACTGACGTTGGTGCCCGACTTGTCAGTGGCTGAAAACATCTTCATGGGCCACGAACTGACGCTGCCCGGCGGGCGCATGAACTACCCGGCGATGATCCACCGGGCCGAAGCCCTGATGCGGGAACTCAAAGTGCCGGACATGAACGTGTCGCTGCCGGTTTCACAGTACGGCGGCGGCTATCAGCAACTGGTGGAGATCGCCAAGGCGCTGAACAAGCAAGCGCGCCTGCTGATCCTCGATGAGCCCTCATCGGCTCTGACCCGTTCAGAAATCGAGGTGCTGCTGGATATCATTCGCGACCTCAAGACCAAGGGTGTTGCGTGCGTCTATATCTCCCATAAACTCGATGAAGTGGCAGCCGTGTGCGACACCATTTCGGTCATTCGCGACGGCAAACACATCGCGACGACCGCCATGGCGGACATGGATATCCCGAAGATCATCACCCAGATGGTCGGACGGGAAATGAGCAATCTCTACCCCACCGAACCCCATGACATCGGCGAAGTTATTTTCGAAGCGCGCCATGTCACCTGCTATGACGTCGACAACCCCAGGCGCAAACGGGTTAACGATATTTCGTTCGTGCTCAAACGCGGGGAAATTCTCGGGATCGCCGGGCTGGTCGGCGCCGGTCGCACGGAACTGGTGTCGGCGCTGTTCGGCGCCTACCCCGGCCGCTACGAAGGTGAAGTCTGGCTGGAAGGCCAGCGGATCGATACGCGCACGCCTCTTAAGTCAATCCGTGCCGGGCTGGGCATGGTCCCCGAAGATCGCAAGCGTCAAGGCATCATTCCGGACCTGGGCGTCGGTCAGAACATCACCTTGGCGGTCCTGAACACCTTCGCAAAAATGACCCGCATCGACGCTGAAGCCGAACTGGGCAGCATCGATAAGGAAATCTCGCGCATGCATCTCAAGACCGCGAGTCCGTTCCTGCCAATCACCAGCCTGTCCGGCGGCAACCAGCAGAAAGCCGTGCTGGCGAAGATGCTCCTGACCAAGCCCCGGGTGCTGATTCTGGATGAGCCCACCCGAGGTGTGGATGTCGGTGCCAAATACGAGATCTACAAGCTGATGGGCGCGCTGGCGGCCGAAGGCGTGTCGATCATCATGGTGTCCTCGGAACTCGCGGAGGTATTGGGGGTTTCCGACCGTGTGCTGGTGATCGGCGAAGGTCAGCTACGCGGCGACTTCATCAACCACGAACTCAGCCAGGAACAGGTACTCGCCGCCGCGCTCAGCAATCCCGATACCTCTAACAATAATAATCGGAAGTCCGCGTAGATGAATCAGGTCAAGCAGTTGTTCAGCCGCTACAAAATGCTCGCGCTGGTGATCGCCGTGGCGGTGATCTGGCTGTTCTTCAGCTGGCAAACCGACGGCGGGTTTCTGACCCCGCGCAACCTCTCCAACTTGCTGCGGCAAATGTCCATCACCGGGATTCTCGCCTGCGGCATGGTGTTGGTGATCATCAGCGGTGAAATCGATCTGTCGGTGGGTTCCTTGCTTGGCCTATTGGGTGGGCTGGCGGCGATTCTCGACGTGGTCTATCACATTCCGCTGCTGGCGAACCTGAGCCTGGTGGCCTTGTGCGGCCTGGTGATTGGTTTGGGTAATGGCTACATGACGGCCTATCTGCGCATCCCGTCGTTCATTGTCGGCCTGGGCGGCATGCTGGCCTTTCGCGGGATTCTCCTGGGGGTTACTGGCGGCACGACCATTGCGCCGGTTTCGCCGGAACTGGTCTATATCGGCCAGGGTTATCTGCCGCACACGGTTGGGGCCGGGCTCGGTGTGTTGCTTTTCGCCTTGACGCTATTCCTGACCTGGAAACAGCGCCGCAATCGTGCCCTGCATGGCCTGGCGGCTCATTCACTGGTCCGTGACGTGTTGCGCGTGGCGTTGATCGGCGCGGTGCTGGCCGGATTCGTCTACACCCTCAACAGTTACGACGGCATTCCGGTTCCAGTCCTGCTGCTGCTGGTTCTGCTCGGCGTGTTCAGCTACGTGACCAGCCAGACGGTGTTCGGACGCCGCGTTTACTCGGTGGGCAGCAACATGGAAGCCACGCGCCTGTCCGGCATCAATGTGCAGGCTGTGAAACTGTGGATCTTCGGCATCATGGGCGTGATGTGTGCCCTCGCTGGCGTGGTCAACACCGCCCGCCTGGCGGCAGGCTCACCCTCAGCCGGCAACATGGGCGAACTCGACGCCATCGCCGCCTGTTTCATCGGCGGCACCTCCATGCGCGGCGGTTCGGGCACCGTTTATGGCGCTTTGCTCGGCGCATTGGTCATCACCAGCCTGGACAACGGCATGTCCATGCTCGACGTGGACAGCTACTGGCAGATGATCGTCAAGGGCAGCATTCTGGTGCTGGCCGTGTGGGTAGATGTGAGCACCCGGACCGGGCGCCGTTGAGCCCGACCGAATTCAGAGGGATGTGCGGGTCAGGTGGCCGACGTTGCGTTGACCACCCTCCCCGGTTCCTCAGAAATCCACCGTCGCCGAGAGTTGCAAGGTGCGCGGATAGCCTGGGGAGAACGCTCCATACGAAGCGACGCCCGACCAATACTCACGATCAAACACGTTCTGCACCGTGGCCCGGAACGTGGTGGGTCGACCTTCGATTTTGGTGGCATAACGCGCGCCTGCATCGAAGCGAGTCCAGGCGTCCAGCTCCTGGGTGTTGGCCTGATTGACATATTGGCTGGCGGTGTAGATCGCGCCGCTGGTGAGGGTAAAGCCTTCCAGCCATGGCGTATCCCATTCCGCCCAAAGATTGGCCTGGACGTCAGGCACACCCACGGGTTTGTTGCCCCGGTTCGCGGCGGTGGCAGAATCCGTCAGTTTGCCGTCGAGCAGGGTCACGCCACCCATCAAGCGCGTGCCTGGCGCAACTTCACCAAACATGCTCAGTTCCACGCCACGGTTGCGTTGTTCAGCCTGCACCGAGAAGACATTGCCAGCGCCGATTTCACCGCTGGGCTTCTCGATCTGGAACAGCGCCAGCGTGGTCATGAAGGTGCCGTGTTCATACTTGACGCCGACCTCGTGCTGCTTGGATTCATAAGGCGCGAAGGTCACGCCAGCGTTGGCCGCCGTGCCCGGCGCCACATCACCTTTACTCAAGCCCTCGACGTAGTTGTAGTAAAGCGACACGTCTTCCCAGGGCTTGACCACGACACCAACCAGCGGGGTGGTGGCGCTGTCTTTATAGCGGGAGCTGACCGAACCCGCCGCGTTGTAGTTGCGCGACTCGATGTCTTGCCGACGCACGCCCAGCGTCAATTGCACCCGGTCATCAAGCACTGACAAGGTGTCGGTCAACGCCACGCCGGACAACTCCGATTCAGAGATACGCAGTACTTTGGGCGCGCTGATGGATTGCTTGGGCACGTCCACCGGGTGGTACATGTTCGAGCGGATTTCCGTGCCGTTGGTGATACCCCGGGACAACTCATCCTGATAACGGGTCGCCATCAGCGTGGTGGTGTGGGTCACAGGGCCGGTGGCGAACACTCCGCGCATCCCCACATCGGCGGTCGAGCGATCAACGTTGAATTTGTAATACCCCGGAATGTTGCTGGTATCGCCCGCGCTGTTGAGAATTCTTGGCACCTGATCGGACTTGCGCTTGACGTCTGACCTGCCGCCACCGGCATGGGCAAATACCGTGACCGAGTCGGTCAGGTCATATTCGCCGCCCAGCAACGCCGACTGCTCTTTGGTGTCCGACCAACCCCAATCCTGGGACACGTTGGTACGGCCATTGGGGGCTGACGGAACATCCACGCCGGGCGCAATGGTGAATGGCCGCGAGGCGCCGTCAAAGCTTTCCTTCTGGCTGATGAAATCCAGGTTCAAACGCAACCGTTCACCTTGGTAATCGAGCGCGATAGCACCGATATTGAGCGCCCGCTCTTGATCATCAACGGCAGTGTCACCGCCCTGAAGACCGGCGTTGAAACGCACGCCGAAACGGTTTTCCGGACCAAATCGACGGCTGACATCCAGATGACCGCCCACCTCGGAGTCGGACGCGTAACTGCCGGTAAAACGGGTCAGGTCGACGTCCAGCGGACGCTTGGGAACGATATTGATCACCCCGCCGACACCGCTGTTTGGCGAAATGCCGTACATCAGGGCACCCGGCCCCTTGAGCACTTCGACGCGCTCAGCGTATTCAGTAAACACCCGGTAATTGGGCGCCACGCCATACACGCCGTCGTAGGCCAGTTCACCAATGTTGCCTTCGCCGATGGCAAAACCCCGGATGAAGAAAGAGTCGACAATGCCGCCAGTCTGACCGGTGGAGCGCACCGAAGGATCGCGTTGCAGGGCGTCAGCCACGGTCACCGTTTGCAGGTCGGCCATTGTCTTGGCGGTGTAACTGGTCACGCTGAACGGCGTGTCCATCACATCCTTGTTGCCCATCATGCCCAAGCGGGCGCCGCGAGCAACCTGACCGCCGGCGAGCACTGGGGGAAGCGCGCCAGGACTGCTGGAAGTGGCGGTAATTGTGGTCTCGTCGAGGGTGAGGCCCTGCGCATTGTTGTCAGTCAGCGAACCCGCCGAACTGCCCGGACTCTTCTTCCCGTCAGCCTCCTGCTCGGGGGCTGCAGCCCAGGCATGGGTGCTGGCTGCGGCCAGAACGAAACTCAGCGTGGCGGTACGAATCGCGAGTGAGAGCGCGCACTCACCGCAAGGGCGACTTGCAACAGACATGGCGTAAGGTTCCTTTTCGACAGAAGAAAATGGTAATCACTCCTATTGCCAGTCGACCTGCGGAAAAGTATCACCCTCCTGAGAATTTTTTTTGAACCTCGCAGCAACGTGCTTCCGGGCTTCGGCAAAACTCCAGCGTGCTGTTTTCCCGAGATGGTAAAGCGCGTAGTCTGCCGATCCGCGAATTTGGCGATAACCGAATCTGGCGTTTTATCACCGAGACTGACTTATGCCCCATGCAGGTGCCATCCAGGGTTCGAATGTGAGGATCCTGATTTATCTTCTGTTCACGATCCAGCTGATCTCCATGGGCGCGATGGAAATGAGCGGACCGTTCTGGCCGGTCCATCTGCGCGGGATGACGTCCTCGGAGTCGTTTTTCAGCTTCGCCAGCGTTGCCGTGTACGTCGGGCCAATGCTGGGCATCATGCTGACCAGTGCGTTCTGGGGCCGGATCGGTGATCGTTACGGGCACAAATTGATGATGATCCGCGCCCTGGCCGGGTTGTCCTTGACCCAGCTCGGGCTGGCGTTGTCCGGCGACATCTGGGTCATTCTGATCCTGCGTTTTCTGCAAGGCGCTTTCGCCGGTTACATCGCCCCGGCACAGGCTTACGGTGTCAGTATCGAAGCACCTGCGCGGCGGGCGCGGCTGTTTGCGATCCTGCAGATCTCGACCAATGTTGGCTCACTGCTCGGTGCGGTGCTCGGGGGGCTGATCCTCGATCATGCGACGTTTTTCTGGATCAATATCATCGCCTCAGTACTGTGCGCAATTTGCACTGTGGTGGCGGCCGTGACATTGCCGGATGTGCCGCCGATGAAGAAGACGAATCCGGGCATCGATACCTCAATCCGGGCTGGCGACAATGGCAGCATCTGGCAACGATCACCGTTGCTGCCTTTGCTGTGCGTCATGGGCATTTTGCTGTTGGCGCGGATGCTGCCGCAGACGTCATTCTCGCTGTACGTCAGCTCGGTCTTCGAGGTCAGCAACTCAGTGGTCGGCCTGTGCTACGGCTTGCTGGCACTGGGTTTCATTCTGTCGGCCACGGCATGGTCACGCTACTTCGAGCACCGTTCTCAACAGGACACCCTGCATCGCATCACCTACATCGTGCTGGGTTGTATCGCGTTGACCGCGATTGCGGGCGTCACTCGCAACGCCATTGTATTTGTCGTCGTGTACTTCATCTGGGGAGTACTGCTGGGGGCTACGACGCCGGTGCTGATGGCCCTGATTTCGAAAGCTGCCGACAGCTCGCGACAAGGTCACGTGCTGGGGATTGCCCAAGGCACCGCGCAATTCGCTTCGATCGCGGGTATTTCGGCGGGAGGCTTGCTCAGCCAGACCTACGGTTTGCAGTACACCTACCTGTTCGTTTGCCTGGCTTATGTGCTGGTGCTGATCCCGGTCATCGCGTTGCGTTACCGGCCTGAGAGCCAGCAAGCCGAGCACGCCCCGCCCGGGGATTGATCCCGCTTGCGTCACAGGCTCGTTGTCCATTAGCATTGGGAATACTTCTCAATTACAAAACCTGCTGCCATGAGCGAAACCCTGCCCACCAACAACGACAATCATCTGCGTGTGATCGAGGCGCTGTACGCCGGTCATCACGGCTGGTTGTACGCCACGCTGAAGAAAAAACTGGGCAACGCCATGGACGCGGCGGATCTGGCGCAAGACACTTTCACCCGCATACTCGCCTCCCAGGTCACCGCTATTGATCAGCCCCGGGCGTACCTGAGCTGCGTGGCCAAGGGCATTCTCATCAATTGGTATCAGCGCAAGGCCCTGGAACGCGCTTACCTGGAGGCGCTCACGTATTTGCCAGCCCCAGAAGTGCCTTCACCCGAATTGCGCTTCATGGTGCTGGAAACCCTGCACGAAATCGACGCCATGCTCGACACGCTGCCGCCGCTGGTCAAGCGCGCGTTCCTGTTGTCGCAGATCGGCGGCCTGAAATACGACGACATCGCCGAACAGCTGAATGTTTCCCTGATCACGGTCAAGCGCTACATGAAGCAGGCCTTCGTTCAGTGCCTGATGCTGGTGGAATGAATGCTCACTCGTCGCACTGAGCTGCCGCTCGATCCGAAAATCCTCGAAGAGGCCGCCGAGTGGCTGATGCGTTTGAGTGAACGCGACCTCAGCGCCACCGAACGCGACGAATGGGAGTGCTGGAAAGTCAGCAGCCCCGAGCGCAACCGCGCCTGGTCCCGTGCGCAGTTACTGCAAAGCAAGCTCGGCGGGCTGCCGCCCTCGCTGGCAATGTCGACGCTGGATCGCCCGAGCAGCCCTGAACGTCGCGCGCTCCTCGGCAAGCTGGCGATCCTGCTGGCGGTGGTCCCGGCCGGTTGGGGCAGCTGGAAACTCGCGCAATCGCAACAATGGTCGGCCGACTACCGCACCGCCGTTGGCCAACGCCGCGAATTGACCCTGGCCGACGGGTCCCACGTCACCCTCAATACCGATACCGCCATCGACGTACTGTTCGATACCCGGCAGCGCCTGATCAATGTGCGCGAAGGGGAAATTCTGGTGCAGACCGCGCCCGATACTTCCTCGCTGCCACGCCCCTTTCTGGTCAGTACACGTCAAGGCCACATGCAAGCATTGGGCACGCGATTCACCGTTCGCGAACTCGCGTCGCGCACCTATCTCGCGGTTCTCGACGGCGCCGTTCGGGTTGAATTGGCCGACAGTCGCCAGGTAGCGCCGCTCATGGTCAACGCCGGCCAGCGCACTGAGTTTTCAGCACAAAACTTCGGCCCGCTGAACCCGGCCGATCGTAACGTGGGCGCCTGGACACAAGGCATGCTGATGGCCGACAAGATGCGCCTGGCAGATTTCGTCGCCGAACTGTCCCGCTATCGCAAAGGTTTCGTACGTTGCGATCCGGCCATTGCCCAGCTGCGCATTTCCGGGGCCTTTCCCATCAGCGATACGCAGCGCACGCTGAATATGCTGGTGCAGACTTATCCCGTGCTCGTCACCGGCCATTTGGGCGGTTACTGGGTGACACTTTCTCCCGCTTGACCTTACGCAAAATAAATCCCGGTGCAGGTGATACTTTTTTTGATCTCGACTGGCAAAGAAAGGAATAACCACTTCATCTCGTCCATAGGTTCACCCATCCATGCCCGTCGCACGGCCCCTGCGCCCAGATCGTCCGCTCAAGCCCGTTATGCGCGGGGTGCTGCTCAGCCTTGTGCTGAGCGCGGCCAGCGGATCGTTCGCCTCGGCGGCCGTGCCGACGCAACTGGACACATTCGCAGCCCGTGCCTACAACATTGCTCCCGGCCCGCTCGGCGCAACGCTGTCGAGCTTTGCCGTTGATGCCGGCATTGCCCTGTCGTTTCAACCGGCAATCACCGAAGGGCTGCTCAGCCCCGGGCTTTCCGGCACTTACTCCACACAGGAAGCGCTGACCCGCTTGCTGGCCGACACGGGTGTGGAAATGGTTGCACGCAGTGACGGCAGCTACACATTGGTGCTCCGTCAGGTGGCCTTGCCGGAAATCACCGTCGATGGCGTCGGCCGACGCGGCAACGGCCTGCCTCCAGCCTATTCGGGCGGTCAGGTTGCACGCGGCGCACGCCTGGGCATGCTCGGCAACCAGGATGTGATGGATGCGCCCTTCAGCGTCAGCAGCTACACCTCAACGCTGATCAAGGATCAACAGGCGGTCACCGTAGGCGACGTGCTGGAGCGCGATTCTTCAGTGCGCTCCACCGGACAGGCCGGCGGGATCGTCGACTCGTTCTTCATCCGTGGCTTTCCGGTGGGGGAAGGCAATCTCGGCGAACTGGCGTTCGACGGCGTATACGGTGTGGCGTCCAATTACCGGGTGTTCACCGAATACGCCGAGCGTATCGAACTGGTCAAGGGTCCAGGCGCGCTACTTTATGGCATGTCACCCAACAGCGCGGTGGGCGGCGTGATCAACGTGGTTCCCAAGCGTTCCCTCGATGAAGACCTGACCCGATTCACTACCCGCTACGCCATGAACTCGCAACTCGGCGGCCACCTGGACCTCAGTCGGCGCTTTGGTGAGGAGCGCCGGTTTGGTGTGAGGATCAATGGCAGCGTCCAGCAAGGCGATACCGCAATCGATGCGCAATCCCGAGATATCGGTATCGGCGCTATCTCCCTGGATTATCAGGGTGATCGCCTGCGCACCACGCTGGATCTGATCAGCCAGAAAGAGCAGTTTGACGCAGCGTCCCGCCCGTTTCTGATCGCGTCCGGTGTGCCGATCCCATCGGCCGCCAACGGCCGTACCAACGTGTCCCAGGACTGGGGCCGATCCGAAACCCGGGACAAATCAGCGCTGCTCGGTGGCGAGTACGAGTTCAGCGATGCACTGAGCGTATTCGCCCACGCTGGCGGCGGCAAATCGGCGGTCGAGCGCATGTCCGATCAGACCCCGACCATCATCAACGCTGCCGGTGACACGTCTTCAATTCCCGGTTATTACAAATTCGACGTCCAGCGTTACACCGTTGATGCCGGTGTACGCGTGGGTTTCGACACCGGACCGGTCAGCCACAGCAGCGTCCTGCAAGTGACCCGTTATCGCGATGAGTTGTCCCGCGGCATCATTTCCGGCCCCGCCGTCCTCTCGAATATTTACCACCCGAGCGACCGCCTGGAACCCGCCATCGGCAAACCGGATACGCCGAAAGTTTCCGAGAGCGAACTGTCCGGCGTAGCCCTCGCCGACACGCTGTCGGTGCTCAACGAGCTTCTGCAAGTGACCGTCGGCGTGCGCAAGCAGAACATCAAATCGGACAACTACAACGCAGCCGGATCGATCACCACTTCCTACGACAAAAGCGATGTCACACCGCTGTTCGGTATCGTCGCCAAACCCTGGGAACATGTTTCGTTCTATTACAACTACATCGAAGGCATGAGCAAGGGCGACATTGCGCCGTCCGCCGCCACCAATGCGGGTGAAATTTTTGCGCCTTATATTTCTCGGCAGCAGGAAGTCGGGGTCAAGGTCGACTACCTCAGTTTCATGGCCACACTGGCCCTGTTTCAGATCAGGAAACCGAGTGGCGAGCTGTCGTCCGGGGCGTTCTCGATTCAAGGTCAGCAACGCAATCGCGGCATGGAGCTGAACCTGTCTGGCGAAATTGCCAGCGGTACGCGCCTGCTGGGTGGCGTGACATTACTCGACGGGGAATTGACCAGAACCAGCGTTGCCGCCAACCGTGGCAATAAACCGGTTGGCGTGCCGCAAGTTCAGGCCAATCTCTGGGCCGAGTGGGACGCCCCTGGTGTGGAGGGTCTGACGTTGACCAGCGGTGCGATCTATACCGGCAGCCAGTATGTGAACCAGGCCAATACCCAAGAATTGGAGGCCTGGACCCGCTTCGATGTCGGCGCGCGTTACGCCACCCGCATCGCCCAGCGACCGACTACCTTCCGCGCCACTGTGCAGAACGTGTTCGACCGCGAGTACTGGTCGGGCGTGGCTTCCTACGGCGCGTTCTCCCAAGGTTCGCCACGCACCCTGCTGCTGTCGGCCACCATTGATTTCTAAAACTTCCGGTCCGGGGCGGCGTTATGCGCCGGGGTCCGGCCTGGCTTCTGCAAAGGCATACACCATGGTTACCGTTTTTCGTCGCAGTCAAACGCTCGCTGCGCTGCTGTTCGCGGGATTGCTGGGCTTGTCGTTGCTTTCCGTGGCGCCGCGCAGTGCGCTTGCCGCCGCGCAGGATCCGGCGCTAAGCACAGTGACCGATCTGCTCGGGCGCAAGGTCAAGGTCCACCTTCCGGTCAGGCGCGTCATCCTCGGTGAGGGTCGCCAGTTGTATCTGGTCGCGGCGCTGGATACGGAAAACCCCATCGAGCGCATCGTCGGCTGGCGCAAGGACTTGATCCAGTCCGATCCAGACACCTACGGCGCCTACCTGCGCAAATTTCCCGCTATCGCCAAAATCCCGACCTTTGGCGGATTTGAAGACGGCACCTTCGACATTGAGCAGGCGATCTCCCAACGGCCGGACGTGATCATCCTCAATATCGAAGCCCGGCACGCCACGGAAGACGCGCGCTACATCGAGAAGCTGGACGCTTTGGGAATCCCGGTGGTTTACGTCGACTTTCGCAATAACCCGATGCAGAACACCGAGCCGACCATGCGTCTGTTCGGCCAGCTGTTCGGCAAGCAGGCGCGAGCCGAGGCGTTCATTGATTTTCGCAACCAGCAAATCCGGCGTGTTACCGATGTCATCGAAGCGCAGCGCCCTGCTCGCCCCAACGTGTTCATCGAGCGTATTGGCGGCTACACCGATGATTGCTGCCTGAGTTTCGGCAACGAGAATTTTGGCCTGTTCGTGGAAATGGCCGGTGGCAACAACATCGCCAAACACATCATTCCCACCACCTTCGGCCAGTTGAACCCCGAGCAAGTCATTGTCGCCAATCCTGACCACGTCGTTGTCACCAGCGCCAACTGGGAAGCCTTTGCGCCGGGTGGTCGCTGGATCGGTGTCGGCCCCGGCGCGGACATGACCCAAGCCAGACACAAACTGGCGTGGTACACCCAGCGGCCTGCTTATGCGGGCATCAAAGCTCAGGATAATCAGGCTTTTCATGCGATCTGGCATCAGTTCTATAACAGCCCGTATCAGTTCGTCGCCATCCAGCAATTGGCGAAATGGTTTCACCCGACGCTGTTTGCCGAGCTGGATCCGGATGCCGCATTTCGTGAATTGCATGAGCGGTTTCTACCTGTGCCCTACGAACCGGGCTACTTCGTCAGCCTGCCTGAACCGGAGCTCAAACCATGAGCGCATTGGACGGAGCATTGGTAGTTCAACGGGAAACCTATCGTCACCTGGTGCTGCGTAAACGTCTGATTCTGGGTGGGCTCGTGGTGCTGTTGCTAGGCAGTGTGCTGCTGGATCTGGCCCTTGGGCCGGCGAACTACAGCCTCACCGAAGTGTTGGGCGCCCTGTTTTCGCCGGACAGCGCTTCGGCGCAAGTCCGGGTGGTGATGTGGGACATCCGTCTGCCGGTAGCGCTGATGGCTGTGGCGGTTGGCGCGGCGTTGTCGCTGGCCGGCGCGCAGATGCAGACGATCCTCAATAATCCGCTGGCCAGCCCGTTCACCCTGGGCATCTCCGCTGCGGCCAGTTTCGGCGCGGCCATGGGCCTGGCGTTTGGCGTGGCACTGTTCCCGCTGGCGGCGCAGTACATGGTGCCGGTGAACGCCTTCATCATGGCCATGCTCTCGGCGTTGCTGATCCACTTCCTGAGCATGCGCCGAGGTGTCACCGCCGAAACCATCGTGCTGCTCGGCATTGCCCTGGTGTTCACCTTCAATGCGTTGCTGGCGCTGGTGCAGTTTTTTGCCACCGAGCAGGCCGTGGCGGCCGTGGTGTTCTGGACCATGGGCAGCCTGACCAAAGCCACCTGGCCCAAACTCGGGGTGATCTGCCTGGTGATTCTGATCACCGTGCCAATCTTCGCCAAGCGCGCCTGGGCCCTGACCGCCCTGCGCCTGGGCGATGACAAGGCCGCCAGCTTCGGCATCAACGTGCGCAGCCTGCGTTTTCAAACATTGATCATGGTCAGCCTGCTTGCCTCGTTCCCGGTGGCCTTCGTCGGCACCATCGGCTTTATCGGGCTGGTGGGCCCGCACATTGCGCGGATGCTGATCGGCGAAGACCAACGGTTCTTTCTGCCGGCGTCCTTGCTGACGGGCGCGTTGATCCTGTCCGCCAGTTCGGTGGTCAGCAAAACCCTGATCCCCGGGGCCATTTTCCCCATCGGCGTGGTCACCTCGCTGATTGGCGTGCCCTTTTTCATATCTCTGATTCTCGGCGGGAAGAAAAACTCATGGTGACCCTCCAGCTGGAGAACCTCGGCGCTCGCTACGGCCAGCGCACGGTCATTACCGGTGTCACCACCACGACTTTTTTCGGCGGTCAGGTGGTGGCGGTGGTCGGCCCCAACGCGGCGGGCAAGTCCACCTTGTTCAAACGGATGGCGGGATTGATCGAAGGCCCCGGACAGGTGGTTTTGCTGGATTCGAAAAAGGGGCTGGCGGGCATCAGTTATATGCCTCAGGGCCTGAATGCCAGCGCCCGCTTGACGGTCTACGAATCAGTGCTGCTGGCCCGCAAACAGCTGACTCCGGGCTGGGTCGTGCATGATGAAGAGCTGAAGCTGGTAGACGAAATTCTCGCCGCGCTGGGGATCACCGAACTGTCTTTCCGCAACCTGGGTGAGCTCAGCGGCGGGCAGCAACAGTTGGTTTCCATCGCGCAGACGCTGGTGCGCGAGCCGGAAATCCTGTTGATGGACGAACCCACCAGCGCCCTCGACATGCATCGGCAGGTTCAGGTGTTGAACTTCATGAGGGCCCTGGCCCGCAAGCGCCAGGTCATAGTCTTCATCGCTATCCATGACCTGAATCAGGCGCTGCGCTTTGCCGATCAGGTGCTGATCATTGCCGATGGCACCACTCAGGGCAGCGGCCCGAGCAACGAAGTGATTACCGAATCGATGCTTCGCGAGGTCTACAAGGTCGAGGCGCGGATAGAGCGCTGCAGCCGTGGCCAGCACCATATCCTTATTGACGATATCGTCTGATATCAACGTGCGGGACTTGGAAATTCAGCCGCTGCCCTTCACCCTCCGTGAAAGACAGCGTATGAAAATGGCTACCGTGCAGCGGCAATCATGGCTGAACTGCGGTTGCAGCTGCAGTCTGAGCGCCAAACATAGCGGCAAAGCGAGGCTTGTTGGCCGCGTAGTATTCTGCAACGACCTTGTCTGAAGAGCTGTCACGTGCGGCAGCCATCAGCGTCTCAAGATCAGCCTGGGGAATCTTGAAGTTGGCGAAGAACCGCGCGACGTCGGGGTGCTCGGCACTGAAGCCTTTGCGGGCAACCGCGTGGATTTGCTCGGCGCCACCGAAAACATGCTTCGGGTCATCCAGATAACGCAGCGGCCACTTGGAGAACATCCAGTGCGGGCTCCAGGCGTTGATCAACGACCATTTGTCACGTTTCAGATTACGATCCAGTTCGCTCAGCATCCCAGACTCTGAAGAGGCCACCATTTTATAGCCGTCGAGGTTGTAGTCCTTGATGGCCTTTTCCGTCAGCTTGTATTGGCCGTTACCCACTTCGGAAGTCAGGATCTTGCCACCGAGCTTTTCCCGCACCGCTGGCTTGTTGAGGTCTTCGATACTGGCAATTTCGCTGACAGGAATGGAAGTCGGCACTGCCATGCCGATCCGGCCTTCATACAGCACGCCGAGGTCTTCAAGCTTGTCGCGGTATTTGTCGTAGAACGCCTTATGGGTACTCGGCAACCAGACCATCGGGATCAGGTCGATATTGCCGTTGGCCACCGCCTGAAACTGAATACCAATGTCCGCCAGAACCAGTTTGACGGGTTGTTTGAGGTGATCTTCCAAAGCGGCATTGGCCAGTTTTACCGCGATTTCCGTGTCAGACCAGTTCACCCAACCAATACGGATAGGCGCCGGGTCGGCAGCCTGAGCAAGCAGGCTGCAAGAGGTCATGGCGAGGCCGGCGAACCAGCCAACAAGCGTTTTACTGGATAACGTAATCATGGTGCATCTCCGCGTACTGTATGAATAGTTATTGGCAGGGCAGCAGATGAATCAAGTTATCTCATGAGCGCAAAGTGACATCGCGATCACAAGGGGCATTCAGTTAAAACTGGATGAATTATTGTTATGCGAAAGCACTGTCCATTCCGGTGGTTCGTCCCTCCTTCGCTCGCAAGCGCGATCTGACGTTGCGTGTCTGACCGATGAGTGACGCGCGTTAATCCACGTCACATCGATCACCTCCCCTCACAACGCCTTTTTGCTCGAAAGAGCCAGATCAGCCCCTGTTTGCTGGATATTAAGCCTGGATTTTTGCTGACGCAAGCAAAATGTACATGTGTGTCTGACTCGTTGACACATACGTACATTCGACATACCGTTATGTCAAAACCAAGCCTGATGTTCTGTTCCAGGAGCGCACCACATGTCCAGCGATCCCTTGCTGCAACCCTATAAAATCAAAAACCTGACGCTCAGAAATCGCATCATGACCACCTCCCATGAACCGGCTTACCCGGTCGACGGCATGCCCAAAGAGCTTTATCGGGCTTATCACGTCGAGCGCGCCAAGGCGGGTGTGGCATTGACCATGACCGCCGGTTCCGCCGCGGTGTCACGCGACAGTCCGCCGGTGTTCAACAACATCCTGGCTTACAAGGACGAAGTGGTCGGCTGGCTGAAGGACCTGACGGACGAGTGCCACGAACACGGCGCGGCCGTGATGATTCAGCTGACTCACCTGGGTCGACGCACTCGCTGGGACAAAGCCGACTGGCTGCCGGTGGTTTCGCCGTCGCACCGCCGCGAAGCGTCCCACCGCTCCTTTCCCAAGAAGATGGAAGAGTGGGATATCGATCGGATCATCAAGGACTATGTCGATGCCGCCGAGCGCATGAAAGCTGCGGGTCTGGACGGTCTCGAGCTTCAGGCCTACGGGCATTTGATGGATCAGTTCTGGTCACCGCTGACCAACGACCTCGATGGCCCTTACGGCGGTTCCCTGGAAAATCGGATGCGCTTCACCTTCGACATCCTGCGCGGCATCCGCAAGCAATGCGGTGAGGATTTTCTGCTGGGGGTGCGTTACACCGGCGATGAAGATCTGGCTGGCGGCTTTGGGGTGCAGGAAGGCCTCGCTATTTCGCACATGCTCAAGGACAGCGGCCTGGTTGATTTTCTCAACGTGGTGCGCGGGCACATCGACACCGATGCCGGTTTGACCGATGTGATCCCCATTCAGGGCATGCGCAACTCTCCGCACCTGGATTTCGCCGGTGAAATTCGCGCGGCGACCGGGTTCCCGACGTTCCACGCGGCCAAGATTCCCGACGTCGCCACCGCTCGGCATGCCATCGCCTCCGGCAAAATCGACATGGTGGGCATGACCCGCGCGCACATGACCGATCCGCACATTGTGCGCAAGATCATCGAAAAGCGTGAAGAAGAGATCCGCCCTTGTGTCGGGGCAAACTATTGCCTGGATCGTATCTATCAAGGCGGCGCGGCGTATTGCATCCACAATGCGGCGACCGGCCGCGAAACCACCATGCCCCACGAAATCCCCAAAGCCCCGGCCAGACGCAAGGTGGTCGTGATCGGAACCGGCCCGGCGGGCCTGGAAGCAGCCCGGGTAGCCGGTGAACGCGGCCACGACGTCACGGTATTCGAAGCCGCTGACCAGCCTGGCGGGCAGATTCGCCTGACCTCTCTCAGCGAGCGGCGTCGCGAGATGATCAGCATCATCGATTGGCGCATGGCGCAATGCGAACGCCTCGGCGTGCGCTTCCACTTCAACACTTGGGCCGAAGCCGACACGGTGTTGGCTGAAGAGCCAGACGTAGTGATTGTCGCCACCGGCGGCATGCCGGACACCGAGGTGCTGAAACAGGGCAATGAACTGGTGGTGTCCACCTGGGACATCATTTCCGGCGACGTCAAACCCGGCAAGAATGTGCTGATCTTCGACGACGCTGGCGACCATGCGGCGCTGCAGGCTGCGGAAGTCATCGCCAACAGTGGCGCAACGCTGGAAATCGTCACACCTGATCGGTCGTTCGCACCGGAAGTCATGGCGATGAACCTGGTGCCGTACATGCGCAGCCTGCAAGACCTGGACGTGACGTTTACGGTGACCTATCGGGTCGAATCCGTGGAGAAACGGGACGGTAAATTGTTAGCCAGTTTTGGCAGCGATTATGGCCAGGTACACAAGCAGCGCGTGGTCGATCAGGTGGTGATCAACCACGGTACCCTTCCGCTGGACGATTTGTACTTCGATCTGCGCGCCCTTTCACGCAACGGCGGTGCCGTCGAGCAGCAGGATCTGATTGCCGGGAATGTTCAGAATATCGTGACCAACCCCGAAGGCCGCTTCCAGCTGTTCCGGATCGGCGATGCGGTCTCGGCGCGCAATACCCATGCCGCCATCTACGATGCTTTGCGACTGGTGAAAGACCTCTGACGGAATGCCCCTGACTTAACGGTCAGGGGCATTCTCCTGCTCAGGCCGGGTTGATCAGGATTGAAGCCCTTTGCGGGCCATCGCTGCCCCAGCTTGCAACGCCCCGCCGATCAGCGTTTCAAAACCACCAACAGTCATCGTTTGCAAAGCGGCGGCCGTCACACCTCGGTAAGCCACCAAGGCATCAATCATTTCCTGAGGATCACGACCGGTCAGCAGCTGGCTGCTATTGACCACGACATTTTTTGCCGCCAACTGCGCTATATCAGCGGGGATGCCGGCAGCCATAGCCTGGTTGCTCAGTGCCATCATCAGCAAAGCAGGAAAGGCAGGCCCCGTGCCGGAGAGCGCCGAAAGGTAATCAATGAAACCCTCCTCCTGAACCTCGGCCGCCGTGCCGACGCATTCGAACAGGCGCTGTACGAGGTTTTTCTTCGATGCTTCCATCGCCCCAAAACAACACCAGGGCGTAAAGGACTGCTCGATTTCCACCGCCGCATTGGGCATCGCCCGCACGACTGCCGAAGCCGATGTCTGCAAGGCAATAGTTTGCGCGGTAATTCCGGCCATCAAAGAGATGACCACTTTGCCCACTGCGTTGATATTCAGGTCGGCGAAATGTTCAGGGCGCACTGCAATGATCACCAGATCGCTGCGGTCCACCAGCTCCTGATTGTCGGTAACCAGACGGGCGCCCTGATGAGCCAACGGGTGAACACCTGATCGGTTCGAAATGACCAGCTTGCCAGCCGCAAACAGTCCCTTTGCGAGTACGGCCTTGGCGATTGATCCGCCCAGCCAGCCCGTTCCGCCGATGATGCCCAGCGTCTCATTGGTCATCGGCCGCCGCCTCTTCGAAAGTGTCTGTCAACGGCACGAAGATCCCGGGTTCCTTTTCGGCATAACCGAATTTGCCGAAGAATCGGTCCAGCTCGCGCTGCTTGGGTACCTTGCCGGTGAAAATGCTCACGTAATGAGGGATGCGCTGGAAGCGTACGGTAATCAGCTCATTGGTGTTCATGGTGATATAGCCGATTTGCGTCAGATAAATCGTGCGAGCCCGTGCGTCAGCGCCCTGGCTGTCGTAGCCGAAACGCTTGAACATGCTCGCCAATGCGTTCATGCGTTGCTCGTCGATGGTTGCGACTTCTGCGGCAACTTCATTTGATTGCAGCGCCCAGCTGCGCACCGCAAACTCGAATTGTGAATCGAATAGCTGTGGATTGAGCCAGCATTCGAAGACATTCAGGATTGCTTCGGAAATGCTTTCTGCATAGCTTTCGCACTGGCGGATCAGCCCACCGGTATTGGTATCGCGCCAGCGCGTCAGCAAGGCCGCCAACAATTGCTCGCGATCCTCAAAGAACCAATAGAAGCTGGTTCGTGACAAACCGAGACGCTTGGCCAGCGGCATGACCCGAACGGCATCGATGCCCGACTCTTTCAGCGCATCATAGGCGGCTTCAAGCCATCCCTCCGGCGACCCGCGCCACCCGGTATCCTGTGCCTTGCCACGTGCCTTCCCTAACTGGGACATGTGAGCAGCCTTATTCAAAAACGTGTAATTTAAATGTACTCCGATGACCTTTGAATGTACACCTGAGTACATTTGATTGACTTCCCCTAGCCTCGCCGCCTTGAGACCAAGCATGATGAAAATCCAGCCGTTGCCGCCTCTCAATAGCCTGGTAGCTTTCGAAGCAGCCGCGCGCCATTTGAGCTTCACCGGCGCCGCGAAGGAACTGAACGTCACACAAGGCGCAATCAGTCGGCAGATACGGCTGCTGGAGGACTACCTTGGGGAAAGCCTGTTCGAACGCAACACTCGAGAAGTCAGCCTGAGTCCGGTTGGTAACCGCTATTACAAGACTGTCGATCCCATGCTGCGCGAGGTTGCCAAGGCCACCGAAGAGATCCGCCGCTGGCAAAGTCGCCGGCAAATCACGGTCATGACCAGCTCGGCCATGGCCTCATTCTGGCTGCTGCCAAAAGTCGGCGACTTTCAACGCCTCAACGAGGATATCGACCTTCGGATCGTTGCCTATGACCGGGCCAAGGATTACTCGCGCCTCGATTGCGACCTTGCCCTGTATTACTGCCGCACCCCACCCGCGCGCATGATCGTGACGCCACTGTTTTCAGAGGAAGTCTTTCCGGTTTGCAGCAAAGACTATCTGGAACGCAATCCGCATATCCGCGACATCGATCAGTTCGGGGCGGCAACCTGGTTATGGATGGACGACTCCCAAAGCGACTGGATCGGTTGGCCAGAATGGTTTGACCGGCTGGGCTACCAGGCTCGCGCACCTCGTCATCGAGTGAACATCAACAACTATTCGATGCTGATTCAATCCGCGCTGACCGGCCAGGGTATCGCGTTGGCCTGGTCGCATCTGCTTGGCAACCATTTGGAGACTGGTAACCTGGTCAAGCCCGTCGTTGATGTGCTGCAGACCGACGCGCAGTTCTGCCTTCTGGAGCGTGCCGATCGTAGCGGCAACCAACATGTCGTGGGCAGATTTCGAGAATGGCTGATGCAACAAGCCGGGGTCATTAATGATAAAAACTCATGAGCCAGTGACATAAAATCGTTTGTCAGCAATGCGCGGATATATAAATATCGCCAACAGGCAGAGACTCCAGATAAAACAACAACGAGCCGCCAAGATGAGCCATGAAACAACCCCTTTCGAAATACCTCGCGATCCGGCCATAGAATACCGGGGCGACTGTCTTTATCAAACCTTCAAGCTGCTGTTTATCCACCGCGCAAACGTTGATTAGTGCTATCGCAACGTTATCGCGGGCCCGTTTAAAAAGACAGCAGCATTATTCATGACTGCCATTTAGATACTCATATCGCGTCCATGAGGTTAATAATGACAACTATTGCCGTGAAGTCCCAACGAGAACTTGTTGCCGCACGCCCACCGGGACATGGTATGCAGGGCGCGTTATTTGGTCGCTCGGATATCTTCGAAACGGACGTCGATATCTTTTTCACTAAACACTGGATTCTGGTTGGCGTCACGGCTGACATTCCCGAGCCTGGGGATGTTTCGACCGTGGACATTGGCAAGTCTTCGATCATCCTCGTACGCGACGACGATGAGCAGGTACAGGCTTTTCGCAATGTCTGCCGCCACCGGGGCGCGCGGTTGAAGTCGGCAGGCAAATCGACCGTGGGCATGCTGGTGTGCCCTTATCACCAATGGACCTACGATCTCGATGGCAGCCTCAAACACGCTGCTCACATGGGCAAGGATTTCGATCCGACCTGTAAGAGTTTGATGCCGGTGCATACCAAAGTGGTCGGCACACATGTATTCGTTTGTCTGGGTGAACATCCGCCGGAAGATATCGCCCATCTGGAACAAACAATGGTTCCTCGATTCGCTCCGTACAACATGACGCATTCAAAGATTGCCCATGAAGCGGAAATCATCGAAAACGGCAACTGGAAACTGGTTATCGAAAACAATCGCGAGTGCTATCACTGTTCCGCAACACATCCGGAACTTACGGCGTCTTTCCTGCCGGAAGATTTCGGTTTCTGCACCGATGGGCTTAGCGAAGAATCACTCCAGGCACTGGATGAATATTACGAACGCAACAGTGCTGCAAAACGTAATTGGGAAAATGATGGCTTTGTCTGCGATGCGGTTGAGCACCTGGACGTAGACGCAGTAACTCAATTTCGCACGCAGCGGCTGGCTATCGCCGGCAATGGCGAGTCGCAAACCCTGGATACACGGGTGGCATGCACACGCCTTTTTGGTGACCTTGTCCGCCGGGATCTGGGCGACGTGCATCTGTGGACCCATAACTCGTGGACGCATGTGATGAGTGATCACGCGGTTATTTCGTACATCATTCCCCTTGCGCCGGACAAGACTCTGGTGCGGACCAAATGGCTGGTGAATGCAGACGCCAGAGAGGGTATGGATTACGAGTTGGACAAGCTGATCGAGGTGTGGAAAGCGACCAATCAGCAGGACGCCGACCTTGTGGCGATCACTCACAGCGGTACGCAGGATCCCGGCTACACACCCGGACCCTTCTCGACATTCACCGAATCCTACGTTGATCAGTTTTCTCGCTGGTACGCCGCAAGGCTTGCCGCACATGGCGTGTAAGGAATGACCATGACCCTCTTTGCCAAACCGCCGCCCCTCGCGAGTAGCAGATCCGCACAGGCACTCTTCACCGATCCTGATACCTGGAGCGCTTATGGCGCCCAGTGGAACAGCGGCGAACAAAAGTCGCTGCAATGCTGCGCTGTCCACGACAAAACCCACGACGTAAAAACTTTCATCTTTCGCTGTGCGGATTTCAGTGCGCTAAGTTTTGAGCCGGGGCAGTTCATCACGGTATCGCCGGTGATCTCGGGGCAAAGCGTATCGCGCTGTTACACGGTGTCATCCTCACCTACGCGCCCGTTCGCGTTTTCGATCACGGTCAAGCGCGTTCCCGGCGGCATGGTCTCAAACTGGCTGCACGACAATTTGCGCGCTGGCGATACGCTGCTCGCTTCCGGCCCGGCTGGCAGCTTCACGCCGGTCGGCCGTCCAGCGGCGAAGCTGCTTTATCTGTCGGCGGGTTCCGGCGTAACGCCGCTGATGTCCATGACTCGGGCGAGTTTCGATCTGGCGGCCGGCCTGGACATCGTCTTCGTGCACAGCGCGCGGACGCCAATCGATATTATTTTCCATGACGAACTCAGCCGGATGCAGGCCCGCATGCCTGGCTTGCGCCTCCTGAATATCTGCGAAGGACGCGGCGCCGATCCGGATTGGGCCGGCCCGATTGGCCGCCTGGATCTGGCTCTGCTCAGCGAACGGGTGCCGGATTTCAAGGAGCGAGAAGTCTTCACCTGCGGACCGCAAGGCTACATGAATGCGATCAAATCGCTGCTCGAACAGGGCGGCTTTGATTTCCAGCATTACCATCAGGAAAGTTTCGATATCGCGGTGCTCAACAAAGAGCCGCTTATCGAGCAGGCGAGCGTCCTTGATCAACAGGAAGGTCTGTTTACCGTCACGCTGTCCCGTTCAGGTAAAACCTTCAGCATGTCGAGCAACCAGACGGTGCTTACGGCGGCCAAAAAAGCCGGAGCGATCGTCCCCTCCTCCTGTAGCCAAGGCGTGTGTGGCACTTGCAAGACGGCAATCCTGCAAGGCACGGTGGAAATGAATCACAACGGCGGTATCCGCCAGCGTGAAATTGACAAGGGGCTGCGGCTGCTCTGTTGCAGCAAACCGACGTCGGATCTGGTTCTCGATTTGTGAGCCTGGCGCCGTCCGAGAACGGCACCCCGCCAACCCATCAGAGACGAAACCGATCAACCGATTGCGAGAGCTTGCCCGCCAGCGCGGACAGTTCATCGGTGGTCGCCGCCGTCTGGCCAATGACCCGGCTGTTGTCTTCGGACATATTGGCAATCATTTCCACTTGATGGGCGATTTCATTGCTGGCCAGGCTTTGCTCGCCGATGGTTCGGGTGATGTCATTGACCAGCTGAGTCGTCTTCAGAGTGGCGTCGAGGATTTCGCGGATGGCGCGCTCGACATCGGCGGTCACGGCCATGCCTTTGTCGACCTGCGCAACGCTCGTTTCCATGTTGGTGACAGCCTCTCGGGTACTTTGCTGGATGCGCGAAACCATGCTGGCGATTTCCTGAGTGGAGGCGCTGGTTCTTCCAGCCAGGCTGCGCACCTCGTCGGCAACCACCGCAAAACCACGCCCTTGCTCACCGGCGCGAGCGGCCTCGATGGCCGCGTTCAGCGCGAGAAGGTTGGTTTGGTCAGCAATGCCCTTGATTACCTGAATGATGCTGAAAATCCCCTCGGACTCCTTGTCCAGGGTGCGGATCACCTGTGAGGATTGCTGCGTGGAGCGAGCAATACCGTCCATGTCGTTGACCACCTGATGGATCACCCGGCCGCCATTCTTGGCCAGTTCCTCGGCCTGGTTGGCCATCGTCAATGCCCGCTCGGCGTGCTGGGTGATCTCCTCAATGCTGGCGGTCATTTCGCTGGCTGCAGCGGCCATGGTGCTGGCCGCCACGCTCTGCTGTTGGCTGCTGCCGGTCACCTGATGGCAACCACTGCTCAATTGCTGGCTCATGCCACTCACGCCCTGGGCATTGCTGCGAACCACTTCGATCATGCCGCGCAGATCACGCTGCATGGTCGCCAGACTGCGAATCAGCATGCTGGCTTCGTCCCGTTGTACCGGCTCGACGATAGATTCGCTCAGATTGCCATGGGCAATGCTGTCGGCAATCCGGCTGGCCGATTGCAGCGGGCCCATGATGCTGCGAATCACCCAGCGCCCCTGAATCAACAGCAACAGCAGGCTGGCGAGCAACACGCCACCGAGGGTCATGTTGGCATTACTGATGGTTTGCTGGGTGCCTTCGCCGGTCAGCTTAGTGTCGGTTTCGATCAACTCACTGAGGGCGGCCAACTCGTCTTCCAGTTGACTGAAAGCTTTATTGAACGTGGCAAGTTCCAGCTGCGCAGCGTTCGGATCATTGAGCGCCAGCCCGACGATGCGCTCGCCGGCACTGATGTAGGTGTCGAGGCTTGGCTGTATTTTGCTCAAGGCTGACTTGATGGTGTCGTTGACCGGCAGCTTGAGGTTGTCACCGAGCATCTGACGAAAGTGTTCCGCGTGCTCCGCAATGGAGCTACGCACCTCATCCTTGGTGCTGGTGCTTTTCCCCAGCCCCACCAGCATCGCCGAGAACACATCGCCGCGCAGCGCATCGTGCATCATGTCCGCTTCGAGGTGATTGCGCAGCGCGGTCATACTGACTTCATTGTCATTGACTGCATCACGCATCTGGAGGTTGCCCAGATAACTGACCAGACTGACGATCACGGCGGTAAGCAAGCTGGTGCCAATCAGCAAAATCAAGCGTAATTTTATCGACATCCGGTGATTTCCCTTTGACCTGTGCGTCGTCAGCTGGGCGAAAACCAGCCACGGATTGCTGTGCTCGAAGGGGTTATCGACTGTTGCAAGCCGTTACTTGAGTGCGATAAATGCCGTAAAGATTTTTATGACGTGCGGTACAGCCGCTCTGTCGACGGCAAGGTATCCAGTTCGCCGAAGAACGCGGTTATTCCAGACATTGCCGTCGCTTGGACCTCCCCATCGAATCATGCGATTCGATGGTAAGCAGGTATTAGCGGCCAGTCAGAAACGCCGGGCGCTGATCAACTCATCGAGCACCCGCGTGGGCACACGAAACGGCACCGACATGTGATCCTCGCCCGGTTCGATCTGGAAGTCGCTGCGCAGCCCATATTGCGACAAATCCTGAAGCCGCTCTTGCAAGGCGCGGGCATCCTGGATGGCCTGGACCAGGTCGCGCTCGCCCATCAATAGCGTCAGGCTGCTGTGAGTCAGGTTCAACTGCCCGGCATACGCGCGTTTGTTGAATGCACGCTCGGGCTCCAGCAGGTAACGATCCTGCCACCACAGACTCGGGCTCACCGCGACCACATGCTGGAACAAGGTCGGCCGGGTGAACAGCGTATAGACACCGAACATGCCACCAAAGGAATGTCCCACCAGACTGCGCTGATCCTGATCGACCTTGAAATGCTCGGCCACCTTCGGCATCAGGCGCTTTTCAATGAAGTCCAGGAACAGATCTTGCCCACCTTGCGGCGGGTCGTTACGCGCAGGTGGCGCAGGCGGTGACAAGTCGAACGCCCGACGCACGAAGTCCAGCGGCGTGTCGC
Organism: Pseudomonas sp. CFII64; assembly: GCF_000416235.1. Classification (GTDB taxonomy): domain Bacteria; phylum Pseudomonadota; class Gammaproteobacteria; order Pseudomonadales; family Pseudomonadaceae; genus Aquipseudomonas. The sequence goes on along the minus strand of NZ_ATLO01000051.1, from coordinate 235,819 downwards.
TCGGGTAACCGATTGCCACCAGAATCGAACCCCGCAGTCGTTTCTGCGCGCGTTTGGCCGCATGGAAGGCCGGGAAATAGGCGTTGCCGTCAAGCAGGTAGATCACCGGATAACCGCCGGTGTAAGGCACATCACCCTCAGGCAGGCTGATCATGATGCGATATTCACGACCCTGCGCGCTTTGCATCGTCCACTGCTCGGTACCGTCCAGGGTCACCGGTTCTGCGTGGGCGACCGACGCGCCAAGCAGCATGGCGCCCAACCACATGAATAAAGTGCGAATCATCGTCTCTCTCCTTACCAGCGATAGCTCAAGCTGGTGACGACACTGCGCGCCTCACCCCGGTAGCAATAGCCTTCCTGGCAATTGATGTAGCGTTTGTCGGACAGGTTGCGACCATTCAGAGCCAGACGTACACCGTCCATTGCGCCACCAAAGTCGTAATGCACGCCGGCATCGATCAGGGTGTAGTCCTCGTTCTTCACCGTATTGGCGGCATTGCCGTAGTTACTGCCGGTGTAGCGCGCGCCGCCGGACAGCCCAAGGCCCATGGGCAGGCGGTAATTGAGCCAGAGCGAGGCCAGATGACGCGGCACGTTCATCGGTGCCTTACCTTCATTGCCGTCGTTGCTGCGGGTGACTTCAGGATCGTTGAAGCTGTAGCTGGCTGTCATGCGCAGGCGATCACTCAGATCGGAAACCGCCTCCAGCTCCAGGCCACGGGATACCTGTTCGCCGGTTTGTATGCTGTTGAGGGGATTGGCCAGATCACGAGTACGCACATTGGTTTGCGTCAGGTGATAGAGCGAACCGGTCAGCATCGTGCTGGTGCCCGGCGGCTGATACTTGAGGCCCACTTCGTACTGCTCGCCCTTGGTCGGTTTGTAGGGTTCGCCACTGGAGTTGATCCCACTTTCGGGCCGGAACGATGTCGCATAGCTGACGTAAGGCGCCAGGCCATTGTCGAACAGGTAAAGCACGCCGACCTGGCCAGTGGTCGCTGAATCACTGGTGTTGCTGTTGTCGCCACTCAGGTGGTTGGAGCGACGTACCTTGACCCAGTCACGGCGCAGCCCGGCCGACAGGCGCCATTGGTTGAGTTCGATCTGATCCTGCAAATACAGGCCGCTACGATGCTCCAGCCCGTCTTCATCAGCCAGGGAAGTCGTGGGCCGATCAACCGGCTGGTGATAGTTCGGCGCGTAACGATCGATGGAGGGCGCGTCGCCCATGGCATACAACAGCGATGTGTCGATCCACGCATAGTCCATGCCGGTGACCAGCGTGTGTTGCAGATTTCCGGTGGCGAAGCGGCTCACCAGACGGGTATCGGTGGACAGCGATGACATGTCTTCGTAGACCCCAATCGCCGAGCGGTTGAGGGTATGGCCATCGCCGGCATCGCTGGGCTGCAGGTACTGGTTGGTGGTATCCACCTGACCGTAACGCAGGTTCTGCTGCACGCTGAAGGTATCGTTGAACGCATGTTCGAACTCATAACCCAGCGTCCACTGGCGTTGTTCGAGCTTGTCGAAGTACTCGTCGCCCTGCCAGAAATTGGAGAGATGATCGCCGTCCTGATACAGCATCGGCGAAGCAGCAGTCTCACGTTCCTGATACTGCGCCAGCACGGTCAGGCGGGTGTCGGGGTCGATCTGCCAGCTCAGCGAAGGCGCCAGCAGACGGGTGTCGTTGTTCAGCTGTTCGATATAGTTCTCTGCATCGCGATATACGCCAACCGTCCGGAACAACACATCCCCGGCTTCATCAAGACGCCCGCCCACATCGAACTGCGCCTGTTGGTGGTTGTAGTTGCCGGACTGCACCTGCACTTCATTTTTCGCCAGCAGGCTCGGACGCTTGCTAACCCGATTGACCATGCCTCCGGGGCTGATCTGCCCGTAGAGCACCGAGGCTGGCCCCTTGAGCACTTCAATGCGCTCCAGGTTGTAGGCCTCGGTGGAGTACAAGGACAGCCAGCCACTGCCCGGCTGGCGCAGGCCATCGAGAAAGTCGGCGCCGATGGTGGTTTCGAAACCCCGGATGCTGATCATGTCGAAGCGCGGGTCCAGCCCGGAGCTGCCGACCCGCACGCCCGCGCTGTACGCCACGGCATCTTCGACCCGGTCGACCTTGCGATCAGCGATCTGCTCGGCCGTGACCACACTGATGCTCTGCGCGGTTTCCAGGATCGGCTTGTCGCTCTTGGTGGCGCTGCTGGCATTGCTGGCGAAATAACCCTCGACTGGCGCGAACGCACTCTGCACCGTTGCGGCATCGATGTTGGTGGGCTCAAGTTGCAAGCTGGCGTCGGTCTTGCCCGGCAGCACCACATAGCCGGACGAGGTTTTTTGCGCGACCAGGCCGCTCCCGGCAAGCAGCTTCGCCAGCCCCTCGTCCAGCGAAACGCCGCCCGACAGGCCAGGACTGCTCAAACCGCGCACCGTTTCCGGGGAGTAGGACAAGGTAATACCGGCGCGCTCGGCGAAGGTGCTGAGCGCTTGCTGCAACGACCCGGCAGGAATGCTCGGAGCCGTTGCCTGCCCGGTGTTCGACGATGCCGCTTGAACCGGCAGGCTCGCCGCGCCCCCGAGCAAGGCCAACGCCAGGCAAACGGCCCTTGGCAGAGAACGGGATGGGAACGGGGCGATGGCACGCAGAGGCAGTCTGGCAAGGAACATGACGGTATCCATTCAGGAAGTGATCATCCCTAACCGGACGACGCGCAAAAGTCCGACAACTTTTTTTATGCCAAGGGCATGATGCGCACCCACCAGCGGGTACGTTCGACGATGTGTACCGGCAGCAGATGAGTAAGGTTGCGCAGCATGATGTCCGGTTCATCGAGACGGAAAACCCCGGACAGACGCAACTCGGCGACCGTGTTATCGCAGCCCAACCAGCCTTGGCGATAACGGCCCGCCTCGGCGAGGAAATCGACCAGGCGAATATCGTTGACCAGCAACAGGCCCCGGGTCCAGGCGAAAGGGTCAAGCGGCCCTTTGCCCAACACCGTCATCTGCGTTGCGTAGATGCCTAGCCCGTTGCCCGCTTGCAGACGGCGCTGCCCAAAAGAGGTGGAAATCAACACCTCGCCGCGCTCGACGTAGATTTCGCTATAGCCATCACGCTCACGCAGCACTGCCCTCGCCTGTCTGCCCTCACACTCAGCGAAACGGCAGCGCACATGCCAGTCGGCACCGTCCACCAGCACCTCGCCACTGCGCAGCAGCCACTCGCGCCCTCGTACATCCACTGCACTGCCGGTATTAAGCGTCAGCTCGGCACCGCCCAACACGATCCGGCGACGTTCGCCCGTGGTCGTGGCAAAGTCGCTGCGCCAGGCGGGCGGCGCTGTCGTAACCAACAGCGTTGCACCGCCCGCAACCAAACCGAGGCCGAGCAATTTAAGTGTGCGGCGACGACTTAAATCAGCTTCGGCCCGCCGTAGCAGCGGAATGGATTGAGCGGCATCCGGCAACTGACTGGCCTGGAACAACCCGCCCATTTGCTGCAAGCGTTGCCATGCCAGCTCATGTCGGGCGTCGTGGCGCCGCCAGTCGCGCAACTGCTCGTGCAACTCGGCGCTGCTGGCGTTGGCGCGCAAGCGCATCTGCCACGCGATGGCCGTGCGGACGATTTCCTCCGGCAGGCGCTCGGCAGCTGCACTCACTGCGGCGCCTCAAAGCACAGTCGATAGCAATGCATCAGGGAGCTCGCCACATGCCGCTCAACGGTACGACTGGAAACGCCCAGCGTCTGAGCCACCTGGGCATGGCTCAGGTCACCCAGCTGATACAGGAGAAATGCTTCGCGCACCGCCGGCTTGAGGCCGTCAAGCAACCGCGCGATGCGCTCCAGGCATTGCAGCGCCTCATGACGGACCTCAGGTGATGGATGGCTGGCCTCGGGCAACTGCGCCAGTGCCTCAAGATAGGCGCGTTCCAAGGCGTCGCGACGCCAGTGGTCGATCACCAGACCACGGGCGATACGCACCAACAGCGCACGCGGGGCATGAGCGCTGACCGGCTGGCCGCGCACCAGCAAACGCAAAAAAGTGTCCTGGACCAGATCCGCCGCCTGCTGCGAGCACCCCACCGAGCGTCGCAACCAGCCCTGCAGCCAGCCGCGATGCGTGCCATACAAAATATCGAGAGAAACGATCGAATCCGTTTCATGGAGCGACATGGAACGCCTCAGGCAGACAAACACAGAAAACGCCATGAGATGCACATGGCGGACGCGCGCACCTTAAACGCGAATCGTTACCATTACAACCTTTTCTAATGTGCCGTTCGACTATTCACCCAAGCTTTGTGCTAGGAGGCAACAGCGTCAAGTTGGCGTTTGCCTGGCTGAGGAAACTGAATGACAACGCTGCTGCGAAGGTTGCGCAGTTGGCTGGAGACTTTCCTGTGCGCATCGTCCCGGTTTAGATAGCGCATTTCCACAACAAGCACCCCGCAAGCGCGTTGCACTTGCGGGGTGTTGCCTGGCTAACTCAGCATTGCCGATGTTTGAGTGACATAAACGCGGGTTGTTATTGTCCGCCTTGCTTTTCGATAAGCGCAGCGAGTTGCTCGTACTCTTCTGACGACAGTTCGGTAAGCGGAGTGCGCACGGGACCTGCGTCATGACCGACAATTCTTGCCCCGGCCTTGACGATACTTACCGCGTAACCCGCCTTGCGGTTACGAATGTCCAGATAGGGCAGAAAGAAGTCGTCGATCATTTTACCAACGGCAATATGATCTTCCCTGGCAATCGCGTGATAGAAGTCCATCGCCAGTCTGGGTACGAAGTTAAATACCGCCGAAGAGTAAACCGGAACTCCGAGCGCTTTGTAGGCGGCGGCGTAAACCTCAGCAGTCGGCAAACCACCCAGGTACGAAAAACGATCGCCGAGGCGGCGACGGATCGAGACCATCAGTTCGACATCGCCCAAACCATCCTTGTAGCCGATCAGGTTCGGGCAACGATCAGCCAGTCTTTCCAGAAGCGGCGCGGTAAGACGGCACACGTTGCGGTTGTAGACAACCACGCCGATCTTGACGGATTTGCACACGGCTTCGACATGTGCAGCCACACCCTCCTGACTCGCCTCGGTCAGATAATGTGGGAGCAGCAACAACCCTTTGGCGCCCAAGCGCTCGGCCTCTTGCGCATATTGAATCGCCTGACGTGTGGACCCGCCCACCCCCGCCAGGATCGGCATGCTGCTGGCGCAGGTATCGACCGCAGTCTTGATGACCGCACTGTATTCGTCAGCCGCCAGGGAAAAGAACTCCCCGGTTCCACCCGCCGCGAAAAGCGCACTGGTGCCATACGGAGCCAACCACTCCAAACGTCGCGCATACCCGGAGGCATTGAATTCACCGTGGCTGTCGAAATCAGTCAGCGGGAACGAAAGAAGCCCCGAGGAAAGAACGGATTGCAGCTCAGATGGAGTCATTTTTTATCACCTGTTTTATTGTCATTGAGAAAGCAATTGAAGTCATACGACATCATATAACAACAAATAAAACAACCTTGTTGTTTGTTTAAAAACAAACAACTGCAAACTTGAGCAGCCTGCTCATCACTGATGATTACTTTCCCTTATCGGACTAATAAGAATATTGACTCAGTCAATGCCGTTATTGCGATTGACATAACTTGCGCGGAAAGAAAGACTCTGCACAGGTCATACGACGACTTACAACTAATAATAAAAGGTAATTGCTTATGCTCCGCTTGCATTGTTTTGCATCGCGTTCTCACAGGATTAGCAACTCTCGCCTCGCGCGATCTCAGTTGCGTAGCCCCCACACAATCAACTTGGTGCAAGCGCCATGAAAGAACTCCTGAAACTCTATTTTCTGGTGCTAAAGATAGTGGTTATCGCGTGCCTGGTGTGTATCACTGCGCTGATTTTCACCAACGTTGTGTTGCGCTACGGCTTCAATTCCGGCTTGTTTTTCACTGAAGAGATTTCCAGACTGGCATTCGTCTGGCTGGTCTTCGCCGGCTCCCAGCTCATGCTTCATGAAAAAGGCCATATCGGCGTCGATATCCTGACCAGCCGCGTCTCGCCCAGAACAGCCAAACATTTATTGACGTTGACCTATCTGTTGATGCTGTTCACAACCTCGCTGTTTCTCCAGGGCAGCTGGAAACAGACACTGATCAACCTGCACGTGGGCGCTCCTTCCACCGGAGTTTCCATGGGATTGTTCTACGGTGCCGGGTTGGTGTTCTGCGTCTTGAGCAGCATTCTGCTTTGCGTTCAATTGGTCAAACATCTGGCCACACCGGTTGGCGTGCCACTGTCCGCAACCGCACACGGGGTGCTCAAATAATGGCCCTGGGCGTGTTTGTCGGCGTGCTGATGGCCGCCTTGCTCATAGGCGCACCCATCGCCTATGCACTGATCCTCTGCGGCGTAGCTCTGATGTGGCTGCTCGGGGTGTTCGACGGCCAGATCATCGCGCAGAACATCATCAACTCGGCGGGCAGCTTTCCGTTGCTGGCCATTCCTTTGTTCATCATCGCCGGTGAGGTCATGAACAGCGGCGGCCTGTCCAAACGCATTATCAACCTGGCCATTTCTCTGGTCGGCCATATGCGCGGCGGCTTGGGTTACGTCACCATCTTCGCCGGGGTGCTGCTTTCCAGCCTGTCGGGCTCGGCGCTGGCCGACGCGGCGTCGCTGACGGCGCTGTTGCTACCGATGATGGTCATCGCAGGTTACAACCGCAACCGATCCGGGGGCCTGATCGCCTCGGTCTCGGTGCTTGGTTCGATCATCCCGCCCAGCATCGGCTTTGTCGTTCTGGGGGTCGCCTCCGGGTTGTCGATCACCAAATTGTTCCTGGCGGGTATCGCCCCGGGCCTGATGATTGCCGTTGCGCTGGTCATTGCCTGGTGGCTGGTATCCCGTCGTGACAACGACGTCGAACTGAGTCCGAAAGCCTCTGGCAAGGAACGTCTCAAGGCATTGGCCGACAGCACCTGGGCGCTATTGTTGCCCGTGATCATCGTGGCCGGCCTGCGCTTCGGCGTAGTGACACCGACCGAGGCGGGCGCCGTGGCGAGCGTTTATGCGCTGCTGGTGTCATCGCTGATCTACCGCGAACTCAGCCTGAAGTCGTTCAGCGAGCTACTGCTGCGCGCAGGAAAGACCACCGCAGCTGTCATGTTTCTGGTCGCCGCAGCCTCGATCCCGGCCTGGATGATCACCATCGCGGACATCCCGGGACAGATCATCGAACTCATTCAGCCCTTCATGGACAACCCGAAACTGCTGATTGTGGTGTTGATGCTGTTGATTCTGGTGATCTCCATGGTGATGGACCTGACACCGACGGTTCTGCTGCTGGCACCGATCCTCGTACCGGTAGTGACCGCCGCGAACATCGACCCGATCTACTTCGGCGTGCTGTTCATGATCAATTGCTCCATCGGCCTGATTACGCCGCCCGTGGGCACGGTGCTCAACGTCGTCTGTGGCATCGGCAACATGCGCTACGAAGCGCTGCTCAAAGGCACCGTCCCGTTCCTGATCGCCGAAGTCATCGTGCTCTTCCTCCTGGTGATATTCCCCGACCTGGTAACGGTTCCAGCGCAATGGTTCGCCCACTAAAACAACTGACAAAAAGGAAAAACCATGACCAAACAACTAACCGTTCTTGCTGCCCTGCTGCTGGCCAGTAGTTTGAGCTTCGCCGCCGAGTACAACGCTCGCACGATCAAGTTTGCCGCGACCAGCCCGAAAGGAACGCCACCGGCAATCGGTATGGAGATATTCGCAAAGAAGGTCAATGAGCGCAGTGGCGGCAAGATCAAGGTCCGAACCTTTCCCAATGGAGTGCTGGGTGGCGACGTACAGGTGCTCTCCTCATTGCAGGGCAACGTGGTGGAGATGATGACCTGGAACGCCGGCCTGATGCTCAATCATGTGACCGACTTCGGCATTCTCGATTTCCCTTTTATCTACAACGATATGGCCAAGGTCGACGCCATGCTGGATGGCGAAGTGGGCAAGATGCTGATCGACCAGTTACCGGCCAAGAACCTGGTCGGCCTGGCATTCTGGGAATTGGGCGTACGCAACCTGACCAACAACGTCCGGCCAGTGCAGAAGATGGAAGACATCGCTGGCCTGAAGATTCGCGCGCAACAATCGCCCTTGTTCCTGGACGCGTGGACCGCACTCGGAGCCAATCCCACACCCCTGCCCTTCACTGAAGTTCACACCGCACTCGAAACCCACACCGTGGACGGCCAGGAAAATCCGGCCGCGCTGATCCTCGCCTCACGGTTCAATGAAGTTCAGAAATACCTCAGCCTGACTGAGCACAATTACAACCCGCAGATTGTCCTGATCAGCAAACCCTTCTGGGACACATTGAATGACGACGAGAAGGCCCTGCTGACCGAGGTCGCCATGGAAGTGCGCCTTGAGCAACGCGAGATTTCTCGCCAGGCCGACAGCACGACGATTGCCGAACTGCGCAGTTCCGGCATGCAAGTCAACGAACTCGCCCCCGAAGAGCTCGCGCGTATTCAGCAAAAGGTCCGTCCAGTGATCGAAAAATATGCTGCGCAGATCAATCCCGAACTGGTGAGCAAAGTCTACAAGGCCATGGATTACCAGCCGCAATAACGGCGCTGAAAACAAGATTAGCCCTGCGCTGACCGTGCCATTCAGTGCACGACTTTCAAACAATCAAGAGGAAGCAACGCCATGAAAATTTCCGTCGCACAGATCCACCCGGTCGCTGGGAATCCGCTGCAAACCATCGACAAAGTTGCCGAACTGTCGCGTCAAGCTGCAGAACAAGGATCGCGTCTGATCGCATTTGCCGAATGCCTGTTGACCGGAGGCTCCTTCGACAGCCGCGAAGAACTGGAAAAAGGTGCCATCAGTCTCGACGCACTCGACCCGTTGCTCACGGCGACGGCTGAAACCGACATTCACATCGTCGTCGGCTTCTATGAAAAATACGCCGAGTCGATCTTCAATACGGCAGCACTGATTGGCCCCAAAGGGATCATAGGCTTGCATCGCAAGCGTCATCTGCCGTTCATGATCGGTGACCGCTTCACTGATCGCCCTGCTGACTGGACGGCGCCAGTATTCGACACTGAAATCGGCCGTATCGGCCTGGCAATCTGCTATGAAATCCGCTTCCCCGAAGTCATTCGCACCCTGGCGCTGGAGGGCGCTGACATCGTTATCCTGCCTGCGGCCTGGCCCGAGCAGGCGCGCCTGCTGCCGGACGTGTTCAGTACCGTGCGCGCGGCCGAAAACATCGTCTATTTCGTGGCCCCGAATCGTAACGACCTGGACGGCGGCATGCAGTTCATCGGCATGAGCCACATCATCGAGCCTTCCGGCAGGACCCTGATCCGCGCAGGACAAGAGGATGGCGTGTTCAGCGTCGACATCGACCTGGACAAGGCGCGTAACAAGTCGTTGATACGCGACCCGGGCGTATTCGAGATTCACCCCTTCCGCGACCGTCTGCCAGAGACCTATCGCCTCTGACGCCACAGACACTGCCAACGCATTCTCAGGTACTCGCAATGCACAAGAAGATCACGTCACTGAAAGATCGAATGGCTCAAGGCCCGACATTCGGGATGAACATCTACAGTACGTCCTGCATGGCCATCGAAGTGGCTGGCAACTGGGGTCTGGATTTTGTTTTCGTTGATGCCGAACACACCGCTCTTGGCGTCGACAAAGACATGGAAAAACTGATTCTGGCGGCCAACCTTGCCTCTATCCATAGCCTGGTGCGCGTTCGCGGAACACTCGAATGGGACATCCGTAAAGCCCTGGAAATGGGCGCTTGCGGGGTCATCGTTCCCCAAGTCCACAGCGCCACACAAATGCGGGAAATCATCCGCTACAGCAAATTCCCACCATTCGGGCGTCGCGGCGGTGACAGCTCGGTTCGCTCGGCGAATTACGCAGGTCCCGGATTTGACTGGGCCAGTTACACGCAAACGGAAAACGCTCGTAGCGTCATCGTACCCATGGCCGAGAGCTACGAGTTCTTCGACGACATCGATGAAATTCTCGACGTCGAAGGTATTGATGCGGTGCACTTCGGCCCGGCGGATTACTCGCTGTCACGTCAATTGCCGGTCGACTATCGCCTTGGCAATCCCGAAGTGCAGGAGCGTCTGGCGTTGCTGATCGAGAAATGTCATGGCCGCTCGATTCAGGTCATGGTGCCCTGCTTTCCCGCAGACACCGAAACCGCCCGGCGCCTCATGGAGATGGGTTGCGACATGTTATTGATGGGCAGTGATCTGTCATGGCTGAACCAGGCGGGACAACAGATCTCGGACATTCAGAAGACACTTCAGGAATAAAGAAATGCTTCATTAACAACAAAAAGCCGAATCAACAACTTGATTCGGCTTTAACAATCAGTATCCCGAAACATTAGCTGACCAAAAAGTTTTGACGCAACAGTGTCGCCTGAGTAAGTGCGACCAATTCATCGAGCTGAACATCAGGCCTTTCCGTTACATAAGACACACAGAACCTGGCCGGTTCAATAGGTGGATTGCAGGGCAACACCTTCAATAAATCAACGGCCAACATATCCCGAATCAACGGAACCGGAAGAATCCCGATAGCGTATCCGGCGGAGATCATTTTCGCGATGAACGCCAGGGAATTACTGGAGTGGAACGCCTCGGACACACTCCCGCCCTCTTTCAGCCACCGTTCAACGACTGAGTACAACGTCGAGGGCGCAGAATGCGTCACGATGGGATGGGCGCAAGCGTGTTCTGGAAGAAATTCCCCACCTTCGATTTCCAATTGTGCGGCGGCGACCCACTGAAAGGTCATCCATCCTAAAAAGACGTCAGTGACATCGTCGCGCGTCATCGGATTGGTCAGCAGCGCCAGGTCAAGCTCATGATCATTGAGCTTCTGGTTCAGCACCGCCCCCACATCAATGGTGATTTCAAGGGTGATTTCCGGATAATGCGCCTTGATCTCGGCAATGACTGCGGTCAACCCGACCATTGCCGAACATTCGTCAGCACCCACGCGCAATCTGCGATTCTGCTTTTGCTTGGCGGCAAACTGTTCAAGCTTCACGCTGTTATCAAGCGCCAGTTCCGCATGTTGCAGGGCGATCAGGCCATCGGCGGTGATGATCATGCGCTGCTTGCTGCGATCAAAAAGTTTCACACTCAACAAAGACTCCATCTCGCGAATACGAGAGGAAATTGCCGGTTGTGTCAGATGAAGATGTCGGGAGGCGGCATGGACACCGCCCAATCGGGCAGTCCAATAGAAAGCCTCGATCTGCATCAGGGTAATTCTCATGATAAAAATCGTCCCGCCGTTGACTCGTTGTTTTTTATTATCGCATTAAAATCATGCTTGTTAGGATGGACGGACTGTATCAGACATTCATCAAAAACAAGTAAATTCCAGCATGTATATTATTGAAGAACTACCACGACAGATCGCCAGGGAAGAACTTTCGATTCTTCTCGCAGCGGAGCCGGCAACGATCGGCCACTTCACCACTAAAGGTATTTTAAGTCCCCGGATAAAAGCGCACTTCCAGGACATTAGAACCGCTGGAACCGCAGTCACTGTAAGAATGCCCGGAGCCGATGGGGGAATTCTGCATTACGCGATGGGCTGCGCAAGGCCAGGCGATTTCCTGATCGTGGATCGCTGCGGTGAGCGCGTCACGGCGGCCATGGGTGGGGCCATGGCCTACGCAGCCAGACAGGCTGGAATCGCCGGAATCGTCATAGATGGGTTCGTCACCGACCTGGGTGAATTGCGCCAGCATGGGGTTCCCATATGGTCCTGGGGCGCTAGTGCCGTCACCACCCGGCTCAAGGGCGATGAAGGTGAGTTTTGCACGCCGGTCCAATGCGGCGGTGTGGTTGTTCATCCCGGTGATGCCGTGGTCGCCGATGAGAACGGCATCGTGATCATCAAGCCAGACCAGGTCATCACGCTGGCCCGACGCGCCATCGAGTTTCAGGAGAACGAAAAAATCACCTTGGCAAGACTGGCAAACGGCGAGAAATTCCCGGATGTCGTGGGTTCCAGATCGATCATCAACGCTGCAATCGGGAACCTCTGAACAGGTGAACAACACCCCGTTTTGTGGCCCCCTTTCTGCCATGTAGCTCCCTCAAAAAAACAAAAGGACTACCATGAAACCGTTCAAGATTCCGCCCCTGATCATTGCCCTGCTCAGCGGTCTGATCGGGCCCGCAGCCTTCGCGCAACCCCCGGCAACCACCCATTTCAATGTCATCGGTGGTGGCAGCCACAATTACACGTTTCGCGCAGTGGAAAAGCCCTTCTGGAACACGATCCTGCCCGCGAGTTCTGGCGGGACCGTCACGGCGCGCCTCAGGGGACTGTCGGAAAGCGGCCTCAAAGGTCCGGAGATGGTTCGCCTGATACGTCTTGGCGCCGTTGATGTCGGCATGGGCGTCTTCGCTTTCGTTGCCGGTGATGATCCATTCTTCGAAGGGATCGATCTGCCCGGTATGGCAGCCGATATCGATACCTCACATCGGGTTTCGGCAGCGTTCAAACCGGTATTGGCCCAACGCATGGCCGAACGACACGGCGTCAAGCTGCTGGCAACGGTGCCCTATACGGCGCAAGTGTTCTTCTGTCGTAGCCCCGTCACCTCGATAGAGGACTTCAAGGGCCGCAAGATTCGCGTTCGCGGGCGCAATATGTCCGAGATGATCAAGGCGCTCGGCGGCTCGCCCATGACCTTGCCATTCGCCGAGGTCGTGACGGCCATGCAGACCGGTGTCATTGATTGTGCGGTGACCGGCATTGGTTCAGGCAACGCGGCCAGATGGTACGACGTCGCCAACCATATCTATAACCTGCCTGTGGACTGGTCGATCGGTTTCTACGCCATTGGCCTGAAGCGCTGGCAGTCCTTGCCCGAACCTGTGCAGCGCCTGCTGCAGGAACAGTCCGACGTACTCGAAGCCAAGTGGTGGGAAGAAACCGCCAAAGAAAATCACTCCGCATTGGCGTGCAATATCGGCGCGCCTGACTGCCAGATTCACCATCCCGCCCATATGCAGGTCAGCACACCGACGAATGCCGAGAAACAGGTTGTGCGGGACGCCGTTCTCAATATCGCCAATAACTGGGGCAAACGCTGCGGGGTGCAATGTGTCGAGCAGTGGAATGCCACGGCCGGCGTTGCCCTTGGCGTCAGTCTGCAAAAACCCTGACGCGTGCCCGATCCGTTGAATAACTGTGAATCTGCGCGACAACCATTGTTGCGCGTTCTGAACACCCCGTTTTCGGAGAACCCCAGCCATGAAACCCACTGAATTTTCTGGTATCAGGCTCGTAAACAGCATCTCCCGGCTGAGCGCCTGGCTTGGCGGCATTGCGTTGATGGGCACTGCTTTGATGATCGGAATCGACCTGATTCTGCGCAAGACCATCGGCCTGTCCATGGGCGGCGCCGACGAAATAGCCGGTTATGTGCTGGCTATTGTCAGCACCTGGGCGTTCCCCATCGCCCTGTTGAAGCGCTCCCATATTCGGGTCGACATTCTCTACTCACGGCTCAAGCCGAAAACCAGGACGTGGCTGGATCTGCTGGCCCTGAGCTGCATGGCGATTTTCGTCAGTACCTTGCTGTTCCACGCGTGGGGTGTGCTGTGGGACTCCATCCAGTACCGCTCTGTTTCTACCACGCCGCTGCAGATTCCACAGTGGGTGCCTCAATCAGTCTGGTTCGCAGGCTATGTGTTCTTTGCCCTGACTATTTTGGTACTGGCTTGGGCGAGCCTGGCCCATCTGCGTCACCAAAGATGGGCGTCGATCACTGCGCTGATCGGTATCAACTCTGTTGAGGAGGAGATTCAAGAAGAAATCCACAGTCCCGCGCCGGGGCTCACCACTTCCCAATCGAATGGAGCGCACTAGATGCTGGCCTTTACCCTCTTCACCCTGCTCGCCTTGCTGGGCTTGAGCGTGGCCGCAGCGGTCAGCGTCGGGCTGCTGGGCATTTCGCTGTCGCAGCTGTTTTCGACATTGCCACTGAGCAACGCCATGGGCGAAATCGCCTGGAGCACCAGCGCCGAATTCCTGCTGGTGGCGATTCCGCTTTACATCCTCATGGGTGAGTTACTGGTGTGCTCTGGCGTCGCAGGACGCATGTACGGCGCCGTCGCCAAATGGCTTTCGTGGCTGCCCGGCGGTTTGATGAACTCCAACATTGGCGCCTCCGCACTGTTCTCGGCAACCAGCGGCTCCAGCGTGGCGACCGCTGCAACGATCTCGACCATAGCCCTGCCGGAGCAGGAGCGAAAAGGTTATCCGGCGCCGCTGTTCCTCGGCTCTATCGCCGCTGGCGGAACCCTTGGCATATTGATCCCACCCTCGATCAACATGATTCTCTTCGCGCTGATCGCCAACCTGTCGGTGCCGAAACTCTATCTGGCAGCGACGATTCCCGGCATTCTGCTGAGCTTCATGTTCGTCGCAATGATCGTCCTGGCTTGCATCATCCGCCCCGAACTTGGGGGTAAAAAAGAACACTCAACCTGGGCTGAACGACGGGCCAGCATTCCTGACCTGCTGCCGCCGCTGGCCATCTTCGCTCTGGTGGTCGGCGCCATCTACAGCGGCTTCGCAACGGCCAGTGAGTCGGCCGCCCTGGGGGTCATTGCAGCGTTCGCCCTGGGCCTGTGGCGACGTGCGTTTACCTGGCAAAATCTGGCGCAGGCCTTCGAATCCACCATGCGCACCACCGGAATGATCATATTCATTACCTTGTCGGCGTTTTTCCTCAACTTCGTGCTGTCTTCCATAGGCCTGACATCCACCCTGGTCAGTTTCGTGACGGACCTCAACATGTCGCCGATGGGCACGCTGCTGGCCATCATCGTGTTCTACATCATCCTCGGCTGCTTCATGGATACGCTGGCGATGCTGATCACCACGGCCCCACTGGTGGTGCCAGTGATTGTCGCCCTGGGTTTCGATCCCCTGTGGTTTGGCGTGATACTTATCATTCTCTGCGAGATGGGACAAATCACTCCGCCATTCGGGATGAATCTATTCGTGGTGCAAAGCATCCGCAATAAAGGCAAGTTCCTGGATGTGGTCTACGGGGCCTTACCCTTCTGTTTTGTATTACTGATGTTGATCGTGCTCTTGATCATGTTTCCGCAGATCGCGCTCTGGCTGCCACAATTTGCTTGACGCAAGCCGTCCCTGCGGGGTCCGGGCCGCGTGTAAACGCATTTTCCGTAGGCTCCGCGTTACAGCGTTAATTGTCAGACGATCCGTCAACCAATGAAGAACACTGCGACCTTGTTTCCCAAGGGATCACGAAGGTACGCGACGTAGAAATCATCGTCGTAGGCGTCTCGGTAGCCCGGGGCGCCTTCATCCGTTCCTCCGTTTGCCAGACCGCCCGTATAAGCCGCTTCAACCTGCGCCTTTGAATCGGTCCGAAACGCCAGCATGACGCCATTTCCAGCCGTCGCTGGTTCGCCATCAAAGGGTTGCGCGACATGGATCGTCCCCGGCCCATTCGATTTGTCGGCGACATCCGGCAGCGAAAAACAATACTGCTCTTGCGCCACTTCTTTCTCATAACCCAACGGTGAAAGAACAGCGTCATAGAATCGACCGGAAGCCTCGACGTCGTTGGCGCCTATGTACAAATAGCTGAGCATGATCTCCTCCTGACCGGGCATGGGTGTAAAGGCTGGCCGAGCCCGGAAGCGGCCAAACGATGCTGCAGAGACCGAAATACTCAGGATTCTAGACAGCGAATCCGGGGTGCACCAAGGGTCGACCGCTGAGTCATGAAAAATCCGATGGCCTGCAAAGACCAACGGCGCGTATGGGCTGCAGAATTGCGGCAGGCAGTTTGATCACGAGGCTCACGGGGCGCCGGTTCGGTGTTCATTGCTTATCCTGCGGAGCATCGAGAGGGACATCGAGGGTGAACGTGGCGCCCTGCCCGACTCCGTCGCTGTGCACGGCCAAGCTGCCACCCATTTCCTGCGCGGCCAGCGCGCAGCTGTGCAGGCCGAAACCGTGGCCGTCTTTGCGAGTAGTGAATCCATGGGAAAAGATACTCGCCATGTGCTCTGGCGCGATCCCATTGCCGTTGTCCGCCACCGTGATACGCAGTGCTGGCCCCTCAGCTAGGGAGGCGACAAACGTGATGCACGGGCTGCGATCAACCACGCCGCCCAGCGCTTGCCTGGCGTTGCTGATCAGGTTCACCAGAATCAGCAACACCCGGTGCCGGTCCAGCGACAGCAGGGGCAAGTCGGCAATCTCCTTGACCACCGTCACGTCCTGGCTCGTCAGTGATCCAGCACTCATGCGCAAGGCATCATCGATCAACTCCGGGACCGGCACTGTCTCGACGACACTGACGGCAACGGCATAGGACTGCTGGGCAGCGACAATGGTTTTGATGTGGTCAACGCCCTTGGTGAGTCGCTCAAGCTCCTCAATGATGCCCTGTTGCTCTGCTGTCACCACCTCCGCCAGCTTGAGCAGGTAGCCGGGCAGCAGCTTTCCTTTCTGGTCGCTGGTGAGAAAATCGCTCAGGTCATTAACGTGTTCGTTCATCAGTTGAGCCACCTTGCCCAGCCCCAGTGCTTTAGAGGTGCGCATCTGGCTGCTGACCAGTTCTGCCGATATGTTCACGCTGTTGAGGACGTTGCCGACGTTATGCAGAACAGTCGTGGCGATTTCGGCCATGCCCGCCTGACGGGATTTTGCATGAAGTTCGGTTTGCACTTTGCTCATGCGCAGCACCGCGCGAACGCGTGCCTTGAGTTCCAGCGGCGAGAAGGGTTTGGCGATATAGTCATCGGCGCCACTCTCCAGCCCGGAGACGCAGGCCTCGCCGCCGCCGCGAGCGGTCAACAGGATCACGGGTAAATGGGCGAAACCGGCACTGGCTTTGATTCTGGCTGTCAGGCCAAGGCCGTCGAGCTCCGGCATCATCACATCCGAGACGACGACATCGATGGGTCGACGCTGCAAGAGTGCCCAGGCCTGTTCTCCATCAACTGCAGTGGCGACGATGTAGTCGTTCTGCAAAAGCTCACTCACGTAGCTCAGCATTTCCGGGCTGTCGTCGACCACCAGCACCCTGGACTGCAAGGCGCGTTCCGGGTGCTGCTCGCTGTCTGTGCCTGGCGTCGAAACCTGGTCATTGCTACTGCCGTGGCGGCCGTCGTCAAAACGCAGGTGGCGCTGCTCGGTTGTACTCGGTGACGATCGCTCGTGCATCGTGCTGGTTTCGGTCGGCACGGTGTTTTGCTCAGCCCCCAGCGGCAGTCGAACGAAGAAGCACGCCCCTCGTCCGGGCTCACTGTTGACACCGACTTCGCCCCCCATCAGTTCGACCAGATCCTTGACCAGGGCGAGACCAATGCCTGTGCCGCTGTAGTGGCGCGTGGCGGAATTGTCGATCTGGGAAAAACGCTGGAACAGCAGCGGCAGTTTGTCGTGCGCAATGCCAATCCCCGAATCTTGCACCGCGAGTTCAAATCGTTCGCCCTCAAGCGCAGTTACTGCCAGGTGCACGGTGCCGCCAGCGGGCGTGAACTTGATGGCATTGCTCACCAGATTGAGAAGAATCTTTTCGAAGTGGCCGGGATCCAGGAAAACCGTGCCGAGCGCGGGATCGATGCTGCAAGTTAACGTACAGCCTTTGCCCTTGGCCACCATCGCGGCGTCCTCGGCCAGCACGCCAACCGCTTTGTTCAAGTCAACGGGTGCCGGACACAGCTCAAACTTGCCCGCTTCGGCCTTGGAGAAATCGAGGATGTCGTTCACCCGGTTCATCAGGCGCAGCGCGTTGCGTTGGGCGCGGTCGATTTGCACACGCCAGTCCGGCGGCGGGAGGGTCGCCGTCGAGAGCTGCTCCAGGGGGGCGAGAATGAGAGTCAGAGGGGTGCGCAGTTCGTGGCTGACCGTGGCAACGAAATCGCTCTTTGCCTGGTTCGCCGTCTCGGCCTGATTGCGTGCCTGAATGAGTTCGACGGCCTGCGCCTCCAGCACCTCGGTCTGCTGGTGCAGCGCGTCGGTCCGTTCGGCGACCATTCTTTCCAGAGAGGCCTGCACTTGCTGTCGTTCGGCTTCGGCCTCGGCTTCTAACACCCGGATGCGTAGGGCATTCTCCTGGAACACCCGTACGGCGCGGGTCATGATCCCGATCTCGTCGCCGCGTCCGGCGCTGGCGATCTCGGTGGTCAGGTCGCCGGCCGCAAGCCGGCGCATCGCCGAGGCCAAGGCCACGATGGGCTGCGCGATAAATCGCGAGGTGCTCCAGGCGATGGCGCCGGCCAGCAGGATAGCGACGCTACCGGCGATCACCGTGGCAAACATGCCGCGATCATTGTGGGCCAGGGCATCGGACCGCGCTTCTCCAGCAAAGCGTGCAACCAACAGACCGGCGCTGCGCGCCTCGTTGCGAACCTGGTCGCGCGCGTCGCTCAATGAGTTGCTCGCCTGATGGAACCGGGCGAATGCCGCCCGGTAGCCGACAATCTGATCGCTGACCGTCAAAGGCGTAGCCTTGGCTTGCAGCCCCACGGTTGAAGGGAGAACGCGAGCGAGACGGGAGAGCTCGTCCAGGATAGCGCCGACCGAGCTGGCGACTTCGGCCGACGGCGACAGGCGAAACGACAAGGTCTGTGCCTCCAGGGTGGCCACGCGCTCGGCGAAACGCTTGGACAACGCAGCTGCATTGCGCAGCAAACCGGTTGCAGCCTGAATGTCGTTTGCGTCATGGGCAACGTGCTCGTCCACTTCACCCAACATTACCTCGAGGCGCTCGACCAGATCCCCGACGGCGGCGAGATGCCGCAAAGCCTCGTCTCCCCGAAGCCTGGGCGCCTCGCCAAGGTGCTCGACCGCCAGGCTGGCAGCAGCGACCGCCGTCGCCAACTGGTCCAGGATCTCTCCCTCCTGCGGCGTCCCCATCATCTCACGCAATTGCTCGACCACGGGCGGGAGTGCCGCGCAGGCGTTGCGGGCTGCAGTGGCGGCCGAATCATCGCCGGTCACCAGCATCCTGGCCACATTGGCGGTGATGATCCGTTCGCCGTTGCGCAGGATATCCAGAATGCGATGAGCGCTTTCGATGTCGCTCACCCGCGTCTGGTGGTCAGCGGCGCGGGAATCAACACCCTTCAGCCCTTCGGCGATACCCTGTTCGACGAGGATCGTCGCCTCTCGCATCCGGCCGTAGTGGGATGTCATGTTCTCCGTTTCGCCATCCATGGTCAGGGTCGCCGCCCGCAAGGCGGCGATCGCCCCGGCGAGCCTATCAAGGCTGCCTTTGAGCGATTCCGCCTCAGCCACCGGAATGGCGCTGAGGCCCGCGATAGCCGTCGCCACCATGCCTTCGGCCTGCGAAAGGCTTTCCTGATCGCGGGTGGCGATGAAGTTTTCCACTCGCCCGGTGGCCCCGTTGACCGACGCCAGAATTTCCGCGGAATGGCTGGCCGAATCCACAGCACGTACCATGCCGCGCAAGCCATAGAGGTTCACTAGCGAGACCGCCAGCATCAGGAACACCAGTGCGGCGACCGCCAGGCCAATTTTGACGGCAATGGGCCTGTCCCTGACGGGTTTGAATGTCAACATGGCGCCTCGCATCCTCGCCCGCCGCTACTGCTTCAAAATCTCCGGCAAAGGCGTCGGCGGCGCCGTGTTATTGATGGCCGCGTCGATCATCGCCACCACGGAAGCCTGGCTGTATATAGGATTGGCGGCGCCGCCCACGGGCATAGTGGCGAGCCAGGCGTCCAGGTCTTTCGCATCGATGCGTACCAGCGGCACCTCGACGAACTTCGGCACCTGTTTGCCCGCGAGAACCTGCTGAGCCACCCAGAAACCTACCTGGGAGACGCTCGGGGAGGCGGAGACCGAGACAGTCTCGTAGCCATTGGCATCGCGCTCCTGTTTCCACAGGGCAAGTTCGTCCTGACGGTTCCCCATCACGATGATCGGCAAAGGGCGTCCCGCCGCCTTGAACGCCATGGCCGCGCCATAACCGTCGCCCCCCTGAGTCGCGACGGCATCAATGCTGGGCAGCGACGGCAGCGCCAGCGCCACCTCCTTGCGTGCGACGGAAGCCGTCCAGTTTCCGTACACGGTCTTGACGAACTTC
The DNA here is from genome assembly GCF_000416235.1 of Pseudomonas sp. CFII64. Taxonomy (GTDB): domain Bacteria; phylum Pseudomonadota; class Gammaproteobacteria; order Pseudomonadales; family Pseudomonadaceae; genus Aquipseudomonas. The sequence continues at coordinate 215,632 of NZ_ATLO01000051.1, read as the reverse complement.
AAGCCCGGATAGTCGCTCGCGGCTTTGCGAATGCCGTCGCTGATGTTTTTATCGGTGGCATCGCCGGCAATGCCACGGATCTCTAGCAGCGTTCCGGTCCCCTTGAGGCGCTCGGCGACATAGTCCATTTCCACGCGGCCCATGGCGGACCAATTGTAGTCCACGGTATAGACGCAGCTTTCGGTGACCAGGCTGGCCATGACGACCACCACGATGCCAGCGTTGCAGGCATCGCGGATCACCCCGTTGAGGGCTGTGTCGGACGCGGCCAGGATGACGATCGCGTTGACGCCTTTGACGATCATGTCCTGAATATGGGCCGCCTGTTCCGACGCCGAGTTATTGGCGCTGACCACCGGAGCCTCCCGGATCAAGCCATCCTGTTGCGCCTGGACCGCGATCTCCTGCCAGTTGCGCACCATCACCTTGCGGAAATCGCTGCCCGCGTAGGAGTTGCTGAAGGCAATGCTCTGATTTGCGGTGGGGCCACCGGCGGCAGCTTGGGCTGGATTGGCAGCCACCATCGCCAGCGCGGTCACGCAACCGGCGAAGCGCCAAAAGATGTGGGGGATCGGTTTAGTGTTCATGCTGTTCTCCATCGTGCTTGGGATTGACTAGCAGTAATCCACCTGCACCTGCCGACAGCCTGGATCGACTGGTCAACGACGCGGCCGACAATTGAAACCAGCACATTGCCTGCAATGGCACTGAGCATAGTATCAAAGTGCCCTCTTCGCGCGAAGCCATGAAGGATTTCAGTCAACTGAGCGAACCACATTCGCGGGCTTTGCAGATCAGCAACGGACAACGCGCTCATTTTGCGGTGTGCAGTACCTGTGCTTCTGGCATCGCTGAAGAGTGGTGGTTGAGAATTTTCCACTGCCCGTCAACTTGTTCGTAGACGAAGGTGTAGCGCGCCTGTACTTGACGGGTCTTTGCGTTGGCGTCGGTCAGCGTGAACGTATAGACGCCACTGTCCATGGCGACATTGGCGCCCAGTTGATGGATTTCGCGGTAGTTGATCTGGCCCGCCGGTTTCATCGGCAGGAAGTGATCGAAGTAGTCCTTGATCTCCGCTGGCGTGGTGCGCACCTGATTGGACACCGTCGGCTGCAGCACGGCGTTCGGGGCGTAGAGGTCCACGACGGTTTGCGCATTGCCGGTCTTCAGGGCGCTGTTCCAGCGATCAAACAAACCGGCAATCTCTCGGTCCTTCACGTTGGCCGGGGTTTGGGCTACTCCGCGGTAAACGTACGGGGCGGTCTCTGCTGCTTGTACAAACGAGGCGCCAAGGGCAAAACACAGGGCGATGGCCGGGATTTTCAGTTTCATTGCGATATTCCATGAATGGTTGGTGAGCCCACTTTGCCGACTCGCCAGCCAGCCGACATCGGCCAATCAGAGTCATTTACCTATGCCATTTGGCAGATGGCGCTCAAGCCCGTTAACAAGGTTTAATGACCTCCCCCTGCGCCCGCGGGCCTGTCTCAACGCCGGAATCTAACCATGCAGCGCCCTCCTCACGACCCCGGCAGCGCCCTGGCCATCCGCACTCAATATCGACAATCCGAGAGTCGCGCGGCGCGCCTGCGGCTGTTGGTGGATGCCGGGCAGGAGTTGACCCAACTGGCCCCTGACGCCATGCGCGAGCGCGTGTTGGCGCGGGCGTGCGCCTTCCTCGCGATGGACCATGGGTTGCTGCAGGAATGGGACGCTGAGGGGCGCGTCAGTACCACTGCCCGGCATGGCAGTCGTGATCGACTGAGCAGCCTCGATACGGTCGCCGACTGTGCCATGCGCACGCCATGTTGGCAGGAGCGTCCGGAGGAAACCCTGCCCTGCGTGCTGCGGGTTCCGCTGCGCGGCGGCGACGGCAATGCCTTTGGCGCCCTGGTTCTGGCCAACAGCGTCAGCCTGAGGACGCCAGACAACGAAGACAGCGAATCGCTGCAACTGCTCGCCACCCTGCTGGCCGCGCACCTTGAAAACGATCGATTGCTGATGGCGCTCAAGGCCCGGGATCGGACCCTGTCGGACCTGGTCAATCGACTGTTCCGCGCCCAGGAAGACGAGCGTAAACGCGTGGCCTACGACCTGCACGATGGTCTCGCCCAAACCCTCGCTGGACTGCATCAGCGTTTGCAAGGTTTCGCCGGGAACTGCCCTCCACTGCCGGACGCCCTTGGGGCGAACTTGCAGGCGATTCTGGCGCTGGCCCAGCACTCTGTGGGCGAGAGCCGGCAGCTGATCGGCGGCTTGCGCCCGACGGTTCTCGACGATTTCGGACTGCTGAAGGCCGTCGACAAAGAGGCAGATCGGTTGCGAGACGCCGGGATCAGCGTGCAGTGGCTTGCACGTTGCGAGGCGCGCTTTCCCAGCCAGGTTGAGATCGCGTTGTTCAGGATCGCTCAGGAAGCAGTGAACAACACCCTCAAACATGCCCGGGCGAGCCAGGTACAGCTGACGCTGGAGTTGCACGAAGACCATGCCTTGCTGCGAGTGGCCGATAACGGCAAAGGCTTTGCCCTGGTACAACCGCTCGACACCGATGGCACTCGGCACCTGGGCCTGGCCACCATGCAGGAACGCGCCAGCATGCTGGGTGGAAGCCTCACCTGCACCAGCGCAATCGACGGCGGCACTCAACTGTATGCCCGCGTGCCAACCCACCTGAATGGAACACCTCAATGACCCAAGCCTTCCGTCTGGTGCTGGCCGACGACCATGAAGTCACGCGTACCGGTTTCGTCGCGCTGCTGGCGGGTCATCCACAATTTGAAGTAGTCGGCCAGGCCTGCGATGGTCAGGAAGCGGTGGATCTGTGCGAACAGTTGCTTCCGGACATCGTCATCCTCGATATTCGCATGCCGGGGCTCAATGGTCTGGACGCGGCACGGATTCTTCAGCAACGCCTGCCGGCGCTGAAAGTGGTGATCTTCACCATGGACGACAGTCCCGATCACCTGGAAGCGGCAATGAATGCTGGCGCCATGGGGTATCTACTCAAGGACGCCAGCCGCAGTGAAGTGATCGACGCCTTGCAGCGGGTCGCCGCCGGTGAAGAGGCCCTCAATAGCACGGTCAGCGCCCGCCTGCTGCGGCGCATGACCCAACGCAACACCTGCGGCGCCACACCCGCCGAAAACCTCACGGCTCGGGAACGCCAAGTGCTTGGACTGGTGGCGGCCGGCATGGGTAATCGTGAAATCGGCGAGAAACTGGGCATCACCACCGGCACGGCAAAAACCCACGTCGAACGGGTCATCGGCAAACTCGGGGCTGCGGATCGAACCCAGGCGGCGGTCCGTGGCATTGCCCTGGGCCTGGTGACTCAACCATGAGGGTGTCTAACGCCAGACGCTGGGCCGACCTGCCACTACGGAGCAAGGCCTTGGTGGTGATTTCACTGCCCCTGGTGGTCCTGCTGCTGTCTCTGGTGTTGATTTATATCGCCGAACGCCAGACCGCCCGCGCCGAAGAAGACGTACGCCGAGTATTGTTGGTCCAAGGCGATATCCAGACCGTGCACACCTTGCTCGCCGAAGCCGCCGCCAGTGTGCGCGGTTATCTGCTGACACGGCGGGAAGACTTCCTGCCGGGCTACCTGAACGCCAAGCCCCTGATCGAATCGGCCCTGCGCCGTCTCGACAGCAACGTTCGTGATGAACGGGTGCGTGCACAACTCATCGCCATCACGCCGCTGATCAACACCAGAGTCGATGGTCTGGAGGAACTGCTGAGTGATCGCCAGACAAACCCCGAGACGTTCACCACCATCCTGATCAACAATAAACACGTCCTCGACGAATTACGCGAGCACATCAGCACCATGCTCACCCTGGAAGACACATTACTTGCCGAGCGTACTGCGGCGGCGTCCGCGACTCGCCAGCGGTTGCTGCTTTCAACGCTGCTGGCCGCCCTCTGCGGGTTGTTTGGCGCCATCGTTGCGGTGCTGTTTTTGTCCAAGGGCATCGTCGCCCGGGTGCAGCAAGTCCAAGGCAACGCCCAACGCCTGGCCCTTGGTCAGCCGTTGCTGCCGCAGCCGCCAGAGCAAGATGAGATTGGCCAGTTGGGCACGCGCCTGGTGGAGGCTGGCATTCTGCTGGCCGAGCGCGAGCGAGCGTTGCGCGACAATGAAGAGCGCTTGCGACTGATCATCGACGGCGTGAAGGACTACGGGATCTTCGCCCTCGACACCCAGGGTAATGTCACCAGTTGGAACGCTGGCGCCGAGCGGATCAAGGGCTACACCGAACAGGAAATCATCGGCCAGCACTTTTCCGTGTTTTACCTGACGCAAGAGTGCCCGCAACATCCCGAGATGGCCCTGCGTGAAGCCATGCGCGACGGGCACTACATGGAAGAAGCGTGGCGTTGCCGCAAGGATGGCAGCCGCTTTTGGGCCAGCGTGGTGATCACCGCTCAATACGACAGCAGCGGTGCGTTACGCGGTTTCTCGAAGATCACCCGGGACATTACCGACCGCCGTGCGGCCGAGATTGCCCTGCGCACCGCCCGCGAAGAAGCCGAGCGCGCCAGTCGGGCCAAAAGCGAATTTTTGTCGCGCATGAGCCACGAACTGCGCACACCGCTGAACTCGATTCTGGGCTTTGCGCAACTGTTGGACATGGACTCACTACCAGAACAAAAGACCCAGATTGGCCATATCCTGCGCGCCGGCCAGCACTTGCTGACGCTGATCAACGAAGTGCTGGACATTGCCAAGATCGAAGCCGGACGCCTGCCGCTGAACATCGAATCGGTGCCGTTGGCAATTGCGCTGCAAGAAGCCTTGACACTGGTCTCGCCGATGGCTGCAGAGGCTGGCATCCATCTGGAGTCATTACCGACGCTGGACGCTGACAACGGGATCGTCGCTGATCGACAACGCCTGACCCAGGTGCTCTTGAACCTGCTGTCCAACGCCATCAAGTACAACCGGCCCGAGGGTCAGGTGCGCATAGAGGTCAAGTTTGATCAACAACGGACTGCCGTGTCAGTGTGCGATACCGGCAAGGGCATTGCCGCTGATCGACTGAACCAGCTTTTCAAGCCGTTCGAGCGACTTGAGACGAATCCGAACGTTGAAGGCAGTGGCCTCGGCCTGGCGCTGAGCAAGAGCCTTCTGGAAATGATGAGCGGCAGCCTGACCGTGCAAAGCCAACCTGGCGCTGGTTCAAGATTTACGTTGGAACTGCCTTTTGTGCGCCTGCAGCAACCCGCCGGGCCCGTTGCTGCGCCCATCGACGCCCTGGCGCTGATCCCCGGTGCCAAGGTCCGGGGCAAGCTGTTATGCATCGAAGACAACCTCTCCAGCCTTGCCCTCATCGAAACCTTGCTGCAACAGCGACCCGGAATAAAACTGCTTTCGAGCATGCAAGGGCAATTGGGCCTGGACCTGGCCGCACAACACGCACCGCAACTGATTCTGCTGGACGTTTCCCTGCCGGACATCGAAGGGCTCAATGTCCTGCAGCGCTTGCGCCAGTCCGCGTTCACCCGTACCACGCCGGTGTTGATGATCACCGCAGACGCCAGTGACCTCACAGGCCAGACCTTGCGCAAGGCTGGCGCGACGGCCGTGCTGACCAAACCCATTCACGTTCCTTCGTTCCTCGCCTACCTCGATCAATACTTTCCGGAGCCAATGTGAACACTGACCTGCGTATTTTGATCATTGACGACCAACGCCCCAATCTCGAACTGGTGGAGCAACTGCTGGTGCGCGAGGGACTGACCAACGTCCTGAGCAGCACCCAACCGCTGCGCACCCTGGACCTGTTCAACAGCTTCGAACCGGATCTGGTGATTCTCGACCTGCACATGCCCGAGTTCGACGGATTTGCCGTCCTGGAACAACTCAACCGACGCATCCCGAGTGACGAATACCTGCCGATCCTCGTGCTCACGGCCGACGCCACCCGCGACACCCGCCTGCGGGCGCTGGCGCTGGGCGCCAAGGATTTCATCAGCAAACCGCTGGATGCCCTGGAAACCATGCTGCGGGTGTGGAACCTGCTGGAAACCCGCGCCCTGTACAAGACCCTCAGGACGCTGATACCTGCGGATCAGATTGACTTGTTAAAACGGCGCAGTACTTTTTAGCCTCGCCCTATCTATCGCCCCGTCTCAGGCGTGGAGCGGCGAGTCGCGCCGCCCACTATTTTCCCGTGCGAGCCTGATATCTCTCGAGGGTGGGGCTCCGAAACGTCGGGTATATTCGCGACTGAACTGGGCGACGCTTTCATAGCCGACCCGCAGCGCGGCGGTGTTCACGTCGATCCTGTCGGTCAACATCAGGCTGCGCGCGGCTTGCAGACGTAACGATTTTTGATACTGAACGGGGCTGGTGCCGGTCAGCTTGCGAAAGTTGTGATGCAGAGTAGAGCTGGCCATGCCTGATCGTTCGGCGAGCTCGGCCACGTGCAACGGCTTGTCGTAGTGATGTTTCAACCACTCAATGGCTCTCACGATGCCCTTGTCCCGGTAACCATCGCGAGTGACGCTGCGCAACAAATGCCCCGCTTCACTGAGCAGTAGCCTGACGCATATCTCGCGCTTGATAAGACCCGCCATCAAGCCTGCTTCAAGCGGCCGTTCGATCAGCGTGGCGAGTCGAGCGAACGCATCAAGCATCTCACTCGTCGCCACACCGGATACGAAGCCCCGCGGCTCAGTAGCCAGTTCCTGCTTTGGCGGTTCCAGGCTCAGGATCACCTCATTGAGCATGGAAAAATCGAGCTTCAGCACAGCTGACAAATAAGGGGTTTGCTCGTTAGCTGCGGTCACGCGAGCCAGAGTCGGTATATCGACCGAAGTGACGAAAAACGCCCCTTGCTCGAACTGACAGGCTTCCTCGCCGAACGTGATCTCCTTCGCGCCCTGCAGAATGATGGCCACGCAAGGCTCATAAATGCAGTAAGCGGGCGTACCTAGCTCGGCTAATCGATAAAAGGTCAAGCCTGGAATCGATGTCGTGCAGACCTCGTTCAAACCGATCTGCAGCGTGACTTTTTCGACAAGCCGCCCGAGTGTCTGGAGGCGCTCGTTGGGCTGAGCGGGCTCGCGCAAGCTCAGGGATTGCATATGGCTGAAACCGAACTGCGAGAGGGAAGCGCTCGTCATCACATGCATCCTGTTAACGGAATGTTCGAGTCTGCTGAGAATGTATGAGCGGCACAAGCGTATCGGCAGGATTGTGCACAAAATACGGTGAATTAGGGTCACTTGGCTAAGCCTGGTTGCTCTAATTTGTAGTACGAATACCGGCTTCGATGAGCCCGTGAAACCTCAGTCGCGAAAGGAAAGTGGGATGGACAGACGAAATTTTCTTGCCTATTCGGCGGCGGGTGCTGTTGCAGCTGCCTGGCTGCCAGCATCGAGTGTCGCCAGTTCGGCAGCTGACGCCTCAGCGCCCTCTTCGCTGACAGCGCGCGGGAGCGTGATGCGCACTGAAGGTCGGCTAGTGCGCGCGGACCTGCCCCTCAATTTGCCCTCGCCTACCATGAGATACATGACGCCTCAACGCTTTGGTATGGGCGGGACGCAGATCGGCAATATCTTTGCGCCGATCAGCGACGAGCAAGCGGCTATGGTTCTGCAGGCGGCATGGGGATCAGGTGTAAGGCTTTACGACACGTCGCCGTTCTACGGATTTGGCTTGAGTGAATATCGTCTGGGCCGCTTTCTGCGGGACAAGAATCCAGATGACTATGTGGTCTCCACCAAGGTAGGCCGCGTATTGACTGCCGCTGGGGGCCCGCGCGCGGACCATGACATCTGGAAGTCACCAGCGCCCTTCAACTACCGGTATGACTACAGCGCAGCGGGAACGCGTCGTTCCGTGGAAGACAGCCTGCAGCGACTGGGGCTACCGCGTATCGATATCGTTTTCATTCATGACATCTCGCCAGATAACACCGAACTGGAAGGCGGATGGGAAGCGGCGTATCGAATCGCGCGCACAGGGGCGATGGTTGAGCTTGAAAAGATGCGTAACGAGGGACTCATCAAGGCATGGGGCTTCGGCGTCAATACACCGAATGCTGTGGTTCAGGCGCTGGCCAGTGATGATCCGACTCCCGACATCGTGCTGCTTGCCTGCCAGTATTCCCTCCTTGACCACCACGATGCGCTGCGCAGCACCTTTCCGGCGTTAAGAAAGAAAGGCACCAGCGTCATGGTTGGAACACCACTCAATGATGGATTTCTGGGAGGTCGCAGTCGATATAACTTCAGCCTGGACCTACCTGCCGGTGCAGTAGAAAAGCGCGGCCGAATCATGGCAGTTGCCAGCCGGTATGGCATCGACATCCATACTGCCGCCCTCCAGTTCGCAGCGGCACATCCGCAAGTGTCCGCGATCATTTCGGGGGCGCGTTCGACAGGGCAGATAGTTTCCAATGTACAAGCCATGAAAGTTGGTATTCCGGCAGGGTTCTGGGAGGAGCTCAAAAGTCAGAGTTTGATTGATGCTCAAGCACCGGTTCCTTCCTGAGCAATCTCCACGGCCGTGCTACTTGCTGATGTGAAGCTGTCGTCGCCAGGCTTATTTATCCGATGGTGGGTTTCAAACTTATCTTCCTGTTTGCAGCAACGACGACAGCAGCGTGCCTTATTGGACACTTTCCGGAGCAAGCCTTAACTTTCTTTCATGGCAATCACTTATATTCATAACGTTGAGAATACAAGGACATTATTCTCCAGCAAACAAACTGCGCACGCGTTCAAATAAGAACGCTAGCCTGAGATCGTAATAAATGAAAACACCAAAATCTCTCATGATTGTCGGCGGCCTGCTTGCGCTCTTCAGCAGTGGTCATTTACTGGCGGACCCACTTACGCTCAGCGTTCCGTTGCCTGATCCACTTCCACAGCTAAAGGTTCTGACACTTCTTGTAGGTTTACATTTGCTCGGCATGTGCTTTGGTCTCGGTGGAGCAACGATGCTAGACCTATGGATTTTGCGTTGGATGCGTAAGGGCAGCCTCCCGGCTGAAATCGGACGCATCTTTCACTTCATCAGCGAGGCCGTCACTATCGGACTCTGCCTCCTTTGGCTTTCAGGCCTTGGTTTTCTTGCCCTTTACGCGATGGAGTCGCCGGAAAAATTTGAAAATCCCAAGCTCTGGGCAAAGGTGATTGTGGTGATCGTCCTGACCATCAACGGAATAATCATCCACGCGTTTGTGTTGCCCGAAGCATTACGCGACTTGAGTCGCCCCCTGCTCTTCGGAGTTTCCCGCACAAGAGCTGCCTTATTTCTCGCATCGGGTGCGATTTCGGGTGTGTCTTGGTACACCGCTTTTGCCTTCGGCCTTTTTCGCGAGTTAAACAACAGTGTCACATTAACCCTGTTGGTCATCATGTGGCTTACGCTAATAGTAGCCGCCTCTATCGGAGCAACTCTACTCTGGTTGAACTCTGCGGCGGCGGCAAGAAAACCGCCTTCATCCAGTCCTCCAACTTAACAAACAATGATCATCCTGAATATTAACTACCCGGACGAAACGGCTCATCTCATTTGACGGCCTTAACTGGCCCTTTTTTTCTGATGAAATGATCTTTGTCCCGTCATTGTGAGAGAGGACTTGTCCTCGATGAGTCAGCCCGACCAACCTCAATCTGCCCGACAGCTCTTCATTGCACGGCAATCCTTCGAGGACGAGTCCTCTCCCACCAGAGCAACGCGTTCAGGCCAATGCTACGCGCCATTTTTCTTCAGGCTTTCGGGGCTGCCAGCGCACAGACCATCCATCACCAGATTCATCAACCTGGCGAGACGCGAGCGCCATTCGCTCTGGGAATCCATCTGCCATATTCCGGCGATGGCTAGAAAAAAATCGTCGTTAGTGACCCCGCAACGAATCGTGCCGGCCTTTTCATTCGCCCTTAAAAGTAACTCGGCGGCTGCCTGGATTGGAGCGTATCCCGACTTCACGGGAAACTCGTAAACAGACGCCGCTTGTTGAATCGCAGCAGCGAGCCCTGCCTTGGTCATTGCGTATTCAGCGAGGCAGTCCATCCATTCCCGGAGCGCCTCCTTAGGTGGTTTTGTCGCGAGCAGCTGTTCCGCCAGGGAGGCCACCTGTTGCATCTCGAATTGATAGACCTCGAATACCAGCTTCTCTCGGGTGGCGAAGTGGCGGTAGAACGTGCCCTGTCCTACTCCGGCTTTCTTTGCCAGTGTGCTCAGCGCAATCGCAGGGTCGTTAATCAGCTCGACTACGGCGACCTCCAGTATCCGTTCGCGGTTTTTTCTGGCGTCAGAACGCATCACCAATTCGTCAGGCATGAGCAAAGTTTTCCTTCAACATATTGCTAAGCGGACAGTTGTCCGGTACGGTTTGAAACTGGACACTTGTCCGCTTACGTAGCGTTTCTGGAGTTTACTATGAACAGCACTGGCAATACGATTCTGGTTACTGGCGGCACCTCAGGCATAGGGCTTGGTCTGGCGCTCAGGCTTCACAAGGCGGGCAACACAGTCATCATCGCGGGACGCAGCAAGACGCTGCTCGACAAGATCGCGTCGCAACATCCAGGCCTGGAATCAGTAGTGCTGGACGTCTGCGATCCGCAATCCATTCAGCGCACCAGCGAAGCACTTGCGATCAGCCACCCGACTTTGAACGTTCTCATAAACAACGCCGGCATCATGCACTGGGAGGATCTGACTGCTCCGGAAAACCTGAGCACCGCCGAAGATATCGTGACAACCAACTTACTGGGCACGATTCGCATGGTGTATGCATTTACCCCACAGTTGCTCAAGCAGCCCAGTGCAACGATTGTGAATGTCAGTTCGGCATTGGCATTCGTCCCGCTCCCTGCAACACCGACCTACAGCGCAACCAAAGCGGCCGTTCATTCGTTCACTCAAAGTCTTCGAGTGCAGCTAGAGGCCTCGCCGGTGGAGGTTATCGAGCTTGCGCCACCGGGTGTGCGTACCACGTTGCTTGGGCAGGAAAATGACCAACACGCCATGCCCCTGGAGGAGTTCCTGGACGAAATCTTCGAACTGCTCAAGATCTCGCCAACGCCGCAGGAACTTGTCGTCGAGCGCGCCAAGCCATTACGGTTCGCTGAAGCAAGCGGTTCACATGATGAGGTCTTGAAAATGCTTGCGGGGTACAAACCCCCGGCAGAATGATGTCAACGGTGTGGGTAGGATCTGCTGGCCTGGATCCTAACTCGCCTGTTGCTCAGCGTGCTCGAACGCTAAAGAGATGCCAGGCAATAGCTTGATTATCATTTGTAGGTACGGAGGTTATTGAAATGAAAATCGGAATTATCGGTGCTGGCAACATTGGGGCGACGCTTGCCCGTAAGCTCGCTGCGTGCGGCCATGAAGTCAAACTGGCCAACTCGAAAGGCCCTCAGACTATTCAGAACCTTGCCAGTGAGATCGGCGTACAGGCGGTGACCAAGGAAGGCGCTGTGTCCGGGGTAGACGTGGTGATTCTCTCAATCCCCTTTGCAAACTACCCAGATCTCAAGCAGACCTTGAGTCATGTTCCGGAGAAAACCGTCGTCATTGACACGTCCAATTACTATCCGGGCCGCGACGGGGCAATCAAGGAAGTTGACGACGGTAAGCCTGAGAGCATCTGGGTAAGCGAGCAGATTGGCCGCCCGGTTGTCAAGGCATGGAATGCAGTCCTCGCGGCGACTCTTAATGACCACGGGCAACCAGTCGGGTCTTCCTCACGCATAGCCATACCTGTGGCTGGCGGTGACATCGATGCTGAGGCAATCGCGCAGGATCTTGTAGAGGATACCGGCTTTACCGCGCTTGCCGCTGGAAGCCTCGAACACTCATGGCGTCAGCAACCAGGCACACCGGCCTACTGCACCGAATTGAAATTGCCAGAGTTGAAATCGGCCTTGTGCGCGGCAGACAAGATGAGGGCACCTCAAAATCGGGACGCACTTCTGGGCATATTCATAGCTCCAAACGGTAATTTTACACACGAGGAAATTGTTGCCATGAATCGGGCGATGACAGCCTGACCATCGGCTTGGATAGACGCCCGCCTAAGTACCGGCAACGGCTCTGGAAAACCCAGACCGAGCAATTCCGAGTAACGCGCCGCAAACCTCGCGGCGCTTAGTTTAGAAAGTCAGATCGGCTTGCCGATTTATCCGGACTCTGTGGGAGCGAGGCTCATCCCGGCGCGGATATCCTGCCAGGAACACTCGGTCAAAGCGCCATGGACAACCTCATTCCGTCATAAATCGCAGCGTGGATGTCCCGACTGTTCACCGCGTCGCCAATCCTGAACAACTGAAACCCCACCCCGCCCCGACCCAGCAACTGGGGCTCTATGTCGATAAAGGCTTGATGATCCAATTCTCCACGATTGCGCGACAGCGCCTTGAGTTCGAAATACAAATCGTCCAGCGGCAGGTTACCGTGCTCAACCACTACCTGATCCACCACCCGTTCGCTGGTGATGTCGGCATATCTGTTACGCAAGGTTGCCACCAGCCTGCCGTTTTCGCGACGCACGCCAGTCAGTTGATGACTCAAGGTCTGTTGCACGCCATGTTCGGCAAAGGCCTTCAGATAAGGCGGTGTGTTCAACCCGCCAATGTCCGGACCGAGCATGCGTTCGGACGTGACGATTTCCAGTTCCCGGCAATGATCGAGCATGAACTCCGCAGCCGTTAGTGCCTGATGACCGCCGTTATAGTCAAACACCAGCGCCAACGCAGCGGGCTTGACGTCACCGCCCAAGATATCCCAGGTACTGACGACCAGCTCATTGCCGTACTCGAGAATGTCTGTGTTTGGCAAACCTCCGGTGGCAATAATCACTACATCCGGCGCCGCGGCCAACACTTCTTCCATCCCGGCATAGCAGTTGTAGCGAAACTGCACACCCAGGCGCTCGCATTCGCTGACCCGCCAGTCCACCACACCGATCAACTCACGACGGCGCAATGGCACAGATGCCAAACGGACTTGCCCGCCCGCCCGACTGTTGGCCTCAATCACTGTCACCTGATGTCCGCGCTCGGCAGATACCCGCGCCGCCTCCAGTCCAGCAGGACCGGCTCCGACGATCAGCACGTTACGGACGGGTCCGCCTGACGGGGTAATTTCATGAGGCAACTTGCTCTCTCGCCCAATAGCCGGGTTATGCAGGCAATGAGCTTGGCCCGAGATATAGATCTGGTCCATGCAGTAACTGGCACCCACGCAGGGACGAATCCTGTCTTCCTGGCCTGCCAGGACTTTGGCAATCAAGTACGGGTCGGCAATCTGCGGTCGAGTCAGCCCCACCAGGTCCACCAAGCCCTCGCGCAGGGCATAGCGTGCCGTGGCGACATCGCTGATCCGTGCCGCCTGCATCACCGGCACCGGCACCGCACGCTTCACGGCCCCTGCCAACTCCAGGTGCGGTCCGGCAGGCGTGCCCATTCCGGGAATCACTTTGGCGATGCCGACATCATTGTCGATACGCCCTTTGATGACGCTGATGAAGTCGATGCCGTGATCGACCAAGGTCTGCGCGATGGTCAAGCCCTCCTCGCGGCCTAGCCCGCCGGGCATATCATCTTCGATCACCATGCGAATGCCCACGATGAATTCAGTGCCCACAACCTTGCGGATCGCCCTCAACACCTCCAGCGAGAAATGCATGCGCCCTTCCAGGCTGCCTCCCCACCCGTCGTCACGTTGGTTTGCCGGAAGCCAGAACGAATCCATCAAATGGCCATAGGCTTCCAGTTCGATGCCGTCCAACCCGCCCGCCTTACAGCGCTCGGCGGCATCGGCGTAATTCTGAATGATTCGCGCCAGATCCCAGTCTTCGGCTTTTTTGGTAAAACTGCGGTGGGCCGGTTCGCGCCCGTGGCCAGGCCACACCAGCGGCAGCCAGTCAGCGTGAAAATTACTGCCTCGCCAGCCAAGATGGCTTATCTGGCACATGACCGCACTGCCATGTTGGTGCACGCCGTCGCTGAGCTCACGCAACCAGGGCACAATTTCGTCGCGGTACATTTCAAGGTTGCCGAAGGCAGGTGGACTGTCCGGCGCCACAATGGAGGAGCCTCCGATCATGGTCAGTGCGACACCGCCCTTGGCCTTCTCTTCGTGATAGAGCCGATAGCGCTCCCGTGGCATGCCTTGGTCGGTATACGCCGGTTCATGTGAAGTGCTGATTACTCGATTGCGCAACTGCAGGTGTTTGATGGCGAAGGGTTGCAACAGCGGATCATTGCTGGACATGGCTGTGCTCACACTAAAATCCTTGAAGGAGACAGCCCAAGCCTCACGGCTTGGGCTTGTACACGAAGGCCCTATCAGGCAATCACTGCGTGGCCGCTGTCGCCTGGGGCGCAAACATCGCATCGAAAGTCGGCTTGTTGGCTGCGTAATAGGCTTTTACCGCGGCGTCGGCCGAGCTGTCCTTGGCTTGCAATAGCAGCGCTTCAAGCTGCGGTAACGGCAATTTGTAGTTTTTCAGGAAGGCTGCAACGGCTGGTTCCGCTTCGCGAAAGCCAGGGCGACCGATGACATGCACCTGCTCGGTGCTACCGAAAACGCCTTTGGGGTCATCCAGATAACGCAGCCTCCATTTGGCGAACATCCAATGCGGGTTCCAGCCATTGAGCAGACTCCAACGCCCGCGCTCGGTTTCCCGGGCGAACTGCGCCACCTCAGCCGCGCCGGACGACGACACCAGTTTGTAGCCCGTGATCCCATAGACTTCGATAGCTTTTTCCGACAACGTGGATTGGCCGGTGCCCGGCTCCGGCCCGAGAATCGTGCCGCGCAATTTCTCGCGCACTTCTGGCTTGTTCAGGTCGGCAATGCTACTCAGGGTTTCACGGGGGATGGAATCAGGAATGGTCCAACCTATGCGGCCCTCGTAGAGCACACCGAGATCTTCCAATTTGTCCTGATATTTGTCCCAGTACCCCTTGTGAGTGGTGGGCAGCCATACCATTGGAATGAAATCGATGGCGCCACTCTCCATCGCTTTGAACTGGATTCCAATATCGGCCATCACCAGCTTCACAGGGCGTTGCAATTGTTGTTCGATGGCGTAAGCCGCGAGCTTGGCGCTGATTTCAGCATCGGGCCAGGCCACCCAGCCAATACGGATCGGCTGCGGCTCGCCGGACCAGGCAGTGCCACCCAGCAGACAACCCGCGACTGTCATTACTTTCAGGCCGTGCGTTAGTCCTTTCATCAGTGCGTTCATAGTGACCTCTGACGGTATCGTTTTTGCAAGGTTTGACGAATAGGCCAAGCCCGGAAGGCTTGGTAGGCCTGATCGGTACGCCTCAATCAAGCCAGACGACGTCAAGCCGCTCAAACGATTTAAAGTCAGGTTGCTGGATAACTTTTTGTAATGTGAGTTCCGAGTCATTCCGTAACAGCCGCTGGGGACGCTATTGATGGAAAAACTACGTCGTCGCCTGCCACCGCTGACTGGCCTGGTGATTTTCGAAGCGGCCGCACGCCTGCTGAGCTTCACTTCGGCAGCGCGGGAAATGTGTGTAACCCAGGCCGCAGTGAGCCGGCAGATCAGGGTGTTGGAGGAGTCATTGGGGCAGCCGCTGTTCGTGCGCGGCCATCGCAATATCAGCCTGACCTCGGCAGGCCGCCGACTCTATGCCACCGTGGACCAAAGCCTGGAGCGCATTGCCGACACCGTGCACGATCTGCGCAACGGTGTTTCCGGAGTCATTACCTTCGCGGCAACCATCGGCTTTTCGACGTACTGGCTACGCCCTCGCCTTCAAGCTTTTCAACGAGCGCATCCGGACATTGGCGTGCGCCTGCTGGCAATGGATCGCGATTTTGATCTGGTGGGCGAAAACATCGATATAGGATTCACGACTGGCAGCGAAGGACAGGGCCCCGGGGTCAGGCTGGATCGGCTTTTCGATGAAACGATACTTGCGGTCTGCTCCCCGTCCTACCTGGGAGATCGCCAATTGCATGAGCCACAGCAATTGCTGGAGGAACGCTTGCTTCACCTGGACCGTGAACACTGGCGCTGGATTCGCTGGCCCGTGGTGGATTGGCCTGTCTGGCTGCAACAGATGGGTGTCAGGTTTGCACCTCCTACACCCGCGCTGTCGTTCAATAATTCCGCGCTGTTGTTTCAAGCCGCATTGGAAGGCGAAGGCATCGCGCTGGGATGGGGAGCGATGATTGACGATCTGCTGGAGTCAGGCGCCCTTGTTCGGGTACTGCCCCACGAGTATCGCACCAGCCGAGGTTATTACCTGGCACTGAACCCCACCAGCATCGGTGTTTCGGCTGCCGAGGTGTTTCGTGAATGGCTATTGGCGGACATCGCCTCCCGGTTTGAGGCCTCCAATTGAAAAATGCCTTAATTTCCTATTTTTGCTGCCGATAGCTTTCCAATATCTCATTCGAGTCGAGCAATCATGACGCTACGTAATCTTGGTATCGCCCCGCGGGCCTCACTGTGTTTCGCCCTCATGGCGTTGCTCGTCCTTTTTCTCGGGGTGATGAGCCTGAACAAAATGGCAGATCTGAACAACTCAACACTGTCCATCGCGAATGACGGGTTGACCCCCACCAGGCTTCTGGGCGAGCTGGCGGATACAACAACGCGCTTTCGCACAATGTCGTATCTGATAATGGTCAACCGCAGCCAAGCCGATATTGATAAGGCAGATGCGCGTCTGGAAGTTTTGACTAATAAGGCCAAGCGGATTGTCGATGACTACGCACCTCTGGTCAGCGGAGCTGAAGAAGCTGCCAAGTTTCGCGAGTTCAAGGAGGCGCTGGGTAATTACCTGACGGCTCAGGACAAACTGCGGCAGGCGTCGCAGGCAAAGCGCGAAGCTGAGATAGCGGAGTTGATTCGTGGGGATCTCAAGCGTTATTCAGATCAAATGGCGCCACTGGTGGAGTGGCTTCTGGAAGTTAATCGCAAGGATTCCGAGGCTGCAGTAGCCGAGTCCTCCAGCAACTATGTCGCCGCACGTAACGTCATCATCGCGGTACTTGTATTGACAGCCATCATGACGGCATTACTGGCTGTCATCCTCACGCGCAGTATTGTTCGACCTTTGAACGACGCAGTACGGGCGGCCGAAGACGTGGCGCGAGGGGATCTGACCCAGACGATACATACCCAGGGCCGTGACGAAGTAACGCGCCTGCAGCAAGCGTTGAAAACAATGCAGGCTAATCTTCGCGATACCTTGCAGCAGATTTCCGGCTCGGCGACTCAAGTGGCCTCGGCCGCCGAAGAGCTTAATGCCGTGACCGAGGAAGGCTCACGTGCGCTCGCGCAACAGAATGATGAAATCGAGCAGGCTGCCACAGCTGTCAATGAGATGACCGCCGCAGTTGAAGAAGTTGCCAACAACGCTGTGAGTACATCTACCGCTTCGCAACAATCCAGTGCTTCGGCGATACAGGGCCGTCAGCGAGTCCAGGAAACGGTCAATGCCATCCAGCAGATGAACAACGATGTCGAGGTGACGGCTGAGCAAATTCGCAGCCTGGCTGATCAGACGCGAGACATTGGCAAAGTACTGGATGTCATTCGTGCCATCGCTGAGCAAACCAACCTGTTGGCGCTCAACGCTGCCATTGAAGCTGCCCGAGCGGGTGAGGCCGGGCGAGGCTTTGCCGTCGTTGCCGACGAAGTGCGGGCGCTGGCTCATCGCACCCAGCAATCCACTCAGGAAATTGAGGTGATGGTCAGCGGCATACAGCAAGGCAGTAGCCAGGCGGTGGCTTCGATGCAAAACAGCAGTGTTCGTGCCCAGAGCACGCTCGACGTTGCCCGCAGTGCGGGTGATGCACTGGAAGAAATCACCCGCAGCGTTAGCGAAATCTCCGACCGGAATCTGGTCATAGCCAGCGCTGCCGAAGAGCAAGCCCAAGTGTCCCGGGAAGTTGACCGCAATCTGGTTAACATCCGTGATTTATCAGTGCAATCATCGGCAGGTGCCCATCAGACCAACTCGGCGAGCCATGAGCTTTCGCGCTTGGCGGTTGAGCTGAATCAGATGGTTAGACGCTTCAAAATTTAAGCTGGGTGAGTCGTGAAGGTCGCTGAGCGACCGGCCAGCACGAGTCCCTTTTCGCCGGATTTCAGACGCGAGTGCAGTACGACTTGGGTCTGATATGTCTACGCGGTGTTTTATCATGCTTGATTGCATAGTAAATGTCCGCGAATGCTGCCGGATTTCAGTGGTTCCCACCAGAACGAAAAAAGGACCCGAAGGTCCTTGTTTCAATCACTGACAGAATCCAGTGGAATTCTGTCAGTGCTATGTTTGGAGCGGGAAACGAAACTCGCATCTGGCGTCCGACCCATTGAAATATAAGGGGTTTCTTTTCTTGTCGGAGCAGGAAAAGACTTGATTCTGGACTTGTTTTTAGCGGGTATCAAGAGCAGCGTAAACTCCCCTCGCAGGCCCCTTAGATATCTGCGCAATCAACGCCACAACTCCATCCAGTAAAAAAGCCTGAGCTGATTCGTCCCGTAGCTGCCCCTGATCTATTTTGCTGGTCACATTACCGATCACGATCTGCGGATATACAACCTGCATTGCCTGGATCGCCCAGAGCGTTTCATTGAGCTGTTGATGCGCACGCACCCCACCCGTGAACGCCGGCGAGGCTGTGAAACTCAATACCGGACAGCCCAGCAAGACCGATTTCCCATGGGGACGGGACAACCAGTCCAACGCATTTTTCAACACGCCGGACATACCGTGGTTGTACTCCGGCGAGCCGATCAATACCCCATCGGCCGCCGCCACGGCGGCGCGCAAGGCAATCACGGCCTGGGGGGCATGAGCGCCGTCGCCATCCTCGTTATACGGCGGGATACTGTCCAAGCCATGGAGCGTCAACCGAACATGCCCAGGCAACCCTTCGGCCACCGTACGCAGGATCGCTGTATGCGCCGACTGCCGACGCAAGCTGCCGGACAAGCCCAGGATGTTTATCGTTGCGGTCATTTAGATACTCACGGTCTGTGGCTTGGGCTTGAGGAGAAAATGCGCGAGCGCGGGCACCAGGATCAACGCCCCTACCATGTTCCAGACGAACATGAAGCCCAGCAAAATGCCCATGTCGGCCTGGAACTTGATCGGCGACAGCACCCAGGTTGTCACGGCTACACCCAAGGTAATCCCGGTCATCACCACCACCTTGCCGGTGGACAACAACGCCAGGTAGTAGGCATTCGAAAGGCTTGAACCATTGCGCAGGTTGGCAAGCGTCACGCTGAGGATGTAGAGCGCGTAATCCACACCGATCCCCACCCCCAAGGCGATCACCGGCAAGGTCGCCACTTTTACACCGATGTTGAGCCCCACCATCAAGGCCTCGCACAACACGGACGTGAGCATCAACGGCAGTACGGTGCAAACCACCGCGCGCCAGGAACGGAAGGTAATAAAACACAGGGCAATGACCGCTGCGTACACCATAAACAACATCTGCACGTTCGAACGCTTCACGACGATGTTGGTGGCCGCCTCGATACCGGCGTTACCCGCCGCGTTCAGGAACTGAATCTGATCGCTGTCATGGCTGGCCGCAAACTGTTCGACCGTCTGCACCACGCGGGTGAGCGTATCGGCCTTGTGGTCCGTCAGGTAGACATACACGGTCAGCAGATCGCAGTTCTGGTTGAACAACTCCCGCGGTGCGCGAGTGATGATCGCGTTCAATAGCCCCTGGTTACGCGGTATCTCGTACCAGGTCATGCTGCCCTCGTTCATCCCCGCGGCGGCCTGTTTGCTCAGTGCCGCCAGAGAGGTGGTGGACACCACACCCGGCAACTGCTGCAACTGCGCTTCCAGCGCGTCGACCGTTACCAACGTCTGGTAGTTGGCGCAGAAGTACTGCGGGGTCTTGACCATCACCACATACTTGTCGCTGCTGGCGGAGAAGTTGCTGACCATGAAGCGGTTGTCGATGTTGTAGCGCGACTCAGGACGCAACTCCGGCGCTCCAGGATTCAAGTCGCCGATCTTGACGTGCAGACTGGTGGCAAAGCCCAGCGCACCCAGCACCGCGCCGATGAAGATCGCGCCGCTGGCCCATTTACGCTCGGTGAAGCGGTCCAGGAAGGCCCAGAACGGATGCCGGGCGTGATGGCCGTCCAGCTTGGAAAACCGGTCGTTGGCCGCCTCACGTTGCGCCGCCACTTTGCTCACGCCGGTGTATGACAACAGGATCGGCAGCAGGATCAGGTTGGTAAAAATCAGCGTCAGCACACCGATGGTCGCGGTGACGGCCAGGTCCTGGATCACCGGGATCTTGATGATCATCAACACCGCAAAGCCCACGGCGTCTGCCACCAACGCCATCAGCCCGGTCAAAAACAGCCGGCGAAAGGTGAAGCGCGCAGCCACCAGCTTGTCGGCACCGCGTCCAATGTCTTGCATGATGCCATTCATTTTCTGCGCGCCATGGCTCAAGCCGATGGCAAACACCAGAAATGGAACCAGGATGGAATACGGATCCAGGTCAAACCCCAGTGTCGGCAGCAAGCCCAGCAACCAGACCACCGCGATGATCGAGCACAGCAGCACCAGCACCGTGCTACGCACACAACGGGTGTACCAGAACAACACGAGCCCGCAGATCACCAAGGTCGCGGCGAAGAACAACTGCATCTGCCGCATGCCGTCCATCAGATCCCCCACCACCTTGGCGAAACCGGTGATGTGAATCTGGATGTTCTGGTTTTCGTACTTGGCCCGAATCTGTTCAAGTCGGTTTGACAGTGCGTTGTAATCCAGCGGGGTACCGTCATCCGAGGCGCTTTCCTGAAGCGGCAGGAGCACGATGCTGGACTTGAAGTTGGAGGCCACGAGCCGCCCCACCTCACCCGACCGTTCGATGTTCTGCTGTACCTGTTCCAGGCTGTTGGCTGAACCATCGTAATCGTCCGGGATGACCGGCCCGCCATCGAAACCCTCCTCGGTCACGCCGATCCAGCGCGTGGCCGGCGTCCACAGGGACTTCATGTAGGAGCGGTCGACACCGGGGAGCAAAAACACTTCGTCGTTGATCTTCTTGACCGTTTCCAGGTACTCGGCATTGAAAATGCTGCCCTGCCTGGCCTCGATCGCAATCCGCAAGGTGTTGCCACCCTCCCCCAGCTGACTGCGATTTTGCAGATAGTTCTGCACAAAGGGGTGGTCCGTGGGGATCATTTTCTCGAAGGCGGCATTGAGCTTAAGACTTAGCGCTTGATAGCCCAGCACCAGACTAATCAGTACACAGATGCCCAACACGATGCTGCGATGATTGAACAGCAGCCGCTCGACCAGGGTCCCGGAAGCAGGATCAAAGGCAGGTGATGCAAGTGCAGGCGAGTGTTCGGCAGAGTGCGTAAAACTGTTCATTGTGGCGGCTCCGACGATTCCACTTTTATGGCGGACGAGAGCATGCCACGCGTGCTGCTGATGATCAGGTCACCGTTCGCCGCTTGCGTCATGCCCGTGAAGTAACGAGGTTGAGGTATCTTAAGAACAGCGGCATGCGTGTCGCCATCGGCAAAACGCAGCACCCGCCCCGACTCGTCCGCCAGCAAGACCGCGTCATCATCAAGACGCAGGCCGCTGGTCAACGTCACCGGCTGCAAGGTGTCAAGATGCTTCCAGGTCTCGCCGCGATCCCGGGACTCGAAGGCCTTGCCACGCAGTCCGAACGCCAGGATCGAATGATTGGCGGCCGGTGCGAGACCGAAGATCGTCCCCTCGAAAGGCGGCGTCAGCGCCTCGAAGGTCTGGCCGGTGTCGCTGGAACGTAGCAATGTCCCTTGTTCCCCAGCGACGAAGATATCGGTTCCTGTTCGCGCGATGCCATAGAGATGTAATCCGTCTGGATTATCGACATGGGCACGAATGGACTGCCAACTGAGCCCGCCATCATGGGTGACGAAAGCCAGGCCATAAGCGCCCACCACCCAGCCGGTTTGCGCGTCCAGGAAAAGCAGGTCGAGCAGAGGTTTGTCAGGCCCTTCATCCACCAACTGCTGAGCCTGGGACAGACGCTCCGGTGTCCGCTCATCGGTGTCACGCCTGGCTTGCTCCAGTTCGATTTCGGCGGCTTGGACACCGTCGAGCTGTTTGGCCCAGGTCGATCCGCCATCCTGGCTGTGCAGCACGGTGCCAGCATGCCCGACTGCCCAGCCCTGGTTGTCATCGATGAAACGCACTTTGACCAATGTCACGCTGACCGGCGAGCCGACTTGCCGCCAGGTCGCCCCGTTGTCATCCGAGACAATGATGAAACCGCGCTCGCCCACGGCCACCAACCGCTGCCCTGCCCGGGCCACACTGAGCATGACCGATTGCGTTGCCATCGCGCTGTGGATCGCCGGTTGCTGGGACAACCCCGTCGTTTGCGCTACGGCGACCGCGCCATAAAACGTCGTCACCATCCACAGGCTGGCAATGAAGGCCTTTATAGGGCCTGAATAGAAAGTAGGCATGTCTGAACCTCGATGATGCCGCTCTCTGGAAGCGATGACCGTGCACCGCTTCCAGAAAACAAACGTATTAATCAACCGTTGCGAGGCTCAGCGAACCGACCCGGATGCCACCGCGGTGCCGGTGAAAAAGTTCTCGGGTTTGCGCGGTATCACGCTGTAGGTTTCCCCGTTCAGACCCTGGACGACGCTGTAGGTCTTGGCCTGCAGGTTGTAGATCACCACAGGTTTGACCACCACCGCAGGGATGGCCGGCACCACGAATGGAAGCACCTGGGAGACACGCCAGAGTTTGCCCTCGGCGTCGTAGCCATCCACCAGCGAGATGGTCCAGCTGTCTTCATCAATGAAGAATCGACGCTTGGGCACGGCGTGGCGTTTGCCCGGTGCCACCGTGGCTTCCAGCTCCCAGACACGGTGCAGTTCCCAGCGCACTTTGTCCGCATTGAGGTGGTTGGCGGTAAAGGCATCGTCGCGTTTTTCGGCGTGGAACTTGTTGTCGTTATAAGGGATGTACAGTTCTTTCTTGCCCACCAGTTTCCAGTCGTAGCGATCCGGATGACCGATGAAGCCGTGCACCTCATCGAAATAGTTGGCGCCCGAAGCGACGAAGTCCGGGGTGTCATAACCCACGGTAGGCGCCCGCCGCACACGGCGTTGGCCGACCAGGTACTGCCAGGCGTCCCGCGGCTGCTGAGCGTTGATGCTGTCATGGGTCACCAGTGATTCCCCGGCCTTGAACGGCGGCTCGCTGGTCAGGAACCGCAGCAGCGCATACTGCCCGGACCATTTATCCGCGGCACCGTCCTTGTAGTAGTACGGGTACTGCCAGTTTTCCACGCCCCGGCTGGCCAGCGTCCGAGTCCCGTCGGCGTTGCCGATGATGTTGGAATAGCCCATCTGTATGGATTCGGCTTCAACCCGCAGCAGGAAATTCCAGATGACCTCGTTGCCATTTTTTGGGATCGGGAACGGGATACCGCCGTAGCAGCCCTCTACCGACAAGCCATTGCTGGTGGTCTTGCAGTTGGTGGCGTTGGCGAAGGTGTTTTGATAGACGCTGTCCGGTGCCGCGGCGCTGCGGTGAGTCGCGTAGACATCAAGGTGGAAGGTGTCGGGGAACTTGGCCAACAGGGCTTTGGTTCCTTCACTCAACTTGTCGGCGTACTGCGCAGCGTTCTTGGCGGTGATCTGCAACAGCGGTTTTTCGCCGGGGAACGGATCGGCAGGCATATCGCCGAACTTGGCCCCGGCGACGTCCTTGGTCAAGCCGCCGGTCCAGGCCGGGATAGAGCCGTCGGCGTTGCCGGCTTTTTCGGCTCCCATCGGCGTCAGCGTGGTCTTGAGCTTTGCCGCCTCCTCAGGACTGACCGCCGCCAGCGCGGTACCGACAGACAGGGAAATCGACAGAGTGGACAGCAATAGCAGTTTGATTTTTATCATTATCAGGGCCCGCCTGTTCTTTGCTTAAAAGGTTCGCTGGATCGAAAACGCCACGAAATCTCGGTCTTTCATGTTTTGCTGGTAGGTAAAGGAGTTGGCTGAGTTGATAACCGGCCCGGCCTCACCAAAGAAGTTGGTGTAGCTCAGCGAGGCGTACCACTGCTTCTTGTAATCGGCCTTGAGACCCAGCGTCAGGTCGCCGCCATGTTCCGGTCCAAAGGCCTGCGGCGTGACGGAAGAACGCCCGGACGGGTTGTAGCCAAGGGTGATCGGCGCTTGGACATCGATGCCGGGAAAGACCTGGAAATATTGCGGTTCAAACGTGAAGCGCATGGCGAATGCATCGCGCGTGGTGTTGGGGTCCAGTTGATCGGCATTTTTGGTGACGCTCAGCCGTCGGTTAAACGCCAATTCACCGACCAGGGAAGCGCCATCCCACAGAGCGGATCCTCCATAGACATTGATCATCGATACCTGGGCATGCCACGACCGACCGATCGGGTACGCGGGGTTGGAATCGTTGTCGGCGTCCATGCCAGTGATGATGGTTCCGCCGACGCCTGCCAAGGGCGTATCGAGCCTGATGGATGTTTCACCGGCGATATTGGCTTCGCCCACCAGCGTGCTGAAGCTCGCGCCGAAGACCTTCACATCCTCGGGATAGACATTGATAAACGAGTCATCGGCGCCCGGCACCAGCGCGGCCGGACGGAAGTAAAATACCGGCGTCTTTTCGTGATATTTCGCGGCGTAGAGACCGAACTCCCAGTCCTCGACAGCGAACTTCAACTGCGCGCCGAACTGCCCGGAATCCCTTGCATCCTTGTCCTTGCCATGGCGCAGTTCACCGGTTGGAAAGAACACCCGTTCCCCGCCTTCACCCACAAAGTCCGAGCCACTGAAGTAGCTGCCCGCGGCGGGCAAACGGGTCTTGTTCCATTCGAATTGGTAGTAGGCCCCCACACTCACGGTGTCATTCAGTTGCCAGTTGCCGGACACCTGCTTGGTGGGCATCAAGATTTCTTTGAATTGAGAACCAGGGACTGACTGAAGCTTCACCAGGTCCACGGTGGACTGGGCGTTGGCAATGCCGTTGGCGCCAAAGAACAGGCTTTCACCGTAGATCTGCGTGAACTGCCCGAGCCGCCCGGACAACGAGGTCGTGCCGATCTCCGTCGAGCCATAGACAAAAGCGTCGAGGATTTCAGTGCGCTGGCCGTGGATCCGGCGGGTGTCACTGGTGAACTCGTCGTGGTCGACACTCACCGAGTTGGCAGTGCCCGGCGAATCGTTGTCATTGTCCTGGCTGTAGACGTTGTCGTACCAGGACGCCGCGCTGAGGCGTGCACCAACATCTTTGTATTTGATGTCGAACTCGGAAAGGATATCCAGGCGATTGGAAATGAGCCCGCGATCGAAATTTCGATCGCCGTCGTCCAGGTTGGAGTTGCTGTTGGATGTCCCAGGGCCTACCGCCACCTTGTGATCGAGTTTGTTCACGCGCCAGGCGTTGCTGTACTTGATGGTGTTATCCCAAGTCGCCGAAAGATCGGGGTTGCCGGTGTCGATCTGGAAGGCTTGAGCCTGGGTTGAAAGACCCAGCAGTACCGTTGCGCTGACTGCGCAGGCAAGGCTGGATACCGGCAACGGGCAGAACCGCTGGTTGGCTGTTTTCATGGAGATGTTCCTGTTTTTTTGTTTTTGTAAAAGGTCATCCACTCGCAGCCTTGGCCGCGAATACCGCTGGCATTGCTTATGTGCGTAAAAATATAATTGATGCACCTAAATATATTTTGTGCACAAAACCTATCCCTGCGCAAATTCAAAGTCAAGCGGATAAATCAGTCTTTGCACTAAACTTGGTTTTGCGCATAAAATCCGTTTGGTGCAAATTTCAGGACGACTCCGACCATGATTCCCTCCCCCAGCATTCCGCTGATCGATGTCGCGTTGACGAAGATGAAGAAAGCGATTGTCTGTTGTGAGTTGGCCCCCGGCGAAAAGCTTAAGGTTGCAGAGTTGTCCAAAACCTATGGACTCAGCAGCTCACCGATTCGTGAAGCCCTCAATCGACTGACCCAGGATGGCGTGGTAGAAGCCAGCGATAACAAGGGCTTCAGGGTTGCCCCCATTTCCGTCACTGATTTTCGCGACATCACGCGCATGCGCTGTCTGCTGGAGTGCGAGGCGTTGGCCGATGCCATTCAATATGGCGACGATGCCTGGGAGGCCGATGTGCTCGGGGCCTTTCACCGCCTGAATCTGGTCGAGAAAAAGCTCGGAAGCGGAGTGCTGGTGCTCGATGATGAATGGTCGACCCGACACAAGGCCTTCCACTTCGCCCTGTTCGCGGCGTGCCCATCGCCATTGTTGCTGAAGATGATCGACTCGCTGTTTGATCGGGCCGAACGCTACCGGCGCGTTTCCGCCCAGCAACGGCTCACCCAGCGGCACAAGGGCAACGAGCATCAGAAGTTGATGGAAGCGGCCCTGGCTCGCGACACTGAGAAAGCCGTCTCCTTACTGCGCAATCACATCCAGGAGACCCTGGGTCGGATCGTCGAAGCCATAGAGCGTCGACAAGCCACGCTTCAATAAGCCTTACTCAGCGATCATAAAAAAGCCCTCCGCCTGGGACTGTTTTCGTGGACAGTGCCAGGCGAAGGGCGTGTTGCCTTTCAGGCTTTAAACCTGTGCGAACCTGATCGTCTTATCACAAACACCACCTTGAGCCGGCGTGGATTTCTGCGGCGGCCTGCACCACAGCGCAAGCTCCATGCCCTCGAGCAACTCCATGGCCCAGGCCACCGTGACCGCCCCGCCATACACGTAGTGATCGGGCCGCACGATCACCACATTGCATCCTCGCTGCTCCAGCCATTGCGCCAACAGCCCATCGACTTCCTGATACTCATCAGCCGCGCGAGCGCCTGATTGCTCAGGGTTGACCAACCGCACGACATGTATAGGCAAGCCTTTGAGCGACTGGCTGCTACGCAGACACCTCAACAACGCAGTGGCATCGAAGCCGGGGGCAACGACCACACGAAACGCCTGGCCGGTAAACTCATCAAGCAGGGCCTGCTTGCCGGCATGGTTGATCACCATTGGCTGGGGAAACAGCTCACCGGCCGGCGACACTTGTGCGATAAACCCCAGGGACAGGCCGGGGATCAGCGATTGCCGGATGGTTCCGCCTGGGTTCTCCTTCATATGTTCGATCAGCCGTGCATCCCGGTTCGCCGCTCTTTCGCTGTCGCGCTCGCAGATCACACCGCCGAATTCCTTGGCCGCCAGGGTGGTCTGGCGCACATGAGGGATACGCTCGATTTGATACGTCTCCAGGAAATCCGGAGCCGCCAGCCCCTCTTTCACCAGGGCGATTTTCCAGACCAGGTTCAAAGCATCGCGAATCCCTTGGCACATGCCTTGTGCCAGGAATGGCGGCGTCATGTGGGCCGCGTCCCCGAGGAAGAACACCCGGTCGGCTTTCCATTGCTCGAGGATCAATGCATGGAATCGGTAGGCCGACGCCCGCCATAACTGATAGTCCTGCTCCGGCAACCAGCGTGCAATCAGCTTCTTGATCGTTTCAGGTTGTGAGATTTCCGAAGGCTGCTCGTCCGGATTGATCATGAACTCCCACCGACGATGTCGCCCGGGGCCGACGACAAAGGTGCACGGCCTGGCTAGTTCGCAGAACTGGATGTTGGTTTTCGGAAGCTCCTCCCCCGCCCCTTCGTTGAGGATCACATCGACCACCAGCCACGGCTCGTCGAACGCCAGGTCGTCCATCTTCAACCCCAAGCGGGTGCGGATCGGACTGGTGCCGCCATCGCAGGCCAGCACATGGGCTGCCGTGACCGTACGGTCGTTCCCGTCCTTCGCCTTGATGCGCACATTAGCCTGGGACTCGGCGGAGTCGACCGACAGCACCTCGGAGCCAAGCTCAACGGTTACCGATTTGAAACGGGCAATTTTTTCGCGAAGTGCACGCTCCACCGGAGGCTGGGAAAACACATAGTTTGGCGCCCAACCCAGTGGAAAAGGCGGCTTGGCAGCGTCAATGCGCTTGATCAACTGCGAACCGGTCGTGCGGTATTCCGAGGGTCGATAAGGCATGACATGTTCGGCAATGTCGTCAGACAGGCCGATATTGCCGAAGACGCGCATTACCTCATGGTCAAAGCCCATAGCCCGTGGGTTGGCATAGACCGTTTCGGACTTGTCCACGACTAAGGCATTGAGCCCCCACAGACCGGCCAGGTTGGCGCACAAGGCACCCACCGGTCCCATTCCAACAATGATGACATCGTAGTCCATCGTCTACTCCGCTTCTTGTAGTTGTAGATTGCGAATGCTGGTTGATGTCGATAGGTACTCCTGCCCATCAACCAGGCTTCATCTGTACCGGACGGAACGGTCAGGCGATTCGGACCCGCTGTTCTTCAATTCTCGCGCGAATGGAGTCCATCCATTGTGCGCGCGTCTGGAACCCTGGACGACGTCTGCACATCGCCTCGGTCTGGGCCAGGATGACCTCGCTCGCCAGTTCGAGATCCAGTGGCTCCTTGCACGGCTGAGCGCTATAGAACGGTGTATCGACATACATTTCGACGGGGTTGCCTTCAGGGTCTTTGAAGTAAATCGACCAGGCATTCCCATGATCCACTTGGGCGATGCCTTCAATGCCGCTTTTTTTGGCGAATTGGTAGTAGGTCTTCAGGTCATCCAACGAATTGAGCAGGAACGACAGTTGATTGATCGGGTTGAACGGCAGATCGACAGGCTTACCATCGAAGAGCACGACCTGATGATGCAGCTCCGGATTCTGCGTCATGAAGAACAGGCGATGCCCAGTCGAGGCCACGCCTTCATCGCTGACGATGAAACCCAGGACGCGACAGTAGAAATCGACCATCCGATCCAGGTCTGAGCAGAACACACCGGAATGGGTGAAATTGATAGTGGGTAACGCGGGCATGTGGAACCTCCAGTTTTTTTATGATTGTGTAGAGGACAACGCTCAGGCTTCGTCAATAACGCCGTTCGATAGCGTCCCGATTTCAGTGATGACCACTTCGAACACATCACCGGGTTTCAGGAAAATCGGCGGTTTGCGCTTGAAGCCGATCCCGCTCGGCGTGCCGGTTGCTAGAATGTCGCCCGGGTTCCACGGCAGCGCCTTGGACACGTAGGAGATCAAATGCGGAATGTCGAAAGCCAACTCCGAGAGGCTGCCTTCCTGCAGTTGTTCGCCGTTGAGAACACCCCGCACCACCAGCTTACGGTAATCGGAAATTTCCGCTGCTGGAATGACCCAAGGGCCCAGTGCGCCGGTTTTCCTGAACGTCTTGCCCATACCGTACTGGTGCGTATGGAACTGCCAATCTCTAACGCTGGCATCATTGAAACAGGTGTAACCCGCCACATGGTCCATAGCATCGGCCGGATCGATGTGCGCGCCACCTTTACCAATGACGACGGCCAGTTCAGCTTCGAAATCGAACTGCTCCGAGACTTTTGGCCTGACCAGAGGTTCACCGTGAGGCAGTAGTGTTTCTGCAAACCGCTGGAATATCACCGGGAATTCCCCGACCTTCCTGCCAGCCTCTTCGGCGTGAGCCACGTAGTTGATGCCCACGCAGATCACCTTGCCGGGATTGGGTATGACGGCCTCCAGTTGCACGCTGGAGAGCGAATAGTCGGGCTGGACGGTCTCTACGATCTCGCGGGCCTCCTGTACCAGCAGTCGATTGGCCAGAAAGGAAGCCAGGTCCGGAACCTGCGCAAAACGACGTGTCAGCTCGACCACCCCGTCACCTGACACAGCACCAAAATGGGCCTTCCCTTCTTTGCGGTACGAAATCAGCTTCATGTTCTTTTCCTCTTTTTTATGCACAAAAACTAATTTCTTGCACCATACATCATTAAATGCATAATGCAAAAGGTCGCGAAAAAAAATAACGAGTCCCTTGAGGCTCCTGGTTCTGGAGGCAAGCATGTCGCTGGTGATGGTTCGCAAGATCAAGCTGGACGTCGAAGAGATCTTCCACGAGGGAGGCCCGCGTGGGTCTGCCCCGTTGCGCATTGCGGTCGCCACCGCCGTGGTCGCCAATCCCTACGCCGGGAGGTATGAAGAAAACTTGTTGCCGTTCATGCAGGAACTCAGGGGATTAGGTGCGCAACTGTCTGAGCAACTGATCAATGCTCTGGGCGGCGTCGCGCAAATACAGGCCTACGGCAAGGGCGCCATCGTCGGTGAAGACGGCGAACTGGAACACGGAGCGGTCTGGCACGAAGCCGGTGGGTGGGCGATGCGCGAAGCGTTGGGCAATCCCAAGGCAATCGTTCCGGCGGGCAAGACCATCGGTGGCCCTGGCTGCCGGGTGATGATCCCGCTGGGGCATATCCAGGCGGCCTATGTTCGCAGCCACTTCGGTGTGGCGGAAATGACCGTGTGGGATGGCCCCCGCCGCGGCGAAATCGCTTTTAGCCTGGCCATGGCCACCGGTGGCAGGGTTCATGCGCGACTGGGCGGCTTGAGCGCTGCCGAGGTGAAGGGCGAAGACGGGTTGCGTTGATACAAGGCTTTGAAGCGAGCTCCACGGGTTACGCACTACGACAAAAATAATATGAGTATCGGAGAACATCATGACTGCAAAAACGATGCGCGCCGCACGCCTTTATGAAGGCGGCAAACCCATGGTCATCGAGCAATTACCCGTACCGGGAATCCGTCCGACTGAAGTGCTGGTCAAGATCAAGGCATGCGGAATCGTCCCGAACCTCCATAACATTCTGACCAACTGGGTCAAATGGTTCCCCCAGAATCCCCTGCCGAAACTGCCGGCGACTTTCGGACTGGACCCCACAGGAGTCATCGAGGCAGTAGGCGAACAGGTCTACGACTTCAAGGTCGGTGACCGGGTCTACGTCAATCCGGGCCGCCACTGCGGCTCCTGCCGGGCTTGTCGTGCGGGCAATGCCATCGCTTGCACTGCCTATACCTTCAATGGCTATTTCGGCTTCACGCCAAAAAGCTCGCGCATGTTCGAAGACTACCCCTACGGCGGCCTTTGCGAGTACATCCCTGCTCCGCAATACAGCCTGGTGAAACTACCCGACAACCTCAGCTTTGAGACGGCCGCGCGACTGGGCTACCTGGGTACCGCCTACAAGGCAATGCTCAAGGCCAGTGTCGGGCCTGGCACCACCCTGCTGATCAATGGCATCAGTGGCACGCTCGGTTTGGGCGCCGTCGCACTGGCGCTGGCGATGGGCGTTCGCAAGATTCTCGGCACGGCCCGCAACCAGGAGCTCTTCCAGCGGGTGAAAGATCTCGCCGCGCCAGGTCGAATTGAGATCCACACACTGGGTACGGTTCCAACCAACGAGTGGGTTAGCGAAGTCACCCACGGTGAAGGTGTCGACGTCGTTATCGATGCCTTGGGCCCAGGGGCACCACACGAAACCCTGACCCAAGCCCTCAAGTCCATTCACCGCGGCGGGCATCTGGTCAACATCGGCGCCATTGCCGGTGACGTGCCGATCGACCTGCACTGGATCATGGACAACGACATCCAGATCAGCGGTTCGGCCTGGTTCACCACTGGGCAAGGACAAGCCATGGCGGACATGGTGGAATCCGGCACGCTGGATCTTTCATTCTTCGAAAACACCGCCTTCAACCTGGAAAAAGTGAACGACGCGATTACCGGTATCGAAAATCGACATGGCGGCTTCAGCAATTACGTCATCTGCCCCTGACATTAACGAAACCCGTCAACAACGGCGGGCACGGTGATGCCCGCCCACCGAACCTGGAAATGCCATGAAAATTCGAAGAGTCGTCACCGGCCTGGATTCTGCGGGTCAGTCCGTATTCATCAGCGATGACGCCGCACCACGGTCTTGCGCCTTTGAGTCCATTCCCGGCCATGCCATGGCGCACCTGTGGTCCACCGGCTCAACGGCCGGAACGTTCGGCGCGCAGCAGGACCCTACCCTGGGACACCCTTCCTTGGTGCCCGGGCCGGGCGAAACCAGTCTGGCAATCTATGATTTTCCACCGGACACCGTGATGCAGAACCCGACGGATGTCGGACAGATGATCGAGGAACTGGGCGGCGCCCTGCCCGGCCTGTTCGAATGCTTCGAACCGGACCATCCGGGCATGCACACGACCCCGACCATCGACTACGGCATCCTGCTCCAAGGCGAACTCTGGCTGGAACTGGACAATGGCGAACAAAAACTGATCCGCCCCGGCGAGGTCGTCATCCAGCATGGAACCCGCCACGCCTGGCGCAATAAGAGCGATCAGATCGCCCGCGCGCTGTTCGTGATGATAGGCACGAAGCGCGACTAGTCGATTTATAAAGCGCGGATTATCGGTGACTGGCGCATCAACGGCACTAAACCGCCGTACCTGTGGCAGCCCGGCAATGGTGCAGGAAAGCCCTGATCGGGCAGGTCCTAAGCACGGCGCCGCAAGTTTAGCGGCGCCTCATTCAGAAAGTCATAACGGCTTGCTGAGTCAGAATAGGCGCTGCCAATCTACAGGTGCCGGGCGCGTCACTGCGTCCAGGTCGACCTCTGCTTCGCCAGGCACGCGAATGCGAGTGAAGCGCATCTCTGGCGCAGACAACGGCACCGTGGCGTCGTAGCCCATCTTCGAGCCGACTCCGTCGCGGGTTGATGGATCGAGCTTCGAACCCTGGGTCTCATGCACGAGAACCAGATCACGGTCGGCCTGAAAGCGCGTGGCAATCGCCCACTCCACTTCGGTCGGGTTGTGAATGTCCACATCGAGGTCGACCACCACCACGTGCTTGAGGTCGTAGTGACCGCCGAACGCGCCTAAAATCACATTCTTCGCTTCACCCTCGGAGCGTTTATCCAGCTGCACGTAAAGGTGATAACGGCAAACTCCGCCCTTGGCCAGATGCACGTCACGAACCCCTGGGAAACTGCGCCGCAGATGGGCCAGCAGCGTTGCCTCCCGAGGAATGCCGCCCAACAACAGATGCTCCAGCCCGCCGCCAACGATGGTGTGGAAAATCGGCGCCAGCCGGTGAGTGATGGCGTCTACCTCAATTACGTGGCGTTCGGCACGTTCGCCGTAGTACTGCGGAAATTCTCCAAAAGGTCCTTCCAGCTCACGTACGTTAGCCAGCAGGCGTCCCTCCAGAACGATCTCCGCATCGGCCGGGACACGAATCCGATTGGTCACGCAGCGCACCAGCCGCAGCGGACGTCCATGCAGCGCCCCGGCGATTTCCAGCTCATCGTGATCGATGGGCACGATGGCCTGAGAAGCCAGAAGGGTCAGAGGGTCTGCACCGATCACCACCGCAACTTCCAGATCCTCTCCCGTGCCTTCGACCTCCTGAAAGAACGCCAGGGCATGTCGCGGCAACAACAGCGCGCCCAGGCGATTGGCCGAACTGACTTGCAGCCGGTGGATAGAGACGTTCTGGATACCGGTGCGCGGATTGCGGGTAATCAGCAGACCCGCCGTGATGTAGGCCCCGCTGTCATGCTCGTTGTGGGTCGGGATGGGCAGCTGCGTCAACAGATCCACTTGATGGTGCACCACGGTCTGACACGGAGCATCCGGCACTTCCTGACCGGCAATGGGGTTGAGACTGGCATCCTGAAAGCGGTTGAGCACCTCGGCGGGTTTGACACCCATGGCTTCAGCCATCCACAGACGGTCCGAGAGCAAGCCGGAAACCACCGGGATTTCGTGCTGGTCGGGGGCAATAAACAGCGAAGCACTCTGGCCATCCAGACGATTGGCGACTGCCGCTACGCCAAAGCGCAACGCCGTACCAGCCTCGACCAGCGTCAGGCGCTGGCTGCTTTGCAAATGATCCAGCCAGCCACGCAAGGTGGCACCGGGCGGCAGTGGGTTGAAATCAGCAGTTTGGTCATTTGACATGGGTAATCTCGCTATTGAAATTGTTATCGATGGCCTTGATCACAAACGATCAAGCCTGCCAGGCGGCAGGATGACGCACGGCAGCACTACGTAGCTGCGCGCAGTTGTAGGCACCGTTCTGCGCCAGAGCTGTACGCAGTTCGTCGTCAAGCAATTGCGCTACATGGTCAGGACCCTCGCTCCCCAGCGCTGCGAGGCCATAGAGAAACGCTCGCCCGCAAAAGGTGCCATGAGCCCCCAATGCCATGGCACGCGCGATATCCAGACCACTACGAATGCCACTGTCGAAGAGTACGGTGGCGCGCGCTCCTACGACCCGGGCGATACTTGGCAACATATCGATGGAAGGTGGCGCAGCCTCGGATTGGCGCCCGCCATGATTGGAGACAAGAACCCCGTCGATACCGAGACTGATCGCGCGTTCGGCATCGTCCGGATGCAACACCCCTTTGACCACCAGTGCCCTGGGCCACGCGTCGCGCATGCGCGCCAACGTCTCCCAATCAAAGGTGCCTTTGATTTCGCGCTGCACGAAACCAGCGGTTGCTGCCATGCCGCTACCGCCGCCGACATAGCGCTCGATATTGGGAAACCCCGGTGCGCCGTTCTTGAGCAACGCTTGCGCCCAGTGCCGTGACATCGCCACTTGCCAGACGGTGCGCGGCGTCATGCGAAACGGAACGATCAGGCCGTTGTGCAAATCCCGAGGCCGCTTGGCGCGCACCGGTGCATCCAGGGTGGCGACCAGCACATGCACACCACAGTCTTCGGCACGCCGGATCAGATCGAACGTGACCCGATGCTCATCCCTTGGAAGACCATAAAGCTGCAGCCAGACATTGTCGGGGCAGAGTCGCGCCACCTCTTCCAGTGAACCGCTGGCCAGCGTACCGGTGATGTAGGGAATCCGTGCCCGCTGCGCAGCCTTGGCCAACAACTGAGTTGCCCCCGGCCATACCAAGCCGTCAACCCCGACCGGAGCAATACCGATGGGGCTGGCGTAGCGCCGCCCAAACAGCTCAATTTCAGTATTCACAACTGCGCTAGCCCCATAACGGGGGATGATCTGGACCGCGTCCAACGCATTGCGATTGCACGCGGCCGCCAGATGCTCCCCTGTCCCGCCATCCACAAAGTCGAACGCGAAACCCGGAATTCTTCGTCGAGCTGCTTTTTCTAGAAAGCTGAAAGTGGGTAGCCGTTGTTTGAGCTTCGCCGCTCTTCCGGTGCCGCTGCCGGCGCCCCAGGCTTGTGCAGAAACGGTCGATTGATCGAGCTCGATACCTGCACTGTCCATGTCGGCCCCCGCGCTCATTGCCGGATACCTGATTGGCGGATCTGATCTATGGTCTGGCGCACGGAGATGCGTTGCGGATCGGAGACAATTTCGATCAGAACCGGACCCGAGGCCGCAAGCGCGACCCGCAAGGCGTTGGCAAAGGCAGCGTCATTGGTAACGCGCAAACCCTGTGCACCAAATGCCTGGGCCAACAGTACGAAATCAGGGTTACCCAGATCCGAGCCAATCACCCGCCCAGGGTGGGCTTTTTCCTGATGCATGCGGATCGAGCCGTACATGTTGTTGTTGAACACCAGGGCAATGATCGGCAGCTTCAGGCGCACTGCGGTTTCCAGTTCCTGAATGGTCATCATCAAACCGCCATCGCCGGACAGGGAAACCACGGTTTTGTCTGGATGAGCCAGCTGCACGCCGAGGGCGGCCGGCATGCCATAGCCCATGGCACCTGAAGCAGCACCGACATAGGTATTGGTCTGGCGAAAGCTGAAGAACGTATGCATCCAGCCTGCAAAGTTCCCGGCGTCATTGGTCAGGATCGCATCGTCCGGCAATTGTGCTCGCAACTCGCGAATGATCTGCCAATTGTCGACGTAATCCTCATGAGGTTCGACGATCAGCCTGGTAACGTCTTCGTAGACGGCGCGTCGCGATTGCGCCCAGCCCTCCGACGGCACAGCGAATGTGTGCTCCAGCAGCGCTTCAAGGGCCTGGTTTGCATCGGCAACAATGCCTTGTTCGATGGGGTAGGCCTTGCCCAGCATGCGGTCGTCGATGTCAATTTGCAGGATGCGCTGCCCGACACTCACCGCCGCGTAATTCTGGGTGGTGATCTCGTTAAGCCTCGCGCCAATAACAATCAGCATGTCAGCCTGGCGCAGGGTATCGACCAACGCCGGATGAGTCCCCATTTGCAGGTGCCCGCAATACAACCGATGACCATTGGGGAAAACATCGTGACGGCGCCATGCAGCCAGTACCGGAATCGCACAACGTTCGGCGAACTGCACCAGCAGCGCTTCGGCCCCAGCACGCTTGACCCCTGCCCCGGCGATGATCACCGGACGCCGGGCCTCAGCCAGTCGCCGCACAAAACCGCTCACTTCGTCAGGTGAAGGACGCGGTCGGCTGATAGCCAGAGGCTCACTGAAATGTGCTTGCAGCTCATCGTGCAAAGCATCCTCGGTCAGGGAAACCACCACCGGACCAGGCCTGCCGCTGCGCGCGAGATGGAAGGCCCGCTGCAGGATATCCGGCAAGCGTTGTGCATTGCTTACTTCCACCGACCATTTGCACAACGGGGCGAACATACGATCCAGATCGACTTCCTGGAAACCTTCGCGACCACGGAACCTTGAATCCAGCTGGCCGAGCAACACCACCATGGGCGTGGAGTTTTCCATCGCCGTATGCACACCGATACTCAGATTGGTAGCACCCACGGCCCGTGCGCCCAGAACCACACCCACCCCGCCACCGGCTCCAGCATAAGCTTCAGCCATGAACGCCGCGCCACCTTCCTGGCGACCAACGATGAACGCAATGGACGGTTCGTCGTACAAGGCGTCCATCATCGGCGTGAAATTTTCGCCGGGAACACCAAACAGGTGCCGAACGCCTTCGCGTTTGAGAACCTCGATGATGGCCTGGGCTCCAGACATCTTCATGAGTGAACTCCTTCAGACTTTTCCAGAGACGGTTCGGTCTGCAGGGGAGCTTCCTCACCCCGGCGCATGATGTGGCTCAACGTCATGATCACCAGCGGCGTCGCCAGGGCCACATAGGCGTTGTCGATTCCGTAAGGATTGCCCATCAGGAACCAACCCACGGTCACAATCAGTGACGCGATGATGCTCAGGAAAGCGCCGCGCCGGGTACCGAACGTCGGGGCGTAAAACACCATCACGACCAGCACGGCGAGGGAAGCGCGAAGCGCCTTGGCGAGGAAGGTCACTTCCAGCACTCCGGAGGCAAAAATAGCCAGGCTGATGGGCAACAAGCCCGCTATTACCGTGGCCGTCTTGACGAAGACCAGGTCACGCTTCACCTGACTGGTTTTGTTGAAAAACGGCTGATAGAAATCTTTAAGCGCCAAGGTAGCAATACCCATGGTCAGCGCGGAAATGGTGCCAAACAGGGAGCCGGCCAACCCCGCCACGACGACACCGGCCATGATGCTGTCCATCTCACCGATCAACGCTGGGAACGCCAGCAACGGCGGAATTGCCGGGAAAAGCACGCGACTGCACATGCCGATCAGTGCCGCGCAGATTCCGAAAGGCACCAGCATGACCGCGCAATAGAAGGCCGCATGGCGCGCCTTGTCACCATTGCTGACGGTATTTACCGCCTGAATCACATACTGCGTGGCGAAGGTCGCACCAATCCCTGCAACCATCCACGCCATGATCTGGCTCCAGCCGACATTGTCGACAGTGAGCATGGGGGCCGGCAGTTTTTCCAGCAAAGCCTCCATACCGCCGACGCGGCTCAAGGCAAACCCCAGCGTAAGAATGATCCCTAGGTATTTGATCAGCGCGTGGAGGAAGTTGGTGTACACCACCGAGCGCATGCCGCCGACGCTGACAAAAATCACCGCCACCACACCTGTAATGACAATCGCCGGCGCTTTACCTATACCGAGCAACCCCGCCAAAACCGCGCCACCGCTGGCATACACCGACACGGCAACGATCATCAAGGCGAAGATCATGATCACTGACGTCGCGAAACGCACAGGTTCGCCATAGGTGCGAGCCAATGCGCCGGAAATGGTGTTCTCGCCCAGCTCGCGGTACTTGCGCGCCAGCAGCAGCGAGAACAACACAAAACCAACGCCGAGCGATGCCAGATTCCAGGCAGCAGAAATACCCGATGTATAGGCCGCCTGCGCCGTACCGACACTGGCCGTAGTGCCGATGAATTCAGACATCATCAGAAAGCCGATCAACACTGCCGGGAAATGGCTGCCCCCCGTGGTGTAGTTGGCGGCGCTGCGGGAATGGCGGCGTACCGCGTAGCTGATCACAGCGAGGGCGAACATGTATATGAGCGTGATGGACAGCACTAGCCAGCTGGATCCCATGGTGTCTCTCCGATTTTTTGTTGTTGTGTCGGACGAAACCACTGCATTGGCGGCTTCGATTGCAATCAAGCTAAACAGGCCTTTGCAGCTCTTGCCTACTAAGAAATATTGATACGAACCATCAGCAATAACTTCTGCATGCAACCGGTACCCGCCACTCGAACGTGGATCAGACTGCAAGGCAAATCTGCCGACTGTGGCGCTAAATTCCGGTGCTCAGGGCAAGGCGCAGCGCATGACTATCTATCAGACTCGATGCAGATAACGGGATGCCGCAACTCATCCGTAACCGACGGTGATCGGCGGCCAATAACAATAAGAGGGTAACGTCATGAATCGGCTCAACGAGAAAGTGGCCATCGTCACCGGGGCAGCTCAGGGTATCGGCGCCACTTATGCGCTGGCCTTGGCTGCCGAGGGTGCCAAGGTAGTGTTATGCGACTTGCACGCCCCAGATGAAACGGCCAGCGCAATCCGTGCCAAAGGCGGCACGGCACTGGCAGTCGCCTGTGACGTCACCGACGGCGCCGCAGTGCAGGCGATGGTCAGTGCTGCACTGGAAGCTTTCGCCGGGATACATATCCTGGTCAACAACGCCGCGCTGTTTGCCACCCTGCAACTCAAGCCCTTCGAGCAAACCGAATCCGCTGAATGGGACCGGATCATGACCGTCAACGTGCGCGGCTCTTTCGAATGCGCCAAGGCAGTGTTGCCAGTCATGCGCCAGCAGGGCTACGGCAAAATCGTCAACATTGCGTCGGCTACCGCGTTCAAAGGAGCGCCCATGATGCTGGCCTACGTCGCCTCCAAGGGCGCGATCATTGCCATGACGCGCTCCATTGCCCGCGAAGTGGGCGATGCGGGCATCCGCTGTAACTGCCTGGCGCCCGGTTTGACCATGAGCGCTAATGTGCAGGCCAATGCCGACTGGGCCGAGGCAATTGTCAAAGCCAATATTGCCAGCCGCTGCATCAAGCGGGAGGCAGTGCCTGAGGATTTGATCGGCGCATTGCTGTTCCTCAGCAGCGCCGACAGCGACTTCATGAGCGGCCAGACCATCGTGGTCGACGGCGGCTCGGTCACCCATTGATCCTGTACCCGGGAGCACTCATGCAAAGCCAACATTTCATCGATGGCCACTGGACTCATGACAACCAGTGGGCTGATAGCCTCGACCCATCCACTGGCGAAGTCATCGGTCGTTTCGCCGATGGCGGTGAAGCTCAGGCCCAAGCGGCCGTCGCGGCGGCTGCTGCAGCTTTCGCCAATCCACAGTGGTCGCAGAATCCGCGCCTGCGTCAGCAACTGCTGCTGGACTGGGCGGTTGAACTCAAGAGCCGGCATGAACCACTGGCGCAACTGCTGAGTCGCGAAAACGGCAAGGCATTGGTTCAATCCCGGGGTGAGATAGCCGGGGCCATTTCAGAGATCATCTATTACGCAGGGCTGGCGCGCCACAACCCTGGCCATATTCTGGAAGTCGCACCGGGTGAATTTTCCAGTATGTTGCGCGAGCCAGCAGGCGTAGCCGGGCTGATCATCCCGTGGAATGCGCCCGCGGTATTACTTATCAGAGCTATGGCACCAGCCATTGCTGCCGGCTGCACCATAGTGATTAAACCCGCACCGCAAACGGCGTTGTTCAATGCCGCGATACTTGAACCGCTGCTCAGTTTGCCGGGACTGCCCGGCGGTGCGGTGAATCTGTTCGCTGAAACCGGCCACGCCGGAGCCAGCTATATGGTGGCGTCGCCCGAGGTCGACGTGTTGAGCTTTACCGGTTCAACGGCAACCGGTCAGCGCATCATGCAGGACGCCGCCGCGACGATGAAAAAGCTGTCATTGGAACTGGGGGGTAAATCCTGCTGCCTGGTATTCGAGGATGCGGATATCACCGCTATCGCCCCCAGACTTGCCGCAGCGGCGACGATTATTTCCGGACAACAATGCACCGCTGCGCGGAGGATTCTCGTGCACTCCAGCCGTTTTGACGAAATGCAAAACGCGCTCAAAGCAGCGCTGACTGCTATCAAAATCGGGCCGGGAACCGACCCGACGACACAAATGGGGCCCCTGATCGACTGGCAGTCCCGGGATAAGGTCGAACAGCGTATCGCTCAGGCGCTGGACAGTTGTGACCAGGTCCTGCTTCCAGGTGGTCGCCCACAAGGGTTGACGAACAAAGGCGCTTATCTGGCGCCATCGTTGATTACCCATCGAGACAGCAGTGCGTTCTTCTGCCAGGAAGAAATCTTCGGCCCGTTGCTGGTCATCGAACCTTTTGAGGACGAGGCTGAAGCCGTCGCACGGGCTAATCATACAGAGTTTGGTCTTTCGGCCAGCGTCTGGACTGACCAAGGCGCACGCGCCTGGCGGGTGGCACGTGCGTTGCGCAACGGCACCGTGTGGATCAACGATCACAACAAGCTGTTTGCCGAAGCCGAAACCGGTGGTTATCGCAAAAGTGGCCTTGGCCGGTTGCATGGGGTCGATGCCTTGCTGGATTTCAGCGAGCTCAAGCATATTTATCAGAGCGTCGGCACCTTGGGCTGATGCCTATAAATGAGGAAAAATCGCCATGGAGCTGCGCCAACTGAAATACTTCACCTGCCTCTACGAAGAGGGATCGGTAACAAGGGCTGCGCAACGTCTGAATATCGTCCAGCCCGCGCTATCAATGCAGATTGCCAAGCTCGAAGAGGAACTGGGACAAACACTGTTTGAGCGCAGCTCCAAAGGCATGCACCCAACAGAAGCCGGTGATCAGGCCTACCGGCTGTTCATGCCGATTCTCGGGCAGTTTCTCGAAGCACGACAAACGCTCATCGACCGTAGTGGGCAGATCGGCGGGCGGGTGCATGCCGGTCTGATTGCGTCAGCGACCAATCATGCGCTGGCAGCAACACTGGCGCACTTCGTCGAGTACCATCCTGACGTGCAACTGTGCGTCACGTCAGATTACAGCCAGGAGCTGATCGACAAGGTATTGGCCGGAACTCTGGACTTTGCTGTCATCAATCAAAGCTTTCAGCACGACCACCTGCACTGCCAGGACATCCTCAACGAAGAATTGCTGGTGGCCGCTGGCGCGGCACGCCGGCTCAATTGCCCCGTGCCGATTCCCTTGACTGCTCTACAGGACCTCAAACTGGTGCTGCCCTCAAGACGACACGGATTGAGAATCGTCATCGACCAACGAATGGCGGCTGACGGACTTGAGCTCACGCCGCAACTGGAGGTGGATGACTTAGCTGTGATCGAAGAGTTTCTGCGGCGTAGCGACTGGGTCAGTATTCTGCCCGCCACCGTACTGCAGCGAGGTTTACATCAAGGGGCATTGCGTGCCTATCCCCTTGCCGCTCCTGGCATCAGCCGTCGGATGATGTGTGTACATGACGTGCGCCGTCCGCTGACCCCGGCGGCATTATTATTTATCGAAGTGATCGGCAAGACCCTGACTTCCGCTTTGAGCACCATTCCTTATTACAAAGAGGGTTCACAGCCCTTGGGAGAACGCATATGAGCGATAGCCGCCCACAGCGATTGATCATCGGGATTTCCGGTGCCTCAGGGGCGATTTATGGCGTGCGCCTGCTTGAATTGCTGCGCGATACGCCGATCGAGACGCATCTGGTGGTCAGTAAGTCCGCGATGATCACCCTCGCCCACGAAACCGATATCAGCTGGACACAACTCAAGGCCATGGCCGACGTCAGTTATTCCAGTCAGGACATTGGTGCCGCTATCGCCAGCGGATCATTCAAGACCATGGGTATGATCATAGCGCCCTGCTCCATTCGAAGCCTGTCCGAGATTGCCAGCGG
Organism: Pseudomonas sp. CFII64; assembly: GCF_000416235.1. Lineage (GTDB taxonomy): Bacteria > Pseudomonadota > Gammaproteobacteria > Pseudomonadales > Pseudomonadaceae > Aquipseudomonas. The sequence goes on along the minus strand of NZ_ATLO01000051.1, from coordinate 173,568 downwards.
AGTTACCTCCTCCCTCCTGACCCGCGCCGCCGATGTAGTACTCAAGGAGCGCAGACGCCTGGTCTTGATGGTTCGTGAAACCCCATTACACCGCAATCATCTGCGTAGCATGGCCGAACTGGCCGAGCTTGGAGCCATCATCTCGCCCCCAGTGCCCGCCTTCTATGCACGCCCCAAGAGCCTGGAGGAAATGATCGATCACACCGTCGGAAGGGTACTGGACATGTTCGACATAGAGCTGGGCATTGTGCGTCGCTGGCGTGAACAGGCCGAAGACGTTTTAACCCTTGACGAACTGAACGGCTGCACCTGATCAATCGGTGAAAAGGTGAGGACGACGTGCTAAGTAACCATACAACGCGCTTGCTAACATTGCGGACGCCCAATCGGCAGCACTTACGTCCCGCCAACGGCTGGTCGGTTGGAGGGGTAAAAATGCTAAAAATAAAAAAGGGGCCGCGAGAAAAAAGCTGCAACCCCTTGAATTAAATGGCCGGGACGCAGCGAGTCGAATACTCGATCCCTAGCACCCCATACATGGGGTAGGCAGATATGCACGGGGCCAAGGCGGAGATACTCTAAGAGTTGAGATCCTTGGCGCGGCCCAGGTTGCCAAATTCCTGTGCTTCGCACGCAGTTATCGCATAGGGGCCAAAACCGACCTGCTCCGATTAGGCTTGTTGCACCTCACCGCTCATGCCGGCGTCATTGTTGAAAGCCCGGCTGTCCCCAAAGCCCCATCGGCAAACAGTGGTTGCGCATCTTGTGGATTGGCGTGATACCCGAGGTTATGCTCGAGCACGGGCATTGGGCGCCAACGCACCGCTGGCCGCTATGGAAATGGCCGATCAAACCTTCATCTCAAACAACCATAGACTTATTTACGCGAAGAAACCTCAAGCCCACACCGAACCCCAAACGAAATACACTGATCCACGCACTGCCAGACTTGAGACCGTGGGAAATCGCCATTCGCGATCGCCCGCGCACCCGGTGCGAATGGGGGCAAAATTGGGGGCACAATTAGTTTTTTTCGGGCTGTAAACACCGTGCTAGAGCCAAGTCAAAATGTTTTTCGGCGATCCGGATAGTCTGTAGGTGTCGTCGGGCAGGCTGTTTGATGGTTTGAAAGGGATGCCGCGCGGAGCTATTCAGTCTTCTCCCACTTGGGGGCGCCGGGGATAGCGCAGTGCTTCTACCAAAAGGCTGAACGCCGGTGAGGATTGAAGGCGACTGGGGTAATACAGGTGGAATCCGGCGAACGGCGGGCACCAGTCTTGCAGCACCCGAATCAACTCGCCCTTGTCAATGTGCTGCAGAACCAGTGTTTCCGGCAAATACCCCAACCCCGCCCCGCTCCGGCAGGCATCGAGTGTCTGATAAACGCCATTGACGACGAGCTGCCCACTGACTTGAATATTCTTGGTAGTGCCTTCTTTTTCGAACTCCCAAGTATAGATACCGCCATGGGTGGGGAATCGCATGTTGATGCAGTTATGGCTGACAAGTTCGTCGGGTTCTCCAGGCGGTACATGTAGCGCGAAGTAGGCCGGCGTCGCTACGACGGCCATGCGCATGTCAGGGGCTATCCGTGTAGCGATCATCCCCTCTCCAACCGTGTCGCCATACCGGACGCCTGCGTCATAACGGTCGGCTACGATGTCGACCAGTCGATAGTCACAGTTCACCTCAACGTTGATGTCCGGGTACCTCGCCAAAAAGGTTTCCAGCACTGGCCATAACACCGTATGAAAGCTGAAGTCTGCCGCAGTGATCCGCAGGGTGCCGGCGGGCTTTTCTCGTAGGCCCAGCAAGCTCTGAAAATTGGCCTCCATGGCCTCGAAGTGAGGGTTCATGCTGTCGTAGAGCGCCTGTCCGGCATCGGTCAATGTGACACTGCGTGTGGTGCGGGTTAGGAGCCTCATCCCTAATCTTTCTTCGAATGCCTTGATGGTATGGCTCATCGCAGATTGAGACACTCGCAGTTGTGAAGCCGCTTTGGTGAAACTTCTTTCTCGCGCCACTGCAATGAAGACCAGTAGGTCGTTCGCGTTCTCGCGCAGCATTTTGCTACTCCCTTGACTATTGCGCTGATACCCCCTCGATCAAATAGACATCTGTCTTGGCTGAACGCTGGCGGATTTTCCTCAGCTCGGTGTACTCCGCCGAGTTATACCAAGCCCGGGCTTGTTCGACGCTGGCAAACTCAATGACAACACGGCGACGTTTTGGCGCTAAACCTTCAAGCGAAATGGTCTTGCCGCCACGCACGATGAAATGCCCACCATAGGGTTTGAAGGTTGCCTCCACCTGCGCACTGTAAGGCTTCATCCCCTCAGGATCGGTGACCTCAAACTCGGCAACATAGTAGGCCGGGGCTGTTGCAGACAAGGCTTCTGATGCCATTACCCGGCAACTACCTGCTGCAAAAAACGCCAGGCCCGCGATTGCAAGTGCCATGACCTTCACATTTTTCATCACTTCCTCCATTGAAAGACCAAATTGTTCGGCGCACCGACCGGCCCCTTAGATCGATCATCGACCGGGCTGGGCGCTGAGTTGAACCGGATCGGTTTCAATCAGCACTCTGGACAGGATCATCGGCTGGGTCGTTGTCACATACTTCTGAAAATGCGCGGACGCAATATGGCTTCGATACGCCGCTTCATCGGCATAGATCTCGAAGAAGTGCAGCCGGTTCGGGTGTTCTTTTTCCGCGACCGAATAAATTGCCAGCACTCCCGGCTCAAGACGAACGGAATCAGCCATTTCCTCTTTGACTGCAGCGTGATAGGCCGCCAGTTGCGCAGGATCAATCACCAGTTGCGCAATACGCACGACTTGTTCTGCCGGCGGTGCGGCGAGCACTGATCCCATCCAGAGGCAACTCATGACAACAGTGGCGTGCAGGGCTGATATCCGCATTCATAGATCTCTGATAGTTATTAGCGAAGTCATGCTACAGCGCACGCGCCAAGAGTATTCATGAGCAGATCAGATAACTGTTATGAACCCAAAACACTTCGCGGGCAGCGTCAGCCCAACCAGGATCAAAGATTGCAAAGACGCCAACCCTATGCGCTCTAGGGACTCAACGCGCATTGCTGAGCCCTGCTCGCTATTTCATTGAATGGTGACAAAAACTGACCGCCTTGGCCTGTAGATTCCGCCCGGTGACTACCCCAATCGTATGCCGGAGTTTGGAGACGCATCATGAAACGCATTCAGTACAGCAGATATGGCGGGCCAGAGGTCATGCAGGTTCAGGACTTCGAACTGCCTGCCCCAGGCAAAGGTCAGGTCGGTGTCAGCGTCAAGTTTTCAGCGATCAATCCCATTGACTGGAAGCTGCGGACTGGGCAAATGAAGATCGTTACCGGTAGGAAATTCCCTCGCGCGATGGGCATGGATTTCTCCGGCAGGGTTATATCGGTCGGCGCAGGTGTCACGCGATTCAAGGTCGGGGATGCGGTTTTTGGACTTGCCCGATTTAAAGAAAGCGGAGCGTTTGGCCAAGCCGTTATCACAAAAGAGGCGTTTTTAGCCCATAAGCCTGATGATGTGTCATTCGAGCACGCCGCCTGCCTGGGTACTCCAGGTATAACCGCCTGGAACGGCCTTATAGACAAGGCCAGGCTGCGAGCCGGCCAGCATGTCTTCGTCAATGGATGTGCCGGAGCCGTAGGCGAAGCGGCTGTACAAATAGCTCTGATGCAGGGGGCCGTCGTCTCGGGCAGTTGCAGCGACAGGGACATGCAGCTAGCACAGTCGTTGGGTATGGACACTGTTTATGATTATCGGAACATGCAGCTATCAACTATTGCCACTCGATTCGACGTGGTTTACGACACCGCGGCAACGCTGCCGATATCTGAAGGCGTTGCGACACTGAAATCGGGCGGCGTATTTCTTGATCTAAACCCTGGCCCAGGTAAGTTTGTCCGCGCTTTTTTTGATCGCAGACTCAAAATGATTATCGGCTCACCGCGCGCCGAGATATTGGATCAGCTTGCCAAGGCTGCCAGTGAGAGGCGCTACAACGTTCGGGTAGCAGAAACCGTGTCGATGTCCGAGGCGACTCGACTGATCACTGAGCTTGAGAAAGGCCGTAAGCTCGGCGGTAAAGGTCTCATCGCGATGGAGTAGACATGGCCAGGAGTCACCGTTTGTTTGAGCTAATGCAAGTGCTGCGCCGACATCGTAGAACGGTGTCGGGCCAGACGCTTGCGCGGGAGTTGGGCGTTTCATTACGCACCATACGTCGCGATGTGGTGACCTTGCAGGGGATGGGCGCCGACATCGAGGGTGAGCCGGGCTTGGGTTATATTTTGAAACCTGGCTTTCTGTTACCCCCGCTGGCATTTACAGAAGAAGAAATACAGGCGCTTGTAGTCGGTGCCCAGTGGGTCAGTCGTCAGACAGACGATAAATTTGCCTTCGCGGTAAAGAACGCGCTGGCCAAAATTAACGCCGTGTTGCCTCTGGATATGCGTCACACCTTTGACGACGAAACATTCTACGTGGGCGCCCACTCCAACCTTTCCACTTCAATCGACCTGAGTGAAGTCCGGTTCGCATTGCGCGACCAGCGCAAACTGCTTATCACCTTGTCGATAACCCACGCACCTGCAGATAAACAAATTGTCTGGCCGATCATGCTGGGCTTTATCGACGCAAAGCGCTTCCTGTCGGCGTGGTGTGAAGCGGACAACCGGTTCCGCGTGATAGCTATGGATGACATCGCAAAACTGGAAGTGCTTGCCGAGCGCTACAGTCGTAACCGACGCCAGCTCATCAAGGAATGGCGAGCTCATGAGATCTTGCCTTGTAGCGGCTCCGGCGAGGTGTGCTGATCGGAGGAATAAAAGAGGTCGGACGCCTGGGTGAAGGTTACCGATACGCCACACAGGCCGCATCAAGCGCAGTTGTTCAGTGCGCCCCAAATCCGGATGAGTCAGTAAGGGGCCAGTAAGAGAAAACAGCCGAAGATAACAGAGTTTGCAGCTTGGCGATTCGTGAGGCTCCATTCACTGTAGCCAATCGCCCAGCTGATCATTGTTTCGCATTGAGTAACGTCAAGATGTCTAGCCTGTGCGCTCTATTGAAATGCCTGCCCGTTCCGGACCGTTCTGCGAAAATCATTTCGCGGGTCGACTATGTGTGCCTGTTCTTATGAGTCGTATTCTTTTGGTCGAAGACCACGAACGCCTGGCACATCTTATTTGCAAAGGCTTGACGGCCTCTGGAATTGCCGTTGATGTCATTAGCCGCGTCGACAATGCGTGGGCGGCCCTCCAGCAGCTTCCTTATCAAGCGCTGGTTCTTGATCGAGGTTTGCCGGACGGGGATGGGCTGATTTTGCTGCGGCGCTTGCGCGACGCGGGAATGGGGCTCCCCTGCCTTGTCCTGACGGCAAGAGATGCGCTGCACGACCGGGTCGAGGGGCTGGACGCTGGCGCCGATGATTATCTACCCAAGCCATTCGCGATGGACGAAATGGTGGCTCGAGTGCGAGCACTTCTGCGTCGACCTGCCGAACACCGCCCCTTGGCGCCTTCCCACGGCGAACTCAGTGTGCAACCCGATACGGGCATGATGTGCAATGCCGATGCAAGCATCGCCCTGGCGCCTGCGGAAATGCAGATCATGTTGCTGTTACTTCGCAAGCCAGGGGAGCTCGTCCGTCGTAATGCAATTGAGGCTGCCGCATGGGGACTAGGTGACGCCGTGACACCGAATGCTCTGGATGTGGCGCTCCATCGAATTCGCCGCAAACTGATATCCATCGGCTGCCCTCAACGAATTGTTAATTTGCGAGGTCTTGGATATGCGCTACGCCAATGCGATGTGGCGCCATAGTATTAGCTTCAAAATGCTGCTTGCCTATGTCGCGGGAGTGCTGTTGAGCATCCTCCTGATCGCGTCAGCGGCACTCGCCCTGATCGTTTCAGAAAGCGATGTTTTCCTGACCGCGGATGTGACCGAGCGTACTCATGAATTGGCAAGCAAACTTCAGTTTGATAGCGCTGGCACGCCTATCGGGTTCGATAGCAGCCAGGACAATCGAATCTGGAGCTATAAAAGCCTGGGCCAGGAAATCGGCTACCGAGTGCTGGATTCCGCTGCGAATGTGAGATTGACGTCCACTGAGGATAAATTCTGGCCTTCTAACATAGGCATTGCCCGATCAGAGAGCGGAGCATTCAACTTCGAGCGTGAAGGCCTGCTGATGTACGCTGCAACGTCCTCTGTCGAGCATGACGGCAGAACCTGGTACTTGCAGTTTGCGGCCAGTAAGAGATTGATGGAGCTGCTCCATGTCGGGTTCGCCTGGCCGTTCATGGGGGCTGGCATTGTCCTCTTCAGCCTGGTATTGCTTTTTGTATTCGGCGGCTGCGCATACGTTACGCTGGGCTACACGCTTAAACCTTTACGTGAGATATCGGAGTCTGCGGCCGCAATTTCCCCTCGGTCTCTGCATTCCAGATTAGAGGTCAAAACTGTGCCATCCGAAATAGCACCGCTGGTGGCCAGCTTTAACCGTACGCTTGAGCGCTTGGAGCATGGGTACCGTGTACAACAGGATTTTCTGGCAACCGCTGCACATGAACTGAAAACGCCTCTGGCACTGATATGCGCACAAATCGAATTGATGGAGCAGAGCGAAGGTCGCCGTTCACTGCTCAGCGATGTCGCCCACATGACGCGGCAGGTTCAACAACTGTTGCTTTTGGCCGAAGCCAGTGAGGTACAAAATTACAGCCTTGCAGCCGTTAATACCCTGGATGTTGCAAACGAGGCCATCTTTTATCTGCGACGTATGGCCGACGCAGCGGGCGTCCGCCTCATTCTGGTAAACAGTACTACTACGCTGTGCTTATGGCAGGCCGACCGCAGCGCCCTGTTTACGCTACTGAAAAACCTGCTTGAGAATGCTATCCAGCATGCACCGCCGGGCACTGAAGTCCATTTAGCGCTTGATGAAAACTCCCTGACTGTACGTGATTGGGGCGCTGGTGTGAGGCCAGAGCAGCTATCGCAGGTATTTGCTCGTTTCTGGCGCGGTGCTCATCGACGCGACCATGGTGCCGGATTAGGCCTGACTATTTGCCAAGAGATTGCGCGGGCGCACCGATGGACACTTTCTGCCCGAAGAGCGGAGCCTGGCCTGATCGTTTGCTTGTGTCGATCGGAAAGCTGATCAGCCAGCTCGAAGGAGGCCGGATCAGCTTTCCGGTTACCTCAGCGATTCAGTTGCCTCTGCGTGATACTGTAGATCGTAGTACTTTCCAGCGTAACTTAGAATTTTTTGCGGTTTTCCATACTCACTGCGTAATGCGAGAACAGTCTCAACTCCCGAAATATCCAATTCAGCACGTGGATCAAGTCCATCTTGCTGGACCAACAGCATTTCATAGGTTTGGCCAACCATGGTTCCTGATAAGTTCGGCATATTTTTACTCAGGATCGCTATTGCTTCGGCCCTGTTTGTTGGGTTACGGAGCCACTCGACAGCCTGCATATACGCGCGAATGTAGCCGACTAATTCGACGTGATTGTGTTTCGCCCAATCGCGGCGCGCAGCACCGACCGATGCTTGATAGTGGCCCAGTACGTCTTCCACATTGGCAAGTACATTGAAGCCCTTTTGTTGAGCGGCCGCATGTAATGGCGAGATTAGAAGCGTGCCGGCATATTTATGTTCAACTAATGTCTGGTAACGCTGACGCAACCCACCCACGCTGACAAACTCTACATCCGCCGCCCCTAGGCCGCCTTCCTTCAATAACTTGCGGAGCACGAATGAGTAGCCTGTGGTTTGAGCATCCACTGACAGTTGTTTGCCTTTGAGGTCGGCGTATTTTTTTATCTCCGGCGAGGTCACCAGCCGGAGGAAGCCTTTGTTGCTGGCGCCCATGAAGGCGAACAAATCCGCGTTGCGCTGCGTACGGACTTCACCTTGCCCTTCTGTATAGGCAATAACATTGTCGATGCCAGTCATCGCGATGTCGAAATCTCCTTCAATGAGTCCGGCTAGCTGAAATTTCGAATCAGGGGTTGGGGTCAGTGAAACGGTTATTCCGCTGCGGCTAAAATAGCCGAGTTCCTGGGCTACCCAAATAGGCCAATCATGAGGAGACGGGAACGACACAACGGATATCGGTGCCATTTTTCGATCTCTTGCAGGTAGCGCATTTTTAGTTAAATCAGAGACCTGAGTGCATTTCTTTGCCCGTTGTTCCTCAACCAGCAGAACTACCCTTTTATCAGCCTCATTCTCGACACTTGCCGCGTTGAAGTAACGCACGCCAATAGCGATGGGAATGATGACCTTCCAAGAACCACGCCTCGCTTGAGCTGCATTCTCACGAGTAGCGCGTGCCTGATCCAATTGATTGACGATTGCAGGACAATCCAGCGACGAAAACACAGACTCCGACATTTCGCTTCTTGGGATGTTCGCGCAACCCGTTACAACCAGGGCAAGTGAAAACAACAGGAGTAGTTTGGACATTAGCCTTCCTTTTAAGCCGAAGCGGGTCACTCCCGACCACAGAGGTGGAGAGTGCGCTGAATTTCATCAACTTGACGAGGTACTCGCGGTGACCTCGGTTGGGATGAGATACAACTTTAGGACGAGGCGCCTTACCAGATACTTACCGAGCATGTGCTCTTGTGTCGAGCATACCTATCGATGATGGGGTCGTAGTAAACCAACTTGTAAGGTGGGCTCCAGACGAATCGCTCCATAAGCGAATTCTCGTCGACAATCCCAGCCGGCTCCACGCAGAAACGGGCGAACTATTTGGGCCCGATTCGGATAACAGTCCAGCAAGAGGCCTGACATCCAGGATAAATTCGAATCCCATCGCCTCCGCCACCTTTATATGACAAGGCCCTGATTATTCAGGGCCTTGTCGTTTCTGGCTTTTGAGAAAAGCCTACCGCCCCACACGCTGGATGGAGCATTGTTTTTCTGAGCGGCTAGCTTTTCGAATGGTCTTGTGTCCTTGCACTTCTGAAGTAACGATTAAGGCGCAATGCTCTGCGTGCAATTGGGGGATGGGAATTCTGGTGTCACCCTCTCCCCCAGGATCAAACGCTTATGTCAGCGTCGCTGTATGAGTTTCGCTCTTCTGCTCTGGGCGGATCTTGAACCAGATGGAGTACATCGCTGGCAGGAATACCAGCGTCATAATGGTTCCGACAAACGTACCTCCGATCAGTGTGTAGGCCAGGGTCCCCCAGAAGACGGAATGGGTCAGGGGGATGAACGCCAGGATTGCTGCCATCGCTGTCAGCAATACCGGGCGGGCCCGTTGTACCGTGGCTTCGACTACCGCATGAAAAGGATCCAGTCCTTCTTGAGCGTTGTGGTGGATTTGCCCAATCAGAATCAGCGTATTGCGCATCAGAATGCCTGAGAGGGCGATCAGACCGACCAGAGCGTTGATACCAAAGGGTTGCTGGAAGATCAGCAATGTCGGCACGACACCAATCAACCCCAGCGGTGAGGTGAGGAACACCATGATCATCGCCGAGATTGAGCGGACCTGAAGAATGATGACCAGCAGGGTCATGGCAATCATGATCGGGAATAGCGGCAACATTGCTGTACCGGCCTTGCCCGACTCCTCGATTGCACCCGCTTGCTCGATCCGATACCCATCCGGGAGTTTGTCGATGATTGGCTGCAGCTCCTTCACTATCGCGCTCGAAACATCCGGCGGCTGCAGATCCTCGGCAATATCGCCTCGTACGGTGATGGTTGGTGTACGGTCACGACGGCGAAGGATCGGATCCTCCATGCGTACATCGACCTCCCCTACCTGGGACAATGGAATCCGCTGACCCGCCGTACCTACCAGGGTGAAGCCTTCGATTCTGGCGGGATCGAGGCGGATATCGCCTGCCGCACGCCCGATCACCTGCACCGACCGAATGTCCTCACGCACCGCCGTGATGGGTACGCCCGCCAGCAGGAATTGCAGTTGCTGCGCAACCGCGCTTGACGTCAATCCCACTGCCTGCAAGCGATCCTGGTCCAAAGTAAAATGCAACGTCGGCGTCAGCGGGCCCCAGTCAGTGTTGACGGTTCTCATCATCGGACTGGCCTGCAACACGTCCTGCACCTGGCCGGCGATTTCGCGGAGCTTTATGGGGTCAGGCCCCATCACCCGGTAGGCAACCGGAAATGGCGAGTACGGACCAAACACCAGTTGGGTGACCCTGACCCGTGCTTCCGGCGCGAGGCCCTCGGCAGCTGCTTCACGGATACGGAACTTGAGGACTTCACGGGCCTCCTGGCTGTCCGTCAGCACCACGATTTTCGCGAATGACGGATCAGGCAGTTCCGGCGCCATCGCCAGATAGAAACGCGGCGCACCTTGCCCGATATAGGCCGTGACGATTTTTGCCTCATCCTGCTTTTGCAGCCAGGCCTCTATCTTGGCGGTGGTGGCGCTGGTCTGCTCAATGGAGGTTCCATAGGGCATTTGCACTTCAATCAATACCTCAGGGCGGTCCGAGGTCGGGAAGAACTGCTTCTTGACCAGGCCCATGCCCAGGATCGACACGACAAACAAAGCGATGACGGTACCGGCCACCAGCCATTTGCGCGCAATGACCTGCGTCAACACCCGTCGGAAGCGGTTGTAGTGCCGGGTGTTGTAGATGGCTGCGTGACCACCTTCAACCGTCTTGATGTTGGGCAACATCTTCACGCCAAGATACGGGGTAAAGAATACGGCAACCACCCAGGAGGCTATGAGGGCGATGCCGACAATCCAGAACATGTTGCTGGTGTACTCGCCTGCCGTCGACTGCGCGAAGCCATTGGGCATAAAGCCGATCGCCGTCACCAGGGTACCGGACAGCATCGGCGCGGCTGTATGACTCCAGGCGTACGCGGACGCCTTGATGCGGTCGTAGCCCTCTTCCATTTTCACCACCATCATTTCGATAGCGATGATGGCGTCGTCCACCAGCAGGCCGAGCGCCAGAATCAACGAGCCAAGGGTAATACGGTCAAAATTCTTCCCCGTGGCCTCCATCACCACAAACACCACAGCCAGCGTCAACGGTACAGCAGCCGCCACGACAACGCCTACACGCCAGCCCATGCTGAGAAAGCACACCAGCATCACCACGAGCAGTGCGACGAAAAACTTGATCATGAACTCGCCGACGGCCGAGTCGATATTCACCGATTGATCGGTGACTTTGGAAAGCGCCATGCCCAGCGGCATGCTTTCATTGATCTTGACCGTCTCCGCGTCCAGCGCCTTGCCCAGATCCAGGCCGTTCCAGCCCTCACGCATCACGATCCCCAACAACAAGGCATCTTCACCGTTGTTGCGTACGAGAAAGGTTTTGGGGTCTTCATACCCACGTTCAATCGTCGCCACGTCAGACAGTTTGAGCGTGCGTCCCTGGAGCGTAACGGGGGTATCCCGAATCTTCTGCAGCTTATCGAAGGCGCCATCCAGACGGAGGAATACCTGGGGCCCCTGCGTTTCGATCGAGCCGGCGGGCGTGAGCACATTCTGATTGTTCAGCGCGGCAAAGATGTCCTGAGGGGATACGCCCAAAGTGGCCAGGCGATCATGGGAAAAGGAGACAAAAATACGTTCGGGCTGCTCCCCGATAATATTGACCTTCTTCACACCCGGCACGTGCAACAGGCGCTGACGCAACGACTCAGCATCACGTACCAACAGTCGCTGTGGCTCACCTTTGGCTTTCAGGGCCAAAAGGGCGAATGTCACGTCCGAAAACTCGTCGTTGACCATCGGCCTGATGACACCCGCCGGCAGTTTGATGGCCTCATCATCGAGCTTTTTACGCGCCTGATAGAACTCCTCCTGCACCTGCGACGGCGGCGTGCTATCAAGCAATGACACCATCGTGAACGCCAGGCCAGGACGGGTGTAGGTTTCCGAGCGATCGTACCACTTCAGTTCTTGCAGACGTTTTTCAAGTGGCTCTGCGACCTGATCCTGCATCTCCTGCGCAGTAGCCCCCGGCCACGCAGTGATGACTGTCAACTGCTTGACCGTGAATGGAGGATCCTCCGCGCGCCCCAACTGGAAGAACGACAAGATGCCCGCAACGGCAATCAGGAAGATCAAAAATACCGTGATTGAGCGCTCGCGTACTGCGATCGCCGAAAGATTGAAACGGCCCTCGCTCATGGATGACTCCCCGCGACCTTGACGTCACCCTGTTGAGCCAGCCTCACCTCCTCACCCTCGCGCAGCAGATGTGCGCCCAAGGCCACAATAGGCTCGCCCTCCTTGAGGTCGCCGGCGACCCGTGCTGAGTCGTCGCTCAAGCCCAGGACCTGAACAGGTCGCCAGGTCACTTTCGCCGGTGTACCGGCGATGACCCACACGCCCGTGCCCTTACCTGGATCAAAAACAGCCGCGATAGGGACTTGCAACGCCTGCCCCTGCGCTGAGCCTTCAGCAATCCGCAGCGTGACGGTGGAACCAATCGGCGCATTCCCCAGCGCCCCTTCCAGCACATACCGCGCCTCGAAGGTGCGCGTCATACGGTCCGCCGAGTCTGAAAGCAGCCTGAGCTTTGCAGTAACAGCACCAGTGGTGTTGCCATAAAGTGTCGCCTGGGCGGTGGACCCTGCTGCCGGGCGCAATGTCTCGGGCAGGTGCACGATGGCTTCGCGCTGCCCTGCCCTCGCCAGCCGAACCACAGGTTGCCCCGGGCTGACGACTTGACCTGGCTCGGCAAGCGTTTCCACTACGACGCCGTCGGTATCCGCAACCAGCACCGCATAACCAGAAGCATTGCGTGCCACATCCGCCTGCGCTTGCGCGGCGCCAAGTTGCGCCTTTGCGGTATCTGCCGACGCTTTAATCTGGTCATAGGCCGATGCAGAGATCGCGCCTGCAGCGACCAGATCACGATATCGCGCCTCGTCATCCGCGGTCTGCTTGGCTCGGGCTCTCGCGGCAATGACCGACTCTTGTTGTGCCCGTGCTTGCAACCCCAGGTCAATGGGGTCCAGGCGCATGAGCGGCTGGCCACGCTTGACGGTCTGGCCGGTGTCAACCAGACGCTCAAGTACCTTGCCTGAAACCCGAAACCCTAAATCGCCCTGAATACGGGCAGCTACAACGCCAGTGAAAGAACGCGAGATATCGGAAGAAACCTGAACCGCTGCGGACCTCACCAGAGGGGCTTGCGTGCGCGGATCTTCAGCGGTGGATGAGTTACCACACGCCGTCAGGACAAGAGGCAGCAAGCAAGCAGCAATAGGGGCAGGTCGAAGCCGGCGCATAGATTCCCTTGATTCAATAATAAGAAGGAAGCTATATTTTTAGACCTGTGACCCTTTTTGTCAATGGTCACATGCTCAGGGGATCAAACTACGCAATATCAGTTCAGAAAGATGCCCCGCACCCTCCTGAGCGACCTGCTGGTTGTATTGCAATAGCACCGGATTGATATAAGGCTGCATCACCAGATAGATGCCGCTGACCACCTCATCAAGCGGTGTTTTGCGCTCGAACTCCCCCGCCTCCCGTCCTGCAAGAATGATGTGTGTGACAAGCTCCCGAAGACACTCCTCATGCCTGACTATCGACGGCCACCGCTCCCGCGCGGCAACGGCAGCAACATCGTAGAGTTTACGATCATGGAAGAACAGATCGTTGCCAGCCGCTTCAAGCCCATAGAATAGGGCGCTCAGCTTGTCGGAAGCCGTCGACGCACCCAACACCGCCGCGTCGACAGCCCCCATAACGTCGGCAAGCCGATTCGCACAGATCACCTCTCCGATTGCCTGCTTGGAATGGAAAAACCTGTAGATATAGGCCTTGGAAAAACCGATGGATCTGGCGAGATTGGACACCGTGGTCTTTTCATAACCGTAACATCCGAAGTGCCCGGTAGCCGCCTCGACAATCTGATCACGGACACCGTGTTCCGACGGTCCACGCAAGCGGGATGAGTGTTGGTTATCAGTCATTTTCAACTTGGCTCAATAGCGTCAATTGACAGATAGTGACCATACAGTATTATGGTCACACACAACATTCGATTCAAGGAATCTCAATGCCCTCCCTTCGCCCCATCGCTCTTTTGGTGAGCGCCAGCTTGATAGCCGGTTGCGCGGTCGGTCCGGACTATCAGCGTCCGAACGCGCCGCTTTCCGACCGATATATGGGTCAGGCCTCTGTTGAACAAAGGCGTGGTGCGACGCAGGCCAGTCTTGTAGCGTGGTGGAAAGGCTTTGGTGATCCACAGCTAGCCGAATTCGTCTCTAAAGCACTTGAGCAGAACCTGGACCTGGCACAAGCGGCGGCGCGAGTCACACAAGCGCGGGCAGGACTAGGCGCCGCTAATGCCGCGTTACTGCCCTCGGGAAACATCAGGGGTCAGGCTGCGCGCTCCTATCAGTCAATCGAGACGCCACTCGGCCAAGTGTTGAATTCAACACCTGGCTTTGATCGGTACGGAAGCTCCTACGAGCTCAACCTGGATGCGAGCTGGGAGGTGGATGTTTTTGGCGGACTGCGGCGCGGACGGGAGGCCGCACTGGCCGAGTACCAAGCCTCCGAGGCTGGAGTTGCTGCCACAGGCCTGGCCATCGCTGCGCAGACTGCTGATATCTACATCACTGTCCGGGGATTACAGGCCCGACTGGACATAGCAAATCGACAAGTCAAAACGCAGGAGGCGCTATTAGAGAAAGTCCAGCTGCTCTATGGCAAAGGGCTCGCCGCCAGCTATGAGGTTCGCCAGACGGAGGGCGCGCTGTCGCAAGTCCAAGCGACAGTACCGGCCCTGCAAACCGGTCTGGACGCCGCCATGAATGCGCTGGATGTCATCCTCGGCACGCCACCAGGCACACATCGAACGCAATTGGCGAGTAAGGGCAACATTCCTCTGGCGCCACAGCCAAAAGCCACGGGAACACCCGCCGATTTGCTGCGCCGCCGGCCAGATCTCATTGTGGCTGAGCGCCGCCTTGCGGCCTCCAATGCACGCATCGGGGAGGCAACCGCTGAGTACTACCCGAAATTTTCACTTAGCGCATTGCTGGGCAGTGCAACGGCCGTGTCCAGCGGCAACCTTTTTTCCGGTGGTGCCAGCCAGTCGGCAGGCGTATTGGGTTTGCGCTGGAGGCTCTTCGACTTCGGTCGCATAAATGCCCAGATTGACCAAGCCAAGGGGCAGGAAGCCGAAGCCCTGGCCGCTTACCGCCAGTCTGTGCTACGCGCCACCGAGGATGTCGAAAACGCCTTATCCGCGCTGGTGAATCGGGAGGTTCAAGCAACCACCCTCACCACTGGAGAGAACTCTCTGACACAGGCTCGCCAATCGTCGTTCACCGCCTATGAAAAGGGTACAGCCAGCCTGATCGATGTTCTGCACGCCGATGAGACCCTGCTGCAAGTTTCCGATGCCCGGGCGCAAGCCCAGACAGAATCGGCTCGGGCTGCGGTCGCGGCGTTCAGAGCGCTGGGCGGTGGCTGGCAACCTCCTGAAACCCAGCCTGTGGCGACTCGATGAGCGAGCCTGTTGCAGAACCACACAATAGAAACAAGCCGGAGAACATTACAATGAAGTCGAGCGAGAATTCCTGGGTACTCATTACCGGCGCATCAAGCGGTTTCGGCAAAGAGTTTTCACGACAGTATGCAGCACAAGGAAGATCGTTGATCCTGGTGGCGCGCAGGCTGAATGAGCTGGAAGCGCTCGCGGATGAATTGCGCCAGCGTTACGGCATTGATGTGTTGGTACAACAGGCAGACCTGTCCTCGATTAATGCGATTATCGATCTACATCGGTATCTGCATGATCGCAATATTGTCGTCGATGTATTGATCAATAACGCGGGTCACGGCCTGCAAGGAGCGTTCCTGGACGAACCCCTGGAAAGCTCCCTGGCCATAATCGACTTGGATGTTGCCAGCCTGACCGCGATGACCCGCCTCTTTGCTGAAGATATGCGAGCCCGGCGCAAAGGACATATTTTGATGGTTGCCAGCCTGCTGTCTTACCAAGGCGTCAAAAATTTTGCCGTTTACTCCGCCGCCAAGGCTTATGTGCTGAGATTCTCCGATGCGCTTCATCGCGAACTCAAAGGTAACGGTGTCATCGTCACGGCGCTCTGCCCAGGCATGTCTGACACTGGCTTTGCAACAAGCGCCAACCAAACGATCACACCCACTCTGAAAAGGGTGATGATGCAACCCCAGCCCGTCGTACAAGCAGGAATCCGCGCACTGCAAGCGGGACGAATGAGTGTGGTGCCCGGTTTCGGCAACAAGGCCATCAGCGTCCTGACCTGGGCCACGCCTCGTCGGTTTCACCAAGGGCTTATGGAGCACGTGATGGGCGTCTGAGCGCGTGATAAAGCAGAGCTTTTCCCGACGGTTAAATATTGGGGAATGCTCTAGACGACCGGAAGCAACGCCGTACTTCCGGCCGGTGTGTGGAACAGCAGCAGATCAGAATCGATAACTGACAGATGCTCCAAGACCGCTCGCACTGTTCTTATACTTGGAACTATAGGCGCCCCTGGTCGCAGAGACGTGGTTGATCTGAACACTTTCTTCCCACAGATAAGAATAAGCGACATCGATCGTGACATTGTCTACCGGGGTCCAGCCTGTTCCTACGCTAAGCACCTTCCGGTCGCCCGTAGGAATGCGTGGCCCTCGATCGATGTTATTGGTGGGCGCCTGATCAACCGACAAGCCAGCACGAAGCACCCACTGATCATTTAGCTTATACGCCGCGCCGATAGCGTGAGCCCATGTATCACGCCAGTTCTGCTCTTCGGTGACGGAACCCAGTTGAGCACTCAATAAAGGAGGTAACCCCTGAGTCTTGCTGGTCAATTCTTTGAAGCGGCTCCACCGAGTCCAGGTACTCCCCGCGTATAAGGTCCAGTCATCATTGAGTTGATGAGTCAACGACATGTCCACTGATTCTGGAGTATCCACATCCAACGAAGCGTCATAGCTGCGACCACTCACCCCTAGCACGCTAAAGAGACCGTCGGTAACCTTGGTCTTGGCATCCAGGCGGTAGCTAACCTTGGAATGGTAGGTCATCCCCAGACGGGTTCGGTCTGTTGCCTGCACCAAAATACCGACGTTGAAACCGAGCGCCGTGTCATCGCCAGTGCTTTTAAGTTTGCCGTCATTGCGACCAGGGCTAAGCGGATTGGGCACCATTCCAGACAGTTCACCGCTGATACGGTTGATGGTGGGACCGAACCCGATTGAAACTCTATCGTTAAAGGCATAGCTGACGGTGGGCTGAAACGTAAGGGTCGTGACTTCACTTTTGTTGGCATAGTATCGGCCAGCAAAACCGCTGCCGTAATCGGTCATCAGACCAAACGGCACATAGAAACCCACACCGAATGCCCAATGCTCATCAATAGGCTTGACGTAGTACCCCATAGGTACAGTGGTCGTTGGCACCATGTCGCCGTCTTCCTGACCGCCAAATGTACTGCGCGTATGGCTTATATCTGACTTCGCGAAAAGCGTCGCGCCCCCCACGCTGACCTGCTCGCTTTTCAAGCGAGCCATACCCGCCGGATTGCCGAAAACCGTGCTCGCATCCTCAGCGGAAGAAGAACGCCCGGCAAACCCGGAACCCATCCCACTGATGCTTTGTTCATTGAGCGCAAAACCGCTCGCTAAAACATTGGAAGAAGCAAGCACGACAGCAAATCCGAGTGGACTCTTGAGCAAAGTTTTTTTCATTATTAAAACTCTTCGTTATTACCGGAAGGAACCAGCAAAAATAGTTTTGTTATTGGTTTTAGAACGTTGGTATCAAGTAAAAACTTCCACAGTCTGGCGCACCCAAAGGACCCGACGACCGCGCTCGCCGCATACTTCCATATCCTGTAACGAGTAACCCTCCTGAGCCTCTTGACTGAAAGAGTTGATAAGAAACCACTCACCAATAACGGCTGGCTGCGGTAGATCTATCATCCAGGCTGCAGAACTGAGAGCGGCAGGTTCGGTGAAGCTCGTCCCGACCGCCGGAGGCAAACTGTCGGCAGGCGCGTTCAAGGCGAGCGCAGGGTCTACGCCCAGCGCATCGATGTGGCGCACCACATCAATAGTTGGGATTTCCTGCACCAGACACGTGTAACGAACCGCCTGCACGACGTATCCCAAAGTTATAGCCGCAAGCAAGTCCCACCTTTTAGCTCAAGTGTGGGGCACTGAGATGGACCATCCACGCGGGAACGAACCAGTAGCAACCTGCTCTTGGGAAAGGCGTACGACAAACGGCGACGCTGAATCATGGCGATTCCTTTAAAGCTGATGCGCCATGTTTATTCATGTGACGTTTTATGTCAATAGTCACTATTCAGTCGAAGTTTTACCGTTCGCTAGCTCATTGCAAGAGCTGAGACCGAGATTCGATAGGGATTGCCTGGCTTCCAGGCTGCGCGCAATGCTCAGCCCGGAATCAGGGCATGAGGCTACGCAATATCAGGTTAGAGGTGAGCGTGGGGGCCGTCTCAACGAAGTCGAGATTGTATTGCAGCAGCAAAGGGTTGACGAAAGGCCGCAGCGCAAGATGTATGGAGTCCACCGTCTCATCCAATGGCGTTTTACGTTCGAATTCGCCGCTTTCCCGTCCTTCACGCACAATCTGCAAAACGAAGCGTTTGATCCGGGCGTCGTAAACCTGTGAACTTGGCCAGCTTTCTGACGCCGCAAACGCTGCGATGTCATAAAGTTTTCGGTCATTGAAGAACAGGCTGACACCTGTGGAGATCAAGGTTTTGACCAAGCGTCGAAATCGCTCCGTCGACGAAATCCCATCGACATTCATCGCCTGCTCAACCGCTGCAACAATTTCCGCTAGGCAATTTGCGCAGATGGCCTCACCGATGGCCTGCTTGGAATCAAAGAACTTGTAGATATAAGCCTTGGAAAACCCGATGGCCTTGGCCAGATCGGAAACCGTGGTTTTGCTGTAACCGTACTGGCTGAAATGCTCGTTGGCCGCCGCGACAATCTGATTTCGAATGTCATGATCGGCTGGGCCCCGAATGCCGGGCGAAGATATTGATGGCTGGTTCATGCCTGTAGCTTACGCATCCACGTGATGATTGACAACGCATGACTATTTCGTAATGTAGTCACAATTAGCTGACAAATAGGTCAGCCAGCATGCTGTATCCGTCGCAATGGTACCGAGCGGGTCAATAAAGTAGGTGAGCAACGGAATCTACGATTTTTATCATTTTAAACATGAACAGCTAAATAATTATCGAATTCGAGTGCCCGTTAGCGTTTTCACAGCTAGCCGATTATTATTTTCGCGTACTATCCTTTGAGAGTTATCATTTTTTAACGCTCATTAGAGAATTCGACGATGCAAGTAGGTTTCAAGGCTCTCGCTGATCGCTACGCAATCGCGCTGGCACAACCCCTGCGTGTCGAATCGGTGATCGGTACGACGCGCAGGAGTCGCGAGGCTAACGGACACGTCGAGAACAAGTACCCTGCCAGCTACCAGCCGGCGGACGACTTCGCAGGGCATTTCGAATTTGGGCTCAAGTACGAAGAAATTCACCTTGAGTTTTTTTCCCGCCTGTTTGCAGCTGTGGGTGCCGCGCCGGTGGAAGCCTGGTGTCGGCAAGCCCCTTTTGGCCAGTACGCCCGCCGCACGGGATTTCTGTATGAGTGGCTGACCGGGCAGCATCTGGATGTGCCGGATGTCACCAACGGTGGCTACGTCGATGCCATTTCTTCGCAGCACTATCTGACCCGCGTTGAGCCGCTGCGGGTGCGGCGCTGGCGCATCAACGACAATCTGCCCGGTGTGACGGCGTTCTGCCCCCTGATTCGGCGCACCGAGACCGTGCAGCTAGCACTGCAATTTGACGTGGATGCTGCACTGCGCGAGTTGAACCAGACCTTTGGTGCCGACATTCTGATCCGCACGGCCAGCTGGCTTACCTTCAAGGAGTCGCGGGCGAGCTTTCTGATCGAGAAAGAGGCAGACAAGTCCGACAGGATCCAGCGGTTTGCCCACGTGATCGGCAAGTACTGCGGTCATATCGACGATCCATTGAGCAACGCCAGCCTGCGCACGTTGCAAGCCGGGATCCTGGGCGATGATGCTGTCGGACTGGGCCTGCGGCGCTCACCGGTCTTCGTGGGACAGGCGACGATGCGTGAGGACATCGTGCATTACATCGCGCCGCAATTTGAGCAGATACCGCAATTGCTCGAGGGTCTGAAGGCATTCGAGCTGGCGACACGGGGCGCCGAGCCGCTGGCTCGGGCAGCCGCGCTTGCTTTCGCTTTTGTGTACATCCATCCCATGCGCGACGGCAATGGCCGGATCCATCGTTTCTTGATCAACGATTCTCTGATTCGTGATAAGGCTGTGCCCGATGGCGTGATCTTGCCGGTGTCGGCCACCATCACCAGTTCAATCGATTTCCGGGCGCGCTACGATCGTACGCTTGAGGTGTTTTCCCGGCCATTCATGCAACGCTACGCAGCGTCCCATCGGTTTGGCGAACTCGTCGTCTATGAGGACGGCACTTCGAGCAACCTGGTCTTCGATGACTATGACGACGCGCAATTCGCATGGCGCTATCCCGATTTGACCGAACACGCCCTGTACACCGCGCAGGTCGTGGCGCATACGGTGCGGACCGAGATGGCTGACGAGGCTCGCGTACTGGTGATTTTCCAGCGCGCTCAGGAACGGCTCAAAGAGGTGCTCGAAATGCCGGATCAGGACGCAAACCGCATCATTCGCTCGCTCAAGGAAAATGGCTGGCAGGTATCCGGCAAATTGAAGAATGCGTATCCGCAGTTGGATGACGCTCACCGGGCGGAACGCGTAGTGGAAGCCGTACGCTCCGCATTCGAAGACCGGGAAGTGGGGAGCAGCGAAGGGTTGACTGCGCAGTGAGATTATTGCGTCGCGTGTGGCAGATGCCCCAAAGGGATGGCTGCCTGCGCCTTGACCGTGGCAATCGCGAAATTGCTCCGAATGTCCCTGATGCCCGGCAGTTTCAGCAGCGAACCGAGTAGAAAGCCCTCGTAGGCCGACAAATCCGGCACCAGCACCTGCAAAAGAAAATCAGATTCGCCGGAAACAAGGTGGCACGACACCACCTCGGGCAAAAGAACCACCGCATTGCGAAAGGCGGTCCATGCCTCGTCATGATGGCGCTCCACTTTCACTCCCACGAATACGGTCAGCCCCAAGCCAATGCCGGCTCGATCCACATCGGCGTGATAACCACGGATGATGCCGGCCTCCTCAAGCAGGCGTACACGACGCAGACAAGGGGACGGTGACAGGCCCACTTCTTCCGCGAGCTGGACGTTAGTCAATCGGGCATCGCGCTGAAGTGCGCCGAGAATACGTCTATCAAGGTTATCAAGTTTCATATTGGCATAAACTCAACTATCTAGAATGTTAGATAGCATGATATGCCAATATCTGACCTTTCGACGACGCACATCGCAACATGCCAGATTCGATCAGAAATTATAATTCTGTCTTCCTAATTGAATAGCGGGCGGCTTGCAGGCATGGCGAATCTTGGAATGTTCATTGGCGCACTGTTCGTCGTTTTTCTCGTACCAGGGCCTGACATGGTGTTGTTGCTGCAGACCTCCAGCACCCAGGGACGCGGACAAGCAATAGCGACCGCGATAGGTCTGGGTCTGGCGCGCGCGGCCCACGTCACGTTGGCAGCGGCAGGTCTTGCGACGCTCCTCAAAACGGTGCCCTGGGCTTTTGAGCTGGTCAGAACGGTCGGAGTGGCGTATCTGGTCTGGCTGGGAATCAAGCTGGCGCGTGCCTCATCCCTTGCCCCGCAACTCTCGGTGGCAACTACCGACGCATCATCGAAAGCCTACCTTGCCGCCGTCAGGCGTGGCTTGTTGACGAATATCACCAACCCTAAGGCGCTGCTGTTCTGTTCAGTGTTGTTGCCGCAGTTCGTCCAGTCCGACGCTGGCAGCGTGCCCGGCCAATTCTTGTTGCTTGGCGTGGTACTGGTGATGATCGGATTGCTGTTCGATTTCATTTATTCGATGGCAGGCGTAGCGTTGGGCTACTGGATAGAACGGCATCCCGTGATGCAGACTGTGCAGCGCTGGACGTTCGCAGCGGCACTTATCGGGTTCGGCGCCCGCCTGGCTCTGGCTGGCAGGCCGCAGTAATTGTCAGACTGATTTTCAGCCGAGTGATCCAGGGGTAAGCCGGGCACTTTGATCCTCTCCGATTGTTACCGGTTGGAGGACGGTCAATATCATTCCGGATGATATTCACCTTTGGTTCATTCGATTCGTGCAATAACACCCCTCAGAACAGAATCCGCCCATCTCAATACTATCGGCGGATTTTCCAATGGCTCAGACATTCAATCATTTGCGCTACCCACTCGCCGCGTTGGCCCTGGTGGTAATCAGCGCCTGCGGTCGGGCGCCTGAAGCGACGATGGCCCCGGCAGCTGCCAAAGTCAGCGTCGCCAAGGTGCTGGAGCAACCGATCAATGAATGGGACGAGTTCACCGGACGCCTCGAAGCGCCGGAAACCGTGGAAATCCGCCCTCGGGTCTCCGGCCAGATAGATTCCGTTGCCTTCACCGACGGCGCCCTGGTCAAGAAAGGCGATTTGCTGTTCCAGATCGATCCCCGCCCGTTCCAGTCTGAAGTTCGCCGTCTCGAAGCCCAGCTTCAGCAAGTCCGCGCTACGGCTACCCGTACTGACAATGAAGCTCAACGCGGCGAACGCCTGCGCACCAACAACGCAATCTCAGCCGAACTGGCTGATTCGCGGACCACCAGCGCTCAGGAAGCTAAAGCTGGCGTCGCAGCTATCCAGGCCCAACTTGATCTGGCCCGTTTGAACCTGAGCTTTACCCGCGTGACCTCGCCGATCAGCGGACGCGTCAGCCGTGCGGAAATTACGGCCGGCAACATCGTGACCGCTGACGTCACGGCCTTGACCAGCGTTGTGTCCACCGACAAGGTTTACGCCTACTTCGACGCCGACGAGCGCGTATTCCTCAAGTACACCGACCTGGCACGCAAGGGCCAACGCGGCCAGACCACGCCGGTATATCTGGGGCTGTCCAATGAGACAGGCAATCCCCACGAAGGCCAGATGAACTTCGTCGACAACCAGGTCAATCCGAAAACCGGCACCATTCGTGGTCGGGCCGTCTTTGATAACGCCGATGGCAGCTATACCCCAGGCTTGTATGCGCGGCTCAAGCTGGTGGGCAGCGGCACGTATTCCGCGGTGCTGATCAACGACGAAGCCGTCGGTACCGATCTGGGCAAGAAGTTTGTCCTGGTCATGGACAAGGACAACAAACCGGCTTATCGCCCGGTTGAACTGGGGCCGAAGGTCGAAGGCTTGCGCATCGTGCGCAGCGGACTGAATAAAGACGACACCATCGTCGTCAAAGGCCTGCAGCGTGTTCGTCCCGGTCAACCTGTGGACCCGGAAATGACGCAAATGGCCAGCGCTGAAACCCTCGCCGCTCTTCTCAAACAACGCCAAGCCCTCGAAGCCAGCAACCTGCCGCAAGTGACGCCGCCTAAAGTGGCCGTCAAAGTCGCCAGCACTGCTACGCCACGCGGTTAAGGGACTAAATAGATGAATTTCTCGCAATTTTTTATCTCGCGACCCATCTTCGCGGCAGTACTGTCGCTGATGATTCTGATCGCTGGCGCCATCTCGCTGTTCCAGTTGCCCATCAGCGAATACCCCGAAGTCGTGCCGCCCACTGTGGTGGTGCGCGCGAACTTCCCGGGTGCCAACCCGAAGGTCATCGGTGAAACCGTCGCGGCGCCGCTTGAGCAGGCCATTACCGGTGTCGAGAACATGTTGTACATGTCCTCGCAATCCACCGCTGACGGCAAGATCACGCTGACGATCACTTTCGCGCTGGGTACTGATCTGGATAACGCCCAGGTACAGGTGCAAAACCGTGTAACCCGCACCGAACCGAAACTTCCCGAGGAAGTGACGCGCATCGGTATCACGGTGGACAAGGCTTCGCCGGATCTGACGATGGTGGTCCACTTGACCTCGCCGGACAAACGCTACGACATGCTCTACCTGTCCAACTACGCCATTCTTAATATCAAGGATGAGTTGGCCCGCCTGGGCGGCGTAGGTGATGTGCAATTGTTCGGCATGGGCGATTACTCGCTGCGAGTCTGGCTGGATCCGAACAAGACCGCTTCGCGCAATATCACCGCCACCGACGTCGTCAACGCGATTCGCGAGCAAAACCGGCAGGTTGCCGCCGGCCAGTTGGGTGCGCCGCCCTCGCCTTCTGCGACCAGTTTCCAGATGTCGATCAATACCCAAGGGCGTCTGGTCAGCGAAGAGGAATTCGAAAACATCGTGATCCGCGCTGGCGCGGATGGCGAAATTACTCGGCTGCGTGATATTGCCCGGATCGAGCTGGGTTCCAATCAGTACGCCTTGCGTTCATTGCTGGATAACCAGCCCGCCGTGGCGATTCCGATTTTCCAGCGCCCTGGCTCCAACGCTATCGACATCTCCAACGGTGTTCGCGCCAAAATGGCCGAACTGAAGAAAGGCTTCCCGGAGGGCATGGATTACGCCATCGCCTATGACCCCACTGTCTTTGTTCGGGGCTCTATCGAAGCGGTGATTCATACACTGTTCGAGGCACTGATCCTGGTGGTTCTGGTGGTGATCCTGTTCCTGCAGACCTGGCGGGCGTCGATTATCCCCTTGGTAGCGGTACCGGTTTCCCTGATCGGCACCTTTGCTGTGATGCACTTGTTTGGCTTCTCCCTCAACGCGCTGTCGCTGTTCGGGCTGGTACTGGCCATCGGCATCGTGGTCGATGACGCGATCGTGGTGGTGGAAAACGTCGAGCGAAATATCGAACTGGGGCACAGTCCCGTCGAAGCGACCAAGCGCGCCATGCGTGAGGTCACCGGGCCGATCATTGCCACGGCCCTGGTGCTCTGCGCGGTGTTTGTGCCGGCAGCCTTTATCTCTGGATTGACCGGGCAGTTCTATAAACAGTTTGCGTTGACGATTGCGATTTCGACCGTTATTTCGGCTTTCAACTCGCTGACGCTGTCACCGGCATTGTCTGCAGTGCTGCTCAAGGCTCACGACGCTCCCAAGGATCGCTTTTCCAGGTTCCTCGACCGGATTTTTGGCGGCTGGCTGTTCAAGCCCTTCAACCGGGTGTTTGAGAAAGCCAGTAACAGCTATGTCGGTGTCGTTGGTCGCGTGATCCGCGGCAGTGGTATCGCGCTGATTCTCTACGCAGGTTTGATGGTGCTGACCTATTTCGGTTTTGCGACCACGCCAACCGGTTTCGTGCCGCCCCAGGACAAACAATATCTGGTGGCCTTCGCGCAACTTCCAGACGCTGCGAGCCTGGACCGCACTGAAGATGTCATCAAGCGCATGTCCGATATCGCCCTGAAGCAGGACGGCGTCGAGAGCGCGATTGCGTTCCCTGGCTTGTCCATCAACGGGTTCACCAACAGCCCGAACGCAGGCATCGTGTTTGTAACGCTCAAGCCGTTCGACCAGCGCAAGGACGCCAGCCAGTCGGCCGGCGCAATTGCAGGGGCGCTGAATGGCAAGTACGGCGCAATTCAAGATGCGTACATGGCGATCTTCCCGCCGCCACCGGTGCAAGGTCTGGGCACTATCGGCGGGTTCCGCCTGCAAATCGAAGACCGGGGCAACCTGGGCTACGACGAACTGTACAAAGAAACCATGAACGTAATCGCCAAAAGCCACAACGTTCCTGAGCTGGCCGCCTTGTTCACCAGCTACACCGTCAACGTGCCACAGGTCGATGCTGCGATCGATCGCGAAAAAGCCAAGACCCACGGCGTTGCCATCAGCGACATCTTCGACACCCTGCAGGTTTACATGGGTTCGCTGTATGCCAACGACTTCAACCGCTTCGGTCGGACCTATCAAGTCAACGTTCAGGCAGAACAACAGTTCCGCCAGGATGCGGATCAGATCGGTCAGCTAAAAGTGCGCAATAACCTGGGCGAAATGGTCCCGCTGGCAACCTTCATCAACGTGACCAATACAGCCGGCCCGGATCGGGTCATGCATTACAACGGTTTCATCACGGCGGAAATCAATGGTGCAGCAGCGCCAGGCTATAGCTCGGGCCAGGCTCAGGCAGCCATGGAAAAACTGCTCAAGGATGAATTGCCCAACGGCATGACGTACGAATGGACCGAGATTACCTATCAGCAAATCCTCTCCGGTAACACGGCGCTGTTGGTGTTCCCGCTCTGCGTATTGCTGGCATTCCTGGTGTTGGCGGCGCAGTACGAAAGCTGGAGCTTGCCGCTGGCGGTGATCCTGATCGTGCCAATGACCCTGTTGTCAGCCATTACCGGGGTGATTCTGACCGGCAGCGACAACAACATCTTTACCCAGATCGGATTGATCGTGCTGGTGGGACTTGCCTGTAAAAACGCGATTCTGATTGTCGAGTTTGCCAAGGACAAACAAAGCGAAGGCATGACGCCACTGGCTGCGGTACTGGAAGCCTGTCGGCTGCGGTTGCGCCCGATTCTGATGACCTCCTTCGCGTTCATCATGGGCGTTGTGCCTCTGGTGTTCTCCAGCGGTGCCGGTGCCGAAATGCGCCACGCCATGGGTGTAGCGGTGTTCTCGGGGATGTTGGGTGTGACCTTCTTCGGCTTGCTGCTGACGCCAGTGTTCTACGTGCTGATCCGCAACTTTGTTGAACGTAAAGAAACCCGCAAGGCTGAAAAGGCTGACAAGGCGCTGAAGCTGGAGACGCATCAATGAGCGTAAAACTGTTTCTACCCAGCCTGCTGGTTCTGGCGCTCGCCGCCTGCGCTGTCGGCCCTGACTACAAAACGCCCGACACGGCCCCGGCCAAAGTCGCGGCCGCCGCTCAGGGAAGCTTTGATCGCAGCCATCTGGATACCATCTGGTGGCAGCAATTCGATGACCCGACCCTGAACAAACTGGTGGCTCAGTCGATCAACGGCAACCGCGAACTGCGCGTTGCTTTCGCCCGGCTCAAGGCCGCCCGCGCGATCCGTGACGACGTCAGCAATGACGCTATGCCGGTCGTCACCAGCCGGGTCAGCAGTGACCAGGCCAAAGGGCAACAACCGGGCATTACCGAGCAGCGCGTGCACAGCGAACGGTATGACCTGGGCCTGGACATGGCCTGGGAGATCGACCTTTTCGGGCGCATTCAGCGTCAACTGGAAGCCAGCAACGCCGATCAGGACGTCGCCGAAGCCAATTTGTACGACCTGCAAGTGACTCTGACTGCCGAAGTGGTCGATGCTTATGGCCAATTGCGTGGCGCTCAACTGCGCGAACGCATTGCCCGGGACAACCTCAAGAATCAACAGGATTCCCGAGGCGTCACCGCGCAACTGCGTGATGCAGGCGTCGGCAACGAGCTGGACGTGGTGCGTGCCGATGCGCGGCTGGCGGCGGTGGAAGCTTCAGTTCCACAATTGCAGGCCGAGCAAGTCCGGCAGCGTAACCGGATTGCCACCTTGCTGGGTGAGCGGCCGGAAACCCTCAGCGTCGACTTGAGTCCGTCGAAGCTGCCCGCCATTTCCAAGCAGCTGGCTATCGGCGATCCGACTCAGGTGCTGCGTCACCGGCCCGACGTCTGGGCCGCTGAACGCCAACTGGCCTCCTCCACCGCCCGAATCGGCGTGGAAACTGCGGATCTGTTCCCACGGGTCAGCCTCAGCGGTTTCCTGGGCTTCACCGCCGGACGCGGCTCGCAGATCGGTTCTTCGGCCGCCAAGGCTTGGGCTTTAGGACCGAGCATTACCTGGGCAGCGTTCGACCTGGGAAGCGTGCGTGCGCGTATTCGCGGTGCCGATGCCGATGCCGAAGGCGCGCTGGCCAATTACGAGCAACAAGTGCTGCTGGCACTGGAAGAGTCGGAAAACGCCTTCAGCGACTACGACAAACGCCAGCAACGCTTGCTCTCGATCATTCGTCAGAGTGAGTCGAGTCGCGCGGCGGCGAATCTGGCCTCGATTCAGTACCGCGAAGGCACTGCCGACTTCCTGGTCCTGCTCGATGCCGAGCGCGAGCGCCTGTCTGCGGAAGATTCCCAGGCTCAAGCCGAAATCGACCTGTACCGTGGCATCGTCGCGATTTACAAGGCAATGGGCGGTGGTTGGCAACCTCGAGCCTGATCCAGCATCAGGCAGCTCAATAGCTGGATGTGAAAGCCCCGCGACTGACCGGTCGCGGGGCTTTTTTATGCCGCGCCGTTTGACAGTCGACGATCACTCCCCGAAGCTGCACCCCGACATGACTTGGATACCGGTATGCCCAAATCGCCTTTACCAGGTTCTTCCTCTCAGGTAACTGCTCGACGTCGCTGGTTGAATAGAGGCGTGCTCGCCCTTCTGCCGGTCCTGCTGATTCTCGGATTTCTCGCCTGGCGCGGCTCGCCGTCGAACAACGTCTCGACCCCGCTGGCCCATACCTATGCCGAAGCCCTTGAACAGGCACATAACGGCAAGCCCGGCGCCGCTCGCGTGCTCTATCAGCAACTGGCACGAACGGACCTGTCGGATATCCGGCGCGCCAGCCTGTTGGCCGAACTGGGCAACTACCCCAGCCCCAACGCCCTGAAGCTGCTGGGTGTCGACCTGCACAACGACTCGCCGCTGGTACGACAGGCGGCTATCACAGCGGCCACGACAATGGTTTCACCCAGCCAACGCAGCTTGTTGCTTGGACCTCTGCTGGATGATCCAGAGTCGGCGGTAAGATTCAGTGCAATCCGCGCCTTGCTCGGGCTTTCCCCTGATGATCTGGGGCTTTATTACGCAGCGCTGGAAAAAAGCGCCGAAGACTACGCCGTGACATTGAAAACCGAGCCACCCAGCGTCGCCAATCAACTGCAATTGGCCCGACTGTCCATGCATCAGGGCCAGCCGGTTCTAGCCCTGGCCAGCGTGCAGCAAGCGTTGACCCTTGAACCGGATAACCTGGATGCCGCGCTGGCGCAGATCGAGCTCATCGACAAACAAGGGCAAACCGACAAGGCGCGGCAACTGTTCCGACAAGTTCTGGAGCGGCATCCGCAGTCGGCGCGACTCCAGCATGCCCTGGGCATGTGGCTGCTGCAGCACGACCAGACCGAATTCGCGCTATTGGGGCTGGCCAAGGCTTTGGAACTGGAACCGGAAAACAACGACTACCGTTACGACCTGGCGGTTGCGCTTCATGATCTGGACCAATTGGAGGCCGCGCAAAAACAATTGATTGAAATCCTCAAGCGTCAGCCAGGAAACCGACGGGCTCGGGTGTTGCTGATTAATTACTGGAAAGAAAACGGCCAATTACAGATGGTCCAGGTGCTTTTGGCCGAGCTGGAGCAGCAGAATCCGGACGATCCAGTCTTGCAGCAGGGCTTATAAAAGCTGCGCAACGCAAGCCGGAACGATCACTCGACCTTTTCCTGGTGGACTCTAATATCAGAAATTACTTACGTCCCGCTTCACGCAATAACACAAGCTCCGGTAAAAATCGGCAATTCCTCATCAGAGGCACTTATACTTAATTATCTCCAGACTATTTTCTAACTGAAAAAAAACGTGCATGATTTACACGCAACCGATGCAACTACCCTCTCTTCGGGACGGGACTGACAGCCAGCTTTATGTTCATCAAAGCGCTGTGCACCTGATCCCAGGGTAATGCATCTCGCGAGCGAATCAGCCAACCGCTTTTTTTCAGATGCGCTGTTGGCGGGTTACAGCCACTACACTGTCGGAGTATGTTATTTGTCTAGACTTGCCGAGTTTCGAGCAGCAGAAAAAGCCCTTCAAGAACAGCTGGCACAGCTGGAATCCTTGAAGAACGATGCCGGACTGAAAAAGGAGATTGAATTCGAGCAGAAACTCCAGGGCTTGATGAGCAGCTATGACAAGGGCCTGCGTGACATCATCGCAATCCTCGACCCTAGAGGCTCCTCAGCCCAGGCCGCCCCTGCGGGGCCCAAGCGCCGCCGGGCACGGGTGATCAAGGTTTATCAAAACCCTCACACGGGCGAACTGATCGAGACCAAAGGTGGAAATCATCGCGGTCTGAAGTCCTGGAAAGAGCAATACGGTATTGATACCGTCGATTCATGGCTTCGCGCTTGAGCGAAACCATTGAATATAAAAAGCCCTGCTCTGCAGGGCTTTTTTATTGACGTCAATGAATAGCGTCGAATACATGTGCGGTATCGAGTCCGAAAAACAGCATTTGATAGCGTTCAAGTTCGTTCAATACCGTTTCATGGCGTTAGAACTATCGTATTAGTCCATGGGCATGTCCGACTCAATTTATCGACGAATGCCGAGCGCACATTTCGCTACGGAGGTTTTTAAATATCTGTTCGTTATGAGCGATAGCCTGATAGAAACCCAAGATATAAAGAAATGAAATTCGTCAGTTATTTCGTTCTAATCTGTCGGAAACTTCTGATTTTTTAGCATGATGCCTTCCGAATTTTGAACGAATGGTTCACGAATTTTTCACACCCGTTCACTCAGGATAGAGGCTGCTAAAGGATTAGCGCCCCAATGCCCGCTTCGGCGGGCTTCTTTTTGCCTGAATTTTGTCCCAGCCGCACTTACTGACTGCCATCTATACGCACGCTGTCGCGGATCCGGCGGGCTTCTTCCTTGGTCGCTGCATAACCTTCAGCGGATCCCGCGTAGGAAAGCGACCAGGCCATGTCCTTGGTGGCTGCGGCAACCAACGTTTGAGTCATCACATGCACCCCGTTCTGGGTAATCGTACAGGTCGTCTCCAGCGCGGGTATCTGGCTTAAGGTGTCCTGCCGGGCTCGGGTACAGACGCTTTGGAATCCACTGCGGGCAAACATCACCTGAATAGCCTTGCGCATTTCCAGCAAAACACCCTCCACGTTGACCTGATGCCCGGCTACCAGAGTCGATTGCGTCAACTCCATGACCATCATCGGGTTGCCCGCCTGATCGTTCTTGACCGCGCGTTGTCTGAATTGCGCAGCGGGCTTGCCAGTTGCGTCTGCTTCTGGAGGCATGGCTTCAATCTGCCACCCTTCAGGCCAGGTGATCATGGCATCGTTCGCCTGAACGAAGCCTGAAGCGAACAACAGGCAAAGGCCCGCCATTGATACGCGGTATAACCGGATAAACATGATGGCCATTTTCCACAAGGCATGAGTCGGAAAGTCTGACGCGCAATGCCGCCCTGAACAAGAGCGGCGACGGCTTGACCACCGGGAATTTGGCAATCTGGCGACACGCCCCGTATCATTTGACCCATTGCGAACATTCAATCGGAGCTATCCATGAGCCTGCAAGCACTCGACACCTTTCCCGGCGTGACAGCGAAGCCTGAAGCCGCGACCCAGCAATTCGTGTTTAACCACACCATGCTGCGTGTCAAAGACATCACTGCATCGCTGGATTTCTACACCCGTGTGCTGGGCTTCAGCCTGGTGGAAAAACGCGATTTCGCTGAAGCTGAATTCAGCCTGTACTTCCTGGCACTGGTGAACAAGGAGCAGATCCCGGACGACGATGCACAACGCAATCAGTGGATGAAGTCGATCCCCGGCATCCTGGAACTGACCCACAACCACGGCACTGAAAACGATCCGGCGTTCGCCTATCACAATGGCAATACCGATCCGCGTGGCTTCGGGCACATCTGCATCTCGGTGCCGGATGTTCACGCCGCTTGCGAGCGCTTCGAGACCTTGGGCGTGGACTTCCAGAAACGCCTGGCTGACGGCCGCATGAACAGCCTGGCCTTCATCAAAGACCCGGACGGGTATTGGGTTGAAATCATTCAGCCAACCCCGTTGTGATGAACTGACGCGACAAAAAAAGGCCTCATGATCGCTCATGAGGCCTTTTTTGTTGCCCGAGCGTCAGGCTGGGGCGGACGTGCGGATCAAGTGATCGAAGGCGCTGAGAGAGGCCTTGGCACCCTCGCCCAGAGCAATGATGATCTGTTTGTAAGGTGTGGTGGTCACGTCGCCGGCCGCGAAGATCCCGGGAATCGAGGTCTCACCGCGAGAATCGACCACAATTTCACCCCGTGGCGACAGTTCGATGGTGCCCTTGAGCCAATCAGTGTTTGGCAGCAAGCCGATCTGCACAAAGATGCCTTCCAGCGCTACCGCCACTTCTTCGCCATTCAGACGGTTCTTGTAGCGCAGGCCGTTGACCTTCAGCTCATCGCCGGTCACTTCCGACGTTTGTGCGTTGGTGATGACGGTTACGTTGGGCAAGCTGTGCAATTTGCGTTGCAGAACAGCGTCGGCACGCAGTTGCACGTCGAATTCCAGCAGTGTGACGTGGCTGACAATACCCGCCAGGTCGATTGCCGCTTCAACGCCGGAGTTACCGCCGCCGATCACCGCAACGCGCTTGCCTTTGAACAGCGGGCCGTCGCAGTGCGGGCAGTAGGCTACGCCCTTGTTCCGGTATTGCTGCTCGCCAGGGACATTCATTTCCCTCCAGCGTGCACCGGTCGCCAGAATCACGGTTTTGGTCTTGAGGCTGGCACCGCCAGCGAATTTCACTTCGTGCAGCGCCCCGCCCGTACCGGGAATCAACTGCTCGGCACGTTGCAGGTTCATGATGTCGACTTCGTACTGCTTGACGTGCTCTTCAAGGGCAACGGCCAGTTTCGGGCCTTCGGTGTGTTGTACCGAGATGAAGTTTTCAATGGCCATGGTGTCCAGCACCTGACCGCCGAAACGCTCTGCCGCTACACCAGTGCGAATGCCTTTGCGGGCGGCATACACTGCCGCCGCCGAGCCTGCCGGGCCGCCGCCGACCACCAGCACATCAAAGGCTTCCTTGGCGTTGAGTTTCGCCGCCTGACGATCACCGGCACCGGTGTCGATCTTGGAGAGAATTTCTTCCAGGCCCATGCGACCCTGGCCGAACAGCTCACCGTTCAGATAGATGCTCGGCACTGACATGACATGCCGCTCGGTCACTTCATCCTGAAACAGCGCGCCATCGATCGCGACGTGGTGCACGTTTGGATTGAGCACGGCCAGCAGGTTCAGCGCCTGAACGACGTCCGGGCAGTTCTGGCAAGACTGGGAAAAATAGGTTTCGAACCTGAACTCGCCCTGCAGCGAGCGAGCCTGTTCGATGGCTTCGGCGCTGGCCTTGGATGGATAACCGCCAACTTGCAGCAGCGCCAGCACCAACGAGGTGAATTCGTGGCCCATCGGGATGCCGGCGAAACGCAGGCTGATGTTTTTCCCGGGGCTGTTGAGCGAGAACGACGGAGTGCGCACGTCGGTGCCGCTGTCATTCAAGGTGATGTCTTTCGAAACGCTGATCACGTCGTTGAGCAATGCCAGCATTTCCTGGGATTTCGCGCCGTCATCAAGGGACGCGACGATCTCGATCGGTTGTGTGACCCGTTCCAGGTACGACTTCAACTGGGCTTTAAGATTGGCGTCCAACATGCGGGCGATTTCCATTTTTAAGAGGGTAGAAAAAACAACGCCCAGGCGATGGTCGCCCGGGCGTTTTTTAGGGGCGATGCGGTTTACTTGCTCAAGAGCTCAAAGCCCCCAGCCGATTCATCGACTTAGATCTTGCCAACCAGGTCCAGGGACGGAGCCAGAGTCGCTTCGCCTTCTTTCCATTTGGCTGGGCAAACTTCGCCTGGGTGAGCAGCAACGTATTGAGCGGCTTTGACTTTGCGCAGCAGCTCGGTAGCGTCACGACCAACACCGCCGTCGTTAAGCTCAACGATTTTGATCTGGCCTTCTGGGTTGATCACGAAGGTGCCACGGTCAGCAAGACCTGCTTCTTCGATCAGAACGTCGAAGTTACGCGACAGCAGGTGAGTCGGGTCGCCGATCAGTGGGTACTGGATCTTGCCAATGGCTGGCGAGGTGTTGTGCCATGCAGCGTGTGCGAAATGGGTGTCGGTGGACACGCCGTAGATTTCGACGCCCAGTTTCTTGAACTCGGCGTAGTTGTCAGCCAGGTCTTCCAGTTCGGTCGGGCATACAAAAGTGAAGTCGGCTGGGTAGAAGAACACGACAGACCACTTGCCTTTAAAGTCAGCTTCAGAAACGTCGACGAACGCGCCGTTCTGGAATGCAGTGGCTTTGAACGGTTTTACTTGGCTGTTGATGATAGGCATCGGTGAATCTCCTGATGGGTTTGAATTCGATGAAGTGGAGCTTACGCACAATCGTTGGCATGAGCTCATTGGCAAAGCTCATGCTCTTGATTGCTTTTCACTATAAGAGATCTTTATTAATAGACGAAATTTGCATGAGGTTTTCTTCCCGAATGGCGAATGGTGTGGCCTCGAGATAGCGCATGGCCGATTTCATGTCCTTCCAGCCGACATAGCTCATCAGCGACTTGAGGTCCCAGCCATTGTGGTGCGCCCAGGTTGCAAAACCGCGACGCAGGGAATGGCTGGTATACAGCCCGGCTGCCACCCCCGCCCGCTCCAGCGCCTGCCGCAACAAAGGAATGATGCTGTTGGCGTGCAACGGCTCTTCACTGAGGTTGCCCCAGCGATCAATCCCGCGAAACACCGCACCGCGCACCAGCGCCGAACAGTTGATCCATTCCATGTACGCCTGCACCGGGCAAAGACGCTGCAAGGCCGGGGTCTGGTAGCGTTTGCCCAGATTGTCTCGATCCCCTTTGCTGCGGGCCAGAAACAGGGTGATGCCCGAACCCGCTGTCGCCTGTACATCCTGAATCTGCACGCGGCACAGCTCATCGCTGCGAAAGCCGCGCCAGAACCCTAGCAGAATCAGTGCCATGTCTCGTCGACTGCGCAGCAGGCGCGGACGATCTCCGTCAGCGAGCGCCTGAATGGCTTCGTTCTCCAGCCACAAAGCCACCTGCTCCAGGTGCTGCAACTGCAATGGTTCGGCCTGCTTTTCCTGAGCCGGATGCAAGGCGCGAATGCCTTTCAACACTTTGCGTACCACGGGCGCCTTGGTTGGGTCGGCGAAGCCCTGGCTGCTATGCCACTGGGCCAGCGCCGAGAGCCGTACTTTAAGCGTGTTGACGGACAAAGAGCCGGCATAGGTGGCGAGATAGCGAGCCACGGCTTCGCTGGTGGCCGGCAAGAAACCACCCCACGTCACTTCAAAATGTTCGATGGCCGCCCGATAGCTGCGCCGCGTGTTGTCCCGCGTTGCGGCCTCGATATAGCGGTCGATGTCGCTCATTACTGGCTCCTTGCGTACCGATTTCGAGCGTCTGAGCGCCTGATCAGACGCTGACGCGGGATAATACGCCATTATCCCGTCCTGAAATTAAGAGAATTATCTAATTTTTTAGCGCTGATATAGTATGTAATTACAGGGTACATACCACAGTACGTAATCGTAGGAGACAATATGGCTCGCGGCGGTGTAAACAAGGCAACAGTGCAGACGGCGCGCCTGGCGCTTATCGCCCGAGGCGAGCATCCCAGCATCGATGCGGTACGCGTCGAGATGGGCAATACCGGTTCGAAAACCACTATTCACCGGTATCTCAAAGAGCTGGATGAAACCGATCTGCGCCGTGGCGCACCTCAGGAAACGATTGGTGAAGAGCTGACCGAGCTGGTCGCCCGCCTCGCTCAGCGCCTGCAGGAACAGGCGCAGGAGCGCATCGAACAAGCCCAATCGGCTTTTGATGCGCAGCATCGGCTGCTGCAAGATGAGCTGGATGCCACCAGAAAGGAGCTGCGAGATTCAGAACAGCGCTGCACTGAGCAGACCCGGATAATTGATCAGCAAACCGTGGCACTGCTCGACACTCGCGAGCAATTACAGACCCGGCAAACCGAGAATGCGCGGCTTCAACAAGCCAGTCAGGACACGGCGACGCGCCTTGAAGACAAGGATGGGCAAATCCGTTCGCTGGAAGAAAAACACCTGCACGCCCGGGACGCCCTTGAGCATTACCGCAACTCGGTGAAAGAACAGCGCGATCAGGAGCAGCGACGTCACGAAGGCCAGGTGCAGCAAGTCCAGATGGAGTTGCGTCAGGCCCAGCAAAGCGCGCTGGTTCGGCAGGAGGAAATTACCCAGCTCAATCGCGCCAACGAGCGGCTGCTCACTGAAAGCCGCAGTACGTCACGGGAACTGGATACACACAAGGATCAGCTCGCCAGAATGACCATCCAGGTCACTGGCGCGGGCGAGCAACTGCAACAAGCGCAGACCCAGCGGGCGCTGCTGGAAGAGCGACTGCGTGCCAGCCATGAGGAAGTCGATGAACTGAAACAACGCCTGACCGATCAGGAGCAACAAGGCCGAGTGCTGGAATTGATCCTGATTAAAACCGAGCTGGCACTGGACAATCTGCGCAAGGATCTGGCTTCAACTGACGAGCAAGTCCCACCGAACGATCAGCGGTGAACCGGGACGCGTCCTTCGATCATTTTCCGAACCCGCAGTGCAAGCTCATCGACACTGAATGGCTTGGCCAGCATATCCATTCCCGCGTCGAGGAAGTCACTGCGGTTCTCAGCGCTGGGCGCGTACCCGGTAATGAACAGCACTTGCAATGCAGGACGTTGCTGGCGAGCGATCTCGGCAAGCTGTCGGCCATTCATGCCTGGCAAGCCCACGTCGGTGATCAGCAGATCAATGCGCTCGGCGCCTTGCAGCATGGGCAAGGCCGCCTTGGCATCGCTGGCCTCACAGGTTGAATAACCCAGCTCGCGCAACACATCAATCACCAGCATCCTGACAGCTTCTTCATCTTCAACGACCAGCACGCGTTCGCCCTCGACGGCCCGGGGCGAATGGACCGCCCCCGGCGCTGCCACATCCCGCACAGTTTCCTGTACCTGGCATGGCAGATAGAGATCGATGCGGGTGCCCTGCCCCTCAACGCTGTCGATCAGCACATGGCCGCCGGCTTGTTTGATGAAGCCATAAACCATGGACAAGCCAAGGCCGGTACCCTGCCCGATGGGTTTGGTGGTGAAGAAGGGATCAAACGCGCGCTCAACAACGTCCGCAGACATCCCGCAGCCGGTGTCTTCGATGCTGAGTAGCACGTGTTCGCCGGGACTGACCACGCCCTGCGGCGCGCAGATGTCGACGTTACGACTGCGCACAATCAGTTGCCCGCCTTCGGGCATCGCATCCCTGGCGTTGATGACCAGATTCAGCAGTGCGTTTTCCAACTGATGCTCATCGGTGTGCGTATGCCGCAGGTCGCGGTCCAGGTCGATGCATAACTCGATGCTTTCCCCGGTGGTGCGGCGCAGCAACTCTTCCATGGACGTCACCATGTGGTTGACGTCGACGTTGCGATTATTCAGTGATTGGCGGCGGGCGAAGGCCAACAGCCGGTGCGTCAACGCAGCGGCGCGATTGGCGGAAGTCACCGCGACGTGGATATAGCGGTCGATCTCACCGACACGTCCAGCCGCCAGGCGGCGCTGGATCAAATCCAGCGCACCCAGCACACCGGTCAACATATTGTTGAAGTCATGGGCAATCCCGCCAGTCAGCTGGCCGATCGCATCCATTTTTTGCGCGTGACGCAGCGCTTCCTGGGCCTGCTCACGCTCGGCCATCTCTTTTTGCAGCAGCTGGTTGATGGTGGCGAGTTCACGAGTCCGCTCGGCGACCCGACATTCGAGACTTTCGTTGAGCTCGCGCAAGGCTTCTTCGGCATTCACCTGAGCCGTGATGTCGGTATTGGTCCCCAGCCAGTGGGTGATATGACCTTCCTCATCGCGCATGGGCAGCGCACGGGACAGAAACCAGCTGTAAGTGCCATCTTTGCCCAGCAGCGGAAATGTATCCTCCCAGATCGAACCGGTCGCAAAGCAATGCGCCGACCGGGTAGTGACGCGATCCACGTGATCAGGATGATGCACCGACCGCCAGCCCAGAGCCTGCATGGCTTCAAGGGATGAGCCGGTGTAGGCATACCAGCGCTCGTTGTACCAATAGACATTGCCCGCCGAATCAGCCGTCCAGGCCAGCTGACTCATGTTGTCGGCCAGCATACGGAATTGTCGTTCGCTTTCACGCAACGCATCTATCTTGCGCATAGGGTCTTCGTCTTGCTCAGCAGGGTGCAGTGGCAGTACTGCCCAAGGATGGTTTCTGCTCAATGGCCGGATCCTTCCAGAAATAGGGGGTGTTGCCGAGTTTCATCCGTGAATCTCGGGTGAGCGTGTGTCGGGTTAATCAGGCTTGCTTGGGTGCAACCGGCGTGCGCATGGTCACGAACTCTTCAGCCAGTGTCGGATGCACCCCAATGGTGTCGTCGAAAATGCGTTTGGTTGCGCCGGCCTTCAACGCGATTGCCAGACTCTGGACAATTTCACCGGCATCCGGACCGACCATATGGCACCCGAGAACCTTATCGGTAGCGGCGTCCACCACCAGCTTCATCAGGGTGCGCTCTTGATTGTCGGTCAGGGTCAGCTTCATCGGCCTGAAGCGGCTTTCGAAGATCTTCACGTCGTGGCCGGCCTTGCGCGCATCTTCTTCGGAGAGGCCAACCGTACCGATGTTCGGCAGGCTGAATACCGCAGTGGGAATGTGCGAGTAATCCACCGGTCGATACTGATCAGGTTGAAACAGCCGCCGCGCCACGGCCATGCCTTCGGCCAGGGCGACCGGCGTGAGCTGTACGCGACCGATCACATCGCCAATGGCCAGGATTGAAGGCTCGCTGGTCTGGTAGTGCTCATTCACATCGACAAAGCCGTCTTTGTTGAGCTTGACGTCGACGGTTTCCAGGCCAAGGTTGTCGAGCATGGGGCGGCGGCCAGTGGCATAGAACACGCAATCGGTGTTCAACGAGCTGCCATCTTCAAGATGCGCCTGCAGCGTGCCATCGGCCAGCTTCTCGATACGCTGGATATTGGAGTTGAAACGAACCTCCATGCCGCGTTTGGTGAGCTCTTCATGCAAGTGCGTACGTACGCTGCCATCGAAGCCGCGCAGGAACATCTCGCCGCGATACATCAGCGTGGTGTCGGCGCCCAGGCCATGGAAAATCGAAGCAAATTCCACCGCAATGTATCCACCACCGACAACGACGATGCGCTTGGGCAGTTCTTTTAGAAAGAAGGCTTCGTTGGAATTGATCGCGTGCTCGCGGCCCGGAATTTCAGGCATTTGCGGCCAGCCGCCGGTGGCGATGAGGATGTGTTCGGCGCTGTAGGTCTGGCCGTTGATCAACACCTGGTTCGGTCCGGTCAGCTGTGCGTGACCTTCCAGCAGCGTTACGCCGCTGTTGACCAGCAGATTGCGATAGATGCCGTTGAGGTGCTGGATTTGCTTGTCTTTATTGGCGATCAGTGTGGACCAGTTGAAATCCGGTTCGCCGCTGGTCCAGCCGAAGCTCTTGGCTTGCTCGAAGTCTTCCGCAAAGTGGGCGCCATAGACCAGAAACTTCTTGGGCACGCAACCCACATTGACACAGGTACCGCCCAGATAACGGCTTTCGGCAACCGCCACGCGAGCACCAAATCCTGCAGCGAACCGGCCCGCGCGGACGCCACCGGAGCCAGCGCCAATTACAAAGAGGTCGAAATCGTAAGCCATGTGAGTCTCCT
This sequence comes from Pseudomonas sp. CFII64, assembly GCF_000416235.1. GTDB lineage: Bacteria > Pseudomonadota > Gammaproteobacteria > Pseudomonadales > Pseudomonadaceae > Aquipseudomonas. The sequence continues at coordinate 133,947 of NZ_ATLO01000051.1, read as the reverse complement.
GAACAGAACGACAGCATAACCGCTTAGTGTTCAGTCAGAAACGACAAAGCCACCCGAAGGTGGCTTTGTCCTACAAAAAAGTCTGAAAGATCTCAGAGCTTTAGCTGCCTTTTTTGTAGAAATGCTCGAAGCAGAAGTTGGTTGCTTCGATGTAGCCTTCAGCGCCACCGCAGTCGAAGCGAGTGCCTTTGAACTTGTAGGCCAGCACGTTACCTTCAGCAGCCTGCTTCATCAGGGCGTCGGTGATCTGGATTTCACCGCCTTTGCCCGGCTCTGTCGCTTCGATTTTTTCGAAGATGTCCGGCGTCAGGATGTAACGACCAATGATCGCCAGGTTGGAGGGCGCATCTTCTGGTTTCGGCTTTTCAACCATGTCCGTCACGCGAAACAGACCTGGCTTGATTTCTTCACCGGCAATAACGCCGTACTTCTGGGTTTCGCTTGGATCAACTTCCTGAATGGCAACGATCGAGCAGCCGTAATGCTTGTGCAGCTTGACCATCTGGGCCAGTACACCCTCGCCGTCGAGGTTTACACACAAGTCATCGGCCAGAACCACGGCGAATGCCTCGTTACCAATCAGCGGGCGACCACTGAGGATCGCGTGACCCAGACCTTTCATTTCGGTCTGGCGAGTGTAGGAAAAGCTGCACTCATCGATCAGGCGACGAATACCGACCAGGTATTTTTCCTTGTCGGTGCCTTTGATTTGATTTTCCAGCTCATAGCTGATGTCGAAATGGTCTTCGAGAGCACGTTTGCCACGACCCGTGACGATGGAGATTTCATTCAGACCTGCATCAAGTGCTTCTTCCACGCCGTATTGGATCAGTGGCTTGTTGACCACCGGCAGCATTTCCTTGGGCATGGCTTTGGTCGCTGGCAAAAAGCGAGTGCCGTAACCGGCTGCTGGGAACAAGCATTTTTTGATCATAAAAGTCCTTGATAAGGGCTGTGGGTGATTGCGGCGCAGTCTAATCAGGCGGAGGTCACCTTACAATGCCCCGCCGCTGGCCGTTCCGATGCCATGGTAGAGGAATCCCTGAGCAGATAGTTCCGCAAAATCATAGATAGTGCGACCATCGAACAGCACCCACATACGCCTGAGACCTCGTATACGGGCTAAATCTGGCTGGCGAAACTGCTTCAAATCGGTGACCAGAACAACTGCATCTGTGCCCTCTACACAGCTGTACAACGACCCGTGCAAGCGTAGCTGAAGCGATAGCGTTGTGTAGGAATATTGCGCTGCAAGAAGTCGCGTCTTTCGCACTATCACCCGAGCGCCGACATCTGCAGCGCGAACTGCTTGCGACCCTGTGACGCGGGGGCGACAGCCAGATGGCAGGCGCTTTATCATGGGCGGCTTGCACACTACTGAACGAGGCAGTTTCGATGTCGGACGTAAAAAGCGTAAACGGGTATCTGATCAAAAAACTTGAAGACAGCCAATGGTGGGTAACGGCCGCTGATGGCGAGTCAATTGCCGGACCATTCGCAACTGAGAGCGCAGCCATCGAGGTCGCTGCCGTGTTGCAGGATCAGCCCAAGGCAGCACGCCGCCGGTCCAGCACCAAGCCTTGATCGCGATCTGGTCGCGCCTGATCTTAAGGTTATCCCGATGATGTCGGAACGATGGCATATTCGCTGTGTCGAACCTGCGAACCGCAACTTTTCCTCCTTAGCCTTACCATGAAGCGCAAAAAAAACATGATCAGACTTTTGTCCGTTATTGCTGTACTGGGCCTTGCTGGCTGTGCGACTGCATCTAACACCTACATGAAAAACGGTAAGCAAGGCCTGAGCATTGATTGCTCGGGCGAAGCCATGTCATGGGCCAGCTGTTACGAAAAGGCTGACGCCTCCTGTGCCGGCACGGGTTACGAGATTGTCGGCACCGACGGCACGCCGCAGCCCAAAGAAGCTGACAAGACTCTGGGCGTTGACGTGGGCAATTTCAAAAGCCGGAGCGTGCTGGTGGTTTGCAAATAACGTTTCAACCGCGCGAACCCGTGTCGTTCCTTGTGAAGGCCGCCATTGCGCGGCCGGAACGCATCAACCGGAAATACAGGCAGTGGCCGCACGCTGGACGTCTTTGGGCCGCAGCGGCAAGTTCGACAAGCGTTCATAAACCTTGATAGAGCTGCCGCCTGAGCGCGTTTCGATATCCAGGATGGCGGCCGGATCTTTGTTGAGTTTTTGCGCAACGATCACCCGTAAACCATCGCGATGCGGCTCAATGGTTGGCGGTTTGCGACTGTCGGCAATTTTATTCACGAAACAATCGGCATATTCCTGCGGATTTTTGCCAGACATCACGTTCATCGTGGCCGGTGTGTGTTCGATGTCCGCGACGGTGGCACAACCGGTCATCGCGAGGGCTAAAATGACAACACCCAATTTCATACAATCCTCCCAAATAAAAGTGCTACGACAAGCGTGGGGGCGATTAAATCCCGGTTAGGACACTTTTAGCCAGAAACACTGCAATAAAGTTTCAATCGCCGGGTAATGCCGGGGCTCACCATGCTATCGTTTTGGTTTTTCGAAAAAAGCCTTACCGTCGGAGACATTCATGAAATTCGTACACCAGCGCGAGCACCTCAACGAAGACGACCTGGTCGTTATCGAGTGCTCCCAGCTCTGCAATATCCGCCTGATGAACGATTCGAACTTCCGCAGTTTCAAAAATGGCGGGCGCCACACTTATCATGGCGGCGCTTTTGACAGGTTCCCGGCCAAGATCGCAGCGCCCAGCACTGGCTTCTGGAACATCACCATTGATACGGCCGGTCGCAAACTGGACACCAATGGCGGACGCAAAAGCACGTTCACGCATTCGATCAAAATCGTCCGTCGTTCGACCACACGACTGAGCTGATCACAGCCTTTACCAAGGAGATCTCTTGAATACGCCTGCGACACCGACGACCAAATTCGCCATCAGCTACAAGCTCAATGGCGAACGCCGCTTCGAATTTGCTCAATTGAGTTCAGCTTCGGTTGAGGAAGCGCGTGCGGCACTGGAAAAAATGCACGATCAGAGCGGCGACACCATCTCTGATGTCAAAGTCAGCAAAGCTTTATAAGCCCTGCCCGCCTGCACACCATGAAGCGCGAAGGCAACACTCCACTGACGTTCGATCTGTTCAGCGATGATCCGCAGCAGGCTGAGCCTGCGGTTGAACAGATCGGTCCTTGCTCCTGGGTATTGCGCAACTTCGCGATGCCCTGGATCGAGCGCGCGCTTCCCGCATTGGAGGGCGTGCTGGTCAAGGCGCCATTTCGGCATATGGTAACTCCCGGTGGTTTCACCATGTCTGCCGCACTCAGCAGTTGCGGCAGTTTTGGCTGGACGACCGACCGTCATGGCTATCGCTACAGCGCCACAGACCCACAAACCAGCCAGCCCTGGCCGCCGATACCGGAAGCGCTGATCCAGCTCGCCCACGAGGCGGCAGCCGCCGCCGGCTTCCCCGGATTCACCCCTGACGCCTGCCTGATCAACCGCTACGTTCCGGGCGCGAAGATGTCTTTGCATCAGGACAAGGACGAACAGGATCTGCAATGGCCGGTGGTATCCGTGTCATTGGGAATTGCGGCAGTGTTTTTGTTTGGCGGCTTCGAGCGCAAGGACAAGGCACAGCGGATCGTCTTGCAGCACGGCGATGTGGTGGTCTGGGGCGGTGTTGATCGCCTGCGGTTTCACGGCGTGTTGCCGATCAAGCCGGCAGAGCACCCGCTGCTGGGCGAACAGCGGATCAACATCACCTTCAGAAAAGCCATGTAGTCATACAGCTGATGATTTATTCAGCAGTTGCCGCCTCACACATTGCCCGAGCCTTGACCGGGCACATCACGCGGTGCAGGTTCAACGCCGTGTTGATGATGCCGATGTGACTGAATGCCTGGGGAAAATTGCCCAGCATGCGCTTACTGCGCGGGTCATATTGTTCAGCCAGCAGCCCGACATCGTTGCACAGCGCGCATAAGCGGTCGAACAGCTCCCTGGCTTCCTGGCGCCGCCCGAGCAGGACATAGACGTCCGCCAGCCAAAACGAGCAGACCAGAAACGTCCCTTCACTGCCGGATACGCCGTCCGCGCTGTGGTCACTGTCGTAACGCAACAGCAAGCCATCCTGCATCAGGCCGCGCTCGATCTGCGCGACCGTTCCTACCACTCGCGGGTCGTCGGCCGGCAAAAAACCTGTCAACGCGATTTGCAGCAGACTGGCGTCCAGCGCTTTGGCACCGTAGGTCTGGACGAAACTGCCCAACTCCGGATCAAAGCCATTCAGACACACATCCGCGTGAATCTGGTCAGCGACGCTGCGGTAATGCTGCGCCAATGCCCGGTCTTCATCGGTGACAGCGGTCTGCGCAATCAGCGACGCGTTGCGGTCGAAGGCGACCCAGGTCATGACTTTGGAATGGGTAAAATGCCGTGGCTCTGCGCGAATCTCCCAGATGCCTTTGTCCGGCATATGCCAGACCTTCTCAAGGAACGGCATGATGACTTTCGAGATCGCTACGCTGCGCGGCAGGCGTGGCAGGCCGCCCTTCAACGCCTGGGTCATGGCATCAGCGACTTCGCCATAGACATCCAGCTGCATTTGCGTCGCCGCCGCGTTGCCGATGCGAACCGGTTTGGAGTTTTCGTAACCGCTCAACCAGGGCAACTCATATTCCGGCAGACGCCGTTCGCCGCCCAAGCCGTACATGATCTGGATCTGCTCCGGATTACCCGCCACTGAGCGCAGCAGCCATTCACGCCATGCCGACGCTTCCTCGAAATACCCCAGGTTCATGAACGCCAGCAACGTCATGGTTGCATCACGCAGCCAGCAAAACCGGTAATCCCAGTTGCGCTCGCCACCCAATTGCTCGGGCAAGGAAGTGGTGACTGCCGCAACGATGCCGCCGGTGGGCGCATAGGTCATGGCCTTGAGGGTGATCAGCGAACGCTTGACCTGGCCAGTCCATTGCCCGACGTCAGGGCAGCGATCGGAAAACTCGCGCCAGAAACCCTCGGTACGCTGTAACTCCTGCTCGGTATCGATTGCCGTTTGCAGGGGTTCCGTTGAAGCCTGATAGCTCAATATGAACGTCTCGCGATGGCCCGCCGTGACACGAAAATCGCAGCCGGTATGGTGATCCAGCGCGTGCAGGGTTTCGGTGGCGCGCAACACCAGCATTTCCGGCCCGGCAATCGCCGTCAATGTCTCGCCGTCTCGGTTTTCCACCCAGGGCACGGTGCTGCCGTAATCGAAACGGATAGCCAGGTCCATACCAAAGGCGACTTCACCCTCAAGCCCGACCACGATGCGTACCACGTGACTGCCTTCGTTGACGGGCATGAAATCGATGAGCATGGCTCGACCGCTTTCGGTCTGGAACACCGTTTCCAGGATCAAGGTCCCCTCGCGATACCGTCGCTCGGTAAAGACAACCGGCTCTTTTGGCGAGATCTTCCAGCGGCCGTTATCGCTCGAGCCCAGCAACGCCGCAAAGCAGGCCGGCGCATCGAAGCGTGGGAAACACAACCAGTCCAGCGACCCGTCCCTGGCGACCAGCGCGGCAGTCTTGCAGTTGCCGAGCAATGCGTAGTCTTCGATCAGTGCAGCCATGGAAAGCGTCCGCCATCGTGGAAGTGTTCGTTACCTGCGCGCCGCACAGCTTGCTCAGCGCGGCAGGATGTAGCGCTCAATAGCCGCAGCGACGCCGTCTTCGAGGTTGCTGCCCGTCACGTGATCCGCCTCTCGGCGCACGCTTTCTTCGCCTTGCCCCATGGCGATAGAAAGACCGGCCTGATGGAACATGGCAACATCATTGCCACCGTCGCCAATGGCAGCGGTCTGCACGGGCTCAATGCCAAACAGTTCGGCCAGGGTCAACAACGCCTTGCCTTTATTGGCGTCCAGCGCCGTGACGTCCAGATAATACAGCTGCGAACGCGCGGCCAGCGCCAGCCCGGCGATAAGCGGATTGAGCTGCGACTCAAGACGCTTGAGCAGTTCGAAATCCTTGCTTGCAGCGACGATCTTGTCTACTCGGCCGATGTACGGCTCGAAGCTCTCAACTTGCACCGGCTCGTAACCCAGGGTCGTGCGCTCGTGGTCAACGTAGTCGCCCGCAGGATCAATCAGCAACCATTGATCATCGGCAAATACCCAAAGCGATACCGGGTAATCGGCAAACAGATTGATGCAGGTGCGTGCCGCCTCCTCAGCAATTCGATAGGCTTTGAGCACGCTGCCGTCAGGGTTGATGATATTGCCGCCGTTGAATGCCACCGAGGGCAGATCGATGCCCAAGGCCTCGATCTGCTGGCGCATGGCCCGGGGCGGACGACTGCTCGCGACCGTGAACAGAATTCCGGCTGCCCTGAGTCGTGCAACGGCGTCGATATTGGCCTGGCTCAGGCTGTGATCGGGACGCAGGAGCGTGCCGTCAATATCGGAAAGCAGGAATTTGATGGGGCGTTCAGTTCGCTCAGACATCGATATCCCGCCATTCACGACCATCACGAGCCAGCAGATCATCAGCAGCGGCCGGGCCGTCTTCGCCAGCTTTATAGAACTCGACTTGCGGGTTCTTCTGCCAGGCATCCAGGAACGGCTGCACGGCACGCCAGCCGTTTTCAATATTGTCAGCGCGCTGGAACAGCGTCTGATCGCCGGTCAGGCAGTCATAGATCAGCGTTTCGTAACCGGTGGACGGCTGCATTTCGAAGAAGTCCTTGTAGGCAAAGCCCAACTCGATATCTTCCATATCCAGCGTCGGCCCTGGTCGCTTGGCGAACAGGTCAAACCACATGCCTTCATTGGGCTGGATCTGGATTCTCAGAAAATTGGGCTTGAGGCGGTCCACTTCGGTATCACGGAACTGTGCATAAGGTGCCGGCTTGAACGAAATTGCGATTTCGGTACTCCGCACGCCCATGCGCTTACCGGTGCGCAGGTAAAACGGCACGCCGACCCAGCGCCAGTTATCAACCATCACTTTGAGTGCTACGAACGTTTCCGTAGTGCTGTCCGGCTCGACCTTGCTCTCCTGGCGATAACCGGGAATATCCTTGCCGTCCTTGCTGTTTTCCGCGTACTGGCCGCGCACGGAATTGGCCAGGGCCTCCTGCTCGGACCAGGGACGAATCGCGCCGACCACCTTGGCCTTTTCGCCACGAACTGCATCGGCGCCGAACGCTGCGGGTGGCTCCATGGCGACCATTGCCAGCAGCTGAAACAGGTGATTGGGCACCATGTCCCGCAGCGCGCCGGTGTGCTCGTAAAAACTGCCCCGGGTCTCGACGCCGACGGTTTCCGCCGCAGTGATCTGCACGTGATCGATGTAGTGGTTGTTCCAGAACGACTCGAACAGCCCGTTGGAAAACCGGCTGACCAGAATGTTCTGCACGGTTTCCTTGCCCAGATAGTGATCGATCCGGTAAATCTGCTTCTCGCTCATCACCTTCAGCAAGCAGGCATTCAGTGCGACCGCACTGGGCAGGTCGGAGCCGAAGGGTTTTTCGATGACGACACGCCGAAAAGCCTCTTCGCTTTCCACCAGCAAACCCGAGGAGCCCAGGCGCTGCGCCACTTCGCTGAAGAAACGCGGCGCCGTCGCGAGATAAAACACGGCATTCCCGGTGCCGGTGCTTTCAATCTTGCTGCCGATGTCGGCATAGGTGGAATCGTCGAGAAAGTCACCTTGCACGTAACTGATCCGGCTCGCCAGGCGCTCCCACAACTCAGCGTCAAGCGGCTCCTTGCCGCCCTCCGCCACTTTGCCAGCGGCTTCCTGGCGGATGAAATCTTCCAGTTTCTTGGCGAAATCGGCATCGCTGATTGCATTGTGGTCGACACCGACGATATGCAGGTTATCGTCGACCAGACCATCACGGAACAGGTTGTAGAGCGCGGGCATCAGCAAGCGTTTGACCAGATCGCCATGGGCGCCGAACAGAAACAGTGTCGTAGGCGGCGCAACGACGGGCGTTTGCTGAGACGAACTGCGCGACAAACCCATTACTTTGGCCCCTCCTTGTGGCCGCCAAAGCCGAAGCGCATGGCCGAAAGCAACTTGTCAGCGTAGGAGCTCTTCTGCCGCGAACGGAAACGGGCAAACAGCGCACTGGAAAGTACCGGCACCGGAACGGCCTGTTCCATGGCGGCCTCAATGGTCCAGCGGCCTTCACCACTGTCAGCCACTGCGCCGGAATAGGCGTCCAGCTGAGGATCGGTCGCCAGAGCATCGGCGGTCAGGTCAAGCAGCCAGGACGAAACCACGCTACCGCGACGCCAGACCTCGGCGATATCAGCCATGTTCAAGTCAAAACGTTGTTCAACCGGGAGGTTTTCCGAATTTTTCTGCTTGAGGATGTCGAAACCCTCGGCAAAAGCTTGCATCATTCCGTACTCAATGCCGTTGTGGATCATCTTGACGAAATGCCCCGAACCCGCCGGACCTGCATGAATATAGCCGCGTTCGGCTCGGTCATCCGCAGAATCACGGCCTTTTGTGCGCTCTACCGAACCATAGCCCGGCGCCAGGGTTTCGAACAGTGGATCCAGGCGACGCACGATGTCGGTTTCGCCACCGATCATCATGCAGTAACCGCGCTCCAGGCCCCAGACGCCACCGGAGGTGCCGACGTCCACGTAGTGCAAACCTTTGGCCGTGAGGGCCTTGGCGCGGCGGACGTCATCTTTGTAGAAGGTATTGCCGCCGTCGATGATCACATCGTCAGCGTCAAGCAACCCGCTCAACACCTCAATGGTTTCTTCGGTCGGATCGCCAGCCGGGAGCATGACCCAGATGGCCCGCGGTTTATCCATCGCCGCAACCATGGCGGCAAGATCAGCGACAGCCGTCGAGCCTTCTTTGGCCAACACGCTACGCGATGCTTCATCGCGATCAAACACCACTGTGGTGTGGCCGTTGAGCATCAAACGTCTTGCGATATTGCCGCCCATGCGGCCCAGCCCAACAATTCCAAGTTGCATGTGGCCTTGCTCCTAAATTCGTAGAAAAGGTGCCTCAAATCCGGCTCACCCTCGGGAGAGCCTTGCATGAGGGGTTAGTCCTGAAAGGTCGGACATCGGTTCCCGTCGACAGCGAAAGCGTATTTTCAGACTGTCGGATAAAGCCATTCTGTCGCGATTGCGAAACGTTCGCGACCATTGAAAATAAAAAAGTTCCATTCTCGGGCAAAAGAAATCAGAATCGGTGCCGATAGAGAGGTATGCAGCGGCAATTCGGCGTTCGATAGTCATTGCAACAGGCCTTTCAGGTTAAATCCCGCCATTCGCGAGGTGAGCAATGAGCACACTACTACCAGCACTTGCACCACAAACCCTCTATGTCACTGTCCGCCGTGACGAACTGCGCAAGCTTAAAGAAGAGCGCGAGCAATTGCAGAAAAAGGTCGCTCACCTCAGCCTCATGCTGCAACAGTCACAGCCAAGCCAGTCACTTACTGCGCTGCACGCCTGACCTCTTCTGCACTTTTAAGCCTCTGCATTATCGATCATCACGGCAAGCCGATTCGCCGGCTTGCCCGTCTATGACTCCCCCCCTCCTCTTAGCCCTCAAGATTTGCCTCGGTCACGCGCCGTGCGTTGCTTCGACTGCCCTATTGTTCAAGGACACATTCTGTAACGCCTGTGCGCTGACTGTCACCACTGCCCGCCTCAATCGGCGACATTTTTTTCACACCCGCGTCGCAATACTGCCGCCCCCTGTGAAATGCCCCTGGTTCTGCGCCTCACCGCACCAGGGACGTGACGAGTGGCCGGGACCTTAATTCCGGACCGCTCAACTGAATGATGAGCTGGAGCGCTTGATGACAATGGTTAAACGGAGCGATACGACTCCGAAAGGTTTTGACTGGGCTGGCCTTGCCTGGCTGTTCGTTTTCTTCTGGTACTTCTCGGGCATTACCCAATTACTGATACAGCTGACCAACACCTCAGGTTTCTCCGGGTTTCGTCAGGCGTTCGTGATGAGCGGTATCTGGCTAGCGCCCATGCTGATGTTCCCGGCCAGGACGCGGATCATGGCGGCAGTCATTGGTGTCGTCCTATGGGCTTGCTCGATGGCCAGCCTGGGATACTTCTTCATCTATCAGCAGGAATTCTCCCAGAGCGTCATCTTCATCATGTTCGAGTCGAACGTGTCGGAAGCAGGCGAGTACGCGACTCAGTACTTCGCCTGGTGGATCGTTCTTGGATTCGTCGCTCACACGGCCTTTGCGATTTTCCTATGGACTCGCCTGCGCCCTGTATACATGCCGCGACGTCGTGCATGGGCGGTAGCCGTGACTTTGCTGGTGGCAATTATTGGCTACCCGCTGGCCAAACAGCTGGCTCGCCACGATGACCTGGCGTCCGGCTTCGAAGCCTTCGAAACCCGAATCGAACCTGCGGTGCCTTGGCAGATGCTGGTGGCTTACCACCGTTACACTCAGCAGCTGGACAGTATGCAAGGCATGCTCCAGAGCAGCAGCAACATTGCGCCCCTGAGTAATCTCAAGGATCAGCAGGCTGATTTACCCGCGACGATGGTGCTGGTCATCGGCGAATCAACCAATCGGCAGCGCATGAGCCTGTATGGCTATCCGCGCCAGACCACCCCGAATCTGGATCAGCTCAAGAATGAGCTGCAAGTCTTCAACAACGTCATTACGCCGCGCCCGTATACCATCGAAGCGTTGCAGCAGGTCCTGACCTTCGCTGACGAAGAAAATCCCGATCTGTTCCTGAAGACGCCGTCGCTGGTCAGCGTGATGAAACAGGCCGGTTACAAGACGTTCTGGATCACTAACCAGCAAACCATGACCAAGCGCAACACCATGCTCACGACCTTCTCCGAGCAGGCCGATGAACAGGTTTATCTGAACAACAACCGCAATCAGAACGCCCGTCAGTACGACGGTGACGTCATCGAGCCGTTCGGCAAGGCCTTGACCGACCCTGCGCCGCGCAAGCTCATCGTGGTGCATTTGCTGGGCACGCACATGAGCTATCAATATCGCTACCCGCCGACTTTCGAAAAGTTCACCGACCGCAAGGGTGTACCTGACGCGATCAGCGACAGCCAGCTCGAGCTGTATAACAGCTACGACAACGCCGTGCTGTACAACGATTTCGTGGTGTCGAGCCTGATCAAGGAATACGCCAAGACTGATCCAAACGGCTTTCTGATGTATCTCTCGGATCACGGCGAAGACGTCTACGATTCACCCGGTCATAACGTCCTGGGCCGCAACGAAGCCAAACCGACGATGCCGATGTATACCGTTCCTTTCATGGTCTACGCCTCACCGAAGTGGCAACAAACCCACAACTGGGATTTCACCAGCATCAAAAACCGGCCTTACACCAGCTCTCAGCTTATCCATACCTGGGCGCAGCTGGCCGGTTTGACGTTTGATGAGCTGGATACGAGCAAGAGTCTGGTCAGTTTCGACTTCAAGGAGCGGCCACGCATGATTGGCGACCCCTATCACGAGAAAGGCCTGACCGATTTCGCACTGCTGCAAGGCGATAAACCCGTACCGCCCACACCGGAAGTTGCCCAGAAGTAATCAGATCGGAATTGGCAACAACAAAGGCCTGTCATCGATGACAGGCTTTTTGCGGTTACTGGCTGGCGACCTTTCGCGGATGCAGGACACTGGACGTCACCGAAGTAATAGACACCCATATCATCGCCAGCGTGCCAATGAAGATGCTGGGCTTGCTGCTACCAAGGACACCGAGAGCCTCAGGCGCGGAAAAATAGGTCAGATTGCCCAGTACAACGGCTGCCACCACACCTGAGCAGGACATGGCGATGATCACGGCGTGGGAGAGTTCCGGGGTTTGGCGGTGATGAAAAGACATCGCCAGATATATCGCTATAAACAGCAGGCTGCTCACTAAAGAACAACTGGTTTGATCCCAAATCATATCGGCCTTCCCTGGCGCTGATTTCAATCCACGAATCGAGTTGCACGAAAACCGAAGACGGCCCCCAGAACTGCGCCGATCACTGCACTGCCCAGGCCGGGTATCAACATGTTCGCGACGGAGGCCCCGCCTATCGTCGTCGCGATTACAGTGACGTCCATTGCACGACTCATCAGGTCGCGCTCCTCACGTTTGGCTTTGCTTCCTGCCATCTCCGTCTCCCTATCGATTCCGGCGCCACCCTGACTGAGCGCGCTGGAAAAAATAGTGCTCGCGTCCGAAGCTGCTTGCAATATGAGGACGAACAATTCAGAACAATCCTACGGGCACCCGAGCCACTGCCGCCTCAGGCTTATAACGGCTTCTGCCAGAACATCGCCTTGCCCATGGCAGGATCAAGTTCATAACCGGCAAAACCTTGTTTCAGATACGCGCCCTGGGCGACCGTGTTGCCTTCGAGCACTTCCAGAGTCAGCTTGCAACAGCCGCGCTGGCGAGCAATCTCTTCCACCTTGGCCAGCATTTTCTGGCTGATCCCGAGGCCGCGCTGTCCATCGATGACCACAACATCGTGGATGTTCACCAAAGGGCGGCACTGGAAGGTCGAAAAACCCTCGAAACAGTTGACCAGGCCGACCGGCTGACCGCCAACGAACGCCAGGACGCTAAAGGCATGGGGGCGCTTGGCCAGTTCAACAGCCAGTTGCTGTTGCGTATCGAGGGACAGGGATTCGCCACCGCCCATGACGTCCTGCGCGTATTGATTGAGCAAGAAGCCAATGGCTTCAGCGTGAACCGGATTGGTGTAACTCGCTTGCAGTACCAACACCTCTGGGGATTCCATTTCCTTCCTCATCTGACTGCTTTAGATGGGCCTCTTCCGGAGGATTCGGCCCTGGGCCGCTGATTCTATCTCGCTGCGCGCCAAAATGTTCCCGCAGGATCGCACTTCTTTGCACGGGTGCCCTCGCAGCTGGCGAGGTGCGCACCAGGAAACAGCACTTGAGCACCTTCGGCGTACCTTAAATGCTCATAACGGCAATACACCGAGCGCCAAGGCGCCTATAGTGGATCAATTGTCGAACAATCCGACGGCCGGTAATCGTAGGATTTTTTCGCCAAAGGCCGCTCTAAAAAAGAGCATTACGCTACTTCAGCGCTTCTCAGTCCCCGATCTTGCTCGACCTAAAGTCCGTGCCAAGCCGCATTCCAGACATTTCCGACAAAAAAAGTCGAAACTTCTCGAATACCCATGGGTCAGCTTACTAGAGCGCCTATGCTGTTGGCAGCGTGCCAAAAACAGGCGCTGTCGCTCTGTCCAGTCTCAACGCAAACGGTAAATGGGTACTGATCTTGCGTAGTGCTTTTATGCCCGGCCATAGGACATGGCCAATAAAAACTCAAGTGCAGTACTAACACTGTATTAAATGGGAGAAAACGATGATAAGCGCCGCTGTCAAAACCCAGAAGGGAGAGAGTTTTAATCAGCCGGCCAGCGAGCTGACTCATCTGCCGGTTTTCGCTACGACGAGCGTTCCACTGCTGCAACTGCCTACCTCACAGCCAATGATTGCTCCAGTCAACAGGCGTAAAGTCCTGTTCGTGACGTCGGAACTGGCTGACCTGGTCAAAACCGGGGGGTTGGGCGATGTGTCTGCCGCGCTGCCGCGAGCCATGCGTCACCTGCACGACGTCCGTGTGCTGATACCCGGCTATCCACAGGTCCTCAATAGCGGCAATCCGATTCATGTCATCAGTCAGTTAGGAGGCCACGCTGCCCTTCCTCCTTGCAAGATCGGCCGGATGGACATGAAGGACGGTCTGGTCATTTACGTACTGATCTGCCCTGAGCTGTATGAACGCGAAGGCACCCCATACGCCGACAACAACGGCCGTGACTGGTCGGATAACCACATTCGTTTCGCTCGTTTGGGACTGGCCGCTGCCGAATTTGCCGCAGGGGCTGTCAAGACACAGTGGTGTCCGGAGCTGGTTCACGCCCATGACTGGCCTGCGGGGCTTGCACCGGCCTATATGCGCTGGCGCGGGCAGACCACGCCGAGCATTTTCACGATCCATAACCTGGCCTATCAGGGAACCGTCAGCACCGGTTCAAGCCGCGAGTTGGGGATTCCCGACGAAGCACTTGGCGCTGACGGCATGGAGTTTTACGGCAAGCTGTCGTTCATCAAGGCGGGCATGGCTTACGCCAGCCATATCACGACGGTCAGCGCGACTTATGCCAAGGAAATCACCACGCCTGAGTTTGGTTGCGGGCTGGAAGGCTTCCTGCAGAGCAAGGCCAATCGCGGTCAGCTCAGCGGCATCCCCAATGGCATCGATGCCAGCTGGGATGCGGCGACCGATGAGCACCTGATTTGCCATTTCTCGGCCAATGAGTGGCAGCGTAAGGAAATAAACGCCGATCACGTGCGGGAGTTGTTCGAACTTGAACCTTCTACCGGTCCGCTGTTTGCCGTGGTTTCGCGACTGGTTTACCAAAAAGGCCTGGACCTGACCATCGGTGTCGCCGAGCACATTGTCGAGCAAGGCGGTCAAATCGCGATCATTGGCCGAGGCGAGCCTGAGGAAGAAGATGCTATGCGCGAGCTGGCACTGCGCTTCCCTGGCCAGATCGGCGTACGGATCGGCTTCAACGAAACCGATGCGCGACGCATGTTTGCTGGCAGCGATTTCTTGCTCATGCCTTCGCGCTACGAGCCTTGTGGCTTGAGCCAGATGTACGCCCAGCGCTTTGGTTCGCTGCCCATTGCGCGCAATACCGGCGGCCTGGCAGACACGATTGAAGATGGCGTCACTGGTTTTCTGTTCGATGAATCAACGGTCGAGAGTTACACCGAAGCCTTGAATCGAGCTTTGAAAGTATTCGCCAATCCGGCGCTGCTCAATGCCATGCGCTGCAGAGCGATGGCCGCCCCTTTCAACTGGCACCAAGCGGTAGAGCCATACGCAGAGCTTTATCAGGACCTGTTGAAAAAGAACGTGGGTGTTTCTCTTCATTACTAACAAGGGGTAGCTGGATGCCTCTGCGTACAGAAAAAAACTGGCGCCACGGCGCCGTCCTGCTGGACTCTGACAACACCCGGTTTGCCCTCTGGGCGCCGGACGCGCAGCAAGTGAGTGTTGAACTGCAAGATGGCCAGTCTCTGGCCATGCTTGCGCAAGACGAAGGATGGTTTGCAATCGAGGCCCGCTGCCCGGCGGGCACTCAGTACCGCTACAAAATCGATGGGGACATGGAAGTCCCCGACCCCGCCTCACGCGCTCAAGCCTCTGACGTCCATTCCCCGAGCATTGTGGTTGATCCCCGGTCCTATGCCTGGCAGAACAGCCAGTGGCAGGGCCGTCCGTGGCATGAGGCCGTCATCTACGAAGTGCATGTGGGTGTTCTGGGCGGCTATGCCGGCGTCGAGACCCATCTGGAACGCCTGGCTGGACTGGGTGTGACCGCTATCGAGCTGATGCCGATCGCGCAGTTTCCCGGCACGCGTAATTGGGGCTACGACGGCGTGCTGCCTTACGCGCCGCAGTCGTCCTATGGGACACCGGACGAACTCAAGCATCTGATTGATACGGCCCACGGGTTCGGCTTGATGGTTATTCTTGATGTGGTCTACAACCACTTCGGACCCGACGGCAATTACCTGGGCGTCTATGCCAAAGGCTTCTTCCGCGAAGACGTGCATACCCCGTGGGGCAATTCCATCGACTTCCGCCGCCGGGAAGTGCGTGATTACTTTATTGATAACGCGCTGATGTGGCTGGAGGAATATCGCTTCGACGGTTTGCGCATGGATGCCGTTCACGCCATCAACGATTCGAGTTTTCTCACCGAGTTTGCCGCAACCGTCCACGAACGAATCCCCAAGCCGCGCCACGTCTGGCTGAACCTGGAGAATGAGTTCAATCAGGCCAGTCTTCTGGAGCAAGGCTTCGATGCCCAATGGAACGACGATGGGCACAACACGCTACACGTCCTGTTGACCGGCGAAACAGACGCCTATTATTCGGATTTCGCCCACGAGGCCACTGCAAAGCTTGCTCGTCTGCTCAGCCAGGGTTTTGTCTATCAAGGCGAAAGCACGCGCCATGGCCATGCTCGTGGCGAAGCCAGCGGGCATTTGCCACCGAGCGCTTTCGTGCTGTTTTTGCAGAATCACGACCAGATCGGCAATCGTGCCTTTGGCGAGCGACTCTCGCAGATCAGCCATGGCCCGGCGCTGAAAGCAACGACGGCGTTGTTGCTGCTCTCGCCAATGATTCCGCTGATGTTCATGGGTGATGAGTGGGCGGCGAGCGAGCCATTCCTGTTTTTCACCGACCACCATGGCGAATTGGCCGATGCGGTGCGCGAAGGACGGCGTGGCGAATTTGCCGACTTTCCTGCATTCGCCGATGAAGAGAAGCGCGAACACATTCCCGATCCCAATGAGCCGGCAACCTTCGAGGCCTGCAAACCGGCTTTCGACGCGGTGTACCTGGAAACCGACATCGGTGCCGATCACCACAGCTGGCTGGAGCTCTACCGCCAATTGCTGGAGATCCGCCATCGCGAAATCATGCCGCGTCTGCAAGGCGCACAAGCCCTGGGTTGCGACGTGTTGAGCGAAGGCGCTGTTTCGGCACGCTGGCGTATGGGTGACGGCACCCAACTGCGGATCGACCTGAACCTGTCCGAGCACGCTGTAACCGCGCCTAAATGGCACCCGGCCAGCGTTCTTTTTGAAACACTGCCACATGCGGCAGAACTTTCCCGCCGAGGCACCCTCAATCCTTACACGGCCATTGTCAGCCTGATAGCAATAGATGTTCTGGAGAGACAGGATGAGCAATGAGCAACTAGAGGCCCTGGCAACCGAAGCAGGCTTGTCAGTGGACTGGATTGATGCAAACGGCCGGCCGCAACGGGTCAGCCCGCAAGTGCTGTGCAAAGTACTGGACGGCCTGGGTTATCCCGCCGACAACCACGACGAGATCGACGCCAGCCTGCAACGGTTAAGAGCTGCGAACCATCAACCGACGCCCCC
Organism: Pseudomonas sp. CFII64; assembly: GCF_000416235.1. Lineage (GTDB taxonomy): Bacteria > Pseudomonadota > Gammaproteobacteria > Pseudomonadales > Pseudomonadaceae > Aquipseudomonas. The sequence goes on along the minus strand of NZ_ATLO01000051.1, from coordinate 116,951 downwards.
GCCACTGTTGACCGTCGACCACGGCAGCAACCTGGATTTGAGTGCGTGGTTTGAACCGGGCACTCCGTTTGTGCTGCTGCTGGAGGACGGCGCCACGATCGACGCCAACCTGACCGCCACCGGGCAACTGCCAGCGTTGGCGCCTGTCGGCTACCAGCAGCTGAGCATCGCCGGGCAGCATCTGACCATTGCCGTAGCGCCTGAAACCTGTTTCAGCATGGCCATGGCGACCGAAACTGAAGTCGCCCGGACCTGGGGCTTGACCGTTCAGCTGTACGCCTTGCGCCGCGAAGGCGATGGCGGCTTTGGTGACACGCAAGCGCTGGAAGTGTTGGCCCGCAAGGCGGGTGAGCGAGGCGCTGATGCCTTGGCGATCAGCCCGGTGCATGCGATGTTTGCCAACGATCCTCATCGTTTCAGTCCCTATTCGCCTTCAAGCCGGTTGTTTCTGAACAGCCTGTATTCTGCACCCGGCACGATTCTCGGTGAGCGCGCCTTGCGTCTGGCAATCGATGAAACCGGCCTCGCTGATGAGCTCAAGCGTCTCGAACAGCTTGAACTGATCGATTGGCCAGCTGCCGCGACAGCCAAATGGAAAGTGCTGCACAAACTGTACGAAGCGTTCAGCGGCTGTGATCACCCGCTGCATGAAGACTTCAATAGCTTCCGCCACAGTGGCGGCGAGGCGCTGGAGAATCACTGTCGTTTCGAGACCCTGCGTGACGAAAGCGAGCGCTTGGGCATCAGTCAGAACTGGCATGAATGGCCAGAAGAATTCAAGAATCCGCGTAGCGAAACCATTGCCGGCTTCGCCGCTGAGCATGGCGCGCAAATCAGTTTCCACGCCTTTGCGCAGTGGCTGATGGCGCGGGGCCTGGAGCGCGCACAAATCGCGGCACGCAGCAGCGGCATGCGGGTCGGCCTGGTTGCGGATCTGGCGGTGGGCGCCGACGGCGCTGGCAGTCAGGCCTGGAGCCGCCAGGATGAGCTGCTGTCTGAACTGACCGTCGGCGCGCCGCCGGACATTCTCAACCGTTCCGGACAAAGTTGGGGCATTTCGGCATTTTCCCCCACTGGCCTTAAACGCAACGGTTTTCGTGCGTTTATCGAAATGCTGCGCGCTAACTTCGCGCATGCCGGCGGGCTGCGTATCGATCACGTGATGGGTTTGCAACGGCTTTGGGTGGTGCCGCTGGGAGCTTTGGCCAGTGAAGGCGCTTATCTGAATTATCCATTGGACGACATGTTGCGCCTGTTGAGCCTGGAATCATGGCGGCATAAAGCCGTGGTGCTGGGTGAAGATCTGGGCACCGTGCCTGAAGGCCTGCATGAAAAACTGTCGGCCCGGGCCATCCTTGGCATGCGCGTATTGTTGTTCGAACAGCACAACGCTCATTTCAAACCCGTCCTGGATTGGTCGGACGAAGCCCTTGCGATGACCAGCACCCATGACCTACCAACCCTCGCAGGCTGGTTGGCCGAAAAAGACATCGACTGGAACCGCAAGCTCGATTTGGTCGACGACCAGCAAGCCGGGCAATGGCGCCTGGATCGCCAAAAGGAGCGTGCCGGACTGTGTACTGCGCTGGAGCAGAACTCCGATAATTTCTGCGACGACGGCCTGGAAATTGACCAGATCATCGATGCGTCGGTTCGTTATCTGGGCCATACCCGCGCGCCGTTGGTGCTGTTGCCGATGGAGGATGCGATGGGTCTGTCCGAGCAATTCAACTTGCCGGGCACTACTGACAGCCACCCGAACTGGAGACGCCGACTGCCAGGTGATTGCAGCGGCTTGCTGGATGATCCACACGTGGCGCGTCGCATCGAGCTGCTTTCTCAGGCACGTCTTCAAGCTGCGGAGCGTGACCAATGAGCCCGACGATCAATCCGCTGCGTGCCACCCAGCGTTTGCAGTTTCACAAAGACTTCACCCTTGACGACGCAGTGCCGTTGATTCCCTACTTCGCCAGCATGGGCATCAGCCATATCTACGCTTCGCCGCTGCTCAAAGCCCGCGCAGGATCGATGCACGGCTATGACGTGGTCGATCCACGCCTGATCAACCCGGAGCTGGGTGGCGAGCCCGCCCTGCTCCGCCTGGTAGGCGCGATGCGCGAACATGGCATGGGCCTGATTCTGGATATCGTGTCCAATCACATGGCGGTTGGCGGCGCGGACAATCCATGGTGGCTCGATCTGCTCGAATGGGGACGCCGCAGCCCGTACGCGGACTTTTTCGACATTCAGTGGAATTCGCCGGACCCCTTGCTAGAGGGCCAACTGCTGCTGCCATTCCTGAGCAGCGATTACGGCACCGTGTTGCAGGCAGGCGAGATCCCTTTGCGGTTCGACGCCGAGCATGGCGCTTTTTACATCGAGCATTACCAGCACCACTTCCCGATCAACCCGGCCACCTACGGTCCGTTGCTGGAATCGGCAGAACACCCTGAGCTGATCGAGCTGAGCAAGCGTTTTGCGGCGCTGGAACAGTATCCGCAGGCGTATGAACGTGCGCGTCAAGCTCGCGCGGAACTGGCTGAACTGGCCCAGGACAGCGCCGTCGCAGCAGCCATCGAGCAAGGTCTGGCACGTTTCGACTCCAGTAAACCGGAGGGTTTCGAGCGCCTGCACCAGTTGCTTGAGCGTCAGCACTATCGTCTGGCCAGCTGGCGAACGGCGGGTGACGACATTAACTGGCGGCGATTCTTCGACATCAATGAACTGGGCGGTTTGCGCGTTGAGCGGCCCAATGTGTTCGAGGCGACTCACGGCAAAATCTTCGAGCTGATCGCCAGAGGACTCGTCGATGGGTTGCGCATCGATCACATCGACGGGCTCGCCGATCCCCGTGGCTATGGACGTAAACTGCGCCGTCGCGTGGAAAGCCTGCTCTCGCAGCGACCAACGGGCACCGAATTGGCGCATTTGCCGATCTTCGTCGAGAAGATCCTGGGCCCTGACGAGCAGCTGCGCGAAGACTGGGGCGTTGACGGCACGACCGGTTACGAGTTCATGAACCAGGTGTCATTGCTGCAACATGATCCCAAGGGACAGGCTCCGCTGGCGGAGCTGTGGAGTCGATTGAGTGAACGCACTGCAGATTTCAATCAGGAAGTGCTGGAAGCTCGCGACTTGGTATTGCACGGCACCCTGGCCGGGGATTTCGAAAACGTAGCCCAATCCCTGCTGCAAGTGGCGCGCAGCGATCTGATGAGCCGTGACCTGACGTTGGGAGCGATTCGCCGGGCGTTGCTGGCGCTGGTGGTCAATTTCCCGATCTACCGCACCTATATCAGCGTGTGCGGCCGCTCCGAAGAAGATGACCGCTTCTTTGAGCAAGCCATGCAAGGCGCGCGCAATACGTTGAGCGAAGCTGACTGGCAGGTGCTTGATTACCTGCAACGCTGGCTGGGTGGCGAATCCTGGCGCGAGCTGCCACGCGGCCGTCAGCGCAAGTTGTATCGCAATGCCTGTGTGCGTTTCCAGCAGTTGACCTCGCCGGTGGCGGCCAAGTCTGTAGAGGACACGTCGTTTTATCGCAGCGCGGTATTGCTGTCGCGTAACGACGTGGGCTTCCACCCGCAGCACTTCAGCGCACCCGTTGAGGACTTCCATGCGGCGTGCCTCAAGCGTCTGGAATCGTTCCCCGACAACCTGCTGGCCACCGCCACGCACGACCACAAACGCGGCGAAGATACCCGGACCCGGCTGGCGGTGTTGAGCGAGTGTTCAGGCTGGTACGCCGAACAGGTCGAACGCTGGCGTCAACTGGCCCTGCCCCTCAAGGGTGACGCCGTCACGATCAGTACTGGCGATGAGCTGATGCTGTATCAAGCCATGCTGGGCAGCTGGCCGTTCGGGCTGGAAAGCGAAGACGACTACGAAGCCTATGCGAAGCGACTGACGCAATGGCAGGAAAAAGCCCTGCGCGAGGCTAAACTGCAAAGCAGCTGGAGCGCCAATAATGAGCCGTATGAGCGTGCCTGCCGGGAATTTTTGAATAACATCCTGCTTGCCCCTGAAGGTCTTGCATTGCGTCAGTCGTTAGGCGCCACCGCCAACCGAATCGCCGCAGCAGGAGCGCTCAATAGCCTGGCGCAGACTTTGCTTCGCAATACCGTGCCCGGCGTTCCGGATCTTTACCAGGGCACCGAGTATTGGGATTTCAGCCTGGTGGACCCGGATAACCGGCGCCCGGTCGACTATCGTGCAAGAGCGCAATCATTGCACGAGACTGCCAGTGTAACCGAGTTACTCGGCAACTGGCAGGACGGGCGGGTCAAACAGGCAGTGATTGCCAAGGTGCTGAACCTGCGTGCCGAACATCCAGGCTTGTTCAGTCGCGGCCAGTACATCCCGCTGGAAGTGGCGGGCGTACATGCTGATCGGGTCCTCGCCTTCGCTCGGATCCTGGATGGCGTACGCGCAATTGTCATTGTTCCACGCTTGTTTAGTGAACTATTGGGCACCGCCCAGGCTCCATTCATCAACGCTGACAATTGGGGAGATACGCGGGTCCTTTTACCGTTCACGGATTCTGATGCAGGTTGGAAGGGACTTTTTTCGGAGGCTGTAGTCACAACGGGTAGGGAGTTGTTGCTCAGCGCAGCGCTCAAGGATTTTTCTGTGAACCTATTTATCAAAACTACGTAATACCTGGGAGTGTCGAGATGAGTGCCGACGAAAAACGAATTCGCGAGTTTGCGTATCAGATTTGGGAATCAGAAGGCCAGCCTGAAGGTCAGGATGAGCGCCATTGGAAAATGGCCCGCAAACTGGCCGAAGCTGAGGCGAAGGCTCCAGAAAAGTCCTCGGCTGGCAAAGCAGCGAAGCCCAAGGCAAGCAAGGCCGACGGAGCTGCTGACGGTAAAACCGCGCCTGCCGCCAAGCCGACCGCCAAAGCGGCGTCAAAGCCAGCTACCAAACCCGCCAGCAAGGCCACCGCAGCACCGGCGGTCAAGCCTGCGACGAAACCTGCGGCCAAGCCTGCAACAGCTCCCGCAGCCAAGGCCAAACAGTCCACACCCGCGACCCAGGCAGAACAGCCTGCGAAAACCGCTGTTAAAAAGCCGCGCAAGCCTTCGGCTTCCTGAATTCTCAGGGTGCAGCGTTAGTTAAAGACCGCAGGGGACAGGTCGGTCACGGCCCTCCCCTGCGGCAAACCCATTTTTTTCAGTTTTTTGTTGAAGCCATGGGCTTCGATAGCGGTCCCGGCCGCCTTGTAAATCTACAATTCCAGGATAAGCCATGAGCACGCAGCAGTCTAAAACCGCAACAAAAGAGGCCCCTAAGGGCGAGCCCACCAAGGAGAAGAGCGCGATCCCGGAAATCAATTCCTCGCGCATCAAAGAAGGCCTGCCCTTCCCGCTCGGCGCGAGCTGGGATGGTCTGGGGGTCAATTTCGCCTTGTTCTCGGCCAACGCAACCAAGGTCGAACTCTGCCTGTTTGACTCCACCGGTGAAGTTGAACTCGAACGCATCGAGCTGCCGGAATACACCGACGAGATCTACCACGGCTATTTGCCCGATGCACACCCTGGGCTGATCTACGGCTACCGGGTCTACGGGCCTTATGATCCGCAAAACGGTCACCGTTTCAATCACAACAAATTGCTGATTGACCCGTATGCCAAGCAATTGGTCGGCGAGCTGAAATGGTCCGAAGCCCTGTTCGGCTACACCATTGGCCACGAAGACGGCGACTTGAGCTTTGACGAGCGTGACAGCGCGCCGTTCGTACCCAAGAGCAAGGTCATTGACCCCGCCTATACCTGGGGTCGCGATCAACGGGTCAGCGTGCCGTGGGATAAAACTATTCTCTATGAGACCCACGTTCGGGGCTTCACCATGCGCCACCCTGAAGTGGCCGATGAACTCAAGGGCACGTTCTCCGGCCTGATGGTCGAGCCGGTGATCGAACACATTCGCAAGCTGGGCGTGACCTCCGTCGAGCTGCTGCCGATCCATGCCTTCGTCAATGACCAGCATCTGCTGCAAAAAGGCATGACCAACTATTGGGGCTACAACAGCATTGCCTTCTTTGCTCCGGACCCGCGCTACCTTGCCCACGGCAAAATCGCCGAGTTCAAGGAAATGATTGCGCACATGCACCACGCCGGTCTGGAAGTCATCCTTGATGTGGTCTACAACCACACCGCTGAAGGTAACGAGCTCGGCCCGACCCTGTCCATGCGCGGGATCGACAACGCTTCGTACTATCGCCTGATGCCTGATGACAAACGCTTCTACATCAACGATTCCGGCACCGGCAACACACTGGATCTGAGCCACCCTTGCGTACTGCAGATGGTCACGGATTCGTTGCGCTATTGGGCCACGGAAATGCATGTCGACGGCTTCCGTTTCGACCTGGCGACTATTCTCGGCCGTTACCACGATGGTTTCGACGAGCGCCATAGCTTCCTGGTTGCCTGCCGTCAGGATCCTGTATTGCGCCAGGTGAAGCTGATTGCCGAGCCGTGGGATTGCGGCCCAGGCGGTTATCAGGTCGGCGGTTTCCCACCAGGCTGGATGGAGTGGAACGACAAATTCCGCGACACCGTCCGGGCGTTCTGGAAAGGCGACGAAGCCCAGCTGGCCGACTTCGCCGGCCGTATGACCGCGTCGGGCAACATGTTCAATCAGCGGGGCCGTCGCCCACAGGCCTCGGTGAACTTCATCACGGCTCACGATGGGTTCACGCTGCACGACCTGGTGTCGTACAACGACAAGCACAACGAAGCCAACGACGAAAATAATCAGGACGGCAGCAACAACAATCTGTCCTGGAACCATGGTGTCGAGGGCCCGACTGACGATCCGGAAATCAACGCGCTGCGCCTGCGTCAGATGCGTAACTTCTTCGCCACGCTGCTGCTGGCTCAAGGCACACCGATGGTGGTGGCCGGTGACGAATTCGCCCGTACCCAGCATGGCAACAACAACGCCTATTGTCAAGACAGTGAAATTGGCTGGGTCAACTGGGATCTGGACGAAGACGGTAAAGCGCTGCTCAAGTTCGTCAAACGCCTGATCAAGCTGCGCCAGACTTATCCGATCCTGCGTCGTAGCCGCTTCCTGGTGGGCGATTACAACGAAGAAATCGGCGTCAAAGACGTGACCTGGCTGTCTCCGGACGGCAGCGAAATGGGCATCGACCAGTGGGAAGACGCCAACGCGCGTTGCCTGGGCATGCTGATGGATGGCCGCGCGCAGGAAACCGGTATTCGTCGCCCAGGCGCCGACGCCACATTGCTGCTGGTGGTCAACTCTCACCACGACGGGGTCAATTTCACCCTGCCGCAGGTGCCGGAAGGCGCTCACTGGACGTGCCTGCTCGACACTAATCAGCCGGATGCACGCCTGAAAGAAGAGTTCGTCTTTGGTGCTGAATACACAGTCACGGCGCGTTCCCTGCTGCTGTTTGAATTGCAGCGCGACGAGCAGCCATGAGCCAGGCGCTGAGCGAGTTTCTCGATTGGCGCAGGCACGGCTATGCCGATACCCGCGCGCTGGGCGAGTGCTTGCAGGCGCTGGTGAATGAACGGCTGGATCAGCTGCCACTTCCCGCCGGCGGTCAGACACTTGAGCGCTGGCAGGCATTGGCCTGTGTTGCCGGGCACGACCTCGGGTTGTGCAAACTGTTCGAAGGTCATACGGATGCTCTGGCGATCATGCATGAGCTTCAGGCTCCCCTGCCCGACACGGGCAGCACCTGGGGCATGTGGGCTGCCGAGCCACCGCAGGCCAGGGTCAACGTTCGTCGCGACGCGGGTTCGCTGGGCCTCAACGGTCGCAAGGCCTGGTGTTCTGGCGCAGCGGTACTGAGTCATGCACTGATCACGACCTGGGACGAGCAGGATCGCCAGCAACTGGTGGCGGTCAAGCTGGATCAGGCAGGCGTCACCGTCAGCAATGACGGTTGGCGTGCCATTGGAATGGGCGCTACCGGCAGCGTGGAAGTGCTGTTCGAGAATGCTCAGGCGATGGCGGTTGGGGAACCCGGCGCTTATTTGGCCAGGCCGGGATTCTGGCAAGGCGGCATTGGAATTGCCGCCTGCTGGTACGGCGCGTCCCGTGCGATTGCCCAGCGTTTACTGCAACAGGCAATCAAGCAGGATGAACCCCATGCGATGGCGCATCTGGGTGCGGTGGATGTTGCGCTGCACGGCGCGTCAACGGTGCTTCAAACAGCAGCTGTCAGCCTCGATTCAAACCCGCACGACAATGCCGAGCTAATGGCTCGGCGCTGTCGTGCGGTTATCGAGAACAGCGCTGAACAGATTATTTCTCATGTGGGTCGTGCGATGGGGGCTGGCCCCTATTGCAAGGACGCGCATTTCGCCCGGTTGATCGCTGATCTGCCGGTCTTTCTTCGCCAAAGTCACGCAGAACGAGACTTGGCGGCGTTGGGTCAGCTGACCGCCCGTCTTGGGTCGGTCCCGCCATCAAGGACGTGGCTGTTATGAAAGAGAATCCCATCGTGGGCAGCGGAACGTCGCTGCAAGCCTGGAATAATTCGCACAAACTCGCTCAGTTGCCCGTGATCACGGTGGATGCCCTGGTGCCTGTCAATTCCCGTGCAGTCATCATTGCACCGCATCCGGATGATGAAATCCTCGGCTGCGGTGGCCTGATGCGCCAGCTTGCCCAACTGGATCGCCAGTTGAAGCTGATCTCCATCACCGACGGCAGTGGCAGCCATCCTGGCTCGCAAACATGGACAACCGAGCGCCTGAGCGTTATTCGCCCTCAGGAAAGCGCCGAGGCCTTGCGTCGCCTGGATGTTCCTTTGCACAGCCTGCAATGGATTCGCGGTGGGTTCAGCGATAGCGCGGTCGCCGAACAGGAGGACGAACTGGTTGCCTTTCTTGAACGCTACCTGCGCCCCACCGACGTGGTGTTTGCGACATGGGCCATGGATGGGCATACCGATCATGAAGCCGTTGGGCGTGCCAGTGCTCGCGCCGCCGCCGCAGTGGGCGCGCAATTTCATGAGGTGCCCATCTGGGCCTGGCATTGGGCGGATCCCGAAGACGAACGTCTGCCTTGGGATCGGGCGCGCAAGATCCTCCTCGACCCGATGACGACCGCACGCAAGCGTCATGCGGCGCATGCCTTCGCCAGTCAGCTTGAGGGCGATCCACTGATCGGCTTGCCGCCGGTTTTGCCACCCTCGGTATTGGAACGACTGCTACGCCCCTTTGAAGTGGTGTTCCTGTGAATCGTCAATCCTCAAGTGTCGATGATGATTATTTCGACGCACTGTTTAACGGCAACGACGACCCGTGGGCGTTTAAAAAACGCTGGTATGAACGCCGCAAGCGCGCGTTGACCCTCGCTGCCCTGCCCAAAGAACGTTACCAACATATTTTTGAACCTGGGTGCGCCAACGGCGAACTCAGCGCGGCTCTGGCCACGCGGTGCGAGCGTCTGGTCTGTTGTGACACCTGCATGCCAGCGGTCGAGCTGGCACGAGAACGCCTTGCCGGTTTCAGCCATGCCAGCGTGATGCATGGCCGTCTGCCGCAACAGTGGCCGACAGGTCAGTTCGACCTGATCGTGCTCAGCGAATTGGGTTACTACCTGGATGAGCGTGACCTGCAGCTCTGGATTGATCGCGCGTTGCAATCACTGACTCAGGACGGCCAACTGCTCGCTTGCCACTGGCGGCCGCAGATAGACGGCTGCCCGATGAACGCCGAGCAGGTGCACGCAGTCCTTCAGGATCGTCTGGGCATGCTACCGATTTTCAATCATCAGGAACCTGACTTCCTGCTCGATGTGTGGAGCCGAGACGCTACGTCAGTCGCGCAAAGGGAGCATCTTCGATGATTGGCGTACTCATTCCCGTGCATAACGAGGAGCAGCTGCTGGGCGCATGTCTGGAAACCGTGCTGCGAGCGGGTCAGCATCCAACCCTCGCCGGCGAACAGGTGGTAGTCCTGGCCGTGCTCGACAGCTGCTCCGATGCCTCGGCCGAGATTGCTCGTGGCTATCCGGTCGCGATCCTCGAAGTCCTGGCGCGTAACGTCGGCCAGACCCGTGCGGCCGGCGCGCAGTATCTACTGGACCTTGGCGCTCGGTGGATCGCCTGCACCGATGGCGACAGCACCGTTGCCGAAGACTGGCTGGTGGAACAGCTGGCGCTGGACGCCGATGCGGTGTGCGGCACCGTTACCCCGGGCCAGTGGGACAAGGATATTCCTGAACACGCGCAAATCCGCTACCAACAGCATTATGAGCATCGCGACGACCACCGGCATATCCACGGTGCCAATCTGGGCGTGAGTGCCGCAGCGTACCTGCGCGCCGGAGGATTTCCGCCGCTGGCCTGTCACGAAGACGTTCAACTGATCCGTCAGTTGGAGATGAGCGGCGCACGTATCGCCTGGAGTTGCCGCCCGCGTGTGACCACCAGCATGCGACTCAATGCTCGCGCCCAGGGCGGTTTTGGTGATTACTTGCGAACGCTGAGTAGCAGTCCGGCTTGATCCGGCAGCCTGCTGGCCGCGACATCAAATCATCGCTGTCTGAATATCATTGCTGATGCGCGGTCTGCATGCCGGTGTGAGCAAGCTCAGGCATGCCCAGCACCTCTTCAAAAAAACGCACGGCTTCGGCGCTCAGGTTGCGATGGATATCTTCCCGATCCACGCCTTCCCGATCGGTACAGACGATCGGCATGGTCGCTCGCTGTTCGTCTGTGCAAGGCGCCATGAACACAAAGTGCCCTGCCCCGGCCAATAGCTTGTAATCCGGGGTTTGCGGCAACTTGCGCGCCAGGGCATCGGCGTTCATGTCGATGGCCAGCAATTCGTCGCCGTCGCCGCTGTACATCAATACCGGCACATGAACATCGCCCAGTGTGGTACGGCCAAACATCAGACTGAGCGGTGCCATCAACATCAGTGCGCCAACCCGGGGATCGGCCTGCGGGCTGAGATCATCCCGGTCGGCCAGCAGTTCACCCTGAGTCTTGCAGGCGTCTCGATCCTGCGGGCGGTCCAGGCAATATTTGCGCAGACGCTGCAGGTCCGGTTGCGCGCCGGCGAGGATCAATGCCGTTTCGCCGCCGGCCGAATAGCCAATGACGCCGACCTGATTGGCACTCAGGTAAGGCGCCAGCATGGGGTCAAGCAGCGCCGCACTGATCGCTTCCGAAACCTGCAAGGGTCGCCCATAAAGGTTGCTCAGGCTGCCGAGGCGGCTGTGGTCGAGATAATTGTCGCCCGGATGGATCACCGCGACGACGACAAAGCCTTGCCGAGCCAGCGACGTCGCCAGATCGTGCAGCGCGAGCGGTGTGCCGGTGTTGCCGTGAGAGAGCACCAGAAGTGGAAAGCGGCCCATTGCAATGTGTGCGTCCTGGGCGGCTTCAATGGCGTAGCCCTGGACCTTGCTCACCTGCTCCTCGTCGGTCGACGGATAAAAGGCGATGGCGTGCATCGGTTGTGAATCCAGTGGATCGGGAAAATCGATCTGATGAAAGCCAACGCTCCAGGTTTCGGCCGCCTGTATCTGCACCGAAATCAAGCCGTCGAACAAACAAATCAGCAGCAGTGCACATAGACGCACCATGACAACACCCTACCTTGGCTCTACATCGACCCACGCCTGTTGGCGTATATACGAATGAGAGTCGCTTTAGGGGAAATAGTGCATAAGCCGGGCCAACGAAATGGAAATAAACTTGAAGCCGCAAATAACCTCGCAGCTACCCGTTGGAGGCTCGCTCGCGAGAATGATTACGAGGTGGATCCGGGCTCGATCGAGGACAAGTCCTCTCCCACAACAGCCTTGTGCCAGTCGCGACCATGAGTCTCCAACCGTCCCGGTTATCGCGCAACAAAAAACCCCAACGCCCGATGTGATCGTTGGGGTTTTTTTCAGCTCAGCGATCAGGCGACTGCGAACAACTCTTCAGCAATCAGCTTCCGGGCGCTGCTGATAGCATTCGCGCGCGGCTCGTCGCCGTAGGCCAGACCATGGGCAAACACGAATTTGAGGTCGGTGACGCCGATGAAACCGAACAGCAAACGCAGGTAGTCTTCATGACCGACGCTGCTAGGCTGACCCTGATGCAGGCCACCTGCCGTGGAAACAATGATCACCTGCTTGCCGCCGCACAGGCCTTCCGGGCCGGCTTCGCTGTAACGGAAAGTACGGCCGGCGACGCTGATGCGGTCGATCCAGGCTTTGAGCTGGCTTGGAATGGTGAAGTTGTACATCGGTGCGCCGATGACTACGACGTCAGCGTCGATAAATTCCTGCAACGTGGCTTCGTTGCCATCCACTTCCTGTTTCTGCGCGACGTCACGGCCTTCCAGCGGCGTGCCGGCGGCAGCGAGGCTCGAAGCGGAAAAATGGTTCAGGGCATCACTGGCCAGATCACGATAAGTGACCTGGGTGTCGGCTTCACCGGCCTGGAAGGCCTCAACAACGGCGCGGCTGAGCTGACGCGAAGCGGAGTGATCGCCGAGGATGCTGGAGTCGATGTGCAAAAGTTTCATAACGTGCTTCCCAAGTGGAGAATCGCCGCTTGGCGATCAAGTGGGATAATCCTACAGCGCAAACCAATGGCTGATTAGTCGGCATAAATGCGATAGTTCGTCCCATCTATAGAACAATCGGAACGCACATGCAGGATCTCAATGATCTTTATTACTTCGTTAAAGTGGTCGAGGCTGGCGGTTTTGCGGCCGCCGGGCGCCTATTAGGTATTCCAAAGTCGCGATTGTCACGGCGCATTGCCGAGCTGGAAACCCGCCTGAATGTCAGTCTGCTACAACGCACCACCCGCAAACTGGCGCTTACTGCGGTGGGCGAACGCTATTTGAGCCATTGCCAGGCAATGCTGCTGGAGGCGGAAATGGCCGATGAAGCGGTCGCATCCCTGTCTGCGGAGCCACGCGGGCGATTGCGGGTTTCCTGCCCGGTGGGCATGGTTCACTGGAACCTGGCTTCGGTGATCGATGAGTTTCTGTTGCGACACCCCCATGTCCAGCTCGAAATGCTGCTGGTCAATCGGCGCGTCGACCTGGTCAACGAAGCTATCGATGTGGCGTTGCGCGTACGCGATATCGGTGATGAAGACCCAAGCCTGATCGTTCGCCAGTTGTCAGTCGCTCATGTCGCGCTGGTCGCTTCCCCCGCGCTGCTGGAGGGCATCGCCATTCACGTCCCGGCGGATCTCGCCAGCCTGCCGGTGCTGGGCGCTGTCGAAGCGGACCGCAGGGTTCACTTCCGGTTGCAACACCTGGACGGCCAACGCGTCGAAATTGCCCTGGAACCACGTCTGGTCGTCGATGATTTTCCGATTCGCAAAAGCGCTGCATTACGCGGACTCGGGATAACGATGTTGCCGATGATGAATTGCCACGAGGAGTTGGCCAGCGGGCAGTTGATCCGGTTGCTGCCCGACTGGTCGCTCCCGGGCGGCAATCTCCAGGCCGCTTACACTCAGCGACGTGGCATGCTGCCTGCGGTTCGGGCCTGGATCGATCACGTCACTGAGTCCTTCACCCAAGAGACAGGCTGCGCTTGAGCCCGCGTGCGCCGGAGATCGTTATGCAGATAGAAGAAGTCGCGCAATTTTGCCTGCAGCTGCCAGGCGCTCGCGAAGATTACAAATGGGGCGGGACACGAGTGTTCTCGATAGCCGAGAACAAGATGTTCGCAGTCATGGACCTTGCAGGCAAAGGTCTGTCATTCAAGGTCGCGCCGGAACTGTTCCTGGGCTACGTCGACCGTCCAGGCATTCGTCCGGCGCCCTACCTGGCACGGGCCTACTGGATCAGCGTGGCGGTGCCCTACTCCCTCAGCGACGCCGAACTGCAGGACTTGCTGACGCGTTCGCACCAGTTGGTGGTGAGCCGGCTGCCCAAGCGTCTGCAAGTCGCACTGAAGTTCTGATCGCTGATCAGTAAAAGTGCCTGGCCAGGAAATTACCGCCCAGGAATACCCGGTCGATCCACACCACTTGATGCAGGAGGATGATCAGCCAGAACACCAGTTGGTAACTGATCTTGCGCGTCTTGTGCCGGAACACCTGCTGCGCCAACAGTGCACCCGGCCAACCGCCCAGCAACTCGGCGCCATGGAGGACTTTCTCGGGCGTGCGCCAGCCATCCAGCCGGGCTTGACGCTTGTCGCGCCAATACAGGCCGAACGTCAGCAGGCTCATGCCCAGATAGACAGCCGAAGGTAGCCACGATCCCTGCAGCAGCATCGACAGGGCACCGAAAAACGGTACCGCGCAGACCAGGATCAAAATAATCAGCTTGAGTTTCGGGAACTGCATGGAACGCCTGGCCCGAGCGGCTTCGGCGTTGTTCCTGTTTCCTGGCGGGTTAGGCGCTTGCATTGTGGTTATCAGCCTTTGACCGAAGTCCAGTCCACCCAACCGAACTGCCAGGTAGCCAGAATCAGCAGACCGAAAGCGATTCGATACCATGCAAACACGGCATAGCTGTGACTGGCGATGAATTTCAGCAAACCGCGCACAGCGATCATGGCGAAGACAAACGAGGTGATGAATCCGATGGCGAACACCGGGAAGTCATCCGGGCGGAACAGGTCGCGGTACTTGTATGCCGAATACACCGCAGCGCCGACCATCGTCGGCATCGCCAGGAAGAACGAAAACTCGGTGGCGGTCTTGCGCGACAAGCCGAACAACAGGCCACCGATGATCGTCGACCCTGAGCGCGAAGTCCCTGGAATCATCGCCAGACACTGGGCCATCCCGACTTTCAGGGCGTCGACCCAGGTCATTTCGTCCACGCTGTAGGCGCGGATGACATGCTCCCGGCGTTCAGCCCACAGCATGATCACGCCGCCTATTACCAGCGCCGTGGCAACAGTGATGGGGTTAAACAGATATTCATGAATCAGATCCGCGAAAATCACCCCCAGCACCACCGCAGGCAGGAATGCGATGAACAGATTGAGGGTGAAACGCTGCGCCTCGCGTTGCTTGGGCAAACCGATGATCACATCAAGAATCTTGCGCCGGAACTCCCAGACCACCGCCAGAATTGCGCCGAGCTGAATGATGATGTTGAACGCCATGGCCCGCTCACCACCGAAGTCGATCAAGTCAGCGACAATGATCTGATGTCCAGTGCTGGAAATGGGCAGAAACTCTGTCAAACCCTCCACTACCCCGAGAATCAATGCCTGCGCGGCGGTCCAAAGATCCATCATTCCCCCAGTGAAGCAATGCTCGAAGCAGGCCTCTAAAAATTGTCGAATTCAATCCGGTCGCGAATATGCCCGGTTCAATGTGAAAACCCCGTAAAAACCGGAACTTGGCGTTGCTTCCGGTGCGAGGCGTGGCGATGCTAGCAGACCTTATGGCCGCTGCGCTTGCATTGAAACCTGGCGCACAGGCGTTGACGTTTTGCGGCTCAATGTGTGGCGGAGTCTATCGATGCCGCATTCCTGGCTTGCGACCTGTGTCCCGCGCAGCAAAGTCTGCCTGATCGTTCGATATCCGCTTACAATCCCCCGCGTTTTTCTTCATCGCCAAGGAGTACCAATGTCCCCTCTTGAACTGTTCGCCGCAGCCTTGGGCGTAATCGCTGTCTGGCTGACAGTCAAACAGAATGCATGGTGCTGGCCTATCGGTCTGGTGATGGTATTGATCTACAGCTGGATTTTTTATGACATCAAGCTGTATTCCAACGTGCTGCTGCAAGTGATCTATGCCGCGCTGCAAGTCTACGGCTGGCTGCAATGGACCCGCCGTGGCCCTACACTCCAGATACGAGCGATAACCTGGCTGCCATCGGGCAGCGTTTTCATCGGCCTGGGTTTGGGGGTGGTCGTGAGCCTGGTATTGGGCGCGCTCATGGCAAACTTCACCGATGCGGCACAACCCTGGCTGGATGCGGCGCTGACGGGTTTTAGCCTGGTGGCTCAGGTCTGGATGGCACAAAAGCGCGTGCAATGCTGGCCATTGTGGATTGTCATCGATGTCATTTTTGTCGGTCTGTTCGTCTACAAGGAGCTGTACGTGACCGCTGCGCTCTACGGGATGTTCCTGCTCCTGGCGATCCAGGGTTGGCGCGAATGGCATCGCACTCCGGCGCTTGCTCAATGAAGGTTCTGGTGCTTGCCGGCCCCGAATCCAGTGGCAAAAGCTGGCTGGCCGCCGAAATACAGCGCCACTTTGGCGGTGTTGTGGTGGACGAGTACGTCCGTGACTTTATTGAAGAACAGCAGCGCGACACGGTTTACGCAGATATCCCGGCTATCGCTCAAGGACAACTGGACCGAGAAGATGCCGCCCGCGCTACCGCCTGCGCGCTGGTCATTCTCGACACGCACCTGCTGAGCAATATGCTTTGGAGTCACGCGTTGTTCGGGGATTGTCCGGCCTGGATAGAGCAGCAATTACTGCAACGCCGTTACGACCTTCATCTGTTGCTGGCACCCGAAGGAGTCGACTGGATCAGCGACGGCCAACGCTGTCAGCCAGAGCTTGCGTCACGCCAGGCGTTCTTTTCACTCAGCCAGCAATGGCTGCAAGCGCATGAGCAGCCTTACGAAGTGATTAGCGGAGATTGGGTCAATCGGCGGATACAGGCTTTCGCAGCTGTTCGGGGACTGCTCGCTGGCGACTGATTGCCCGGCGTAAATACCCCAACGCATCATCGAATCTGGTGTTTGTGCAGCAATCGGTAAAACGTTGGACGCGATACGCCCAGAACCTTGGCCGCAACGCTGAGGTTGTCGCTGTGGCGGGTCAGCACGTCACACAGCGCCTGACGCTCAGCCCGGGATTTGTAGTCATCCAGGGTGCCCATGCTGGTCACTGCTTCGTCTTCACCCATCAAGCCCAGATCAGAGGCTTCGATCTGCCGACCTTCGGCCAGGACCAGGCCGCGCCGCACCCGATTTGCCAGTTCCCGCACATTGCCTGGCCAGTCATGCTTGCCCATGGCAATCAATGCGTCCTGACTGAAGTTGCGCGCCCGACGGCCGGTTTCCTGGCTGTAGAAATGGGCGAAATGGTTGGCCAACAACGCGAGGTCGCCATGCCGCTCGCGCAACGGCGCCGTTCCGACCTGCAAGACATTAAGCCGGTAGTACAGATCTTCGCGAAAACGCTTTTTGCGAATGGCCGCTTCAAGGTCGACATGCGTTGCCGCCAGCACCCGGATATCAACCGGGATCGGTTCACCACCACCGATACGCTCGATATGCCTCTCCTGCAGGAACCTCAGCAAATTGGCCTGCAGGTCCATGGGCAAATCGCCGATGTCATCGAGAAACAACGTTCCGCCATCAGCCGCTTCAATCTGACCAATCTTGCGCTCGGTAGCCCCTTCGAATGCCCCCTGTTCGTAGCCAAACAACTCCGCATGCATCAAATGCTCCGGAATGGCGCCGCAATTGATCGCAACGAAAGGTTTATGCCGGCGATGCGACTGCATGTGCAGCGTGCGCGCGATCAGCTCTTTGCCGGTTCCACTTTCACCACGAATCAGCACCGGCGATTCAGTGGGTGCCAGTTTGCTCAACAATCTGCGCAATTCACGAATTGGCCGACTTTCGCCGAGCATCTCGTGTTCCTGACCCGACACATAAGTACTGCCCTGAGACCGCAACCGCGCCATACCGAATGCACGGCCCAAGGTTACCTGCATGCGGGCCACATCAAAGGGCAGCGTATGGAAGTCGAAGAACCATTCGCAGACAAAGTCTCCGATTTTTTCCCGGCGCAGATCATCGGGTGTAAGCACAGCGATCCACTCAGTGTGGCTGCGTGTAATAAGCTCCTTGACCAACTCGGGGTGGTCGAAGTGATAAGGCATCAAGCGAATCAGGCCCACATCACAGCTGCGGCCGATGGCAGACTCTAGAGTGCTGCTGTCGACGTCCCAGCCTGCAGCGCGCAGAACCGGAATGAGCTGGTGACAGTCATCGCATGGATCAACAATTAATAGACGTCGCGGTGGTGCCGATTCATGCATAAGAATTCCCTGGCGCCCTGATTCCAAAATTAAAGAAGAAAGTTTCGTATAAACAGACAGTTGGCGTGCACGATCCTTACATTAGCAAAAATTTGACACGCACTTGTACCGTTTAACTATAAGCCTAAGATCAAAATGTAATTAGGCGACTGAACGCGTGGATTTTCATTAATGCAACGGTTATCCAATAGGCTTAGTTGCCCGTTAGTTGGCGTTGACGACTTGTCTGGAGGCAGCGAAATACGTGGCACCTGTAAAAAATTCAAAAAATATAGGCGCGTGATGTGACTCAACCCCTGTTAATCGGCATCAACACAAGTAACCAGCCGAACGGTAAGCCCACCGACGGCGACGAACTTGCTACCGGCCATTTGAGGAATTGATCATGAACGCCCCACTGCGCTTCAACGATGCATTGCTGATCGCTGGACACGCCTTTGAGCCCTTCAAGTGTGTGGCGTGGGCGCCACAAGATGGAAACGGCGAACTGAGTCTGAGTGTCATCGACCGGACCAGCACCCGCATTGGTCACAGCCAGATCCCACGCAGCGCCTATTCCGACCCTGCGCAACTGGCAAGCCTGCTCGAACAAGCGCGCGCCGCCATCAGCAATGAAGGTTATCGCCTCGAGCCGTGGACCATGCCGGCTTGAATCAAAGCTGAATCAAAGGTCGGCATCAGCCAGGCTTTCGATATGCCGATACTCGATCCCGAGCCGGGCAGCCAGTTGCTCGGCACGACCCAGCCGAATAGGTCCGCACTCGATATCGATCAATAATCCTGGGCAACTGAATGTTCCCAGCGGCGCTTGATCCTTCACCCGACCGTCAGTCAGCACCAGCAATCTATGCTGCTCGGCTGGATACCGCTTCTGCCGCAAGGCCAGCCACTGGGCAGCCTGGTCAAACGCGGCGAACAATGGCGTTCCACCGCCGGCACCGAGGCCATCCAGCCAGGGTTGCAGCGCTTTCGATGCCTTCAGGCCCTGCTGTTGCCAGCGGGGCGAACCGCCAGTGGCCGTCAGCAGCGCCAGTCGCACCCGGCGACGATAGGCGTCATCGAATACTTGAGTGAGCACACCTTTGGCCAGGCTCAATGCCTGATGACGTCGGGTAGAAGCCGACGCATCGACGATGATCAGCCACATTTCAGCGGGGTGACTGCTGCGCGGCTGACGCACCAGATCGCTGTGCACCCGGGGCCGCCCACGCAACAACGTTGGAATCCAGGCAATGTGACCGTCGCCAGTGCTGCGCAGCGCACCGCATTTGCCGCCGCTCAGCGTTCCGGGGCGAGGCTTGGCATCCGCCCCCAACGTTGCCCGGGAGCGGATGCCTAAGGCTTTTTTGGCCAGCTCGGCACTGTGCGCCGAGCGCCCACCGGCATTGGCTGCGATGCAAGCTCACCCCAACTGCCTTGCCCTTGCTCCGACTGCTTTTCCGACGAGTCTTGAGGCTTGGGCTGCGGGTTCTGTGGTGCCGGACTTTGCGCCTCAGACGGCGGAACCTGTCGCCGCCGATGACGCAAGGCGAACTCGGCAACGGCGTCGATATCCTGCTCTTCTATAACGGCCACGCCACGCCACGCCGCATGGGCGCGGGCCGCTCTCAACCACACCAGATCGGCACGCATCCCGTCCACGCCGGCAGCGAAGCAGCGCTCGGTGATGGTCTGCAAGGTCTGATCGTCCAGGGCGATGCTATCCAGCAACTGGCGCGCCTGCTCGCAACGCTGGCGTAACGCGTCCTGCCGAGTTTGCCACTGCGCGCAGAACCCCTGAGGATCACTGTCAAAATCCAGTCGGCGACGGATGATCTGCCCACGCTCCACCGGCAAGGTTTGCCCGCTCAATGCGACATTCAGACCAAAGCGATCCAGCAGTTGCGGACGTAGCTCACCTTCCTCAGGGTTCATCGTGCCGATCAGGACAAAGCGTGCGGGATGGCGATGGGAAATACCGTCACGCTCCACCAGATTGATGCCGCTGGCGGCGACGTCCAGCAGCAAATCGACCAGATGATCCGGCAGCAGGTTGACTTCATCGACATACAGAACCCCACCATTGGCTTTGGCCAGCACGCCGGGGGAAAACTGCGCCCGGCCCTCGCTCAGCGCCGCGTCCAGGTCCAGCGTTCCCACCAGGCGCTCTTCCGTGGCGCCCAACGGCAAGGTGACGAATTGGCCGCTGGCCAGCAGATCAGCCAGACCTCGGGCCAACGTCGACTTGGCCATACCGCGCGGCCCTTCAATGAGCACGCCACCAATCCTTGGGTCGATGGCGGTCAGGCATAACGCCAGTTTCAGCGCATCGGCGCCGACTACCGCCGCCAGTGGGAAATGAGGGATCTCGCTCATGGTTGTCTCAGGCACCGTCATCAGTTCTCTTCTATGTCCAGCAACAGGGCTTCCAGTGCCTCACGATAATCGCCGGGCTCTTGCCAGAGGCCGCGCTGCTGGGCTTCAAGCATACGTTCGGTCATATCGCGCAAGGCGTCCGGGTTGTGTTGCTGGATGAAATCACGGGTCGATGGATCAAGCAGATAGGCGTCCGCCAGCAGCGCGTATTGATGATCATCGATCAGTTCGGTGGTGGCATCGAACGCGAAGAGGAAGTCCACCGTCGCGGCCATCTCGAATGCGCCCTTGTAGCCGTGGCGTTTCACTCCGTCGATCCATTTCGGATTGGCTGCCCGGGAGCGTATCACTCGATTCAATTCTTCCTTGAGCGTGCGAATCTTCGGCAAATCCGGCTGGCTGTGATCGCCGTGATAGCTGGCGGTCTTGGCTCCGCTCAGGCTTTCGGCGGCCGCGAGCATCCCGCCCTGAAACTGGTAATAGTCGTTGGAATCGAGCAAGTCGTGCTCGCGATTGTCCTGATTTTGCAGAACCGCCTGGACTTGCGACAAGCGCTGAGCGAAACGCTCTCGGGCCGGGGTGCCCTCGTCCTTACCGCCATAGGCGTAGCCACCCCAATTCAGGTAGACCTCGGCCAGATCATCGCGGCTCTGCCACAAACGTCCGTCAATGGCGCCCTGTACCCCAGCGCCATACGCGCCCGGCTTGGCGCCGAAGATTCGCCAGCCCGCCTGTCGTTCAGCTTCTTCTTGGCTCAGGCCGGAACCTTGCAGATCAAGGCGCTCCTGGCGAACCTTGGCGGCCAATGGATTCATGTCATCGGGTTCGTTCAGGTCTGCGACCGCCTGTACCGCCGCGTCGAACAAACGAATCAGGTTAGAAAACGCATCCCGGAAGAACCCGGACACCCGCAGCGTGACATCCACTCGCGGCCGATCCAGCAGACTCAACGGCAGAATCTCGAAATCATCAACCCGTTGACTGCCCGTTGCCCAGACCGGACGCACGCCCATCAACGCCATGGCCTGAGCGATATCATCCCCGCCGGTGCGCATCGTGGCCGTGCCCCAGACCGAGAGGCCAAGTTGACGTAAATGATCACCATTGTCTTGCAAGTGTCTCTCCAGCAACAAGTTTGCCGACTGGAAACCGATACGCCAGGCCGTCGTGGTTGGCAGGTTACGCACGTCCACGGAGAAGAAGTTACGCCCGGTTGGCAGCACATCAAGGCGACCGCGACTGGGCGCACCGCTGGGGCCGGCGGGGACAAAACGCCCGCTTAACGCGTCCAGCAGGCCCTGAATTTCTCCGGATCCGCAAGCATCCAGTCGCGGCGCCACAACCTCTCTAAGATTCTTAACAATCAACTTCAAATCGTTGTTATCAATCGATATTTCGAAATATGAATCTGCAATAACCTGCTCGATCAGCCAAGCGGCATAGAGCTCAAGTCGTTCCCGCGTATCTCCCGCTGTGCGCCAGGGATCAGTGCTGACTTCAAGTAAAACCTGAGGTTTAGGTCCGCCCCAAGGCTGGGCCAATTCACAGTCCAGCGGATCAAAACCCAGTTCGAAGGCTTTGCTCAAGACTCGCAACAGACTGGATTGCGCACCTCGCCCATCACCCCGGGGAATGCGAAGTAGAGCCAGCAATGTATCGATGCGCAGACGCCCACTTGGGGACTCGCCGAAGATATGCAGCCCGTCGCGAATCTGCGATTCCTTCAGGTCGCATAAATAGGTGTCCAGACGCGGCAGCCAGGTTGCAGTGTCGCTGTCACTGACCGACTCAAGCGCCAACTCACGGTCGATATGGGTCTCGCGTACCAGCTTGAGGATGTCACGTTGCAGTTCCAGGGCGCGACGCGGGTCGAGGAGCTGGGCCTCGTAGTATTCGTCGGCGAGCAATTCAAGGTTACGCAGCGGCCCGTAAGTTTCAGCGCGGGTCAGCGGCGGCATCAGGTGATCGATTATCACCGCCTGGGTGCGTCGCTTGGCCTGAGCGCCCTCGCCCGGGTCATTGACGATGAACGGATAGATATTCGGCATCGCGCCCAGCGCTACATCCGGCCAGCAACTCTCAGACAAACCGACGCCTTTGCCCGGCAACCACTCCAGATTGCCGTGCTTGCCCACATGGATCAGTGCATGGGCGCCATAGACGTTGCGCAACCAGAAGTAGAACGCCAGATAGCCATGGGGCGGCACCAAATCCGGATCGTGATAGACCGCGCTGTGGTCAACCTGGTAACCCCGGGCTGGCTGTATGCCAATGAAAGTCAGACCGAAGCGCAGCCCGGCGATCATCATGCGCCCGGCGCGGAACATGGGGTCTGCGTCCGGCGCACCCCACCGGGCGTTGACCGCCTCTCGATTGGCCGCTGGCATTGCGTTGAAGGCGGCAAGGTATTCATCCAGCGCCATGCTTTGCTGACAAGGCCGCAAATCCAGACTGTCCAGGTCATTGGTAACGCCACCGAGCAACTGGTGGATCAGCGCCGTGCCTGTTTCAGGCAACGGCGCCAACGGGTAACCTTCGGCCTGCATCGCACGCAGAATATTCAGCGCCGCTGCTGGAGTGTCGAGGCCTACGCCGTTGCCAATGCGCCCGTCGCGGGTCGGGTAATTGGCCAGAATCAGGGCCACGCGCTTGTCGGCATTGGGCAAACGCGCCAGCAGGATCCAGCGCCGCGCCAGTTCGGCGACAAAGTCCATGCGTTCCGGCTGAGCGCGATAGCAAACCACGTCCGACTGGCTGCGCTCACTGTGCCAGGCCAGGTCCTTGAAGCTGATCGGCCGACTGATGATCCGCCCATCCAGTTCCGGCAAGGCAATGTGCATCGCCAGATCCCGGGCGCCGAGGCCTTGTTCGCTGGCGCGCCAGCCCGGTTCGTTGTCCTGGGCACAGATAGCCTGAATGACCGGGATGTTGCGACGGAAGGGTCGTAAATGCGGGGCTTCCGGGCTGGACTGGGCGAAGCCGGTGGTATTGAGGATCAACTCAGCCTCAACCTCGTCCAGCCAATCTTCCACCAGCGTCATGCAGCCCGCTTCTTTAAGGCTGGCCACCGCAATCGGCAGAGGATTCAGACCTTGTGCCTGCAAACGCACACAAAACTCATCAATAAAGGCGGTATTGGCTGCCTGCAGATGCGAGCGATAAAACAGCAGTGCCACAACCGGCTGACCGGCCTGCCAGTCGGCCTGCCAATCACTGAGTTCAGCGCGGGAAGTGTTGGGGTGATAAACCGCCGTGCGCGGCAAAGGCTGGGGTTCGGACCAGGAATAATTCCGCCCCAGCCAACCACTCGCAAGACAGCGATACAGTTGCAGCGCATTGTGCATGCCGCCCTGACGCAAGAACTGCCAAAGCCGCTGACAGTCCTCGGCGCTGACGGTACTCAAAGCGGTCAATTCCGGGTCGGCGTTGTCGCAGCCCGGCACCAGGATGACCTGCACGCCTCGCCCGGTCAGCTCCATCAGGCGCTCGACGCCGTAGCGCCAGTAGCCAATCCCGCCATGCAAGGAAATCAGGATGACTTTCGCGTGGCGCAGCACCTGGTCGACATAGAGGTCAACCGAAGCATGATTCTGCACCTGCATCGGGTTGGCCAAACGCACGCTTGGGTAGTCGTCGGGCAATTGCTGCGCAGCTTCGGCGAGCAAGGCTAGGCTTGAGTCGCCGCTACAGAGAATCACCAGCTCGGCGGGGGTTTGTCCCAAATCGGCGATGCTGTCGTCCGGTACGAAACCACCGGGCTGGGTTCTCAGTAAATGCATGGGTCAGCCGGCAACCGCAGCACGCAACTGCGCTTCAAGTACCGCCGCGTCCAGTTTCTGGCCGATCAGCACCAGATGGGTTGCGCGTTCTTCGTCAGCAACCCAGGCGCGGTCGAAGTGCTTGTCAAAGCGCGTGCCCACGCCTTGGATCAGCAGGCGCATTGGCTTGCCGGGAATGGCCGCGAAACCCTTGACGCGCAATACGCCATGCTCAACCACCAGTTGCGTCAGCGCGTCGAGCAGCAGGCTTTCGTCGGCCTGTGGCAGCTTGATGGAAATCGAGTCGAAAGCATCATGATCGTGATCGTCATGGTCGTCGCCTTCATGGTGATCGTGGTGGGTCTTGCGCGCATCGATATGCAGCTCGGATTCGGCACCCAGACCGAGCAATACGCTGATCGGCAAACGACCACTGCTGGCTTCGATGACCTTGACCGCTGGCGGCAACTCTTCGGAGACTTCGGCACGCACCGCCGCCAGACCTGCGGCATCGATCATGTCGGCTTTGTTGAGGATGACGAGGTCAGCGCTGGCCAGTTGGTCGGCAAACAGCTCGTGCAGCGGCGACTCGTGATCCAGGTTCGGATCAAGCTTGCGCTGGGCGTCGACCTGATCAGGAAACGCAGCAAAAGTACCCGCCAGCACGGCCGGGCTATCGACTACGGTAATAACCGCATCCACGGTGCAAGCATTGCGGATTTCCGGCCATTGGAAGGCTTGCACCAAAGGCTTGGGCAACGCCAGACCGGACGTTTCGATGAGGATGTGATCCAGATCGCCACGCCGCGCTACCAGTTCACGCATGACAGGGAAGAATTCTTCCTGAACGGTGCAGCACAAGCAGCCATTAGCCAGCTCGTAAACCCGGCCATTGGCTTCTTCTTCGGTGCAACCGATGGTGCATTGCTTGAGAATTTCGCCGTCGATGCCCAGCTCGCCGAATTCATTGACGATCACCGCGATGCGTCGCCCCTCGGCATTGTCGAGCATGTGGCGCAACAGCGTGGTTTTGCCCGAGCCGAGAAAGCCGGTAACGATAGTGACGGGAAGTTTGGTCAGCGTTTTCATCAGGTGCCCTTTGGCAAAGCGGCGGGCAAACAGGACGAAAACCCGGTGATCAGGCACAGGACTGGATTCGCCACCGGATCACCCCGCCCGGTTGTAGTGAGAATTTGCAGGGCATGATGCCCAGGTCGAGGCAGGTCTCCTGGCTTGCGGTTACGGGTGGGCATGCCACCTGCAATTCATGGCGCCTTCCCGCTTGGCGCAGTGGCTGTGCAATGAACCTGACCGCTTACAGTTGCGGGGGCAGCCGCGGCATTGACCGCGTTCCCATCTTAGCTGTGCGCTGTCCGGCTGCATGGCAGCGGGTGCAGGGCACAGAACCTCGAATCCGCAAGGCTACGCAGTGACCATCGGCAGGTCAATCACCAGCCGGTCGCCGACGCGAACTGATTGACGTTCAGCGCCGGCCCATGCTCTCCTGTACGCCTTGTTCGGGTGCCCTTCACAGGGTGAAACGGGAAACCGGTGCGTTCAAGCCTCATGGCTTGTGCAAGTCCGGCGCTGCCCCCGCAACGGTAAGCGAGTGAAGAGTCAGATCCACTGTGGCCGGCAACGGCATGGGAAGGTGACTTTTTCAGGTTGAGCAATCGACCCCTCGCAAGCCCGGAGACCGGCCCGACATGAAACTTCTGACAAACCCGCGGTGGGCGGGCGCTGTTGATCTCTTCTGACGCCTGTCAGCGGAGCTCTCATGCGTTCCCCTCACCTTGCCGACATCCAAGAGGGAAGCGCCATGTCGATCAGTACAACCAGCCATTCCGCCAGTACGACCACTGCCACCCAGACTCAGCGTCTGACAGCCGCCATCAGCGCTGCCATTCTCGGCGCGTGCCTGGTGTATTTCGCCGGTTTCTCGCACATCGACGCCGTGCACAACGCGGCGCATGACACCCGTCACAGCTCTGCCTTTCCTTGCCATTGAGACCTGACGCCATGTTCAAGCGAATTGCTCAGACGGCGGGCTTCACAGGCCTGATCGCCGCCCTGTTCCTGACCCTGCTGCAAAGTTTCTGGGTCGTGCCGCTGATTCTGCAAGCGGAAACCTACGAGAACGCTCCGACCGAACAGGTTCACGAGCACGCCGAAAACGCCCCGGCCGGTCATGTGCATGACGACGAAGCCTGGTCACCGCAAGATGGCTGGCAGCGCATTCTGTCCACGACCGGTGGCAATCTGGTTGTTGCAGTAGGTTTCGCGCTGATGCTGGCCGGTCTTTATACCTTGCGCGCTCCCGGCAAGACGTCCCAAGGCGTGCTCTGGGGATTGGCAGGCTTCGCGGTGTTCACCCTCGCGCCGACCCTTGGCCTGCCGCCGGAACTGCCGGGTACTGCTGCAGCGGACCTGACCCAACGGCAAATCTGGTGGATCGGCACCGCAGCGTCCACTGCTGTCGCCCTTGCCTTGATTGTGTTCGGCAAGAACTGGCTGCTCAAGGTGCTGGGCGTGGCGATTCTGGTCGTGCCCCATGTCATCGGCGCGCCACAACCGCCGGTGCATGAGAGTCTGGCGCCTGAAGCGTTGGAGTCGCAGTTCCAGATCGCTTCGCTGCTGACCAATGCTCTGTTCTGGATTGCCATGGGCGTGATCAGCGCCTGGCTGTTCCGCCGTAACAATGCTGACCTTGATCAAGCCTGAGCAAATGCGGGCGACGCTGGTGGCCGGGCTCGGCTGCCAGCGCGGATGCCCTGCTGACGTGATGCTTGAGTTGATCGAGTCCAGCCTTCGGGTTCATGGCCTGGAGCTGCAAGACCTCTGCGCCCTCGCCTCCATCGACCTGAAAAACAATGAGCCCGGCTTGCTGGAGTTGGCGCGGCGGCTGCGCTTGCCCCTGACCGCTTTCAGCGCACAACAGCTCAGCTCCTACGAAGCGCAATTGACGCATCGTTCGCTGACCGCCTTTGAGCACACCGGCTGTTATGGGGTTGCGGAGAGCGCGGCGTTGGCGCTGGCCAGTCGTTCAGGCCCCGCACGCTTGCTTATCCCTCGAACCAATAATCGGCAGGCAACATTTGCTTTGGCCAGTACCCTGCTCGATAGCCGATAATCCCGCCTCTCACACCGCATCCACTCAAAAATCTGGAGTTTTCATGACCGTTTTTTTCATCGGCGCAGGCCCTGGCGATCCGGAGTTGATCACGGTCAAGGGGCAGCGGCTGATCCGTAGTTGCCCGGTCATCATCTATGCGGGCTCGCTGGTGCCGACTGCCGTGCTGGAAGGCCATAACGCGGTTCAGGTCAGCAATAGCGCCGAGTTGCACCTCGAACAAATCATCGCCTTGATGAAATCCGCTCATGAACAGGGCCAGGATGTGGCTCGGGTTCATTCAGGCGATCCAAGCCTGTATGGCGCCATTGGCGAGCAAATCCGCCATTTGCGCGAGTTGAACATTCCGTTCGAGATTATTCCGGGGGTAACCGCTACCGCCGCTTGCGCCGCCCTGCTCGGCGCCGAACTGACACTACCGGACATTTCACAAAGCGTGATTCTCACTCGCTTCGCCGACAAGACCACAATGCCAGCTGGCGAAGAACTGGCCAGCCTGGCGCAACACCGCGCCACCATGGCGATTCACCTTGGGGTCAACAACTTGCACAAGATCGTCGGCGAGCTGCTGCCTCATTATGGCAGCGACTGCCCGATTGCCGTGGTGCATCGCGCCAGCTGGCCGGATCAGGACTGGGCACTGGGCACATTGGCGGACATCGAGGACAAAGTGCGTGAGAAGGGCTTTCGGCGTACGGCGCTGATTCTGGTGGGACGCGTTCTGGCAGACGATAGCTTTGGCGAGTCGTCGCTGTATCGTGCCGGGCATGCGCATTTGTTCAGGCCGTGATTCCGAACCTCATATTGGAGGCTTGCCCGCGAAGCGCAGTCTCAGGCGACAATTCCATCGTTGAAGAAGACGTTTTCGCGGGCAAGCCTCGCTCCTACAGGGAAATCAGCCGCGTACCTCAGACACAAAAAACCCCGAACACGTCGGGGTTTTTTTTGCTGCGCAGACCGCTCACTCAGTAGTAAGCGTTCTCTTTCTGAGTGTGGTCAGTGACATCTCGCACACCGCTCAGCTCAGGAATGCGTTCGAGCAAGGTGCGCTCGATGCCTTCCTTGAGCGTCACATCGGCCTGACCGCAACCCTGGCAACCGCCACCGAATTGCAGGACAGCGATATTCTTGTCTTCTTCTTCGACGACATCGATCAGTGTCACCTGGCCGCCGTGGCTGGCAAGACCGGGGTTGATCTCGGTTTGCAGGTAATAGCTGATGCGCTCGTTGATCGGGCTGTCGGCATTGACCATCGGGACTTTGGCGTTTGGCGCCTTGATGGTCAGCTGGCCGCCCATGCGGTCAGTGGCGTAATCAACGACGGCATCGTCGAGAAACGCTTCGCTGAAGTTATCGATCCAGGCCGTGAAGTTCTTCAGGCCAATGGCCTTGTCTTCAGGCTTTTCTTCGCCCGGCTTGCAATAAGCAATGCAGGTTTCAGCGTATTGGGTGCCAGGTTGGGTAATAAACACGCGGATGCCGATGCCCGGGGTGTTCTGCTTTTCGAGCAGATCGGCCAGATAGTCGTGGGCAGCATCGGTAATAATGATAGCGGTCATGAAAATTCCTCGCAGACGTGCCGGCAGTTTACGCCAATCGGCTGCGTCATACAAAGTCCTAGTATTCTTGTCGGAAAAGAGCCGGTCGGAAAAACCGATCAGGAAAGAACCTGCGCGGTGTCAGCACTGCGCCGCTTGTCCAGCCAACCCTTCATCCGGCGATACAGGCCTTTTTCCAGCCATTCATAGCTGCCCCATGCGCCCAGCCCGATGATCGGCACGCACACAGCGAATACCAGATACGGATTCAGCGCGAAATGTTCGGCCGCCAGCCAGCCGGCATACAGCACCAACACGTGCAACAGATACACCGAGTACGAACAATCGCCAAGGATCTTGAGCAGCCGACTGCCTCGGAAACAGGGTTCCAGGGAAATGCACGACAAGACAATCAACGCACTGGGCAAGCCCCAGTTAAGCAGCCGCTCCGCTGGGGTCAGATGATAGATGGTGACCAGACCGGTGGCGATGCCGAGCAACGGCAACCAGACGCCCTCCTTGATCCAGCCCTTGCGATAAATGATCCCAATACCGATCCCCAGCAAAAACTCGTAAACGATGTCATTGCCATAGAAGCGGCTGATCAGCCCGGATCGGGCCAGCACTTCGCTGACGGCGAACAGCGCGGCGGCTACGATCAACGGGCGATGACGCTGCTGAAACAGGAACACCGTCGAAAAAAGCAGGTAAAAGAGCATTTCATAGTTCAGCGTCCAGCCGACGTTCAACGTGGGATAAAGACCATATCCGCCAGGGTTTTCAGAGGGAATGAACAGCAGCGACAGCAGGAAGTTCTGCCAGCTGATCACCTGATGCGGCAGCAAGGGCGCGGCAAAAACCAGAAGCAGCCCCATGACGGCGGTGTAAAACCAATAGGCGGGAACAATGCGGATAATGCGGTTGAGCATGAAGCGACCGGCAGGCATGTCGGTGTTCTGTGTTGAAAGAAAAATCACCAGGCCGCTGATGACGAAAAAAATATCGACGCCGACGGCACCCTTGGAAACAAAAAACTGACCTATCGGCCCCGACGCATGGAAGTCGAAAAAAATTTGCATGAAGTGATGACACACCACTGCCCAGGCGGCGAGTGCCCGCAAGGCTTGAACCGAAATCAACATCTATAAACAACCTCTGTCGCCTGACTTTTGAATCGCAGCCCGGGGAGTCAAACCAGAAGCGCGCCCCGAACACTCGTGAAGTCGGACCACGTTTTTGAGGAAAAGATCGGAGAAACTGACTAAAGGCGGCAATTCAAAAGATGGCCGCAAGCCATGTCTTATAAGGCTTGCGATGATTTCAGACAGCATTTGACGGCCTTGAAATGCTGACAGCCATATGCCCGCCCCGCTGCTGCCGAAGACCCGGCAACATGAGCGATATTCATGCAAAAGGGTAATCAACACTAAAAGTGTTCGGGTTTGATATCATCTCGGCCTTTCTGTATCGACCTTTTTCAGGTAGCCCTATGTCTGACCGCACCGCTCGCCATCACGCTCTCCAGCAAGCTCTTCAACAGAGGATTCTGGTCCTCGACGGCGGCATGGGCACCATGATCCAGAGCTACCGCCTTGAAGAGCAGGATTACCGAGGCAAACGTTTCGCCGACTGGCCAAGCGATGTCAAAGGTAATAACGACCTGCTGATCCTGACTCGTCCTGATGTCATCGGTGCCATCGAAAAAGCCTACCTGGATGCCGGCGCGGACATTCTGGAGACCAACACCTTTAACGCCACCCAGGTTTCCCAGGCTGATTACGGCATGGAAGAGCTGGTGTATGAGCTGAACGTCGAAGGTGCGCGCCTGGCTCGTAAAGTAGCCGATGCGAAAACGCTGGAAACCCCGGACAAGCCGCGCTTTGTCGCGGGCGTGCTCGGCCCCACCAGCCGCACCTGCTCGCTGTCACCGGATGTGAACAATCCTGGCTATCGCAACGTCACCTTCGACGAACTGGTGGAAAACTACACCGAAGCCACCAAAGGCCTGATCGAGGGCGGCGCTGACCTGATCCTGATCGAGACCATCTTCGACACGCTCAATGCCAAGGCGGCGATCTTCGCCGTACAGGGCGTGTTCGAAGAACTCGGCTTCGAATTGCCGATCATGATTTCCGGCACCATCACCGACGCCTCGGGCCGCACGCTTTCCGGGCAGACCACTGAAGCCTTCTGGAACTCGGTCAGCCACGCCAAACCGATTTCCGTAGGCTTGAACTGCGCCTTGGGCGCCAGTGAGCTGCGACCTTATCTGCAAGAGCTGTCCAACAAGGCCAGCACGCGGATTTCGGCGCACCCCAATGCCGGCCTGCCCAACGAGTTCGGCGAATACGACGAAACTCCGGCACAAACCGCGCTGGTGATCGAAGAATTCGCCCAGAGCGGTTTTCTCAATATCGTCGGCGGTTGCTGTGGTACGACGCCGGGCCACATCAAGGCCATCGCCGAAGCCGTCAGCAAATATGCGCCACGGGTCATCCCGGACATTCCCAAAGCTTGCCGCCTGTCGGGCCTTGAGCCGTTTACCATCGATCGCCAATCGCTGTTCATCAACGTCGGCGAGCGTACCAACATCACTGGCTCCGCCCGTTTTGCCCGCCTGATCCGCGAAGACAACTACACCGAAGCCCTGGAAGTCGCCCTGCAACAGGTGGAAGCCGGTGCCCAGGTGATCGACATCAACATGGACGAAGGCATGCTGGATTCGAAGAAGGCCATGGTGACCTTCCTCAACCTGATCGCGGGCGAGCCGGATATCTCCCGCGTGCCGATCATGATCGACTCGTCGAAATGGGAAGTGATCGAAGCCGGCCTCAAGTGCATTCAGGGCAAAGGCATCGTCAACTCCATCAGCATGAAGGAAGGCGTCGAGCAGTTTATTCATCACGCCAAACTGTGCAAGCGCTATGGCGCGGCCGTGGTGGTGATGGCGTTTGACGAGAAAGGCCAGGCCGACACCGAAACGCGCAAGAAGGAAATCTGCAAGCGCTCTTACGACATCCTCGTCAATGAAGTGGGTTTCCCGCCGGAAGACATCATCTTCGACCCGAACATCTTCGCCATCGCTACCGGGATCGAGGAGCACAACAACTACGCCGTCGACTTCATCAATGCCTGTGCGTATATCCGCGACAACCTGCCCCACGCACTGACCTCGGGCGGCGTGTCCAACGTGTCGTTCTCGTTCCGGGGCAACAACCCGGTGCGCGAGGCGATTCACTCGGTGTTCCTGCTGCACGCGATTCGCAACGGCCTGACCATGGGCATCGTCAACGCCGGCCAGCTGGAAATCTACGACCAGATCCCGGCCGAACTGCGCAATTGCGTTGAAGATGTGGTGCTCAACCGCAACCCGGAAGGCACCGATGCGCTGCTGGCGATTGCCGACAAGTTCAAGGGCGACGGCAGCGTCAAGGAAGCTGAAACCGAAGAGTGGCGTGGCTGGCCTGTCAACAAGCGCCTGGAACACGCGCTGGTCAAAGGCATTACCACGCACATCGTTGAAGACACCGAAGAATCCCGCCAGTCGTTCGCGCGCCCTATCGAGGTGATCGAAGGCCCGCTGATGTCCGGCATGAATATCGTCGGCGATCTGTTCGGCTCGGGAAAAATGTTCCTGCCCCAGGTGGTGAAGTCCGCCCGGGTGATGAAACAGGCTGTGGCCCACTTGATTCCGTTCATTGAACTGGAAAAAGGCGACAAGCCGGAAGCCAAGGGCAAGATCCTCATGGCAACGGTCAAGGGCGACGTTCACGATATCGGCAAGAATATCGTCGGCGTGGTACTTGGCTGTAATGGTTACGACGTCGTCGATCTGGGCGTCATGGTCCCGGCGGAAAAGATCCTGCAGGTCGCCAAAGAACAGAAGTGCGACATCATCGGTCTTTCCGGCTTGATCACGCCTTCGCTGGACGAAATGGTCCATGTCGCCCGGGAAATGCAGCGTCAGGACTTCCACCTGCCGCTGATGATTGGCGGCGCCACGACGTCCAAGGCGCACACGGCGGTGAAGATCGAACCGAAATACAGCAATGACGCGGTCATCTACGTCACTGACGCTTCCCGCGCGGTGGGTGTGGCGACGCAGTTGCTGTCCAGGGAACTCAAACCGGCGTTCATCGAGAAGACCCGCCTGGAATACATTGAAGTCCGCGAACGCACCTCGGCGCGCAGTGCCCGTACCGAGCGCCTGAGCTACGGCGCCGCGGTCGCCAAGAAGCCACAGTTCGACTGGGAAACCTATAGCCCGGTAAAGCCGACGTTTACCGGTGCCAAAGTGCTGGAAAACATCGACCTCGACGTCCTGGCCGAATACATCGACTGGACGCCGTTCTTCATCTCCTGGGACCTGGCGGGTAAATACCCGCGCATCCTCACCGACGAAGTGGTGGGCGAAGCGGCAACGTCGCTGTTCGCCGACGCTCAGGAACTGCTGCGCAAGTTGATCGACGAGAAACTGATCAGCGCCCGTGCGGTGTTCGGCTTCTGGCCGGCGAATCAGGTGGATGAAGATGACCTGGAAGTTTATGGCGACGACGGCAAGGCAATTGCCAAACTGCACCACTTGCGTCAGCAGATCATCAAGACCGACGGCAAGCCGAACTTCTCCCTGGCCGACTTCGTGGCGCCCAAGAGCAGCGGTGTGACGGATTATGTCGGTGGTTTCATCACCACCGCCGGCATCGGCGCTGAAGAGGTCTCCAAGGCTTATCAGGACAAGGGCGACGATTACAACGCGATCATGGTCAAGGCCCTGGCCGACCGTCTCGCCGAAGCGTGCGCTGAATGGCTGCACCAACAGGTCCGAAAGGAATACTGGGGTTACGCCAGGGACGAGCAGCTGGGCAATGACGAGTTGATCAAGGAACAATACGTTGGCATCCGCCCTGCCCCGGGTTATCCAGCCTGCCCGGACCACACGGAAAAAGGCACGCTGTTCCAACTGCTGGATCCAATGCCCGAGGGCCAGCCTGGCAAAAGCGGCGTGTTCCTTACCGAGCACTACGCGATGTTCCCGGCAGCAGCGGTCAGCGGCTGGTACTTCGCCCACCCGCAAGCGCAGTATTTTGCCGTGGGCAAGGTCGACAAGGATCAGGTCGAAAGCTACACCGCCCGTAAAGGCCAGGAGTTGAGCGTCACCGAACGCTGGCTGGCACCAAACCTGGGCTACGACGAGTAACGCTGCAGCAGGTTGTCATGCATTAACTGAAGGGGCGCGAGGATGCGCTCCTTTTTTTCGCCTAAGCTTTGTGCGACCTCTTCAACAAAAAAACTGCGAGGCGGTATGGACGATCCACTCAACGACTCGCCAAATGGCAAGGCGCCGAGCTTCTGGCAAATGCTGCACAGCGTCATGGCAGCAGCTTTCGGTGTCCAGAGTGGCAAAAATCGCGAACGAGATTTCACCCACGGTAAGCCGGTGCACTTTGTTGTGCTGGGCCTGCTGTTCACGATTATTTTCGCTGCGATGTTATTCGGCGTGGTGCAGCTGGTCATGCACTTTGCCGTGGGCTAAGTCCGGCGTGCATCAGGGTTTTCGGATGAATTCATACTCGGTGCCAGCGGGCTTGCCGACAAGGCTGAGGTTTCGGACATCAATGCCGAAGTCGTCGCGTTGACTGGCGCTACGAATTCTCGGTATGTCACCGACCACCAACAGCCGCATCAACTGCGCTTCGCGCGCGCCCATGTTTTTCCGAGCTGCCGGGTCGGTCGCTTCGTAGTCGTGCAGTAACACCATGGCCAGGCCGCCCAGCATGAAATGGCCGCCTGCAGTCACGTTAAGACGTCCGTCGAGAACCGCGTCCAGCGAAGCCGGTGCCCAATTGATAGAACTGAACAGGACGTCCTTGCCTGGCTGTCTGCCGGTCTCGGCCACAGCGGCCATCACGCCAAACGCCATCTGGTCGTTGGCCGTCCAGACCAGCCGTGTATCGGGATAGCGCCTGAGCAAAATCCTTGCCTGCTCCAATGCACGATCCTTGCGCCAGCCACCCAGGACTATCTGGCGCAGATGAACCTCCGGGTGTTCCGCCAGAGCGCGATACATCCCTTGCTCGCGCTTGAGCGACACGGGCGTGTTATTGGTGCCGGCAAACGCCAACAGGTCCATCGGCTGGCCTTTTGCAGTCGCTGAACCCAGGTGGAATAACTGACTCGCGGTGAGGTAACCCGCCTCTTCATCGTTGCCGACCAGACTGCCGATAAAGTCCGGATAGCTTTGCGTCAGATCACCGAGAATGGCGATCTGGTTGGGCGTCAGGGTATTGTTGACCGCGAACAGTTTCACGCCGCTGCCCGTGGACAGTCGCAGAATTTCCGGCGCGACGTTCAATTCATTGGAGAACACCAGATAATCTGGGCGATGAGTGCCCTGCAGCGCCTCGCGGGCGAATGTCAGCAGCTTGCGAGTGTCCCGGTCGGTGTAAATCACCTCAAGGGACATCTCGAATTTTTCCGCCGCCGCCTGCATGAATCTGGCGTAGGCCTGCCAATAGACATCCGAGGCAGGGCCGGGGTTGAGAAAAACCACGGAGACAGCCATAGACTGACTTGCCCATAAGCAACCCGCTGTGAACAGCACGCTGCGGACAAGCCGCTTCAGACCAATAAACGAGCCCTTGCTGTAGCCAGACATATTCCC
This sequence comes from Pseudomonas sp. CFII64, assembly GCF_000416235.1. Lineage (GTDB taxonomy): Bacteria > Pseudomonadota > Gammaproteobacteria > Pseudomonadales > Pseudomonadaceae > Aquipseudomonas. The sequence continues at coordinate 81,525 of NZ_ATLO01000051.1, read as the reverse complement.
GCCGCTAAATGGCTATGAATACGTATCGGCTGCTGACCCGATTCTCTGTACCGTTACATTTAAAAGTATAAGGATTGAGCTACTGGTGACTGACCCAGAATACGGCGGCCCCCACGACCAGCATGATGATGAAAAAAATGGCCCACGCATCCACATGGCTGTCGGGCTTGGTGATCTTCGGGTGATTGCTCATTGCATCCCTCTTGTCTGTCTTATTTGGGTGGCTGCAAAAAAAGAGCACGCAGTCGTATGGACTGGCGGCTCGCCCTCAGTAAAGTTGACGTATGCCCATATGACAAGCAGGGTTATCCAGGCCAGACGAACGGCTTAGTACTTTTGGTTCTGTGCATATATTCAAACTTCACTTTTGCGCATAACTGCAAACTGGTATCTTCCCTCGGCTCCGTTGGGAGTGCGCGGCCGTGCGCGCAGATTTGCCGTTATTGCCTGAGAACAGGACCTATATGTACGTATACGACGAGTACGATCAGCGGATCATCGAGGACCGCGTCAAGCAGTTCCGTGATCAGACCCGACGCTACCTGGCGGGGGAACTCAGCGAAGAAGAGTTTCGTCCGCTGCGCCTGCAAAATGGGCTTTATATCCAGCGCTTTGCGCCGATGTTGCGTGTCGCCGTGCCTTACGGGCAACTCACTTCCCGTCAGGCGCGCATGATGGCGAAGATAGCCCGTGACTATGACAAGGGCTACGCGCACATCAGCACCCGTCAGAACGTTCAGTTCAACTGGCCGGCGCTGGAAGACATTCCCGATATCCTGGCTGAACTGGCCACTGTGCAGATGCACGCCATCCAGACCAGCGGCAACTGCCTGCGCAACGTGACCACTGATCAGTTCGCTGGCGTCGCTGCCGACGAAGTAGTGGATCCGCGTCCGTGGTGCGAAATCGTCCGTCAATGGACGACCTTCCACCCGGAATTCGCTTATTTGCCACGCAAATTCAAAATCGCCATCAATGGTTCCAGCACTGACCGCGCTGCCATTGAAGTGCACGATATCGGCCTTGAGCCGGTGCTGAACGCTGCCGGCGAGCTGGGCTTTCGCGTTCTGGTCGGCGGCGGCCTGGGCCGTACGCCGGTTGTCGGCGCATTTATCAATGAGTTCCTGCCGTGGCAGGATCTGCTGAGCTATCTCGACGCCATCCTGCGGGTCTATAACCGCTACGGCCGTCGTGATAACAAGTACAAGGCTCGGATCAAGATTCTGGTCAAGGCCTTGACGCCTGAGGTGTTCGCCGAGAAGGTCGACGCGGAAATGGCACACCTGCGCGGTGGCCAGACGACTTTGACCGACGCTGAAGTGCATCGCGTTGCCAAACACTTCGTTGATCCTGAATACAAGGCGCTGAGCGATCAATCCGCCGAGCTGGCTGCACTGGATCAACAGCATCCCGGTTTTGCCCGCTGGCGTACCCGTAACGTCCTTGCCCACAAAAAGCCTGGCTATGCCGCCGTAACCCTGTCGCTCAAGCCAACCGGCGTCGCACCCGGTGACGTGACTGACAAGCAACTGGACGGCATCGCCGATCTGGCCGACCGCTACAGCTTCGGCCAGCTGCGCACTTCCCACGAGCAGAACATCATTCTGGCTGACGTCGAGCAGGCGCAACTGTTCACGATGTGGAATGAGCTGCGCGAGCAGGGCTTTGCCACGCCGAACATCGGCTTGCTGACCGACATCATCTGCTGCCCTGGCGGCGATTTCTGCTCGCTGGCCAATGCCAAGTCGATCCCGATTGCCGAATCCATTCAACGCCGTTTCGACGACCTGGATTACCTGTTCGACATCGGTGAGCTGGACCTGAACATTTCCGGTTGCATGAATGCCTGTGGTCACCACCACGTCGGCCATATCGGCATTTTGGGCGTGGACAAGAAAGGCGAAGAGTTCTATCAGGTTTCATTGGGTGGCAGCGCAAGCCGCGACGCCAGCCTGGGCAAGATTCTCGGCCCGTCATTCGCCCAGGACGTGATGCCGGATGTGATCGAGAAGCTGATCGACGTCTATGTTGAAAAACGTAACGAAGACGAGCGATTCATCGATACCTACCAGCGTATCGGTATCGACCCTTTCAAGGAGCGCGTCTATGCAGCGAATCATTAAGAACAACGAAGTCATCGACGAAACCTGGCACTTGCTGCCCAAGGACACGACCTTGGATGGTCTGTCCAACTGCGATGACCTGATCGTGCCGCTGGCGTTGTGGCGTGAGCACGCCCATGCGCTCAAAGCCCGTGATGGCGGCCTGGGTGTGTGGCTGGACAGCGATGAAGAAGCTGAAGAAATCGGCGATGACGTCAATGAGTTCCAAGTCATCGCCCTGAACTTCCCGGCGTTTACCGACGGTCGCAACTTCTCCAACGCACGTTTGCTGCGTGATCGCTACGGCTTCAAGGGCGAGCTGCGCGCAATTGGCGATGTGTTGCGCGACCAATTGTTTTACATGCGCCGCTGCGGCTTCGATGCCTTCGCGATTCGTGCCGATAAAGATCCTTACGAAGCCCTGGAAGGCCTGAAGGATTTCTCGGTGACGTATCAGGCAGCAGCCGACGAGCCATTGCCGCTGTTCCGCAGACGATAAGCTTGTAGACAACTCGGGATACCGCCGATAAAGAGCCCGGACCAGGAACACTGGCCCGGGCTTTTTGCTGACGGTTATACGCTATTCGCCCCAGGAGTTTCAGCCAGCTCGGTCTGGGTCAACTGCTGCATCAAGGCGTGTTCGTCGGCCTTACGCTGCCGCAGAATGTCATCAGCAGCACTCTTGTAGGCCCCGTCGGTCATCCTTCCTTCGCTTTGCAAATCATCCAGAGCATCCATGCGCAACTCGGTGGGTCTTCGGCATGCCACAAACTCGGCTGGGTAGCGTTCTTCCAGGTACTTCACCCAGAATTCCCGCTTCAGGGCGAAACTCACCAGCGCTGCCGGACTTTCGCTGGCGAGTACGCGCTGCGCCGCCCGGTTAAGCATTTCTTCGGTAACTCCAGCCGACGTTGAAAATTGCATCGTTCGCGTGCTTAACGGCAGTTCCAGGCGGCTGACCAGTCCTACGCGGTATGCCAGCAATACCTCAACGTCCTCGGTAAACCCGGCTCGACCTGCCGCATCGAGCCGGGCAATACCGTCCACTTCTTCCAGACGAAACAAACCGCGCAGCAACTTCAGCAGTTGTGGCCCCTCATGCCCGTTCACCGCCAGCGCACGGGCCTTGGTGACCATGACTTCGAGTTCCATGTTGCTGAACATCACAGTGACGCCATCCACGCAGGTTTGCGGGTTGGCGGCCATGCCTACCAACCGGCTGCGCAGGGCCTGATCTTCAGCCCCCGCTTCCATAAGCTGCCAGACACGCTCGGTCACGGCTTCGGGGGTCAGGTTGAAGTCGGCAGAACTACGCAAGCGCGCCAGCAACTCGAAGAAATCATCAACATTTTCTTCAGCCTCGAATAGCTGCCACAAGCCCCGCCTGTGTACTCGGCCCAGCGCAGGCGTGCGCTGCAGCCACACATCCACCCCTTCGGTGGGCTGGACGGCAACCGACGGCCCGCCTATCTGGGCAATACGCGCCCGCGTACCCACGGACAGCGGGTTGCCATCAAGCAGCGTATGGTGCGCCGCGCCCGGGTTGTCGAAAAACTCGTCAGGGAGCGCGACAAGTCGGTTGTTCCTCAGATCAATCGCCACCAGCTCTGGGAGGTTGAAAACGCCCGCCGGCACCTGTTCGATACCGGTACTGCGCAGAAACAGATTGACCAGTTGCGTCATCGATCTCACATCCAGTAACTCACCTAGCGGGTTACGCTCCAGATTCAGCAGGCGCAATGTTCGCAGGGGCCGCAACAGGTCCCGCGTGAATGGCGTAAGGACGATTCGGTTATTGGCCAGGGTCAGACGCGTAAGGTGTCTCAAGCCTGCGACACCGGTCGGCACATCGCGCAAAAAATTGTTTTCGATGTTCAGCCAGCGCAGATTCGGGGTCTTGCCGAGCAGTTCGCTGGCACTTTGCTGGGAGATATAAGTGCGCGACAGATTGACCGCCGTGACATGGCTGAAATTCGCTGGCAGATACGGCAGATCACCCATGGCGATGCCATGCAGGTCGAGCACATACCCTTCCAGGCGCAGCGCTACCGGACCGTCCACCGGGGTCTGTCGTAGCCAGCAGCGCTTGATGATATCGGCCGCTTGCCGCCGGGCCAGCTCTGAAATAGGCACCGAATGAGTGTCGGTCACCGCTCGCCACGTCACCGGTCCTTTGGCCCAGCGCTCCAGGACGCGCTCAAGGGACTTGAATTCCATGGACAAACGCTCGAGCTGAATTTCGAGGGACGTGCCATTGGCACGAAGCTCTGCAAGAAACTCTGCGCTCTGATCCGGTGTAAATCCGGGATACAGCCTGCCGACTTGCTCATGCAGTGACGGCCCTGTCGCCGCCGCCGGGCCGCCTGGAACGACCTGATCACCGTCCATTCCGCCTTTCAGTCCGCCTATATCGATATCCCATTGGTCATTTTCCTGTTGTTTAACAAAAGGACCTGACTTGCCGTTTGCGTCAGTGATTCGCCATTGCCGCGCAGGCTGCTCCCAGCGGACTTCGTAGGCCTTGTCGTGCAAAGCCACGAAATAACGGCCGTCGCGGTGGTAGATGTCGAGCATCCCGTTCGGCCCGTGAATGGTTGGCTGACCTTGCACTGAGGCTGTCGGAGCTTCGAAACTCCTTAATGATTTACGCAGCCGCGCGTCCAGTGATCGCAGGTTCGTCGGCGCGTATTCGAATCTGGGGCGGATAACTCTGTCGAGCCTTGCATTGGAAGTCTGCTCCGTCTCAAGCCACGGTTGCGGTCTGAGCACCTCGACGTCTTCGGCGGCCGCTGTCGCATCGCCAATTGCCGCTGCCAGCTTTTCAACGGCCAGCGGCACTGCATTCAACAACCCGAAAACCAAACGCTGTCCGCCTAATTGCCGCTCGTGCAACGTTCTGCCGCCTGTCACCTGCGCAGTGCCAACCCCGATCAAGGAAACAGACAGCGCTGCCACCAAGGGGATTGCTTCAGGGACGATCAAGGCCACCACTCCGGTAAAAATCAGGCTTCTGTTCAGTCCTTCGGCAAACCCTTCGAGACGAGCGTCGCCTCGGGTATGGATGCTGAACTTCGCATCGGAGCGCAATCGCTGCATCACACGATCGCGCAGAAATACAAACGGATCGCCATGGATTTTGCTGCCCGAATGAACGCAGTGTTCGGGGGACCAGAGACCGGTTGCGTAGTTGAGCCATCGCGGATACCGCGCAATGCCTTCAAGGGCATTGTGCAGACCGGTCAGAAAAACACCGTCCGAGTCGTTCATTTCCGGAAAATGACCTTCGAATGACCTGCGTTTGAGCACATCGCGGCACTGCTCTGCCACCCACTGTGCAAGTTGCCGCTCATTCTCGAAACCGTGAAGAGGTGAAGAGTTACCGGGCACGTAGAGCACCACGCGGCCAGTCTGTACGTCCTTGATGACCAATGCGTCGGTGGCGCTATAGCGATGGACCTTGAGCGGCGCGATAACTACGTTTTTATGAATGGGCACCGCCGCTTCCAGTAACTCCGGCGTCAGCGCCTGCCACTGCTGTGAAACCGGCAACCCGAGACTTTCAAGTACCAGCTGTTTATCCATTTCCAACAGGCTGTTTTCGCCCCGTTGCAAAAATGCCGCTTTGAGAAAGGCTGCTTTTGCCAATACCGGATAGTGCCGCGAGTGGGCGTCGATGAAGGTGTTCAGGTTGGCCATGTACTGATGTCGCAGATCAGTGGCCCAGATAAATTGCTTTATTTCGGCGGGATTGATATTGACATGAGTGTCCGCGTCATAGGTCTGCGGCTCACGTCGCCGGTATAACCCTTCGTAGACCAATGGGGTGAAATACATACTCAACGACGGGACAAGATGCAGGGCTATGCCACCAGGACGGTAGTGCCGCACAGCACCAAGGCCGCTGAATCCGGAGAGATGTTCATGCCATTTGCCCAGTAACGCGTCAGTCAGCGACAACGACCTGTGCAATATTGCGGGATACGAGCCTGAGCCGCGCACGTCAGAATAAATGAAGGTATTGAGTCGAACATCATCAGGTTCAATATCCTGCTGATATCTGTCTTTTATATAGGCTTTGATCACTTGCCGCGCATACGTTGCCGGGCTTTTGGCAATCGCGCCGTGGGCGGTAACAAATGCATCCAGAAGAGGATTGAGATACGGGTCAATAGCGGCGTCAGACATGGGCTGCAATCTCCTTATTGCAAAAAATGGCTGACAGCCTATCAACGCCCTTCCGGTAAAAAGCCCTAATAATTACCGCATCCGGCTCATAAAAAAACGCCTGCTGTCAGTAACGACAACAAGCGCTGGATGTGACGCGTACAACCAACAGGTATTACCAGAAGCGCTGCTGAGTCAGGCGACTCCACCAGCTCAACAGCAAGCGGTCTACCGACCCGGTCGCCGCGAGACCGACGCGCTCCTGCAAGCTTTTGCGCTGCACATAGTGCAGGTGGAACACCTCGGCGGTTTTGGCACGCTCGGAAAGATACTCGTCACTGGTCTTCAGTTCATCGACCAGCTGATTATCCAGCGCTGCCATACCCAGCCAGACTTCACCAGTAGCCACTTCATCAATAGCCAGTTGCGGGCGATAGCGCGCCACGAAGTTCTTGAACAGGTCGTGGGTGATGTCCAGGTCTTCCTGGAACTTTTCACGGCCTTTCTCGGTGTTTTCGCCGAACACGGTCAAGGTGCGTTTGTACTCGCCCGCCGTCAGGACTTCAAAATCGATATCGTGTTTCTTCAGCAAACGATTGACGTTAGGCAGTTGGGCCACCACGCCGATGGAGCCCAGAATCGCGAACGGGGCGCTGATGATCTTGTTACCGATGCACGCCATCATGTAGCCGCCGCTGGCAGCGACTTTATCGATACAGATGGTCAGCGGAATACCTGCCTGACGGATACGCGCCAGTTGCGAGGACGCCAGCCCGTAGCTGTGGACCATGCCGCCGCCGCTTTCCAGACGCAGGACGACTTCGTCCTTGTCAGTGGCCAGGGTGAGCAGCGCGGTGATCTCATGACGCATGCTTTCCGTAGCCGAAGCCTTGATGTCGCCGTCGAAATCCATGACGTAGACCCGAGGCTTGGGTTCGCTCGACTTCTGGCCCTTCTTGTCTTTCTTGAGTGCCTTGGCCTGCTCCTTGCGCAAAGCCTTGACCCGCTCTTTGTCGAGCAGCGATTGCTCAAGGCGCTCACGCAGGCCTTTGTAGAAATCATTGAGTTTGGTGACTTGCAGCTGCCCGGCAGAACGGCGTCGACCTTTGCCGCGCATGGAAGCGATGGCGACCAGAACCACAACGATAGCGACGACCAGGGTGACCGTTTTGGCCAGGAAACTGGCGTAATCGGCTAGAAACTCCACAGATACTCCTCACATGGATTGCGCCCTTTCCAAGCAAGGGCGGCGGATCGTTCAAGCATACCGGCGCAGTCAGGCGCCGACCAGCCGGACGTTGTGACCGCGCACGACACACTCATTCAAACAAGCGTATGTTTTTTTATTGACACGCTCTGGGCATCCTCATAACCTCGCAAAACTTTCAACGTACCGGGACGAAGCGGACGTGGGCAGCATCTATTTGATACGACATGGCCAGGCTTCGTTCGGCGCAGACGACTATGACGTGCTGTCGCCCATCGGAATTCATCAGGCTCAGGTTCTGGGCAAGCATCTCGCTCAAACGGGTGTGAGTTTCGACCGCTGCATAGCGGGTGGCCTGCGTCGACAACAGCACACCGCAGAAGCTGCGCTGGCTCAGTTCACGGCGCTTGATTTGCCGATCCCGCGCCTGGAAATTGACCGCGCATTCGATGAATTCGATGCCAATGCGGTGATTCGCGCCCTGCTCCCGGCCATGCTTGCTGACGAACCCGAAGCGTTGTCTGTGATGCGCAATCCCGCCGGGCACCGCAGTGAGTTTCAACGATTGTTTGCGCTGATTATCGGCCGCTGGCTCAGTGGCAACTACGACGTTGACGGCCTGCAAAGCTGGTGGGCTTTCGTCGCCCAGGTCGAGGCCGGGCTGCTGGCCATTCTTGAAAGCGCCGGACCGAACCAGCGCATCGCAGTCTTCACTTCCGGCGGCACCATTACCGCCCTGCTGCATCTGATTACCCAGATACCTGCGCCGCAGGCATTTGAACTCAACTGGCAAATCGTCAACACCTCGCTCAACCAGCTCAAGTTTCGTGGCCGCGAGGTGGCTTTGGCTTCTTTCAACAGCCATGCTCATTTGCAACTGTTGAACACGCCGGAACTCATCACTTACCGCTGAGCCCGGTCAAACCTGTTCTTCGGGACACCGATATCAACACAATAAGGATCGAACCATGACCTCTGTAGCCGACGCCGTACAAGCAATGAAAGCCAAGTTCAACCCTGCTGCCGCTGCAGGCCTGGACCTGGTTTTCGGTTTCCGTATCGACGACACCAAGAATTTTTCGCTGATCGTCAAGGACAGCACCTGCGAGCTGCAGGAAGGCGAAAACCCGGACGCCCAAGTCACACTGGTCATGGACGGCGAAACCCTGCAAGGCATCGTCAGCGGCGAGACCGATGGCATGCAGGCTTTCATGGGCGGCAAGCTGCGCGCTGAAGGCGACATGATGTTGGCAATGAAGCTGAGCGAGCTGTTCCCGGCCTGATTGCCGCACCATGCCCAAAACCGGAGCCGAAAGGCTTCGGTTTTTTTATGCCTGCTGCTTTCCCATGCCCTGCTGAGCGGGCAATCAAAACCAATGATCGGGCAGCAACACCCAGGTAGATAAGACGGTTTTCGGCTTGTGAGCTACATTCGTTTAGTCAATGATTTGCCCGCACCATAATAAGCACAAGGGATAAACATGGCGCTTACTGACCAGTCCACAGACATCCGCCCCGGTGAAGAACTCGACGCCGCGCTGATCGATTCCTATCTGAAGGCGCAGATCCCCGGCCTCAGCGGCACCGCGAAGATCAGCCAGTTTCCTGGCGGAGCCTCCAATCTCACGTATCTGATCCGATACCCTGAGCAGGAACTCGTATTACGACGCCCGCCCTTCGGGCAAAAGGCCAGGTCAGCCCACGACATGGGGCGCGAGTACCGCATTATCAATCAACTCAAGGACGCCTTTCCCTACTGCCCTAAAGCGTACGTACATTGCACCGATGAGTCGCTGATCGGCTCTGAGTTTTACGTGATGGAGCGCATCGACGGCATCATTCTACGCTCGGATCTGCCGCCAGAGCTGGGCCTGGATGCCGGACAGACCCAAGCCCTGTGCAAGAATTTCATCGACAGGCTGGTGCAATTGCATCGCGTTGATTATCAGGCGTGCGGTCTGGGCGACCTGGGCAAGCCTCAGGGTTACGTGCAGCGCCAGATCCACGGCTGGAGCGAACGCTATGACAAGGCCCGCACCCCCGACGCGCCGCAATGGGACGTGGTCAAGGCCTGGCTGGTCGACAAAATGCCGGCGGACCATCCCGTCCCGGCCATCGTGCACAACGATTATCGCTTCGATAACGTGCTGCTGGATCCCACCAACCCGATGAACATCATTGGCGTGCTGGATTGGGAACTCACGACGCTGGGCGATCCGTTAATGGACCTGGGCAATACCCTGGCGTACTGGATCGAAGCTGGCGACCCGGCAGCGGTCCAGCTCATGCGGCGTCAGCCCAGCCACGCCCCCGGCATGCTCACACGCCAGGAGTTTGTCGACTATTACGCCGAACGCGCCGGCATCCCCATCGACAACTTCGATTTCTATTACACCTACGGCCTGTTCCGCCTGGCCGGTATCGTCCAGCAGATTTACTACCGTTTCTTCCATGGCCAGACTCAGGACAAACGTTTCGCGCAGTTCATCCACATGAACAAGCTGCTGGAGCAGATGAGCCTGCAGGTCATTAGCCGCTCCACACTTTGACAGCCACCCGCTGACAGGAACACGACATGTCCAAGACCCAACTGTTCGACCTCGACGGCAAGATCGCCTTTGTTTCCGGCGCCAGCCGAGGCATCGGCGAGGCCATCGCCAAACTGCTCGCCCAGCAAGGCGCCCACGTCATCGTCTCCAGTCGCAAGATCGACGGCTGCCAGCAAGTTGCCGATGCGATCATTGCCGATGGCGGCCAGGCCACAGCGATTGCCTGCCACATCGGCGAAATGGAGCAGATCAACGCAGTGTTTGCTCAAATACGCGAACAGTTCGGGCGCCTGGACATTCTGGTCAACAATGCGGCGACCAATCCGCAGTTCTGCAATGTGCTGGACACTGACCTGAGTGCCTTCCAGAAGACTGTAGACGTGAATATTCGCGGCTATTTTTTCATGTCGGTCGAAGCGGGAAAATTGATGCGCGAAGGTGGCGGCGGCAGCATTATCAATGTCGCCTCGATCAACGGGGTTTCTCCCGGTGTGTTCCAGGGCATCTATTCGGTGACCAAGGCCGCCGTCATCAACATGACCAAGGTGTTCGCCAAGGAATGCGCGCCGTTTGGCATTCGCTGCAATGCGCTGCTGCCCGGTCTTACCGATACCAAATTTGCTTCGGCACTGGTCAAGAACGATGCGATCCTGAATATGGCCTTGCAGCAGATCCCGCTCAAACGAGTGGCCGCGCCCAGCGAAATGGCGGGCGCAGTGCTGTACCTGGCCAGCGAGGCGTCCAGTTACACCACAGGCGTCGCGCTGAATGTGGACGGCGGATTTCTGTCCTGAGCCCGAACGCAACCTGACATGGAAACGGCTTGGGGTTAAGATGCGCGGCTTCTGACGCAGCCTTTTCTGCGCCAACTGCCCTATAAGCCCTTCCCCATGCCATTTGAATTCAGTGTTGACCTGACTACCCTGGCGGTGCTCGCCGTTGTTGCCTTTGTTGCCGGATTCATTGACGCCATCGCCGGTGGCGGTGGCCTGCTGACCGTGCCGGCGCTAATGACCGCCGGTTTGCCGCCGCATCTGGTCTTGGGCACCAACAAACTCAGTTCCACTTTTGGTTCAGGTGTCGCCAGCTTCACGTTTTATCGGCGCAACCTGTTCGATCCCCGCCAATGGGTGCATGCCTTGGTGGGGACTGCTGTCGGCGCAGTGATCGGCGCGGTGGTGGCGCATTACTTGCCCGCTGAATGGTTGAACCAGATGCTGCCGGTGATCGTGTTCGGCTGCGGCTTGTATCTTCTGTTCGGTGGTACGCCCAAGGCGCCGCTGGACAGCAATGCCCCGATCAAAAAGAAGTGGCAGCTGCCCCAAGGCCTGGGTCTGGGCTTCTACGACGGCGTGGCTGGCCCCGGCACCGGCGCTTTCTGGACGGTCAGCAGTTTGTTGATCTACCCGCTGGATCTGGTCAAGGCCAGCGGCGTGGCGCGCAGCATGAACTTCGTCAGCAACGCCGCCGCGCTGTCGGTATTCATCTTTTCCGGTCAGGTGGATTGGCCGATAGGCCTGACGATGGGCGTGGCAGTCATGGCAGGTGCCCATTTCGGGGCCAAAAGTGCGATCAAGGGCGGTGCAAAATTCATCCGCCCGGTATTCATCACCGTCGTCCTGGGGTTGACCGTTCGCCTAGCCTGGCAACACTGGTTCGGCGGTGCCTAAACGCCGCGCCACATACGAATCGATCAGGTAGCGGGCGATAGAGCGGCTGGCGGGCAGCGCCGGCAGATCGTGGATGCTGAACCAGCGGGCATCTTCGATTTCGTCGGCCTGAGGCACGATGTCGCCGCTTTCGTATTGCGCGTGGAAACCCAGCATCATCGAATGGGGAAACGGCCAGCATTGGCTGCCCATATAAACGATGTCCTTGATCTTGAGCTGCACCTCTTCCATGACCTCCCGATGCACGCAGTCTTCCACCGACTCTCCCGGTTCGGCAAAACCCGCCAGGGTGCTATAGACGCCGGTAACGAAGCGCGGCGAACGCGCCAGGAGCACTTCGTCACCTCGCGTGATCAAGACGATCATGCTCGGTGAGATGCGCGGATAGAACCGCAGGTTGTCATGCTCGCAGTACATTGCTCGCTCGCCCGGCACTTGCTGCGTGGGCCGCCCGCAACTCCCGCAATAACGATGCTCACGCGCCCAGGTGCTGATCTGCGCCGCATAGCCGAGCTTCTGAAAGACAGCGAAATCGCCCTCCAGCATGAACTGCCGAAGCCCCTGCCAGCGACAACCGTCGATTTCCACCGTGCCCTTGAGCACCAGGACGAACACCGGTTCGCCATCAAAGTGACCAATACCGTGTTCGCCAATCACCGGCAGGTCCTGGCTTTTCAGCCATGCGCGGGGAAACATCACGCCGTTGTCGTCCAGCAGGAAACCTTGCTCGCCATTGACCACCGCCCAGCCGCCCGTTACCTCGGTATCCAGCACAGCGGTACTCCAGCGTTTAAGGCTTGTCATGGAACCCTCCCTTCACTCAATTCTCGAATATCGGTTTCTGCTTGCTCATGTGCGCAACCATGGCCAGCTTCAGATCCGCTGATTGCAGCATGGCAGCGTTCCAGATAGCAACGTGTTCGAGACCGTCATCGATCCGGTGGTCGCGCATGTAGGTGATCATTTCCTTGGTACCGGCAATTGCAATCGGGGACTTGGAGGCTATTTCACGGGCGATGGCGAACACGCCTTCCAGCAACGCCGGCAGATCCTCGAAGGTTTTATTGACCAGGCCGATGCGCTGCGCTTCCTGGGCCAGAACGGTGCGCCCGGTATAGGCGAGTTCACGCATCATGCCGTCGCCGATGATGCGCGGCAGACGTTGCAAGGTGCCGACATCCGCCGCCATGCCCATGTCTATCTCACGAATGGCGAATTTCGCATCTTCAGCTGCATAGCGCATATCGCACGCGGAAATCAGGTCGATGGCCCCGCCCAGGCAGTAGCCCTGAATCGCTGCCAACACGGGTTTGCGGCAGTTATCGACGGCGCTGAAGGATGCCTGTAGCCGCAGGATCGTGCGTCGCAGGGTGCGCGCGTTACGCCCGACGTCTTTGCCCAGCTCGTTGGCCAGCGACGCGAGCATCATCAAGTCGATGCCTGAGGAAAAGTGTTTTCCCGCACCGCTGAGCACTACCACCCGTACGTCATCGGTGTCGTCGACCCACTGGAATATCTCGATGATTTCGGACCAGAACGCCGCGTCCATGGCATTGACCTTGTCCGGTCGATTGATCTGCACATGAGCGATGTGCTCGTTGACCTCAACGACAAATGCTTGATAGTCGGGCACGAGTGACTCCTTGAAGGGTGATTTTTATTGTTGCCGACGGCGCAGCGTCAGCCGACAGACTATAACAAGGGTTAATGACCGCTCGTAAGGCGGTGGTTGCGCCATTTCCAGGACCTGCAGCGGCGTTGGTTGCGTGGAAAAAGGCGAAGCTATCAGGCGAAATTGTGAACCGCCGATTCCCGCAGCGGTCCAGTATCAAGTAGCCGATCTTCACGCTACAAGCAGTACGCGGTCCTGCCAGCCAACCGGCACCCTGCAGCATCGCGCTAAATTTTCTCAGGTCGCGAGAGGGCGATTTTTGATCACATCAAAAGCAGCAACCGGCATCGTGGGTCTGGACGACATTCTTTCTGGAGGTCTGTCTCGACGTCATGTGTTTCTCCTCGAAGGAGAACCCGGAACAGGTAAGACCACCGTAGCGTTGCATTTTCTTCAGGCAGGTGCGCTAGCGGGCGAAGTTTGCCTGTACATCACGCTTTCGGAAACCGACCGTGAGTTGCGTGAAGGCGCAATGTCCCACGGCTGGGAGCTGGGTAAAAACATTGTCATTTTCGAACTGACGCCACCGGAAAGCCTGCTCAACGCAGAGAATCATCAGAGTCTGCTGTATTCTTCGGACCTGGAATTGGGCGAAGCCACGCGGCAGATTTTCGAAGTGGTCGAACGCGTCAAGCCGACCCGGGTGGTGATTGACAGCCTGTCGGAGATTCGCCTGTTGGCGCAGAGCTCCTTGCGCTACCGTCGGCAGATTCTTTCCATCAAACATTACTTCGCGCGCTTTGACGCAACTGTCTTGCTGCTCGACGACCTGACCACTGAAGCACTGGACAAGACTGTGCACAGTGTTGCCCACGGCGTGATTCGCCTTGAAGAACTCAATCCCAACTACGGCGCCGAACGTCGTCGTTTGCGCGTCGTGAAATATCGCGGGCAGAAGTACCGAGGCGGGTTCCACGATTTCACGATCATGGCCGACGGCATTCACGTGTTTCCAAGGCTGGTGGCTGCCGAGCATCGCAACCAGTACAAGCGAGAAGTCGTCTCCAGCGGCATCGTCGAACTGGATTCGCTGCTGGGTGGCGGCATCGACAGCGGCTCCAGTACCTTGATCCTCGGCCCGGCCGGTACCGGTAAATCGCTTATCTCCATGGTCTTCGCTGCGGCTGCGGTAGCGCGGGGCGAACGTGTCGGCCTGTTTATCTTCGATGAAGAAATGGGCTTGCTGTTCAACCGCATGAACAAGCTGGGTATCGACCTGGTTGCCTTGCAGGAAACCGGCAATCTGCTGATCGAACAAGTGGATGCGGCTGAACTGTCGCCAGGCGAGTTCGCCCATCGGGTGCGCAGCTGCGTGGACAAGAAGCAGATCAAGACCGTTGTGATCGATAGCATCAACGGCTATCAGGCGGCGATGCCTGAAGAGAACGCACTGGTGCTGCACATGCATGAGCTGTTGCTCTATCTCAACCGTCAGGGTGCATCGACGTTCATGACCGTGGCACAACATGGGCTGGTGGGCGACATGCGCGCACCGGTCGACATCACTTATCTGGCCGACACCGTGATTCTGCTGCGTTATTTCGAAGCCACGGGGCAGGTACGCCGCGCGATTTCAATCATCAAGAAACGCACCGGCACTCACGAATCGACCATCCGCGAATACCGCATCAGCAGCAACGGCCTTAAAATCGGCGCTCCGCTCGAGGCCTTCCAGGGTGTGTTGCGCGGTGTTCCTCACTACTTTGGCGAGAACAAGCCGTTATTGCCGGACGATGAGGTGTGAGTACGCCAGGTCTATTTTCGGAGCGGGCGATCATTCTCGCCCCGCGTGGACGTGACAGCCAGATCGCATTGGCGCTGTTGCAGGAAGCCGGATTTCCCGCGATGGCGACCCCTAATCTTGTCGAACTGAGCAAGGAACTCAGTTCGGGGGCAGGCATGGCGATCATTGCCGACGAGGCGCTGCGCGGCGCCGACATCAGCATGCTGCTTGAAACGCTCAAGTGCCAGCCTGCCTGGTCCGACATTCCTATTGTCCTGCTGACGCACCATGGCGGGCCTGAACATAACTCGTCGGCGTATCTGGGTGCGCTGCTGGGCAACGTAACCTTCCTTGAACGCCCTTTCCACCCCGCAACCCTGGTCAGCCTGGTCACGACGGCGGTTCGAGGCCGTCGTCGTCAGTACGAAGCCCGGGCACGCATGGAAGACCTGCTGGAAAGCGAGCAACGCCTGCAAAACGCCCTGAAAGCGGGCAGGTTAGGTTCATGGCAGCTGGAAGCGGAGTTTCTGACCCTGACCTGCTCGGCCATCAGCAGGTCGCATTATGGCCGGGACGAAGGGGACACTTTCGCTTATGCCGATTGGCTGGACTCGGTTTACGCCGAAGATCAACCGCGCATGCAGTCGGCCCTGCAGCGCAGTCTCGATTCAGGCGACGACTTCATCATCGAGTATCGCAACGTGTGGCCTGATGGTTCCTTGAATTGGGTTGATGTCCGCGCCAGAGCAATCCGGGCCAAAAACGGCAGGGTCAGTTCACTGGCGGGCGTGACGTCTGACATCACTGAGCGCAAGCAGGCCGAAGCCGAGTTGCGACGCCTGAACGAAACACTGGAACAGCAGGTTGAAGAGCGCACCTCGCAACTGCGCCATAACGAAGAAGTGCTGCGCCAGTCGCAAAAGATGGAAGCAGTCGGGCAGCTGACTGGCGGTATTGCTCACGACTTCAACAACATGCTGACCGGGATCATCGGCAGTCTGGAGTTGCTGCGCAGGCGCCTGGCCCGAGGGCGCACCGAAGACCTGGACAGCCTGATCGATCTGGGTGTGACCTCGGCCAACCGTGCCGCCGCCCTGACCCACCGCTTGCTGGCCTTTTCCCGTCGGCAGTCACTGGATTCCAAGCCGGTACAAATGAATCAGCTGGTCAACTCCATGGGCGAGCTGATCCACCGCAGCCTCAATGAAAGCATCCGCCTGGAAATGCGCCTCAATGAACAATTGTGGACCGCCGAGGCTGACCCGAATCAACTGGAAAGCGCCCTGCTCAACCTGGTGTTGAACGCGCGTGACGCCATGCCCGACGGTGGCCTGCTGTTGGTCGAAACCTTCAATCAGCGCCTGGACCGGTCGTTTACCGATGCCCATGAGAATCTGCTGCCCGGCGACTACGTGGTGCTCAGCGTCAGCGACACCGGTTACGGCATGCCGGAGACAGTCATCAGCCGCGCCTTCGACCCGTTCTTCACCACCAAGCCCATCGGTCAGGGCACCGGGCTTGGGCTGTCGATGATCTACGGGTTCAGCAAGCAGTCCCATGGTCACGTGTCGATCAAGAGTGAAGTAGGCAAAGGCACGACGGTGCAGTTGTTCCTGCCGCGTTTCAAGGGCGAGCAAATCCAGGATGATCTTGCTTTTGAACCCAACGCCACCCAGGCAAATGCTGGCGAGACGGTATTGATCGTCGAAGATGATCCGGCGGTCCGTGCGCTGGTCAGTGAGGTGCTCAGCGAGTTGGGTTATCAGTTCGTGGTTGCCGGGGCGGCTGATGCCGCAGTGCCTATCCTGGAGTCCGCGCAGCGCATCGATCTATTGATCAGTGACGTCGGCCTTCCCGGCATGAACGGGCGGCAGCTGGCTGAAATCGGGCGCCAACTGCGACCGGGGCTCAAGGTGCTGTTCATTACCGGCTATGCCGAGCACGCCGCCGTGCGTGCAGGCTTCCTCGATGACGGCATGCAAATGATCACCAAACCGTTCGCCTTCGATCATTTGACGGCCAAGGTTCGGGAAATGATTGAAGCCTGACACGCGGGCCTTTCGACGCCATTGACCTGACCGTCAGTGGCGTCATCACGACACAGTTTCTCAGGAAAGCAGGCTTTGAATCTGGGAATGCAAACTGTCCATGGTGAACGGCTTGGCGAGGATCGGAGCCTTGAGCGCAATCGGGCTGCCGGAATCAAGAATTTCCGCGGGATAACCGCTGATAAAAATGACCTTCAGTTCAGGCCGCAGTTTGACCGCCGGCTCGGCAATCATCACGCCGGAAATCCCGCCTGGCAGCCGATAATCGGTAATCATCAGATCGAGGTGGGGCTTGGTCGCCAGTATTTCAAATGCTTGCTCGCCATTTTCCGCCTGCAACACGCGATAGCCCTCGCCTGATAGATAATCAGCGAGCAGCATTAAAATCAGCGGTTCGTCTTCGACGATGAGTACGACATTTTCTGCATCAGAGCTCATTGGATTGCCTTCGATCTATAAATAGCTGCCATTACGACCGTGCAGCGTCTCGTAGGTTGCGCGGATATCGGATTAATCTGCCCAACGCCTTGATTCCTCAAAGCGGCAGACAGACGCGGAACAGCGAGCCCTGGCCTTCCTCGCTCTCGACGCTGATCGTCCCGCCGTGAGCCGCGACGATTTGATCAGAGATGAACAATCCCAGGCCCAGTCCATGAACCGCATGATTGGCGGAAACCCGCTCGAATTGCTGGAAGATGCGTTTCTGGTTTTCCGGACTGACACCGATACCTTCATCGCGCACATCAACCCGGGCCTGACCCTCCTCGCTGTACACCCGAACGCGGATCGGTTTACGGGCGCCGTAGCGCAAGGCGTTGGTCAGCAGGTTGGCGACCACTTGCTCAATGCGAAACTCGTCCCAGACGCCGATTACCGGATCGTCAGCGGTGAAACTCACGGTCGAGCCGGCTGCAGCGATTTGCGCGGAAAAACTCTCCAGAAGATTGCTGACCAGTTCCACCAGATCGAATGGGCTGGTACGAATCGATAACTTGCCCGTGCGGATGCGGGAAACATCAAGCATGTCTTCAATCAGACGAATCAGACTCTGGATCTGCCGCTCGTCACGATCAACCATAGCCCGCAGCTTCTCCAGCGTGAACGCGGCCATGTTGTCCTTGGCCAGATGCAGTTTGCGCAGCTGGGTTTCCAGGATCAGCCCGTTCAACGGCGTGCGCACTTCGTGGGAGACGATCGACATGAAGTCATCGCGCATGCGCACCGCACGTTCGAGCTCGTTCTGCGTGACCTGCAATTGCTTGAGCAACGCCTCCTGTTCCTGGCGGCTTTGTTCAAGCTCCTCGACCTGCTCCTTCATGGCCTTGCGCTGGCGATAGAGATCGACAAACACGTTGACCTTGCTTTTGACCGCGTGGATATCCAGGGGCTTATGCAGGAAATCCACCGCGCCGCTTTCGTAACCCTTGAACGCGTAGTTGAGCTCACGACCGGCCGCACTGACGAACACGATGGGAATGCTCTTGGTGCGCTCGGTGCTGCGCATCAATTCTGCCAGCTCAAAACCATTCATTCCCGGCATCTGCACGTCGAGGATCGCCAGGGCGAACTCATGTTGCAGCAGCAGAGACAGTGCTTCATCCGCTGACAGCGCCTTGAATACGGCGCGATCTTCACGCTTGATCAAGGCTTCGAGCGCCAACAGGTTTTCTGGCAGGTCATCGACGATCAGCAGCTTGGCCTGAATATGACTCAACATGCGATTCTTTCCAGCTCGGTCAATAGTTCGCCGATGTCATGCAAAGGCAGCAAATAGTCAGGCTCGTGCAGTGCCAGCGCCGCTTCAGGCATGGTGCGCGCCTGAGCCTGATTCGGATCCTGTACCACGGTCATCCCCCCTCCCTGCTTGATGTACGCCAGGCTTGCGGCGCCGTCGGGATTGGCACCGGTCAGCAAAATACCCGCGAGCCGGGCGCCGAAGGCATCGCCGGCCGAACTGAACAAAATGTCGATGCTGGGTCGCGAATAAAACACCCGATCTTCCTGACTGAGCGAAAGGCTCAGATCAGCCTCCACCGACAAGTGATAACCCGGTGGCGCGAAATACAACGTGCCGGGCACGATACTTTCCTTGTCATCGGCTTCCTTGACCGGAATCGGCAAGCGCGCCTGGAACACCTGGGCCAGTTGGCTGCGGCGCTCTTCGGGCACATGCAATACCGTCAGAATCGGCAAGCGAAAACCGGGTTTGATTGCGCTGAAAATCTTCAACAAGGCTTCCACGCCACCCGCCGACGCGCCCACGACAATCGCGTCAACCACGGGTAACACTTGTTCAGTCGATTCGCCGCTGCTGAAAGTTGTCTTCATGACTTGCGATAGATCCGTTCCTGTTTCACCAAAGCTTCGAAACTTTTGCTGTAAGCAGAAAAATCCAGGGTTTCCTTGCTGCCCAATACCAGAAAGCCGCGATGACAAAGCGAATCATGGAACAACCCGAACGCTCGGTCCTGAAGCTTTTTATTGAAATAAATCAATACATTGCGGCATGAAATCAGTTGAGTTTCAGAGAATACGCTGTCGGTTGCAAGACTGTGGTCGGCGAATGTCACGTTCTCACGCAGGGTCTTGTCGAAAATCGCGTACTCATAGGCGCCAGTGTAATAATCGGAAAACGCCCGCTGCCCGCCCGCCTTAAGATAATTCTGGTTATAGGCGCGCACGTTCTCCAGAGAAAAGATGCCCTGTTTAGCCTTCTCCAGAGAGGTGGGGTTTATGTCAGTGGCGTAGATAATCGTGCGATCCAGCAGGCCTTCTTCACGCAGCAGAATGGCCATCGAATAGACCTCTTCCCCCGTGCTGCAGCCGGCGATCCAGATTTTGATCGACGGGTAGGTTCTGAGCAACGGCACGACTTCCTGACGGATTGCCAGAAAATGCCCGGGGTCGCGAAACATCTCGCTGACTGGAATGGTCAGAAATTGCAGCAACTGCATGAACGCCGCGGGATCGTGCAACACCCGTTCCTGCAAGGCAGAAATGGTCGAGCAGTCGAACTGACGCAACGCGTGGTTGACCCGTCGCTTGACCGACGCGCCGGAATAATCGCGAAAGTCGTAGCTGTATTTGAGATAAATCGCCTCGATAAGCAGGCGTAATTCTATCTCTGTGTCTCGATCCTGATGCATAGGCCAGCCTGGTGATGAAGTCGAAAGCTCAAATTTGGCCGCGGGAACTCAAATACGTTCCATTTTCGGCAACCAGACGCGGATCAGCGAAAACAGCCGATCCAGGTCGATAGGCTTGGCCAGATAATCATTGGAGCCGGACTGCAGGCAGCGCTCCTGATCGTCCTTCATGGCTTTGGCAGTCACCGCGATAATCGGCAGTTTGCGCCAGCGCGGGTCCTTGCGGATCTCGGTGGTCGCTTCATAGCCATCCATTTCGGGCATCATCACGTCCATCAGGACCAGATCGATATCTTCGACTTCATTGAGCTTGCTGATTGCCTCGATGCCATTTCTGGCGATTTCCACCACCGCGCCCTTGTGTTCCAGCGCGCTGGTCAGGGCAAAGATGTTGCGCACGTCGTCATCGACCACAAGGATCTTGCGACCTTCAAACACTTTGTCCCGGCTACGGGCGGTCTTGAGCATTTTTTGCCGCTCGTTAGAAAGCTGCGACTCGACCTTGTGCAGGAACAGCGTCACTTCATCGAGCAGGCGCTCCGGCGAGCGTGCGCCCTTGATGATGATCGAGCGCGAATACTTCATCAGCTCGGCTTCTTCATCCCGGGTCAGGTTGCGTCCGGTGTAGACGATGACGGGTGGGAAGGCGCAGATTTCCTCGGTGGACATGCGTTTGAGCAGGTCGTTGCCGAGCATGTCCGGCAGCTTGAGGTCGATGATCATGCAGTCATAGACATTGTCGCGCAGCAGATCGAGGGCATCCTGGGCAAAGCCCACTGCGGTGATTTCAATATCGTCATCGCCGATCAAGCGCGCGATGCTGTCACGCTGCAAGGCGTCGTCTTCGACCAACAGGATGCGTTTGACCTTCTGGGTCAGCTTGGCTTCGAGCTTGGCAAAGACATCCTTGAGTTCTTCGCGGGTGGTCGGTTTGACGGCGTAACCCACCGCGCCCATGTGCATCGCCGCTTCCTGGCGATCCTCGACAGAAATGACATGGACCGGAATATGTCGGGTCGAGGCCAATTCCTTGAGACGTTGCAAAACAGTGAGGCCTGAGTGATCCGGCAAGCGCATGTCCAGCAAAATCGCGTCCGGTACGAATTGCGCCGCCAGATTGAAGCCGTCGTCGGCTGCGTGAGCGACGAGGCAGTGATAACCCAATTCATGGGCCAGATCGAAGAGGATCTGCGCGAACGCCACCTCGTCTTCAATCACCAGGATACAGCGCTTGGTGAACGGGCCCTTGTCGCGGTCATCGGCAAAGCTGGCAACCGGTGTCACTGGCACTGCCACGGCGACTGGCGCAGCCGGAACCGGCGCAACCCAGGCCACGGGCGGCGAGGCCACAACCGCAACAGGTTCCTGGCCATATTCCAGCTGAACCTGCTCAACGTACTGCTCCGGCAGCACCAGGGTGAAAATGCTGCCCTGCCCCGGTGCACTGGTCACGCTGATCGAGCCGCCTAGCAAAGCGGCCAGGTCCCGGGAAATCGACAGCCCCAGCCCGGTGCCGCCGTAACGGCGATTGGTCGTCCCGTCAGCCTGACGGAATGCCTCGAAGATGCTCTGCTGTTGCTCTTCGGCGATCCCAATCCCGGAATCGCGCACGGTAAAGGCAATGCCGGCGCCGGGCTGCCGGGACACGATCATGCTGACCATGCCGGTTTCGGTGAACTTGATGGCATTGGAAAGCAGGTTTTTCAGAATCTGTTCCAGACGCTGGCGGTCGGTGTACAACAACGTCGGCGCGCCCGCCTGCAACTCCACATGGAAGTCCAGCTTCTTGTCGTTCGCCAGCGGCTCGAACATGGAGCGCAGACCTTCAACCAGACGCGCCACGCTGCTGTTTTCCGGCCGCATATCGAGTTTGCCGGCCTCGACTTTGGAAATATCCAGAATGTCATTGATCAGGTTGAGCAGGTCGTTGCCCGCCGAATAGATCGACTCGGCGAACTTGACCTGCTCGGCCGTGAGGTTTTCCGCCGGGTTCTCGGCCAGTAGTTTGGCCAGGATCAGCGAGCTGTTGAGCGGCGTGCGCAACTCATGGGACATGTTGGCGAGGAATTCAGACTTGTACTTGCTGGAGCGCTGCAATTCATCGGCACGGGCTTCAAGCTCGATCTGTGCGATGTGCAACTCTTCGTTATTACGATCCAGCGCGTCACGCTGATCCGACAACGCCTGGCCTTGCTCGGCCAGCTGCTCATTAGTCTGCTCAAGCTCGGCCTGCTGGGTTTCAAGATGCGTCTGGGATTCCTTGAGGATTCGCGACTGCTCTTCAAGCTCTTCGTTGGCGGTGCGCAACTCTTCTTGCTGCACTTGCAGTTCTTCATTGAGCTGCTGGGTTTCGGCCAGGACCTCCTGAAGACGCTGACGATACCGCGCCGCTTCAATGGAAGTGCCAACGTTGCCGGCGATCAGCTCCATGAACTCAAGGTCCTGTTCAGTCAACGGACGCAGGAACCCCAGTTCGATGACGCCATTGACGTGATCATCGTTGCTGGTAGGAATCACAACCACGCTGCGCGGCGAGCCCTCGCCCAAACCGGAGGTGACTTTGAAGTAATCAACGGGAACGTCTTCAAGCTTGATGATCTGCTTTTGCAGAGCGGCCTGACCGACGATGCCCTCGCCGCTGTAAATCGAATGCTCGTTGTTTTCCTGCTCCCGGGAAAAACCGTAGCACGCCACGCGTTTGAGCCCGCCGTGTTCCTGACTGACATATACCGCCGACACCACAGCGCCCAGGTACTGCGCAAAAAACTGCAACACGTTGGAGCCGAGCATGCCCAAGGTCAGCTGCCCCAGCACTTGCTCGGCCAGCTCACTCTGACCGTTTCGCAGCCAGGCGACTTTCTGCAGGCGCTCGGCGTTGGTTTCCTGAAGCTTGAGGTTGTTGGCATAACTGGTGGACAAGGCGACCATGTCCCTGCGGCCGACAAACGCCAGCAGGCCACTGACGCTCAAGACAAATATCAGATACAGCGCGGTAGAAAGGATCGTGGTCCGCGTGACGTCGTCGTTGCGGGTCAGGCGCAGTTGTTGCTCGGTCGCGACAAACTGCTCATATTCGTTGCGAATTTCATCGGTCAGGCGCTTGCCGCGCCCGGCTTGTACAGCCGCTGAGTAGTCGCCGTTCTGGCGCCGAAGCGCGATCATTTCCAGCGCGTATCTGTTCCACTCATCCTGCAGCGCGGTCAGACGCTTGAGACGGTCAACCTGAGACGGGTTATCGGCGACCAGCGCTTCCAGCCCCTTGAGTTCGGCGGCGATTCCGGGCTTGGCAACTTCGTAAGGGTCCAGGAAATGATCATCACCGGTCAGCAAATACCCGCGCATACCGGTTTCCATGTCGATGGACAGCTTGAGCGCGCGGTTGGTGTTGTTGATCACCCGGTCAGTATGTTCAACCCACTGAATCACGGATAACAGATAGGTGATCAAGCCGATAAAGAACACCGCGCTGATTGCACCGACGGCCAGCGGCAAACTGACATTGCGGCTCAGCAGTTTACGGAAACGTTGCTCATCGACGGTAGACGAATGGATCATGAGAAGTCCCAAGCGTTTTATCAAAACGTGGGAGTTTGCCGCAATCTTTAGTAAAAGACTCTCATTTCTGATACATCGGGTTGAAATTTCAGAACTTTTGTAACGATTTCATCCCTTGATGGCCAAGGAATGTCACCATTAGACGGGTGCCCCCCCTCAAATGAAGGTTTCTGATAGCCAGCGGGAACTTCCGGAGGCGTTTCACTTACTCATAAACGGGCGACACTATTCCGCCTCGACCACCGTCATTTTTTCAAGGAAACCCATCATGTCTGCCAGCACCATTCTCGTCGTCGAAGACGACAACATTGTGCGCATGCTGATCGTCGACGTTCTTGAGGAGCTGGAATACAAAGTGCTGGAAGCTGAAGATGGAGACAAGGCGCTAACGTTTCTTGGAAACGAAGATCAGAAAATCCATCTGATGATGACCGATCAGGGCTTGCCTGGCATGACTGGTACCGAACTGGCGGTCGAGGCTCGCAAGCTCCGCCCCGCGCTGCCCGTGTTATTCGCCAGCGGCTACTCGGAAATCATTGAGGTGCCGGCTGGCATGCATTCGATTGGCAAGCCGTTTTCCATTGATCAGCTGCGTGACAAGGTTAAAAACATCCTTGAACAAGCCTGATCCACGTCAATCAGTGGCTGCCCACAACGCCGAAGCTGTCCGCGTCCTGATTATTGGCTACGTCTGGCCGGAACCACGATCTTCGGCTGCCAGCGGCCACATGATGCAGCTGATCCACTGTTTTCTCGAACAAGGCTGGGACATTACCTTCGCCAGTCCGGCAACAGAGGGCGAGCATGTGGCGGATCTGACCGCCCTGGGTATTGCACGCGTACGCATCGAGCTCAATAACAGCAGCTTCGACGCCTTTGTCAGCGAACTGGCCCCGAATATCGTGTTGTTCGATCAATTCATGATCGAAGAGCAATTCGGCTGGCGCGTCGAAAAGCATTGTCCCGACGCCCTTCGCATTCTGGAAACTTCGGACCTGCAAAGCCTGCGCAATACCCGTCACTTACAGCTCAAGCAGTTTATTGAGAACAGTACGCAAGCTGATGATTTAACGGATTATTTTGCATCATCAGAAGCCACGATCTATTCCGCAATGGCAATCAGTGACCTGGCGCAACGGGAGGTGGCAGCGCTGTATCGTTGCGATCTGAACCTGATGACCTCGGATGTGGAAATCCAGTTGCTCACGGGCCGGTTTGGCATGCCTGGGGCGCTGTTGCATTGGTGTCCGCTGATGGTCGACGGGCGAATCGATGCCCCTCCTTCGTTTGAGGAGCGGGCTAACTTCCTCAGCATTGGCAACTTCCGTCACGCCCCCAACTGGGACGCGGTGTTGTGGCTCAAGAGCGCCGTCTGGCCTCTGATTCGCCAGCAATTGCCCAAGGCGCAACTGCACATTTACGGCGCTTACACGCCACCCAAGGCCACCGCGCTGCACAATCCCGCTCAGGGTTTCCACATCATGAATTGGGCTGAGGACGCCTTGCAGGTCATGTCCCAGGCCCGAGTCTGTCTGGCGCCTTTGCGTTTCGGCGCGGGCATCAAGGGCAAAATTGTCGATGCCATGTTGTGCGGAACACCAACGGTCACCACGCCAATCGGCGCCGAGGCCATGCACGGCGAAATGCCCTGGCCCGGCACCATCGCCAACAGCGCCACAGCGATGGCCGATGCAGCCATTCGCTTGTATCAACACCGGAATCTATGGCAGGAAGCACAGCAGGCCGGCTGGGACCTGCTTGAAGCGCGCTATCAGCATCGACAACATTGCGCGAGCCTGATCGAGCACATCAGCGACCTGCGGCAAAACCTGCAGGAACACCGAACCGCAAATTTCACGGGGGCGATGCTGCGCCACCATCACCACAAAAGCACCAAGTACATGGCGCAGTGGATTGAAGCGAAGAATCGCCTGCCGTGAATAGCAGCGGTTGGAGCGAGCGTGCTCGCGAAGCGGTCTATCTATTTCAGAGATTCCAGCCTGCGCAGCAGATACGTATCCATGATCCAGCCTTTGTCCTGACGCGCCCTCTGCCTGACGTCCTTGATGCGTTCGCAAACGTCGTCCAGCTCGCCACCAATCAGAACCTCGTCAGCAGTGCCCAGGTAGGCGCCCCAATAAATATGCAGGCCCTGGCCGACAAACTGCTCGAAGGTGCAATGGGCGTCGAGCATTACCAGCACGTTGTCCACACTCGCGCCCTGCTCCGCTGCCAGGCGTCGGCCGGTGGTGATGTGGATAGGCTCGCCGATCCGGTTCAGCGCCACGCGATGTTGCGCCGCCAGCACCTGAACACTGGATATGCCCGGAATGACCGCGTAATCGAATTCGATTTTCCCCCGGCTCAGCACTCGCTCAAGAATGCGCAGCGTACTGTCGTAAATCGACGGATCGCCCCACACCAGGAACCCGCCGACTTCATCAGCCTTGAGTTCGTCGTCGATCAGCTGCTCGAACAACACCGCGCGCTGCTCGTGCCAGCGCTCGACCCCGGCTTCATAGGATGCGGGATCAGTTTCACGCTGCGGGTCCCGGACGACGACCATCCGATAGTCGGGATCGGTGATGTAACGCTGGCAGATCTCTTTCCTTAGCCGCAGCAAGTCATCGTCGGCGTAACCTTTATCCAGAATAAAAAACACCTTGGCACTATTCAGCGCGTTGATGGCCTGAACAGTGATGTGTTCGGGATGGCCTGCGCCGATGCCGATCAGAAGGACAGTTTTCATTGCATGCATCCCGCAAATGGACAGGCATTGCCTACCGCCGCTGGCGAAGGCACATTAGTCACTTGGCAACTCCTTGAACGGCCGCCGCATGACAAAAACAACAAGAGTCACCGATCCTTCCTACGAACTGATGGACGATCACAACGGGTTGTCGATTATCTATCGCGAACACGGCTTCCCGTGTCCGCTGGTGCGCTGGCACTTTCATAAAGAGTATGAGCTGCACCTGATCGTCGCCAGCTCGGGCAAAGTCTTCGTCGGCGATTACATTGGCAATTTTTACCCTGAAAGCCTGTTCCTGACCGGCCCGAATCTGCCACACAACTGGATCAGCCAGATTGAGGAAGATCAAGTCATCCCCAAGCGCGACATGCTGGTAAATTTCACCGACGAGCTGTTCGAGAGCGGCAACCAGGTCTTCGCCGAACTCAAAACCCTGGCGCCCCTGTTGGAACGCGCGCAGTCGGGCATCGAATTCCGCTGCCGGCGCACCATTGCCCAGGCCATGAAGCTGATGCAGAAAATCGCCGACGCCAAGGGCATCAGTCGCCTCGGGCACTTCTTTATCCTCCTGGAATTATTGGCTGCCAGCGACGACTACCAGCTGTTGTCCGGCAGCACCTGCGCGCAAATGGCCGACGAGCACAGTATCGATCGCACCAACCGCGCCGTTGACTATATTTTTGCCCACTACGCGCGGGAACTGCCGCTGGAGGAAGTTGCCGATTACTTGGGCATGAAACCAGCGTACTTCTCGCGGGTCTTCAAGCAGGCGACCGGGCGCTGTTTCGTCGAGTTCGTCAATCGCCTGCGGATCAGCAAATCCTGCGAGCTGCTGGCCGACGGCGACAAACCGGTCACTGATGTGTGTTTCGAGTCCGGTTTCAACAATATTTCCAACTTCAACCGACGCTTTCAGCAGCTCAAAGGCATGACGCCTTCCCATTATCGCCGTCTGGCCGTTCAGCGCCTGACCGAGCAGAACCTGTACTGATTCACCCCTCCCCGATCCTCATCGTCTACGCTCAAACAGCGCTGTTGGCTGTTGCAGCGTGGTGGGGAAAGCTTTCGTCGCGATCAGCGAGTGCAAAATAGTATCAGTTGCAGTGCGGCGCAGGATTTGTCATTGCGCCTGCGTCCCGTTGTAATCAGTACACATCTTCCTTGCCTCCGGAAGAGACAAAAACAATAACCGACCTTCTGCAGCTCTCTGGGCGAAGAAGAGGAGTGATCGATGAAGACCTCAGCAAAACTGCTACTTGCAAGCACCTGCCTGACGCTCAGCGGCTTGGTCAGCGCCGGGACCGTAACCATCGCAACCGTCAACAACAGTGACATGATCCGCATGCAGCGGTTGTCCAAGACTTTCGAAGCCCAGCATCCTGACATCAAGCTCAACTGGGTCGTGCTCGAAGAGAACGTGTTGCGTCAACGCCTGACCACCGACATCGCCACCAAAGGCGGCCAGTTCGACGTGCTGACCATTGGCATGTACGAAGCCTCGCTCTGGGGCGCCAAAGGCTGGCTGCAAGAAATGAAGGACCTGCCCGCCAGTTATGCGCTGGATGACGTGTTCCCTTCCGTGCGCGATGGTCTGTCGGTCGATGGCAAGCTGTTTGCCCTGCCGTTCTACGCCGAAAGCTCCATGACTTACTACCGGACCGACCTGTTCAAGGCCGCCGGGCTGACCATGCCGGAGCGGCCGACCTGGACGCAGATTGCTGAGTTCGCTGAAAAACTGACCGACAAATCCAAAGAGCAATACGGCATCTGCCTGCGGGGCAAGGCTGGCTGGGGCGAGAACATGGCGCTGATCAGCACCGTCGCCAACTCCTTTGGCGGGCGCTGGTTCGATGAGCAGTGGAAACCGCAATTCGATCAACCCGAATGGAAAAACGCGCTGAACTTCTACGTCAACACCATGAAGAAATCCGGCCCGCCCGGCGCATCCAGCAACGGTTTCAATGAAAACCTGGCGTTATTCAACAGCGGCAAATGCGCGATCTGGGTAGACGCCAGCGTCGCCGGTTCTTTCGTCACTGACAAAACCCAAAGCAAGGTCGCCGACAACGTCGGCTTCACCTACGCGCCCCATGAAGTCACCGACAAAGGCTCAGCCTGGTTGTACTCCTGGGCTCTGGCGATCCCCACCAGCGCGAAAAACCAGGCTGACGCCAAGACCTTCAGCAGCTGGGCGACTTCCAAGGAATACGCCACGCTGGTCGCTGAGAAAGATGGCGTGTCCAACGTACCACCTGGCACCCGAGCTTCAACTTACAGCGACGCCTACATGAAAGCCGCGCCGTTCGCCAAAATCACCCTGGAATCCCTCAAGGCGGTAACACCCAAAGCACCCACGCTCAAGCCCGTGCCTTATGTTGGCATTCAATTGGTGACCATTCCTGAATTCCAGGCAATCGGCACATCAGTCGGCCAGCAATTCTCTGCTGCGCTGGTGGGTACGACCTCCGTTGACGCGGCGCTCGCCGCAGCCCAGACCTCCACGGAGCGGGACATGAAGCGAGCGGGTTATCCGAAGAAATAGTCGCCACTGACTATCGGTCGAGGGACGCTTGTCCCTCGATACCCTGCTCACTTTTGCACCCAGGTTCGGAGCCATCATGAATACCTCAGCCGCCAATCCGCGCATGGAATCGTCCAGCGAACAACCCCAGGCCAAAAAAGGCCATCTGACCAAACCCGGCTGGTTTCTGGTCAGCCCTTCAGTGTTGTTGCTGCTGGTGTGGATGATCGTCCCGCTGGGCATGACCATCTACTTTTCCCTGATTCGCTATAACCTGCTCAACCCCGGCGAGAACGAATTCGTCGGTCTGGAAAACTTCGAATACTTCGTCACCGACAGCGGTTTCCTGCCGGGCGCCACCAACACCCTGCTGCTGGTGGGCAGCGTGCTGGCGATCAGCGTGATTCTCGGCGTGCTGATCTCGGCGTTGCTGGAGGCCAGCGAGTTTTTCGGCCGGGGCATCGTGCGCGTTTTGTTGATTTCGCCGTTTTTCATCATGCCCACGGTCAGCGCGCTGATCTGGAAGAACCTGATTTTCCATCCGGTGTCCGGCATCCTTGCCTCGGTGTGGAAGTTCTTTGGCGCCCAGCCCATCGACTGGCTTGCGCATTTCCCGCTGCTGTCGATCATCATCATCGTGTCCTGGCAATGGCTGCCGTTCGCCATCCTGATTCTGATGACCGCCATGCAATCGCTGGATCAGGAACAGAAAGAAGCCGCGCGCCTGGACGGCGCCGGTCCCATCGCGATTTTCTGGCACCTGACGCTGCCGCACCTGGCCCGGCCGATTGCCGTGGTGGTGATGATCGAAACAATTTTCCTGCTGTCGGTGTTCGCGGAAATCTTCACCACCACCAATGGCGGCCCCGGTTTCGCCTCGACCAACCTGGCGTACCTGATCTACAACCAGGCGCTGCTGCAATTCGACGTGGGCATGGCCTCGGCTGGCGGCCTGATTGCCGTGGTCATTGCCAATATTGCCGCGATCATCCTGATTCGGATGATCGGCAAAAACCTCACCGACAAGTCATGAGGGCCCTGCCATGATG
Source organism: Pseudomonas sp. CFII64 (assembly GCF_000416235.1). GTDB lineage: Bacteria > Pseudomonadota > Gammaproteobacteria > Pseudomonadales > Pseudomonadaceae > Aquipseudomonas. The sequence continues at coordinate 51,367 of NZ_ATLO01000051.1, read as the reverse complement.
ACGCTCAAACAATCCCGTCGCCTTCAAAGCGTGCTGCTCGGCACGTTGTGCTGGGCCATTGCGGCGCTGATTTTCTTCCCGATCTTCTGGATGGTACTGACCAGCTTCAAGACCGAGATCGACGCCTTTGCCACGCCGCCACAGTTCATTTTCATGCCGACACTGGAAAACTATCTGCACATCCAGGAACGCAGCGACTACTTCCACTTTGCCTGGAACTCGGTGCTGATTTCCTTCAGCGCCACGGCGTTGTGCATGCTGATCGCGATTCCAGCCGCGTACTCCATGGCGTTCTTTGAGACCAAGCGCACCAAGAGCACGCTGCTGTGGATGCTCTCCACCAAAATGCTGCCGCCGGTGGGCGTCTTGATGCCGATCTACTTGCTGGCCAAGACCTTCGGCCTGCTGGACTCGCGCATCGCGTTGATCGTGATCTACACCCTGATCAACCTGCCCATCGTGGTCTGGATGATTTACACCTATTTCAAGGACATTCCCGGCGAAATCCTTGAAGCGTCCAGGCTGGATGGCGCCAGCACCCGTCAGGAGATCTTCAAGGTGCTGATCCCGATCTGCAAAGGCGGGCTGGCCTCGACGGCACTGCTGTCGCTGATCCTGTGCTGGAACGAGGCGTTCTGGTCGCTGAACCTGACCTCGTCGAACGCCGCGCCTTTGACCGCCTTGATCGCCTCCTACTCCAGCCCCGAAGGGTTGTTCTGGGCCAAGCTTTCGGCGGTGTCGACCCTGGCCTGTGCGCCGATCCTGATCTTCGGCTGGATCAGCCAGAAACAACTGGTGCGCGGCCTGTCGTTCGGGGCCGTCAAATGAGCAGGTCCAACCTGAATCCCATGCACTTCAAGCATAAGAACAAGAACGGAGGCCATCATGGCTAACCTCAGTATCAGAAATTTGCAAAAAGGCTTCGACGGCCACCAAATCATTAAAGGCATCGACCTGGACGTGAACGACCGTGAGTTCGTGGTCTTCGTCGGCCCGTCTGGCTGCGGCAAATCCACCCTGCTGCGTCTTATCGCAGGTCTTGAAGACGTGACTTCCGGGACCATCGAACTGGATGGCCGTGATATCACCCAAGTGACGCCAGCCAAACGCGACCTGGCCATGGTGTTCCAGACCTACGCCTTGTATCCGCACATGACCGTGGGTAAAAACCTGTCGTTCGCCCTGGACCTGGCCGGTGGCGACAAGGCCGAAATCAAACGCAAAGTCGATGAAGCAGCGCGCATTCTCGAACTCGGCCCGCTGCTGGAGCGCAAACCCAAGCAGCTCTCTGGCGGCCAGCGGCAACGTGTCGCCATTGGCCGCGCCATCGTGCGCAATCCGAAAATCTTTCTGTTTGACGAACCGCTGTCCAACCTTGACGCGGCCTTGCGCGTGCAGACCCGCCTGGAATTGTCGCGCCTGCATAAAGAGCTGCAAGCAACGATGATCTACGTGACCCACGATCAAGTGGAGGCCATGACCCTGGCCGACAAGGTTGTCGTGCTCAACGGCGGCAAGGTCGAGCAGGTCGGCTCGCCACTGGAGCTGTACCACCACCCGGCCAATCTGTTTGTCGCCGGTTTTCTCGGCACGCCGAAAATGGGCTTTCTCAAGGGCAAGGTCAGCCGTGTCGAGGCCGCTGGCTGCGAAGTCGAACTGGACGCCGGCACGCGCATCAGCCTGCCGTTCACCAATGCGCACATGAGCGTGGGCAATCCGGTCACTCTGGGCATCCGCCCCGAGCATTTGAATCTCGCCAGAGAAGGCGATTGCCAGTTGCAGGTTATCGCCGACGTCAGCGAACGGCTGGGCAGCGATACCTATTGCCATGTGCGTACTCACGCCGGCGAGATGCTGACCATGCGGATTCGCGGCGACCTGGCCAGCCAGTACGGCGAGACGCTCAATCTGCATCTGGATAGCGCGCACTGTCATTTGTTCGACGCCCAAGGCCTGGTGATTGCCAAAGCCTTGCAGGTTGCCGCCTAAGTCTTAGAGATCGCTACCATGAAACTGAACAAACAAAATCTGTCTCAGTTGGGAGAAAACATCGCTCTCCCGGCCTATTCTCCCGCCGCGACGCGACAGGGCATCGCCCATATCGGTGTCGGCGGTTTCCATCGCGCGCATCAGGCGTTTTATACCGATGCCTTGATGAACACCGGCGAAGGGCACGACTGGAGCATCTGCGGCATCGGCCTGCGTCCGGAAGATCGCGCCGTGCATGACGCGCTGGCCGGTCAGGATTTTCTCTACACGCTCTACGAACTGGGCGACACGCCGGACACCGAAACCCGCGTGATCGGCGCCATCAGCGGCATGCTGCTGGCCGAAGACGGCATTCAGGCCCTGATCGACAAACTGGCCAGCCCGCAGATTCGCATCGTCTCGCTGACCATCACCGAAGGCGGCTATTGCATCGACGACAGCAATGGCGAGTTCATGGCCCATTTGCCGCAGATTCAGTACGACCTCGGCAACCCGGACCAACCGAAAACCGTATTCGGTCTGCTCTGCGCGGCCTTGAGCAAGCGCCGCGCCAGCGCTACGCCCGCCTTCACCGTGATGTCCTGCGATAACCTGCCCCACAACGGCGCGGTCGCACGCAAGGCGCTGCTGGCATTTGCCGCGCTGCGCGATGCGGATCTGCACGACTGGATCGCCGAACAGGTAAGTTTCCCCAACGCGATGGTCGACCGCATTACACCCATGACCAGCTCGGCGCATCGTTTGCAACTGGCGGATGACAAAGGCATCGATGACGCCTGGCCCGTGGTCTGCGAACCCTTCGTGCAATGGGTGCTGGAAGATAAATTCGTGGACGGGCGTCCGGCCTGGGAAAAGGTCGGCGTGCAGTTCACCGATGACGTTACGCCTTACGAAGAGATGAAGATCAAATTGCTCAACGGCAGCCATCTGGCGTTGACCTATCTGGGTGCCCTCAAAGGCTATCGCTTCGTTCACGAAACCATGAACGACCCGTTGTTCGTGCGGTACATCCGCACTTATATGGATCTGGACGTCACGCCGCAGCTGGCATCGGTGCCCGGAATCGATCTGGAAGGCTACAAAGACACGCTGATCGAACGCTTTTCCAATCAGGCGATTGCCGACCAGCTGGAGCGGGTTTGCTCCGACGGCTCGTCGAAATTTCCCAAGTTCACTGTGCCGACCATCAATCGGCTGATTCTCGATCAAGGCAATCTTGAGCGGGCGTCGCTGGTGGTCGCGGCCTGGGCCGTGTATCTGCAACGCAGCGCGGGTGAAAATGGCGTGGCTTATACCGTTGTCGATCCGCGCGCCGCATTCTGCAAGGCGCTGGTGGCCGATGACGTGTTGATCACTCAGCGCTTGCTGGAAGTCGAAGAAATTTTCGGCATTGCCATCCCGCAATCTGCCGAATTCGTTGCCGCTTTTGAACACAATCTCAACAGCCTGAAGGAACTGGGGGTCAGCAAGACCCTGGAAAACCTGTTGGCCAAAACTGTCTGAGGCGCCCATGTTTCTCGGAATCGATTGCGGCACCCAAGGCACCAAGACCATTGTCCTCGACGCCGTCAGCGGCAAGGTATTGGGCCAGGGCTCTGCTGCCCACAGCATGATCAGTGGCGCCAACGGGCGCCGCGAACAGGACGTGCAGCAGTGGCTTGCAGCGTTTGAGCAAGCGACCCGGGAAGCACTGATCCAGGCTGGCATTTCCGGCTCCGAGATTCAGGGGATCGGCGTTTCCGGCCAGCAACATGGTCTGGTGCTGCTCGACAGCCAGGGCCAGGTGTTGCGCCCGGCCAAACTCTGGTGCGACACCGAAACCGCACCGGAAAACGACAGATTGCTGGAATATCTGGGCGGCGAAAGTGGCTCGCTGGCACGTCTGGGGGTCGCCATTGCGCCGGGTTATACGGTGTCCAAACTCTTATGGACCCTGGAGCAACACCCCGACGTATTTGCGCAGATAGCCAAGATTCTGTTGCCTCATGACTATCTCAACTACTGGCTGACCGGCCGTTGCTGCAGCGAATACGGCGACGCTTCGGGAACCGGCTATTTCAATGTACGCACCCGGGAATGGGATCTGCCGCTGCTGGAGCACATCGATCCCAGCGGCCGCTTGCGCCGGGCCTTACCCGAGTTGCTGGAGGCGCAGCAACCGGTGGGGCAGATTTTGCCGCACATCGCCCAGTTACTGGAGCTGAACCCCGCGGCGCTGGTTTCCAGCGGCGGCGGCGATAACATGATGGGCGCCATCGGCACCGGCAACATTCAACCGGGGGCCATCACCATGAGTCTCGGCTCGTCCGGCACCGTTTACGCCTTCGCCGATCAGCCGCAGGTCAGCGAACAACCGTCAGTCGCGACGTTCTGTTCATCATCCGGCGGCTGGTTGCCATTGATTTGCACCATGAACCTGACCAACGCCAGCAGCGCCATTCGCGAATTGCTGGGGCTGGATATCGCCGCCTTCAACGAGGCGGTCAACCAGGCACCGATAGGCGCCGAAGGCGTGCTGATGCTGCCATTCCTCAACGGCGAGCGCGTGCCCGCCCTGCCCCACGCCACCGGCAGCCTCCTGGGTCTGGACAGCAGCAATCTGACGCGGGCCAATCTCAGTCGTGCGGTGGTCGAAGGCACCACATTCGGCTTGCGCTACGGCCTGGACCTGCTGCGCGCCAGCGGCATACGCAGCGACAACATTCGGCTGATCGGCGGCGGCGCGAAAAGCGCGGTGTGGCGGCAGATCGTCGCGGACATCATGAACACGCCGGTAATCTGCACCGAACACAGCGAGGCTGCGGCCCTCGGGGCTGCGATTCAGGCCGCCTGGTGTTTTTCCGGGGCCACTGACGCCGAGCAAACCCTGGAGCAATTGTGTATGCGTTGCGTCAGCCTGGATTCGGCCAGTGAAACCCGGCCGCGCGAGCAAAACGTCGCGGCTTATCAACGCGTCTATGAGCACTATCGCAGTCAGTTGCAGGTCGGTTGACAGCACTGACGCACTATTTCAGGGAGCACCTATGTATCTGGTTTGTGGCGAAGCGCTGTTCGATTTTTTCAGCCAGCCAGGCAGCGCTGGCAAGAGCAACACATTGGGCTTTCAGGCGATTGCCGGAGGTTCGCCATTCAACGTCGCAGTCGGCTTGCGCAGACTGGGTGTGGACTGCGCTTTCTTTGCCGGGCTGTCCACGGACTATCTCGGCCGACGACTGCGCAAGGTGTTGGAGGAAGAAGGCGTACGGGCGGACCATCTGGTGGATTTCGACGCGCCCACGACGCTGGCGATGGTTGCCGTAGGTGCCGATGGCTCGCCCCACTACAGCTTTCGCGGCGAAGGCTGCGCGGACCGACAATTGCGACTGGGCGATCTGCCGCAACTGAGCGACGAAGTACGCGGCATTCACGTGGGTTCGTTTTCCCTGGTGGTGCAGCCGATAGCCGACACTTTGCTGGCCTTGGTGGCACGCGAAAGTAACCAGCGTTTGATTACGCTGGACCCTAACGTGCGCCTCAACCCGGCCCCGGACATCACTCGCTGGCGCGAGCAGATCAATGCTTTTGCAGAGCATGCGCACATTATCAAGGTCAGCGACGAGGACCTGACGCTGCTTTATCCGGAGCGAAGTCCTGAAGAAATAGCGCAGAGCTGGCTCGGCAAGCGCTGCCAGCTGGTCGTCCTGACACGCGGTACTCAGGGCGCAAGCATCTTCACCCGCCAGTACGGCAGTTGGTCGATTCCAGCGCAGACAGTGATTACTGCCGACACCGTTGGCGCGGGCGATACTTTTCAGGCAGCGCTGATCACCTTCCTCACCGAGCGGCAACTCGACAGCCCGGCCAGCTTGCCTTCGCTGACTCGGGAAACCCTGGATGAAATGCTCAGATTCGCAGTGAAAGCCGCAGCGCTGACCTGCACCAGGGTCGGCCCGGATTTGCCATATCGAGCGCAGTTGGGGTGATATAGCGCGGCGAACACGCGAACCGGCCGTAGGAGCGACTTTAGTCGCGAAGGCGTCAATTGCCCTCCCGGCTAAAGCCGGTCCTACAGCAAGCCTCGATCCAACGAGACTGCGTTTGGAGGAAGGCTTTAAACCAACGCCAACCTGGCCGCCAGGATCTTGCCGTTGATATCGGCAGTTGCTGTTTGTTGCTGTTCTTTCAAAGCCGCTTGAAGCTTGTTATCAACGGACAGTTTCTGCTCCGGCGACATCGCTTCGTACTCTTCCTTGCTCACCCCTGTCAGCTTCTCGCGCATCTGCTCGGCAGGCGACAGGTTCATGAAATCCATGAATTGCTGTTGCGCCGAGGAAGTCGAAGTCGAAGACGTCGCTGCGGCCACATCGGCCTCGCTGGTCACGGCCGAATCCCTGGCCGCAATACTGGTATCAACAGCCAGGGGCGAAAATGCGGCTTGCGCATCCGTCGCCTGGGTCGAGGCCTTCAGGTTCACCAACAACTTGGCGAACGCTTCGTCAAAGGTTGAATCCTTGCTGCTGTCGCGGGTGTTCTCGCTGACTGCGTCCACCGCTGGAACCGGACTGGCCGGGGCGACCGGAACGGCGAACGCGTCGGTAGACGCCTCCTCCTGGGTCTTGCGCCCTACCACTTGTGATACCAAGTGATGGAGCGCGCTGATGCTGGCTGTATTCATCGCTCACCTCCTGCTGCAAAGTGCAGTACGCATAACTCAGCAAAACCAGTGCCACTTCACGAAGTTCGCTACAAGCCTTTGATTACGGGTATTGAAAGCTGCGCATACGATTTTTCAGGCGGTGAGAGCGGCAAAGGGCAACCACAAGTGGCAGCCCACTGCCGCACGCTCATTGCGGGAAATCATCACCCAGAACCAACCGCTCCTGCGGCAACGGTACGGAGAAGTGATAGCCCTGTGCTTGGCCTGCGCCTATTTCACGTAGCAGGTCGAGAGTCGCTTCGTCCTCCACGCCTTCGGCGACAACGGTCAGATCCAGCGACTGCGCCATGCGCACGATGGCCCGCACGATTGCGCGGCTGCGCGCGCTGGTGGTGAGTTCAAGAATGAACGATTTGTCGATCTTCAAGCCGCTGAAGTGATATTGATGCACATAGCTGAGCGACGAGAACCCCGCACCGAAATCGTCCAGTACGACTGACATGCCATGGTCCGCCAACTGTTTCATGGATTGCCGGGCAAGTTCCGGCTCGGCCACCAGCGCGCCTTCCGTCAATTCCAGGCAAATCCTCGACGGGGCAACCTCGTAGCGTTGCAACATGTCCAGCAGCTCCCCGGCGAACTCGGGGCGGGTGATGCTATAGCTGGAGCAGTTGACGTGGACAGTTGGCCAATGACTATTAGCCGGTTGCGCCAGGATCGCGATAACGCTCTGCAACATGTATTGATCCAGCCGCCCGATCAGCCGCAAGCCTTCCAGCGCCGGCAGGAAGTGACCGGGCGCAATCACTCGCCCGTCAGGCTGGCGCCAGCGAATCAGTGCTTCGAGGGCCAGTATTTTGCCGGTTTCGATCCCGATGATCGGCTGGAAGTATGGAATCAGCTCGTCAGTGCGTTTGAGTGCATTGCGCAGCGCGCCTTCCTGCTCGACCTGATCTGAGACTTCCCGGCGCAGCTCCTGATTGAACACCGCGTAGCTGTCACGCCCGCCATTTTTGACCCGGTACATGGCCATGTCGGCATCGCGCAGCAAGTCCGTGGGTTCATGGTGGAATTGACTGTCGGCGCCGACGATGCCGATGCTGCACGATGAAAACACCGCATGCGCATCTACACGAAACGGCAGATCGAAGGCCTGGAGAATTCGCTGGGCAATACCCACGGCCATATCCAGCGTCGCGCTGACCGCCAGCACGGCAAACTCGTCGCCGCCCAACCGCGCCAGCAAATCGCTTTCACGCATACAGCTGCGCAAGCGGTCCGCTGCCTGAGTCAGGAGCAGGTCACCGAAATGATGACCGAGGCTGTCATTGACCAGCTTGAAGCGATCCAGGTCGATGAACATCACCACCATCGGCTGGCCATGATCGCGAAACTCCTGCCAGGCGGCATGCAAGCGCTGCTGCAGATGGCTGCGATTGGGCAGGCCGGTCAGGGAATCGTGAGAATTCTCGTGCTGCAACCGGGCGTTGACCTGATCAAGTTCGCGGGTACGGTCGCGAACCCTGGCCTCCAGACGCAGATTGTCAGTGTGCACGGCCTCGGCGGCACTGCGTCGGGACAGCGCGGTGTCGATATGGCGAGAAACAAAGGTCAGCAGTTCCTGATCGCGCAATGAATAGCTCACCAGCGGCGAATAACTCTGTACGGCCAGCAGGCCGCGTACATCATCACCTTCGAACAGCGGTATTCCCAACCAGGAAGATGATCGATTGTCCTCGTTGCCTATTTCAATCTCGCCAAGCGCTTCAAGGCGCAGCGCATCGTCGCTGTCGATCAGGCAGGCACGTCGTTGACGGATCACATATTCGGTAAAGCCACGCTGGCCACTGCGCGGCGAAGGTCGCGTGGTCAAGCGCTCGTCAACGTAGTAGGGAAAGGTCACTTCGCCGGTCGCGGTGTCATACAGCGCAATATAGAAGTTCAGCGCCACCAGCAACTCGCCAACGATCAGATGCAGACTGTGAAACAACTCGGCCATGTCTCCCGGCTGGCTCGACAGCTCGGCAATCTGAAACAACGCGCTCTGCAAATGCTCGGCGCGCTCACGATCGAGGACTTCCTGACGCAGCGCGGCGTTGAGCGCGGACAGCTCCTGGGTGCGCAACAGCACGGTTCGCTCGAGGTCGGCGCGGTGCAGAATACGGTCCAGCGCCATGGCCACATGACGCGCAACGGCCTGGAACAACACGCGATCTTCTGCGCTGTAGACCCGCGACACGTCGTAAACCTGCATGGCCAGCATGCCGAAAACGTCGTCCGAAGCATTTCTGAGGGGCGCGCCCATCCAGAACTCGGGCCGATGCCCCAGGCAAAAAAACGTTTGCTCCTGGCTGGCGCGTTCAATATCCGCCGCATCGACGAACAGCGGCTGGCCAGTGGTCAAGACATAGCCAGTCATTGATATCTGGGACGGGTCGAGGAATTCGTGCGCTTCAGGTTCAAGGGCATCGACATCGGTGATATCGACGTAATAGGGATAGGTGATTTTGCCGGTGCCCGCATCGTAAAGGGCCAGGTAAAAGTTTTCAGCGTCGATCAGCGTGGCGAGTTCTTTGTGTACGCCCTCCAGAAACGCGCCACGATGCCGGGTGGTGCTGGCCAGATAAGTGATCTCGTACAACACCCGCTGAGTAATCTGCGCGCGCGCCAACGCCTGGGTCTGCAACTGGTAGCCAACTTGCAAAGCCAGAGTAGCCAGCTCCGGGTTCGCGCACTGATCCTGCGGTGCCAGCAACCAACCCAACGCCTCCTCGCCTCTGCCGGCAGGCCAGCGATGCAGGCGCTGACTTCGACACAGCGCGTCGAGCTGGCTGGCCTGAAGACTGGCAGGCCAGTCGGGCGCGGGCAGTGCCGATCCCTGGCCCAACAAATACATGGATTCGCCAGCACCGTAGACCGCCCAAGGGACATCCGCCACCTGGCTTTTTGCAGCCAGGAGCAGCGTCTCGATAGTGGCCTGACTTGCTGTAAGGGTTAACGCTTCCATGCTCGCAATCAATTCCGCTGCTGCACCTTCGCCATGGTCGGGACGTCTCTGGTCATGGGCCAAGTGAAGTACATTCATGAAAGCTCCAAAACCAGAAACCGCGAGAGCTTATATTCGCGGCGGGTGTTGGGCGGCGCAAGCGGGATATTCGATTGACCTGTAAGAAAGTTGAGTTATTTCACTTCTTTATCACTCACGGGCAAAACAATGTCGTGAATGAGCATGAAAGTCGTCGCAGGTTGTCAGCCTGCAATGGCGCTTCGGGGTCACTCTGGAATGGGGGTCGGCAACGTCTCCCTGGCGAAATACGCCGCCAGGTTGCTCAGCGTCAGGTCCGCCATCGCCTGCCGTGTGTCCTGAGTCGCGCTGGCCATATGCGGCGTCAGCAATACGTTATCCAGGCCGAGCAAATCCGGATGGACCTGCGGTTCGTGCTCGAAAACGTCCAGCCCCGCCGCGTAAATGCGCTTGTCCCGCAGCGCGGCGGCCAGCGCGCCTTCATCGACCACACTGCCGCGACCGACGTTGATCAAAATGCCTTGCGGGCCCAAGGCATTCAGGACATCAGTGTCGACCAGATGCAGCGTCTCTTCACCGCCGCCCACTGCGATCACCAGGAAATCCACTGCTGCCGCCAATTCAACGACCGAGCCAATAAACTCATAAGGCACGTCCTGAGGGCTGCGACCGGTGTAAGCGATTCGCATGTCGAAACCCGCTGCACGGCGCGCGATTGCCTTGCCAATTCGGCCAAGTCCGACGATGCCCACCCGGGCACCGCTGACTTTGCGGGTAAACGGAAACGGCCCGTCGGACCATGCTCCGGCGCGGACGAAGCGGTCAGCGTCAGCGGTGCGGCGGCCGATGCCCAGCAGCAGGGCCATGGCGAAGTCAGCAACATCGTCGGTGAGCACATCCGGCGTATGCGTCACACGGATGCCCCGCTCCCTGGCGGCCTGGACGTCCACGCCGTCGTAACCCACCCCGAATACCACGATGATTTCCAGCTCGGGCAGCTTTTCGATCAACTCACGACTAACCCGGGATTCACCATTGGCCAACAGCGCACGAACACCGAACGCGCTGGCGGGCAGGTCTGCAGGGTTTTCCGTCGAGTCGGTTACCTCGTACTGGTCATACAAACGCTCGTTGAGCAGATCCGGCAGCCGGGCGATTTTAAGCACGTGAGGTTTCATCAACATTCCTTTGAGTAACAGGCTGAGCAACTGTAGGTGATTTCCCCTTCCCGAGATAAATCCCCAGAACACCGCCTGCCAGCAACGCCCCGGCAACCAGCAGCAAGGCATAGTCGTAGTTGTCGGTGACGTCCTTGATCCAGCCCATCGCAGGCGGCAAACCCAGCCCGGCCAGGTTGGCAATGGAGTTGATCAAGGCAATGGAGACAGCCGCCGCAGGGCCGGAGAGGTATTCAGTCGTGGTCGCCCAGAACACGGGCGTTGCCGCCCAGTTGAGACCCACGGCCAGTACCAGCATCCCGTAGGAAAGCCACTGATTACCGCTGAAAACCGCCAACGCCAGCAACACCCCGGCCCCCAATAATGGCCCGCCCAAGTGCCAGCCGCGCTCGCCCGATTTGTCCGAGTGGCGACCGTTGAAGTACATGAAAATACAGGCGACGAAGAATGGCAGCGCCGACATGACACTCACGGTGAAGGAGCCTTGCTTGGATACGGACTGTACGATCAGCGGCAAAAACAGCGTAATCCCGATGGTGCCAAACGCCTGGAGCAACCAGAACAGGCTAAGCAGCCAGACCCGGCGACTGCGAAAGGCAACGTGCCACGCATCTTTATGGGAAATCGGCGTCGTGGCCTGCTCGGCGGCAATGGTGCGCGCCAGCCATTTCTTCTGCGCCGCATCCAGCCAGTGGGTGGTTTCCGGCGAATCCGGGAGGTAACGCAGCACGACAATGCCAAGTACCACCGCCGGAATTCCCTCAAGCAGGAACAGCCAGCGCCAGCCGCTGACGCCGAAGATCCCGTCCATGTGCAGGAATGCTCCGGACAGCGGCAGGCCGATCACCGATGCCAACGCTGCGCCAATGTAGAAAAACGACATGGCCCTGGCGCGATCGGTCTTTGGATACCACTGGGACAGGTAATAGATGATACCGGGCGTGAAACCGGCTTCCGCAGCGCCTAATAACAGGCGCATGACGTAAAGCTGATTGGCGGTCTGAACCAGACACATCCCCGCGGCGACGATGCCCCAGGTAATCATGATCCGGGCAATCCAGCGACGCGCGCCGACTTTGGTAAGGATCAGGCTGCTGGGCACTTCGAACAGGATGTAAGTGAGGAAGAACAGCCCGACGCCCAGCCCGTACATGCGTGCGGTCAGGCCCAGGTCAGCGTTCATCTGCAGTGCAGCGACGGATATATTCGATTTGTCGATGTAAGCGACCATGTAGAGCAGCATCAGAAATGGAATCAACTTCAAGTTGAGTCTTCCGATGGTGCTGGCATGCAGGCCAGTCTCGATGGGATTGGACATAAACAGCCCTCTGTTGTCTTTTTTGTCTTTATTGTCGGGACCGCTGGCCTTGAAGGCACCAGTCGGCGAAACCGTTGAAGCGACCTTAGACGAGATGTTTATATATTTCAATATATGAATTCATATCCCATTATGTGGGATATTAATCTCGGCAGGATTCAGGTTTGGGTGTAAGCTGCAGTTTTCCTCGATCGACCCACAGGTAAATACGGTTATGAACTTTCTACTCGGCAAGTCATTGCGCGGCATGCTTTTGTCCACCGCTGTGCTGACGTCTTTTCTGTTGGGCGCCAGTCAGAGTGTTGCGCAGGATGCTCCGGCGCCAAGAGTGGGCGTGCGAGGGACGATCTCGGCGATTGAGGGTGACGTGTTGAAGGTCCGCACCAATCGAGGTGAAGATCTGACCGTCAACCTGCTGAAGGAAACCCAGGTTCGCGGGGTCACGCTGGCCCAGGTTGCGGACATCAAACCGGGCAGCTACATCGGCTCGGCCGCCGTTCCGCTACCGGACGGCACACTCAAGGCCCTGGAAATCCATGTCTTCCCGCCGGAAATGGCCAGCACCGGCGACGGGCATCGCCCGTTTGATCTGACCAAGGACAGCACCATGACCAATGGTGCTGTGGGCGATCTGGTTACCAGCAACGGGCGCTCAATCACAGTGAACTACAAGGGCGGACAGAAGACGATTGTCATTCCTGAAGACGTGCCCATTGTAAATCTGGTCCCGGGGGACAGAAGTTTGTTGAAGCCAGGGGTCAAGGTCGTGATGTTTGCCCAGAAAGCCGCAGATGGCAGTTTGTCAGCACAGGCTATATCTGCAGGCAAGGACGGCGTGACGCCGCCGATGTAGCTGCCTTTATACCGGCGCTGCGGGTTGGGAACGGATATCAGAAATCCCGAGCAACAGCGCCTGTTGCATGATCTCGTCGGGCGCGGAATCAGCAGTAGGCATGATCAGGCTGTTTTCCCCATCGCCGAAGTGCAACTGCAACAGATGTAATGCAGCCACATGGGCTGGCAGCACGGCGTCGGTCAGTTCAAATGACTGTTCCCGCTGCTCATCCTTGAATAGATAAGCGATAAGGTGCGTATAAACCTCAGCCATAACGCTTCACTCAGCCCAAGGCAGGACCAAAGTGATCCGAGCGCTTGAGGAACGCGGCGAGGCGACCGAATGAAGTGCTTTGGCGCATGGATGCCGCTTCCCAGACTGGACCTGTGGTCTGATGCGAGCACACCATGCCCATCATCACTGAAGTGGAGTCGTCCAGTTCTACCATCAACGCATTTGCCTGACTTTGAAAATCGTTGCGGAGCGTCATAACAATTCCATCCATTCAACTGCAGCTTGTAGCTATCGGCAGCTTTGTGACTGCCCTGTAATTGATATGGACACTCGTGGCTGTGTTTTGGCAGAAGTTCTCCGATGACCGGTCACCACCGCCAGTAATGCGCCCGCCTGCTCTATTCGGCATGCCCGACAGGACTGCAATTTTCTGTTACTCAAGGGAGTCAGCGCTTCGTCCCTGCACGCTTGACACGCACTTTTATGGGGCATCGAATCAATGTTCTCGTTGAAACAAGGGAGATATCACATGGCTAAGATCAAGGTATTAGCGGGTGACTTTCTTCAGGGTGATGGGGAGTATATCTGCGGCGCAATCAGACTCGAGACGCCCCTGCATCCTTGGCCTGGCATCCATATTCCGGGCAAGGCACTCAAATCGGTGGGAGTTGCCAGCAAGGCATCCAGTAAAAAAGTGGAAGACGCAATTGGCCTGGGACTCGCAGGCGCCCTGATGTTAGGCCCGATGGGTGCAGCGGCGGGTCTCATGCTGGCGGGGGAAGAAACAGAAGTCACGTTCTGGGCAACATTAAAGGATGGCAGAAAGTTCCTGGCGGCCACGGATGACCAGACTTACCGCAGGATCGCCGGTTCTGTAGCGAAACCGGATTTTTTCAGCAGTCATGAATAGAGCGTGATGGCAGAGGTCATTGCGACAGCCATCTGCCCCGCGCGATATCACCAGCCCGGTCCTTTACCGGGCTTTTTTTATCAAAATACATATGCACCACACTTGGCATCATTAATGCTCATATAATAATTGTGAAGGATTTATGACAGCGAATTTATAGCAGTGGATCCATGCCATTAAATGACTGATTTACCTTCGAGCACAGCAATACAAGCAAACGACCCGCAGTGGCCATTGGTCGTGTGAAAAGGTAGAGCAGCTATGAAAGAACGAGCGACAGTGATTTGCAGGCGCGATGGAATGATTCTCTACGTGCGCAAACCGAAATCGAGATGGGCATTACCGGGCGGTAAAATCGAAACCGGTGAAACGCCGGAACAAGCAGCCATCCGGGAACTCAGCGAGGAAACCGGTTTGGAGGATCTTGAATTGATCTATCTGGCCGAGTATGGAAAAGACAAAGTCATTCATCACATTTTCACGGCGGAGGTCTCGGCGTCGGCCAAACCCTCGCCGCAGAATGAGATCGCGGCCTGCAAGTGGCTGCACATGAAAAACGTCAGTGACCTCAATGCCAGCACGGCCACCAAAGCCATCGTCAAGTCCTACGCCAGGCAAGCGGGTTGAAATAAACCCGCCGCCGGCCGCATGTCACCGCTTAGCGATTTCATGCCGGGATTGCCATGTTCCAGCCATTACCGATACAGAACATGGGCTACCGATCAAAAACGGAAGGCTTGGCGACCAATCAGCAACCACTTGCCACCCTGCTTCTGCCAGATCTGGAAGTTCTCGATCTCGGTTGGCACCACTTTCCCGCTGTTGATGGCCTGAGCGGAGAAGTGATTGCGAACCAGCGCAACGTCGTTGGACATTGTGATTTTCTGATTGAGCATCTTCAGTTCTTGAAATGCGCTTTTGCCTGTCTCAATGTCGGAAATGAACGCCTTCTTGTCCTGAATAGTGCCGCTGGAGTGACCATAAGTCAGGTTCTCCGCCGTCAGCGCCTGCAGTTCGGCTATGTCTTTGTGCCACATCGCCTGGGTGAGCTTATCCACCGCTTTCTCAACATCAGCTTCGTCAGAGGCGTGAGCGGTGGCTACGTAGCCGCCGAACAGACACAGAAAACCGAGCAGCAGTTTGTAGTTCTTCATCGATGATTCCTTATTGTTGTGATGACGCAGAGAGATGCAGCACATTTATACGACGTCATACAACATAGCAGATCCGATGCAGGTGACAAGGGTCAGCGCTGACGCAAGGCCGCTATGTCGGCGGGATGGTTGCCAGGAGAGCGATGCCAATGGTCAGCACCAGAAATCCAATCATGAAAAACGCGAGCTTTGCCATTATGTCTCCCACTCAAGAACAGGTTGTCTTCCCAGTCGACTCGGTACCCCGAATGTTGATCAGGTACTCAAGCGGCCAGGCTCGATCATTGTCAGAGCGGAGCAGATTTCGAAACAGATGCAGGTGAGGGGAATAAATGCAGTGCACATGTGGCATGCGTGTCGGATATGAGGGTTGCAACTGGTGAATCCGGGCTTTTGCAAATCCACCTGAAATTAGCCCAAACAAAAAGGGCTCACCTTTCGGTGAACCCCTTCCAGACCGCCCAGCAGAGAGCGGATTTGTTTGGTAGGCGCGATCAGACTCGAACTTAGCACTCTCGAAAGGCAGCATATCAGCCCATAAGAATCAATAACTTGGCGTTGTATATTCTTACAGTAATTGAGTTTCTTCCCTCCCTCGGCGTTCTGCCGAACCTCAAAAACCACCACAATTGCCGCAACCGCACTCCCCTCGTCGCACCAACCTTGTAGGCCCAGTCGGCCCGAAGCTGCGATGTTGGCCAGCTCAAAGAACAGATGGCGAATGGGTGATCACATAGAATCTGACGGCGAGCTTTGAACTTCCACGGCGCGATAAATAGTCATCCTGGAAATGTTCAGGTCGCGGACAAGGGGGGCTTTGGTCGCGCCGGCAGCGATCCGCCCGAGGATTTCGACGTTATCAACATTCTTTTTCCTGCCCTTGTAGATGCCGTCAGCTTTTGCCGCGTCGATGCCCGATCGTTGCCTGTCTTTGATGAACTTGAGTTCCATGTCTGCGACCGCACCGAGGATGGTGATGACCATTCGCCCCATGCTTCTGGCTGTCGTGACTTAGGGCTCAAAAACGCGGAGGGGCGCCCCCTTTTCGTCAAGCTCATGAACGAGATTGAGAACGTCGCGTGTGGAACGGCCGAGCCGATCAAGCCGCATCACCACCAGTTCGTCACCCGCGTGCAGAAACGGCATGATGGTTTCCAACTCGGACCTCCGCGCGCGTTACATTTGAATGTCACTCTAGGGTGCACCCAAACGTGACAGGAGTTTGGGAGCGTTCCAGTTCGCAAATGCTTCCGACGGGAAGTCAGGATTTTTGCATCTCCTGATCCTGTTCCGCTAACAGCAATGCGGGTTACGACCGCCTTACAAAAACATGGGCGCCTATCGCGACAGTTATCATTCCACCGGCGAGCAGGAAGGTGAACTGCATGCCGCTGGCAATCGCCGCAGGAGCGGCATGGGCAAGCTCTTCCGTCCCGACGCCAAAGGCGAAGACCGTCCCCATGATGGATGCACCCCCGATCAACCCAATGTTCCGCGACAGGCTGAGGAGTCCTGAGACCGTGCCGCGTCGATCCGTTGAAATATCCGCCAGCGCGGCGGTGTTGTTGGCGGACTGAAAGAGCTGGTAGCCCGGCGTCAGGACGATGATTGAGAATACATAGCCAACGACTCCGATCATGTTTGGCAAGAGCGCCAGAAGGAAGGCACCGACGGCCATGAGAACGAGCCCAATCGCCAGCACCCGGCCGCTCCCCCAAGCATCAACCAGTCGCCCGGCGGGAACGCCGCTGAAGATTGAGATCACTGGACCAATCGCCATGAGGAACCCCACCAATCGTTCCTTCAGGCCGAGCCCAAGGCCGAGATAGAACGGGCCGACCACGAGCGTCGTCATCATGACGGCGGCGACCAGCAGGTTGACGAGAAGATTGGGAACAAGGCCCCTGTTCAGCACAGACCACAGACTTACTGAGGGTGCCTTCTCCTTACCGGTGTCGCTCGGCAGCAAGGTGAAAGCCAGCAACAAGGCGATGGCCGCTAGCGGGAGCTGCATCCAGAAGATGCCGCGCCATCCCATTGCCGGAATCACCAGCCCACCCAGCGAAGGACCGAGCGCCGTGCCCAGCGCCGAGACCGTGCCGAGCAGGCCCATGGCTCGCCCTACGTTCGCTTCGCTCGCCGTCTGACGCATCAGCGCCATGGAAAGCGTCATGAGGAAGGCCGCACCAATGCCCTGAAGTGCGCGCGCACCGATCAGCGACCACAGGTTCGGCGCAAGACCGCCTAAAAGCGAGCCAATGAAGAACAGGCCAATGCCCGCGAGCAGCGCGGGTTTCAGTCCATGACTGTCGCCGAGCCGACCGGCTATGACGACTGTGGTTGTCATAGCTGCAAGATAGGCGATGACGACCGCCTGCACCTCGACAAAGGGCGCGGAAAATGCCTCGGCCAGCGTCGGCAGTGCAATATTGGCGATACTGGTGCCGAGCGAGGCCAGTAGCATCGCCAGAGCCAGCGTGATCGTAACCCCCGATTGTTTCCTCTCTTGTGTGAGTGTTCCAGCCTGTTGCATCGTCTTGTCCTCTTGCTCGAATGTCCGTTCAAGAGCATGCTGCCACTTCAAGTCGGCTTGAGGTCAAGCATGAAATTTCTGGATATCGGGGAGGTGTCGGCACAGACCGGAATCAAACCCTCGGCGCTACGCTACTACGAGGAAGTGGGGTTGATTTACTCGGTTTCACGGCGCGGGTTGCGCCGGCAGTTTCCGCCCGAAGTCCTGTTGCAACTCAAGCTGATCACGATGGGTAAATTGGCAGGTTTCTCGCTTGAAGAGATCGCCGGGATGTTGGGCAGAAACGGCATGCCAGACCTACCGCGCGCCGGGCTTCATCAAAAGGCAGACGAGATTGATCGGCATATCCGCGAATTGATCGCGCTCCGCGACACGCTCCGACACGTCGCCGAGTGCCCTGCGCCGTCACATATGGAATGCGCCACCTTCAAGCGGCTACTGGAGGTCGCGGGAAAGCGGGGCGCCGTAAGGAAAAATATCGCCGGTAGGCGATGATAGGCTTCGTCAGGTGAGGTTTTCGCGAAGTTCCCAACAAAAGTTGGAATTCTGCGCCTGAGTTTTTCATCGCGCATTGTTGCACCACTGCTCAGGCAGCGATTTTTCCGAAATCAATCCGGCTGTCCAGATCGAGATCGAAGCGGTCAAAGGGATTAGATTGAGGAAGGTGAAATCGTGGGTGAAGTAAAAGGCGGGATGCACTTCGTCGATCTACAGGCTGCGCTGTTGGGCTCCAACGACCCGCTGCTTGAACAAATGCTGAGCACCGGCTGATGGCGGCCTGGCCCCGAACCCTCGCAACTCGCAAGCTGCCGCCGAACCTTTACCCAAACGGTAAATTCAAGAGGGCCACACAGAGAAGCAGATTTTGTACGTCGACGTAAGCGCCGACTTGGCGTTCTGAGGTGGGGTTTTACAAACGTTTTGCGAATCCATCTGAAATTCTGGCAACAAAAAAGGGCCCACCTTTCGGTGAGCCCTTCTAGACCGCCCAGCAGAGAGCGGATTTGTTTGGTAGGCGCGATCAGACTCGAACTGACGACCCCCACCATGTCAAGGTGGTGCTCTAACCAACTGAGCTACGCGCCTGCTGTGGGTCGGCATTCTACGGATATCTAAATGTGTGTCAACACCTTTTTTCGCGCTAACCCTATGAATATGCGTATTTTTTACGATTTCGGGTTTTCGCCTTTAATCTGTCGCTGGCTGGTGCAGCTTTTTGATCTCCGGTAGGATCGAGCCATTCGTAAAAAATATTAAACGGAGGTTAAAGGATGGCGAACACTCCTTATCCGCAGTCCTATTACGCAGCCTCGGCCAGTCCAGCCCCTCCTCGCCCGCAATTGCAGGGCGATGTGGAAACCGACGTGTGTGTGATTGGCGCGGGTTATACCGGCCTGTCCAGCGCGCTGTTTCTCCTGGAGCACGGCTTTCGGGTGACGGTACTGGAGGCGGCCAAAGTCGGCTTTGGCGCGTCGGGGCGCAATGGCGGACAGATCGTCAACAGTTACAGCCGTGATATCGATGTTATCGAGCGCACAGTTGGCCCCGGCCAGGCGCAGCTGTTAGGGCAGATGGCGTTCGAGGGAGCCGCGATCATTCGTGATCGGGTGGCCACGTATCAAATCCAGTGCGATCTGAAGGACGGCGGAGTCTTCGCCGCACTGACACCCAAGCAGATGGGCCACCTTGAAGCGCAGAAGCGGCTTTGGGAACGCTACGGCCACACTCAACTGGAACTCATGGATCAAACCCGTATTCGGGAAGCAGTAGCATGCGAGCAATACATAGGCGGCTTGCTGGACATGAGTGGTGGCCATATCCATCCGTTGAATCTTGCGCTGGGGGAAGCCGCGGCGGTGGAATCCCTGGGCGGCACGATTTATGAGCAATCGGCTGCCATTCGCATCGAGCGAGGCGCTAACCCTGTGGTGCATACCGCCGAGGGTAAGGTTCGCGCCAGGTTCATTATCGTCGCGGGCAATGCATATCTGGGCAATCTCGTCCCGGAACTGGCCGCCAAGTCCATGCCCTGCGGCACGCAAGTCATCACCACCGAACCTTTGAGTGACGAGCTGGCGAAGACACTGCTGCCGCAGGATTACTGTGTCGAAGACTGTAATTATCTGCTGGATTACTACCGTCTTTCTGCAGACAAACGTCTGATTTTTGGTGGCGGCGTTGTATATGGCGCCCGTGATCCGGCCAACATTGAGGCGATCATCCGACCAAAGATGCTCAAGGCTTTTCCACAGCTCAAGGACGTTAAGATTGACTACGCCTGGACCGGAAATTTCCTGCTGACGTTATCCCGTCTGCCCCAGGTCGGGCGGCTTGGCGACAACATCTATTACTCTCAGGGATGCAGCGGTCATGGCGTCACGTACACGCATCTGGCGGGCAAAGTGCTGGCCGAGGCCTTGCGCGGTCAGGCCGAACGTTACGACGCGTTCGCCGGACTGCCGCACTACCCTTTCCCCGGTGGCAAATTGATGCGTACGCCGCTGACGGCGCTGGGTGCCTGGTATTACGGCCTGAGAGACAAGCTGGGTTTTTGACGCATCCCGAGCGGAGCTCTGCGCCGCCCGACCTCAGTGAGCAGCCTGGCGCGCCTTCAATGTCTTGATGGCCTCGCCGGCTGCCTGTTCCTGACCCGCCTGGGCCAGATCATCCGCCGCCTTTACCCAGCGCTGTTCGTTCAAGCTGGCAGGCAACTGACGCGGACTTTGAATCAACACCGCCCAACTACCTGCGTTTTCCCAGGCCGATGTGAAACTGCTGAAACTCATCAGCAGACGACGGTTCATGCCCGCATGCAGCAATACTGTTTGCTTAATGCGGTTGTATCCCACCAATACAGCGTAGCGCGGCTCCTTCAAGACGGTGCCCTCGGAAAAACGCAGCATGACCGGATACCCAGCGGAAATTTGCGTCAACAACGATTGCAAGCCGTCATCCAGGGGGTACACGAGGAAACCATACTCACGCGCCAGCTTCGGCATACTTGCCTCAAGCCTGCCCTCGCCGCCCGGCAGTTTTAGCGGCTTGTCGAGCAAACCCGGGGTTATCTGGACGCGCTGATTGGCCAACATGCTGGCCAATGCGCCGGGTCCGCTTTGATAAGCATTGCCGCGAAAGAACGGTACGTTATTGAGTTCAACCCGGTCCGGCAGGCGCTGGATTTCAGGCGTAAGGGCCGAAGCACAGCCGACCAGACTCAAGACAAAGGCAACAGCCAGAACTTTCCACTTCGTGCCAACCATGGGCGCTCGGAGTAATACCGGTAGCATGTTCACTCACTTCAACGGACGTCGGCCACCTGCGGCCTGACTCGAACGCCGATCATAGGGCGACACCGCGCACGGGTATAGCCCGATAATGCAGTCAATGATGCTGGCTATGCCAAATTGATCCTGCGTTTGAGACCATTGGTCAATTTACCGAAACATGCCGGGTACTAGACTGTCGATTACAAGGACTGGATAGAAAGCAGGTCCGTGGAGGACTTATGAGCCTGGGAATGACAATCGTGATGCTGATCGCCGCATGGATGGCTGTTGCCACCGCCATGCTTTGGGGCGTGATGCGCATTTCTCGTCGTCATCATCACCGTGACACGGGTGTTGCACCTGTCAAACGCGAAAAGCCACGAAAAGACCGCCACGCCGCGGCCCATTGAATACAAATGAAAAGGTCGGCGGCGGTTTCAACCGCGCCGACCTTCTTCGTTACTGCTTCAGTTACTGCGCCTCTGAAGCCTGCGCCGCTTCGCGTTTGATCCTGGCTCGGCGCGACAGCATGTTCAAACCCTCGATCAATGCCGAGAAGGTCATGGCCGCGTAAACGTAGCCTTTAGGCACGTGAGCACCGAAACCTTCAGCGATCAGCGTCATGCCGATCATGATCAGGAAGCCCAGCGCCAGCATCACCACGGTTGGGTTGTCGTTGATAAACTTCGCCAGCGGATCGGCAGCAACCAGCATGACGATCACGGCACTGATCACCGCAATGATCATGATTGGCAAGTGTTCGGTCATACCTACAGCCGTTACGATGCTGTCGATGGAGAACACCAGGTCGAGCATCAGAATCTGGCCGATCGCCGCAGCCATACCCAAGGTGATGGTCGACTCGATCTTCTTTTCAGCCTCGGTCTTGATGTCCACGCTATGGTGGATTTCAGTTGTCGCCTTCCACACCAGAAACAGGCCACCGGCGATCAGGATCATGTCCTTCCACGAGAACGTCTGGCCAAGTACTTCGATGACCGGCTCGGTAAGCTGCACGATATACGCCACGGTACTGAGCAGGCCCAAGCGCAGGAACAACGCCATGCCAATACCCAATCTGCGGGCTTTCTGCTGCTGATGCGCCGGCAATTTGTTGGTCAGGATCGAAATAAAGATCAGGTTATCGATCCCGAGGACGATTTCCATGACGACCAACGTCGCCAATGCGACCCAGGCCGCCGGGCTTGTCGCGAGTTCTAACAGGTATTCCATAGTGATGCCCTGGTTCAGTTGAAGACGAGATTAGATTTCTTTGCTTGATTTGTCTGCTTTGGATTCCGGCTTGGGTTGCGCCAGGGAGAGATCCTGTTTGGCGTCGTCCAGTGCTTTGGTGGCGGCCTTCTGCGTATCGTCGATGGCCTGTTTGGCAGAATCAGCGGCGGTACTCAACAGTTGCTTGGTGGATGTTTCGACCTGATCACAGCCGGCCAGAAACAACAGAGGAAGCGTAAAGAGTGCGATACGCAAAGGTTTGATCATGGGATGCCTCATCAGATTAGCCGGACGCGTAGACTCGGTCCGGCGATAGGGGCGCATTCTAGTCAGGCAGATAGTTCAGGAAAATTCGTATTTTCAAGGCGTATACTTCGGCGATAACGAATCGGGAAACTTTATGCTGAATTATCGACAGCTGCATTACTTCTGGGTGGTTGCAAAAACCGGCAGCATTGTTCGCGCCTGTGACCAATTGAACCTGACCCCGCAAACCATCAGCGGCCAGATCAGCCTTCTGGAACAAACCTTGGGCGTCGATTTATTCCAGCGGGTCGGACGCCAGCTGGAATTGACCGAAGCCGGCCGGCTCGCACTCCCTTATGCCGAGCAAATGTTTCAGTTGGGCAATGAGCTTGAAGCGATGTTGCGCGCGCAGCCGGACGAACAGCAGATTCTGTTTCGGGTCGGCGTCGCGGATGTGGTTCCCAAGTCGATCGTCTATCGGCTAATAGCGCCCACGATGGAGTTGCAGGAGCCGATGCGCATCAGTTGCCGCGAGGACAAACTGGAGCGATTGCTGGCCGATCTGGCGATTCAGCGCCTTGATCTGGTGATCTCCGACAGTCCGATGCCTTCGCACCTGGACATTAAAGGCTACAGCCAGAAGCTGGGTGAGTGCGGCATCAGCTTTTTCGCGACGCCAGAACTGGCCCAGCGCTATGGCAAAGACTTTCCTGCCAGTATGCAGGGAGCACCGTTGCTGATTCCCGGACAGGAAACCGTCGTGCGCAGCAGATTGATGCGCTGGTTCGCGGATCAGAACGTGCAGCCGCGCATTGTCGGAGAGTTCGACGACAGCGCGCTGATGAAAGCTTTCGGCAAGTCAGGCAGCGGCATCTTTGTCGCGCCCAGCGTGATTGCCGATGAGGTGCAGGCCCAGTACGGCGTCGAACTGCTCGGCCAGACGGACGCCGTGACCGAGTCGTTCTACGCCATTTCCGTAGAGCGCAAGGTCAAGCACCCAGGCATTATTGCGATCACCGAAAGCGCCCGGCACAAGCTGTTTACCGATACCGTTTAGGTGCAGAGCGCAAACCGCCGCATGACAACAGTCGTGCGGCGGCTTGAGTGGAGCAGATCAACGAATCATGGAGTCGTCGCGGATTACACAGCGCCCATGAAGTCACGCTTGCCGATTTCTACGCCGTTGTGGCGCAGCAAGTCGTAAGCGGTGGTGACGTGGAAGAAGAACTGCGGAAGGCTGTAGGTCAGCAGATAGCTCTGGCCGGTGAAACGTTTTTCTTTCGGTGTGCCCGGACGCAGGATGATTTCGATCTCTTCGTTGCCGTCGACCTGTTCCGGCTTGATGCTGCCGATGAAGGCCAGGGTCTTGGCGAGCAAGGCTTGCAGCTCGGCAAAAGTGGTCTCGGTATCGTCATATTTAGGCATTTCTACATTTGCCAGACGCGCCGAAGCCCCTTTGGCGATGTCGACAGCGATCTGCACCTGACGGGTGAAGTTGAGCATGTCCGGAAACAGGCGAGCCTGCAGCAGAGCGTCAGGCTGGATGTTCTTCTCGGTGGCGTGGGCCTCGGCCTTGGTCAGGATGGCGCTCAAGGCATTGAGCATTTGCTGAAACACCGGGATGGAGGCGGAATACAAAGAAATAGTCATGACAGATCCTGAATGAAAGGTAAGCGATTATAGGCACGCTATCCTGGCAACGCAGTTGGTCTTTATTGTCGTCATCCTTGAAAAGCGCAAACACAGGCTTCAGGCGCTGGAAAATATTCATCACACAGCCTAGGCTGACTGCCCGCCATCGCCTATGGAAAGCGCCATGTCTACCGAACAGCCTTCGCCGTCACCTGCAGACGCGCCCGACACGACCGACGCGCTGCACCTCAACAGCACGGAATTGCGCATTCTGGGTTGCCTGATCGAAAAGCAGGCGACCAGTCCTGAAACCTATCCGCTGACCCTCAACGCGTTGGTTACCGCCTGCAATCAGAAAACCAGCCGCGACCCGGTGATGAACCTGACGCCAGGCCAGGTCGGTCAAAGCCTGCGCGCCCTGGAAGGCCGCCGCCTGACGCGTCTGGTGATGGGCAGCCGTGCCGATCGTTGGGAACACAAGGTCGACAAGGCACTGGAGCTGGTCCCGGCGCAAGTCATTCTGACGGGCCTTTTGTTGCTGCGCGGCCCGCAAACCGTCAACGAGTTGCTCACCCGCAGTAACCGGATGCATGACTTCGAGGACAACGAGCAAGTGGTTCATCAACTGGAGCGGCTGATTTCCCGCAACATGGCCATGTTGGTGCCACGCCAGTCCGGGCAGCGGGAAGACCGTTACATGCACACCTTGGGCAACCCCGAGGAGCTGCAGGAAATACTCGCCAACCGGCAAAACGCCCCAGAGCGCAGTTCCGGGGGTTCAGCATCGGCATCCGCTGAACGTCTGGACGAACTGGAAGCGCGTATTGCAGCACTCGAAGAGCGCCTGGCGAAGCTCGAATAGCCGGCAGCCATCAGGTGTCGCGCCCTGCCCTGTTACCCGATCTCGATAACAGGGCCAAAGGACTGGTCAGCCGCGAGCAAATGCTGCGGCCAGTTGGAATTGCTCGTCGGTCGGGCGCACTCCGGTGTACAACACGAACTGCTCCAATGCCTGAATGGCCGCGACTTCATCGCCGCTGATAATGCGTTTCTGCAAACGTCTGGCCGCCTTGATTAACGGCGTTTGCGCTGGCGTGGCCACTACATCGAAAACCGTCTCTGCGGCTTCAATGGCATCCTCGCTGAAAGAAAGCTCTTCAGACTGCGCGCCAGTCATGCCCAGTGGGGTAACGTTGACCAACAGCGGCGGACGCGCCTTGCCAAGCTCAGCCTGCCAGCGCAACCCACAGGCATCGGCCAGAGCGCGGCCGGTTTTCTCATTACGGGCAATAATCATCCCGCTCGTGAAGCCTGCATCGCGCATGGCAGACACCACTGCCTTGGCCATGCCGCCGCTGCCACGCAAGGCAAACTCGGTCATGGGCACCGCTCGACTCTGCAGCAGTTGCGCAACAGCGATGTAATCGGTGTTGTAGGCCTTTAAATGCCCGTCAGTATTGACGATGGTATTGATCGACTGAATCGCGGTCGCTGAAGCATCCATCTCGTCGACCCATTCAATACACGCCTCCTTGAACGGCATCGATACCCCACAGCCGCGGATGCCGAGGGCACGTATTCCGCCGACCGCAGCAGGAAGGTCGCCGGTCGTAAACGCCTTGTAGTAAAAGTTGAGTCCGAGCTGTTCATACAAGTGATTATGAAAACGCACGCCGAAGTTACCGGGGCGTCCGGCCAGCGACATGCACAGCTGTGTTTCTTTGTTGGGGACCATTAGCATTATTTCTCCTCAACGGTATTAGAAAACCTGCCCGGCAGGCGTACTATTCACACCGCATCAGTAAGTCGATCCGGTAGTTTTAAACTCGCCGGATACCTTACACAAAATTTACGCAACGACTTCGCAGTTTTCCCTGAAACCGCTGTCTTAGAATTATCCCGTGGCAGTGCTTGAGAAGAATGCAAGCCCGCGACAACGGGGTTGAAAGCCGAGGAACAGTCATGATTCGTCAAATCCCCAAGGTTGCCTTGTTGATAGGTGCCCTAGCCCTCGCAGGCCAAGCGAACGCCCATGGCGGCGGTGGTGGCTGGGGTGGTCCGGCAGTCGTTGGTGCCATTGTTGGTGCGGCGGTAGTGGGCGCAGCGGTTTCGTCCGGGCGTGACCGAACTGTCTATGTCGAACAGCCTCAACCTGTTTATGTGCAGCAGCCGGTGTATGTCCAGGCGCCGCCACCACCGGTTTACTATCAACCGGGATATCAGGTGGTCGTCCCACCGCCGGTCTACTATCAGCCACGCCATTACGGCCCGCCACCCGGCTATTACTACGGTCCGCCCCGTGGCTACTATGATCGCGGCCGCTGGTAACAGTTGATCTTCAGCCCCGCCCTCCGGCGGGGTTGTTGTTTGTGAGGTTCAGCAAAGCCAGTCCGACGACACCGCCAAACCGACCGTCGCTTTCAGAACAGTGACTGGCTCGGAAACCGATCATCATGGGTATCGGAATCATTCAATGGACGGCCGGTCATCCTGTAGATAGCCGTTTCGAACCTCATAAAAACAAGGAATGCGTTTATGCCGACACAGCACCCGCATCGAGCCGCTGGACTCTGCACCTCCAACAAGGTCTACAGCGCGCTGACCGAATTGAAGAGCCTTGAAGGCCATCGCACCGCCAAGCTCCTCTCTCTTCTGGCACAAAACCTGGTCGACAAAGGCATGCTGACCGACACGGAAGTCGTTGCAATGCTGGACCTTGTCGTCGACTGATCGCTCGCAATCGGCCGGACATTGCTCTTGTCATCAATGTCGACTATCGAGAGCGGTGATTTCTGCATCCCGCCTTGGCGCCTTAAAGTAGCGCCATAGATTGATGGAGGCAGTTATGACCAAGGTTCAAATCATGTCGGTAGTTGGAAGCGCTGTTCCGGCGAACCTCAGAGAGCGCGGCCTGTTGGCCTGCTGGTATCTGATGCAGAACGGTGAACCCGTCAGCGGACCTTTCGTATCCTTGCCTGCGGCACAGGCGCTGTCCGCGAAACTCGACGGCGCCCAGCTGAACGGCTAAGCCTTTTCAACGAATTTCGTTTTAGCTCAAATCGTGCGTTGCTCCGCACAACCCCTTGCCCGCATCCCTCCCCTGATGCGGGCTTTTTTTTGCTTGATCGAAATCAGGTACGCTCGGCCATCGCTGCGTTGACCTGACAACGATGCGCCAGTTTCTGCAGCCTTTTTTCAAGGGCCATGAACACCACGCGGTCAGCGCGGCCGCTTTCAAGTTCATCAATCAAGTCATTGGCGACTTGCCGCAATTCATATGCAATGACCACGCGATCATCGTTCAAGTCCTGCTTGTGCGATTCAAACAGGCGATGCAGGTAATCCTGCAGCGTGTTTTGCAAGCGGTGCCGATCCGACGCGCGCAAGTGATTCAAACTGACGCTGATCTTGGCCAACAACTCGCTGAGCTCACCGCACAGGTATTGAATGCGGCGCGCATAACCGGTTTCACGCGTGCGCAATTGCTGACGCTGGATTGCAGCATCCTGCTTCTTCTGAATGGCCGGAATCGCCACCGCAACCATCATCCCGACAATCAATCCCGTGGCCTGCACCCAACCTGCCCAATCGGCCGGCCTGGAAAAAAAACCCAAGCCCGACAGGACTACGGCGACGGCACCGGCGACGATCACCAATACTGCGTAATCCTTACTGATAAACCCTTTGGGCATTGCGCGACTCCTTTGATCTGCGTAGGCAACCATCGATGGCATGGGATGCTAATCGTTGCGCGCCTGGCGCACCACGACTATTCACCACCGCGCCTGTTCGAAGGGTTTAGTCGGCAGAAGCTGAACCTTGCCTGTCGCTGCAGTTTTATTAGCGAAAGGCCTTACAACACCCATCGACAGTCACCAACTGTGCTCCTAAAATGCGGGATTATTCTTATAACTCCGTGCGATATCGTACTTTCCACTCTTAGTGAGCATCTCGCTTGAAAACTCATCTTTCTCTTCTCGGCCTATTATTTGTTCTTACAGGCCCGGTACTTTGCACCAGTGCCCAGGCGAACGAGCCCGCCGCCATTTCACGCGACCCGTCACAACTTCATCTTGCCTCTGGCAGCGCCATGGTCGTCGACCTGCAAACGGACAAGGTCTTGTACTCCAGCAACCCTGACGTGATTGTGCCTATCGCTTCGGTCACCAAGCTCATGACGGCAATGATCGTGCTTGACGCAAAACTGCCGATGGACGAAGTCATCCCGATCAACATCTCGCAAACGCCAGAAATGAAAGGCGTATTTTCCAGGGTCAAGATCGGCAGCGAATTACCGCGCAAAGAGATGCTGCTGATCGCCTTGATGTCGTCGGAAAACCGCGCTGCAGCGAGCCTGGCCCATAGCTATCCCGGCGGCTACGCTGCGTTTATCCAGGCCATGAACGCCAAAGCCAAGGCCCTTGGCATGAAGCACACCGTGTATGTCGAGCCAACCGGCCTCTCGATCTACAACGTATCGACCGCGCGCGACCTGACCAAACTGGTCCTGGCCGCTCGCAAATACCCGATGTTGAGCGAGCTGAGCACGACACCAGAGAAGACCGTGACATTCCGCAAACCCACGTACAGCCTGGGCTTCAGCAATACCGACCACCTGGTCCGTAAATCCAACTGGGACATCAAGCTGACCAAAACCGGCTTCACCAATCAGGCGGGGCATTGCCTGGTGTTGCTGACCAGCATGGCCAGTCGCCCGGTGTCAGTGGTGATTCTCGATGCGTTCGGCAAATACACCCACTTCGCCGATGCCAGCCGTTTGCGCCTGTGGATGGAGACCGGCAAAAGCGGTCCGGCGCCTGAAGTTGCCTTGCAGTATAAAAAGGAAAAAAACCTGATCATGAAACAGAATGGATTGCAGGCCAAAGAGTAACTGCCCCGGCCTTATTCCTGTATCTGGCGATTGACTGCAAAGCACCGCACACTTTGCAGTCAATCCGCTATTGCCACGCCCAAACTTCACCTGCAACTTCCCCCGCTTAACAAAAATTTCATCCGCTGGCGCAACACTCTTCAAGCAAACAATCCCCTCATGAGCTAAACCTCTGTCAACGCTTGCATTAATTCGAGCGGCTTTCGGGAGTACAAACATGCTCGTCAAATGGCTGCTGGCCGCGTTGCACCTACTGGCGTTCGGTTTTGCCCTGGCCGCCGTGCTGGCCCGAGGACGCGCGTTGCGTCGACTGCGTGACGATGACCCAAGGTCATTCCGAGACGTATTCGTGGTCGACAACATTTGGGGAATATCCGCCGCCATACTGCTGATCACGGGTGCCCTTCGCGCGTTTGGCGGTTTCGAAAAAGGCTCGTATTACTACCTGCACCAGCCGCTGTTTCACCTGAAGATGCTGGCATTCATTGCGATTGTGGCCCTGGAAGTCATCCCGATGTTCGCGCTCATCAAGTGGCGCATAGCCTTCAAAAACCAGGAACACATCGATACGCGCCGCGCCCGCCGATTTGCGAGGATCAGCCATGCAGAAGCGGCGTTGATGGTCATCATGGTGATCGCCGCGACCGGCATGGCGCGGGGCAACCTGCTTAGCTAGCAGCAGAAACAACTCGGCCGCGAGACCTTTGAAGGTTTCGCGGCCGAGCCACACTCGATGCGGGCGGTATCAGTTGTACTGAGTCACCAGCTTGACATTGAGGTATGCCTCGATGGCCTCAGTGCCGCCTTCGGAGCCGTAACCGGAGTCCTTGATCCCGCCAAATGGAATCTCCGGCAGGCCGATCCCCAAATGGTTGATCGACAGCATGCCCGCCTCGATATAAGTACTCAGCGCATTGGCCGTTTTCATCGACGTGGTGAACGCGTATGACGCGAGTCCGAAAGGCACCCGATTGGACTCTTCCAAGGCTTCTTCCAGGGTGTCAAAAGGCACCAGCAGCGCGACAGGGCCAAAAGGTTCTTCATTCATGATGCGCATCTGGCGAGTCAGGCCGCTGAGTACCGTCGGTTCGAAGAAATAACCCGGACCTGCGATGGCCTTCCCGCCGGCGTGTACGGTCGCGCCAGCATTGCGTGCATCGTCCACTAATGCAGACAAGGCCGGGATGCGTCGTTCATTGGCAACCGGTCCCATGGTCGTGGTCGCATCGAGTCCGTTGCCGACCTTGATTTCCCGGGTCAGGCCAACGAACTTCTCGGTGAAGGCGTCGAACACGCCGCGCTGCACCAGAATACGTGTTGGGGAAACACAGACCTGACCGGCATTGCGGAACTTGGACAGGGTCAGCACCCGCGCCGCCAGATCGATATCGGCGTCGTCGAATACCAGGGCAGGTGCATGCCCGCCCAACTCCATCGTGGCGCGTTTCATGTGCTGACCCGCCAAGGCCGCCAGCTGTTTACCCACCGGCGTCGAGCCGGTGAAGGTGACTTTGCGAATCGCCGGATGCGGAATCAAATAGCTGGAAATCTGCGCCGGATCGCCATAAACCAGACCAATCACACCTGCCGGAACACCGGCATCGGCGAACGCACGAATCAATTCGGCAGG
Source organism: Pseudomonas sp. CFII64 (assembly GCF_000416235.1). Lineage (GTDB taxonomy): Bacteria > Pseudomonadota > Gammaproteobacteria > Pseudomonadales > Pseudomonadaceae > Aquipseudomonas. Next base: position 20,657 of record NZ_ATLO01000051.1, on the reverse strand, counting down.
CGATGCAGGGGTTTCTTCCGGGGCCTTGATGATAATCGAGCAGCCAGCCGCCAGCGCCGACGACAGCTTGCGCACAATCTGATTGATCGGGAAGTTCCACGGCGTGAAGGCAGCCACAGGACCTACGGGTTCCTTGATGACTTTTTGTTCGATGCCTGCGCCACGCGACGGAACGATGCGTCCGTAACTGCGGCGACCTTCTTCCGCGAGCCATTCAACAACGTCGGCTGCCGCCAGCGTTTCGGTGCGAGCTTCGGCCAAGGGCTTGCCTTGTTCCTGAGTCAGGATTCGAGCGATGGTCTCGACGCGCTCACGCAGCAGGTGCGCAGCTTTTTGCATGATTTTGTAGCGATCAAAGGCCGAGGTGCGCCGCCATACCGCAAAACCGCGTTCGGCGGCCGCCAGTGCTTCATCGAGATCGACGATGTCGGCATGGGCCACAGTCCCTAGGGTTTCGCCGGTGGCAGGATCCATGACTGGCAAGGTTCGACCGTCGCGGCTGGCGCGCCACTGGCCGTCGATGAAAAGCTGAACATCAGGATACATAGAGATTCTCCAATCGCATTCAAGTGATGAACGAATTTAGGGGTACCTGCTCGTATTGGTCAAGCCTGAATATCTGCCAAGCCGGTAAGCCCCCTCGGATAGCGCCGAATTTTCAGGCCGTCAGCTCGGTTTCACGCTGGGTTGCAGCGTCGTCGTAAACGACATAAAGCCGCTCTGCAATCTGACTTTTGATCGCCTTGGCCGTTTCCAGCCCGAGCACGAAGCCCTCGGCCTTGCCGCCCGCACGATTCAGCTCGCTGACCGTGCCTGCCTGAGTGATCGCTTCAAACAGTTTTTCAGCGTGCGGGCCCGCGCCTTTTGGGAGGGATATCTGGTCAATGCTCATGTAGTAATTCCTGGCGTGCAAAAAAGGCAGAGGACCGCGCCAGGTAACAAAAACCAGCCAAGTGACCGACGCGGCAAAAAGGTGAGCACATGGTAGACCTGTCCGGTGACATCGGGGGCCAGCAATTGCGCCCCGATGCCAAAGCTGAGCGAATCAGCCTTTTCTGCGTTGCTGCCAGGCGGCTGCCAGGCCGCTAAGGCAAATGACCGTGATGCCGAACTGTGCGGTCAGCGACGGGGCGTGGTCGAAGACCAGATATCCCAGCAGACCTGCGAACACGATCTGGCAATAGCTGAACGGAGCCAGCATCGCAGGGGCTGCGAAGCGGTAAGCCTGGGTCAACAGCAAGTGCGCGACCATGCCGCAGGTTCCCAGCGCCAGCATCAACGGCAGATGCTTGAGCTCTGGCGTTTTCCAGAAAACAGGCACCAATGCGGACATCACAAGGGTGTTGAACAGGCCGGCGAAGAAGTTGCTGGTCGTTGGGCTGTCATGGGCGCTGACCATGCGTGTCAGCAATTGATAGAAAGCGAAACACAACGCTGAACACAGCGGCAGAAGACTGGCCGGCGTAAACAATTCGCCACCCGGATGGACAATGATCAGCACGCCGACAAAACCGACCAATACGGCCGCCCACTGCTTGCGCGTCACATGTTCGCGCAGCAATGGCACCGACAGCGCAGTAATAAGCAAGGGAGCCAGAAAGTTAACTGCGGTCGCTTCGGCCAACGGGATGTACATCAGGCCAGTGGTAAAAAACAGACTGGTACCCAACAGACACAACGCGCGCATCACCTGCCATTTAAGCCGCTTGGTTCGCAAAACCCGCAAGCCCGCCGAAGGCATGAAAATGCAGGCCATCAACAAGGTGTGCACGACGTAGCGCACCCAGACCACCATGACAATGGGATAGAAACCCGACAGGTATTTGGAAAGCGTATCGTGCGTAGAGAAAAGAAGAGTCGCCAGAACAATAAGGGCGATACCCTTGAGTGGCTGATTGACGCCGGATAAAGGCGTGCTGGCAGTGCTCATCGAGTTTCCTTGGCGAGGCAGAAAACAGGCACTTGACTGGATGCCAATACGGCAATGTGCCCGCCGTCCCTGAGTGATGGATAGCGCAAGAATATAGAAGCGTCTGCCGTAATCCAAACAAAGCCGCAGAATTCAGGAATATTTATGACCGAGCGGTCCCGCGACGACGCTCAGGTCCACAGCCAGACCTGGATTTGCGCCGCATCGATACTTACCGCAGAACCTGCGAGCGCTCCAACCAACGTTCAAAACTTGTAAAAGTAAGGAGCGCGGACTGGACAACCTGGTCGCGCTGACTGGGGTCATCGACGCCCGAAAGCAGCGCAAGAAAACTCCGCCACATCTGCCCTGCCGCACTCCCATAAACATTCAGAAATGCGCCACCACTGTCGCTGTCAATCGCGAGCCTGGCTTTTACGATCCGACTCAATACCTGACCGCCGAGGGTTGCGCCTTCCATCACATACATGACACCCAGCGCTTGCAGCGCATTGGTCAACGGCGGCAGTTCATGGCACATCTCAAGTGCTGAAATTTGCTCTTGAGTGAGCCCCAACACTTCAAGATCCTTTTCCAGCGCCGCTGCTTTATGTCGGCCAATGAGACTTGACCTATCGAGATCGCAAACCCGGTCAAGTTGTTGTTCAAGGGCAAAGTAAAAGCCGTAATAGGCTTCAAGCAGGCGCAGGTAAGCACCTCTGTCGAGGTCGGCAGACTCAAACGGCAGTCTTTTCTCCAGGGATTTATGGGGCGCGGCGGTGGCGTCGCGCAGTTCTTGATGAACCAGAGAGACATGCAGCTTTCCTGGATTCAACGCTGTTTGACTGTTTACTTCAACCAAGGTTTTTCAAGTCCGGCAAGGTGTAAGTAATGGTTCAGCAATCGATATCGGCGCCAAATCGCGACGCCGATACCCCTGAACCACTTTTTTAGAAAATGTAATCGGTGGTTAAAAAACTCGATTCGCGGTTTTTTATGATGTCGCTGATCAGCGCCTTGTTCGCATCCTGGAATTTGGTTGCCACAAGGGTTCGAATCGAGAACACCCGCAGGGCATCATGCACAGACAATGTGCCTTCCGCTGAGTTTTTTCGGCCGTTGAAAGGAAACTGATCAGGGCCACGCTGACACTGCGCATTGATGTTGATACGGCCGACCTGATTGGCAAATGCATCGACCAGACGACCGACCTGGGCCGAGTCTGTGCCGAAGATACTCAGCTGCTGACCGAAATCGGAATCCAGGACGTAGTCGATGACCTTTTCCAGATCGCTGTACACCACGACGGGCACCACTGGCCCGAATTGCTCTTCGTGATAAACCCGCATCTGAGCATTTACCGGATACAAAAGCGCGGGATAAAAAAACGTTTCGCGGATTTCACCACCACCGGGATTTATAACTTGTGCGCCTTTTTCCAGCGCATCATCCACCAAACCCTTGAGGTATTCGGTTTTCCCTGGCTCAGGCAACGGCGTCAGCGATACGCCCGATTCCCAAGGCATCCCAGGTTTCAGCTGGGCGAGTTTGTCGGTGAATTTCTGCAGAAAACTATCGACGACGTTTTCGTGAACAAACAGAATTTTCAATGCGGTGCAGCGCTGCCCGTTGAACGACAAAGAGCCGGTAACACACTCGCTGACCGCATTATCCAGGTCAACATCTGGCAAAACGATGCCTGGGTTCTTGGCGTCCAGGCCCAGCGCAGCACGCAGACGATGCGGCTTGGGGTGCAGTTTTTTCAAATCGCTGGCAGCCTTGTTGGTGCCGATAAAAGCAAACACATCGATCTTGCCACTGGCCATCAGGGCGCTGACAGTTTCGCGACCACTGCCGTAGATCACGTTAATGACACCTGCTGGAAAACTGTCGCGGAACGCTTCAAGCAGCGGACGAATCAGCAACACCCCAAATTTCGCCGGTTTAAAAACCACGGTATTACCCATGATCAATGCCGGGATCAGCGTGGTGAACGTCTCGTTCAGCGGATAGTTGTAAGGCCCCATGCACAGTGTCACGCCCAACGGCACGCGCCGTATCTGACCCAGCGTATCCTGCTCAAGCTCAAAACGGCTCGAACGCCGGTCCAGCTCTTTCAGTGCATTGATAGTGTCGGTGATGTAGTCGCAGGTTCGATCAAATTCCTTTTCCGAGTCCTTGAGATTCTTGCCAATCTCCCACATCAACAACTTGACCACGGCTTCACGCTGCTCCCGCATACGCTTGAGGAAGGCTTCGACATGGCGGATTCGATCCACGACCCGCATTGTCGGCCAGCTACCCTGCCCTCGGTCGTAAGCCTGAACGGCCGCATCCAACGCCGTCATCGCCGTTGCGGCATCCATCAATGGCGTACTGCCGAGAATCACCGAGCGGATACCTTCCGCAACCGTCAGGCAAATCGGACTGCGCACCGGAGCCAACGGCCCCGGCCACACATGCAACGCCCCACCGACCAGGAATTCGCGCTGTTCGATGGCGTCGCCTGGACGATACTGCTGCGGGATGTCTTCCAGCGCGGGGAATAATGTTTCAAGTTGGCTGTTAACAGTCACTTCCTTGCACCTCTCGTGAAATGGCAACAAACACGTTCCCGGACACCTTACGCCAAACCCTGGCTGCGAATGAACCCTCTGCGAAGACAGCCTGTCGGCAACCGAAAATATTTTCCGGGCTTGCTTGACTTCTCCAATCCAATCAGTAACATAGCGCTCATTCCGCGATAGCTCAGTTGGTAGAGCAAGTGACTGTTAATCACTGGGTCCCTGGTTCGAGTCCAGGTCGTGGAGCCAAATGTTTCAAGAGATTGGGCGGTTTTTGTAGGTATTTTCAAGGATCCGGTGAGCTAGTCACCGGAAACTTAAGGCCAACAAAACCGCCCTTTTTCGTTGAGGTTTCCCCCTCACGCAGACTTTGCCCAGCTCGTTGTGTCGGTTTAAGCGCTGTCTCTAATCAATCGATTTTGAGGCAAGCACCCTGAAAATCGCATCGATCCTCTCAACCAAAGGCGGCCCTGGCAAGACCACAGTAACCGCAAACCTGGGCGCATTCTGCGCCGACGCCAATCTCAGCACCCTGCCCATCGACCTCGATACGCACCCCTGTTGTCTTCGTTTTATCGTCTGGACAGCGAAGCTCCCGGCGGCACCCTACCAGCTGATTTCCCAGAACGAAACCATCCCTGTGCTGGCTGCCCGCGAGTTTTACCGGGGCACCCAGCAATTGCTCAAGGACCTTGCGCCTCTGGCATCGCTGGGCGTGCACACTCCGCCGCTGAACATCGTGATCAACAAGCTCAATGCGACCAACGATGCGAGCCTGATTTACCAATCCCTCGTCGAAACCCTGGCGGATCATCCGCAGATCAACTTGCTCGACACCACCATTCCCGCCGCCGTGAGCTTTCGCCGGGTACCTGCCAGCGGATCAGCGGCACAAGGCGATCATAGCCCTCGGGCCACTGGCCACCGAGTTGCGCCAGGATGTACTCGATCAGTGGGCTGCCAAACCACTGGAGTCGATGCGCACCCCGTTCGGCTACCTGCTGCGCACGATCGAAAAAGCCCGCAATAGTGAGTTCAACACCCACCCCACAGCACATCGGAGCAGCCACTTCACCGTGCTGTTTGCGCCTGTTCCAATGAGTGACATTTTGCCTTATAGTTTCAGGCAAATTGCCGTTTCGTTGGAGGAAGGCATGATCGTACAACCGGATTTTCAAGTATTGGAAATGATGGGCGGTATTCCGGGCGAGCCCATGGACCTGCTTATCCGCACCGGCGTCTCGCTTGAAGCCATCGATAACCTGTCCCGACATGGGGTCAGCGCCGTCAGCGTCGGCATCATCAATGCCCGGACCCTGCGCCACCGCCGGACCAAGGGCGAGCGTCTTTCTCCGGAAGAAGGTGACCGTTTGTATCGCGTCAGCAAACTGGTGGTACTGGCCGAACAGGTGTTCGGCGACAAGGACAAGGCGGCTCACTGGCTGAACAAGGCGCAGAAGGCATTTGGCGGGCTGACTGCCCTTGAAGCAGCGGCAACCACGCCTGGCTATGTGGCCGCAGAAGAAACACTGGAGCGAATCAATCACGGATTTTTTGCATGACCGAACGTGTTCTATGGCGAATTTCGAATTTCAAGGATCTGAGCGGAATAGGCGGTACCAAGGTATCGGGCCGCTGGCACACCAAGGGGCATCCGGTGGTTTACCTGGCAGATTGGCCGGCTACGTCGCTGCTGGAAGTGCTGGTTCATCTGGAGTTGAGCATGGATGAATTGCCCGAGCATTTCACGCTGCTGCGTGTCGAGTTGCCGGACAGCATCAGCGTCATCGACGGGCACGACCACCTGAACGAAGATTGGCAGATGGACGTGCTCGCCACGCGCAAGATCGGCGATCGCTGGCTACAGGGAGAGGAGTCCCTGCTCTACCGCGTACCCACGGCCATTGTGCCGGCGAACTGCAACTACCTGTTCAACCCGCTGCACCCTGACGCGGCCAGCGCCAAACTCACAGCCTTTGATTTTCCGGCGGACAAGCGCCTATTTTGAAGTGACGCCACTGGCCTCACAGTGCATATCGGCAGCATGATTCCACTGGAATCACAGTAGCCCGTCGCTAATTGCGATCAGTGTTCACCTTTCCTCTTAGCATGCCCAAACCACCACACCTTCATTCCAGTTTACGGACTGACAGCCTCCCATGCTTTGAACATGTTCCGCTGACGCCGTCAGCAACATGCCCAGGTAGCTTCGATCTTCAAGGCTACGGCGCAGCGATGCGTTGATCGTCCCAAGATCGCCATCGCATTCGGCAGCGCGATCAATCGTCGGCACCAACGACGACCGAATGCCTGAACACACCATCACCCACGCGGGGAATCACTTCCCGCCAGGGCAAGTTGTTTCCCGTTTTTCATTGCAAAACCGGAGAAACACCATGACTCAGACCAACGAAAGCAAGTATTTCGACCTGCACACCACCGGCATCGGTTACCTCAATCGCATCCGCGAAGTCGAGGTACGCAAAGGCAAGCCATTTCTGTGCGTCACCGTGGCTGCGCTGCACGGTGCTGCGGACGATGTAGAGTATTCCTACATCGACTGCAAAGTCAGCGGCAGTGAAGCCGATCGTATCACTCGCCTTTACTGGCCATCGCTCACAGCCGGCAAGAAGGTACTCATTTCCTTCAGGATCGGCGACATATGGACCGATGCGTTCACCTACACCAAAGGCGAAAAGCAAGGCCAGCCAGGCGCAAGCCTCATAGGCCGTTTGCTGTTCATCTCCTGGGTGAAGGTCGAGGGTGAGATGGTTTACCAGGCCAAACCGAGAGAGGAGCTTTCAAACCCCGGTGGTGCTCCCGACACGACAGTTGCTACCTCAGCTGTTGCCGAAGAAGCCGAATCGGATTACGTCGCCTTGAGCTGCGGCTCAGCAAAGAAATAACCTGCAACTTGCGGTCATACCCGTCATGACCGCAATACCAACCTCACGCGGAGCTATCCCCATGGGGTGCTGCCCGTTTCGTTTCGGAGAGCGTCCCTTGAAACCGCCATTAACCCACCCAAGCCTCACCGATCTTCGAACCTGCAGAACTGCCGTTGAAAACCAGATCATTGAGCAAGCGCTGGAGATACTTGATGAACGACTGTTCACACGAGACCCGGCACTGGATTCACCGAAGGCAGTGACGTCTTACCTGAAGCTCAAACTCGCTGCTGAAGAGCACGAAGCCTTCGCGGTTATTTTCCTCGACAGCAAGCATCGTCCCATGGCGTTCGAGATCCTCTTTCGAGGCACCATCGACACGGCCACCATCCATCCCCGCCAGCTGATTAAACGCGCGATGGCACACAACGCCGCAGCCGTCATCAGCCATAACCACCCTTCCGGATGCACCGAGCCCAGCTCGGCTGATATCGCCATCACCAAGCGAATCCGGGAAGCACTCACACTCCTCGACGTTCGCCTGATCGATCATTTCATCGTGGGCAGCGGGACACCGCTTTCGTTTGCGGAGAGAGGGTTGATTTAGGTTGAACTGTGGCGCCTTCGGGCGCTTTTTTTGCGTTGGTGCCGCTGCGTAATTCAGTGGTGCATGCCCAGCAATAGATAAACAGCAACGTACGGTTGCAAACCGGCAGCTAGTTGGCCGAAAGGAGCCTGATGCCCCGGTAAATAGCAGGTTGAACCCCCGATGCTCCATTTTCCCGCAGCGGTTTAACCCACGTACAAAGTCGCTCCTACCCTCATGTATCGACAAAGTAACAATCCCGTCAGCAGATGATTACAATGCGTCGGCACGGACGCCTGGCGAGCGTGGTGCGTTTGTGTTCTTCGTTCGAAATAAGGATTTTTCAATGGCAATCGCAACTTATCATCGGCCTGTTAGTCTGGCTATTTTAGAGGGCCTGGGTGGTGATTTTTCCCTCGTCAGTGCCAGCAGTACGCTGATTGTAACGACCAATGGTCCTTACAGCATGGCACTCAATGGGTTCTTCAATTCCAATGGCACCGGAAGCGCCACCAGCATTACTTACTCCCACGACAATGCCCCGTACCTGACTTTCTCTGGTTTTAGTCTCAGCACCACGGACACCTACGGGGCTTATACGCTTTTTCGGGGTAATGACCGAATCAACGGGTCGTGGGGTAACGACATCTTCTTTATTTCGCAGGGCAATGACGATTATTACGGTGGTACCGGGCTGGATACCATTCTGGTGGATGCCAACCGGAGCTATGTGACCGTCGCAGCCAGCGGTAAGGGTTATATCCTCAAGGCACCGAACAAAACCGACACCATGAATGGGGTCGAGCGCCTGACCTTCATGGACGGTACTTTGGCCCTGGACGTGAAGGCCGGTGAAACCACCGGCTCGGTGTATCGGCTTTACCAGGCGGCGTTCGACCGCAAGCCGGATACGGCCGGTCTCAAGTACTGGCTCGACCAGGTCGACCAGAGCGCCAGTGTGGCTCAAGTGGCGCTGGGCTTCGTGCAGAGCAACGAGTTCCGGCAACTCAACCCGGGCGGTGATACAAACACGATGCTCAACAACTACTACAAGAACGTGCTGCATCGCCCGGCCGATGCGACAGGCCTGGCTTACTGGAGCAACGCGGTCGCCAGCGGCCAGCCGAGCCATCAGATTCTTGCGGCATTTGCCGAGAGTAACGAGAACATTGCCAATACCCTGGCAGCGACCAAGGACGGGATCTGGTTGGGATAGGGCGTTCAGCGCCCACGATATGGGGCAGATCGTGGGCTTCAGCCCCGAAGGATCTGCCAGGCGCGCCGGTTTTTCCTCGTTAGGCGCACTATATTCATACCACGCACCTAACTACCTTAGAAAATTAGTATTCTGGAGGGAAATAATGTCCATCGGGATATGGTAACCGCCCATTTATAAACCTCACGAACTCTAGAAATTTGGCCAACGCTGCATGCAGCTCATCAGTGGTACCGATAGTTTTTGCCTTGAAAGCGTGTATCGCGTTCCGGCGCTGTTGAACCATCCGCACCCATGTCTCCCATTCTTCTTCAGGGGACCAAATTCTTCGTTTGAAAAAGAGAATCAACGGTTCCAGAGTTACTCCGTCAGGATCTAGGGTGTGCCCTTTCTTTTTGATGGCATCAGCATCTGTTAGGTAATCCTGGTAATACACCGACAACAACAACTTCATCTGACCCTCAACTAAGGCGCCTAGGTTTGCCCAGGCGAGAATAAGCTGGCCGTCAGTCAGCGTGCCACACCATACTGACAGTTGCTCTGCCAGCGAACCCTGCCATTCGAGCATTGATTTATTCAGCAGTTCTGCTGCCTCGATCGGAGCCCAACCGTGAGCCTCCTTCCAGAATCCCATCATGTCTTGAATTACCCTGTTTCGTAGTAAGCGTATGGCAAATACGTCTTGCAAGCAGCTTTAAGACAATTGACTAGGTCGCGTGTTGACCACTCAAGCGGCTAATCAAAATAGGGTTCCAATACACGCTCGATCCATGTCATGAAGGCCCGGACGCGTGGGGAAAGGTTGCGCCGATGGGCAACTACGAGCGACGCCGCCAGCGGCTCGGGTCTTAGATCGGGCAGAATTTCTACCAGATCGCCGCTTTTGATGTGGTGCGCAAGGGCCAGATAACCGGCCTGAATCAGTCCAATCCCCGCCAGGCCCGCAGCATGATAGGTCTGCACGTTATTGACCTGCATCGCGCCTGGCAGAGCAATTGATTTATAGCCATCACCCTCCGGATATTCCCATCCAGCCAGTCGAGCGCCAAGGGTCGGCGTGTAGTGAATCATCTGGTGACCTTGGTTGAGCAGGTCGTCGATTGTTTGCGGCGTACCGTACTCCGCCAGATAGCCGGGGCTCGCCACGTTCATCATGCGCAACTTGCCCAGCGAGCGTGCAATCAGCGTGTCGTCCATGATCGGCCCGAGACGGATCACGCAATCGAACCCCTCATGAACGAGATCGACCCGACGATCCGTGCTGGACAATTCCAGCTCCAACTCAGGGTTCGCATTGAGCAGTTGCGGCAGAGCGGGAATCACTACCGTCTTTGCCAACTCAGTCGGCATATCGACGCGCAATCGTCCCCTCAGGGGAGTGCCGTTGTTCGCGAACATGGACTGCACGTCCTGAGCTTCGGCCAGCAGGTCGCGTGCGCGTGCATAGAAAGTACGGCCGTCTTCGGTCAATTGCACGCTGCGTGTCGTTCTGTGCAGGAGGGTCGCGCCCATGTCTCGTTCCAGCGCACGAATCACCGTCGACACCCGCCCCTTCTGGATTCCCAGGCTTTCAGCCGCAAGCGTGAAACTCATCATTTCCGCAACACGGGCAAAAATCAAAAGTGCCTGGAGATTTGGCATTGTTCACCAGATAGATAACAGAGCGTTCAGAATTGCATGGTTTATAGCGCATTTTGTACTCAGTAAAGTAGCTCCCATGTCGTCCGTAACTCATCGCACATAAGGGAGCACGCATGAACTCAACTTCCACGCCTGTCCGAACTGCCATCGTTTTCCACTCCGGCTATGGCCACACAGCGCGCATGGCGGCCGCAGTCGCCGAAGGCGCAGGCACTGGTGCCGTATTGGTGGCAATCGACCCCGAGGGCAATATTTCCGACGATGCCTGGCAAACCCTCACTGACGCAGATGCCATTGTATTTGGCTCACCTACTTACATGGGTGGCCCTAGCTGGCAGTTTAAGAAATTCGCGGATGCCTCCTCCAAGCCCTGGTTCGAAGGCACATGGCAAAACAAGATCTTTGGCGGCTTCACCAACAGCGCGAGCATCAACGGCGACAAGCTCAACACACTTGAGTATTTCCTCCTGCTTTCTGGGCAGCACGCCGGGATCTGGGTCGGACTGGATATCAAACCGGCGAACGTCAAGGCTTCGAAACGCGACGACCCAAATCGTATGGGCTCCTATATCGCGCCCATGGCGCAGACACCTGCAGATGCGTCTCCTGAAGAGATGTCGCCAGGGGATCTGGAGACGGCACGTCTGTATGGCGTACGCGTCGCATTGATTGCCGGGCAGTTGCGATCAGGGAACTCTCAGTCCGTCTGAAATCCACTCGTGCCGACATTATTGGCCCGTTGCTGTGCTTATTTTCATCCATTGATCTCGGAAGGAGACGTCATGAAATACAAACGACTTGGCCGTACGGGCCTGTATGTATCCGAGCTGTGTCTCGGCACGATGACGCTCGGAGGCAATGCCGATGCGGGTATATGGGCTGCAATCGGCGCGGTTGATCAGGGCGAAGCCAACAGGTTGATCGGCCACGCGCTGGCGCACGGGATCAATTTCATCGACACCGCTGACATTTATTCTTTCGGCCAGTCTGAGCGCATCCTCGGCCAGGCATTGAGAGACATTGGCGTGCCGCGCAGCGAGGTAGTGCTGGCAACCAAGACAGCTGGCGTGATGGGCTCCAAGCCCAACGATCAAGGGGCATCGCGCGGTCATATCATGGATTCTGTGCAGCGAAGTCTGGAACGCCTTCAGGTCGATCATGTTGACCTTTACCAGATTCACGCCAGCGATCCAGTGACCCCTATAGAAGAAACGCTGCGGGCCCTGGATGACCTGACGCGCCAAGGGTTAGTCCGCTATGTCGGCGTTTCAAATTGGCACGCGGGCAAGATCGGCAAAGCGTTAGGGCTGAGCGCAGCACTGAATGCCACACGCTTTGAGACCCTACAGGCCTATTACTCTATTGCCGGACGTGACGTGGAGCGTGAACTGGTGCCACTCGTTATCGAGGAGCAGATGGGCCTACTCGTCTGGTCGCCTCTTGCAGGAGGATTGCTCTCAGGGAAATTCGGCCCCGGAGCGTCCACAGAGGAAGGTTCGCGGCGTAGTAGTTTCGACTTTCCACCCGTTGATCTGAATCAGGCCTGGCCCTGCGTCGCAGAGATGCGCGCCATCGGCGACGCGCGCAGTATCTCCGTCGCTAGAGTGGCGCTCGCCTGGTTACTTGCCAAACCTTATGTCACGAGCGTCATCATCGGTGCCAAAAGGATTGATCAGCTCGAAGATAATCTGGGTGCGGCCAATGTCGTTCTTACCTACGAGGAGCTAGCGCGCCTTGAGGCTGTAAGTGCTTTGCCGCCTTATTATCCGGGCTGGATGGTTGATCACCAGGATGCCAGTAGACGCCCTGCACCTTTCACGCCGGTGGCGTCGAAGCAGAGCCTGTGACCACAAATGAATACCTATGACACAGGCGGCTGTAATTACTGCCCTGCGTTGAATTTAATATACCCACTGAAAGAGAGACAGACATGCCAAAAGGCTACCTGATCGGGCACGTGAGCATTTCGGATGCAACGGCCTACGCCGCCTATGCAAAAGCCGCAGGCGATGCAATGCGACCTTTCAACCCGAAGGTCATTGCAGGAGGACAGTATGAAAACCTCGAAGGTGAAGCTCATGAGCGGCATGTGATATTCGAGTTCGATTCGTTCGCCGACGCTAAGCGCTTCTATGAAAGCGCAGAATACCAAGCGGCGAAGGCCCTGCGCATTGGAATTGCGACTGGTACGTTCGTCATTCTCGAAGGGGCCACTTAACGTCCGCCCGGGTCACTTATCCGCCGACGAGCAGGCCACGATCGGCCACTAACGCGTCGCCTCCGTCAAGCGCTCATAGGGCAGAGGGACAATATGGCGAGCAGCTGTCGCCAAGGGTATTCATGCTCAGCGGACTTCATCTCGCATTCCTGGCGATGACGGAAGGAATTAGCGCTATCACTCGCTTTCTGCGATGCGCCGCATGTGGTGCAACGTAAAAAAATGCCCACAAGTAACCATTGTCGTGAGTACGCTAGGATTTGCCGATCCAATTCAGTTGGGCAGTCCAGCAATTCCTTCGCATCGTTAGCTTGCAGTTCGCCAAAGCGAGTATCTACACCCATAAAAATTTACTCTATTGCCGAAGACGTAGGTACAACGCCCTGCTGAGCAACGATAGGCGACCTGAAGGAGAACAATGTTCCTGATAATCGACAAAAGGTAGTTTGGTAAACTATGTCCGCAAGCGCCCATCATACCAACATGTGTTTAGGTTTTAACGGCTGCGCGGCGGCTTGGAGCATCGGATTACTTGGGCCGAGCGCGAGTACAGACGACGATCCAAACGAAAAATAACTGATCCATTTCACCTCATGATCACGCTTTGTCAGCTTCCTGCAGGAATGCCATATCGCTTATCTGATTAGCGATAATGTCGAGCCGTTTCTCTCCCTGCTGGAAAATCTGGATCATTCGCAGCACCGCCTGCGCATCGGACGAGTTCCCAGCAGCGCCGAGGCGTCCAGCTATTCGAGCGAGCTCAACCGCCGACCACTTCAGGTCAGAGCTGATCCCCTGCAATTCACGTCGCGTTAAAGCGACAGAGTTTGTTGCTGTCATCTGTTCATCTCTCCTTTCACAAAACGATCTTTCGCCATCCTGATGATGGTTTTTTTATTTGCAGTACACAGTCCAAAGATGATCAACCCGCGTCGTATAGCGACGGCTCATCATCTCTCTACACATTCCCCAATCAGGATTCGTCGGTACGCTTGCCACTCTCAGCGTCCTTTCTCCATCTGGCGTTAATTTCGTCCAACACACCCATGACCCTCTGGGTAGCTTCGGGCTGCGATCCGGACGAGGTAAATATGTGCAGCAGGCAGGCCAAGCAGCTCGTCCAACGAGATCTTCTGTTCGAGATAGTCGGCTGCAGGATTTGGAAACCCAGCAGGCACAGGGTAGGAATAAAGCGGGAGCTCGAAGTCGCTGCGGCAAGTGGGCCGAGGAAGGTGATCATGAGGGAAACGCCGAAGACTGTATATTTGTACAGCTAACCGGCAAATGGTGGGTTGGTCAATCTCTGACTGGCTTTGCTTCGTCGGAGGGTGACCGACCACTCATTCCAAGCTGAACCTTTCGAAGTGATTAGCGACCACGTCGAGCGCGCACCGATCATCGAGACAGTTGCCTGGCAACTTTTCTGCCTCAAGCGGTTGGGATGGTGCCGCCGTCAATGACATATTCGACGCCGGTGATAGCGCTGGCTTTGTCAGAAACCAGAAAGCTGACGAGGTCAGCCACTTCCTGGGGACGGTTTGGCCTGCCTAGAGGGATCCCTCCAAGAGAGTCCATGACCGATTGCCTGGCATCGTCTTCACTGATGCCTTTGCCCTCTGCGATCCGCTTGACCAAGCCTTGCGCCGCCTCGGTCTCAACCCACCCCGGCGAGACCCGTACAACCCTGACGCCCTGCGGGCTCAGCTCTTTGGACAATGCTTTGCTGTAATTGGACAGTGCCGCCTTTGCTGCCGCATAGGCCGTTGTGGCTTCGGGCAGTGGTAACTGACTCTGGATCGAAGTCACATGGATAATGACCCCGAATTTCTGCGCGAGCATCAATGGCGCCAGGCCCCGGTCGATCCGCACAGATGGATAGAAGTTCAAGTCGAATGCCGCCGCCCAATCCTCGTCGGTCAAGGCCTGGAATCCTCCGCTCGGCGCAGATGAACCGCCGAGAACATGCACCACGATATCTATCTCACTCCAGCGCCGTTGAGCTGCTGCCACGACGGCCGGACATCCTTCAAGCGTGCTGATATCGGATGCAAAAAAATGTTCTTCGGCGAGCCAGTCCGGACGATGCCGCGACACTGCCAAGACATCGACTCCCTCCGCCAGCAATGTCTCAACGACGGCCTTGCCTATGCCCTGAGTGCCGGCGGTGACGAGCGCCCGGCGACATTTGATCTGGTCGGTCGTATTCATCAACGGATCTCCAACGTCTGGATCTTCCCGCGCTGGATGCCAAACGTGTATGTCACCACCGCCGGACTTCCCGGGAACGTACCCGCAAGCCGCGCGTTTACAACTATGCCCGTATTGCTGACACGGCCATCAAGAGGCTCAACGGTATACCGATACTTCTGCTTCGCGGCCTGCTTCCAAGCCTTGATGGCCTCTATGCCACAGTGAGCAGTTTCTTCATCTGTCACCGCAGCATCTGGCGCAAATATCGTTTCAAGTTCATCGACGCACTCAGCTGTCTCGCTTGCAAAATATGCTTGAATAGCTGGATCCATAGTGAAACTCATGGCTATCTCCCGTTGATCAGTAGTACCGCCATCATCAACGCGCTAGACAGTCCTCGACAAGAACGCACGAAAAAGTAAGTGACGGCCATGAGCCACAAAAAAATCTACACGCCCCAGTCGGCCGCCCACGATGTGAACGCTGTATTCCAGTTGCTGCGTGGCAGATGGAAGCTCTTGATACTTTTCCACCTTTTTGACGGAAAGATTCAACGCTTCTCGGATCTTGAGCGCCTGATTGACGGTATTTCCCAGAAAATGCTGGCTCAGCAATTGCGTAGCCTGGAGCACGATAGGCTGATCTCTCGAACCATTTACGACGAGAAACCGCCTCGTGTTGACTACCGCCTTACGTCGTGGGGCCAGCACCTTTGTCCCGTGCTCGATGGCATGCTGAAATGGGCGGACGGCAAAGCCCCCCCTTAAGCATGTGGCAGCCGCCATCCGGGAAGCTGCTAAGTGGATTGGCGTCGTCCGGTGCGACCGGACGTAGGGCTTGGGAGCGGCTGTTCTTCGCGTGCCGCGCGGGCGTCGTAATCGAACCGCGCAACCAATACTGGCTTCATATTGTCCTCAGCCCATTGGCACATCTGCCCAGTAACTGCGGTGATGCTTACTCCGAGCGGCGTCAGCGAATACTCCACACTGGGTGGCGCACTCGGATAGACCACGCGTAAAACCAAACCGTCGCGCTCCAGCAAGCGCAATGTCTGCGTCAGCATCTTCTGCGTCACGCCGCCCACATGCCGGCGTAGCTCTCCGAAACGCATCGGCCCCGATGACAATGAGTCAACTATCAACAGAGTCCATTTGTCCGCAAGCATTTGGATCACGCTACGCGACGGGCAAGTGACGTCGTATATATCCCCTGCCCGCAGTTTGCCGATCTTGGATCGAGGAATGTGATTGAAGGTAGTATCCACTGGGTACCTATAGCACTAAAAGGTGCCTAATTTACAAGGGAGATCACGTCGACGAGTATAGCCCTATCGGCTCTATTCCAGAGCGTTACCTGCGAAACCAAACTATGAAAAGCTTGATTCAATACAGCGTTGGCGGCCCCGAAGTCCTCGAAATGGCCGAAGTTCCCAAGCCGATTCGCAACTTCACTGAGGTGCTGGTGCGTGTGCATGCAGCCTCTATCAACCCGGTCGACCTAATCGTGCGATCAGGCGTATTCCCACTGCTGGGGGCAGTACCGTTCGTGCCGGGTTGGGACGTTTCAGGTGTGGTTGAGGAAATCGAAGTTGGCTCTACCCGCTTCAAAGTGGGCGACGAAGTCTTTGGCATGCCATTGTTCCCGCGTGCGGTGAACGCGTATGCAGAATACGTAGCCGCGCCATCGCGCCACTTCTGGAAAAAACCCGCGCGCCTTAGCCATGTGCAGGCGGCAGCCCTGCCTTTGGTTGGGCTGACCGCATTGCAGGCGTTAAGTGAAATCGCGCGGGTCGAACCAGGCCAGCGTGTACTTATCCATGGTGGCGGAGGAGGATTGGGTCACGTCGCGGTGCAGGTCGCCAAAGCACTAGGGGCATACGTTATTACTACCGCTAGCTCAGGCAAACACGATTTCGTGCGTAGCCTTGGCGCTGATGAAGTGATCGACTATCAGACCGTCGATTTCACCACGGTGCTTAGCGACATCGATGTGGTGTTCGATACAGTGGGTCATGGATACGCGGAGCGGTCTTTGCCAGTGCTCAAGCCGGGCGGCATCGTCGTAACATCCATAGGTTTGAGTAACAGTCACATGCCGGCGTTGGCTGCGGCCGCTGGACGCCAGTTCTCCAGTGTTGCCGTTGAACCAGATAGCGTCGGCATGCAACAGCTCGCCGCATGGGTCGAGTCAGGTCAGTTAACGCCGCATGTCAGTCATGAGTTTGCGCTAAGCGAAGGAGCACAAGCGCACGCGATGGTGGAACGAGGAAGCACGCAGGGCAAGGTGGTATTGAGGGTTGCCCCATGAGCCTGCCGTCGGCACCGCTGTTATCGCCACCTTGGCTAGACGAATTAGCGCCAGACGCGATTTTGATTTCGTCAGTCCTCAATCGCTCGTTGCGAGGCAGGGATTCGATCATCAAGGTCGTGCAGGCGGTAGGTGGTATGTATGAAGCACATTCAGTGATATTTCGTGCCACTTTTGCGGACAGGGAACTGCTCGAATATGATGCATTGGCCTTCGGTGGCGTTGCCGTTCACGGCGTTGTAATTCTCAGCAAAAACCCGGCAGGCAAAATCTCCAACGTAAGCGTTCACCACGGTCCCGTGGAAGCGGTGAACAAGCTTTCTGCAGCGCTGAAAGAGCACCTGTCTGCCGAGCTGGGCGGCGACTATTTCCTGCTCTGAGTTTTACTGGCCTGGATGTATTTGCAAGACACGTTGAATGGGCGCGTAGGCGCGCGCCTTTCCTATCCATTCAGTTGATTTTGGAACCACAATGCCATCGAGCAAACGTGACCACTCCCGCATTGAGCGCTGCCTGATTGCGAGTCTTACAGACGCCTGCGAAACCGCAAAAGCCGAGATCGTCGGCTTCGATTGGCTGACCCATGAGGCCGATTACCAGTCGTTTACTCAAAGCCTGCGTGTGATCTGGGTATTTGATACCAAGGCCAACAAAGACCGAGCTTTAGCGGCAGGACTGGACACACGGATGGTTGAGCTGACTTCAACCGCCTTCGATAAAGCCGGTGTCACCGCACCGAATATTGAGCGGCACGTGTTCTTCGACTCTGAACAAGAATGCACGGCAAGCCAAGGTGGCGACTGGGTAAAGCGCCTGGCAAAAATGCACAGGGTACGGGGTAGCAAGCTTGGCTAAAGATATCGAGTTATCCTTGCATCTCCACGTGTCGGCGTAGCGGTGACCTGATGCGGGTTGGAGCGTTCGTCAGGAATGACGTCGACGCGAAGTACTGTCCCCTTCTCAACCAGGCAATACAGCTTTCGAGAGAATTGTCTCGACCACTGCATCTATGAGCCGCTTGTCCTGCGGTGGAGAGCTGAAGATAGCGGCTGGTGGATATGCGTGAAGAGAGGTATGACGTTGAGCATTGAACCGCAATCTAGACTTTTTTTTGCCTTAGGCTGCCCAGCTGAACTGAGAAAGACGATTTCCCGATGGCGGTCATCGCTTTCGCTGCGGATCGGTCGCCCAGTCCCTGCAGCTAATTTTCTTCTCACGCTGTTGTTTCTGGGAGCTGTTAATAAGGCCCAGATCGCAGAGATCTGTGCAGCCGCATCGACGGTTAGGGTACCCGGGAAACGTCTGACTGTAGTCCTTGACCAGCTTGAGGTATGGCGTAAATCAAAGGTTTTGGTGCTCACACCGCAAGATGCTCTCCCGGAGCTGATGCTGCTTTCATATGCGCTGGAGCAGGCCATGTTGTCGTTCGGGCAAGATCAAGAGCGTAAAGAATATCGACCTCACTTGAGCCTGATACGTGACTTTCAATCGTCAGTTCCAGAGGCAGATAACCAGCCAGAGTTTGCTCTCCGAGCCGACCACTTTGCGCTTTACGAGTCCCATAAAGGCCAATACCGGGTAATAGCGGATTGGCCACTTGTTCAGCCTGATAAGGCTGGATGAGAGTGGTGTCGGGGTGCATACCATTGTTGAGGCAGGGAGAAGGGAGTCATAGAAATGGATACTGATTTATGAATCCCACGACACCAGACGGTCGTTACTTTGTTGTCAACGGAAAGCTGTGGCGCTGTTCCAATCCTGCGTTGGATGAACACGAACGGCAGCGACTGGTGAACGCCTTGATGGCTGCGCGGCGGGCAGTAAAGGCGGCCAAAGCATCAGGAGATCCGGACGAGCTTAAGACCGCCAGAGCAGCTGTCGATAGAGCAAAGGTTGGCCTGGGGGAGCGTGGCCCAGTATGGTGGGATGACGGTGCACCAGACTTCAATAGGCACAAGGTGGGTAATACACCATACGCTGAGTGGTACCAGACACTGGACGCTGTTGACTCATAAACCTGGAGCCGGACTTTTTTCATCGGGTAGGCATCCAATCCGAAGAATAGCCACTACCCCTTCGGAGACCAGGACAACATATGACTTTCTACATTTTCCTTATTGCATGTTGCGCTGCTGGAGCAACCGGCATCATCTTCCAGCCGGGGGCCTGGTACGAATCCCTTAACAAGCCGAGCTTCACTCCACCGAATTGGGCCTTTCCAGTGGCGTGGACGACGATCTATCTACTGCTGGCGTGGGCAGGATATCGCCTAACCGTACTACCAGGCAGCGAGACCGCACTGGCGCTATGGGCAGCTCAAATAGCGTTGAATACTTTGTGGACTCCGGTGTTTTTTGGAGCGAACCGGATCGGCGCCGCGATGATAATTCTTGTTCTTCTTTGGACTGTAGTGGCCGCGATGGTATTGCTGGCGTTGCGGCTGGATATCGTCACAGGACTTATTTTATTCCCCTACCTGCTGTGGCTCTCGGTGGCTGCCGCGCTGAATTTCTCTATCCTGCGCCACAATAAATGACTTAGCGGGAGCCAAGTCCCCGGGAGCGTTCACATCGCCATGGCACGCAGCCATGGCGTGGCCAAGCACCTGTAACCCAAAGGGGCTGATCTGTGACGCATGAAGCCGTGTAGGTTCGTCTAAGCCTGGCTGTCGTTTAAAGCTGCGCAAAAGCGGCGCGCTCACGGGGAGTATAAAAAGGCGTTTCCCTCCACGCTACAACTCGTGAAAGTCTACGTTCGGTCCGTACCTCGGGGTGCAGCGGTACTGCTGCATGGCAAAACCGGCAGGGCTCTTACACGGTGGCTGGCCTGGTGGCAGGTTACAGGGCCAGCGAGCAATTGGATCTGCGGGTCAACGTAAACAACCTGTTCGATCCTACCTACTACGTCAGCGTGGCCAATGGAGGTTATGACCCATACGACATTTACGGCGACCCACGTAATTTCAAGCTGACCGCCCGCTACAGCTTCTAGGACGCTGGTTGTTGCCAAAGATCCAGAGAAGCGTAAGCCGGTTGCTGCCTATCCTGAATGGCTGCAATCGGCCGATTCTGTTGAGAAAGTAGATCGCCTGCCTGGCGTGCGGCAACATCAGGTCATCGGCCAGCGGGAGGATTCGCA
>NZ_ATLO01000050.1 GCF_000416235.1 Pseudomonas sp. CFII64 | reverse complement strand
CCAATGCCTCCCGGCTAAAGCCAGTCCTACACAAGTCGCGCGCCTACGAAATCAGAACGCAGGCAGTACCGCGCCGTCGTACTTCTTGTTGATGAAGTCTTTGACTTTCTGGCTGGTCAGGGCCTTGGACAGCTTCTCGATAGCATCGGTGTGAGCGTTATCGGAGCGGGTCACCAGGTAGTTGACGTACGGCGAGTCAGCGCCTTCGATGATCAGTGCGTCTTTACGCGGGCTCAGCTTGGCTTCGAGCGCGTAGTTGGTGTTGATCAACGCCAGATCAACCTGATCCAGCGCGCGCGGCAGAACAGCAGACTCCAGCTCGCGGAACTTGAGTTTTTTCGGGTTGGTGGCGATGTCTTTCGGAGTCGACAGTGCGTTGGTTGGATCTTTCAGCGTGATAAGACCGCCTTTCTGCAACAGCAACAGAGCGCGACCGGCGTTGCTGCCTTCGTTAGGAATGGCAATGGTTGCGCCTTCCGGCAGCTCAGCCAAGGACTTCCACTTCTTGGAGTAACCACCAAACGGTTCAACGTGCACGCCAACGCCGGTAACCAGGGTTGCGCGTTTACCTTTGTTGAAGCCTTCCAGGTACGGCTTGGTCTGGAAGTAGTTGGCGTCCAGACGTTTCTCGTTCAGCTGTACGTTTGGCTGTACGTAGTCGGTGAAGACCTTGATTTGCAGGTCTACGCCTTCTTTGGCCAGATCCGGCTTGATCAACTCAAGGATTTCCTGGTGAGGAATTGGCGTCGCGCCCACCACCAGCTTTTCGGCCGCTTGAGCCACGCTTACCGAAAATACGGCCGCCAGAGCGGTCAACAGCAATGTCTTTTTCATGCAATGTCCTTAAAGAAAATCGAGGTCGTTGTGTACGACAGCTCTTCAATGAGTTGCCCCCAGCGCGGATGGCATCGGGGGCGTGGAGCGGACATTACCGATATTTTTTATTCCAATACAATACTTTTTTAGCAAATGCTTATGCTTTTTTGTATGGACCGGAACAGCTGTAATCAAGCCAGATCAAACGTGGCCAGCAACCGCTTCAGTTCGCCAAGCTGTTCAGGTGCCAATCGCCGGGCGAGCTGTGCCAGTGGGTCGACGTTTTCCGGCAGGTTCAGATGCTCCGGCAGGATCTCGTCACCGCTACTGACCAGCAAGGCGAAGTGGATGACGTTTTCCAGCTCGCGGGTGTTGCCAGGCCAGCTGTGGGCTTCGAGCACGTGCTGCGCCGCGTCGCTGATCAGCGGGACTTCGAGGTTCAGGCGATTGCTATAGATGCCGAGAAAATATTCAGCCAGCGGCAGGATGTTGCCCGGTTGTTCGCGCAGCGAAGGCAATTCCAGATGCCCTTCACTCAAGTAATGAAATAGCCGCTCGTGGAATTTACCGGCGGCTACGGCCTTGGCCAGATCGATGCTGGTTGCCGCGACCAGGCGCACGTCCACCGGGCTGGGCTGCTGGGCGCCGACGCGGGTGACTTCGTGGTTTTCCAGGGCAGCGAGCAGTTTGGTCTGGATCGGCAGCGGCAGATCGCCGATTTCATCCAGATAAAGCGTGCCGCCGTTGGCCGAGCCGAACCAGCCGGCGCGGCTGCTGACCGAACCGCTGTGGGCGCCGGCGGCATACCCGAACAGCTCGGCATCGGCGTAGGTCGGGCTGATCGCGCCGCAATTGACCGACACAAACAGGCCGGTGCGATCACTGCCGCGATGAATGTGACGCGCCAGCAATTCCTTGCCCGTGCCGGATTCGCCGCGGATCAGCACTGGCAGCGCACGCGGCGCCAGCTGTTCCATTTCCTCACGCAACTGTCGCGAACGTGGGTCAACGAAAACCAGCGCTTTGGCGCGAATGCTCAGCGGGCTTTTTTCGGCATCGGGGAAAGTCAGTAACGGCTGACCGAAGGGTTCTTTGAGACTCATGGCAAAACTCCCGCCCGAGCCTTACAACGGCCCACGCGTTAAAAAATGAATATCCGGGCCATAGGGCCCGGCTGAGAAAATTGACGACACAGGGAACAGGAAAACGCGACGTTCATCGCGCCTGATGAGTTCATGCGCGGCGCAAAGCGTGATGTTCCATTCGGCTCTGCAAGCGATACAGATAAGCGAAGCCTTGTTCCCAACGGCGATGACCGGATTTGACGTTGATATGCCCTGCTTCACTGAGAATGCCGATATCCGCGCCCCAGTCCCGGGCCATTTCCATGGCCCGTTGCGTGCTGACCGCCGCGTCGTTATCGGAGGTGACGATCTGCGTCGGGAACGGCAGCAAGTCCTTGGGGATCGGCGCGAAATTACGCAGCGCCGGCGAGCAGTTGGGCCGCTCGACATCCGCTGGCGCAACCAACAACGCGCCGTGCACCTGACGCAAGGATTCCAATGGCGCCAGGCGCGCCCAATGAGCAACAGTCACGCACCCCAGGCTGTGCGCAATCAAAATCACCGGCGTGCTGTCGGCGGCAATGCTGCGCTGCAATTCGCCAACCCAATCCTCGCGACGCGGCTTGAGCCAATCGGCCTGCTCGACGCGCGTACTGTTAGGCAGGCTGTTCTGCCAATGGGTTTGCCAATGATCATCGGGTGACCCTTGCCAGCCTGGCACGATCAGATAGCGAATCGACTCGTTGTGCATGGGGTCAGCCTCCTGCATGGGTGCGGTCATAAGGCCAAGTATAAGGAAGGGATATATATTCGTTAAGGAATAAGAAGCTATTTATTAAGCACTTAATAGCATATGCAGAACAAAAAAAAGGGGTAGCTCCCTGCCTAAGGCGCTCCCCCTATGAAATCGTGGTGTCCGTGCCCGCGTGTTTTTGCGGGCACGGTTGAAGATAGACGTGTTGTGTTACAAAAAAGCGAACGTCTTCGCAGGAAATTGTAGGAACCAACTTGTTGGCGAGGCATTGAGTCTGAGTCATCAGGAACATCGTCTCGCGAATAAATTCGCTCCTACAGGGTTGGTTTATACGGTCGGTAACAGCGGCGCATTCCCTGGCTCGACAACAACCGGATCCGGCTGCTTCGGCAATTCCCGGGCAACATTCCACACCACAATCGCCGCCACCACATCGAAGATCGCCAGCACCACGAACAGCGGGCTGTAGCCGATCTTGGTCACCAGCACGCCGAACACCAGGGTGAACGCCGCTGCGCCGAGATAGCCGAACATGCCGCCCATGCCGGTCGCGGTCGCCACTTCGTTTTTGCCGAATGAGTCCGACGTGATCGAATACAGCGCGCCGGAAAGCGTCTGATGCGCAAAGCCACCGACACACAGCAAGGCGATGGCGGTGTAAGGGCTGTCCACCAGGCCAATGCACGCCGGGCCGATCATGCAAGAGGCGCCGAACAGCAGCACCAGCTTGCGCGAAGTGAACAACGAGACTTTACAGTACTTGTGAAAGAACGGGCTCAAGTAGCCGCCCAGTACGCAGCCGATGTCTGCAGCAAGGAACGGCAGCCAGGCGAACATGGCGATTTCCTTGATGTTCATGTGCCGCTCGGTCATCAGATACAGCGGAATCCAGGCGTTGAACGTCTGCCAGGCCGGCTCGGACAGGATTCGCGCCGAAGCAATGGCGTAGAAATTGCGGCTGGTGATGATTTTCTTCCAGCTGCCTTTCTGGGTCGGCACATCCTTGAGGTGCGATTCCTGGCCGCTAAGAATGTAATCGCGCTCGGTGTCGCTCAACCGTTTTTGATCACGGGGATGTTTGTAGAGCAGCAACCACAGACCGCTCCACAGAATGCCCAGCGCGCCGACGATCAGAAACGCCAGCTCCCAGCCACTTTGCAGAATTGCCCAGACCACCAGCGGCGGTGCCAGCAGCGCGCCTACGGACGAACCGATGTTGAACCAGCCGATGGCCACCGAACGCTCTTTGGCCGGAAACCATTCGGTCGTGGCTTTGACGCCAGCCGGCAAGCCTGCGGCTTCGGTCAGGCCGAGCATGCCGCGAAAGATCGCCAGGCTCTGCCAACCCGTGGCGAACGCTGCCGCCGCGCAGGCGGCCGACCAGGCCACGGCGAAAATCGCGAAGCCTATCTTGGTGCCGATGGCATCAATGATGTAACCCGCAACAGGTTGCATCAGCGCGTAGCAAACCTGCCACGCCACGACGATATGCGAGTACTGCTCGGTGCTGATGCTCAACTCGCTCATCAGCGTCGGCGCTGCCACGGACAGCGTGTTGCGCGCGAGGTAATTGACGATCAGGCCGGCCGTGACCAACCCGACCATCCACCAGCGTATTCCTTTGATTTTCATCTCTTCACCCTGTTGTTTTTGGAGTGGTGGCGAGCGTCTCCCGGTGAAGACCGGGCGGCGGTTGTGTTCAGTTATGAGTGACCGATTGCAGCGCGCGAGTCGACCGCGCCGAAGGGGCGATGAAAGAGGCGCTGCAGGGAAAATCCCACCCGAGGGTGCAGAAAGAGACGTTCATGACGTTGTTACCATTTGTATTATTTTTATGGTGGACGAAAGTCGATTTCGCCTAGTCGTCGTACGACTTAGCCGACTTAAAGACACATCCTGTAACAATGTCAACTGGAGAAAGAGGGATACGACTATTGGCTATAGGGGTTTTGGAGTTTTGCGGAGGGAAAGGAATGAGCGGTGATGTTATACGACGACTAATGACTGAGCAGTCACGATGGTTTCCCACTTCCCTGTGGAAGAGGACTTGTCCTCGATGGCTGTCACTTCAGCACCGTATGTGGGTCAGGAAGATCAGGTCATCCGGGCTGGTTATCGAGGACAAGTCCTCTCCCACAAAAGCCCGTCTACCCGAGGCCCGGGAATTTCGAACACAAGATCCCGCACAGGCCCAGCACTAGCGCAAATCAAATGCATCCAGCACTGCCAGCTGATAACCCACGTCACCCACGCTATGGATCAGCTTGGGCAGGTAGCGCTCATCGATTTTCGAACGCAGGCGGTGGATAGCGACATCGATGGGGCGGGTGTCGCCCGCGAATATCTGGGCCGCGATAAGGCTGCGCGAAAGCACATCGCCCTGGCGACTGGCGAGCAGTTGCAGCAAGGCGAACTCGTTTTCACTCAGGGAAATCCGCTGCCCGCCCCGGCTGACGCGTTGCCGGGTCATGTCGATTTCAAGGTCGGCAATGCTGTAGCTCGCGGCATCGCCGGTCGGTCCGCGACGCAACAAGGTGCGCACGCGAACCAGCAACTCATCAAAGGTGAACGGCTTGAGCAGATAATCGTCGGCGCCCAGTTCCAGGCCGCGCAAGCGATCTTCGATGGCGTCGTCGGCGGTCAGGAACAACACCGGCGTGGTGCCGCGCTGACGTATCAATTTCAGCAATTGCCAGCCATTGAGGCCCGGCAGCATCACGTCGAGGATGATCAGGTCGTAGGTTTGCTCTTCGACAAAGTGACGGCCGTCCAGGCCATTGAGCGCCACATCCAGGGTAAAACCCGATTTGGAAAAGCCTTCAGCCAGGTTGTTTGCCGTCTTGGCATCGTATTCCACTAACAGCAGCCGCATGACTCACCTCGTTGTCTGAGCCGTCAGCATAACGATTTGGCACGCATGACGTTGGCCGCCTTGCGTAATTTCACCACATCGAAGATTTCCACCCGGTCCGCATCGAGGCGCAGAATCTTGCGCGTGTGCAGATCCTGAAGCACTTCAAGCAGCGCCGGACGCGACAACGCCGCCGTGCGCATTGACTGAATATCGTCCAGTGCGATCAAGCGCCGGGCATGGCTCATGGGGCCGTACCCTTCGGACAACATCAGCAACCGCCACGCGACCCGCGCCTTGGCGGGCAGTAGCTTGATGCGTTCGGCATGCACCAACGACAGACCCAGTTTCTGGCTCAGCAACTCGGCAAAAAATCGCCAGTACGCGGGGGTTTTTTCCAGGATCCCGATAAGCAACTCCTGGGGAATATGCAGGAAGATACTGTTGCCCTGGGAATACACATCATGGGCGCGCGGCAAGCCATCAAACAACGACACCTCGCCAAACCAGTAAGGCATGCGGATTTCTTCCAGGCGCGGGGCCAGGCGCTGATCGACGATGCTGCCCATGCGAAACCCACCTTCGAGCACAACGTAAAGGCCGCAAGGCGCGTCGTCTTTTTCGAAGAGTAATTTGCCCGGGGTTCGGCGACGCTGTCGTGAGGCGTCCAACAGGCTATCCTGCAGATCGGCGGGAAGATTGGCGAACCAATAATCGTTCATCAAGCGCGACCGCCATGCAGCTCCGTTTGACATGTTTTCGCTTGCTCCCTGTGACCACACAATAGTTTTTATGGCCGAAACCGTAGCAAACTCCGAGCGTCAGCCAAAGAGGAAAAATAATGAAAAACCTCGTCGATCATCTCAGCCAATACGCGTCCTACCATCGCGATTCCCGAAATATTGTCAGCCATTTCATCGGCATACCGCTGATTGTTCTGGCGGTCGCCATCCTGTTGTCGCGGCCAGGCTGGATGTTGGGCGGTTTTTGGCTATCGCCGGCAGCGCTGGTGAGTCTGGCGTCGGTGATTTTCTATCTGCGTCTGGATGGGCCGTTCGGCGTGTTGATGGCCGCCTTGCTGGGACTATGCGTCTGGACAGGCGCGCATCTGGCGCAGCAGTCGACTTTGATCTGGCTGAGCGCCGGCGTCGGGATGTTTCTGGTGGGCTGGATCATCCAATTCATCGGCCATTATTACGAAGGCCGCAAACCGGCGTTCATCGATGACGTGACCGGCTTGATCATCGGCCCGCTGTTTGTCGTGGCCGAGCTGGCGTTTCTGTTGGGACTGCGCAAGCCGTTGCAGCATGCCATTGAGGAAAGGGTTGGCGTGGTGCGCAAGCGGGACTTGAAGCCGATAGTTTGATGGAATCGAGAACCCGTGGGAGCGAGTTTGCTCGCGAATCGGCCGTAGGAGCGGCCGTAAGAGCGACCGTAGGAGCGACCGTAGGAGCGACTTCAGTCGCGAGAGCGTCAATCACCCTGTCAATCACCCTCCCGGCTAAACCCGATCCTACAGCAGGCGTGGCGCTTATATATTCGCCACTTTCTGCCAGACCTTGGGCTTGAAGAACAGCGTTTCGCCCCGCGTCAGGCCAACCAGGCTGTCGTGATCCTTGACCACTTCGGCTTCGATCAGCTCGCTCTGGCCTTCCACTTTCAGGGTCACCCGCGTCGTGGCGCCCAGCGGTCGGATGTCGCGCACCAGTGCGGCGTGGTGGTCTTCCAGCTCATGGCGTGACAACGACACTTCGTGGGGCCGGAACAATACCTGATCTTCGCCCAGGTGCAGGCGATTGGAGTCGCCCAGGAAGTGATAAACGAAATCGCTGGCCGGGTTCTCGTAGACTTCACCCGGCGAGCCGATCTGTTCAATCACGCCTTTGTTCATCACCACGATACGGTCCGCCACTTCCATGGCTTCTTCCTGGTCGTGCGTCACGAAAACCGAGGTCAGGTTGATGTCTTCGTGCAGACGCGCCAGCCAGCGGCGCAGCTCTTTACGCACCTTGGCGTCCAGGGCGCCAAACGGCTCGTCGAGTAGCAAGACTTTGGGCTCGACCGCCAGCGCCCGCGCCAGGGCGATGCGCTGACGCTGCCCGCCCGACAACTGCTCCGGATAACGATCCGCCAGCCAGTCCAGTTGCACCATATTCAGCAACTCGTGAACCTTGACCGCGATCTGGGTTTCGTTGGGGCGTTGATTCTTGGGTTTCATGCGCAGGCCGAACGCGACGTTGTCGAACACCGTCATGTGCCGGAACAGCGCGTAATGCTGGAACACAAACCCGACGTTACGATCCCGCACGTCATGGCCGGAGACGTCTTCGCCGTGGAAAACGATGCTGCCCTGATCCGGAGTTTCCAGACCGGCAATGATGCGCAGCAAAGTGGTCTTGCCGCAGCCGGACGGGCCGAGCAACGCCACCAGCTCGCCACTCTGGATGTCCAGATTGATGCTGTTCAGGGCCTTGAAGGCGTTGAAATTCTTGCTGACATTACGGACTTCGATCGACATGAATTATTCCTCCGCCGCACTTTGGCGCAGACGGTTAATGCGCGCTTCGCTCCACTGCTTGAGCAGCAGGATGAACAGCGCCAGGATCAGCAACAGGCTCGCCACCGCAAAGGCTGCGACGTGGTTGTATTCGTTGTAGAGGATTTCGACGTGCAGCGGCAGGGTATTGGTGACGCCGCGAATGTGCCCGGAAACCACCGACACCGCCCCGAACTCACCCATGGCCCGCGCGGTACAGAGCACCACGCCGTAGATCAGGCCCCATTTGATGTTCGGCACGGTGACGTGCCAGAACATCTGCCAGCCGTTGGCGCCGAGCAAACGCGCGGCCTCCTCTTCCTGGGTGCCCTGCTCCTGCATCAGCGGGATCAGTTCACGAGCCACGAAAGGCACGGTGACGAAAATGGTTGCCAGCACAATACCGGGCAGCGCGAACACGATCTGGATGTCGTGATCCTGCAACCACGGCCCGAAAAGACCCTGAGCGCCAAACATCAACACATAGACCAGACCGGCAATGACCGGCGAGACCGAGAACGGCAGGTCGATCAGCGTCACCAGCATGCTTTTGCCACGGAACGAGTATTTGCTCACGCACCAGGCCGCGCTGACGCCGAACACCACGTTGAGCGGCACGGAAATCAATACGGCGATGACCGTCAGCTTCAGGGCCGACAAGGCATCCGGTTCGAGAATCGCGCTGAAGAACGCGCCCAGACCGTTTTTCAAACCCTGGGAAACCACGATGAACAGCGGCAAACCCAGGAACAGAATGAACACCAGCCAGCACAGGCCAATCAGGATACGCCGCGACACTGCGCTGCCACGACGGGCGGCGTTGGAGGAGGCGGCGGCTGAAACAGATGAATAGGACATGCTCTGCGCCTCCTCAGGATGGGGTTTCAATGCGCCGCTGCAGCAAGTTGATCAGCAGCAGCAGAATGAAGGAAACCACCAGCATCATCACGCCGATAGCCGTCGCGCCGGTGTAATCGTACTGATCGAGCTTGACCATGATCAGCAGTGGCAGGATCTCGGTTTTCATCGGCATGTTGCCGGCGATGAAAATCACCGAGCCGTACTCGCCGACGCCACGGGCAAACGCCAAAGCGAAACCGGTCAGCCAGGCGGGCAGCAACGCGGGAACAAGGATGTGACGAAACACCTGCAATGGACGCGCGCCCAGGCAAGCGGCGGCTTCTTCGACTTCCCGGGGGATGTCAGCCAGCACCGGTTGCACGGTACGCACCACGAACGGCAGCGTGACGAAGGTCAGCGCGAGGGTGATCCCCAGCGGCGTGTACGCAATCTTGAAACCCAGGTCTGCGGCGAATTGCCCGACAAGCCCGGTCGGCGTGTACAACGCCGTCAAGGCGATACCGGCTACGGCGGTCGGCAAGGCGAACGGCAAATCAATCATCGCGTCGATGATCTTGCGACCGGGGAAGGTGTAACGCACCAATACCCAGGCCAGCAATACGCCGATCAGACCATTGATAACCGCCGCATAGAACGCAGTGCCAAAGCTCAGTTTGAGAGCCGCGAGCACGCGCGGCGCGGTGATGATTGCCCAGAATTGATCCCAGGTCAGCTGCGCGGCATGAATGAACATGGCGGCCAGCGGAATTAACACAATCAGACTGAGGTACACCAAGGTGTAACCCAGCGTCAGCCCGAAGCCGGGTATGACGGGGGAGGTACGTCGCGACATAAAAGTCCTTGGTTGATACACGGAACCCGCAATCGAATGCGGGTCCTTTGTTCAGCTAAAAAACGCTCGCTGACATAACGCGATCTACCGTAGGAGCGGCTTTAGCCGCGAGAGCGTCCTCCCGGCTAAAGCCAGTCCTACAGGTGTCTGAGCTACATCACTGCGCCTGGTAGATCTGGTCGAACACGCCGCCGTCATTAAAGAATTTCGGTTGCGCAGTTTTCCAGCCGCCGAAGTCTTTGTCGATAGTCAGCAGGTTCAGTTTCGGGAACTGCTTTTCATATTTGGCGGCGACTTCAGCGTTACGCGGACGGTAGAAGTTCTTCGCGGCGATTTCCTGGCCTTCCTTGCTGTACAGGTGCTTCAGGTATTCAGTGGCGATTTCGGTGTTGCCTTTCTTTTCGGCGTTCTTGTCGACAACAGCGACTGGCGGCTCAGCCAGAATCGACAGCGAAGGTACGACGATGTCGAACTTGTCCGCGCCGCCGTCTTCTTTCAGCGCCAGGAACGCTTCGTTTTCCCACGCCAGCAGCACATCGCCCTGACCGTTGTTGACGAACGTGATGGTCGAACCGCGAGCGCCGGTGTCCAGCACAGGGACGTGCTTAAACAGTTCTTTTACGTATTCGTTGGCTTTGGCTTCGCTGCCGCCGGTCTTCAGGCCGTAGCCATAGGCCGCGAGGAAATTCCAGCGCGCACCGCCAGAGGTTTTCGGGTTTGGCGTGATGACCGAAACGTCTTTCTTGATCAGATCACCCCAGTCCTTGATGCCTTTAGGGTTGCCCTTGCGCACCAGAAATACGATGGTCGAGGTGTACGGCGTGCTCGCATCCGGCAGGCGGGTCTGCCAGTTTTCCGGCAAGCCTTTGCCCAGTTTGGCGACTTCATCGATGTCACCGGCCAGCGCCAGGGTCACGACGTCAGCGCGCAGGCCATCAATCACCGAGCGGGCCTGCTTGCCCGAACCTCCATGGGATTGCTTGATGTCGACCTTGTCGTCCGGATGAGTCTTTTTCCAGAAGCTGATGAACTCGGCGTTGTAGTCCTGATACAACTCACGCGTCGGATCGTACGACACGTTGAGCAGCTCGTAATCCTTGGCAACAGCGGAACCGGCAAACACGGCACTGGCGAGTGCGGCCAGCGCATAACGGCGAATGGACATGGATCAAGCTCCTGGAAATTCTGGTTGTGTTGGTTTTTCTAGTTTTTTGATGATCGTGTCTTTCTAGGACCGGCTTGAACCGGGAGCAAGCATCCACCCGACCTTCCTCCCGGCTAAAGCCGGTCCTGCAGGAATCGCGTCTATCAGCTCGGCTTGGTGCCCGGATTCTGCAAACGGAATTTCTCTTTACGCTCGATCTGCACGACCTGTGCATTGTGAACAGTGATTTCAACCGCTCCGAAACGCAGGTCGCGCAGCGCACTCTGAATCTCACGCAGAATCGCCGCTTCGTCCTGACCGTCAACGCTACGCAGAGATGCGCTCATGATCGTGCTCCTTGAATTGAGAGGCCTGCAGTGCCGGTTCTGGGTCCGGACTGCTTGTGGCATGGAGGCAATATTAGAGACGCGCGGTTATTCTTAAAAAGACTATTTAAGAATCTATATATAACCAAAATGAATTTAGGTTAAAACGCGGGGTGCGGGCGGGCTAGATGACAGGCTCGCGAAACCCTGGAGCGCGCAGCCAATCGATTTGCTCGGCAGGCGTGGGGCGCGCAAACCAGTAGCCCTGGCCCAGCTGACAACCATTGTCCAGCAGGAAGCTGGCTTGCTCGGCGTGCTCGATGCCTTCGGCCAGCACCCGCATGCCCATGCTTTTTGCCAGGGCGATGATCACCCGGACAATGGCGATGTCGTCTTCATCGCCGGGCAGCCCGGCGACGAAGCCCTGATCGATTTTCAGCTTTTGCACGGGCATCCGTTTGAGTCGCAGCAGCGATGAATAGCCGGTGCCGAAATCGTCGATGGACAAGCTCAGGCCCAGGCCGCGCAGCCGGTGCATCTGCTCGATGGCTTGTTCGGGGTCTTCCATGACCGCGCTTTCGGTCACTTCCAACTCCAGATAAACCGGGTCCAGCCCGGTTTCAGTCAGCACCTTCGCCACCTGGCGCTCCAGGTCGCCACGACTGAACAACCGGCTGGAGACATTCACCGCCACAAAGGAAATCGCAACGCCCGCCGCCAGCCAGCGGGTCATCTGATAGCACGAAGTCTTCAGCACCCAGGCATCAATGTCTGCGATCAAACCGCTCTGCTCGGCGATCGGAATGAATTCCCCCGGCGGCACCAGACCGCGCTGCGGATGTTGCCAACGCACCAGCGCTTCGACGCCGACAATGCAGCTGTCCTGCAGATCATGGATGGGCTGATAAAAGACGCGCAGCTCGTCATTCTCGATGGCGCGGCGCAGCTCGCTGGCCAGTTGCACCCGTTGCTGGGCATGAGCGGTCAGCTCTTCGGTATACAACGCATAACCATCGCGCCCGTCGCTCTTGGCCTTGAACAGAGCCGAATCAGCGTTACGCAACAGTTGCTCGGCGCTCAGCGCGTCGCTGGGGAACAGACTGATGCCGACACTCGCGCTGATGAATAATTGTTGTTCGTTGACCAGAAACGGCGCTTTGAAGCCGTCGATAATCTGCTGCGCATGACTGGCCGCCTGAACCACTTGCTGGCAGTTTTCGATCAACAAGGCGAATTCATCGCCGCCCAGCCGCGCGAGGGTCAGGGTTTTATCGAAGAAACCTTCAAGACGCTCACCGACGGCCTTGAGGATTTCGTCGCCAACGTTATGCCCCAGGCTGTCGTTGATGAGCTTGAAATGATCGAGATCGATCAGCAGCAGCGCGCACCCGCGCTTGCTGGAGCGAGCCGACGCCAGCGCCTGACTGGTGCGGTCGATGAACAGAAGACGGTTCGGCAGACCCGTCAACGCATCGTAATGGGCCAATTGCAGCAGCTCATGCTCCGAACGTTTGATGGCGGTGATGTCGGAAAAAACTGCAACAAAATGTTTTATCTCACCGTTATCGCCTTTGATGCCGCGGATGGTCTGCCATTGCGGATAGATTTCGCCGCTTTTGCGTCGGTTCCAGATCTCGCCGCTCCACTGCCCGGCACTGAGAATCGAGCGGTACATCTGCCGGTAGAACTCGGGGCCATGGCGTCCGGATTTGAACTTGCTCGGATTCACGCCCAGCACTTCGTCCTGCTGGTAGCCGGTAATCTGCATAAAGGCGCGATTGACGTGGACGATGAGCCCCTCGCTATTGGTGACCACGACGCCTTCATGGGTACTGTCGAACACCGCCGCCGCCAGGCGCAAGCGGTCATGATCTTCACTTTGACGGTGCGGCCGGTCGTCACTGCGTATACATTTCAGCAATCGGCCACGGGCAACAAAAACCAGAACGGCACTGAGCAACACCCAGGCATAACCGCTTATCTGCTGCGCCAAGGCCAATTGCGCGGGATTCTCGATGATTTCCAGGAGCAGGTAGTCGCAGAATGCCAGCCACAGGACGGACACCAGTCCGTACAACAGGGCCGCATACAGGGCGTCTCGGGAAGAGTCAGTCATAAGAAAACGAAAAGCCTTACGAAAGGATGGGATTATAGGGCAAGAAACATCTCGCGACTCTTATCTGAAAGGTCGACTGGTTTTATCTGACGGCTCAGTGATAATGCGCACTGTTACTTTTTTCTTCACGCGCGTCACTTCGAGGGCAACACAGCCTATGTGGTACAACGGTCTGCTCGATCTTTCCGTCTGGCAGTTGGTGGCAGTCACTCTGGCGATAACCCATGTGACTATCGTCGGCGTCACGGTTTATCTGCATCGCTACTCGGCCCATCGCTCGCTGGAGCTGAATGCGGGTCTCAAACATTTCTTTCGTTTCTGGCTGTGGCTGACCACGGCGCAGAACACCCGCGAATGGACCGCTATCCATCGCAAGCATCATGCCAAATGCGAAACGGTCGATGACCCGCACAGCCCGGTCATCAAAGGCTTGTCTACCGTACTGCGCAAAGGTGCCGAGCTGTACCGCGCCGAAGCGGAAAACCCGGAAACCCTGCGCATCTACGGGAAAAACTGCCCGGAAGACTGGATCGAACGCAATCTCTACACCCGCTTCCCGCTGTTGGGCATCGCGATCATGGCCGTTATCGACCTGATGCTGTTCGGCGCGCTGGGCATTACCGTCTGGGCGATCCAGATGATGTGGATTCCGTTCTGGGCCGCTGGTGTGGTCAACGGCCTTGGGCATGCGGTGGGTTATCGCAACTTCGAATGCCGTGATGCGGCGACCAATCTGGTGCCGTGGGGCATCATCATTGGCGGCGAAGAGCTGCACAACAACCATCACACCTACCCCAACTCGGCCAAACTGTCGGTCAAGAAGTGGGAATTCGACATGGGCTGGGCATGGATCAAAGTGTTCAGCGCCCTGCGTCTGGCCAAAGTGCAGCGCGTTGCGCCCATCGCCCATCGGGTCGAAGGCAAAGGCAGCCTGGACATGGACACCGCGATGGCGATTCTCAACAACCGCTTCCAGATCATGGCCCAGTACCGCAAGCTGGTGATCGGCCCGCTGGTAGCGCAGGAACTGGCCAAGGCCGACGCGTCGGTACGTCATCAATTCCATCGGGCCAAAGCGCTGCTGTCCCGGGAAACCAGCCTGCTGGACGACAAGCATCACCTGCATATCCAGTCCATGCTGGAACACAGCCAGGCGCTGAAAGTGATCTATGAAAAACGCCTGGCCCTGCAGCAGATCTGGCTCAAGACCAGCAGCAATGGCCATGACATGCTTGCGGCGATCAAGGATTGGATCCACGAGGCCGAAGCCAGCGGCATTGCCTCGCTGCGCGACTTCGCGGATCAGCTCAAAACCTATTCGCTACGTCCTGCCCAAGCCTGACACCGTTGATCGGCGCGCCCTTCTCCGGCGCGCCTTTGCGGAACTTCACCCCTTAAAATCACTCTGAACATCAGCCCATAACCTCCGTGGGAAATGTTGTGGCGTGCGCCGCACTTCTTCTTGAGATGCAGTGCCATGGACAACCAGAACCCCGCTCCCCCCGCCTCTCCTGTCGACATGCCACCCGCAGCGGAAACACTGCTGGCGTTAATGCATGCCCAGGCAGAAGTCGCGCGCCTGAGTGAACGAGAGCAACTGTTCAGCTCGCTGTTAGTCAGCGTTAACGCGGTCTTGTGGGCGTTCGACTGGGCGACTCAGCAGATGATTTACGTCAGCCCGGCCTATGAACGGATTTTCGGGCGCTCGGCCGGCCTGCTGCTGGCCGACTATGGCGAATGGCGTGACAGCATCTATCCGGATGACCTGAATTACGCCGAACGCAGCCTCAACGAGGTGATCGAAAAAGGCTCCATCGAAGATCGCGAGTACCGCATCATCCGCGCCGATGGGGAAATACGCTGGCTCAGCGACAAATGTTTCGTCAGCCATCAGGCGGACGCCGGGCATCGCTTGATCGTGGTCGGCATCGCCGAAGACATCACCGAAAAGAAACAGCTGGAGAGCGAATTACAGCGTCTGGCCACCACCGACGTGCTGACCCAGAGCAGCAACCGTCGCCATTTCTTCGATTGTGCCCAACGCGAATTCGAACAGGCGCGCCTGAGCGGCACGCCACTGGCGTTTCTGCTGCTGGATATCGATGACTTCAAGCTGGTCAATGACACTTACGGCCACCAGGAAGGCGATCTGGTGTTGCAACGCATCGCCGAGTGCGGGCGAGGCACATTGCGCCGTGGTGATCTGTTCGGGCGGATTGGCGGTGAGGAGTTCGCGGCGGTTTTCCCCGGCTGCGCCCCCGACATGGCCAAACAGATCGCCGAACGCCTGCAACGGGAAATCCAGCGCCTGAGCTTCCAGCGTGACGGCGTGACGTTTGGCATCACCGCCAGCCAGGGTTTGACCAACCTGGGCGACGCCGATCAAAGCCTCGAAGCCCTGTACGGCCGCGCCGACGCCGCCATGTACCAGGCCAAACGCCAGGGCAAGAATCAGATTGTGTTGGTGTAGCAGACGTCAGCCGTTGGAGCGAGGCTTGCCCGTGAAATCAGGCGCCTCGCTGGACCAGACCCACCGCGTTATCGTTCTTCGCGGGCAAGCCACGCTCCTACGCAATCGAGTCTTGCGAGGGTTTCTCCGGATCGTCTTCGACGGGCTCCGGCACCAGATCCAGCAAATCCGCTCCATCGGCAATTTCCTCGTCCGGCACAGCCTCCACCTGCAACCCCGCAGGCGGTGCCAGCAGGCTTGGATCGGTGACGCCCGTGAGCTTTTTGCGCAGCCGCTGCAAGTCTGCGACGTTCATTTTCAATAACCGGGCGGGCTTGGTCTTGAGCAAGGGTGTGACGCTGTCATCGTTGCCGAGCCGCGCCATCTGCCCAGCCAGGTTCATGACCAGCACTTCGCGGGTGTAAACGCCGGTGTTGTATTGGTAAACCGCCGCAATCAGCTCTCGCAGTTCAAGGGGCAAACGCCAGCGAGTGCGCAAGGCAGAACCGAAGGCTGCCGAATATTGCTCCAGCGATTGGCTGATCTGCTCATCACTCAATTCGCCGCCAGCCTGCAACCATTCCTGCAGGCAACCCACAACGGCCAGATCACCCAGCGTCTGCAACAGGCCGGCACAAAAACAGCGTTCGGTATCCAGCTCAAGCATGCGCGCCAAGGTGCGTCCGTATTCGGCCGTACGCTGCGATAACGCCCACAGCTCATGGGCCTTGGCCAGCAGCGCATCGTTGGTCAGCACCGACGTGCGTTTTTTCTCCAGGCCGCCAACGATGTCAGCGCTCTGCGCCCCGCCCAAAACCGCCAGGGCAGCGGGCAGTGTCTGCACAGGCATGCCCATATGCTGCGCTGCGCTATTGGCCGCCGCGATCAGCACCGCCGTGACATGCGGGTCGTTGCGCAGCTCTTGCTCCAGCAACGTGGTATCGACGCGCGCCGCGACCTTGCTGAGCTTGATCGCCGTCACGACATCCACGAACAAAGGCGCTCCGTCGGTGGTATCACGACGTTGCTCCAGGAATCTGACGAGTGTCGCACCGGGAATCAGCGCCGGAACCGCATTGGGTATCGGACACACCAGCAACAGGCGCTCAAGGCGTTGGCGCAGCCCTTCGGTATTCAAGGGTTTGGTCAGGTAAGCGGTCGGCGCCAGCGGCACTGCCTCACGGACACTGGCGCTGTCACTGCGATTACTGATCAGGATAAAAGGAATGACTGGCTTGCGCTGCAACCCGCGAATACCGCGCAACAGGCTCAAACCGTCAATGACAGGAAGTTCTCTGGCAGCAATGACCAGATCAGGCAGCTGCTTTTTCATCCATTCGGCGGCCTGCTTGCCGTCGGTGCAGATCTCAAGATCGATATCAGCGCGCACGCTCAGAAGCAACTCACTCAGCGTTTCGCGAACCCATGGATCGGATTCTGCAATCAATACGCGAGGTACCGCGGGTAAATCTACAGCAGTCATCAGCAGTCTCCGACATCCATGCGTTTACCTTAGCCAATGCATCCGTTTGGAGATATACCTCAAAAGCGCTATATGCCCCCTTAAAACGCAAAAAAACCCGCCGAAGCGGGTCTTTTTTGTCCATTTGGTCACATTTTAATCAATGCGGCCCTGGCATTCTCACGCCAGCTCGGCAAAGCACTCTTCGAGCAGTGCCAAGCCTTTATCCAGTTGCTCGTCCGGCGAAGTCAGCGGCACCAGGACGCGCAAAACGTTGCCGTAGGTGCCGCAAGACAGCAGGATCAGACCCTTGTCGCGCGCCTTGGCCACAACCTGCGCCACTGCAGCCGCGTTCGGCTTGTGGGTGTCGCCGTTTTCAAACAGCTCCAGCGCGATCATCGCGCCCAGCGCCCGGACTTCGCCGATCACCGGGTACTTAGCCTGAATCGCCTTGAGACCCGTCACCAGACGCTCACCGACTGCCTTGCAGCGATCCAGCAAGTGTTCTTCTTCAAACACTTGCAATACCGCTAGCGCAGCCGCGCACGCCACCGGGCTACCGGCGTAGGTGCCGCCCAGGCCGCCCGGAGCGATCGCGTCCATGTACTCAGCCTTGCCGCACACACCGGCCAACGGGAAACCGCCAGCGATGGATTTGGCGAAAGTGGTCAGGTCAGCGCTGACGCCCATCTGTTCCATGGCGAAGAACGTACCGGTACGACCGGCGCCGGTCTGCACTTCGTCAGCGATCAGCAGGATGCCATGCTTGTCGCACAGTTCGCGCAGGCGAGCCATGAACGCCTTCGGCGCCACATAGAAACCACCTTCGCCCTGCACCGGCTCGATGATGATTGCAGCGATGTCGCGCGGCTCGGCGTCGTTCTTGAAGATGCGCTCGATGCTGGCGATGGAATCGTCGACGCTCACGCCATGCAGTTCACATGGATAGATTGCGCGGAAGATACCGCCTGGCATCAGGCCCATACCGGCCGAGTAAGGCACGACTTTGCCGGTCAGGCCCAGGGTCATCATGGTGCGGCCATGGTAAGCGCCAGTGAACGCGATCACGCCGGTACGGCCAGTGGCGGCACGGGCGATCTTCACGGCATTTTCAACCGCTTCGGAGCCTGTGGTCACCAACAGGGTTTTCTTCTCGAAATCACCTGGAACCTTGGCGTTGATCTTTTCGCACAGCTCAACGTACGGCTCGTAAGCCAGAACCTGGAAGCAGGTGTGAGTCAGCTTGGTCAGCTGCTCTTGCACGGCGGCAATGATTTTCGGGTGCAGGTGACCGGTGTTCAGCACCGCGATGCCGCCCGCGAAGTCGATGAATTCACGACCTTCAACGTCCGTCACAGTAGCGTTCTTGGCCGAAGCGGCGAAGATCGGGTGGATCTGGCCAACACCGCGTGGAACAGCGGCCTCGCGGCGTTTCATCAATTCTGCGTTTGTTTGACTCATGGTTTCCTCATTCGCCGCTCATCGGTCGGCGTTGGTCAAGGATTAAGCAGTCGGGGTGAGTTGCAGCAGCATACGATGATCGACTGCTGCAACTTCCGGCTACCGGGTTGGAATTACGCTTGAAGCGAGTGCGCGGGCGTTAAACGCTCAGGCACAAGTATTTGATTTCCAGATAATCTTCGATGCCGTACTTGGAACCTTCGCGGCCCAGGCCCGACGACTTGATCCCGCCAAACGGCGCGACTTCGTTGGAGATCAGGCCGGTGTTGATACCCACCATGCCGTATTCCAGCGCTTCAGCAACACGGAACACGCGGCTCATGTCGCGCGCGTAGAAGTACGACGCCAGACCGAACTCGGTGTCATTGGCCATCGCAATCACTTCGGCTTCGTCTTTGAAGCGGAACAGCGGCGCCAACGGGCCAAAGGTTTCTTCTTTGGCGACGGCGGCATCTTTCGACACGTTGACCAGAATGGTCGGCTCGAAGAAATTGCCTTGCATGCTGTTACCACCGAGCAGCACTTTCGCGCCCTTGCCCACGGCGTCGGCGATGTGTTCCTTGACCTTGTTCACAGCCTTTTCGTCGATCAGCGGACCGGTTGTGGTGCCTTCTTCCAGACCGTTGCCGATCTTCAGCTTGCCCACTGCGGTTTTCAGCTTCTCGGCGAACGCGTCGTACACGGCGTCCTGCACATAGATGCGGTTGGCGCAGACGCAGGTCTGGCCGTTGTTGCGGTACTTGGAAATGATCGCGCCTTCGACGGCCTTATCCAGGTCCGCGTCGTCGAACACGATAAACGGCGCGTTGCCGCCCAATTCCAGCGACACTTTCTTGATGTCCTTGGCGCACTCAGCCATCAACTGACGACCAATTTCGGTCGAGCCAGTGAACGACAATTTACGCACGATCGGGTTGCTGGTCAGCTCGCTGCCGATATCGCCAGCGCTGCCGGTCACCACGCTGAACACGCCAGCCGGGATGCCCGCGCGCTCGGCCAGTTCAGCCAGGGCCAATGCCGAATAAGGGGTTTGCGACGCAGGCTTGAGGACCATGGTGCAGCCAGCGGCCAGCGCCGGGCCGGCTTTACGGGTGATCATTGCTGCCGGGAAGTTCCACGGCGTGATGGCCGCCGTCACGCCAATCGGCTGCTTCAGTACGATCAGACGTTTGTCCGGCTGATGGCCAGGAATCACATCGCCATACACGCGCTTGGCTTCTTCAGCGAACCACTCGATAAAGGACGCCGCATAAGCGATCTCGCCCTTGGCCTCGGCCAGCGGCTTGCCCTGTTCGAGGGTCATCAGGCGCGCGAGGTCGTCCTGGTTCTCGATCATCAGCTCGTACCAGCGACGCAGCTTGTTGCCGCGTTCTTTGGCGGTCAGTGCACGCCAGGCCGGCAGCGCCTTGTCGGCCGCTTCGATGGCACGACGGGTTTCAGCTGCCCCCATTTTCGGCACGGTGCCAAGAATTTCGTTGTCAGCCGGATTGTTGACCTTGATCGTCTGACCACTGTCCGCGTCCAGCCAGGCACCATTGATATAGGCTTGTTGGCGGAACAGTTTCGAGTCTTTAAGCTGCATGTCGGCCTCCTAAACAGCACCGCGCAGGGGCGGAGCAATTATTGTTGTGCAAAGGCGCCTCGAACGAGACTGCCGTCAGGAAATATTCGCCGGGCTCCGCAACGAAGGGTCGCCAAAAGTGCGGGAGAACCGGACAAGAGCGTTTGAAATCTCAAACGAATCCTAGGGACTGCTGGGGTAAAGGACAATAGGCTGTTCGAAAAAAAGAACGCAATTGCCAGATTCCTGCAGATTTTCTGATAAACGTCATCCACAGCCCCAAAAACGTGCGAAATCAACAACAGCCTCTCGCCAGCATGGACGCATGCCGATCAGATGAGTATCATGGCGGCCGCATTGCACCAGTAGCTCAGCTGGATAGAGTACTGCCCTCCGAAGGCAGTGGTCATGGGTTCGAATCCCGTCTGGTGCACCAAATTCGATATCAGGACGCGTAAGCAGTTCTGAGATTTTCAAAGCCCGCCTTGTGCGGGCTTTGTTGTTTCTGGCTATCCATCCCTGTGTGGTAGAAGACTTGCCGGAGGCATACCAGCCACAGAACGCAGGCCTCTTGATTCAATCCGCCAGCCAGGCGTTGCGCCACGCAAGCAGGTGTTCGTCCTTGAGCATCCAGTGGTCGAGTACCACGCTGCGCAGGGCATCTCCGGCGGTGGCGTTGGCGTCGGGTTCGGCGAGGTGTTCGCGGATCGCGGCAATCCAGGCTTTGGGCTTGTTGCTGACTCTGGTCACCGGGAAGTCGCCGCGATAACCGAGGGTGTCCGAGCAGATCACCGGGAAGCCGCAGGCACCGTATTCCAATAGCCGTAAATTGCTTTTGCAGGCGTTGAAAACATTGTCTTTGAGAGGCGCCAATGCCAGGTCCAGGTTCAAGCTGGCCAGGCGTGCCGGGTATTTCTCGATATTCACGCCCCGATGGAATTCGTGGACATAGGGACGCAATGCCGGTGGACACATGCCCATGAACACCCATTCCACTTCACCTGCCAGTTCACGAACCACTTCGACGATGACGTGCAAGTCTTCGCCGTGGCCCGAGCCACCTGCCCAACCGACCCGAGGCTTGCGGCCTTGGTGGCGGAGACTGTTCAAGCCGCTCCACCACTGGCTTGGCAGGCGATTTTCCACCACGCGAATGTCGGCGTTAAAACCTTTCAGCGCATTGGCCAGCGGCTGCGTCGACACCACCAGCCGGTCGCACAGCCCCACGGCGTTCTTCAAGCGCTTGGCAATGTCTTTGGGAAGCAGTTCTCGGCCTGGGTTGCTGGTGGGCATATCGAGAATGTAGTCATCCAGTTCATAAACCTTGAACGCCCTGGAGAACGCCTTGGTGCTCTGCATCAACTCCAACTGAGGCGTCGTGTATTGCCGCTGGAAAATGATCGTGTCCGGTGCCAGGCGTTCCAACTCCACCGGTTGCAGCCCCCAGTCACTCACCGCGCCGTCGACCAGCTGCGCGGCTTGCATGGCAGCGAAGGGCTGGCGCACCCGGTAATGCCCGCAGCCGGAAAAATCGCCGGGGTAGCACAGCGCAAAAGGCAGAACACGACTGGCGAACGGCTGCCAGCCCGCCTCGCTGCGGCAATTGGGGGCGAAGCCGCTGCCTTCCAGGGTCAGGTTGCGGTTGTAGGCCGGGTCGTTGGCAAGCAACGGCAGCCAACGCTGGTACATCACCGCTTGTTCGCGCTTGAAGCGTTCGCGCTTGGCTGCCTGTTTGGTCGTGTCGATCTTGTGCTGGCTTACGCTGGATTCGTGCATGAGCAGCGCATAAGGCGTCCAGACAATCAGTCGCCCGGCCTGGCCGACTTTCAGGCACAGATCCACGTCGTTGAAGGAAACCGTCAGGCCGGTCTCATCCAGTCCGCCCACCTGACGATAAAGCTCGGTGCTGATCATCAGGCAGGCGGCGGTCACCGCGCTGTAGTTCTGGTCAACCTGCAAACGGTGTAGATAGCCGTTGGACTGCATTGGCTCGCGCAGGAATGGGTGGTCGGCGACGCCGCGCAAGCCGAGTACCACGCCTGCGTGCTGAATGGTCCCGTCGAGGAATAACAATTTGGCGCCGACTATCCCCACTTCCGGCCGCTGGGCGTGATGGAGCAATGCGTCAAGCCAGTCCCCATCAATGACGGCGGTGTCATTGTTGAGCAGCACCAGGTATTCGCCAAGGGCGTGGCTGACGGCAAAATTGTTGATCGCCGAATAGTTGAAAGGGTGGGGATAACGCAGGATGCGCACCTTGGCGTCGTTCAAGCGCTCCACGCCGCTGAACCAATCCCGGG
The DNA here is from genome assembly GCF_000416235.1 of Pseudomonas sp. CFII64. Taxonomy (GTDB): domain Bacteria; phylum Pseudomonadota; class Gammaproteobacteria; order Pseudomonadales; family Pseudomonadaceae; genus Aquipseudomonas. The sequence continues at coordinate 29,824 of NZ_ATLO01000050.1, read as the reverse complement.
CTTCGGCGGTTTCACTGTTGTTGTCGATGATGATCAGTTCGTAATGGGTGTAGCGGGTTTTCTCCATGATGCTTTCGATGCAGCGGATCAGCATCGGCAGGCAGTCCTTGGTGGGAATCACGATGGACACCAACGGCTGCGTGGCGTGTTGGTAAACCACGCGATTGACCATCGGCAAAGGTCCGGCGCGCAGTTCATGAGCCACGCCCAGGCGCTGCAAGTGCGCCTTGACGATAGCGGCAGAGTGCGCGCTGACCTGGGGTTCGCCGAGCCACTGGCCGAAGTTGATTGCCTGGTGCACCAGCACATCGGCCAGGTGCCCGACGGTGCCCAACCCATGGGTTTCAATCACCCGATAGAGCAGGTCATGGGGCGCCAGTTCAGCGAAGGCAGGATCGAAGCCATCGACGGCCAACACGGCCTCGCGACTGAAGGCCAGCGCCCGGCCGACATACGGATAGCTGCGCAACAGATCCAGGTTCAGGTCCGGCTTGAATACCGGGTCCTGGCAGCCGGTTGCGGTCAGCGAGTCTTCATCGCTGTAGCAAGCGCTGATACCAGGATTCAGGGCGATGCCTTCGGCGAGCAATAGCAGCGCGTGGCGATCGAGTTGGTCGCCGCCGCGCAGCAGGAAGCACCAGTCGACCTCGATACCTTGCAGCAACTCATTGAGCTGGGTCGGCCAGGATTCAGCCAGCGGTAGCCAGACCAGATTGTCGGCCGGCGTCACCCCTACTGGCTCGGCATTGGACAACACCACGACGGCCGCCGCCCCGTAAAGCTGGCGCTCGATGCTTTCCAGACTGGAACGCAGCAACGCAATGTCACCGGTGGTATCGGTCAACACCACCAACACGCCCGGTTGCTGGGGCCAGCTTGCCAGTCGCGCCGGCAAACCTTCCAACTCGGCGGCAGCCAGTTGCCGGGTGTCCAGCCAGCGCCGATACAGGTCAACATTGCGCTGTTGTTGGCCGGCATTCGCCAGCAGGCCGAAAAAGCGTTCCAGGGCATGTGCCAGCGTGCCTTGAAGCTGGCCGCGTTCAGTTTCGAAATCCTTGCCCGTCAGGTGCATCTGCTCCAGGGGAGCCAAGGCGTCGGCGCGCACAAAGAACATCGTGCCAGCAAAAAAATGCGCGTCGTCGATTCCTCGTGGGTCAAAGCCGGCGCGCTCGGCCAGGGTGACCAGATGTGTGCGGGTGTCTTGATCAAGGTTTTCGCTGACCGGCAGCCAATACTTCTCGCTGCCGAGCAATGGATGGCGCGCCGGATCGGCCAGGTGCTCCACCGATTGGCGGAAGCGTACGGGGCTCAGCAGGTCATCGAAAAGGTCATCGCCCGAGGCGTTCGCCGCGCCTTGGCGCATCGAGTTTCGGGTATGCAGCTTGAGCAGGGTGTGAATGTTGTCGGCACGTAAATACGGCAGCATCTGCAGGAATGGCAAAATATCCCGGCCGTGATCGGCCACCCGGTACAGCGAATAATTCAGCCCGCTGCCCGCCAGCTGGGCACGTACCGTATCGTCACGCCCGGCCACGCAGGTGACGTAGAGGTGCAGGCGCTCATGCAGATTGATCAACCGGACCAGAATGTCTCGCAGCACATCGGGCTGATACGCATGGATGACCACGCCCACTGGCGGCTCGCCGTCTTCAAAAAGTGGCTGCTGCACGACCAGCACTTCGCACGCCTCGACGAACGGACCTGCGCTGATGGGCAGGGTTTCAGAAGCCAGGGAAGCATCCTGGCCTGAGAGGATATTCGTCATGTTCACACCAAGTTGAATCGGGGGCGAAGGCAGAACTCGCCGATGCCGCCTTAGAGGCCGGGAAGATTGCAGGTATCCGCTTGAGCGAGGGCGCCGCGAGCAGGTAGAGCTGCACCGGTCACAACCGTCAAAAATTTTACTCCTGACTATCCAGATAAATGGGAAGCACGAAGCGTTCCAGCTTAGAGCAACCACTTCAGTAGTGGATCGCACCCGGATCGCCTGCTCTCGATTATTTTCAGATGCGCAACGTCGCGAGAATCGTTAGGGTGGTTTCGATCAATCCAGCCCTTCAAGGACCGACTCATGCCGTTGATATTTTCCCGCTCTGCCCTCGCCTCCGCTCTGGCGCTTGCTGTCACTTTTGGTGGCGGCTCCCTCGCCCAGGCGGCGACTCCCGACAAACTGGTTCAGGCTGGCGCCGAGCAAGCCAAAGAGCCCGCGCTGAAGCTGTTGGAGCAACTGGTGAATATCGATTCGGGCTCCGGTTACGAGCCGGGGCTGAGCAAGGTGAGCGCAATTGTCGTCGAGGAACTGAAAAAACTTGGCGCGACCATTGAGACCTTCCCCAATACCGCGCCAGATAAAAGCAAGCATGTGATCGCCACGCTCAAGGGCACGGGCAAGGCGAAAATTCTGCTCCTGGCGCACATGGATACGGTGTTCAAGGAAGGCTCGGCCGCTGCCCGCCCTTTCCACATCAAGGACGGACGCGCCTACGGTCCGGGCGTGATGGACGATAAAGGCGGCATCGTTGCTGGCATCTACGCACTGCAAATTCTGAAAAATCTGAATTTTACCGACTACGCGCAGATCACCTTCCTGCTGGACGCCAGCGAAGAAACCGGTTCGGACGCTGCGACCGACCTGATCAAGAAAACCGCCAAGCAACACGATGTAACGTTGAATCTGGAGCCGGGTCGCCCAGCTGATGGCCTGGTCGTCTGGCGCAAAGGCAGCGCGACGGCGGTGGTCGATGTGAAGGGCAAAGCTTCCCACGCCGGTGTCGCGCCGGAACTGGGGCGGAACGCGGCAATGGAAGCGGCGCATCAGATCCTGCAACTGGGCAAACTGGGCGATCCGGAGAAGAAGACCACCATCAACTTCACGACGATCAATGCCGGTGACCGAACCAACGTCATTCCTGATCAAGCCACCGCCAAGGCCGATGTGCGCGCAGCGGTGCCGGAAGAATTCGACCGGATCGAGAAAGACCTCGCACGCGTATCGGCTGACAAACTCATCCCGGAAACTGAAGTCTCGACGAAGCTGATTCGTGGCCTGCCACCGATGCCGCAAACCGCCGAAAGCGACAAGCTGGTGGCCATTGCGCAAGGCATTTACGGCGAGCTGGGCCGCACGCTGGCGGCCGACGCAAGCCTGGCCGCGAGTGTCGGCGTGCCTACGCTGGACGGTTTCGGCATCGTCGGCGGCAACATCCACACGCCTGAGGAATACGCGGAAGTCGAAAGCGTCTCGCCACGGATTTACCTGCTGACGCGCATGATCATGGAGCTTTCACGCGGCACGGTTAAATAGTGATTGTGCGGCGTTTGCGCAGGGAATCGTGGGTACTGCGCAAACGCTGAACATAGCATTTGCGCTGTTCGTTATTGGAGCGGGCGGATGTACCGGCCTCTTTGCGGGCAAGCCTCGCTCCAACGGAATTTTCGCCGTTTTGGTAGGAGCGAATTTATTCGCGAGGCGATTCATTTGTTTTTGCAGGACCAGCGCCTCGCCAACAAGTCGACGCTCATCAAACAGCACACAACCATCTGAACTAATGAAGCTCCGTGGGACCGGATTTATCCGGGGAGAGGCCGATACATTCGCTGTATTTTCGTCGTCAGAAATGCCGCATTCCCGGATAAATCCGGTCCCACGAGCACCCCACCAACGTTGGCACCTGCGACCTCTCAGACAACCAATCGCACTCACCTACACCTGCAACTCCGAAGGCGTGTGCGTCTTGAGCCAATCGGCGAGTGCGGCGTTCGTCCGGGTTTGCCATCCGGGGGCTGAAGCTCTGAATTGTTCGAGCACGTCAGGCGCCAGACGAATGGTGATCCGCTCGCGTACTGCTTCAGCTTTGGGTCGGCCACGTTTGACGACGCGCTCGCCCTTGTATTCATCGGCGCGCTCAAAAAAGCGTCCGTCAGTTCAGGCGCATCGTCCGGGTCAACCCAGTTGGTGCCGGTAGTTTTGTTCCCGCTCATTGGCTTCCTCATGGAAATAATGCGGCGAGCCGCGCCGCGCGGAGTCCAGACTATGACGACCATTCGCCTCCACAGCTCTTCCACAAAACAAATGGCACAAATCTTCAAAAATCCAATCCATTCGAATTCATCAGTCATCGTACGTCTAGGCCAGACGGGCTGCGGGCTTCAGCCAAGAGGCTCGGTCTAGAGCCTTCTGTGACCGTTCCCTTCGGTAGCACTTTGCCTGTTTTAGATGTTGCCGAATGTTTCGCGATATGAAACATTCCCCTCGTTTTGTGCGACACCCTGTCGCATGCGCTGAGCCGATGCCACCGTGAGCGTTGGTTCTGACCAAGCGCGTTAGCCGAATCCGAACCTCGAAAAAGCCAGGCCGCAACTGCCTAAGGTAAACAAATGTCACGTTACGCTCGTGAAGGACGAGGCCTGCCCAAGGCCTTTGCTGGATTGCTGTGCCTGCTCGCCTGTATGGCGGGATCGGCCTTCGGCCAGGAACTGGAAGCCACGGCTTCTGCCGGCAAACGTCTGGCGGTTGCCGCCGACTGTGTCGCCTGCCACACCGCCCCCGAAGGCAAGCCGTTTGCTGGCGGTTATCCGCTCAGCTCGCCGATGGGGGTGATTTATTCGACGAACATTACCCCGTCCAAAACTGCTGGCATCGGCAGCTACTCCAACGAGCAGTTCGCCCGCGCGGTGCGTGATGGCGTGGCGGCGGATGGCACTCATTTGTATCCGGCGATGCCCTACACGTCCTACGCAAAGATGACCGATAGCGATATCGCTGCGTTGTACGACTACTTCATGAAGGAAGTGCAGCCAGTCGATACGCCGTCGGAGAAGACTCAGCTGGCGTTCCCGTTCAACATTCGCGCGTCGATGATTGGCTGGAATCTGCTGTTCCACAGCGACGCCCGCTTCAAGCCGGACGCGAGCAAGTCCGCTGAAGTGAACCGTGGCGATTATCTGGTCAACGCCCTGGCGCACTGCGACACCTGCCACACACCGCGCAATTTCCTGATGGGCGCTGACAACGGCAAGCCGCTGGGCGGCGGTTCACTGGGCAGCTGGTACGCGCCGAACATCAGTTCGGACAAGGTCAGCGGCATCGGCGCCTGGTCCAACGAGGAAATCGTCGCTTACCTGCGCACCGGTCATGTGGCTGGCAAAGCGCAAGCAGCCGGGCCGATGGCGGAAGCGATCGAGCACAGCCTGCAGTATCTGGGCGCCAGCGATTTGCAGGCGATTGCCGCGTATCTGCAGCAGACGCCGCCGGTCAAATCCGCTGAGAAAAAAGCCCGTCACGAGTTCGGCGCGGCCTCCACCGACGAGCTGACCTTGCGCGGTACCAAGCCGGAAGACAATCCGGGCTGGCACATCTTCAGCGGCACCTGCGCCAACTGCCACCAGGCCAATGGCCAAGGCACCAAAGAATACCCGTCGCTGTTCAACAACACCGCGACCACGCGTGCGGACAACCTCATCGCCGCCATCGTCTACGGCGTGCATCGCACGGTTGATGGCGTGGCTGTGGACATGCCGGCATTCGGGCCGGACGCGCTGTTCACTGATCGCCTGAATGACCAGCAGATCGCCGACGTCAGCAACTACGTGCTGTCGCGCTATGGCAATTCTGAGCTGAAAGTCACGGCCGCCGACGTCGCCCAAAGCCGCGCAGGCGGCCCCAAGGCGCCGCTCGCTGAGCTGGCCAAATTCACGATCCCGGCAATCATTCTTGTGTGCCTGCTGATCGGCCTGGTGGTGTGGATGATCGCCCGCCGTCGCAAGGGAGCTTGAGCAAATGGATACTTCAATGAGCACCACCCAGGCTGAAACCCCACGGGGCTTGTCCCGCCGTAATCTGCTGCGCGGCTCGGTAACGCTGGGCCTGATGACGCTGGTGGGCAGCGTGCTGCCTTGGCAATCAGTGCTGGCGGCTGATGCGCCGACCGCTGATTTCATCGCGCTTTCGCAGTTTCTGGTCAGCCGTCCGGCCAATCCGGTTCTGGCTTCGCGCTATTACGCCGCACTGGCCCGTCGTGCGCCGAACTTTGCCGGAAACGTGACGGCTTTGAAGCAATTGATCGCCGATAAGCAGCTTAAACACGTCGATGAGTATCTGGCGCTGGCCGATGCCGATCCGTCGTTGAAAGCCACGGCCGTCAGCATCATTTCCGCCTGGTACCTGGGCATCGTCGGCGAAGGGGCTGATGCACAGATGATCAGCTACTCCGAAGCCATGATGTACCAACCGACCCACGCCACCCTGATCATCCCCACTTACGGTGGCGGCCCGGCTACATGGGGCGCCAAGCCAGCTGATACAAAGGATTCCAGATTATGAGCAACGCTGATTTCGACGCCGACGTAGTCATCATCGGCTCTGGCGTCATGGGCGGTTTGATCGCCAGTGAGCTGTCCAAAGCGGGCAAATCGGTGATCGTGCTGGAAGCCGGTCCGCGGGTTAATCGACGTGACGTGGTCGAAACCTTCCGCAATGCGCCGATTAAATTGTCCCTGGCCAACGCCAAGCTGCAGGGTGCCGGCTCGCCGTATCCGAGCCTGCCCCACGCGCCGTCCACCTATGGCGATTACCTGCAGCAAGTCGGGCCGGTGAAGTACAACACCTCGTATTTGCGCGTTGTCGGCGGGACCACCTGGCACTTCGGTTCGTCGCTGTGGCGCATGTTGCCCAACGATTTCCGTCTGAATTCGCTGTACGGCCGAGGCCGCGACTGGCCGATCAGTTACGACGAGCTGGAACCGTTTTACGCACGGGCTGAAACCGAACTGGGCGTATCAGGGGTCGATGGCCAGGATGAAAGCGGGCAAGGCGGCGCGGCCTATCCGCCGCGTTCGATTCCGTACCCGATGGAAGGGCTCAAGCCGAGCTACATGTTCAAGCGTTTGTCGGAGCTGCTGAGCAAGGGCGGCTACAACCCGATCCTCGAACCCAACGGCCGCGCGACTCGCCCTTACGGCAAACGTCCGCCGTGCGCGGGCAACAACAACTGCAATCCGGTCTGCCCGATTGCTGCCAAGTACGATGGCTCCATGCACATCGACGAAGCCGAGCGTCACGGTACGAAAGTGCTGGAGAACTCGGTGGTCTACAAAGTCGAAGCTGGCGACGACGGCAAGATCACCGCGATCTGGTACATGCGCCCGGACAAATCCCAACACAAACTGACCGCGCGCTATTTCGTGCTGGCCGCCTACGGCATCGAATCGCCGAAGCTATTGCTGATGTCCACGTCCGATAAATACCCGAACGGCATCGCCAACTCGTCGGATCAGGTCGGTCGAAATCTGATGGATCACACCGGCATCAGCATGAACGTGATGACCAAGGAAGACATGTGGCCCGGCGAAGGCCCGACGCAATTGCTGGTGTATCTGAACAGCCGCGACGGTGCGTTCCGCAAGGATTACCCCGGCTACAAGATCAAAGTGCGCAACACGGTGCCGACGTCGCAGATCACCTCGACGCTGATTTCCAAAGGCGTGCTGGGTTCGAAACTCGACGAGCAGATTCGTCTGCAATCGGCGCGCTCACTGAACTGGGCGGTGGACTTTGAAACCCTGCCGCTGCCGGAAAACCGCGTCACGCCGAGCAAGACCAAATTCGATGCGATTGGCTTGCCGGTGCCGGAAATCTATTACAGCGTTCCGGACTACTGGCACGCTGGCAAAGAGAAGGCGCTGGAGGACTTCAAGCAGTTCGCCAAGCTGCTTGATGCCGACATCCTCAGCACCGACGTCGGCTTCCAGAATCGCCAGCACATCATGGGCACGACGATCATGGGCGACGATCCGAAAAACTCGGTGGTCGACCGTGACTGCCGCACCCACGACCACCACAACCTGTTCATCGCCGGCACCAGCGTCATGCCATCGTCGTCCTGCGTGAACCCGACGCTGACCGGCGCGGCACTGAGTCTGCGGGTGGCGGATGCGTTGTTGAAGGAGGTTTAAACCCGCAGAGGATCGACTGTCGTTGAACGTTCGATCCGTAGGACCGGCTTTAGCCGGGAGGACTTGCTCCCGACTAAAGTCGGTCCTACGGGATGATGCCAAGGCCGGCTTCAGTGCTGGCAATAAGCCGCCATTCGATCTAATCTCTGCCCTGAAGCGCAATGGATGCGCGGCCTATCAAGGACGGCTGTATGGACACGAGCAAGGATGACCCCGATTCATACGAGCGCTTCAGTGCCGACGATGATGGCTTGGCACCGCGTGCCCGCCGACGTCGGCCAACCAATGCGTCCAACCTGTTCCGCAATGTCTTCGCGCTGCTGCTGTTTGCAACGGTCAGCGGCTACCTGTTCAGCCGCCATACCCCAGTGGCGCAGTTTATCCCCCAAGCGCGCATCGCACCCGGCCCTTCCGCCGTCTCCAGCCCGGTGCCACCGATCTATACCGCCGACGCCCTGCTCCCGCCAAAATCCTTGGCCGAGTGCATCAAGCCGGACAACATCATCGACGAAGCCGTAGCCACTTGCCGCTATGGCCACTTCCCGCATACCAGCCAGAACGACGTCGCTCAGGGCATGGTTTCCGCTTCTTATCTGAGCAGATTCAAGGCCGAGCAAACGCCTGCGCGAACCAAACGCGTGATCGCGCAGAACGTTGAAAGAGACACCGTTTGGCAATGGGACGGCAAACGCACCTACGCGGCCGAATGGACGGTCATCAACGATCGCATCGAAGGCACCAGCGTCTGCGCCAACTATCGGCGCGGGTCAATCGAATACCGGGAATGCCGCAAAGGCGCCAAGGTGTACTTCCGGGAAAAATGCCGGGAATGGTCGGCGCGGGCCAGCAAGGACCACGCTGATTTCAGCCAGGCAATCAAGCAACGGTTTTGTAGCGCGGGGGACAATTTCAATCCGTTGAGTTGAACTTCGCAGACGCCTTCCCGGATAAATCCGGTCCCACGGTGCGCGACGGGGGCCAGCTTCAACGCCGCAAAACATAAAACTTGCTGTCCACCGCCATCACTGGAAAGCGCTTCGGCAGTTCGGTTCTGCCGACTTCGATGAAGCCGTGCTTCTCGTAAAAGCGGTGCGCCGCGAGGAATTTTTCGGTGGTGCCGAGGTAGATCTCCTGTACGCCGCGCCGTTTTGCTTCCTCCAGCAGCGTGTTCAATAGCTGCGCGGCAACACCGAATTCCCGCCCGCGAAACGCCTGCGCGACGAACATTTTGCGCAGCGCGGCTTGCTGTGCGCCGATGTCTTTAAGGCCGATGGTGCCGATGATGTGCTGAGCGTGTTTAGCGACCCAGAAGTCCCCGCTGCCAACTTGATAGAAGTCGGGGATGGACTGCAAATCGGGTTGGTCATCGGCAGTGATGGCGATGCCAAATTCTTCGCGCTGGATCGGCACAATCACGTCGATGACGCCACGTTGGTCGGCTGGCTCGAAGCGGGAAATCTGGATGTTGTTGGAAGCTGGCACAGCGTAAGTTCCCCGGTTTTTGATGAATAGGGGTCTGTATTAACCGCCTTTCGCCCATTCCCTCAACAAATACTTCTGGATCTTGCCCGTCGAGGTTTTTGGCAAGGCGGCGAAGATCACGGTTTTCGGGACTTTGAAGCCGGCCATGTGTTCGCGGCAGAACTGGATGATTTGCGCCTCGGTGACGGCTTCATGGCCGGGTTTCAGGGTGATGAAAGCGCAAGGTGTTTCGCCCCATTTCTCGTCGGGCTTGGCGACGACGGCCGCTTCAAGGACGGCGGGATGTCGATACAGCGTGCTTTCGACTTCGATGGTCGAGATGTTTTCGCCACCGGAAATGATGATGTCCTTGAGCCGGTCACGGATTTCCAGATAGCCGTCGGCGTGCCAGACCGCCAGGTCGCCGGAGTGAAACCAGCCGCCATCGAAGGCTTGGTCGGTGGCGGTCGGGTTGCCGAGGTAGCCCTTCATCACGGTGTTGCCGCGCATGTAGATCTCGCCGATGGTCGTGCCGTCTTTCGGCACTGGTTGGTGGGTCAACGGATCGGCAACCATCACGCCTTCCAGGGTCGGGTAGCGCACGCCTTGGCGGGCCTTGATCGTGGCGCGGTCGTCGGCGGCCAGTTCTTCCCATTCGGCTTTCCAGGCGCAAACGGTCACCGGGCCGTAGGTTTCGGTCAGGCCGTAGGCGTGGGTGATGCAGATGCCCATGGCTTCGACCGACGCGATGACTTTGGCCGGCGGCGCGGCGCCTGCGGTCATTGCATGCACTGGATGTTCGAAGCTGATATCGGCAGCGTCCGGTAGATTCGCCAGGCCGTTGAGCACAATCGGCGCGCCGCACATATGGCTGACGCGATGCTCGCGGATCAGGCTGATAATTTTCTGCGGATCGACCCGGCGCAGAAACACATGGGTTCCGGCCTGGGCGGTGATGGTCCACGGGTAGCACCAGCCGTTGCAATGGAACATCGGCAAGGTCCACAAATACACCGGATGCAACCCCATGCCCCAGGCCATCTGATTGCCGATGGCATTCAAAAACGCACCGCGATGGTGATAAACCACGCCTTTGGGGTCGCCGGTGGTGCCGGATGTGTAATTCAGCGAGATGGGCGCCCATTCGTCCTGCGGCCATTGCCACTCGAACTGGGGATCGCCAGCGGTCAGCAATGTTTCGTAATCCAGCTCACTGAGCTGCTGGCCTTGGCCGTACTCCGGATCGTCTACGTCAATCAGCAACGGCGGGTTGTCCAACTGCGCCAGGGCGTCGCGCACCACCGCATGAAACTCGCGGTCGGCGATCAAGACTTTGGCCTGGGCGTGCTCAAGCATGAAGGCGATGGTCGGCGCATCGAGGCGCACGTTCAGGGTATTGAGCACGGCCCCCAGCATGGGCACGCCGAAATGCACGTCGAGCATCGCCGGAATATTCGGCAACATCACCGCTACCGTGTCGCCTTCTCCTACGCCGAGCTGGCTCAGGGCCGACGCCAATTGTCGACAGCGCGTGTAGGTTTGCGCCCAGGTGCGGCGAATCGCGCCATGGATCACTGCGGGATAATCGGGATAGGTCGCGGCAGTACGCTCGATGAAGCTCAGCGGCGTCAGCGCGATATGGTTGGCCGGGCCTTTTTCGAGCCCTTGGTGATAAATGGACATGTCTGCACCCTGGCGAATTATTAGCTCTGAACCCTTCATGCGAGATGAAGAGCCGGTGGTTTCAATTGCTTGCTCTCCACGTTATAGCTCGCCTGCCCTGCGCCGTGCTGGCTCCTTTGGCTCAATTGCGCTTTTAGACCGTTTGTGCAGCGCCTGCATCCTGCGCTATAGCGAAAGGCTTACACGCGCTGATGGCGATTGGCTCTGTGCGCCCCGCGTCTGGAGGCTTAAGATTGGATCCAACAACTGATGCGCAGGACGCGCACAGGATCAAGGATGATCGACCATGGCCCGGAGGGCTTACCGACAGGATGTTGGAATGGTCTTGAAGAAAACCCGCCTCGGCGGGTTTTTTGTTGTGCGCGGGAAAGTGAGTTCGAGGGAAGATTTCGTTGGACCGAGTAACAACGTGCTTACAACAAGAACACAACAAACCAACATTCCAATGTCAATGTAAAGAGTATGAAAAGACGTTCATCCAGGACTGGGTAAGTTGTACGCTTGTGACTTCCTAACTGCTTCGCTTCAGGTCATTACTTATGAACCGCCTCCTCTGGAAGTTGATTCCAAAGACGCAGCGTGAACTATTACTTGAGCGTCTTCCGGTCATTGACCGACAAGTCGTGAACAAGACATTGTCCGGCAAGAATCGCTTCCCAGCGGAGTTCGACGCGCTGGAGTGTGTGTTCATTCATGTCCCGAAATGCGCGGGCAGCAGCGTCGCCATGGCCTTGTTCGGCAGCACACCGACCGGGCATATGCCGCTCTACTGGTACGAAAAGCAGTTCAACGAGCGCTTCCAGCACTATTTCAAGTTCGGCTTTGTACGCGATCCGTTACAACGCGCTTGGTCGGCTTACAGTTACTTGTTGAATAACACACAAGATCGGGACAAGGCCGCCCAGGCGCTGGTCAGCCGATACGACAGTTTCGATGATTTCGTCGGTCATTGGCTGCGCCCGGAAAACATAACGAAACAGATACATTTCACATCGCAACATTACTTTCTGCAAGATGCCATGGGCCATTTGAATGTGGACTTCATCGGGCGTCAGGAAACCCTGCAAGAAGATTTCCGCAAGTTGTGCATTCATCTTCACGTCAAAGCCGAACTGCCACACATCAATCGCTCGTCGGCAGCCGACAATCAATTCATTCAGTTTTGCTCCCCCGCCACCCGCCGCCGAGTGCGCGAGGTCTATGCCCGCGACTATGAGTTGTTCGCGTATGACTGAGCGCAAACCGCTGATCGTCGCGCCGAATCTGTTGGTGAACCAGATGCAACGTGAGGACATGAAGCAGCAACACGCCTGTTGCATCTGGCTGACGGGTTTGTCCGGCGCCGGTAAATCAACGCTGGGCATCGAGTTGGACCGAACGCTGCAACACAATGGCTTGCACAGCTATTTGCTGGATGGCGATCGATTGCGTCAGGGAATCTGCCGGGATCTGGGCATGAGTGATGCCGACCGCCACGAAAACGTGCGGCGTATCGCCGAGGTTGCCCGACTGATGGTAGATGCCGGATTAATCGTGATTGTCTGTGCGATTTCACCCTTCCGCGCCGACCGCGATGCCGTCAGGCACTCTCTGGCAGCCGGTGAGTTCATTGAAGTGCATATCAGCACGCCGTTCAGCGAATGTGCGCGACGGGACACCAAAGGGCTGTATCGCGCCGCGCAGCAAGGCCGGATCAAGAACTTCACCGGCTATGACAGCCCGTATGAAGCGCCGCTGCATCCGGAGTTCAGCGTGGATACCAGCGCCGATGATTGCCAAGCCTTTATCGACGCAATTGTCGCCGGACAATTGGGCGACCTGGCATCAGCTGCGTTTCTCGCCGCGACCAAGGCGCAATCGCGCAAATCCTGTTAAGCCGGACGGGCTGGGGAACGATCCCGGGCCGCAGGGCTCACATTTTGCAGGCAGCTATCGCCATCGAGGTCGGCGGACGGCTTTAGGTCAACTCCAGGATGTCCGCTCGACTTAAAGTCATTTCTGCTGCGAGTACCCATCGATGGAACACTTGTTGCCCGAGAGCTGGCTGGAGCTTTTGCCCCTGCCGTGGCTCAGGACCGTTATCGTTGCCTGCTTCGCCGTACTGGTCGCCTTGTTGATTCGCTGGGTGGCGTTCACGGTATTGCGGCGCATTGCCAATTCATTCGTGTTGCCTCAACAACTGCTGCATCGCGCCGCAAACCCGACCGTGTGGCTGCTGCCGTTGCTGGCCTTGCAGACGGTATGGACGGCGGCACCCGACGATCTGCTGATGATCGCAACGGTGCGCCACGTCAACGGCTTGCTGGTCATCGCCGGCTTCACCTGGCTGGTGCTCAGTTGCGTCAATGCCGTGGGCGAAGCGGTGGCGATTCACAACCCGCTGGATATCGAGGACAACCTCAATGCGCGGCGAATTCAGACTCAGGTCCGCGTGTTGGTGCGCTGCGTCAACGCGTTGGTGCTGCTGTTCGGCACCGGGCTGATTCTCATGAGTTTTCCGGCAGTCGCGCAAATCGGCACCAGCTTGCTGGCCTCGGCGGGTCTGGCTGGACTGGCGGCGGGTTTCGCTGCAAAACCGGTGTTGGGCAATCTGATTGCCGGCCTGCAGATCGCCATTTCCCAACCCATTCGCCTGGATGACGTGGTGATCGTCGAGGGCGAATGGGGACGCGTCGAGGAAATCAGCGGTACCTACGTTGTTATCAAGATCTGGGACGAGCGCCGCATGGTGGTGCCGTTGCAGTATTTCATCGAGAAGCCTTTCCAGAACTGGACACGCGCCACCTCCAGCCTGATTGGCTCGGTGTTCGTCTGGGTGGATTACTCGCTGCCGGTGGAAGAGTTGCGCGCCGAAGTGCAGCGCATCTGTGAGGACATTCCGCATCTGTGGGATGGCCGGGTTTGCGTGCTGCAAGTCGCCGACACCAACGCCAAGGCGATGCAGCTGCGGGTGCTGCTGAGTTCTGCGGACTCTTCGCGCAGTTGGGATGCCCGCTGCCATATGCGCGAACGCCTGATCGCCTTCATCGCCAAACAGTACCCGCAAAGCTTGCCGATGCTGCGTACCGAGATTTCCTCGCGCAATGTGCGCCCGGAAATCGAAGGCCATGAAACCCCAACGGATGTTCCGCGCCAGCCGCCGGTTTAGGCCCATCCCGCGGGAGCGAGGCTTGCCCGTGAAGCTTTTTCGAACTAAGAAATGGACGGATGTACCGGCCTCTTCGCGGGCAAGCCTGGCTGCAACCGTTTCTTACGGCGCTGGCACTTTGCTTCCTGTCATAAGTGACAGTAGCGAGTCAGTGTCACTTGAGAGGATGATCTACGGTGCAGGTATTTGGCATGGAGCGCCATCATGGACGATCTGAATTTCATCGATATCAGCACCGATAAAATCACTGCATTATTTGATGTGGCCATGCAATACGGAGTGGTGATCCTGCTCAAGATAGTCACCGCGATCCTGCTCTGGATCGTGGGCCGCTGGTTGATCGGGGTTGTCGTCAATATGGTCCGCACTTCGCTGACCCGGCAAAAATTCGATCCAACGGTTCTGCGCTATCTGGGCTCGTTCATCACCGTAGTGCTGAACATTTTCCTGGTGATTGCGATCCTGAGTTATTGCGGCATCGAAACCACCAGCCTCGCCGCATTACTGGCAGCGGTGGGCCTGGCCATCGGCATGGCGTGGTCGGGGCTGCTGGCGAATCTGGCGGCAGGCGGGTTCATCATCGTGCTGCGCCCGTTCAAGGTCGGCGACCTGATCAGCGCGGCGGATGTGACGGGAACGGTCATGGAAATCGGTTTGTTCGTCACCTCGATCAACACGCTGGATAACGTGTTGACGATGGTGGGCAACAACAAGGTTTTTGCCGGCAATATCGTCAATTTTTCCAGCAATCCGTTCCGGCGCATGGAGTTGACTGCAACGCTGCCCGCCTCAGTGGACGAGCACGCGGTGATTTCAACCCTCAAGCAGCAGATCGGCAGCATTCCCGACGTGCTGGCCAATCCGGAAGTGGACATCAATCTCTCGGCCATTTCCGCGGATGCCCTGACCCTGTCGGTCAGACCTTACTGCCACAACGACCATTACTGGGCGGTGTATTACAAATCCGTGGAAGTGATCCGCGACTTGCAGCGCAATGTTGCGAAATTCCAGACAGCGGGCTGATGCGTAACGAGGTCAGGGCTGACGCTGATTGCTCAGCCCCGACGCCTGGGTTTATTGACCGGACATGCCGCCAACTTTACCCATGATCATTGCGACAAACTGCTGCGGGCTCATTTTGACGCCGTTGAAGTCAACGATGTTATTGGCGTAATGCAGGTCCGAGACCACATTGTCGCCATCGACCTTGGCCAATTGCAGCACCACGGCCATACCGCCGACCATGTCGCTGGCAGCCTTGGCTTGCTCGGCAATCGCGGCGGCATCGGTCAAACCGGCTGCGCGCGCCTGGAGCGTGGCAAGGTCCTGAATCATCGGCTTGGACAGCACGACTTTGGCGTCCAGCTGGCCAATGCTTTTGGCCGCGACAGCGGATGAAGGCTGATCGAGCGAGCCCGGATCTGCCAGATCAACCGCAACCCGCACGTGGCTTTCGCCGTTGGCGGTTTTGAGCGACAGCTTCTCAAGTTCGACATGCGGCTTGCCGGCCAGCAGCTTGGCCGTTTCGGTATCCAGTACCTGCTGATCAGCAGGCAGCAGCGCCAACTGCAGCGGTTCGCCCGCAGCAGCGGCGGCCTGTTGTTGCGGCAGGATTTTGGTCTGGTACAGCTGATACAGCGCTTGCGTCGCCACAACGTCGAAGTTGCTGACTTTGAACGCCAACTGCGCCGCGCCCACGTCGTTGCCCTGATAATTGATCATGCCGATGTTGTAATTGACCTGTGCCGCAAATTTGCCGTTGTCTTCCTGCGCCAGGTTGGTGTTGACCACATCCTTGAACAGCATGGGCGGCTGTCCGGCAACCTGAGCCAGTGCGCTGGCGATTTTCAGATTGCTGTGGCCCAGGTAGAAACCGGATTTGCCCTTGGTGCCGCCGCTGTCGAACGTCAGGCCCTGCATACCCAGGACGACCTGGCCGTCGGGACCGGTGACGTCCAGCTTCAGGTTGTCCATGTTGCCGGTGAGTTTGACCTTCTCGGCATCGGCGCTGGCGTCCACATCGACGACCAGGCCGGAGAAGCTGAACGTGCCGTCGGTATCGTTCATTTCCAGCGGCGACAGGTTCAGCCTCCCGCTGACTGCGCGGTCGTAGCCGACACTGGCGTAGCCCGTAACCGGCGCGACGCCTTTGCTCATGGCAAACCACTTTTCAGCGCTCGGACTTTTTTCCATCTCGAAGTTGCTCTGGGCCATGACCGGCAGCAGCTTCAGCGACTTGATACGCGAGAACGGCAACGGACCATGTTCAATGCGATCCACGAACAGGAATTCAGCGTTGGTGCCGTCAGCGGACAGGTTCGGATCCTGGATAACAAAACGGTAATGCGCGGTGCTGCTGAATACATGGCGGTCAATCGACAGCAGCTCGATGGTCATGCTGCTGTTGCTGCCGGCCAGCGAATTTTTCAATTCCTGGTTGGCATTCTGGATCGAGTCGCGCAGTACGCCTTCAAGCTTGGTGCCGGTGTACCAGGCGCCGCCAGTAGCCAGGGCTCCTGCGACGACGATGACGCCTACTGCGATGCCTGCTGATTTATTCATGTTCGACTCGAGGATGTCCGTTTCTGGATGTGGAAAGAAGTCTTCCCTGAACCTGGGCGGGTTTTGATGGCCTTGGACCTGCCATGCAAAATCATGCCGCCTCGGTGAAAAGTTGCGAGAGATTATCATCGACGGCTTGTGACGGCCCAGCGATGTTGCCCTGTTATGTGTACGAATAGTCCTTTTCGACAGGTGTTGGGCAGCTACATGGCCATTTGGTTGCAGCCACTCCAGATTCATACGCGGGTAGCAATAGCCTTCCTACAGACGTTAGGCTGACGTCAGGTTTGAAAAAACAGGATTCGAGAACATGACTGAACTGCAAAGCGAGCGAGGCCCGATCAAGGCCGTAATTTTCGATATGGACGGCTTGTTGCTGGATACCGAAGGTATTTACACCGAGGTCACCCACCTGATTGCCAGCCGCTATGGCCGCACGTTCGACTGGGCCGTGAAACAGCACACCATCGGCCGTGGCGCTCGGGACTTTGCCGGGTTCGTGATTCAGGAGCTGGAGCTGCCGCTGTCGGTGGACGAGTTCCTCGACATTCGCGCGCCGATGCTCGACGAGCGTTTCCCCAAGGCTGCGGCCATGCACGGTGCCGAAGCGTTGGTGCGCCATCTGGCCCGGCACGATATTCCCATCGCGGTGGGCACCAGTTCATCGATCCATTATTTCAAGGCCAAAACCGAACTGCACCGCAGTTGGTTCGAGCTGTTCGAGATCGTCGTCACTGCCGACGACCCGGACGTGGGCGCAGCCAAACCCGCGCCGGATATTTTCCTGGTTGCCGCACGCCGCCTGGGGGTCGATCCAGCCGATTGCCTGGTGTTTGAAGACTCACCCTTCGGCGTAACCGCCGCCAAAGCCGCCGGCATGTTTGCCGTCGCTGTACCTGATCCACATATGCCCATCGAGCAGTACGAACATGCCGACCTGCTGCTGGAGTCGCTGGCGGACTTCCCGCTTGAGGCCTGGGGTTTGCCGGGGATGAAAGCTTAACGACCTGGTTTCAGAGGACCGCGTTTTCGGGGGAAACACTCTCCCGGCTGAAGCCGGTCCTACAGATTTCTGCACGCTCTGTAGGAGGGGACTTGTCCCCGAAGAGGCCGGGTCAGCCAAACACAATTTGGCTGCCTGTTCTCCATTGCCCAGATGGACGTCTTCCCGGACAAGTCCGGTCCTACCAGAGCGGCGAAAAGAGCGCACTTGCCGTGTGACGGCTCCATGTAACATTTGCTTGCATCTTCGTCGTCGTTTTTTCGCATCTCATCCGTCTTAGTGGTATGCCCAAAATTTATTGGGCCCGGCCTTGTCCGTTTTTCGGACCGGTTGTCACTCTCAAGACAAGATTGCGCCCCATGTCCAAAAAGTCACGTTCGCGTATCTGGTTTATGGTTCACAGCTGGCTGGCGTTGCCCATCTGGTTCTTTGTGTTGATCGTGTGCGTGACCGGCACGCTGGCGGTGGTCAGTCAGGAGATTGTCTGGCTTGCGCAGCCTGAAGTGCGCGCGTCCAAACCTTCGGATGATGCCCCGCTGCTGACCCTCGGCGAAGCGGTAATAGCCGTCAACAAGGCGCGGCCGGAACTGGTGATCAGAAACATCGTGCGCCCGGATGAATCACACTTCGCGCTGACCGCCAGCGTCAGCAACCCCGATGGCACGCTGACCACGCTGTACGTGAACCCCTATACCGGCGTCATTCAGGGCAAAGCCGCGACCTTCAATTTCCGTGGTTTCACGCGGGCGCTGCATGGTTGGTGGCTGGTGCCGTTTACCAACGGTTTCAGTTGGGGCTGGTATCTGGTGTCGTTCCTGGGCCTGCCGATGTTGGTGTCGCTGATAACCGGGCTGGTGGTCTACAAGCGTTTCTGGCGGGGTTTCCTGAAGCCCAAGCTGCGCTTTAACCAAGGTGCCCGGGTTTTCTGGGGAGATTTTCATCGGCTGTCAGGAATCTGGTCGATCTGGTTCATTGCCGTGATTTCCATCACTGGCACCTGGTTTCTGATTCAGGCACTGCTGTTCGACAATCGCATTTCCATCTCTTCCGAAGGCGTTCCAGTTTTTGTCGCCCGAGAAGAAGTGCCGATTTCGCCTTCCGGTGAGCGGCCGCCGACCTTCAATCTGGATCAGGCGATCAACGTCGCCCAACGTGAAGTGCCGGGGCTGGAAATCACTTTCGCCGAGCTTCCCGGCACCGCTTACGCGCCGCTGACCGTGGGTGGGCGCGGCTGGTATCCGCTGATGTTCCAGACCGCCGAGATCAACCCTTACAACGGCGCAATCATTGGCCAGCGCCTGCTTGCGGACAACACGAAGCTGGAATTCGTCACCGAGTCGATGCGGCCACTGCACACCGGGGATTTCGGCGGGCTCTGGATCAAGATGATCTGGTTTGTGTTCGGTCTGCTGCTGAGCATGATGGTGCTCAGCGGCCTGTTGATCTGGAGCAAACGCACGGCGCTGGCAACCGTCGCCTTGCTCAAGCGCCCGGAGCGTGACGTGCAGCGCCTGAAAGCAGTGAACGCCCTCAGAAAGGAGCTCAATTCATGAGCCGGACCGCCACTGCCAACCGGAAGAAGCCTGCCCCGCCCACCACTCGACTCGGACGTTGGTGGCTCAAGTGGCGCTTTCATCTGAATATTCTGCTGCTGCTGATTCCGCTGGGATTCATGCCGGCGTACTTCAAGAACGCCGCATTTTTTCGCGGTGATGCCGGGCTTGGCGAACGGATGATCGGCGATATTCAGGTCGGCCCGTGGAGCCTGACGCTTGCCGAAGTGCATGACGAAGGCCCCGAATCGGACGGCCCGGCGGGTTTCGTCAAGGAATTCAACGCGGCGCTCTGCCAGGCGTGTATCAGCCAGGTAAAAGTCGCCTACATGCGCGTCGGCAAACCCCGCAGCCTGCGCGCGGCCGGAGCGATTTTTGAAGGCAGCCCGTACCGGCTGGGTGCAGAAGTGCCAGTGCCAACGACGACCCAGGCCGATGATCAGCTATGGATAACCCTGGAAGGCTGGGACGGCTCTGTCCATCAGAAAGCAATCCCGCTGACCGTAGCCTCGCCGAAGACCATCGAGTGGCTGGCCAAAAACGGAGACAAACCATGATCCGCTTGAACCCGTTGCGCCTGCTCGCCCTCGCCTGCTTGATCGGCCTGGGCAACACCGCCCACGCCCACGGCCTGGTGTGTAAATGCGAAGAACTGTCTGACCAGCAAGTGCGCTGTGTTGGCGGTTTTTCCAGTGGTGATGGCGTACCCAACGTGACGGTGGATGTCATTAATTACAACGAACGCATCCTGATCCCCGGCAAATTCGGCGCTGATTCCACCTTCACCTTCAAACGTCCGAAAGGCGAGTTCTACGTGCTGATGGATGTGGGCGCAGGGCATGTTCTGGAAGTGGATCACTTGCAGATCAAGCCGGCGCTTTGAGGATTTCTGATTCCGCTGGTTATTCCAACGCCTTCAAATCAACCCCCAGCGCCGTGGCGAACGCTTTCACCAACGGGCTGCGTGGGGCGTTGTGGCGCAGGATCATGTTGAGGTGGGTGCGAATGTTGATCAGGTCGGGGCGCAACGCACGCAACACGCCATCACGCACCAGCCGCGCAGCGAAATGCTCCGGCAGAAACCCGATGAAGCGCCCGGTCATGACCAGCATCGCCACCGCTTCAACCTGGGAGGCCGTGGCGGATTGACTGTCGAGGGTCACGAAGTTGGCCTTGTCGCCATGCAGCGCATAACGATGGTTGACCACCTCACAGCCACGCAACACATCGACATCAATCTCGCGTTCATCGACCTCGAAAAGCGGATGGCCGATTGCGCAGTAGGCGTTTGAAGTTTCCTGATAGAGATCGAAGTAATCGAACTCCTCGCGACGTTGATAGACCGGGACAACACCGACAATCAAGCGCCCTTCGACGATCCCGCGCTCGATGTCATCCAGCGGCGAAGCATGCAAACGTAACCTGACCTTGGGCGCCTCATCATGCAGCACCCGCAGCGCGGCAATCAGCGGCGAGTTGGGGTCCTGGAAAGTGTTGTCGATGACTCCGATGTTCAGGTCGCCGGTCAGCTCATTCTGCGCAGAACTCAGGCGGTCGCGAAAACTGTCCACCGAGGCGAATAAATCGATGGAAGCCTGATAGACCAGCTTGCCTTCTTCGGTCAGGCAAAAGCCTTCCCGACCGCGAGTGCACAGCCGCATGCCGAGGCGAATCTCAAGATCGGAAATCTGTTTACTGATCGCCGCGAGGCCAACGTTCAGCTCATTTTGCGCGGCGCTGAAACCGCCCGCTTCGACCACCGCCTTGAACACCCGCAACAGTTTGAAATCGAGCCCGCTGAGTGACAACGGCGGGCGGTTTCCGGGCTTGGGGGGCAAGTTTCCAGAACCGGAAAGTGGAGTGTCCATAAAGCTGATTGACCTCAGTTGCCTTTTTCAACAGGCTGCGAGCCACGATACGAACATAGCCAACGGTGATTGGCAACTTCACCTCAAGGACATCAACCTCGCGTGGCCACTTACTCTCTCGTTATCCGGCGCTTGATGATCTGCTCGCTGACTATCGTCGTCAGTCGGGCGATTACCAGTCCGTTGCTGACATTGTTTCTGAGCACGCGATTGGGGCTGGATCAACAGGATGTCGGCTTGCTCATGGGCATCGCCGTGTTCCTCGCAACCTTGCTCGGGCTGTATGGCGGTTACATCATCGACCGCCTGGAAAAACGCAAACTGCTGATCGTGGCCATGCTTTCCAGTGCGATTGGTTTCACGTTGCTGACCTTCGCTCACGACGTGTACCTGACCACGCTGACACTGGTGATCACCGAAACGGCATCGGCGTTGTTCCTGATCGGTTCCAAAGCCATCATCAGCGAGAACCTGCCGATCGGCCTGCGCGCCAAAGCCTTTTCCCTGCGCTACACGCTCACCAATATCGGCTATGCCACCGGCCCGATGCTGGGCGTGATCATCGCCGGGTACTGGCCGCTGGCGCCATTTTTTATCGCTAGCGCCATCGCCTTCGGCAGCCTGTTCTTGATGATTGGCATCCCGCCGACCCAGCGCAGCGACGAGGTCAAACCGCAGAGTTTTCTCAGCACGCTGCGCACCTTGAAAAACGACCGCACGCTGATCCTGTTCACCAGCGGCAGCTTGTTGAGTACCATCGTGCACGGCCGCTTCACGCTGTATCTCTCGCAATTTCTGCTGGTGACCCAGACGTCCACCGCAGATGCATTGAAGATTCTTTCTGCGATGCTTGCCTGCAACGCCGTGACGGTGATCCTGCTGCAATATCAGATCGGGCGTTTTCTCAAGCGCGAGCAATTGCCTCGCTGGATCGTGGTGGGCACCGCGTTGTTCGTGATCGGTCTGTTGGCGTTCAGTTTTTCCCACAGCATGCTGGCGTGGTGCATCGCGATGTTCATTTTCACCCTGGGTGAAATGATCATCTATCCCGCCGAATATCTGTTCGTCGACACCATCGCACCCGAGAACCTGCGCGGCAGCTACTACGGCGCGCAGAATCTGGCGGCGTTTGGCGGCGCATTGAGCCCGGTGATTTGTGGCTACTTGCTGATCCACACGCCCGCGCCGACTATGTTCTATGTCCTCGCCGGGCTGACCGCCATGGGTGGCGTGCTGTGCTTCTGGAGCGGACGCAGCGTGGCGTTGGCGCCCGATGTTCAGGACCTGGCGGACGAGACTTCAGCCTGACTCACTGCCACGGCGCAGGCTCGCCGAAAAGTTGTCCCTGTGCCGCCTGAATGCCCATCTCGCGAATGATGCGCAACTCGCCCTCAGTCTCGATACGCTCGGCAATCAGCGGCAGATCGATGCTGTGGGCGGCGCGCTGCATCGCTTCGATAAACAGACGCTTTGGCACGTCTACATCAATATTGCGGATATAGCTGCCGTCGATTTTCAGGTATGCCAGCCCCAGGACTGAGAGGTCGCCGATCATGCTGAAGCGCCCGCCGAAGTGCTGCACCGCAAAGGCAAAACCCAGCTCATGCAGGCGTGTGGTCAGCGCGCGTAACCCGGCGTGCTCAGCGATGCGCCGGGCGTCGATTTCAAGGGTCAGCCGCGCGGCCATTGAAGCGTGACGACGCAGCAGCTCGAAGGCTTGCTCACTGCTGGCCGGGTCCTCCAGCGTGGTGCCCGAGACGCTCAGTGCCAGTGGCTTTTGATGCTCAGCCAACTGTTCGAAAACAGACTCAAGCATCACCAGGTCCAGCCTTGAGGACCAGCCGAAGCGTTCGATCCAGGGCAGGAATCGACCGGCCGGGAGTAGCTGCCCGTGTGGGTCACGCAACCGCGCCAGCACTTTGTGATGCAGCACCTGCGTGGGATCGCGAGTGTCCACCACCGGCTGGAAAAACAGCTGAAAGCTGCGCTGAGTCAGCGCCTGATCCAGTAAGCGATACCAGGCGTGATGGTCGTCTTCGGGGCTGGACTCCGCGCTGCGCGGTGCCATGCTCCAGCCCGGATCGTGCTGGTTTTCCGCCTCGACCAAAGCCTGGTCCGCCAGCCCGATCACGGTTGAGGGGCTGTCGCCCGGACTGAATGCCGCCAGGCCAATCGACGCGATGGGTGTGACATCAGAAGCGCCGGTTTCCTGCAGGCTGATCAGGCCGCTTTGCAGTTTTTGAACCAGCAGCAACGCATCTTCGCGGCCCATGCCCGGACCCAGCACGGCAAATTCGCCACCCCGATTGCGCGCGAGCAGATGACGGGTTTGAAGATGGGCAGCGCAGTGGCGCCCGAGCAGGTCACTGATCGCCAGCAGCAGGGAATCGGTGCGATTGCCCCCCAGGCGCTCGTTCAACCCGGCCATATCGTTGACCCGCAACAGCAGCAGATAACCCGGACTGGCATCCTCTCGACAGGTCAGATACTCCGCGAGTTGCATGTCGAAATAACGCCGGTTACCCAGTCCGGTCAGACTGTCTTGCCAGCACTCGCCACGTAGCTGTTCAGTTCGTTGGGTATTCTCGACAAACAGCGCCTGGAGCTTGTCGACCATCTGGTTCATCGCCTGAACCACCCGCCGCAATTCCGGGGTGCCGGGCAGGGCTGACAGACTCAGGAACTCACGACGAGCAATGGCGTTGGCCTGCGCAACCAGGTAGTCCAGCGGTCGAAGCCGGCGTTTGAGCAACAAGCCACCCAACACGGCGCTGAGCAAACCACAGATCAATAACCAACCCAGGCTGCCCAACGCACTTTGCCAGAGTTTCTGCACGGCAAACTGGGGATGGCTTATCACTTCGACCCGTGCCGCCTGCTGCCAGCCGCGACTGATAATTGCACTCCCGTCGGCAGGTTCCAGTGCAATCAATTTGATGAACCACGCGGGTACGTCGTTGGTATCGGGTTGCGCCTGGCGCTGTGCCAGTGACCGCCCACTGGCCAGGTCCACGACCTTGATGTTTGTGTAATACCCGCTGTCGAAAATCGCTGAAGCCATCAATTCAACCATCGCCGGATCATCGATCACCGGCGTCAGCGACAGCGCCAATGCTGTCGCCGCGTCCTGGGCATGGGAGTGCAATTGGGCGACGTATTGGCTACGTGAGCTTTCCAGGCTGATCAAAAAGTTGCCGCTGAAGGCAACAACCAAAAACAGGCAGATGGCGATCAATAGCTGTTTGAACAATGACATCGGCGCTCCTTGCTCCGGGCAGACTACCGTTCAGGTTCTGATGGAAAGCCTTCGGCTCGCATCTTTTTCAACACATCCTGCCAACGGGACAGACGCTTGCTATCACCTGTCCGTGTATTGCCGGAATCTCCCGCAAGCCATACGCCTTCGCCGTTGAACGCATACACCGGCAGCAAATCCGGACGCTGGCTTGCAGGCATGATCACGTCAACCAAACTGTCCAGGACAAGGGGCTCGCTGCCTGGAGTGGCGTAGTAGGTCAGCACCATATGAGCGCGATTGAGGCCTAACGCCTTCACGTAGGTAATCAGCAATTTTTCGCCTGGAACATCCAGATGCCGCAGGCTGAAGTATTTGGCAATTGCATAGTCCTCACAGTCTCCAGCGCCCTTGATTAGCGACTCCACTGGCGTCGCCCAGTAATCCGGCTGGTGCCACAGCTCGCTGTCTTCTCGATAATGCAGTTGGCTATTGAAGAATCGATTGACCAGGTTCAACTGTTCCAGCTCGCTGAACTGCCTGCGTGTAGCCAACAGATTCTGCCAGGCGTCGATGCGCTCGCGGCCTTCTCCCAGCGGCCCATACAAGGCTTGGGCACGATGGCTGATGACGGTAAAATCCCAGTCAGCATGGACCCCGCCGACGCAGCCCAAGGCAGCCAGCACGAGCGCGATACAAGGCCCGCGGCCAAGTCGATCCAACGCCAGGCGTGCCGCCATGCAGTGATTCCGTGTGGCTGGCCATTAGCGCTTGATGGTGCAGTTTCGCTCGGAGAAAGACAATGGCGCGGTGAGATCATCTGCTCAACAGATTATCGACCGTACGATGGGTCAACCCCGTTCGTGGAACCAATTTCCTCGGGAATGTTTGACAATGCCGTGCGCTGCTCTAGTGTCAATTGGATCCAATCCCCTTAGTCCTCTCAAAGAAGTAGGGTGATGCGCAATCTCGATAGACAAAGCTTTCTGCGCGAACTTCTCGGCGATGAACAGCCTCCAGCGCATCTGGCCAGGGCGGTCATCGAAGAACGGCTTCGCAACGCTATCCTCGATGGCCGCTTGCCCGCCGGCATCGCGCTGCGTCAGCAAGAACTGGCGACCTTGTTTGGCGTCAGCCGCATGCCGGTGCGCGAGGCGCTGCGTCAGCTCGAAGCGCAGTCGTTATTGCGTGTCGAGACGCATAAAGGAGCCGTGGTCGCACCGCTGATCAATGAAGATGCCATGGACGCTTATGCGTTGCGCATTCTGTTGGAATCCGAAGCGCTGCGTCAGTCGATCCCTTTGCTGGACGCAGAGGATCTTGCCCTGGCGCGGCGTTGCGTGGAGCAACTGGAGGTCGAAACTGATTACAGCGAAATGGGCAGGCTTAACCGTATGTTCCATATGGCGCTGTATGCCAAGGCGCACAACCAACGACTCATGAATTTGGTGGAGCAAGGCCTGAACGAGGAGGAGCGATTCCTGCGCTTCCATCTTTCATCGATGGGCTTGGGCAAGCTCTCTCAGAACGACCACTGGCATTTGTTTGAACTGGCCAAAGACAAGTTGGTAGAGCAAACCGTACAAGCGCTGGTACATCACCTCAATCGCGCTATGGAAGCCATCACCCGGTATCTCAGCAGCCGGCCGAGTGCCGAACCGGGAAAACCGACTGAGCAAAAAAAGTAACCGCTGACGAGGGGGGCGATTTGCGCGCACCTGGTATGGCGTTACCCTCATCCAGAGCGCAGAAAGACAAAACCCCCGAACGCGTAAGCGATCGGGGGTTCTGGAATTCAATCTTGACGATGACCTACTCTCACATGGGGAAACCCCACACTACCATCGGCGATGCATCGTTTCACTGCTGAGTTCGGGATGGGATCAGGTGGTTCCAATGCTCTATGGTCGTCAAGAAATTCGGGTACCGGGCCGTCTGTCGACGTCTCGGCAAATCAGGTATGTGATAGCTCGGTATCGTTGTGGGCGTCGCGAACTTTCGGTTCGTGTCGTCTTCACAGTCACCGCAATCTGGCTTTCGCTCAAATTGCTTGGGTGTTATATGGTCAAGCCTCACGGGCAATTAGTACAGGTTAGCTCAACGCCTCACAGCGCTTACACACCCTGCCTATCAACGTCGTAGTCTTCGACGGCCCTTCAGGGGACTCAAGGTCCCAGTGAGATCTCATCTTGAGGCTAGTTTCCCGCTTAGATGCTTTCAGCGGTTATCTATTCCGAACATAGCTACCCGGCAATGCCACTGGCGTGACAACCGGAACACCAGAGGTTCGTCCACTCCGGTCCTCTCGTACTAGGAGCAGCCCCTCTCAAATCTCAAACGTCCACGGCAGATAGGGACCGAACTGTCTCACGACGTTCTAAACCCAGCTCGCGTACCACTTTAAATGGCGAACAGCCATACCCTTGGGACCGGCTTCAGCCCCAGGATGTGATGAGCCGACATCGAGGTGCCAAACACCGCCGTCGATATGAACTCTTGGGCGGTATCAGCCTGTTATCCCCGGAGTACCTTTTATCCGTTGAGCGATGGCCCTTCCATACAGAACCACCGGATCACTAAGACCTACTTTCGTACCTGCTCGACGTGTCTGTCTCGCAGTCAAGCGCGCTTTTGCCTTTATACTCTACGACCGATTTCCGACCGGTCTGAGCGCACCTTCGTACTCCTCCGTTACTCTTTAGGAGGAGACCGCCCCAGTCAAACTACCCACCATACACTGTCCTCGATCCGGATAACGGACCTGAGTTAGAACCTCAAAGTTGCCAGGGTGGTATTTCAAGGTTGGCTCCACGCAGACTGGCGTCCACGCTTCAAAGCCTCCCACCTATCCTACACAAGCAAATTCAAAGTCCAGTGCAAAGCTATAGTAAAGGTTCACGGGGTCTTTCCGTCTAGCCGCGGATACACTGCATCTTCACAGCGATTTCAATTTCACTGAGTCTCGGGTGGAGACAGCGCCGCCATCGTTACGCCATTCGTGCAGGTCGGAACTTACCCGACAAGGAATTTCGCTACCTTAGGACCGTTATAGTTACGGCCGCCGTTTACCGGGGCTTCGATCAAGAGCTTCGCGTTAGCTAACCCCATCAATTAACCTTCCGGCACCGGGCAGGCGTCACACCCTATACGTCCACTTTCGTGTTTGCAGAGTGCTGTGTTTTTAATAAACAGTCGCAGCGGCCTGGTATCTTCGACCGGCAGGGGCTTACGCAGTAAATGCTTCACCTCCACCGGCGCACCTTCTCCCGAAGTTACGGTGCCATTTTGCCTAGTTCCTTCACCCGAGTTCTCTCAAGCGCCTTGGTATTCTCTACCCAACCACCTGTGTCGGTTTGGGGTACGGTTCCTGGTTACCTGAAGCTTAGAAGCTTTTCTTGGAAGCATGGCATCAACCACTTCGTGTACTAAAAGTACACTCGTCATCAGCTCTCGGCCTTAGAATCCCGGATTTACCTAAGATTCCAGCCTACCACCTTAAACTTGGACAACCAACGCCAAGCTGGCCTAGCCTTCTCCGTCCCTCCATCGCAATAACCAGAAGTACAGGAATATTAACCTGTTTTCCATCGACTACGCTTTTCAGCCTCGCCTTAGGGACCGACTAACCCTGCGTCGATTAACGTTGCGCAGGAAACCTTGGTCTTTCGGCGTGGGTGTTTTTCACACCCATTATCGTTACTCATGTCAGCATTCGCACTTCTGATACCTCCAGCAAGCTTCTCAACTCACCTTCACAGGCTTACAGAACGCTCCTCTACCGCATCACCCGAAGGTGATACCCGTAGCTTCGGTGTATGGTTTGAGCCCCGTTACATCTTCCGCGCAGGCCGACTCGACTAGTGAGCTATTACGCTTTCTTTAAAGGGTGGCTGCTTCTAAGCCAACCTCCTAGCTGTCTAAGCCTTCCCACATCGTTTCCCACTTAACCATAACTTTGGGACCTTAGCTGACGGTCTGGGTTGTTTCCCTTTTCACGACGGACGTTAGCACCCGCCGTGTGTCTCCCATGCTCGGCACTTGTAGGTATTCGGAGTTTGCATCGGTTTGGTAAGTCGGGATGACCCCCTAGCCGAAACAGTGCTCTACCCCCTACAGTGATACATGAGGCGCTACCTAAATAGCTTTCGAGGAGAACCAGCTATCTCCGAGCTTGATTAGCCTTTCACTCCGATCCACAGGTCATCCGCTAACTTTTCAACGGTAGTCGGTTCGGTCCTCCAGTTAGTGTTACCCAACCTTCAACCTGCCCATGGATAGATCGCCCGGTTTCGGGTCTATTCCCAGCGACTAGACGCCCTATTAAGACTCGCTTTCGCTACGCCTCCCCTATTCGGTTAAGCTCGCCACTGAAAATAAGTCGCTGACCCATTATACAAAAGGTACGCAGTCACCCAACAAAGTGGGCTCCCACTGCTTGTACGCATACGGTTTCAGGATCTATTTCACTCCCCTCTCCGGGGTTCTTTTCGCCTTTCCCTCACGGTACTAGTTCACTATCGGTCAGTCAGTAGTATTTAGCCTTGGAGGATGGTCCCCCCATGTTCAGACAAGGTTTCTCGTGCCCCGTCCTACTCGATTTCATTACCAAGAGATTTTCGCGTACAGGGCTATCACCCACTATGGCCGCACTTTCCAGAGCGTTCCGCTAATCTCAAGATAACTTAAGGGCTGGTCCCCGTTCGCTCGCCACTACTAAGGGAATCTCGGTTGATTTCTTTTCCTCAGGGTACTTAGATGTTTCAGTTCCCCTGGTTCGCTCCATACACCTATGTATTCAGTGTAAGGTAACCATCTTATGATGGCTGGGTTCCCCCATTCAGACATCTCCGGATCACAGTCTGTTTGCCGACTCCCCGAAGCTTTTCGCAGGCTACCACGTCTTTCATCGCCTCTGACTGCCAAGGCATCCACCGTATGCGCTTCTTCACTTGACCATATAACCCCAAGCAATCTGGTTATACTGTGAAGACGACATTCGCCGAAAATTCGCAATTACTCACAAATTTTACCTTAGCCTGATACCCACCAGTGAAAGTGGCCATCAGTCTATATTTCTATCACATACCCAAATTTTTAAAGAACGATCTAATCAAAGACTAGAAATCAACATTCACCATCAACGATGGAATGCTCATTTCTAAGCTTTACAATCAACAGAAGCAGTAAGTGGTGGAGCCAAACGGGATCGAACCGTTGACCTCCTGCGTGCAAGGCAGGCGCTCTCCCAGCTGAGCTATGGCCCCGTATTGCTACAGGCGTTACTTTCGAGGCGGGGTGCGCTTCAGCCAATTAACTCACCAGGAAACTGGTGGGTCTGGGCAGATTCGAACTGCCGAC
>NZ_ATLO01000049.1 GCF_000416235.1 Pseudomonas sp. CFII64 | reverse complement strand
GTCCATACATAGGACCGGCTTTAGCCGGGAGCACTGTGTTTCAGACGCGAGAGATGTATGGGTTGTACTGGCCTCCTCCCGGCTAAAGCCGGTCCTACGGCGAACGCAATAGCGAGAACGAATTAATGCTCCAGGTCGAAAAGCTTCACCAATACTACGGCGGCAGCCACATTCTGCGCGGCTTGTCTTTCGACGTGAAAGTCGGCGAGGTGACGTGCCTGCTGGGGCGTAACGGCGTGGGCAAGACCACTTTGCTCAAGGTGCTCATGGGGCTGCTGCCTTCCAGGGAAGGCGCGGTGCAATGGGAAGGCAAGGCCATCACCGGTTTCAAGCCGCATCAACGGGTGCATGCCGGTATCGCGTACGTCCCGCAAGGCCGGGAGATTTTCGGGCGGTTGACCGTGGAAGAAAACCTGCTGATGGGCCTGTCGCGTTTTCCAGGCTCGGAAGCCAAAGAAGTACCGGCGTTCATCTACGAGCTGTTTCCGGTGCTGCTGCAAATGAAGCATCGACGCGGCGGGGATTTGTCCGGCGGTCAGCAACAGCAGTTGGCCATTGGTCGCGCGCTGGCCAGTCGGCCACGTTTGCTGATCCTCGACGAACCCACCGAAGGCATTCAGCCGTCAGTGATCAAGGAAATCGGCGCGGTGATCAAGAAGCTCTCGGCACGTGGCGACATGGCGATTTTGTTGGTCGAACAGTTTTATGACTTCGCGGCCGAGCTGGCCGACCAATATCTGGTGATGTCCCGTGGCGAAATCGTCCAGCAGGGGCGCGGCGAAAACATGGAGGCCGAAGGTGTACGCGGTCTGGTGACCATCTGACCTGCATTACGCTAGGGTGCAGGCCCACGACATTGCGATAGAACTCACATGAACCTTCCCGCCCATACCGCGTTGTTCACCCCCAGCTGGCATGCCGAGCTGGAGCTGGGCTATGGACGTTTCGGCGACAGCACGCGCCCGGTCCAGCGGCGGCACAAAGGCCCGCTGCGGGTGCAGAAGCATCTGTATGCCGAAGGTCCGCAAGTCTGCCAGCACATTATTGTTCACCCACCCGGCGGCATTGCCGGTGGCGATCGCCTGGATATCAGCGCCCACGTCGGGCCTGATGCCTGGGCGCAATTGACCAGCCCCGGCGCGGCCAAGTGGTATCGCGCGGCCGGTCCGGCGTATCAGCAACTTGATCTGACCGTCGAGGCCGGTGCGACGCTGGAGTGGCTGCCGCAGGAAACCATCGTGTTCAGCGCCGCGCGGGCCGAACTGACCACGCGTATCGAGCTGCAAGGCGATGCGAAGCTGCTGTACTGGGATGTCGTGGCGCTGGGTCGACCGGCGAGCGGCGAGCGTTTTGCCAGTGGCCATTTTCAATCGCATGTGGATATCCGCCGTGATGGCCGGTTGCTCTGGCATGAACGGCAACGCATCATCGGTGGCGACGGCTTGCTCGATTCGCCGATTGGCCTGGATGGCAAGACCGTGTTCGCCACGCTGCTGATCACCGGTGAAGTGGACAGCGAACTGCTTGAAGCCTGCCGTTCGCTAAGCAACCCGGTGCGCGGCGACCTGACGCAATTGCCCGGTTTGCTGGTGGCGCGTTGCCTGGCCGATGAAGCGCTGCATGCGCGGGCCTGGCTGATCGAATTATGGAAGCTGCTGCGTCCGGCTTTATTGGGTCGCGAGGCATTGCCGCCGAGGATCTGGAGTACCTGACATAAAACCTGTTGGAGCGAGGCTTGGCCGCGAATCTTTGCAGGACCGGCTTTAGCCGGGAGGCAATTGAGCGGCTCGCGACTGAAGTCGCTCCTACGGTCCTCGAGCGAACCCATTACTTTCAAACTGGAAAAAAAATGGACCTGACACCCCGCGAAAAAGACAAGATGCTGATTTTCACCGCTGGCCTGGTTGCTGAACGGCGTCTGGCCCGGGGCGTAAAGCTCAATTACCCGGAAGCCATGGCGTTTATCTCCGCCGCGCTGCTCGAAGGCGCGCGTGATGGGCAGACCGTGGCGGACCTGATGCACTACGGCACGACGCTGCTGACCCGCGAGCAAGTCATGGAAGGCATCCCGGAAATGATCCCGGAAATCCAGGTCGAAGCGACGTTTCCCGACGGCACCAAGCTGGTTACCGTCCATCAGCCGATTGCCTGACCCCAATAGGAATTGTGGAGCCGATCATGACTGACTTGATTCGCGATGCGCTGGCAACCGACTTGCCTGGCATCCTGACGATTTACAACGACGCAGTGCTCAACACGACGGCAATCTGGAATGAACAGCCGGTGGATCTGGCCAACCGCCAGGCGTGGTTCGATGCGCGCCAGGCTCAGGGCTATCCGATCCTGATCGCGGTCGATGCCGAGAGCGAAGTGCTGGGGTATGCAGCGTTTGGCGATTGGCGGCCGTTCGAAGGTTTTCGCCATACCGTCGAGCATTCGGTGTACATCCGCGCCGACCAACGCGGCAATGGGCTTGGGCCGCTGTTGATGAAAGCCTTGATCGAACGCGCCCAGACCTGCGACAAGCATGTGATGGTCGCTGCCATCGAAAGTGGCAATGCCGCCTCCGTGCGCCTGCATCAGCGACTAGGCTTCATCGTTTCTGGCCACATGCCGCAAGTCGGCACCAAGTTCGGCCGCTGGCTGGACCTGACCTTCATGCAGCTTGATCTGACACCGGGCGCTTCGGCCCCGGCTTCGCTGGCCCCAACATTGAACATCTAGAGAGGCGCTCATGAACCCTGCCCAGTTACGGCGCGTCAATGCCGAAAGCTTTGCACACTATCGCCATGGTTTGGTCGAGTTGCTATTGGACGCTGTGAAAAACGGCGCCTCGGTGGGTTTCATGGCCGACCTGGACGTCGAGCAGGCCTACGCCTGGTGCGACGGACTCAAGACCGACCTGGAAAGCAACAGCCTGTTGCTGTGGGTTGTGGTCGAGAACGAAAAGGTCCTGGCCAGCGCGCAACTGTCGCTGTGCCAGAAACCCAACGGCCTGAACCGCGCCGAAGTGCAGAAACTGCTGGTGCGCAATGACGCTCAGCGACGCGGTCTGGGCCAGCAACTGATGCAGGCGGTGGAGAAAGCCGCCGCTCAGTATCAGCGCGGCCTGCTGCATCTGGACACCGAAGCCGGCTCGCCCGCCGAAGCGTTTTATCGCGCCCTGGGCTACGTCCGCGTCGGTGAACTGCCCAACTATTGCCAAAGCCCGGACGGCCGTTACACGCCCACCGCCATCTATTTCAAGACTCTGGGACAACCTGCATGATTCCTGGCCAATATCAGATTCAACCCGGCGAGATCGAACTCAACGCCGGTCGCCGCACCCTTAGCCTGAACGTCGCCAACAGCGGCGACCGACCGATTCAGGTCGGCTCGCACTTTCATTTTTTCGAGACCAATGACGCGCTGACCTTCGACCGCGCCGCCAGCCGTGGCATGCGCCTGAACATCCCGGCCGGCACCGCCGTGCGCTTCGAGCCAGGCCAGTCGCGGGATGTGGAACTGGTGGATCTGGCCGGCCATCGCCGGGTGTTCGGTTTTGCCGGGCGGGTGATGGGGGATCTGTAGATCACCGATCTCCCGTAGGACCGGCTTTAGCCGGGAGGGCGGATTTCTGTTCCCGCAAATACGCCGAATACACCGACCCTCTCCCGGCTAAAGCCGGTCCTACGGATCAGTTCCTGCGTGCGCCGCGATATATTTTTGAATTCAAGGAATCACTATGAAGATCAGCCGCCAAGCCTACGCCGACATGTTCGGCCCTACCGTTGGCGACCGCGTCCGGTTGGCCGATACCGAACTGTGGATCGAGGTCGAGAAAGACTTCACCACCTATGGCGAAGAAGTGAAGTTCGGTGGTGGCAAGGTCATCCGTGACGGCATGGGCCAGGGTCAGTTAATGGCCGAAGACGTGGTCGACACGCTGATCACCAACGCGTTGATCATCGATCACTGGGGCATCGTCAAGGCGGACGTTGGCATCAAGAACGGCCGTATCGCCGCCATCGGCAAAGCCGGGAACCCGGATATCCAGCCCGACGTGACCATTGCCATCGGCGCGGCCACCGAAGTCATCGCCGGTGAAGGCATGATTCTTACCGCGGGCGGCGTCGACACCCACATTCACTTCATCTGCCCGCAGCAGATCGAAGAAGCGCTGATGAGTGGCGTCACCACCATGATCGGCGGCGGCACCGGCCCGGCGACCGGCACCAACGCCACCACCGTCACGCCCGGCCCGTGGCACCTGGCGCGCATGCTGCAGGCGGCGGATTCTTTCCCGATGAACATCGGTTTCACCGGCAAGGGCAACGTCAGCCTGCCGGGACCGCTGATCGAGCAGGTCAAGGCCGGCGCCATCGGCCTGAAGCTGCACGAAGACTGGGGCACCACGCCAGCGGCCATCGATAACTGCCTGAGTGTTGCTGACGACTACGATGTGCAGGTCGCGATCCATACCGACACCCTGAACGAATCCGGCTTCGTCGAGACCACGCTGGCGGCGTTCAAGAACCGCACGATCCACACCTATCACACCGAAGGCGCGGGCGGCGGTCATGCGCCGGACATCATCAAGGCGTGCGGTTTCCCCAACGTGTTGCCCAGCTCGACCAACCCGACCCGCCCGTTCACCCGCAACACCATCGATGAACACCTGGACATGCTGATGGTTTGCCATCACCTGGACCCGAGCATCGCCGAAGACGTGGCCTTCGCGGAAAGTCGTATTCGCCGGGAAACCATTGCTGCCGAAGACATCCTGCACGATCTGGGCGCGTTCTCGATGCTCAGCTCCGACAGCCAGGCCATGGGCCGGGTGGGCGAAGTGATCATGCGCACCTGGCAGACCGCCGACAAAATGAAGAAACAGCGCGGCCCGCTGCCTCAGGATGGCGAAGGTAACGACAACTTCCGCGCCAAGCGCTACATCGCCAAATACACCATCAACCCGGCGATCACCCACGGCATCAGCCATGAGGTGGGCTCGATCGAAGTCGGCAAGTGGGCGGATCTGGTCCTGTGGCGTCCGGCGTTTTTCGGCGTCAAGCCGAGCCTGATTCTCAAGGGCGGCGCCATTGCCGCCAGCTTGATGGGCGATGCCAACGCGTCGATTCCGACCCCGCAGCCGGTGCATTACCGCCCGATGTTCGCCAGCTACGGCAGCTCGCTGCACGCGACCAGCCTGACATTCATCAGCCAGGCGGCGTTCGACGCAGGGATTCCCGAGTCACTGGGCCTGAAAAAGACCATCAGCGTGGTCAAAGGCTGTCGCAACGTGCAGAAAAAAGACCTGATCCACAACGACTACCTGCCCAACATCGACGTTGATCCGCAGACATACCAGGTCAAGGCCGACGGCGTGTTGCTGTGGTGTGAACCGGCGGATGTGTTGCCGATGGCGCAGCGCTACTTTCTGTTCTAGGAAACAATCGGGCCTTGGCTGAACAAGGCCCCATTTGTACATCAGTGGCGCTACTCGAACTCTTTAATCAGCGGTTTGTACCTCTTCGCCTCCGCGTCCACGTTCCACTCACGAAATCCTGTCTCTCTATGCACCCTATTTCCGTTCTTGAAAAAAAGCACCGTGGGAACGCTTTCGACTTCATAGATTTCAGCCGTGGCTTCACAGTTGTCCTTATGGATTCGTAACACCACCACCGAGTGACCAAACTCCTCGGCCAGCAACTCCATCACTTCACCGACTTCTGAGCTGCCGTTCGAATCGCCGTGCTCATCCATTCCCGGACCGCTGAATTCAGCTATTACCAGCTTGTCCGAGTTGAAAACCACGTCTTGAAAACTGTCATCATCCACTTCAATTACGCGCATGGTTAACTCCTTCCCTGTAGTTATGGTCCTGACCGAGGCCTACTTGATTCCAGCAAGAAAGCTCTTATTGCGGTCGAGCAACTTCAACGCCTGTAGTGAATCGTTGACTGCGTCCATCAGCCCCAGGTCCTCGGCACTGCCGACCCCGTTAAGCACCCGACGCAAGGCGAGGAGAAAACCCAGCTTCCCGAACGCAAGATCGTCGAACGTTGCACTTTTGCTCTTTTGAATGCGTTGTGACGCCAGATTGATCTGTTCTTCGATAGATGCGACAAACTCTGCTTTCAACATTTTTTGAATCTCCCTTTCCGATGAAGCCCCCGGAATTAACCTACAACCGCACTCCCACTCCGTCTACCTGTCATAAATGACAGTGGCGATGTAGAACTATTGAAACGGATGTATGTCGGTCCGGCCAAAGGCGGTAAGATGCGCGTCATCTCTTCTTACCGCTCCCGCAGCAAGGTACTCGGCCATGCGCCTTTCCGATTTCATCGTCGCTCATGTGGATCGCATCGTCGATGAGTGGGAAAACTTCGCCAAGACCATCAAACCGGCTGCCGACCTGATGAGCCGCGAAGAGCTGCGCGATCACTCCAGGGCGATTCTGCTCGCCGCCGCGCGGGACATGAATACCGCGCAGACCAAGAGCGAGCAGGCCGCCAAGTCCAAGGGCGAAGAACTGAATAAAACCCCGAGCCTGGATGAAGCCGCCGCCAGCCATGGTGAACTGCGGCATGTCGTGGGTTTCGATCTGGTGCAGATGACCTCGGAGTTCCGCCATCTGCGCGCCAGTGTCATTCGGCTCTGGGTTGAAAGCCTGAAAGAGCCCAACCTGGCCTACTTCACCGACATGATTCGCTTCAACGAAGCTATCGACGAAGCGCTGGCCGAATCCACGGCTGCGTATGCCGAGCAAGTCGCACGCTCGCGGGATATCTTCCTGGCGATTCTCGGTCACGACCTGCGTGCACCGCTGCAGGCCGTGAGCATGTCCGCTGACCTGTTGGAGCGCAAAGGCAAGCTGGACGCTGCCTCGCAAACCTATCTGGCGCGCATCAAGAGTGGCACGCGGCATATGGGCGCGATGGTCAGTGATTTGCTGGAGTTCGTGCGCAGCCGCCTGGGCGCCAGTTTGCCGGTGGAGCGCAAGCACATGGATCTGGCCGTCGCCTGTCGCGAAGCAATCGAAGAAGCCTGCGCCGGCCAGCCCGAATGCGATCCGGTGCTGAGCGTGCATGGCGACACCAGCGGGCAATGGGATCAGGGCCGCATCAACCAGTTGCTGCAAAACCTGATCGGCAACGCCTTGCAGCATGGCTCGGCAAGCCAGGAAATCTCCATCCGCATTACCGGCGAGGACGACAACGTCGAGCTGGTGGTGCACAACCTGGGCAACCCCATCGACGAGAACGCTATCGGCAGCATCTTCGATCCGCTGGTACGCAATCCCAGCGCCGAGCAAGAAGCAAAAGGCCCGTCCACCAGCCTTGGCCTGGGATTGTTCATCGTCAAGGAAGTGGTCAACGCCCATGGCGGAAGCATTACCGTGACGTCCAATGCCAACGATGGGACGACGTTTACCGTGGTGTTGCCGAAAAGCCTTTGATGCAGCACGCGTCCAACGAAATTATTCCTGCAAAAACCGTCCAAGCCGCTGCTTGAGCATGCGGTTTTCCGCGCGGACCTGTTCCAGCTCGTTGAGCAGATCCAGCGCCAGGGCAACGCCTTCCCACTCCAGCTCCAGCTCCCGTCGCAATTTCGCCGCACGCCGGGCGACGATCAGCGCCTGGTCGTCGAACAGCCATTCATCCGGCTTGCGACCCTGAGGTTCGAGGATGCCGTGTTCGACGATTTCGATCACGTAGGCGGCCGGCATGTCGGTCACCTGACAGAATTGCTTCATATCCAGCTCAACGATCAGGGTGTGGCTCATGATCAGTTACTCCATTGGGCCCGCGGATCAAATGCCGCCTTGTCAGCCAGCGTTTGCCAGAGCGCTTTGGTGGCTTCGTCGGTGGACGGCGGCATGACGACTTTGATCTGCGCATACAGATCGCCGCGCTCGCCTTTCTTGTTCATCAGACCATTGCCTTTGACGCGCAATCGCTGACCGGTCTGGCTGTCAGGACGAATGGTCAGGTTGATCTTGCCGGTCAGGGTCGGCACGGCAACCTTGGCACCCAGCGCCGCTTCCCACGGCGCCAGCGGCACGGTGATGATCAGGTCGTGGCCCTCGACGTCGAATTTAGGGTGCGGCGCCAGTCTGATAATCAGGTATAGATCACCATTCTCGCCACCGGCAACTCCCGGAGCGCCCTGCCCCTTGAGGCGAATGCGCTCGCCATCGACCACGCCGGCCGGGATCTTCACGTTCAGCGTCTTGGTGATATCAGCCATGCGCTGGCCAGCAGGGTTGTACTGCGGCACCTTGAAGCTGACCTGCTTGGATTCTGCCGAAAGCGTTTCTTCGAGGAAGATCGCGAGCTCCATTTCCACATCCTGTCCTCGACGACCGGTGCTGCGCGCACGACCGCCTTGCTGCGCTCGACCACCAAAGATCGAGCTGAAAAAATCGGAGAAATCGCCTGTATCGTCGCCGAAACCACCAGCTCCCGCGCCGGCACGGCTCTGCCAGCCCGGCGGGCCCTGAAACGGTCGACCCTGCTGCCCGTATTTGCGCAGCTCGTCGTATTCAGCGCGCTTTTCCGGGCTTTTCAGCACCTCATAAGCTTCGCTGGCCTCTTTGAATTTCTCTTCCGCGCCCGCTTCTTTGCTGACGTCGGGGTGATACTTGCGCGCCAGCTTGCGGTAGGCGACCTTGATCGCCTTGTCGTCCGCAGTCGGCTCCAGCCCAAGAATCTTGTAATAGTCTTTGAAGTCCATCTAACAGTCGTCCCCGGTTATCCAGCGCAGCCTGGTGCGCTCTATTCTGCGCATAGCATGCTCGCATTTGAGGCATCTGGATCAATTAACGTCTTGATATATCGGCCGCCGAACCTGCTGACTTGATACTTGAAGCGTTCGACGGTCTGCGTAGCTGACAATTCCCTGAAGATTGGGGGTCGGCGCGCTCACTTCAAGTCGGCCACGAAGATAACTGTGTATAACCGACGTTTCGCGCTACGCATCCGCGATGCACTGACATACACTGCGCGGCCGTTTTTTGACTGGAACGTAAAAGACATGAATGACCAATCCCCAGCACGTGCCTGCGGTATCGACTTCGGCACGTCCAATTCCACGGTCGGCTGGCTGCGACCGGGCATGGAATCGCTGATCGCGCTGGAGGACGACAAAATCACCCTGCCATCGGTGGTGTTCTTCAATATGGAGGAGCGCCGTCCGGTGTATGGCCGCCTCGCGCTGCACGAGTATCTGGAAGGCTACGAAGGCCGCCTGATGCGCTCGCTCAAGAGCCTGCTGGGTTCTAGGCTGATCAAGCACGACACCAGCGTGCTGGGCACGGCCATGCCGTTCAAGGATTTGCTGGCACTGTTCATCGGCGAGCTGAAAAAGCGCGCCGAGGACACCGCCGGGCGTGAATTCGAAGAAGTGGTGCTGGGTCGCCCGGTGCATTTCGTCGATGACGACATAGGCGCGGATCAGGAAGCCGAAGACACCCTGGCCGAGGTCGCGCGCAAGATCGGTTTCAAGGATGTCTCGTTCCAGTACGAGCCGATTGCGGCGGCGTTCGACTACGAGTCGACCATTACCCGCGAAGAGCTGGTGCTGATCGTCGACATCGGCGGCGGTACTTCGGACTTCTCGCTGGTGCGTCTGTCGCCGGATCGTCGTTTCTATGACGACCGCCACGAAGACATTCTGGCCACCGGTGGCGTGCATATCGGCGGCACCGACTTCGACAAGCAGCTGAGCATTCAGGGCGTCATGCCGCTGTTCGGCTATGGCAGCCGCATGAAAAGCCAGGCTTACATGCCCACCAGCCATCACATGAACCTCGCGACCTGGCACACCATCAACTCGGTGTACTCGCAGAAATCCCAGCTGGCATTGGGCAGCATGCGTTACGACATCGAAGACACCCAGGGCATCGACCGCCTGTTCAAGCTCATCGAACAGCGCGCGGGCCACTGGCTGGCCATGGAAGTGGAAGAAACCAAGATCCAGCTGACCCACGCTGAAAGCCGCCATCTGCCGATGGATCGCATTGAGCCGGGATTGAGTGTGGACCTGACCCGCGTGATGTTCGAAGCGGCCATCGATTCGCAACTGGAGCGGGTGCGCAACAGTGTTTCGGAGTTGCTGACCAAAGCCGGGGCGCGTGTCGATCAGGTTGATACGGTGTTCTTCACTGGGGGTTCAAGCGGCATCCCGGCGCTGCGCAACAGCATCTCGGCGATGCTGCCCAACGCCCGGCATGTCGAAGGCAATATCTTCGGCAGCATCGGCAGCGGTTTGGCGATTGAGGCGAAGAAGCGTTACGGTAAAGCCGGGAGCGCGCCCGGGCCGGAGCCGTTACCTACACCAACCCTTCCTTCTGCAACTCGCTTTTCAGGTACGCGTAATAAATCGGCCCCGCCACCACACCCGGCAGGCCGAACGCGGCTTCGAAGATCAGCATCGCCATGAGCAATTCCCACGACTTGGCATTGATCTGCCCGCCGACGATGCGGGCGTTGAGGAAATACTCGACCTTGTGGATCACGATCAGATAACCCAGCGCGGCCATCGCCACCCAGATCGACAGCGACATGCCGACGATGAAGATCAGCGTGTTGGACATCAGATTGCCCACCACCGGCAGCAAGCCGAGCAAGAAGGTCATGATGATCAGGGTTTTGGTCAGCGGCAGATGAATGCCACACAGTGGCAGGACCACGGCGAGAAACACTGAGGTGAAGGCGGTGTTGAGCAGGGAAATCTTGATCTGGGCGAAGACGATATTGCGGAACGCGCGGCTCAGCAGGCTCAAGCGATTGAACAGCGCGGCGGCCAGCGGCTTGCGCGTGTGCACGTCGGAAATCTGCTGCAGGGCAATGATTGCGCCCAGCACCATGCCGATCAGCAAGGTCACGAACATGTGCGCGGCACCTTTGCCGAGCATCTGCAGTTCGCCCACATGCTTCTGGATCCACTCGCCCAGGGAAACCCGGAACTCCGCTGCGCTGGCCGGCAAATAGCTGTCAACGAACGGCGGCAACTGGCCCCGCGCCCGATCCACCAGCACCATGAACTTGTCCAGTGAAGCGCCAGGATTCTCGGCTTCGTGCAGGACGAAGCTGATTGCACCGGCAAAAATCAGCGCCAGTACGCTGACCACCAGCGTGCCGAGCAATGCCACCGCGACCCAGCGCGCACGCGGGCCGGCGATGAGCCTTTGCAGCTGCGGCGTGAGCATGTTGACCAGTTCGTAAACCAGCAAACCGGCGAGCAGGCTCGGCAGGAGTTTGAACGGCAATACCATCAACAGGCCGCCGAACACCAGAATCCAGCTGGCCAACAAAACTTGTCGTGCAGAAAACGTTGGCATATAGCCTCAAGACAGCGGCACAAAGAGGGAGGCAGTCTGCCAGCGTTCTGAGTCGAGGACCAGTGGTCCGAGGTCTGACGACTCATCGCTGTGATTGCGGCCGACAGCATAGTCCGCAACCACAGGATTTATTGCACTGAATAAGCGTTTAAAGCGCGCGGGGCGCAGGAAATTTATTTCTTCTTGAGACAGTCACTCATGAACGCTTTGCGCGCATCGCCTTTGAGCGCCTGGGTGCCGGCGGTTGCGTTGCAGGTTTTCATTTTGTCTTGCTGGGTTTGAGGCGGGGAGGCCTTCAGACAGGTGCTCATGAACGCTTTGCGCTCGTCACCCTTGAGGGCTTTGGCCGAAGCGTCCGCGTTGCAGGTGGTCATTTTGTTTTGCTGGGCAGTGGCCGCAAAACCCTGGGCACACATCAGCAGGCTCATGAGCAATAAAGGGACACGCAGGAATTTCATTGATCTTCTCTCCCGGACTGGCGCACTGATGAGTACGTCCTGTCTGGCAGTGTAGTCAACCGAGTGTGACTGCGAAGGTGTCTCCCGTGACAACGTGAGGACACCCTTGCATCAACAGCGTCGATCAGGAAGCGCTGGCCGATTCCTCATTCTCGACACTGTGAATCGATACATCGGTGATGCCCAAAGCGTGAGGCATTCCGGTGTAGGACTCATTGATGTCGTGCAGGTCATCTTCCAGCGCGACGTGATGCTTGAGCGCCAGCTCCTGGACCACCTCAATGATCGGGACGTCCAGGTTCTCGATCACATCCACATGGTGCTCACCCGCCAGGGTGTATTCGATTTCATAGTGTTCTTTGTCGCTCATCGCATCACTCCATTGCCGACCTCTTTGATCGGCAGACTACGAACCACGGCTCAAAACGAGCTAAAGACCGGCGGCCTTGAGGCG
The DNA here is from genome assembly GCF_000416235.1 of Pseudomonas sp. CFII64. GTDB lineage: Bacteria > Pseudomonadota > Gammaproteobacteria > Pseudomonadales > Pseudomonadaceae > Aquipseudomonas. The sequence goes on along the minus strand of NZ_ATLO01000049.1, from coordinate 526,277 downwards.
CGCGGCATGTTCAACAAACAACCCAACGGGATCAACACCCTTGCCGACCAGCCCGAAGGTCTGGTTGACGATGTCAAAATGGTCGAGGGGGTAGTCATCCCCAATCACAGTGCCCAGATGAGAACTGAAACGCCCGACCATGCCATCACATTGACCTCGCTCTTTTGTGAACGTGCGAGCGAATATTCGACAGGTTACGTTGGTGCCATCAATTCGATTGCCACCCTTGTCGCTGAAGCCTTTCTGGATCGTCCCGGACCACGAGTAATAGCGCACGCCGTTGACCAGTTCCGCGCCCTGCCCGCCCCAGGTTTGCGGCAACCCCTGGGGATACTGGCTGTTGAACAACGCCACGCCAGCACTGGTCAGCGAGTGGTGCGCGGCATCGACATCGGTGGGCAAACGGGTGCCGCGATAGCCGGTGTCCAGCAGCGCCATGATCCACACAGTCAGGCGTATCGCAGCGTTGAGCAACAGACCGCGCAGGGTTCCGGGTGGGAAATTCTTCTCCAGAAAGTCGGCCAGTTCCGAGCCATGATTCGGGCCGGCGACGGAAGTCACCGACGCCACCAGCTCGGGATGCCTGGCGGCGGCGTAGCGAATGGTCAGTGCGCCCTGACTATGGCCGAACAGATTGACCTTCTCGGCCCCGGTTTCCTTGAGAATTTCCCTGATCCGTTCGATCAACTGCTCACCCCGCACTTCAGATGAGTTGACCGCCGAGACCATGACCGGAATCACCGTTGAGCCGTCGCGGCGCAACGCCCTGACAATGCCGAACCAATAGGAATAAAACACCAGCCGCACAAAGCCCAGCAAACCGGGGACCAACACCAGCGGATAACGCGTCGCCTGTTTTTTCCTCATGAATAGCCTCCTCGTGCAATCGTCGGTTGAATGCTTGAACCATAGCGGCAATTGACCAAAGAGCAGGCCCAGACTGGCGCGGCAATATGACAGGCAATCATTTTCAGTGAGTAATGCCCGAAGGCCATCAAATAATCGAACTCTCGCCCACCTCGACCGCTCAAAGCTGCAACGGGCCAACAATGGCTCAGTCATCTGGAGTGACTTTCATGTTCAAGAAGAGCCTGGCGGCAATGTTTGTACTGGCGGCAGTGACCGGTTGCGCCAATACAACGCCGCAAAACCCTGTGGACTTCGTGACCTATCGCGACCAGCCGCTGGTCAAGCAAGTTGAAAACGGCATGACGCAAACTCAGGTCCTGACCATTGGCGGCACGCCATCCACTCGCGTGCAGCGCAAGGTTCATCCCGGCATGTGCAACAACTACGTGCTCAACAAAGACGGGCATGAGCAAGTGTTCCACGTCAGCTTCGACGCCAACGGCCGCGTTGATAACAAAGGTTTCATGACCTGCGAACAACGCGAAGCCAACGAACGCGCGATGTGATGTAGCTCACGTGACGTGATGCAGGCATAAACGAAAAAGCCCGACTGCGTAAGCGTCGGGCTTTTTCTTGCGTAGCGTTGGGTGGCGCGCTTAGAAAACCAGCTTGAACAAGGCGATAACCACGACCAGGCCAATCAGAAAGATGATACCGATGGTGCTGCCCAGGAACTTAAGCATTGTGAATCTCCAGTAATTTTACGTCTCAAAACTGGGACCGCAGCGCATCACGCTCGTTTCGTTAATATTTGCCAATTGCGCTGATAGTTTTTGGCATAAAACTTTTTGCACCAAGGGCGACTCACAACCTATGACCGATCCTGCCGGGCGTCAGCAACCGCTTTACCCACTGACGCATCAAGAGCGAGACGGATAACCGGATTAGCCTTTGGAGACTCAAGATGAACGATTCACAGCAACTCTCTGATGTCAGCACCCTGCGCCAGCGCGCCCGCCTGAACGTGGAAAACGGCGCCGTGACCGAAGGCTACAGCGCCGACCGGGAAACCGTCCTGCGCCTGCTCAACGAGTCACTGGCCACCGAGCTGGTCTGCGTGCTGCGCTACAAACGTCACTACTACATGGCGACCGGTCTGAAAGCGGCTACCGCTGCCGCCGAGTTTCTGGAGCACGCCCAACAGGAAGCCGAACACGCCGATCTGCTGGCCGAACGTATCGTGCAACTGGGCGGCGAGCCGGAGTTCAACCCGGACCTGCTGTCCAAGAACTCCCACGCGCAATACGTTGCGGGCAACACCCTCAAGGAAATGGTTTACGAAGACCTGGTGGCCGAACGCATCGCTATCGACAGCTACCGCGAAATCATTCAGTACATTGGCGAACAGGATCCGACTACCCGTCGCATCTTCGAAACCATCCTCGGTCAGGAAGAAGAGCACGCCGATGACATGGCGGATATCTTGAAGGATCTGTAATTGTTGTAACCGTTATGCGCAATCCGCAGGAAGCGCAATCCGTAGGACCGGCTTTAGCCGGGAGGACGTCCTCCCGGCTAAAGCCGGTCCTACGAAGTTGTACAGATTCGCTCAGCCCTCACTGCACCGTCTTCGGCGCCTTGCCTTCGCGCATCTGCTGAAGCAGTGGCGTGCATTGGTTGGGTACGTCACCGCTGCTGGGTGCCACCAGCGCCAGCAAGCCTGCCGCAGGGCCTATCGCCGCGCCCAACAGCACCATGCCAGCACCACGCAGCAACAGCGGGCCGGTTTGCACGCCGGCACTTGGTTTGGCGAACGGGCCGCGCACGTACAACGGCGAACGCAGGGAGAAGACGCGGAAGCCCTTGGATTCTGGTTTGATCGCCAGGTCCAGTTGCTCGGTCTTGAAGTTCGCCGTGCCATCGATGTAGATAATCGCGTTCTCGGTATCGAACACGAACAACCGCGTGCTCAACAGACCGTCCTTGATGCCCATGTCCGAAGCCGCGCAATTGATCTTCACGTCCTTGTCGCCGAACAATTTGCCGACCACGTAGTTGCCGACGTTAAGCCCGGCGATCTCCATCAGGCTGCGGCTGATCGCGCCATCGTTGACCAGCATCTTCAGATCGCCATTGGCGCTGCCCAGCAACGCCGCAATGGAATTGCCGCGACCGCCGATATCCGCATCGCCGTTCAGCTCACCGAAACTGGTCTTCATCGGTTCAAAGGTCGGGAACAGCTGCTTGAGCTTGAGTTTGCGCGCCGAAACCTTGGCGCGGCCTTGCAGCTGCTGATTGCGCCCATCCAGACGCACATCCGCATCGAGCTTGCCGCCCGCGACGCCGAAACGCAGGGGTTGCAGGCTGAGCTGGCCGTCGTCGAGGACGACATGGGTATACAGATCAGAGAACGGCAAGTCCGGGCTCTGCACGATTTTCTTGCCGGTGAACTCAACGTCAGCGTCCATGGCGCGCCAGCGATCGGTCTGGAATTCCTCGACGGGCAGCACTTTGCCTGCGGGCTGCTTGCTGTCGCCGCCGCGTTTTTTCTGCGCGGCGTTGGAGTCCGCCCCGATCAGCGGCGCCAGGTCGGTGAACAGCAATTGATTGGAAACCAGCGCGCCGGTCAGTTTCGGCCTTGGCTGGCTGGCAACGAAGCCGAGGTCGCCATGAATGTCGCTGTTGCCGATCTTGCCGTTGAAGCCTTCGTAACGGAAATTCGCGCCCGCCGGGTCGTGTAATTTGGCGATCAGATGACCGTCGGTGGCGTACGCTGGCGAGTCGGGCAAGGTCACGCCGGTCAGTGGATACAGATTGCCCAGGCTGCTGCCGGACAGTTTCAGGCGCAGATCCAGCGCACCGAGATTCTGCGGATCGATCAAGGTGCCGGCCACGGTCGCGTGGGTATCGCCGATCTGCACGTCGGCCTGCACCGGGAACGGTTGCGCGGCATCCTTGAGCGCCAGCAGACCGCCGACTTTGCCGGTGCCGTTGAGTTTCTGGCCGTGATACTGGCCTTTATAGCTAAGGGCAAACGCGTAATCCTGCGGCGTAATGCCTTTGTCCCTGGCTTTTTTCGCTTCGCCGCTGCCGACGATGTCGCTGAACGGAATCGGCTTGCCCAGCGGATCGATGACCACATCCACTTGAGTCTTCAGAGTCTGGTCATTGAAGCTGACCAGGCCTTGGTCAAACTTGATTGCGCCGATATCCAGCACCCATTTCGAAGGTTGCGCATTCGGGTCGGACTTGGGCAGGTCAAACGTCCAGTTGGCGCGGCCATCGGCCAGGCGCTCAAGTTTCGCATCCGGCCCGGTCAGGTCGATGCGCGGAATGACCACGTTTTGCCAAAGCAACGGCAACGGCGCCAGGCGAAATTCGACGCGTTTCAAGGTGGCCATTTGCGGGGTTTTCGACCAGTCAGGATTGCCCAGGCTCAGGTCTTCAGCGACGAAGTGCGGCCAAGGCACCCACGCGCGCCAACCACCCTGCTCCGGCTCACGGGCCCACAGCACGGCCAGATTGCCGTTGATGGCGAACGGGCGATGCAGCGCTGCACTGACTTTTTCGTTGAGGGTCGGCTTGATGCGGTTCCAGTCAAACGTGGCGATCACAATGACCAATACAGCCAGGACCAACAACAGGACAGCACCGGTCCAGGCAAAAATTTTACGACTGCGCGTCATTGCACGATTCTCCAGATGACAACCACCCCCGCGGGCGCATTGCGTACGACTTTGCTGTTCGACTGATAAAAGCCGTGAGGGTTTGATTTCGTTCTATAAAAAGCAGCTTTAGTGGGCTCAATCATTTTTGATGATTACCACCATTAGCGGTATGAAGTTCTCTCTGGACTATCGGAGCGGCATATTAGCGCCGTACCCAACCCGAGACACCTCATCATGAAACGCCCACTGCTGCTCACCCTGACCTTTTCGCTCCTGGCCGCCAATGCCTTTGCCATGCCGGCGGCCGAGCAACCCGTGTCCGGTGAAGCGAAGACCATGGCGCAAGACACCCCGCGCCTGATTCAGCAATACCAGCGCGTTGCCGAACATGGCCCCGAACGCCTGGTTCAGCAGTATCAGCGGGTTTGAAGCTTAAAAAAATCCTACCGATCTTTATTGAATTCGCGTTCACGCCTGATCAGCGCATTTGTTAAAGTGCCGAACCGTCCCTTTGCAGAATTCAGCCCGCCCCATGTTGCCCCGCGCCGAACAGAAACAACAAACCCGACACGCCTTGCTTGACGCCGCGCGCAGCCTGATGGAAAGCGGGCGCGGTTTCGGCAGCCTGAGCCTGCGGGAAGTTGCGCGCACGGCCGGCATCGTACCCACCGGGTTCTATCGCCATTTCGACGACATGGACCAACTGGGCCTGGCGCTGGTCAGCGAAGTCGGCCAGACCTTTCGGGAGACGATCCGCCTGGTGCGGCACAACGAAATGGTCCTGGGCGGCATCATTGATGCGTCCGTGCGGATCTTCCTCGACGTCGTGGCCGCCAAACCCTCGCAGTTTCTGTTCCTGGCCCGTGAACAATACGGCGGCTCGCAGCTGGTTCGACAAGCCCTGGGCGCACTGCGCGAAGGTATCAGCGCCGACCTCGCGGCGGATCTCGGCAAAATGCCCAAATGGCAGCATCTGGACCCGGCTTCCCTGTCGGTGATCTCCGATCTGGTGGTCAAAAGCGTATTCGCCATGCTGCCGGAACTCATCGACCCGCCCGCCGCAACCCTGGCTCCGCACTTGACCCCGCAAGCCAAAATCACCCAGCAATTGCGCTTTATCTTCATCGGTGCGCGCCATTGGAAAGGTTTGGGCAGCATGTAGGAGCGGCTTCAGCCGCAAGGCTGTTTGTCCGCATCGAGGCCTGCTCCCGGCTAAAGCCAGCCCCGCAACGTAGCGCACCATTAATGACCACCGCTGAAATCACGCACCAAAAAGCGCCATAAAATCTCCCCGCGTACGAAGCATCGCCTCTATCTGTAAGCCATTTCCCACGTCATGCACTGTTGGCAAGCCCCTTGCTCTGCTTTGAAGCATCGTAATTAGCGGGAAACTTCCTGATGCTGGTGATTCATCGCAGAATCGAACCTCAAGCCGAATGGGCCGCAGAGCTGCATTTGAATTTCGAAGCGCGCAGCAAAAGCCGGCTGCGCTGTTTCAGTGCCGAAGGTGAAGACGTCGGGCTATTCCTTGAGCGCGGACAACCGCCGTTGCGTGATGGCGAATGCCTGCAAGCCGAAGACGGCCGGATCGTTCGCGTCTGCGCCCGCCCGGAACAGCTGATGCACGTGACCTGCACGAGCGCCTTCGAGCTGACCCGCGCGGCTTACCATTTGGGTAACCGGCACGTGGCGCTGCAAGTGGGCGACGGCTGGCTGCGCCTGCTCGACGACTACGTGCTCAAGGCGATGCTCGATCAGCTGGGCGCGACCACTGAATCCATCGAAGCGCCGTTCTCCCCCGAACACGGCGCTTACGGCGGCGGTCATCACCATTCCCGTGCGGGCGAAGAGGACTTCAACTATCCGCCGCGCCTGCACCAATTTGGCGTGCGCACATGAACAGCGCCTGGGCGCTGCTGCGTCTGGCCAGTCCGCAATTGCCGATTGGCGGCTACAGCTACTCCCAAGGCCTGGAAATGGCCGTGGAACAGGCGTTGGTCAAGGATTCCCCCAGCGCTCACCGCTGGATCAGCGACCAACTGCTGCTCAATCTCGCCCGCTTCGAAGCGCCGCTGCTGCTCGCCCATTGCACCGCCGCCGCCGAAGACGACTGGTGCCAGTTGCTGCAGTTGAGCCACGAACATCGCGCCAGCCGGGAAACTCGCGAGCTGCATCAGGAAAGCCGGCAGATGGGCTATTCGTTGCAGCAATTGCTCAACGGCTTGCCCGAGCTGGACCCGCCCGCCCGCACATTTCTTGAACAGACTGCAGAGCCGCATCTGGCCCTGGGCTGGGCGCTGGCCGCCCGCGCCTGGCAGATCAGCCCGCAGGATGCGCTGGCCGCCTGGCTGTGGAGCTGGCTGGAAAACCAATTGGCGGTGCTGATGAAGACCTTGCCGCTGGGTCAGCAAGCCGCGCAACGCCTGACCAGCGAGCTGCTGCCTTTGCTGCAACAGGCGCAGCAACACGTAACCGCAGTTGATTTGCAGCACATCGGCAGCGCGCCGTTTGGCGTGGCGCTGGCGAGCATGGCCCATGAACGTCAATACAGCCGACTGTTTCGGTCCTGAATTTTTATCTAACAAAGCTCAACGGAGAATTCAATGAACAGCCAACCTCTGCGCGTCGGCATCGGTGGCCCGGTCGGGTCCGGCAAGACTGCCCTGACTCTGGCGTTGTGCCTGGCCCTGCGCGAGCGCTACAACCTGGCGGTGGTCACCAACGATATCTACACCCGCGAAGACGCTGACTTTCTGGTGCGCAATGAAGCCCTGGCGCCCGAGCGGATCATCGGCGTGGAAACCGGCGGCTGCCCGCACACGGCGATTCGTGAAGACGCCTCGATCAATCTGGAAGCCGTGGATCAGCTGAACCGACGCTTTCCCGGCCTGGATCTGATCATCGTCGAATCCGGCGGCGACAACCTGTCGGCGACCTTCAGCCCGGAGCTGTCGGACCTGACCATTTACGTGATCGACGTGTCGGCCGGCGACAAACTGCCACGCAAGGGCGGTCCCGGCATCTGCAAATCCGACCTGCTGGTGATCAACAAGATCGACCTCGCACCGCTGGTTGGCGCGTCGCTGGAAATGATGGACCGCGACACGAAAAAGATGCGTGGCGAAAAGCCGTTCGTGTTCAGTAACCAGAAAACCGGCCAGGGTCTGGAACAGATCATTGCCTTTATCGAGCGCCAGGGTCTGCTGACCGAAGCCGCGTGACTCCACTTCATCAAGGAAGCCTCTCAATGAATTACACAAAAGCCTTCGGCGCCCTCGCCCTGCTGCTGGTTCCGGCCCTGGCCTTCGCTCACCCTGGACATGGCGATAATGGCCTGGTGGCGGGCATCAGCCATCCCATCGGCGGTCTGGATCACTTGCTGGCGATGATTGCGGTGGGTTTGTGGGCGGCGCAACAAAAAGGCGCGGCACGCTGGGCGCTGCCGTGCACCTTCGTTGGCACCATGCTGATCGGCGGTTTGCTGGGTTTCGAAGGCCTTGACCTGCCAGCGCTGGAAAGCGGGATTGCCGCCTCGGTGCTGGCGCTGGGCCTGGCGGTGGCACTGGCGGTGCGTCCACCGCTGTTCATGGCTGTTGGCGCCACGGCGTTGTTCGCGCTGTTCCACGGCGTCGCTCACGGCCTTGAGCTGCCGGACATGTCCAGCCCTTGGGCTTATGCGGCCGGTTTTGTGGCCGCCACCGCTGCGCTGCATGCCGTCGGTTACGCTGTCGTGCGCTTCCTGCCAACCGCCGCTGCGCCGCTGGTGCGGGTTGCCGGTGCACTGTCGGCCGCTGCGGGGGTTTGGTTGCTGGCTGCGTGAGCCAAGGTGGGACCGGCTTTAGCCAGGAAGAGGCTGGTACAGACGCATGATATCCATCGTTTGAACTGATATCTTCCCGGCTAAAGCCGGTCCCACAAGATTGCTGCGCGACACATCAATTCGCGCTCCTGCTACCATGTCGCGCAATTCGCCCTTGCCGTGACGCCAGCCGATGCCCGATGTTTCCAGCTCCGCCTCCCACTCTGACTCGAACACGGTTTTCGCCGCCCTTGAGGAGCATTTCCTGCGCGTGATCGTGCCGCTCTGGCTGGGTCCGGGCTGGAATGCTGATCTGGCGTTGCCTTACGAAGCCGTGGATGCCGAGCATCGCCCGTTGCCGCCACAGCGCTACCGGGCCATGGCGTGTGCGCGACAGTTGTTCGTGTTTTCCAGCCTGATCGATCATCCGTCGGTGCCTGAAGCTGCGAGCCGCGCCGGGGCGTTGTTTCGCTCGCTGCAAAGTCACTTCCACGACGCCGAACATGGCGGCTGGTTCTACAGCATTGACCCGCAGGGCGCGCCGCTGGACCGTCGCAAGGATCTCTACACCCACGCCTTCATCATTTTTGCCTGCGCGCATTATTGGGCCAAGGTCCGCGAGCCACTGGTGGAATCCGTGTTCAATGCGGCGCTGACCGTCGTGGCCGAGCGTTTTGCCGATGGCACCGGGCTGTACGAAGCGATGCTGGGCGAAGACTGGTCCTCGCTGAACACCGGCCCGCTGCAAAATCCGCTCATGCACCTGGCGGAAGCCTTCCTCGCAACCCTCGCGGTGCGTGAAGACGCCGCCACCATCGGCGCGCTGGATGATCTGGTGCGCGGCATGCAAGAGCGCTTTGTGGATAACGCCCACGGGGTGATGCTGGAAAAACCGCTGGGCGCTGTGGATAACTGGTACGAGCCCGGTCATCAGTTCGAATGGTTCTTCCTGCTGGATTCTTCGTCACGCCTGCGGGGCAGTCCGCTGCACACATCGCTGACCCAGGCGTTCGCCCATGCCGAAGCGCAAGGCGTGGATTCGCAGACGGGCGCAGTAGTGGCGATGCTGGAAGTGGACGGCACGGTTCGCGACGGCACCCAGCGCATCTGGGCGCAAGCGGAATACCTGCGAGCGCTGGCGTTGCGGCCTGACAGTGAAGCGGCGTTAGGCCGTGAGTTGCGTGCGCTGCAAACGCGCTTTCTGCACGCCAGCGGCTGGAATGAGTGCCTGGACAACGCGGGTAAGGTCAGCCGCAGCGACATGCCGTCGACTACGCCGTATCACTTGGCGACCTGTTATATCGGGTTGGCGGAGTATTTTCGGGGCTGATTGAATCGGCCAATAGACCGTAGGAGCGGCGTCAGCCGCGAGAATGCTCTCCCGGCTAAAGCCGGTCCTACGGTAATTTCGGTGCTCTCCCGGCTAAAACCAGTCCTACGGTGACCTTGGCGTCAGGAGTCAGCCGCGATTGCGATCAATCGCAAACCCGGCCCAGGTCTGGCTTACCGGCATCAGCTCAAGGCTGTTGATGTTCACGTGCGCCGGGGTGTTCATGATCCAGAAGATCGTGTCGGCAATGTCCTGCGGTTGAATCGGCTCGGCGCCGGCATAAGTGGCGTCGTACTTGGTCTGGTCGCCCCCGAAACGCACCAGCGAGAACTCGCTCTCGCACAGGCCCGGCTCCAGATTGGTGACCCGCACGCCGGTGCCGATCAGGTCATTGCGCAGGTTCAGCGAGAATTGACCGACAAATGCCTTGGTGCCGCCGTAGACGTTGCCGCCCGGATACGGATAGTTGCCCGCAACCGAACCCAGGTTGACGATGCTTGCCCCGCGACCATGAGCGATCAGGCGCGGCAGCAGCAAGCGCGTGCTGTAGACCAGACCCTTGATGTTGGTGTCGATCATGGTGTCCCAATCGTCCAGATCGCATTTCGGCGCAGGATCGATGCCCAGCGCCAGACCGGCGTTGTTGATCAGACCAGTGATCTTGGCGAACTCGGCCGGCAGGCCTTCGATAGCGGCCTCCATGGCGGCACGATCACGCACGTCCAGCACCAGCGTGTGCACCTTGGTCTGTTTCGACAATTCAGCGCTCAGGGCGTTAAGGCGCTCTTCACGGCGACCGGTCAGGATCAGCGACCATCCGGCTTCGGCAAAACGGCGCGCACAGGCTTCGCCAAATCCGGAAGTAGCACCGGTAATGAACACAGTGGAAGTCATTTCGTTCTCCTGAAGTGGCACGAGGCAAGGCTGCCCCTTGGAAGCGTTAAATTGAACAAGGCCAGCAGAATGCCCGCCCAGACCGGTTACGGGCAAGTCTGTGGATAAAACATTCATCCAGTTGTACAAAAAACAACCAGCCAGAGCCGGGCCAGTCCGCGCATGGCCTGCACGCAGTTTTACCCACGTTATCCACAGCCAGACCCACAGTCTTTGGGAGTAAGTGCAAAACAGTCCAAGCGAGGCATGGCGCGGCCTGCAGAAAGAAAGGCGGGGGTTTTCCCCTTGACGTCACGCCCGGCATCTGTAAAGGCTGTGAAACAAGATCAACCGGGGAAATTCGCTGTGGCTGCTGCGAGCCAGACCAACCGGCACTTTGCCGACTATTTCCAACGCTTGCCCACAGACTTATCCACAGGCTGGACCGATATAGAAGCTGTATGAAAAACCAGTCTTTAAAACGTTGACAAACCCCGTCAACGGAAACGAAAAAACTGCTGATCAAAAATTGATCACATCGCTGCAGCCCTTATAAACAAAGGGCTTCAGCCAGCTACTCCCACGTTATTCACAGGCACCTCCACAGTAAACCTGAACAAGTCAAAAGCGTGACAAAACAACTATTTGCAGCGGCTTTATGTCGCGGTTTAGTGGCGCGTCAAAAATGTTTTCCACAATTGGCGGCAAGCACAAAAAGCCTCCTGAATCCTACGAATCGCAGCGTCAGCCCCTAAACAAAAAAGAGGCCGAAGCCTCTTTCTTTGTTCTCCCCGGTATCAGGCCATCAATGCCCGCCCAGATAAGCGTTCCTGACCTCTTCGTTGACCAGCAACTCCTTGCCGGTGCCGGTCAGGCGGATTTCGCCGTTGACCATCACGTAGGCCCGATCAGACAGCTTCAACGCGTGGTTGGCGTTCTGCTCGACGAGGAAGATGGTCATGCCGGTGGCCGCCAGCTCGCGCAGAGTCGAGAAGATCTGTTTGACGATGATCGGTGCCAGACCCAGGCTCGGCTCGTCGAGCAGCAGCAGTTTGGGCCGGCTCATCAGGGCGCGGGCGATGGCGAGCATTTGCTGCTCGCCGCCGGACATGGTCATGGCGCGCTGGTTGCGGCGCTCCTTGAGACGCGGAAACAACTCGAACATGCGCTGCATGTCTTCAGCCGAGTGTTTGTCGCCAATCGGGATGGTGCCCATCATCAGGTTTTCTTCCACCGACATGTCGGGGAATACCCGCCGGCCTTCCGGCGACTGCGCAATGCCGTTGGACGCGATGTAGTGCGACGACTTGTGGGTGATGTCGGTGCCCTGATAGATGATCTGCCCGCTGGCCGCGCGGGGCTGGCCGAAGATCGACATCAACAGCGTGGACTTGCCCGCGCCGTTGGAGCCGATCAGGCTCACGGTTTCGCCTTCATTGATGTGCAGCGAGACTTTTTTCAGGGCCTGGATCGGCCCGTAATACACATCGATCTCTTTCAATTCGAGGATCGGCTTACTCATACCAACTCCTCTTCATCAGCGCCCAGGTACGCGGCGATCACTTTCGGATCGTTGCGGATCTGTTCCGGCCCACCGGCGGCAATCACGTTGCCGTGGTCGAGCACCACAATATCGTCGGAAATACCCATGACCATGCCCATGTCGTGCTCGATCAGCACGATGGTCATGTCGTGTTCGTCGCGCAGCAAGCGGATCATGCCGCTCAAGGCTTCGGTTTCCTGCGGATTGAGGCCCGCTGCCGGTTCGTCCAGGCAGATCACCTGCGGCCGCGTGCACATGGCCCGGGCGATTTCCAGACGGCGTTGCTGGCCGTAGGACAATTCACCGGCAAGACGGTTGGCGCAGTCCACCAGATCGACGACTTCCAGCCAGTAGAACGCGGTGTTGATCGCGTCTTCTTCGGCCTGGCGATAGCCCTTGGTGTTGAGGATGCCGGCCAGCATGCTGCGGTTGACCCACATGTGCTGGGCGACCAACAGGTTTTCCAGCACCGACATTTCCTTGAACAGGCGAATGTTCTGGAAGGTTCGCGCCAGCCCGGCGCGATTCACCAGGTGGGTGCCGCCGAACATTTTGTAATACACGCGGCTGAGGAAGCTTTTCGGCGAGACAAAGTCCGTGACCTGGAAGGGTTCGCCCAGCAGCTTGATGACGTTGGTCGATGTTCCGCGCGTATGCAGCTCGATGCGCCCACCGGTGGCTTTGTAGAACCCGGTCAGGCAGTTGAATACCGTGGTCTTGCCCGCGCCGTTGGGGCCGATCAGGGCGAAGATCGAGTTCTTGCGGACCTTGATGCTGACGTCGCTGAGCGCCTTGATACCGCCGAAGTGCATCATCAGGTGTTCGACAGAGAGAATGATTTCGCTGCTCATGGCGTAACTCCCTGTTTCGCAGTGGCATTGGGATCAACCAGCACACCCTTGCGCGGGCGCACGCCGGTCCGGCTGATGCGGATCAGGCCACGTGGGCGCCAGATCATCATTAACACCATGAGGATCCCGAACAGCAGAACGCGGTATTCGGCAAAGCTGCGCAGCAACTCGGGAGCGACCGTCAAGACAAAGGCGGCGATGACCACGCCAACCGTCGAGCCCATGCCGCCGAGTACCACGATGGCGAGGATCAAGGCCGACTCGAAGAACGTAAACGAAGTCGGGTTGATGAAGCCCTGATAGCTGGCAAAAAACACCCCGGCCAGACCCGCAGTGGATGCACCGATGGTGAATGCCGAAAGCTTGACCAATACGTGATTCAGACCCATGGCGCGGCAGGCGATCTCATCTTCGCGCAGGGCTTCCCAGGCGCGACCGACCGGCATGCGCGTCAGGCGATGTTTGATATACAGCACCGCTAGCACGACCAGGAACAGCACCGCATAGATAAAGATGAATTTCAGGTCCGGGTTGTAATCGAAGCCGAAGAATTCATGAATCGGCACCCCGCCTTCTTTGGCACGGCGACCGAACTCCAGACCGAAGAAAGTCGGCGAAGGCACCGGCACGCCATTGGGTCCGCCGGTGAACGACAGCCAGTTGTTCAACACCAGACGAATGATCTCGCCGAAACCCAGGGTCACGATGGCCAGATAGTCACCGTGCATGCGCAACACCGGAAAGCCGAGGATACATCCGGCCAACGCCGCCGCAATCGCCGCCAAAGGCAATGCCGACCAGAAACCCAGGCCCAGGTATTGGTAACCCAAGGCCAGCCCATAAGCGCCAATCGCATAGAACGCCACGTAGCCCAGGTCGAGCAGGCCCGCCAGGCCGACCACGATGTTCAGGCCAAGGCCCAGCAACACATAGATCAAGCCGAGAATGACCACGGTCAGCACGTATTTGTCCGCAAATACCGGGAACACGATGGCAATGACCACCATCGCCGGAATGATGTAGCGCAGACGCGACTTGTAGTCCGGTGCCAACACATGCACGCCGGAGCTGGAGCTTTCGAAGCTCTGCGCAATGATCACGCCTTTCGGGGTCTGCATGAACAGGCTCAGCAGCAGACGACCGACCATTACTACGCCGACCAGGACAGCCACGCGCGTCGGTTGCAGATTGAAGCCGTAACCGTCGAGCACCACGCCCACAATCGGGCCGAAAACGATGAGAGCCAGCAGTCCGGCAATGACTGCGTCGATCAGGCTTTGTTTGATATCGATGGGTTTTGTAGGAGCAGACATAGTTATACCTTCGCCACGAGAGGGCGACCCAACAGGCCTTGAGGACGGAAAATCAGAATCACCACCAGCAGGCCGAAACTGAACACGTCTTTGTAGTCGGAATTGATCAGACCGGAGAACTGCGACTCGGCAACCCCCAGGATCAACCCGCCGAGCATCGCCCCTGGCAGTGAGCCAATACCGCCCAACACCGCAGCGGTAAACGCCTTGATGCCGATGATAAAGCCGGCATAGAAGTCAAACGTGCCGTAGTTCATGGTGATCAGCACGCCAGCCAGTGCCGCCATGGCCGCACCGATGATGAACACGTAGGAAATCACCCGGTCGGTGTTGATGCCCAGGATCGATGCCATCTTGCGATCCTGTTGGGTCGCGCGGCACATCCGGCCCAGCTTGGTGTACTTGATGATGTAGGTCAGCACGCCCATGCCAACGAATGCGGCAATCAGGATGAAGATCTTGGTGTAGGTGATCTGCACGAAGCCGCTGCCAATCTCAAAACGCCACGCGCCTTCAAGCAGCGTCGGCACGCCTTGCTGGCGCGGCCCCTGGGCGATTTGCGCATAGTTCTGCAGGATCAGGGAAATACCAATCGCACTGATCAGCGGTGCCAGCCGGGTCGAGTTGCGCAGTGGTTTGTACGCCACCCGCTCAATGACAAAGCCGTACACGCCCGTCACCACAATGGTGAAGATCAGCGTACCCAGAATAAGGAACGGGAAGGACTCAACCCCGAAGAAAGACAAGACTGCCAGGCCGATGGCGGCCAGGTAAGCGGAGATCATGTAAACGTCGCCGTGGGCGAAGTTGATCATGCCGATGATGCCGTAAACCATCGTATAACCGATGGCGATCAGACCGTAAACCGACCCGAGGGTCAGGCCGTTGATCATTTGCTGCAGGAAAATACCATCCATCACGCACGCTCACGAATCTTGAAAGGCCATTTGAATTCGGCCCGAATACCCCCTCGTGAGGTGCACCGGGCCGACATCATGAGGCAACAGAAGAACTCAAGGGGGCGCCAACCCCACGCCCCATTACATAGACGAACCGGCGTCCTGAAACGCCAGTACGGCTATCTCACTTCTGCTTTTCGAGCTGATGGTATTTACCGTTTTTGTCCCACTGGTAAACCACGTAGTCGGAAACCTTCAGGTCGCCTTTGGCATCCCAGGTTTTCTCGCCCATGACGGTTTTCACAGGATTGGCTTTGAGCCATTTGCTGGCATCTTCGCCTTTGTTGGATTTGGCGCCATTGAAGCCAGCCGCCAAAGCCTGAACCGAAGCGTAGGCGTACAGCGTGTAACCTTCAGGCTCGTAACCGGTTTTGCGGAACTGATCAACAACGGCCTTGCTGTCAGGCAGCATGCGCGGGTCGGCGCCGAAGGTCATGTAAACGCCGTCAACGTACTGTGCACCCCCAGCGGTGGTCACCAGTTCGTCGGTCACGATACCGTCATCGGACATGAACTTGACGTCTTTGAGGCCTTGTTCACGCATCTGACGAACCAGAGGACCGGCTTCAGGGTGCAGGCCGCCGAAGTAAACGACGTCAGCGCCAACGGAACGGATTTTGGTCACCAGGGCGCTGAAGTCTTTCTCGCCGCGGGTCAGGCCTTCTTCCAGCACCGGCTTGACGCCACGTTTGGTCAGCTGCTTGGCGGTAGCGTCGGCCAGGCCTTTACCGTAGGTGTCCTTGTCGTTGATGACCGCGATTTTCTTGCCTTTCAGAACATCGACAATGTAATCGCCGGCGACGATGCCTTGCTGGTCATCACGACCACACATGCGGAACATGGCATTCAGGCCGCGCTCGGTGACAGTCGGGTTGGTGGAGCCAGGGGTAATCGCGATGATGCCCGCTTCGTCATACACTTCCGAAGCTGGAATGGTCGAAGATGAGCAGAAGTGACCGACAACGCCAGCTACTTTGTCCGAGGCCGCCTTGTTGGCGACGGCAACGGCTTGTTTCGGTTCGCAAGCATCGTCATACGCCGTCAACGCGATTTTCTCGCCGTTGACCCCGCCCGCAGCGTTAATGGCGTCAGCAGCCGCTTGAGCGCCTTTCATGTATTGCTCGCCAAACGACGCGTTGGCGCCGGTCATCGGGCCAGCAACGCCGATCTTGATATCAGCCTGAGCAAACGAAGACACGCCCAATGCAGTAGCAACTGCGATTGCCAGAAAGCCTTTCCTGTAAAACGTCTGCGACATGAGTGGTGCTCCTGAAGTTTTTTTTGATTAGCACTGCGACTACAGAGATTGCTCTGAGCAAGTGGCGTGCCATTCATTTTTTATTCTGCAAAAACTCATGGATTTGTTGAAAGTGGTTCGTTTAGAGCCTTCCTTGCAGGGCGTGCAACCGTCTAGAACGCAGCAGGTGCAACCCCTCCACAAAAAAAGAGCAACCCAAGCAAACAAAACTAGCAACCCGTCCAATAAGCCACGTACAACCTTGCTGTAACAGCTTGCGTCACCGAAGTGCACACCGTAGGTGCGCTCGCGCTACGAGACGCACCATTTGAGGTTAGTGGATGAGGAGCAAAGCGCCTGATAAAGCAGCGGTTTTTGGTCAGATCACGATGCGCAGGCACTGGCCGGCGTGATAAAGGGAGAATCCCGCTTCATATAAAGCGCTGCGCAGCCCGACGCCAGCCAACGGCGCCATGGGCGTAAACGGGATTGGCAGCACGTTTGTGTCGTCTGTGCACAGGTAATCGGCAAAAGCCTTGCCCACCACTGTGCCCGTGGTGTTTCCGCGCCCGTTGTAACCTGTTACTGCGACCAGACCTGGGGCAGGTTCGAACATGCGTAACAGATGATCGGGCGTAAACGAGATGCAACCGGTCCAGGTGCATTCCCATTCCACATTTTTCAGGTACGGGTAATAGTGCTGCTGCACACGATCCGCCCACGCCTTCAGGAACCAGCCCGGCTTTTGATTGCCATTGCCCAGGCTGCCCAGCAACAGGCGACCGTCGGCATCGCGACGAATGCTGCTCAGCACCTGGCGCGTGTCCCACGAACCCTGACCAAACGGCAGCACTTGCTGCGCCGCCTCGTCGCTCATCGGCGTTGACGCCACCTGATAGTAATAACCGGGGAAAAAACTGCGCCGCAGTTCGGTCCATTGGCCTTCGGTGTAGGCGTTGGAGGCGATCACCACCTTCTCGGCCAGCACCGCGCCATGCTCGGTGACAACGCACCATTTAGCGCCCTGGCGTTCGAGACGGGTAACGGGCGAATGATCGAACAACTGCCCACCCAAACGACCCACCGCCGACGCCAGCCCGCTGGTGTACGCCATCGGATTGAACGTACCGGCGCGCCGATCCAGCAACGCAGCAGTGATTTTCGTGGTGCCGGTGGCTTCTTCGCAGGCCTTGCCGGTCAACAGTTCGACCGGAGCGCCGCGCCGCTGCCATTGCTGCTCGCGACTGCGCAGATCGGCCACACCCTTGGCGTTATGCGCCATGTGCAGCGTGCCTTCACGACGCAGCTGGCAATCAATGCCGTATTTGTCGATCAGGCTGAACACCAGCGCGGGCGCTGCGCCGAGCATCTGGTTCAACTGGCTGCCAATCGCCTTGCCGAAACCGGCTTCGATATCATCCGGAGGAATCCACAGCCCGGCGTTTACCAACCCTACGTTGCGCCCCGAACCACCATGGCCAGTGCGATGGGCTTCCAGCACGGCCACCCGTTTACCTTGTTCGAGCAAGTGAACCGCTGCCGACAAACCGGTGATGCCTGCGCCAATGACGCACACATCGACCGTCAACTCCCCCCGCAACGCCTGGGCTTCAGGGCGTTGGGGCGTCAGCGTTTCCCACAGACATTCTTCGCGTAGCGGCATCGCAAAACCCCGGAAAACCATGATTCAGATCTCGGAAAATACGTCGCCTCATCCGACGCCTACGCGGGCAGCCTCGCTCCAACGGATATAGCTGTTGGAGCGAGGCTTGCCCGCGAATCAGTCGACGCGGTACGTCAGGCATACCGCATCACATCAATCGAAGGTAATCCCCTGCGCCAACGGCAACTCCAGCGAGTAGTTCACGGTCGCGGTCTGGCGACGCATGTAGGCGCGCCACGAATCGGAGCCGGATTCACGGCCGCCACCGGTTTCTTTCTCGCCGCCGAATGCGCCGCCGATTTCTGCGCCGCTCGGCCCGATGTTGACGTTGGCGATACCGCAGTCGCTGCCCAGCGCGGACATGAACTGCTCGGCTTCACGCACGTCAGTGGTGAAAATGCACGACGACAGGCCTTGCGGTACCGCGTTGTTCAGGCGCAGCGCCTCGTTGAAATCTTCGTAGCCAACGACATACAGGATCGGCGCGAAGGTTTCGGTGCAGACCACATCGCTCTGCTCAGGCATTTCCACGATGGACGGGGAAACGTAATAAGCATTGGGGAATTTATCTTCCAGCTGACGCTTGCCGCCGAAGACCTTGCCGCCTTCGCTCAACGCCTGTTCCAGCGCGTCCTGCATGTTTTCGAAGCTCTGCTTGTCGATCAGCGGGCCGATCAGATTGCCTTCCAGCGGGTGACCGATGCGGATTTTCTCGTAAGCGGTTTTCAGACGCGCAACGATCTCGGCCTTGACCGATTCGTGAGCAATCAGCCGCCGCAGGCTGGTGCAGCGCTGGCCGGCAGTACCGACAGCGCTGAACAGAATGGCGCGCACGGCCAGATCCAGGTCAGCGCTCGGGCTGAGGATCATCGCGTTGTTGCCGCCCAGTTCAAGAATGCTGCGGGCAAAACGTGCGGCGACTTTCGGCGCGACTTCACGGCCCATGCGGGTGCTGCCGGTGGCGCTGATCAGGGCCACGCGCGGATCATCGACCAGCGCTTCGCCAGCCGCGCGGCCGCCGATGATCACCTGAGCCAGATATTTCGGAGCATCGGCGAATTCGCTGGCCACTTTGTCGAACAGCGCCTGGCAGGCCAGACCGGTCAACGGAGTTTTTTCCGAAGGTTTCCACAGCACCGAATTACCGCAGACCAGCGCCAGCGTGGTGTTCCAGGCCCAGACCGCAACCGGGAAATTGAACGCGCTGATCACGCCGACGACGCCCAGCGGGTGCCAGGTTTCACGCATGTGGTGGCCTGGACGCTCGGAGGCGATGGTCAAACCGTACAACTGGCGGGACAGACCGACCGCGAAATCGCAGATATCGATCATTTCCTGAACTTCACCCAAGCCTTCCTGAGTGATCTTGCCGGCTTCCCAGGAAACCAGCTCGCCCAGATCAGCCTTGTGCTTGCGCAACGCTTCGCCGAACAAACGGATCAGTTCGCCACGGCGCGGTGCCGGTACTTTGCGCCAGGCCTCGAAAGCCACGTCGGCACGGCTGATTTGTTGTTCGACTTCCGCGGCACCTTCCCAATTCACAGCGCCGATGCGGCTGCCGTCGATGGGGGTGTGAACAGGCTTGTCGCCCTTCTGATAAAGCGCGGGGTCGACACCGAGACGGGTTAGCAAGTCGGTAAGCATGTTCTCTCCTGATTTCGGGAATGCTGAAAATACGGGTAAATCCTCAGCCTCTAGTAATAGCTGGGTAAACGCGCCTCAACAAACGACCATTAGGCGAGATATCATTCCGTTTATTCATGCTGAGCACCGGAACAGGCAAAAAGGCCCGAACATGCTGAACAAACGCCACTTACCGTCGATTACTGCCCTGCAATGCTTCGAAGCTGTCACGCGCCACTTGAGCTTCACCCGCGCCGCCGAAGAGATGAACCTCACGCAAAGTGCGGTCAGCAAGCAAGTGGCGCAGCTGGAAGAACTGGTGCAACACTTGCTGTTTCGCCGGGTCCGCCGCCGCTTGCAACTGACTCCGGCCGGCGCGCTGTATCTGGGGGAAGTGCGCAAGATCCTCAGTCAGGTGGAGATGTCCACGCTGTTCCTGCGCTCTTATGGCGGCGAAACCGAAGTATTGCGCGTGTCGACGCCCTCGACGTTCGGCGCCCGCTGGCTGGTGCCACGCCTCAAAGGCTGGCGGCTGCGGCACCCGCACATCCATCTGGACCTGGTCAACGAGCAGGAAACCGATGATCTGGCGCAGAGCCGCTGCGACCTGGCGTTCTATTTCGGCCAGGGCGCGCGCCCCGGCGCGGAAAGCATCAAGTTGTTCGGCGAAGAACTGATCCCGGTCTGCGCGCCGGACTGCCTGCCGGATCAGCCGTTCAGCGACCCGACGCAACTCACCGACCTGGTGCTGCTGCAAAGCGCTTCGCGCCCGCAAGGCTGGCACGACTGGTTCGAAAGCCAGGGTTATCACACCGAACACAGCTATCACGGGCCGCGCTTCGAAACCTTCTATATGTGCATCCGCGCGGCACAAGTCGGCTGCGGCGTGGCACTGCTGCCGCGCTTTCTGGTGGAAGAAGAACTGGCCGACGGCAAACTGGTCATCCCTTGGCAACACGCCCTGCCGAGCACCGATGCCTATTACATGGCCTACCCCGAACACGCCGCCGAAGTGCCGAAAATCCGGGATTTTGTTGAATGGATGGTGGAGCAGTCGAGGTGAATGAACGCGACCGGCAGGAGGGGACTTGTCCCCGAAAGCGGTGGGTTGGTGTGCGGGAATATCCGGACACTGATGCCGCCCGAAAGACCGCTTCGGGGACAAGTCCCCTCCTACACGTGCAGGTGCCTGCGAACCAAAGAAAACTGCCCCTCGTCAGCCTCGGCTGGCATTATGTCCGCCATCGTCAAACAACACTGATTCAGATTCGTTTTGGCCGCGTGTGGCGGCCGGTCCTGCTGGAGCGACCCAATGAGCGAGAGCGCATTCTCCAATCGCATCGTGCAAAACTTGCTCGACACCGATCTGTACAAGCTTTCCATGATGCAGGCGGTCCTGCATAACTACCCCAACGTCGACGTCGAGTGGGAGTTTCGCTGCCGCAACGGCGAGGACCTGCGGCCTTATCTCGGCGAGATCCAGCATCAGGTCGAGCGTCTCTGTGAGTTGTCCCTGGGCGCCGAAGAATTGGGTTTTCTGGAGCGCATCAACTTCATGAAGCCGGATTTCCTGAGGTTTCTCGGTCTGTTCCGCTTCAATACCCGCTATATCAAATGCAGCATCGAAGACGATCAGCTGTGTATTCGCCTGCAAGGGCCGTGGCTGCACGTGATTCTGTTCGAAGTGCCAGTGCTGGCGATTGTCAGCGAAGTGCGCAATCGTCATCGCCATCCGCAGATTCTGCTCAGTCAGGCCACGGATCAACTGCACCGCAAATTCGACTGGCTGACCGCCAACGCGCAGCCCGATGAGTTGGCCGCACTGAAAGTGGCCGACTTCGGCACGCGTCGACGCTTTTCCTATCGTGTCCAGGAAGAAGTGGTCAGCGTGCTCAAGCGCGATTTTCCTGGCCAGTTCGTTGGCACCAGCAACGTGGAGCTGGCCCGCAAGCTGGACCTCAAGCCGTTGGGCACCATGGCCCATGAATGGATCATGGCCCATCAACAACTGGGGCCACGGCTGATCGACAGCCAGATTGCCGCCCTCGATTGCTGGGTTCATGAATACCGAGGCTTGCTGGGCATCGCCCTGACCGACTGCATCACCACCGACGCTTTCCTGCAGGATTTCGATCTGTATTTCGCCAAGCTGTTCGATGGCTTGCGCCATGATTCGGGCGACCCGGTGAAGTGGGCCGAAAAATGCATCTCGCATTACCAGAAGATCGGCATTGATCCGATGACCAAGACACTGGTGTTCTCGGACGGACTGACTTTACCCAAGGCGCTGGAAATATTTCGCGCTTTACGTGGTCGCATCAATGTCAGCTTCGGGATTGGCACCAACCTGACTGCCGACATCCCCGGCGTCGAGCCCATGAGCATCGTGCTGAAAATGACCGCCTGCGCGGGTCAGCCAGTGGCAAAGATTTCCGATGAGCCCGGCAAGACGCAGTGCAAGGATCCGAATTTCGTCGCCTACCTGCGACACGTGTTCAAAGTGCCCGCTTAAATCAGTCGCACACGAATCGCCGTCTTCAACTTACCAAGGAGTGAATCATGCAAGGCGTACAACTCCAGATTGCCGAACAATTGAAGGTCCAACCTCCATTCGCCGACGAAAGCGCACTGCAGGCGGAAGTCGCCCGGCGCATCGTGTTCATTCAGGATTGCCTGCAAAACGCGCGACTCAAGACCCTGGTGTTGGGCATCAGCGGCGGGGTCGATTCCCTCACCGCCGGTTTGCTCGCCCAGCGCGCAGTCGAAGAGCTGCGCAGCAGTACCGGCGACGACAGCTATCGGTTCATCGCGGTGCGCCTGCCTTATCTGGTGCAGCACGACGAGCACGAAGCCCAGGCTTCCGTGGATTTCATCAAGCCGGATGAGCGGCACACCGTGAATATCGGCCCGGCGGTCAAGGCGTTGGCGACCGAAGTCAAAGCGTTCGAAGGCCAGCATGCCAGCGCCGTGGACTTCGTGGTGGGTAATACCAAGGCGCGCATGCGCATGGTCGCTCAATACACCATCGCCGGCGCGCATCAGGGCCTGGTGATCGGCACCGATCATGCGGCCGAAGCGGTGATGGGTTTCTTCACCAAGTTTGGCGACGGCGCGTGTGATCTGGCACCGCTCAGCGGCCTGGTCAAAAATCAGGTGCGGGCGATTGCCCGTCACTTTGGTGCGCCGGAATCCCTGGTCGAGAAAATTCCGACTGCCGACCTCGAAGACCTGGTACCCGGCAAACCGGATGAAGCGTCCCACGGCGTGACCTACGCCGAGATCGACGCCTTCCTGCACGGCGAGCCGGTGCGCGAAGAAGCGTTCAAGATCATTTGTGATACGTACCGCAAAACCCAGCACAAGCGGGAGCTGCCGTACGCGCCGTGAAGTGCCCGCGGTAATCCGTAGGAGGGGACTTGTCCCCGAAGGCAATCGGCCAGAACGCCTTCGGGGACGAGTCCCCTCCTACCAGATCGCGCGTACAGCGCTTCTCCAGCAATAGAAAACGGAATGACCCCGGCGTTTTTTTTCGCTTGTCGGGTTCGGGCATTGGGGCTTAGATAGCGGCCTAACTTTCACCGTCAGAGCCGCCCCCATGTCCTCGTTCGAAGGTCTCTTCTCGCTCGTCGCTCGCACTGTTGGCCAACCCGCCGCCGATTGGCTTGAACGCCACGTTGAAGTCCCCCAAGGTCTGCACGCCTTTGCCTGGCATGAAGCGGCGCTGCATCGCGCCTGGCTGGCCGAAGCGCTGAATCTGTGCCTGCTGCACAAGCTGGTGGAAGCGGTGCCGGCCGGTCGCCAATATGTGGACGAGCAAGTCGAGCAAGGCCGCAAAGTGGTGTTCGATCACGGCGCCATTCGTACCGTGGACTGGCCGGAAAACGGCGAATTGCCTCGCGGCCGCCAAGCCTTCGCGCGCTTGCTGGAGCCGCTGGGCTTCACCGATGTGCGCACTTATCCGCTGACCAAACTCAACATGACCGGCTGGGCCTATCGCCAGCAAGACCTGCCGGAAGACATCGCGCAATTCTTCGTCTCCGAACTGCACCCCGGCCGCTTCAGCGAAACCTTCCAGAGCGCCGTGACCCGCGTGATCAGCTCCAGTCGCGACCCGCTGCAAGCCCAACACCTGAGCATCCTCCAGCGCCTGCGCCTGACCCGCCATTGCAGTCTGCAGGAAGCTGGCGAACTGTTACCGGCGCTGTATCAGGCGTTCGACCGCCAACACGGCGTCGTACAGCACTCCGACTACCAGCAATTGCTCAGCGAAAGCGCGGAAATGGCCTGGATTGCCACCGAGGGCAACAGCTTCAATCACTTGACCGATCGCGTGGTGGACCTGGAGGCGGTGGTTGCTGAACAACACCGCATCGATCGCCCGATGAAAGCCACTATCGAAGTCTCGACGTCCGGGCGCGTGATGCAGACCGCTTACCGCGCGTGCACGGTCAAACGCGGCCTGATCGATGCCGATGGCCGCTTGCAGGAGCACCAGGTGCCGGGATCATTCGTGGAATTCATTCAGCGCAAGACCGACCCGGATACGGGCCGCATCGACCTGAATTTCGACAGCAGCAATGCCCAGGGCATCTTCAAGATGACTGAGTCGAAACAACTCTAGACTGGAATGAATTCGCCCTCCCGGCTGAAGCCGTTCCTACAGATCGCAAAAAACCCGGCAATTGCCGGGTTTTTTCGTTCCGAACGCGGTTACTTAAGCGTCACAGAACCTTTCATCATGCTGATGTGGCCTGGGAACGAGCAGAAAAACTGGTACTTTTCAGCCGCGTCCAGCTTGGAGACGTCGAAGGTCACCGAGTCTTTCTCGCCAGCGCCAATCACTTTGGTATGCGCGATCACGCGAGCGTCGCCTTCCTTCAGATAGTTCTTGTCGATGCCAGCGCTCAGGCCGTCGGTGGCGATTGGCTGTGCGTCAGCGTCTTTGCTCAACACCCAGTTATGACCCATGACGGCTTTCGGCAAGCTGCCGGAGTGTTCGAGGTTGACGGTGAAGGTCTTGCAGCTTTTGTCGATTTCGATGGCTTTGGTGTTGAAGGACATCTGGTCGGTAGAGTCGACGGTAACGCTGCATTCGGCCGCCAATAGATGGCCACTAACCAGGGTCAACAGCGAGGCAGCAACAAGCTTGCGAATCATGGTGAATCTCCAAGGCAGGGTGTTCTGTTTATTTCTGTAAAGATTGCCTTATATAACACCAAGTTCCAATGATCTGCGTCAGGCGAGACTCATGTCCAGACGCCACCTATCGGCCTGATGGAGACAATCTAACAGTCAGGCTCTTAAAAACGAGCGAGCATGGCCCATCGTTACTTTTGCAGGAGCAAATCGCCATGCTACTTTCGAGTCTGTTTTATAGTGTCTTCGCCGCTTATGCGTGTGGCGCCAGTGGCGGCTGCATTGCGCACTCCCCTGCCGAGCTGCTTTGAACAGCAAAAAACACGATTTGTGGCCCCGCTGGCGGCGCACTTTGGACCGCCGGATGCACAACGCCGTGTGCCGGCTGCCGTTCTCAGGCAGAATGGCGGCATTTCCCGCCTAAACAGAGGATCGCCCATGGCTAAACCTAACTATTCCTTCGCCAAACGTCAGAGAGATCTGGCAAAAGAGCAGAAGAAAGAGGAAAAGCTGCAGAAGAAGAACGCTGCTCTGGCCGAAACTGGCGCTGAAGGCGAAACCGTTGAAGGCCAGGAGCCTGCCGACGAAGCGCCGGAGTCCGAGCAGACCGTTGCTGAAAACACTGCTGACGACAAGCCTGCCAACTGATCACCACCGGCATGTTCATTCGAACACGCCAGGCCTTAGTCTGCCGCCAACGCGGCAGACCCAGGCGCCCCACTTCCCCGCCTGACCTCAACCGCTGATTGGCATTACCGTCACCCGCACTTCCGGGTCATGGACGCCGCCGCCCAGAATGACCCCGCGCAACGGCGACACATCGGAAAAATCTCTCCCCCACGCCAGACTGATGTGCTCCAACGCCGGCTGCACGTTGTTGGTCGGATCGAAGTCGACCCAGCCCAGCACCGGACAAAACACTGACACCCACGCGTGGGACGCATCCGCGCCGATCAAGCGTGGCTGGCCCGGCGGCGGCTGGGTCAGCAAGTAACCACTCACGTAGCGCGCCGACAATCCTCGTGAACGCAGGCACGCGAGCATCAAGTGGGCGAAGTCCTGACAGACGCCGCGACGGCTTTCCAGCACTTCCACCAGCGGCGTCGCAACTTGAGTGGCTTCGTCGTCGAAAGTGAATTCGCGGAAGATTTTCTCCATCAAGGCCTGTACGCACAGCATCAACGGCGCGCCCAGCGGGAAACACACGGCGGAGAAATCCGCGAACGACTGCTTGAGGTGCACGTAAGGCGATTCGAAGCGATAACGACAGGCTTCGAGAATGTCCGCCGACATCGGCTTGGCGTTGTAGGTCATGCCGTTGCGGGTCAGGTCCCAGGCGGGCGACTGATGGAAATCCAGATGCGGCCGTTGCAGCACTTCCACGCGCAAACGTGCGTTGACTTGCAACTCATCGTGGGGCCGCTCGAACGCCAGGCGGGTCAGCGGATTGCCGAACACATCGAGTTCGTCGCGACGCACCGTAGGAATCGGGCTGATCAGCAATTGCTGTTCAGTGCAGCGCTGCCACGGGCTGCGGCGCGGCCACAGATGCGCAAGCTGCTGAGCCAGGGAAACCGGGCTGTCGTACTTGTAATGCGTATCGTGGAGGATCTGGTAATGGGCGCTCATCAGACGGACACCGTGCGCTGGCTGACATCATCGACATGGGCGAAATGGCGCAGGGCCAGTCGATCCGACACTTGCCCGCTGGCCTCGCCGATGCTTAACAGCAGATCGGCCAG
Organism: Pseudomonas sp. CFII64; assembly: GCF_000416235.1. Lineage (GTDB taxonomy): Bacteria > Pseudomonadota > Gammaproteobacteria > Pseudomonadales > Pseudomonadaceae > Aquipseudomonas. The sequence continues at coordinate 499,691 of NZ_ATLO01000049.1, read as the reverse complement.
CCCTTCGAGTACCGCTTGCACGCTGCTTTCGCCGAACAATGGATTCTCCAGCGTGCCCAGATCGAAACTCGACAGACGCCGCACCAAGGTGCCAAGGCTCGCATCCCGTGGCGCGCCGAAGTCTTCGTTCAAGCGATTCAATGAGCGCGAGACCAGCTTGAGCTGGAACAACACGGCGTGGGGGTTCTGGTCGTCGAGCAGCAGCAGGTCAAGCACCGGAATCAACTGCGGCACGGCCAGATAGCGCGAGCGGTACGTGATGCTGCTGTTGCCCAGCTCCAGCAACCACTCCAGCCCGGCCTGATCGGAGACCGCGACACCGCGCAGGAACGCCGCCAGGCTGTTGCTGAGAAACTTCAAGCGTTCGATACGCCGGCCCATCATCAGGAAGCGCCAGCCTTCGTCACGGGTCATGTCATCCAGCGCAAAGCCGGACAACGCCGCCAGGGACATCACCAGACGGTTGAGGAAATCCAGCAGCTCGCCTAAATCCGGCTCCTCGCTTTCCAGGCTCATGGCTTCGCGTTGCAGCTCCACCAGCGCCTGCCAGTTTTCCCGGGAAAGCTTGCCACGCACTTGCGAAGCGGCCCACTGCAAGCGTTGCAGGTTGGAACGCAGGCTGAATGGCCAGTCGTCGCCCAGCAAGGCAGCCAGCAAGCGTTCGTGCAGCTCGCCGCCCTCTTCTTCGTCGGGCAGCAGGCCAAGGCTTTCGCCCAGCGCCACAGCAGCCTCAAGGGCCACCGGATCGTCGCCGTCGACGTAGCGCGCGAGAATAATGCGCAGCAATCGCGCGCTGTCGTCACAACGCTCGCAATAGCGACCGAACCAGAACAGGTTTTCCACCACCCGCGACGGCAGATAAGGATCGCGACGAATCAGGTCATGCACGCCAAGGGTGCGCTGGCTCTTCCAGGGCTCGCCGCCGTTGGAGCGGTCGCCCAGCACCCACGTGTCCTTGCTCGCGCCACCCCGTTGCATCGACACCACATCGGCGTCGGCCTCGGCCGCGACACGGGTCAGGCCACCCGGCAACACGCGATAACCCTCGGCGCTGGCCACGGCGTAGACGCGCATGCCGATAGCGCGCGGTTGCAGGTGTTCGCCGTCCGGCTGCCAGATCGGCGCGTGGGACAACTGGGCCAATTCCTGAGCCACGTAAGCGTAAGGACGCGCCTGCATACGCAGCGCCAACGCCGCGCGCTGTTCTTCGGTCAGATCGCGACCGAATACCGGCGCGAAGCTTTGTGAAGGAAACGCCGGTTTGATCAACAGCTCGGGCATTTTTTCCAGCGCCTGAGCCAGCACCGGCGGTTCGCCGCACCACCAGGTCGCCACTGAAGGCAAAATCAGTTCTTCGCCAAACAGGTGCTGACAGATCTTCGGCAGAAAACCCAACAGCCCTGGCGATTCCAGCACGCCGCTGCCCAGCGCGTTGGCCACCAAGACCCGGCCCTGACGAACCGCTTCGAGCAAGCCGGGCACGCCCAGCGCCGAATCGGTGCGCAACTCCAGTGGATCGCAGAAGTCATCGTCCAGGCGGCGCATGATCGCGTGGACCCGCCGCAAACCACTCAGGGTTTTCAGATAAACCGTGGCATCGCGCACCGTGAGGTCGCCGCCTTCGACCAGCGGATAACCCAGCTGGCGCGCCAGATACAAATGCTCGAAATAGCTTTCGTTGAAACGGCCAGGCGTCAGCACCACGACCAGCGGCGCTTCGCTGCTGGACGGCGCCTGCCGGGCAAGGGTGTCCTGCAAGGCGCGGAAGAATCCCGACAGGTGCTGAACCTGCAAGTCGCGGTAGGTTTCCGGGAACGCCCTGGAAACGATCTGGCGGTTTTCCAGCGCATAACCGGCACCCGACGGCGCCTGGGTCCGGTCGGCGGTCACCCACCAGCGGCCATCCGGCGTACGCGCCAGGTCCACGGCGTACATATGCAGAAAGATGCCTTCCGGCGGCTGTACGCCCTGGCAGGGCCAGAGAAAATTGTTATGGCCGAACACCAGCTCGGCAGGCAGCAGGCCGTTGGCGATCAGGGTTTGCGGGCCGTAAAGATCAGCCAGCACCGCATTAAGCAGTCGCGCTCGCTGGGCGATGCCGGCGGCGACGTGTTGCCATTCATCAGCGGGGATCAGATGCGGCAGCAGGTCCAGCTCCCACGGCCGGTCAGCGCCCTTGGGATCGGCGTAGACGTTGTAGGTGACGCCGTTTTCCTGGATTTGCCGAGCCAGCAGCGCCTGACGCTGAACCAGTTGCGCCGGAGTGCTGCGTTGCAGATGCTCATATAAACGCTGCCAATGCGGGCGAACAGCCCCGTCGGGCTCAAGCATTTCATGATAAGTACCCGCAGAAAGCGGGTAGCGGTCAAGCAAATCAGGCATGGAAGGCTCGGCAGAGACTAAAGAATTCAGATTAGTGCAGGCACGCAACATGCCGACGACCAAGTCATCGGCAGGTTACCGCGCGGGCATTAACACTTTTTAGTGCAGACGCATATCCAGCGTCATGGGCAACTCGTCATTGATGGTCAGCAGCGGCACTTCCAGTTTGCCGGGGGTGTGGCCGATCCTGAAGAATCGCGCCAGGCGCCGGCTTTCCGCTTCGTTGGCGTTGACCGGCAAAGTTTCGTAGTTGCGACCACCAGGATGCGCGACATGATACTCGCAGCCGCCCAGTGAGCGCTGCATCCATGTATCAACCAGGTCAAAAACCAGCGGCGCGTGGACTGGAATGGTCGGTTGCAGGCAATTGGCCGGTTGCCAGGCGCGATAACGCACGCCGGCGACGAACTCACCGACGCGACCGGTTGGCTGCAACGGCACCGGAATGCCATTGCAGGTCAGCAGGTAACGCTGTGGTGGCAGGCCATTGATTTTCACCTGCAAGCGCTCAAGGGACGAATCCACATAACGCACCGCGCCACCCGCCGCACCTTCTTCACCCAGCACATGCCAAGGCTCCAGCGCCTGACGCAGCTCCAGCTCGATGCCGCTCACCGCGTAATCACCGACTTTCGGGAAACGGAACTCCAGATGCGCGGCGAACCATTCAGCGCGCAGCGGATAACCCGCACTGTTGAGCTCGACAATGACGTCGGCAAAATCCTGCTCGATAAAGTGCGGCAGCATGAAGCGGTCATGCAGCTGCGTGCCCCAGCGCGCCAGCTTGGCCGGTGCATAAGGCTCACGCCAGAACCGCGCAACCAGGGCGCGCAACAGCAATTGCTGAGCCAGGCTCATGCGCGCATGGGGCGGCATTTCGAAGGCGCGCAGTTCCAGCAATCCCAGGCGGCCGGTTGCGCCATCGGGGGAATACAGTTTGTCGACGCAGAATTCGGCGCGGTGCGTGTTGCCAGTAACGTCGATCAGCAGGTTACGCAGCAGGCGATCCACCAGCCACGGCGCGACTTCTTCGCCCGGTTTCGGCATCTGCGCGAATGCGATTTCCATCTCGTACAGCGAATCGTTGCGCGCTTCGTCGACCCGTGGCGCCTGAGACGTCGGGCCAATGAACAACCCGGAAAACAGGTAAGACAGCGAAGGGTGGTTATGCCAGTAGCTGAGCAGGCTGCGCAGCACATCCGGGCGCCGCAGGAATGGCGAGTCGGCTGGTGTGGCGCCGCCCATGACGAAGTGGTTGCCGCCACCGGTGCCGGTGTGACGTCCGTCGATCATGAATTTCTCGGTGGTCAGGCGCGTCAGACGCGCTTGCTCGTAGAGAAACTCGGTGCGCTCGACCAGCTCATCCCAAGTGGCGGACGGCTGCACGTTGACTTCGATGACGCCCGGATCTGGTGTAATCCGGAAATTGGCCAGACGCGGATCGCTCGGCGGCTCGTAGCCTTCAAGTAAAACCGGGCAACGCAGTTCCTCGGCGCTCGCTTCGACCGCAGCGACCAGCTCCAGATAATCCTCAAGCGCCTCAAGCGGCGGCATGAACACGTACAGCCGTCCGTCCCGCGCTTCGGCGCACAGCGCGGTGCGGGTCAGCCAATCGGCAGACTCGTCAATCTTCGGCATGCGTTCGGCGTTAGCGTCCGGCTGCTCGATCAAGCCGCTCAGTTGCGACTGAATCTGCGCGCTGCCCGGCAACTCAAGAAAATCCTGGTTGTGGTCAGTGGGATGGATAAACGGATATTCCGCCGCCTTGACCCAAGGTTGGGACGCCAGCGGCAACCGATAACCCAGCGCGGAATCACCCGGCACCAGCCGACAATGGTTGTCGCGCAGGTACCAGCGACCGCTCTGCCAGCGATCCCCGGCAGCATTGCGCGCCAACGGCAGCACCTGGCCAATGATTTTGTCCAGGCCCTGAGCGAAGACTTTGCGCAGGCGCGCACGCTCCAGCTCATCGCCGAGCCGCGAATCCTCGGCACTGACGTTGACCGGCAGCGCGCCTTCACGCCACAGGTAATAGAAATTGTCTTCGTAGGCCGGGAACACGAAGCGTGCCGGCAGCTTCAGGCGTTCGGCGACGCTGGCGAGAAACCGGCCAGCCAGCTCGCCGGTCGCGCCGTAATCCTGATTTTCATCGGCGATCAAGGCGTTGTTGTGCCAGACCGGCTGACCGTCCTTGCGCCAGAAGCAGTTCAGCGACCAGCGCGGCAATTGCTCGCCCGGATACCATTTGCCCTGACCAAAATGCACGATGCCCAGCGGCGCGTAATGTTTGCGCATGCGCTGGAACAGCTCGGCGGACAGTTCACGCTTTTTCGGACCCAACGCTGCGGTGTTCCATTCATCACCGTCGCGGTCATCGATGGACACGAACGTCGGCTCGCCGCCCATGGTCAGGCGCACGTCATCGCGGACCAGATCGCTGTCGATCTGCCGCCCGAGGGCTTGAATCGCCAGCCATTGCTCTTCGCTATAGGGCTTGGTGACGCGCGGCGCTTCCCAGATGCGCTCCACGGACATTTCGTGCATGAATTCGGTTTCGCACGGTTCGACCAGGCCGCTGATCGGCGCAGCGGACGAAGGCTCCGGGCTGCAGGCCAACGGAATATGGCCTTCACCGGCAAACAGCCCGGACGTGGCATCGAGCCCGACCCAACCGGCGCCGGGCAAATACACCTCGCACCAGGCGTGCAGGTCGGTGAAATCCACATCGGTGCCGGACGGCCCGTCGAGGGCTTCGACGTCGGCCTTGAGCTGGATCAGGTAACCCGAGACAAAACGCGCCGCCATGCCCAGATGACGCAGCAATTGCACCAGCAACCACGCCGAGTCGCGGCAGGAGCCGGACGCGTTTTCAAGGGTGAACTCCGGAGTTTGCACGCCGGGTTCCATGCGAATCAGGTAATCGATGTCCTGGCTCAGGCGCTGGTTCAGGCCCACCAGAAAGTCGATGGCGGGCAACGGCGTGCGGTCGATACTCGCCAGATACGCGGCAAACCTCGGCGTCAGCGGCAGCGTTTCCAGATAGGGCGCGAGTTCGCGCTGCTCGTCGCTGGCGTAGAAGAACGGGATCTTCTCGGCGTAAGGCTCCAGGAAAAAGTCGAACGGATTGAACACCGCCATTTCGGCGACCAGATCAACCTCGACCCGCAACTCGCGGGTCTTCTCCGGGAACACCAGACGCGCCAGATAGTTGCCTTGAGGGTCTTGCTGCCAGTTGATGAAGTGGTTTTCAGGCAAGACTTTCAGGGAATAGGACAAAACCCGGGTGCGACTGTGAGCGGCCGGACGCAGGCGAACAATCTGCGGCCCCAGTTCCACCGCTCGGTCGTAGCGGTAATGCGTGACGTGGTGCAAGGCAATATGAATCGACACGGCGTGCCTCCTGCGAGCCTGGACGGTAATGCAACCGCGCAAGACTTATGCCATCCGGGCAAATACGGCGGTTGCGCGAGACAACGGCAGACCAAAGCACCATTAAAGCGCTCCCCCTGCCCTGCGGTGCAAGCGTTGCACAGAAAAAGAGCGGGCGGAGTGAATTTTTCAAGTGTGGCAGACCGGAAGCGACCCGTAGGCGCGAATTCATTCGCGAGAAATTTGCCAGGCGCCGCAGATCTGACGTCTGTCCAGGCGCACTCCCGGATAAATCCGGTCCTACGCAGACTGTGTGAAAACGTCACGAGCGAAGGCAAGACAAGGCAAAAACAGGCGGAAAAGCGGAGTCTAGGTGTTCTAAATGAGCATTTTTCGCCTGTTTTTAACGCAGTATTGCCGAGCGCAGTAGTTTTCACACAGTCTGTACGGATCCGGTGGGAGCGAAAATCTCATACAGCTTACGCCGCCTGTTAATAACTGTAGTGAATGACAATTGAGTCTTTACCTGCGGGAGCACCCTGGTTTTTTCCGCCTTTGACCATATGTCGAAACGTGAATCTCGCATCTCTGTCAAAACTATATTGATTGAAATCGTCCATATCACCCGAAGAGTTCGGTGAAATCTTACGACAATCATCATAACCAGACCCAGCAGGTTTGGTGTAGCAAAGCTGAACTGTTTCATTCAGATTGTCAGGATAATAGGTCGTCCTCCAACTGACGCCCTTGAGCTTCTTCGGAGCAAAACGATGTGAGCCTGGAAAGTCAAAACTCATTAATGGAAACTGCCCCAAACCAGTACCTGCTTTGGCAACTACAATTCGAGTCGGCGCTGCGGACTTAGTAATGATGTTATCGGCAGCAAAGCTATTAGCGGATAGAAGAGCAATAGTGATTGCTAGTGTTTTTTTCATGGGTCATTCCTTATTTTTGTGGTTGATGACCCGCAGCTTAATCAAGCGTTTGAGCGGTACGACATACATATGTATGCCTGATAAAAACTCTTGAGCCCTTACCGACAAAGAATGAATGCCCGCCCTACATTTTTCCAAGCCGCTCCCACAGGCTGACAAGCCGGCCCGATAATCCGGGATTGCGCTCATTGCCGAACCATTGTCGTAGTATCTCCACTCCGCTTTTGGCTCGCACTAGTTCAAGGTGTGGGCGAACCGCCGCTCCGGTAAATTCTTCCAACGTATAACCAAGGGCTCGCCCCTTTTCGGTGAGGCGCCTCACTCCATTTTCAGTGATGAAATCCGGGTCGGGTCGTTGAATTCTTACCGTACTCGACGTTGTCATTACGTAATTATTATTTTTCCATACATAAGTAGAAAACTGATTGTCCAGAGAAGTAGCCGTATGGGCCTCAGCGGAAAACCTTGTCACGACATGCTCCAGAAAATCGAAATCTACCCAACTACCCAGTGCGTGCCCCGGATCCAGCATGTATCTCATGAACCCTTGGTCGAGTCGAGTACTGGCTATTGCTGAGCCTTGCAGCATTCGGGATGCGGTGGCAGAGTCCTTTTCAGTAAAATCGACGCTCAATTGCCAACCTTGACTGTTATATTGATGGCCACTATTGAACGTCCCCACAATACGGCCATTATCACACTGCCTGTAGTCGCCAAGATCCCCAGCGAGGGTATCAACGTAAGTCATATCAACGTTTTTATCCCGAACATAGGCATATATATCAGAAAGCAGTTGCCTATCCTGTTTCGTGAGGTACTCCAGGCTGCTACGACCGACATTCTTGAACAACATACCTTCCGCGCCGTCCATGACTGGCGACTCACGCCCGCCGTACAAGCGATCCAGCATTATCTGGCGGCCACGGGCATCGGCCGCTGGCTCATGCGTGTTGGACAACCTGGAAAACCCCGTTTCAGGAAGCAGTCCTCGGACAATCTCCATCGGGCTGGCCGCGCGAAGTTGCGTGATTGGCGCATCGCTTGAATCAAGGTCGATTTTGCTCAAGAGATCATCCGCATAACCGGTCGGATACTGAGCCTGCTCGATAACCGGGAGCGACTTGAAGTGAGCAAGCGCCTCGCCGAGGAGTCCGGTCATTTTGCCCGTCGAGCTGTACTCGTCCAACGCCCGCGTCGCCGCACTCTGGCGCCAGAGCTGTTCCTGTCTGGCGGTTTCCTGCCAGGCTGACACGCGCTCTTCAACAGTGAACTCCCCGTGCTCGGCATAGGTAATCAGCGCCAGTTGATCCCGAGGCATCCCCTCAAACGCGCCACTGTCTGGGCCGCCGACGCGACCCGATAGCTCGGTTAAAACCTGCGACGCTTTCTGGCCAAGGGATTGTGGGTCGAGCGCTGCATCCCTTATCTGCGCCTGCGTCGCCGACGCACCGAGCTGGCGGGCCAGCAGTGAAACAGAGCTGTCGGAAGGGGTTTGACTGGCCGGTTGTTTTTCAGCATTCGCGGATGCCGGGGCCTGAGGATTAATCCCCGCACTGGTGGCAACCGGCTGAGTTCTCACTGGATTGTTATGGCTGTTGATGATGACCACGGCGACTCTCCCTGACTTGGGCTGCTGGCAGCACTCGCGCTTTCAATGAAGAAAACGAGCGTAGGGATTCATCGCCTTGCTGGATGCTGGAAGAGTGCAGACGTCGTGTATGAAATGTCCTGTTTCTTTGTCCGTGGTTACTGACCCATCGTCGTCAGGACATAAAAATCAGAACGCTGAAATGCACAACGCCAACCCGGAGGTTGGCGTTATGCGTTTCAGGCAAACAGTATCAGCGCGGAACGGCTGGCTTGCGCTTCGGCGGTTTCGGGCCTTTGCCCTTGGCCGCGTCAACGCGATCCTTGGCTGCCTGCTTGTTACGGACCATCGCCGCGGCCTTGGCTTCTTCGCGCTTGTCCCACGGCTTGCTGCCGTCACTGGCGCGCGGCGGCAGGCCGGTGTGCTGGGTCTGGATCAGCGTGGTTTTCGGCGCTTTAGCGCTGGCGACTTTATGGCTACCCGCTGGCGTCGAGTTCTTGCGACGTGCGCTCTGATAGCCGTCAGTGGCCGGCTGATGGGCTGGAATCAGCTGATCCTTACCCGAACCGATCAGGTCGGCACGGCCCATGCGGATCAATGCTTCGCGCAGTGTCGGCCAGCCTTTCGGGTCGTGATAGCGCAGGAACGCCTTGTGCAAGCGACGCTGATCCTCGCTCTTGACGATGGTCACTGCGTCGCTCTTGTAGGTCACTTTGCGCAGCGGGTTCTTGCCCGAGTGATACATGGCGGTCGCGGTCGCCATTGGCGACGGATAGAACGCCTGCACCTGATCGGCGCGGAAACCGTTGCCCTTGAGCCACAAGGCGAGGTTCATCATGTCTTCATCGGTGGTGCCCGGGTGGGCCGCGATGAAGTAAGGAATCAGGTACTGCTCCTTGCCCGCTTCCTTGGTGTACTTCTCGAACATGCGCTTGAACTTGTCATAGCTGCCAATGCCCGGCTTCATCATCTGGTTGAGCGGACCTTCCTCGGTGTGTTCCGGGGCGATCTTCAGGTAGCCACCGACGTGGTGGGTCACCAGTTCCTTGACGTATTCCGGCGACTCGACCGCGAGGTCGTAGCGCAGGCCGGAAGCGATCAGGATTTTCTTCACACCCGGCAACGCACGGGCGCTGCGGTACAGCTGGATCAGCGCCGAGTGATCGGTGTTCAGGTTCGGGCAGATGCCAGGGAACACGCAGGACGGCTTGCGGCACGCGGATTCGATTTCCGGACTCTTGCAGGCGATGCGATACATGTTCGCGGTCGGTCCACCCAGATCGGAAATAACGCCGGTAAAACCTGGAACCTTGTCGCGAATTTCTTCGATTTCGCGAATGATCGACTCTTCGGAACGGTTCTGAATGATGCGGCCTTCGTGCTCGGTGATCGAGCAGAAGGTACAGCCGCCGAAGCAGCCGCGCATGATGTTCACCGAGAAGCGAATCATGTCGTAGGCCGGAATCTTTTCCTTGCCGTAAACAGGATGCGGGACACGTGCGTAAGGCATGCCGAACACGTAATCCATTTCTTCAGTGGTCATCGGAATCGGTGGCGGGTTGAACCACACGTCGACTTCGCCATGCTTTTGCACCAGTGCGCGAGCGTTGCCCGGATTGGTTTCAAGGTGCAACACCCGGTTGGCGTGGGCATAGAGCACCGAGTCGGCCCGGACTTTTTCCATGGACGGCAAACGAATGACGGTCTTGTCGCGGGTCATGCGCGGGCTGGCCAGGATCTGTACGACCTTGGCTTCGTTCGGATCTTCAACCGGACCCTTTTCCTGCTCGATGGCGCAGGCCTGGGTGTCCTGGGTGTTGACGTACGGGTTGATGATCTTGTCGACCTTGCCCGGACGATCAATACGCGTGGAGTCCACTTCGTACCAGTCTTTGGGTGTGTCACGACGAATGAACGCGGTGCCGCGCACATCGGTGATGTCTTCGATCTTGTGCCCGTAGGACAAGCGCTGGGCGACTTCGACAATGGCCCGCTCGGCGTTGCCGTAAAGCAGGATGTCGGCGCAGGCGTCGATCAGGATCGAGTTGCGAACCTTGTCCTGCCAGTAATCGTAATGCGCGATGCGGCGCAGCGAAGCCTCGATGCCGCCGAGCACGATCGGCACATGCTTGTAGGCTTCCTTGCAGCGCTGGCTGTAGACCAGGCTCGCGCGGTCCGGACGCTTGCCGGCCATGCCGCCCGGCGTATAAGCGTCGTCGGAACGGATTTTCTTGTCCGCAGTGTAACGGTTGATCATCGAGTCCATGTTGCCCGCAGCGACGCCGAAGAACAGATTCGGCTCGCCGAGCTTCATGAAGTCGTCTTTGGACTGCCAGTTCGGCTGGGCGATGATCCCGACGCGGAAGCCTTGCGACTCCAGCAGCCGGCCAATGATCGCCATGCCAAAAGACGGGTGATCCACGTACGCATCACCGGTGACGATGATGATGTCGCAGGAATCCCAGCCAAGTTGATCCATTTCTTCCCGGCTCATCGGCAGGAAAGGCGCAGGCCCGAAACATTCGGCCCAGTACTTGGGATAGTCAAATAACGGCTTGGCTGCTTGCATGTCGATGACCGGTTTTGGTGTGCAGGAAGGCGATTCGCGTTGGTAAAAATCGCGGTCGCGGAATATAGCACAAATTTTGATCAAGTCCGACGGTGGTGGTCGGATTTGGGTGCACGCGGCAAATTGCCCCCGTGGGAGCTTGACGAGGTTACGAGGCCTGCGATTGCGATGTGTCTGATACAACGCTTTCGCGGCCGTCGTTACCTCCGAATGCTCCCACTACTCGTCGTCGAAGTTATAGCTGCCCGGCGCGAGGTTTTCGAAGCGTGTGTATTTGCCGATGAACGCGAGGCGCGTGGTGCCGATCGGACCGTTACGCTGCTTGCCGATGATGATTTCGGCAATGCCTTTGTGCTCGGTTTCCGGGTGATAGACCTCGTCCCGGTACACGAACATGATGACGTCCGCATCCTGCTCGATCGCTCCGGATTCGCGCAAGTCGGAGTTGATCGGGCGTTTGTTCGGGCGTTGCTCCAGGGAACGGTTGAGCTGCGAGAGCGCAACCACCGGGCAGTTGAATTCCTTGGCCAGGGCTTTCAACGAGCGGGAAATCTCGGAAATCTCGTTGGTGCGGTTATCGCCGCCGGAACCCGGGATCTGCATCAATTGCAGGTAGTCGATCATGATCAACGCAATGTCGCCGTGCTCACGCACCAGTCGGCGAGTCCGCGCGCGCATTTCCGAAGGGCTGATGCCTGCCGTATCGTCGATGAACAATTTGCGATCATTGAGCAGGTTGACCGCCGACGTCAGGCGCGGCCAATCATCGTCTTCCAGACGACCGGCGCGGACCTTGGTCTGGTCAATGCGGCCGAGCGACGAAAGCATACGCATGATCAGCGATTCACCTGGCATCTCCAGCGAGTAAACCAGCACCGCCTTGTCGCTGCGCAGCACCGCGTTTTCCACCAGGTTCATGGCGAAGGTGGTCTTACCCATCGACGGTCGACCGGCGACGATCACCAGGTCGGACGGCTGCAGGCCACTGGTCATGCCGTCCAGGTCGGTGTAACCGGTGGACAGGCCAGTGATGGCGTTATCGGTGTTAAACAGGGTATCGATGCGGTCGATGGCCTTGGTCAACAGGTCGGTAACGCTGACCGGACCGCCCGTCTTCGGCCGTGCTTCGGCGATCTGGAAGATCTGCCGCTCGGCTTCGTCGAGGATCTCGGCGGCATTACGGCCTTCAGGGTTGAAGGCGCTGTCGGCGATTTCAGTGCTGATGCTGATCAGCTGGCGCAAGGTCGCCCGCTCGCGAACGATCTGGGCATACGCCTTGATGTTGGCGACCGACGGGATATTTTTCGCCAGTTCACTGAGGTAACCCAGCCCGCCGACCTGGGAAGTCTGACCTTCCTTGTCCAGCTGTTCGGCGAGGGTAACCACGTCGATGGGCATGTTCTGATCGGCCAGGCGCGCGATGGCCCGGAAGATCAAACGGTGGTCATGTCGGTAGAAATCGCCATCCGATACTTGATCGAGCACGCGTTCCCAGGCGTTGTTGTCCAGCATCAAGCCACCGAGCACAGCCTGTTCGGCTTCGATGGAATGCGGCGGCACCTTCAGGGCGGCGGTTTGCAGATCGTATTGCTCAGGTGCGGAGATATCGTTCATGACCACTCAGAATCAGGGGTTGTGAAAAAACCAGGGTACAGAAAGACAAAGGGCACGACCTGAAAACAGGTCGTGCCCGATGTTAATCCTCTAGCGAGCAAGTCGCCAGATGATCACGTACTGCTTAAGCAGCTACCACAACAACGCGTACGGTTGCTTCTACGTCGCTGTGCAGGTGCACGGCTACGTCGAATTCGCCAACGTTGCGGATAGTGCCGTTCGGCAGACGAACTTCGCTTTTTGCAACTTCAACGCCAGAGGCGGTCAGTGCATCAGCGATGTCGTGGGTGCCGATCGAACCGAACAGCTTGCCTTCGTCACCGGCGGTGGCAGTGATAGTCACTTCCAGCTCAGCCAGTTGGGCAGCGCGAGTTTCGGCAGAAGCTTTTTTGTCTGCAGCCAGTTTTTCCAGCTCGGCACGACGCTCTTCGAACGCTGCAATGTTGGCAGCGGTCGCGGCGGTAGCTTTACCGTATGGCAGCAGATAGTTACGACCGTAACCGGCCTTAACATTCACTTTGTCGCCCAGGTTGCCCAGGTTGGCGACTTTTTCCAGAAGGATCAGTTGCATGTGAAAATCCTCTTAACTTTTAACCTTCACCGTTCGCAGGGCCATTACCGGCGTCTTTCGACGCCAGGCGTCCGCGAAAATCAATCAGGCTGTCGACAATGGCTAACAACACCAGCAACGGATAGATCAGCTGCATGAACACCAGCAGCGTTATGTACATCCCCACCAGCCAGAATTTGGCCAGTCGCTTTTCAGCCACCAACCCGTGCATCAGGGCCAGCCCGGCGAATACCAGCGGTACGCTGCACAACGGTGTCAACATCGCCGCCTGCGAACCGAAATTCGGTCCTACAAGCATGCACACCAGCAGCATCAACGCTGATACCAGCGGGAGTCTCACAGCGCGAAACTCGCGCCCGAAACCTCCAGGGTTGTACAACAACGCTTGCCAGTAGCGCCCAAGAATCAGGCTCAGCACACTGACGATTTGCAACAAGGCCGCTATCAGGCCGTTCAGGACCGGTGCAATCAATGATCCCAGGCGCGCTCGCTCTTCTACGGACATCTGATCGTAGAGACCCGAGAGCATCGCCGGCAGGTGTTTCTGCAACTCCTGCGACATCGCCTCGATGGGTTCGCGGAAAACCGCGCCCAGAATCACTGCATACAACAGACCCAGTGCCACGCTGGCCAGCAGCGTGCGAACCCAGGACTCGCTGGCGCGAAGAACCATCGCCAACCCCAGCGAACCTGCCAACACCATGAAGGTGCGAGGTTCACCGAGATACCACCAGACCAAGGCCGGCAGCAGAGCCCAGCCCAGGACGCCAAACGCGTCTCTGAACCCGCGCCGCAGGAGCACAAGGCAACCTGCAGCAGCACTCAACCAGAACAACAACGGCAATGCCGCACAACCGACCACTACGAGAGTGGCCTGCACGCGGCCGCGCATGATGAATTCAGCCATGGCGCGCATGCGTCTATCCCTTACTACTTATGTCGACTGCCCGGTCTCAGCGGCCGTGGCTGTCGGTGTAGGCCAGCAGGGCCAGGAAGCGGGCACGCTTGATAGCGGTGGCCAGCTGACGCTGATAACGTGCTTTTGTACCAGTGATACGGCTTGGAACGATTTTGCCGGTCTCGGATACGTATGCTTTCAGCGTGTTGAGATCTTTGTAATCGATCTCCTTCACGTCTTCAGCGGTGAAGCGGCAGAATTTACGACGACGGAAGAAACGTGCCATGTAATTGGCTCCTCAAAAGGTCCGTGGATTACTCGTCAGCGTTATCGCTGGCGTCGCTGTTGTCACCGTCATCGCCATCGGCGCTGTCGGAGTGCTCAGGACGGTCACGACGCTCACGGCGCTCGCTGCGGTTTTCTTCGGCCTTGAGCATCTCGGACTGACCAGTTACGGCTTCGTCGCGACGGATGACCAGGTTACGGATCACGGCATCGTTGTAACGGAAGTTGTCTTCCAGTTCAGCCAAGGCCTTACCGGTGCATTCAACGTTCAGCATCACGTAGTGAGCCTTGTGAACATTGTTGATTGCATAGGCCAGTTGACGACGGCCCCAATCTTCCAGACGGTGGATTTTGCCGCCGTCTTCTTCGATCAGCTTGGTATAACGCTCAACCATGCCGCCGACTTGCTCGCTTTGATCCGGGTGGACCAAAAAGATGATTTCGTAATGACGCATGAATGCTCCTTACGGGTTGTAGCCTGCCGCCTCAAAAGCGGTCAGACAAGGAGTGAATGACACTGTTAGTCTCGCCCAGGGTCAGGCACATGAGCGCCTGCCGTGACAGCAAGGGGCGCAATTGTAGGGAAGCCGGCTGTAAGCTGCAAGCTTTAAGCTACAAGCTGATCGTGTTTAGCTTGCAGCTTGACGCTCGTCACTTCTGCGAAGCGGCTGCTTTTTTGACGCTGCGCTGACGCATCGCTTCGAACAGGCAAACGCCGGTCGCCACCGAAACGTTCAGGCTGCTGACGCTGCCCGCCATCGGCAGACGTACCAGATAATCGCAGTGTTCGCGGGTCAGGCGGCGCATGCCTTTGCCTTCGGCACCCATGATCAGGATGGTCGGACCGGTGAGATCCTGCTGATACAACTCCTGCTCAGCCTCCCCCGCCGTACCGACAACCCAGAGCCCGCGCTGCTGGAGTTTTTCCAGGGTGCGGGCCAGGTTGGTGACGGCGACCAGAGGAATCACTTCCGCCGCGCCGCAGGCGACTTTTCGCACGACCGGCGTCAAGGTTGCCGACTTGTCCTTTGGCACCAGAACCGCCAGCGCACCGGCCGCATCGGCAGTACGCAGGCAAGCGCCAAGGTTGTGCGGATCAGTCACGCCATCCAGTACCAGAATCAGCGGTGCGCCTTCGGTGCGGTCCAGCAGCTCGTCGAGCATCGCTTCGCCCCAGACCTGGCTCGGACTGACTTCAGCGACAACGCCCTGATGCACGCCTTCGACCCAGACGTCCATTTCGCGCCGCTCGGCCTGACCGACCGACACCCGATTCTGATTCGCCAGCTCCAGCAGAACCTGAACACGAGGATCGTTGCGACCTTCTGCCAGCCAGACTTGCTTGACTCGCTTGGGGTGATGACGCAACAACGCTTCTACGGCATGCACGCCGTAGATTTTTTCCAGCTGACTCATGACTTGGCCTTAGGTTTACGCACTCCGCCGCTTTTCGCAGCGGGAGCAGAACCCGCTTTTGGCGGGCCTTTACGGTGTTTACCGGATTTTGCGGGCTTGCCGGAACCACCTGGAGCAGAGCCACTCGAGGCAGAGCCCGAGTTACTCGACTTTCCCGACGGTGCCTTGCTACCGCCTTTCGCTTCCGCCAACAAGGCTTGCTTCAATTCACGACTTTTGCGCACTTCGGCGTTTTTCGCGGCAGCATCGCTCGGGCGATAAGCTTCGGGCTCAGCCTTGGCTTTTGCCTTGGCAGGACGCTTGCTCGGCGCTTTGGACGGAGCGGCGGACTGCTTTTCAACAGGCGCTGGCGTGGTTTCATGACCACCGCGACGCTTGCGGCCAATCGGCGCAGCAATCGTTTTCTCGGCCATTTCGAAGTCGATCTTGCGCTCGTCAAGATCGACGCGCATGACCCGCACTTCAACGGTATCGCCCAGACGGAAGCTACGACCGGTGCGCTCGCCCGCCAGGCGGTGATGCACAGGGTCGAAGTGATAGTAATCGCCCGGCAGCGCCGTAACGTGCACCAGACCTTCAACGTAGATATCGGTCAGTTCGACAAACAGACCGAAGCCTGTCACCGCAGTGATCACGCCTGGGAACGATTCACCGACGCGATCCTTCATGAACTCGCACTTGAGCCAGTTCACGACGTCGCGGGTCGCTTCGTCGGCACGACGCTCGCTCATCGAGCATTGTTCGCCCAACTGTTCCAGCGCGGCTTCGTCGTACGGATAGATACGCGCCTTCGGAATAGTCATCGCACCGGCACGACGCACGTGTGGCGTGTCTTGCTTGGAGCGGATCACGCTGCGGATTGCGCGGTGCGTGAGCAAATCGGGATAACGACGGATCGGCGAGGTGAAGTGCGTGTACGCCTCGTAATTCAGACCGAAGTGCCCGTGGTTGTCCGAGCTGTAAACCGCCTGGCTCAGGGAACGCAGCATGACGGTCTGGATCAGGTGATAGTCCGGACGCCCGCGAACGGTTTCCAGCAACGCCTGATAATCCTTCGGCGAAGGGCCGTCCTTGCCTTTGTGCAGCGACAGACCCAATTCACCCAGGAAGGCGCGAAGTTTTTCCAGACGCTCCGGCGGCGGACCATCGTGGACGCGATACAGCGCAGGAATCTCGTGCTTCTTGAGGAACTCGGCGGTGGCCACGTTGGCGGCCAGCATGCACTCTTCAATCAGTTTGTGAGCATCGTTGCGGGTCGTCGGACGAATCTCGGCGATCTTGCGCTCGGTGCCGAAGATGATCCGGGTTTCCTGGGTTTCGAAATCAATCGCACCCCGGACATGGCGCGCCGCCAGCAATACCTTGTACAGCGCATACAGCTGCTTGAGGTGCGGCAACACATCAGGGTATTCGCCACGCAGCTGACGCGCTTCGGTGGTTTTCGGCTGCTCCAGCATCGAACTGACTTTGTTGTAGGTCAGGCGCGCGTGGGAGTGAATGACCGCTTCGTAGAACACGTAGTCAGTCATCTCGCCCGTCTTGGAGATGGTCATTTCGCAGACCATGGCCAGACGATCAACATGCGGATTCAGCGAGCACAGGCCGTTAGACAATTGCTCAGGCAGCATCGGCACGACGCGCTCGGGGAAATACACCGAGTTGCCGCGCACTTGCGATTCTGCATCCAGCGCCGAACCGATCTTCACGTAGCTCGACACATCGGCGATGGCCACGTACAGCTTCCAGCCACCGGAGAACAAGCGCAGCTTGCCCGGTTTGGCTTCGCAGAAGACCGCATCGTCGAAGTCGCGCGCATCTTCGCCGTCAATGGTGACGAACGGCAGATGGCGCAGGTCGACGCGATTCTCTTTGTCTTTTTCTTCGACTTCCGGCTTGAGCTTGGCCGCTTCCTTGAGGACAGCTTCAGGCCAGACATGGGGAATATCGTAGGTGCGCAGCGCGACATCGATTTCCATGCCGGGCGCCATGTAATTGCCCACCACTTCAACAATGTCACCTTGCGGCTGGAAGCGCGGCGTCGGCCAGTGAGTGATCTTCACTTCGACGAACTGACCGATCTGGGCGTTGTTGTTGCGCCCCGGCGTGACCAGCACTTCCTGCTGGATCTTCGGGTTGTCCGGAATCACGAAGCCGATGCCGCTTTCTTCGAAATAGCGACCCACCACGGTTTCATGAGCACGGGAAATGACTTCGACGATCACACCTTCGCGGCGGCCGCGACGATCCAGACCCGATACCCGCGCAAGGGCACGGTCGCCATCGAATACCAGGCGCATTTGCGCCGGGCTCATGAACAGGTCATCAGTGCCATCATCAGGGATCAGGAAGCCAAAGCCATCACGGTGACCACTGATGCGACCCAGGATCAGATCCAGCTTGTCCACTGGCGCATACGTGCCACGGCGGGTGTAGATCAATTGCGCATCGCGCTCCATGGCGCGCAAGCGGCGGCGCAGGGCTTCGAACTGATCTTCAGTGGTGAGACCGAATTCTTCTACCAGCTGCTCGCGACTCGCGGGCGAACCGCGGTCGGAGAGATGCTTGAGAATCAGCTCACGGCTGGGAATAGGGTTTTCATATTTTTCCGCTTCACGAGCGGCCTCGGGATCGAGGGACTGCCAATCGGCCATTAGAGAGTTTTCACCTTGTCTATATGCGGTTAGTTTGGCATACGCGTATTGAAACGGGAAATTTCAGACTCAGACAGCGCTAGAAAGCTACTGTCAGAGGGTAAAAAACGCCACCTGCAGATTTTTTAAGGGATTTTCGACAACAGGGGCTTTACAGTTAAAACCCTGCTCCGTATAGTGCGCGCCATCGATACGGTGACGTATTCGGTACTGCCCAGATGGTGAAATTGGTAGACACGCCAGCTTCAGGTGCTGGTGACCGCAAGGTCGTGGAAGTTCGAGTCTTCTTCTGGGCACCAATTCAGAGTCAGAGATTACAGCAATCGTCTGAGCCTCACAAAAACCCGCGAAAGCGGGTTTTTGCATTTTAACGTTCTGGCTCCCTGTTTTGTTTCCAGAAGCGCGAAAAGCATTTATTAAAACCAAAACAGGGGTTTACAGATTAAAACACCCTCCGTATAGTGCGCCCCATCAACGGCGAACATTGTTGTTGATACTGCCCAGATGGTGAAATTGGTAGACACGCCAGCTTCAGGTGCTGGTGACCGCAAGGTCGTGGAAGTTCGAGTCTTCTTCTGGGCACCAATTCAAACAAAACCGAGCCCAGTGCTCGGTTTTGTGCTTTCTGGGGTTCGCTTCTCCACATACTGCCCAGATGGTGAAATTGGTAGACACGCCAGCTTCAGGTGCTGGTGACCGCAAGGTCGTGGAAGTTCGAGTCTTCTTCTGGGCACCAATTCAAACAAAACCGAGCCCAGTGCTCGGTTTTGTGCTTTCTGGGGTTCGCTTCTCCGTAGGACCGGCTTTAGCCGGGAGAGCGTCCTCCCGGCTAAAGCCGGTCCTACGGGAGTCATGGCACTTAAGCCCGGAACTGCCCCAGGCTCGCCTTCAACTGCGCTGCCAGCTTGTCGAGCACCTTGCCGCTCGCCGTGGTTTCCACCACGACCTGAGCCGCGCGCTGGGCCTGGGCGTGAATCACTTCCACACGCCCGTGCACCGCTTGTGCGCCTTCGGCCTGATGCGCCGCTGCCTGAGTGGCCAGACCTATCGCCGCATGCACCTGCTCCACCGACTCCTGCACGATCTGTTGCGACTTCGCGCTGTCACGCAAGACGGCGAGCCCTTCCTTGGCCTGACGCCCCGCCACACCAATCGCCGCGACCGCTTCCTTGGCTCCGCGTTGCAAGGCAACGATGTGCTCTTGAATGTCACCGGTCGAGCTTTGCGTCTTGCTGGCCAATGCCCGCACTTCATCGGCAACCACCGCAAAACCTCGCCCGGTCTCACCCGCACGAGCCGCTTCGATGGCTGCGTTCAATGCCAGTAGATTGGTTTGTTCGGCGATACCGTGGATCACCGTCAGCACCACTTCGATCTGTTGACTCTGCTGGGCCAGGCGCTCAATGACTTTCGCGCCGGTGTCCACTTGCCCCGCCAGCGCTTCAATCAAACCGCCGACCTGATTGGACGTGCGGGTGTTTTCGTCGGTGGCCTGGCGAATATCCACCACCTGCTTCAGCGCGGCCTGCATCGCATGACTTTCCGATTGCGCTTCGTCGGCCATTTGCGCGAGGGCCTTCAAACTTGCCGCCACTTCGTCGCGCTGCAACTCAGCCGCCGCATCAGCGCCAGCATTGCGCAGGCTCATGGCGTTGATTTCCACGCCCGTGCGCTGCGCCACATCGCCCGCCTCGCGCACAATCGGCTGCAATTTGGCAACGAAGCGGTTGACCGCCGCCGCCATGTCGCCGATTTCGTCGTTGCTGTCGAGTTTGACGCGCTTGGTGAGATCGCCCTCGCCCGCCGCCAGATCATCCAGCGCCGCAATCAGCAGCAGCAGTTTGCTGACGACCCGACGACCGAGCACCACGGCCAGCAGCAGCAATACGCCAAGGCCGACCAACGCCAGGCCCATGCCGATCCGCCAGCGCAGGGTCTCCGCCGCCTCTTGAACCGCCGAAGTGGTATTGGCACTCATGGCCGAGGCCGCGACTTGCGCCGAACCCAGACGAGTGCGCAGCGCCGCCGAGCTTTCCTTGGCGGCGCTACCCAGGCTGTCAGACACCAACTGCTCGCCGCTGGTAATCAAAGTTGCGAAACGCTTGTCCAGCGCGACGAGATTCTCTTCAACCGTAGCGGTGGACACGCCCATGCGCACCTTGCCGATTTCCACGCCATTGGGGCTGATGGAGGCTTCGACGTAGTACACCGACGCATCGTTCTTCGCCGCGCTCAGCACTTTATCCATGGCCCGCTCGCCTTCGCCTTTGGCCAGCAAGGCTTTGATCAGCGGGTTTTCGCGATTCAGATAGCGCGTGAGGTGCTCGCCCGTCGCATCGTCATACACGACAAACAGAACGTTGGGGTTGCGCTGGGCACGACGGGCAAATTCCGACAGCGTGGGCGTATCGTTATCCCACATTGCCCGAGGAGCAACCGCCGCTAACAGCTCAGCCATATCCGTTGCCGAATCCTGAAGATCCTTTTCCAGCGTGCCGCGTAATTGCGCCTGCTCATCTTTCAGACGTGCGGCAAGGCCGACGCTCAGGCGCTGGCGGGTATTGGTGGCCAATGTATCCAGGCTGGAAGTTACTTCACGACTTGCCTGCTCCAGTTCGGCGGACAAGTGTTGCGAATCTACACCCAGGCGCTTATCCAGATCAGCCTCAAGGGCGGTGACCGTGCTCCGGGTAAGAGCAACGGCAACCAGCACCTGCACCAAAAGGGCGATACCAAGGGCAATGAATACAGGCCGGAGCAAGCGACTGCGCAATAACGAGAGGACAGCTGACACGGGGGAATCCCTCCACCACCGGCGCCATTAAAATGATGGCACCGCTTCTGAGGGTTTTCTACAGCAATCAGCGTGCCGTCTTTGTGACTTGTGTCACAGCCAAAATGACAAAGGGCCGCATAAGCGGCCCTTTGTTATGTTTCAACGACTTATCAGGCGAACGGGTGACGCAGAACGATGGTTTCGTTGCGATCGGGGCCCGTCGAAATAATGTCGATTGGCGCGCCAACCAGCTCTTCCAGACGCTTGATGTAAGCGCGCGCGTTGGCAGGCAGCTCTTCAAGGGTCTTGGCACCCAGCGTCGATTCCGACCAGCCCGGCACTTGCTCGTACACGGGCTTGAGGCCGATGTAGCTGTCGGAGTCGGTCGGAGCATCGATCACTGCTCCGTTTTCGTTCTCGTAACCGATGCAGATATTGATGGTTTCGAGACCGTCGAGCACGTCGAGCTTGGTCAGGCAGATACCGGAGATGCTGTTGATTTCGATGGCGCGACGCAGGATGACCGCATCGAACCAGCCGCAACGGCGAGCACGGCCGGTGGTTGCGCCAAATTCATGACCACGCTTGGCCAGGAACGCACCGATGTCGTCGAACAGCTCAGTCGGGAACGGACCCGAACCGACGCGCGTGGTGTAGGCCTTGGTGATACCGAGGATGTAATCCAGGTACATCGGGCCAAAACCCGAACCGGTGGCGATGCCGCCAGCCGTGGTGTTGGAGCTGGTGACGTACGGGTAAGTACCGTGGTCGATATCCAGCAACGAGCCCTGAGCGCCTTCGAACATGATGTCTTTGCCAGCGCGACGCATGTCGTGCAGCGCAGCAGTCACGTCCAGCATCAATGGCTTGAGCAGCTCGGCGTATTCCATGCACTCATCAAGAGTCTTCTGGAAGTCGATTGCCGGCTCTTTGTAGTAATTGACCAGCACGAAGTTGTGATAGTCGAGCAGCTCGCCCAGCTTGGCTGCGAAGCGCTCACGATGGAACAGGTCACCGATGCGCAGACCGCGACGTGCAACCTTGTCTTCGTAGGCCGGGCCGATACCGCGACCGGTCGTACCGATCTTCAGCTCGCCACGGGCTTTTTCACGGGCCTGATCCAGCGCCACGTGATACGACAGAATCAGCGGGCAGGACGGGCTGATGCGCAGGCGCTCACGCACCGGAATGCCTTTCTCTTCCAGCTTGATGATTTCGCGCATGAGAGCATCAGGCGCAACCACCACACCGTTACCGATCAGGCACTGCACGCCTTCGCGCAAGACACCGGACGGAATCAGGTGCAATACGGTTTTTTCGCCATCGATCACCAGGGTGTGACCGGCGTTGTGGCCACCTTGGTAACGCACTACGGCGGTAGCATGTTCGGTCAGCAGATCAACGATCTTGCCTTTGCCCTCATCACCCCATTGGGTGCCCAGGACTACGACATTCTTACCCATAACACTTGTCCTCATTCACGCAAACTTGGTGCCGGCGGCGGCCGGCAGGGAAACTCAAGAGGCCAGCGGCACTACCTGCCAATGCTCGCCATGCTGAATCAATTGCCGATCACAATCGGCCTCACGCGCTGCACTTACCTGCTGCCCAGGCAAACCCTGAACCACACGCTGACCTTCGCTGCGCAGCTGGCAGACTTGCTGCCAGAGCGCTGCATCAGTGCTGTCCGGCATCCAGATACCGCCGGTCGGCAACTGGATTTCTGCGCGACCCAGTGTCACCAGGGTTTTCAGATCCGTGGAGAAGCCGGTCGCGGGACGAGCCCGGCCGAAATCGGCACCGATATCATCGTAGCGACCGCCCTGGGCGATCGATTGACCGACGCCCGGAACGAACACCGCGAACACCACACCGGTGTGGTAGTGATAGCCACGCAATTCGCCCAGATCGAAATACAACGGTAGCTCAGGGAAGCGGGCAGCGAGGCGCTCGGCAATCGTCAACAGATCATCAAGGGCGGCGAGCACCGGCGCAGGCGCATTGGCCAGCCGATCACGTGCCGCTGCCAACACTTCACGACCACCGCACAAGTCGACCAGCGCACGCAGCATGGTCGCCAGATCGCTTGGCAGGTTTTCGGTCAGGACAATCACTTCGTCGATGGCCTTGCGCTGCAGCGCGTCGAACAACTGCTGCTCGACTTCGCCGGACAAACCGGCGGCACGCGCCAGACCACGATAGATACCGACATGGCCCAGGTCCATATGCACATCCGGCACATCGGCCAGCTGCAACATGGCCAGCATCAGGCTGATCACTTCGACGTCGCTGCTCGGGCTCGCATCGCCATACAGCTCCGCACCCAACTGGATCGGGCTGCGCGACGATGACAGGGCACGCGGTTGCGCATGCAGCACGCTGCCGGCGTAGCACAAACGGCTTGGACCTTCACGACGCAGGGTGTGCGCATCGATGCGCGCCACTTGCGGCGTGATGTCGGCACGAAAACCCATCTGCCGACCCGACTGCGGATCGATCACCTTGAAGGTGCGCAGATCCAGGTCCGAGCCTGCGCCAGTGAGCAGGGATTCGAGGTATTCGATATGAGGGGTGACTACGAATTCATAGCCCCAGCTCTGGAACAGATCCAACACCTGGCGGCGCGCTACTTCTATACGCGCCGCTTCCGGTGGCAGTACTTCTTCGATGCCATCTGGTAGCAGCCAGCGGTCAACCGTTGCCATTACGCCATTCCCCTATGATCCGGGCGGCAAGCCGTGGGGCGAGCCTTGAGTAAAGCAGACAGTGGTCAAGTCCTGCAGTCATTCTTGCGGGCACGACGAGCGCCCGAGAATGGCCTTGCGGACCACTGTCCTCGAAAAATCTTGTCGCATCCCGGCTCCTCTGGAACCTGCAAGCTGCGACCAATCAATCGTGCAGACGCAAAAAAGCCGGGAATTTCCCGGCTGCCGCATCATACACAGGTTTTACCGAGTGATCACCCCGCCAGACGGTTTTGCCGCCCGGCGGAGCTTTCGAGTCACGTGTGAATCACGGCTTGGATTTTTGCAGATAGCGGAAGAAATCGCTATTTGGATCCAGAACCATCACGTCACTTTTGCTCGCGAAGCTTTCACGGTAGGCGCGCAGGCTACGGTAGAACGCGTAGAACTCCTGATCCTGGCCGTAAGCCTTGGAGTAGATCGAGGAAGCCTGGGCGTCACCATCACCACGAGCCTCTTCAGACTCACGATAGGCTTCAGCCAGCAACACGCGACGTTGACGATCGGCGTCGGCACGAATGCCTTCTGCCAGCTCGTTACCCTTGGCGCGATGCTCGCGGGCTTCCCGCTCACGCTCGGTGCTCATACGCTCGAACACGCTGCGGTTCACTTCCTTGGGCAAGTCGATGGCCTTGACCCGGACGTCGATGACTTCGATGCCCAGCTCCTTGGTTGCCATCGCGTTCAGCGATGCAGTGATGTCAGCCATCAGTGCATCACGCTCACCCGACACAGCTTCGTGCAGGGTACGCTTGCCGAACTGGTCACGCAGACCGGATTCCAGACGACGGGACAGACGCTCATCAGCGATCTGCTTCAGGCCGGAAGTCGCCGTGTAGAAGCGCTCCGCGTCCTTGACCCGCCATTTGGCGTAGGCATCAACCATGACCGCTTTCTTTTCCAGGGTCAGGAAGCGTTGCGTTGGAGCATCCAGCGTCAGCAGGCGACCGTCGAACTTGCGCACCTGGTTAACGTAAGGAATCTTCACATGCAGGCCCGGCTGGACATCAGCCTCAACCACCCGCCCGAACTGGAGCATGACTGCCCGTTCGGTCTGGGACACGATGTAAAGACTGTTCCAGGCAACCACCGCCAGCACTACACAAACAATCAGGGCGATCAGCGATTTATTGCTCATCAGCGACTCTCCCTTGTACGCACATCGCGCTGCTGCAACTCGGCGGCACGGGTGCCGACGTCAGTTGCTGCTGCGGCTGCACCGGTAGTCGGGGCAGTGCCGTTACGACCACTCTCGATCATCTTGTCCAGCGGCAGGTAAAGCAGATTGTTCTGCCCCTTGTCGCCGGTTACGAGAACCTTGCTGGTATTGCTGAACAGTTCCTGCATGGTGTCCAGATACAGACGCTCGCGGGTAACTTCCGGTGCCTTGCGGTACTCGGCGACCAGCTTGGTGAAGCGATCAGCCTCACCCTTGGCGCGCGAAACCACTTCGTCGCGGTAACCGTTGGCGTCTTCAAGAATACGCTGGGCCTGACCACGCGCTTCCGGGATTACACCGTTGGCGTAGGTTTCAGCCTGGTTACGTGCACGTTGCTCGTCTTCACGGGCGCGGATCACGTCATCAAAGGCTTCCTGAACTTCACGCGGCGCAGCAGCACTTTGCACGTTCACCTGGGTGACCGTGATGCCGGTGCGGTACGTGTCGAGGAAGCGCTGCAGGCGTTCCTTGATTTCACTGGCCATCAGCTCACGGCCTTCAGTGAGCACCTGATCCATCGCCGTGGAACCCACGACATGACGCAAGGCACTTTCTGTGGCGTGTTGCAGGCTGACTTCAGGCTGGTCGACGTTCAATACGAAATCACGCAGATTGGAGATCTTGTACTGCACCGTCAGCGGCACTTCGACGATGTTCTCGTCTTCGGTCAGCATCTGGCCTTGCTTGGTGTAGGCACGTTCGCGAGTCACGTTTTCCATGTACTTGCGATCGAAAGGCGGGAAGTAAATGTTCAAACCCGACCCAACGGTTTCGTGGTACTGGCCGAAGCGCAGCACGACAGCCTGTTCCTGTTCATCCACGACGTAGATTGCGCTGTAGAGCCAGATCGCGACGAGCACGACCAGGCCGATGCCGAGCAGGCCTAAGCCACCACCCTTGCGTGAACCACCGCCACCGCCGTCACCGCCAGTACGTTTCTTACCACCGAACAACCCATTCAGGCTTTCCTGCAGCTTACGGAAGGCCTCGTCGAGATCCGGTGGCCCCTTGCGGTCGCCATTCTTGCGCTTACCACCCCAAGGATCCTGATTATTCGAGTTGCCACCCGGCTCATTCCAAGCCATAGCGCTCTCCATCTGATAAAGCAAAGACGCGCCCACGGCGCGCCGACCAATGCTACAGAATGCCCGGGAAACCCGTACAACGGCTTTCCCACGCTTTTATTGCAAAGTGTGTTGCTCGATGAATTCCAGCGGCTGCAGTCCTTCGCGACTCACCAGGCGATTGAATTCAACTCGCGGCAAACGTACGGCTAACAAGCTGCCGCCTTCATCGTCATGCTCTTCGCTTTGTACTGCACCCAATTCGAAGAATTGAGCGCGCAGTCGAGCAAAACGCTGAGGCAAGCGCAAGGTGCCGACAAACAAATCGTCACCCAGCAGTTCGGCTACGGCCTGTTTTAGCAGGTCGAGCCCACGACCGTCACGGGCCGACAACCAGACACGTTGCGGTTTGCCATCGGCATCGCGCTGTATCTGGGGTTCAACCCCTTCGAGCAGATCGAGTTTGTTATACACCTCAAGGATCGGCAAGCCCTCGGCCCCGATCTCTCCCAGCACCGCCATCACCTGTTCAATCTGCGCCATGCGCTCAGGCTCATGGGAATCAATGACGTGCAGCAGCAGATCGGAGTTGCTTGATTCTTCGAGGGTGGCGCGAAACGCTTCGACCAGCTTGTGTGGCAAGTGGCGAATGAAGCCCACGGTATCGGCCAGCACAATGGGCCCCAGGTCGTCCAGTTGCAGACGGCGCAGGGTCGGATCGAGCGTGGCGAACAGTTGGTCGGCGGCGAATACGTCGGAATCGGTGACCGCATTGAACAGCGTCGATTTGCCGGCGTTGGTATAGCCCACCAGTGAAACCGAAGGTATGTCGGCGCGCTTGCGCCCGCGACGAGCCTGCTCACGCTGGCTGCGGACCTTTTCCAGACGACTCTTGATTTGCCGCAGACGCACCCGCAGCAGACGGCGGTCGGTTTCCAGCTGGGTTTCACCCGGACCGCGCATGCCAATGCCGCCGCCCTGTCGCTCAAGGTGAGTCCAGCCGCGAACCAGTCGCGTACTCATGTGCTCGAGCTGTGCCAGCTCGACCTGCAACTTGCCTTCATGAGTGCGCGCGCGCTGCGCAAAGATATCCAGGATCAACCCCGTGCGATCAAGCACGCGACACTCGAAGACTTTCTCGAGGTTGCGCTCCTGACTGGGCGTGAGGATGTGATTGAAGATGACGATATCTATTTTTTCGGCTTTGACCTGGTCGCGAAGTTCTTCGACCTTGCCGCTGCCAATCAGATATTTGGCCGATGGCCGATGACGCGGCACGTTAACGAACGCGACGGTATCGGCGCCAGCCGATATGGCCAACTCCTGAAACTCCTGCGGATCTTCGCGCGCCTCAGGGTCCTGACCATCCAAGTGAACGAGGATTGCCCGCTCACCACCACTGTGGCGCTCAAAGAACAATGCAGACTCCTATCAGGCGTTACCTGGCTCAACGTCACCCGACTCGGATTCGGCGGCGCTAGGCAGACGAATTGGACGAACCGGCACAACGGTAGAGATGGCGTGCTTGTAAACCATTTGGCTGACAGTGTTTTTCAGCAAAATTACGAACTGGTCGAAAGACTCGATCGTGCCTTGCAGCTTGATACCGTTTACCAGATAGATCGAAACCCCAACCTTTTCTTTACGTAAAGTGTTCAGGTAAGGGTCTTGTAGCGAATGCCCTTTTGACATGTGCCGCACTCCTTTAAGGATCAATAATAATTCGAATTCAATGGGCTTTACCGCCACCCCCCAAGGATAGACGGCTATTGCAAGGACTCAGCTCAATATGGAGACCGAGCCCAGGTATTTCAAGGCACGTGGCAGATTGTCGCAAGCCAGGCTGTCCAACCAGTGTAAATCTTCCCAACTGCGTAACCAGGTGAACTGCCGTTTGGCCAGTTGACGCGTGGCAATAATCCCCCGCTCCTGCATTTCAGATCGTGTCAGCTTTCCATCCAGATGATCCCAGACCTGGCGATAACCAACGGCTCTGATCGATGGCAACCCCGAATGCAGGTCGCCTCGTGAACGCAATGCCAGCACCTCATCCAGAAATCCCTGGTCCAGCATTTGTGAAAAACGTAACGCAATACGGTCATGCAACACCTTGCGATCTGCCGGAGCAATAGCCAGGTTCGCGACAGTATAGGGCAATTGCCGACGTCCCGAAGCCGCTGCGTCGGTACTTTGCGCAGTTTGTTGCTCGCGGTGGGCGGTCATGCTCAAACCGCTGACCCGATAAACTTCCAGCGCGCGTATCAAGCGCTGCGGATCATTGGGATGAATTCGTGCCGCCGACACCGGGTCTACGGCCGCCAGATCATCATGCAATGCCTGCCAACCATGGACCGCCGCCCGGGCTTCAAGTTGCGCACGGACTTCGGCATCGGCGGCCGGCATATCCGCCAGCCCGTCCATCAGAGCCTTGAAATACAACATCGTGCCACCCACCAGCAGCGGAATATTGCCCCGCGCGGTGATTTCCGCCATGGCCGCCAATGCGTCGGTGCGAAAATCCGCTGCCGAATAGCTTTGCGCCGGGTCCAGAATATCGACCAGACGATGGGGAAACTCGGCCAATTGTGCTTTTGATGGCTTGGCCGTGCCGATGTCCATGCCGCGATAGACCAGCGCCGAATCGACGCTGATCAGCTCACAAGGCAAGACTTTGCTGAGTTCGATAGCCAGATCGGTCTTGCCCGCGGCGGTGGGGCCCATGAGAAAGATGGCGGGAGGTAAAGCGCTCATTCAACGACCGCGCAAAAAGAGTTTGTCCAGATCGTCCAGACCCATTTGGGTCCAGGTCGGCCGACCGTGGTTGCATTGACCGCTGCGCTCGGTGTTTTCCATATCACGCAGCAAGCCGTTCATTTCCGGGATCGCCAGACGCCGATTGGCGCGAATCGCGCCATGACAGGCCATGGTGCCCAGCAGCTCGTTCATGTGCGCCTGAACCCGATCGCTGGTGCCGTATTCCATCAAATCCGCCAACACGTCGCTGACCAGCCGATTGGCTTCGGCCTGCTTGAGCAACGCCGGGATTTGCCGGATCGCCAGGGTTTCCGGGCCCAGGCGCTGCAATTCAAAGCCCAGGCGCTGGAAAGTCTCGATATGTTCTTCGGCACAATCCGCTTCGCGCTGGCTGACAGCGATGGATTCCGGCACCAGCAATGGCTGGCCGCTCAAGCCTTCGCTGGCCATGGCGATTTTCAGGCGCTCGTACATGATTCGCTCATGGGCGGCATGCATGTCCACGAGCACCAGACCAAGCGCGTTCTCGGCAAGGATATAAATGCCCTTGAGCTGCGCCAGCGCGTAGCCCAACGGCGGGATATCGCCTTGGGTTTCCGGCAATGAGACTGATGCAGCGCCCGGCAGCGGCGCGAAAAACTCGCGGTAGGCGCTTTGCGCTTCGGCGGCGGGCAAGGTTGCGCCGGGGCGTGGCGTGTACTGATATTGATAACCCGCGCCCGCCCCGGAACCGGCTGGCCGCGCATACGGCTCTCCCTGGGGCTGCTCCAGCAGGTTATTGGCCAGGCGCATTTCGCCCTGCGGCCCGAATTCGCCAGCGTCCGGACCGGTTGGCCGCTCGATGGCGGTAACTGGAGCGGAGCCGGTCAGTTGATCTTCCGGCCGCACATCACCCAAGGCGCGATGCAAGGTGCCATACAGGAAATCGTGAACCATGCGCCCGTCGCGGAAGCGCACTTCATGCTTGGTCGGGTGCACGTTGACGTCGACGACCGCCGGGTCCACCTCGAAAAACAGCACGAAAGTCGGATGACGGCCATTGAACAGCACATCGCGATAGGCCTGACGCACCGCGTGGGCGACCAGTTTGTCGCGCACCGCACGGCCATTCACGTAGAAATATTGCAGATCCGCCTGACTGCGCGAGAACGTCGGCAAACCGACCCAACCCCACAAATGCAGACCATTGCGCTCGATCTCGATAGGCAGCGCCTGCTCCAGAAAACCTGGGCCGCAGATTGCTGCAACACGTCTGGCCCGGGCGTTGTCATCGTGGGCTTCGTGCAGGCTGAGAATCGTCTTGCCATTGTGGCGCAG
Source organism: Pseudomonas sp. CFII64 (assembly GCF_000416235.1). GTDB lineage: Bacteria > Pseudomonadota > Gammaproteobacteria > Pseudomonadales > Pseudomonadaceae > Aquipseudomonas. Next base: position 469,539 of record NZ_ATLO01000049.1, on the reverse strand, counting down.
GTGGAAAGCCACGTCGAAACGGGCCAGCGCCATGCGCTTGATGACTTCCTGCAAGTGATCGAATTCGGTTTTTTCGGCCTTGAGAAACTTGCGCCGCGCCGGGGTATTGAAAAACAGATCGCGCACTTCCACCGAGGTGCCCACCGGATGCGCCGCCGGTTGAACCCGCGAAGCCATGTCACGGCCTTCGGTTTCCACCTGCCAGGCTTGATCGGCATCGCGGGTGCGCGAGGTCAGGGTCAAGCGGGCGACCGAGCTGATCGACGCCAGCGCCTCGCCGCGAAAGCCCAGGCTCATGACCCGCTCAAGGTCCTCCAGATCACGAATCTTGCTGGTCGCGTGTCGGGCCAGGGCCAATGGCAAGTCGTCGGAAGAAATGCCGCTGCCATCGTCGCGCACCCGCAGCAGCTTGATCCCGGCCTGCTCGACGTCGACATCAATGCGTTTGGCGCCAGAGTCGAGGCTGTTTTCCAGCAACTCCTTGATGACTGAGGCCGGTCGTTCGACCACTTCGCCCGCAGCGATCTGGTTGGCCAGTCGCGGGCTGAGCAGTTCGATGCGCGCAGCACTGAGCGAAACGCTGGCGGTATCGGCGCTGACGTCCGCTTCAATGCTGTCGACGAGTAAGTCGGTCATGGCTGCGTGGCGACCTCTGAATTGGGGATTTTCAGATTCTGGCCGATTCGCAACTCATCGGAACTCAACCCATTGGCATTGCGCAGCACGCCGGTGCTCATGTCGTAGCGCGCGGCCAGCATGGCCATGGTTTCACCTGCCTGAACCACGTGATTGCGCGGGCCCTGGGCCAGCTTGCCGTTATCGCGCAACCAGGCAATGTAAGTGCCTTGTGGCGGATTCTGCTGGAAGAACTGCCGGACCCCGGAGCTGATCGACCGCGCCAGCGCCTGTTGATGCGGCGAGCCTGAAAGCTTGGCCGCTTCGGCGGTGTTCGAGATGAAGCCGGTTTCCACCAGAATCGACGGGATGTCCGGCGACTTGAGCACCATGAAGCCCGCTTGCTCGACCCGCGACTTGTGCAGCGAGGTGACGCGGCCAATGTTAGTCAGCACTTTCTGTCCGACGTTGAGACTCGATGACAACGAAGCGGTCATCGACAGGTCGAGCAATACGCCCGCCAGCATGCGGTCCTTGTCGTCCAGGCTCACTGCGCCAGCGCCGCCGATCAAGTCGGAACGGTTTTCACTGTCGGCCAGCCAGCGCGCGGTTTCGGAAGTTGCACCTCGTTCGGACAAGGCAAACACCGACGCGCCGAATGCCGCCGAGGAAGGCGCGGCGTCAGCGTGAATCGACACGAACAGGTCTGCGCCCTTGGCCCGAGCGATCTCGGTACGCTTGCGCAGCGGAATGAAGTAGTCGCCGGTCCGGGTCAACTCAGCTCGATAGCCTTTTTCGGCGTTGATCTGGCGTTGCAATTCCCTGGCGATGGACAGCACCACGTTTTTCTCTTTCTGTCCGGCCCCACCCGAAGCGCCGGGATCTTCGCCACCGTGACCGGCATCGATCACCACGACAATGTCGCGCTTGCCGTTCGGCACCGGCGTCAGCTTGATCGCCGGTTTTGCCGGGCTGATCGGCACTGCCGGAGCGGTATTGGCGGCTGTTTCGGCCACGATCGGCGTCGGGTTGGCATCCGACGCTTCGTCAAACAGGTCGACCACCAGACGGTTGCCGTATTGCTGGTTGGGCGCCAGGGTGAAGCTTTTCGGGGTTACCGCTTTCTTGAGGTCGATGACCACCCGCAAATCGGTGGGCGTGCGTTGCGCCGAGCGCATGCTGGTGATCGGCGTATTGGCCATGGGTACGTTGAGCGGGCCACCGAGGGTCGCTCCATTGATGTCGATTACCAGACGATCAGGGGAAGTCAGGGTAAAAACGCTGTGTTGAACGGGCCCGGAAAGATCGAAAACCAGTCGCGTGTTATCCGGTGCACGCCATAAGCGGACACTTCGTACTTGTGATTCGGCCAGCGCATTGACAGACAAGGCCGTCAATAGCAGACCCACTACAGTAACCAGCGCGCGCATGCGCATACCTAACCCCATATCTATTTGAATTCCAAAGCCAAAGCGGCACACCAGGTCTCGCCACGCGAGCCACCAGGGCTCAAAGTCAGGGATCGACCTTCCGCATGCGAGCCAATGGTAATGGTCAGGTCAGGCTTTGGCAAAAAGCCTGCACCACGCTGGGGCCACTCGATCAGACAAAGGGCGTCATCTTCGAAGTAATCGCGGATCCCCAGGTACTCCAGTTCCTCTGGATCGACCAGTCGGTAGAGGTCGAAATGGAAAGCGCGAATCGAGCCGATCTCGTAGGGTTCAACCAAGGTGAAGGTCGGACTCTTGACCGCGCCCACATGGCCCAAACCCCGGATAATGCCTCGCGAAAGCGTGGTTTTGCCGGCGCCCAGATCACCTTCGAGAAAGATCAGGCCGACGCCTTGCGTGACCTTGGCAATGCGCGTTCCGAGATCGGTCATAGCCTCTTCGCCGGCGACATTGAGCGTTAGTGCAGACACGGTTGTTGCTCCTCCAATAACAGACGAATGGCTGGAATGACATCGCTGGCCGCCAGCCCACGGCCGATCTTGCCGACCTGTTCGCCAGCACTGGCGTGCAGCCATACGCCGAGGCACGCCGCATCGAACGGTTTCATCTTTTGCGCCATCAGCGCGCCGATCAGGCCGGCCAGCACGTCGCCCAGCCCGCCAGTGGCCATGGCCGGATGGCCACGATCACACAAAGCCAGAGCGCCATCGACATCTGCAATCAGGCTGCCGGTGCCTTTGAGGACACACACAGCATCAAATTTTTTCGCCAGGGCCCGGGCTGCCGCCGGGCGATCCGCCTGAACGTCCCGAGTGCTGATGCCGAGTAAACGCGCCGCTTCGCCGGGATGCGGGGTGATCACGCTGTCTTTTGGCAGGCTCGCCAGACCTTCGGCCAATTGATTAAGAGCGTCGGCATCCCAGACTTGCGGCAGATCCGCGCTGGCCGCCGCCGACAGCAGACTGCGCCCCCAACTGGCCTTGCCCAGGCCAGGACCGATCACCAGCACGCTGGCCGGCTCGATCAAGGCACGCAATTGATTGGCGGAACAGATGCCCGCACTCATGACCTCGATGAATCGCGCCAGGGCAGCGGGAACATGCTCGGCACGGGTTGCCAGCGTGACCATGCCCGCGCCACTGCGCAGGGCGCTTTCTGCCGACAACAGCGCCGCGCCGCCAAACCCGTGATCGCCACCGATCACCAGCACCCGGCCGTATTGGCCTTTATGAGCCGTGCGCGGACGTGGCGCGAGATGCGGCAGGTTTGAGCTGTTCAGGCGTACGGCGCTGTTGGCCGTTTGCGAGACGATAGCCGGATCAGCCTGCAAGTCATCGAAAACCAGCTCGCCGACCAGATCCGCCGCATCGCCGGTAAAAAGCCCCAGTTTCAGGCCAATAAAGGTCACCGTCAGGTCGGCGCGCACCGCAACGCCGAGCATTCGTCCGCTATCGGCGCTGAGTCCGGACGGAATGTCCACGGCGGCAACCGGCGCGTTGCAGGCATTGATCGCTTCAATGGCTTCGAGATACGGCTGACGCACATCGCCGCTCAATCCGGTGCCGAGCAGCGCATCCAGCACGATGCCGGTCAGCGGCTGCCCGGCCCATGGTGCGACCTTCACACCATTCGAAATGGCTTCAGCATGGGCTGCGGCCGCATCGCCAGCCAGCGCATCAGCATCGCCAACCGCCAACACCTGAACCTGCCACCCAGCCTTGAGCGCCAATGACGCAACCAGATAACCATCCCCGGCGTTGTTGCCGCGCCCGGCCAGCACAGTCAATGTGCCCGCATCCGGCCAGTGCCGACGCACCGCGCGCCAGGTGGCGTGGGCGGCGCGCTGCATCAATTCCATGCCAGGCGTACCGGCGGCAATCAGCCGTGCATCGAGGTCGCGGACCTGTGCGGCGTCATACAGCGCGTCGGGTAATTGCGGTTTAGTGTCGACCATGCGTCTCTGGGCTCCGATGTCTGGCAGAATTATACGCACCTCCGCCCGGTTTCTCTCTGCGCATGCCTGCTATTACTGTAGATCCACTCAATACTGCCGATCTGACCACCCTTGCCCAATCGATCAAGGCGTGGGGCCGCGAGCTGGGTTTTCAGCAAGTCGGCATTGCCGGGCTGGACCTGGCCGAGCACGAGCAACATCTGCAGCGCTGGCTCAACAAGGGTTATCACGGCGAGATGGACTATATGGCAGCGCATGGCAGCAAACGTTCGCACCCGGACGAGTTGGTGCCCGGAACGCTGCGCGTGGTTTCGCTACGTATGGATTATCTGCCCGGCGATACCGAGATGACCCAGCGCCTGGCAGAACCGGAAAAGGCCTACGTGTCGCGCTATGCGTTGGGGCGCGATTATCACAAGCTGATCCGCAAGCGCGTGCAACAACTGGCCGAGCGCATTCAGAAAGACATCGGTCCGTTTGGCTATCGCGCGTTCGTTGATAGCGCCCCGGTCCTGGAGAAAGCCATCGCCGAGCAGGCGGGCCTGGGCTGGATCGGCAAGAATACTTTGGTGCTGAATCGCAAGGCCGGCAGCTTTTTCTTCCTCAGCGAACTGTTCGTCGACCTGCCGCTGCCGGTTGACCCGCCTCACGCCAGCGAACATTGCGGGCGCTGCACGGCGTGCCTGGATATTTGCCCCACTGCGGCTTTCGTCGGGCCGTACGTGCTGGACGCCCGACGCTGCATTTCCTACCTGACCATTGAATTGAAGACGGCGATCCCGGAAGAACTGCGGCCGCTGATCGGCAATCGGGTGTTCGGCTGCGATGACTGCCAGATCGTCTGCCCGTGGAATCGCTTCGCTCGGCCTACAGACCAGAGTGACTTTCAGCCCCGCCACAACCTGGATAATGCCGGGCTGGCCGAGTTGTTCATGTGGGATGAAGAGAAATTTCTCAGCAACACCGAAGGCTCGCCGTTGCGACGCGCAGGTTATGAACGCTGGCTGCGCAATCTGGCGGTCGGGCTGGGCAACGCGCCGTCGACGATCCCGGTATTGCAGGCACTCGAAGCCCGCCGGGACTATCCATCGGAACTGGTGCGCGAGCATGTGGAGTGGGCGTTGAGGCAGCATGAGCAGCGCTGATCAGAAGGCACCACACCTGGTGGGACCGGCTTTAGCCGGGAAGACGGAGGTCCTTGCGATAGAAATGGGGCGAGTGTAAGGACCCCATCCCGGCTAAAGCCGGTCCCACTCATTAATGCTCATCCTTGTAGACAAACTTCGGCATGTTCCAGTTGAAGCGAATCGCCAGCAGCCGCAGCAGCAAGCCGCCAAACAGGGTAATCAGCACGCTCTGATCGGACGGCAACTGAAAGTGCAGGCACAGCAGGAAGCACCACGCGGCCAGGAAAGACACGCTGGCGTATAGCTCGCGACGGAACACCAGCGGGATGTCGTTGCAGAAGATGTCGCGCAAGATGCCGCCGAACACGCCGGTAATCACCCCGCACACCGAGGCGACCAGCATGCCGTTGCCGGTTTCCAGTGCGGTCATGCAACCGATCAGGGTGAAGGCCACCAAGCCCAGCGCATCAAGCACCAGAAACAGCGAGCGTAAATGACGCATCAGCGGCGCGATGAAAATCGTCAGCAAGGCCGCGACGCTGGTCAGGATCAGGTATTCCGGGTTTTTCACCCAGGTCAGCGGGTAGTGCCCGAGCAGCACGTCGCGCACCGAACCACCGCCCAGGGCCGTCACGCAAGCGATCAGCACCACACCGAACCAGTCCATGCCGCGTCGACCCGCCGAAAGAGCACCGGTCATGGCCTCAGCAGTAATGGCAATCAAATAGAGCATCAGCAACATGGCGGCGGTCCCTGCGACGAAGCCGCGCAGTGTACCAAAGCAGCATGGGCCAGGAAGAGGCATCGACTGGAAGCCCTCTTCCCGGCTGAAGCCGGTCCCACAGAGCGGCGGAAACGTTACGCCTTGATGAAGTGCTCGCGATAGAAGCGCAACTCGGCAATGGATTCGCGAATGTCGTCCAGGGCCAGATGCGTGCTGCCTTTCTTGAATTTCAGCTCAGGCGACCAGCGCGCCGCCAGCTCCTTGAGGGTCGAAACGTCAAGGTTGCGGTAGTGGAAGTAGTTTTCCAGCGCTGACATGTGGCGATAAAGGAAGCGGCGATCCTGGCAAATACTGTTGCCGCAGATCGGCGAGCTGCGCTCCGGCACCCACAGTTTGATGAACTCAAGCGTCTCGGCTTCGGCGTCGGCCATGCTGATGGTGCTTTCGCGAACCCGCTGGGTCAGGCCCGAGCCGCCGTGTTGACGGGTGTTCCACTCGTCCATTCTGGCCAGCGTCTCGTCGCTCTGATGGATGGCAATGACCGGGCCTTCAGCCAAGGTATTGAGCTGGCTGTCGGTGATGATGGTGGCCATTTCAATGATGACGTCAGTGTCTGGGTCCAGACCGGTCATTTCCAGATCGATCCAGATCAGGTTCTGCTTGTTTTGCATATGTCGGCTCCTCAGCGTAGGCGCGCAGTTTAGCTCACCCCGGCATGCTAGACTCCATCGCGTTTTATCTAATCAGCTGCTTTATCTACTCGGAACACCCATGGCCAAACGCCAACTCAATCGTCGTCAGAACTGGCGCATCGAAAAGATCCAGGGCGAGCGCGCTGCCCGCGTCGCCAAACGTGAGTCACTGACGCTGGAAACCCTTGAGGGCGGCGATCTTGGCCCCGAGCAGACCGGCCTGGTGATCGCGCACTTTGGTATTCAGGTCGAGGTCGAGGCGCAGGAAGGCGATCTGAGCGGACAAGTGTTCCGTTGCCACTTGCGCGCCAACCTGCCTGCACTGGTAACCGGTGACCGCGTCGTCTGGCGCGCCGGCAATCAGGGCATCGGCGTTATCGTCGCCCAGCTGCCGCGCACCACCGAACTGTGCCGCCCGGACAGCCGTGGGCAACTCAAGCCGGTTGCCGCCAACGTCGATCTGATCGTGATTGTGTTTGCGCCAGCGCCTGAACCGCATGCCAACCTGATCGACCGTTATCTGGTCGCCGCCGAGCACGCCGGGATTCGTCCGCTGTTGCTGCTGAACAAATTCGACCTGATCGACGAGCAGAACGCGCCCGCGCTGAATGCGTTATTGGCGGTTTATCGCACGCTGGGTTATCCGGTGCTGGAAGTGTCAGCGCATCAGGGCGACGGCATGCAACAGCTGCAAGCCCAGCTCGATGGGCACATCAGCGTGTTTGTCGGCCAGTCCGGTGTCGGCAAGTCTTCGCTGGTCAACAGCCTGCTGCCGGAGGTCGACACCCGCGTCGGCCCGCTGTCCGAGTGGTCCGGCCAGGGCACGCACACCACCACCACCGCGCGGTTGTTCCACTTCCCGGGTGGCGGCGAACTGATCGACTCCCCGGGGATTCGTGAATTTGGCCTCGGCCACGTGAGCCGCGCCGATGTCGAAGCAGGCTTTATCGAGTTCCAGGATTTGATCGGCCACTGCCGTTTCCGCGATTGCAAACACGACCGCGAGCCGGGCTGTGCATTGATCATCGCCCTGGAAGAAGGCCGCGTGCAGCAGCAACGCATGAACAGCTATCGCTCGATCATCGCCAGCTTGCCGGAAAACAGTTATTGATTGGGTAGGCGCGACCATTGTAGGAGGGGACTTGTCCCCGATGGCGTCGGTGCAGCAGATAATTATCCTGCGACCATAATGCCTATTCGGGGATAAATTCCCTCCTACCTGATTCTGTGTTGCTCGGTAGAACCGGACTTGTTCGGGAAAACGTCGGGAGCGCCAAGGAATATCTTCAGCGCTTGCACCGGCGTATTCGGGGACAAGTCCCCTCCTACGGGGCGTGCAAAAAATCAGGTAGGACCGGACTTGTCCGGGAAGGCGTCGGGTCTGAGCCGGAATATCCTCAGCGCTTGCACCAGCGTCTTCGGGACAATTCCCCTCCTACGGCGTGAAGAAAAAAAAGCCCGGATTCGTTTGAATCCGGGCTTTTTGTTTGCTAGTTCTTCGTCTCGTCCATCTTCAGCGTGCCATCCTCGAAGATATTCAGCTTTTGCCGAAGCTCATGAGGCTGGGCGTAGGCCTGCGGATCAGGCGGCTTCGTATTCGACGCGCCGGGCGGTGTTGCGGGCGTGGCCGGTTTTGGAGGGGTATTGCCATCGCCCACGCCGTGAGTGCCTTCGATACGTTGCTGTGCCTTTTTGGTCATTACCACGATGTCGATCCGGCGGTTCACCGGGTTGAACGGCTGCGTGCGGTCATACAGCGCAGACGATGCATACCCCACGACACGGGCGACCTGGCTTTCCGGATAGGTGCCCGCGATCAGCGCTCGACGCGCCGCGTTGGCCCGGTTGGCCGACAACTCCCAGTTGCCGTAATCGCCGTTACCCACGAAAGGCTTGGCGTCGGTGTGACCGCTGATGCTGATCTTGTTCGGCACCGCTTTGATGGTGTCGGCCATCGCCAGCAGGATGTCTTCGAAATACGGCTTGAGGCGCGCGCTGCCCAGATCGAACATCGGCCGATTGTCAGCATCGGTGATCTGAATCCGCAGGCCGTCCTGGGTAATCTCGAAGTGGATCTGATCCTTGAATTTCTGCAGTTCCGGGTTCTCGTTGACCTTGTTCTGCAATTCTTGCAGAAGCATTTCCAGACGTTCCTGCTCGACCGCTTCGGCCTTGGCTTCTGCCGAGTCGGATTCGATAGGTACGTTGTCCGGGGTCGGCGTGGACTTGATCTCGGGGTTCAGGGTCTGGTCCGGGGACATTTCCGGCGAACCGCCGAGGTCGATCACGTAGGGCGAGCCGCTGTCGGAAAACCCCACCGGGTCCTTGAAGTAGCCGGCAATGGCCAGCAACTGCTCGGGCGTGGCCGACGACATCAGCCACAGCACCAGGAAGAACGCCATCATCGCCGTAGCAAAGTCGGCGAAGGCGATTTTCCATGCCCCGCCGTGGTGTCCGCCTTCATAGCGCTTGACGCGCTTGATGATTATCGGCTGATTATTTTCCATGGCTTAGCGACCGCGAACCGCTTGCTCCAGCTCACTGAAGCTGGGCCGATGCGCGGGATACAAAACCTTGCGGCCAAATTCTACGGCCAGCGATGGCGGCATGCCGGACGCCGAAGCCACCAGCGATGCCTTGATGGCTTCATAGACATTCAGCTCTTCCTTGGCATCGTGGGCCAGGGACGTGGCCAGCGGGCCGAAAAAGCCGTAGGCCGCGAGAATACCGAAGAACGTACCGACCAGTGCCGCGCCGACGTGGTTACCGATGGCAGCCTTGTCGCCGTCGCCCAGGGAGGCCATGGTCACCACGATACCGAGTACCGCCGCGACGATACCGAAACCGGGCATGCCGTCCGCGATGCCGGTAATGGCGTGGGAGGGATGCCCGAGTTCTTCCTTGATGCTTTGCAGTTCCATGTCGAACAGGCCTTCCAGCTCGTGGGGAGCCATGTTGCCCGAGGACATGATGCGCAGGTAATCACAGATGTACGCCGTCATCCGCTCGTCTTTGAGCACGCCCGGATATTTGGCGAAGATCGGGCTGGCCGCTGCGTCCTCGATATCCCCTTCAATCGCCATCATGCCTTCGCGACGGCTCTTGTTGAGGATCTCGTACACCAGGCCGAGGACTTCAAGGTAATACGCGTGAGTGAAGCGCGTGCTGAACATTTTCAGCGACTTCTTGAACACGTGCATGGTCATGTAGCCGGGGTTGGCCTGGAGGAACGCACCCAATGCCGCGCCGCCGATGATCAAAACCTCGAAGGGCTGGATCAATGCCGCAATCTTGCCATGGGACAGAACGTATCCGCCGAGCACGCTCGCGAAAACGACAATGATGCCGATAATTTTAGCCATAGGTAGAAACTACTTACCAAGTCGGATTCAGGGACATGTTGCGGAAGTTCGTGAAACTCTTCTTCTACTTATCGGCATATGTGGGCCAGACTATAGGCCGTAATGTGGAAAAGCCAGCCGGGCCTTGAACGGCGGCCCGCAAACTGATGTCTTACCCTGAAATTTCGCAGTCCATACTGCCTAAAATATCCAGTCGTACAGGCCTGATGCATGCCTCCAGATACCTCGACACCGCTACCTGTTCCCAAGACCCTGGATGCCTGGGTCAAGCAGCTCGACGGCGTTGCATTGCCGGTGCCTGCGGCCAGCCACAAACGCGTGCGCTCGGCACTCAACGACAGTCGCCGCTCGCTGCGTGATATCGCCGACATGGTTCAGGACAGCCCGGCGCTGGTGCTCAGCGTCATGCGCGAGGCCAATCACCACACCAACAAACTGGCGGAGCCCGCCGAGAGCCTTGAGGTGGCAATCAATCGTCTTGGGCTGGCGCGCACCGAAGTGCTGCTCAATCGCCTGCCGACGCTGGAAGCGGACGAAATTCCCGCCACGTTTCGCCAACTGTTACTGGTCAGCCAACACGCGACCCAGCAGGCCAGCGGTCTGTTCGCCGGGCGTCTGGCCCGGCTCTGGCAGGACATTCACTTGGGCAGCCTGCTGTTTCTCTCGCCTTTGTGGCCGATGGCGCTGACGTATCCCAAGCTGCTCGATGAATGGGAAATGCGCGTCATCCATCAAGGCGAGTCTTCTCGCGTGGTGGAAAAAGAACTGTTTGGCGTCAGCCTGCTGGAGCTGTGCATCACCCTGGCCGAGCTTTGGCATCTGCCGCTGTGGGTGACTCAGGGTTATCGCTTGCTGATCAGCGAGCGGCGCCAACTGGTGAAAGCCATGCGCATCGCCCGCAACAATGACGATCCGTTGCTCCAGCAACAGCTGATGGACGCCGACCCTCATTTGCATCGCTGGCTGAATCAGCCCGCCAATACGGTGTTGCTCGGCAACGGCCTGGCGCTGGCGGCCCAGCAAGCCTGGGACAGCCCGCATTGCCTGCGCTGGGAGCTGCTGACCAGTCTGTATCTGCAACAACCGCTGGATGTCGTGCAACAACAGGTGCACCAGAACGCCGCCAGCAGCGCCCGACAGCACGCGGCTCCGGGAACATGGCATCCTGCCGAAGCGCTGCTCTGGCCGTGGGACACGCGTCGGGTCCATCGCGGCATGCTGCCCGCCCCGCCGCCCTCTGCCGAAGCGTTGCAAATCTGGCGCAAACACTGTGCCGAGCTGCTGATCGAACCGAGCCCGTTCAATAACGCGATGCACTTGACCACCTCTTCCCGTGACGCCTTGCTGTCCTGCGGCATGCAGCGGGTCATGCTGATGATGACGGACAAGACGGCCACCATGCTGCGGGTTCACCAGATCGGTGGCTTACAGAAGGAAGCCGCAGAAACCGTGCTGTATATAAAAGAAAGCACGGTGTTGCAGCGCTTGCTCGCGCAACCCACTCAACTGCGCATGACACCGGCCAACATCGATCAGTTTTCAGCGTTGTTGCCGGGCAGCATCAGGGGCCTGTTCAAGGGTCAGCACTGGTTGATTCGCTCCCTGAGCAGCAATGGCAAAGTGGTGATGCTGGTGTTCGCCGACCAGGGCGGCGGGCCGCTTTCGGAGATATCCGTACAGGCTTTCGGAAAAACCTGTCAATGCATCGAGCGGGCGATGACCAGCTTTAGTGGTCGCAAAGCCTGACAGCTGGGCTACAATTCGCCTCTTTTTCCGATATTGGAGGCTGCACATGTCCGTCTTCTCTAGCCTGCCGCTGGTCATCGAACCCAGCGACCTGCTGGCACGCCTCGACGCGCCGGAGCTGATTCTGGTGGATCTGACCAGCAGCGCCCGGTATGACGCCGGACACATCCCCGGCGCACGCTTTGTCGATCCCAAGCGCACGCAACTGGGCCAGCCTCCAGCCCCCGGCCTGCTGCCGGCACAACCGCAGCTCGAAGCCTTGTTCGGCGAGCTGGGCCATAACCCGAACGCGGTCTACGTGGTCTATGACGACGAAGGCGGCGGTTGGGCCGGGCGGTTTATTTGGTTACTGGATGTTATCGGACACCATCAATATCACTACGTGGATGGCGGACTGCTTGCCTGGCAGGCGGAAGACTTGCCGCTCTCAACTGACGTCCCGCCATCGGCCGGCCAGCCGGTGCCTTTGACGTTGCACAGCGAACCCACCGCCACTCGCGAATACCTGCAAAGCCGTCTCGGCGCGGCCGATCTGGCCGTCTGGGATGCGCGCGGCCCCACGGAATACTCAGGGGAAAAGGTCCTGGCGGCCAAGGCCGGGCACATACCCGGCGCAGTCAACTTCGAATGGACCGCAGGCATGGACCCGGCGCGCAATCTGCGCATTCGCGAAGACATTGCCGAAATCCTCGACAGCCTGGGCATCACCGCCGACAAGGAAGTGATCACCCATTGCCAGACCCACCATCGCTCCGGCTTCACCTATCTGGTGGCCAAGGCGCTGGGTTACCCGCGAGTCAAAGGCTATGCCGGCTCCTGGGGCGAATGGGGCAACCACCCGGACACACCGGTCGAACGCTGACAGCGGGCCGACCTGTAACATTACGTTCAGCACACCTTTATCGTTTTAGGAATTTTGATGAAAAAGCGTCTGTTTATCTTCAGCCAGTATTTGTTGCCGCACCACTTGCTGTCCCGTCTGGCTGGCTGCGTTGCCGAATGCCGGGTGCGCTGGTTCAAGAACGCCTTCACCGCATGGTTCGCCCGTCGCTATCAGGTGGATATGTCCCTGGCGCTGGTGGAAGACCTCACCGCTTATGAGCACTTCAACGCGTTCTTTACCCGCGCGTTGAAATCCGACGCTCGCCCGCTGGACGTCACGCCGGGCGCGATTCTCTGCCCGGCCGATGGCGCGATCAGTCAGCTGGGTCCGATTGATCACGGCCGCATCTTCCAGGCCAAGGGCCACAGCTTCAGCGTGCTTGAACTGTTGGGCGGTGACGCCAGCCTGTCAGCGCCGTTCATGGGCGGCGAGTTCGCCACGGTTTACCTCTCGCCCAAGGACTATCACCGGGTGCACATGCCATTGGCGGGCACCCTGCGCGAGATGGTGTATGTGCCGGGGCGGATTTTTTCAGTCAACCAGACCACGGCCGAGAACGTGCCGGAGCTGTTCGCCCGCAATGAACGCGTGGTCTGCCTGTTCGACACCGAGCGTGGACCGATGGCCGTGGTGCTGGTCGGCGCGATGATCGTTGCGTCGATCGAAACCGTCTGGGCCGGCCTGGTCACTCCACCGAAACGCGAGCTGAAAACCTTCCGCTACGACGAAGCCGCACGCGCGCCGATCCATCTGGAGAAAGGCGCCGAACTGGGCCGCTTCAAACTGGGCTCCACCGCCATCGTGCTGTTCGGACCCAACCAGATTAAATGGGCCGAGGAACTGGCGGCCGGTTCATCCGTCAAAATGGGCGAGAAACTGGCATCGCCGGTCGAAATCCAGGTACAGAGCGTTGCCCCTGTTGAGCTGTAACGCATGAGCCAGTAACCCGGCTAGCGTTCCCGTTTGTAGAACAAGGGCTGCGACTGCACGCCGATGCTGTTAAAGTCACGGCATCGGCGCTGTAGGAAACTTCGCATTTCATTGATGCAGATTGCACGACTCTCAATGAGTCAATGCTATTAACGCGCGAATCGAATGCCGCCGTTCGGGCCAGTAAGCAGTTGGAGTCAGCCTGTCACATGAGCATTTCAAGCCTTCCCGTGTTGTTGCGTGTCCCTACGCCGACGCAGTCGAGCCTGACATTCTGTGAAGCAAACCCTCGCGACCTGAAACGCTGGATCTCAACCCTGCCCAAAGCCAATCTTGGCGAAATGGCGCGCCAGCTCTATCAGGGCCTCAGCGAACTCAATCAGTTACTCACGCCCAGCGACAACCGCCTGCAACTGCTTGAACTGCTGCGGCCCGAGGTGTACTTCGTCTGCAAGCATCTGGAGCGGCACTTCCTCAATCAGGCCATCGTGCTCGACGAGCGCCCGCGCAAGGTCGCCAACCTTTGCCAGGCGCTGCAAAACCATCTCGCCGTGGGTTACAAGCTGATCATCCAGCGCGTGGCTGCGCGCCTGACCAAGGACCGCATCTCGCTGTTGAGCACTGCGTTACAACGGGCGCTGCATTGCCTCAACGGCCCCTTGATTCGCGCCAATCAGTTGTATTGCCCGGTCCAGGAAGGCCTGTGGCTGGAGATGCACAAGATTTATCAGATCGCCCGCCAGCACCAGTTGCATCTGGTTGCGGTGAACGATGAGCTGGCGCATAACGTCAAGGCGATGACTGTCGAACAGACCTACCTCGTTGCGTTGTTGATGGGCTGTTCACGCTGCAACCAGATGCGTCAGCTCAATATAGGTCGTCTCGCCGAGGTCCTGGATTCGTGGAGTTCACTGGTCCGCCTGCAACTTCCGGCCGACGACAACAGCCTGTTCGCCCTCGCGCCCGACCAGGACAAACCGCCGCTCTATACCTCGCTGTTCACCGAACAACAGATCCCGGATCTGCTGGGCATGCATACCCAGGCGTTGGCGGCGATGATCAATCGTTATCTGGAAACGCCTGCCGACCTGCGACCGCAATTGCCATTGCTGGTGCCTCAAGGCATCACCACCGACTTGCTGCAGCATCTGGCTGCGGCATGGGGCGACGTGGCAGAGCGCACGTTTCAGCGCACGCCGGGCCAGGGCACGCTGAATCTGTGCATCGGCATGAGCGCGCTGCATTATTACCTCGGTGGCCGGCGCTCATTCAGCGACATGCTGCAATTACCGGTCATCAGCAAGGCCGCGCAATTCAAGATGGAACTGGCCAGCGATAAACCGGACGATCCCTGGGCCACTGCGTTCGATACCCAGCGCGGCAACACCTCGTCAGTGCTGTTGCCGTTTGAAGAGATCCAGTATCAGCAAACCGAAGCCGAAGGCGGTGAAGCGGCGTCCAATGCGCAGCAAACCTTCCCGACCTTCGACCTGCACATCGTCAATCACAGCCCCGGCGGATATTGCCTGGCGTGGCCCAAGGAAGTCCCGCCACAGTTGCAGGCGGGCGAACTGGTGGGTATTCAGGACGATGCCTGCCAGGGCTGGAGCATTGCGGTTGTGCGATGGGTGCGCCAGGTGCGCAGCGGCGGCACGCAAATGGGGATCGAGTTGATCGCGCCATTCGCGCAACCCTGCGGCCTGCAGATGATCAGACCCGGACAGAACAGCCCTTACATGCGTTCGTTGCTGCTCCCGGAAGTGCGCGCCATCGAACAGCCCGCGACAATCCTCGCCCCGCGTCTGCCATTCCAGGAAGGCAACAGCGTGATGATCAACATCGGCGGCGAAGAACGCGGCGGCTCCCTCAACAACCGACGCGCCAGCAGCGGCAGCTACAACCAGTTCGAATACGAAACCTTCGAAGCGCCCAAGGAAACCGGCAACGACCAGCCCAAGGCAGAGCAGGAATTCGATTCGCTTTGGTCGTCGTTGTAACAGGAACGGCTGGACCGGCTTGCTGGACCTTTACGTTGGACCGGCTCGTAGGACAGACTCGTAGGACCGGCTCGTAGGACCGGCTTTAGCCGGGAGAGCTCCTGTTTATTCCATGCAGGCTTGTTGCGAGGAATAGTGTCCTCCCGGATAAAGCCGGTCCTACGAAAAGCCGGTCCAACGAGCCGGCCCTGCGAAAAATCAGTTACGCCCATCCCGATCACGGAAACCGAGCAGGTAAAGAATCCCGTCCAGGCCCAGCGTCGAGATCGCCTGTTTGGCTGACTGCTTGACCAGCGGTTTGGCACGGAATGCCACGCCCAGGCCGGCGATTGCCAGCATCGGCAAGTCATTGGCGCCGTCGCCCACGGCAATGGTCTGCTCCAGGCTCAGGCCTTCCTTGATCGCCAGCTCACGCAGCAGGTCCGCCTTGCGCTGCGCATCGACAATCGGCTCGATGGCATTGCCGGTGCATTTGCCGTCCACCACTTCCAGCTCGTTGGCGAACACATAATCAATGCCCAGCTTGGTCTGCAGTTGCTTGGCGAAATAGGTGAAGCCGCCGGACAGAATCGCCGTCTTGTAGCCCAGGCGCTTGAGTTCTGCGAACAGGGTTTCAGCGCCTTCGGTCAGACGCAACGATGCGCCGATTTCATCCAGCACGCTGACATCCAGCCCTTTGAGCAGCGCCAGGCGCTCCTTGAAGCTGGCGCGAAAATCCAGTTCGCCGCGCATGGCGCGCTCAGTGATTTCCGACACCTGCTCACCCACGCCGTGGGCCTTGGCCAGCTCGTCGATGACTTCGGCTTCGATCAGCGTCGAGTCCATGTCGAACACCGCCAGACGCCGATTGCGCCGGAACAGCGAATCCTGCTGGAACGCGATATCGACATTCAGCGCCTGAGCCACGCTGAGGAATTCCGCCTGCATCGCCTTCGGATCAGCCGGTTCGCCGCGCACCGAAAACTCGATGCAGCCCTTGCCCTGATCGGCGGGGGTGTCCAGCGGCATGCGTCCGGAGAGACGATCGATCTGGTCGATGTTCAGCCCGTATCTGGCAGTGATGGAACTGACCCG
Source organism: Pseudomonas sp. CFII64 (assembly GCF_000416235.1). Lineage (GTDB taxonomy): Bacteria > Pseudomonadota > Gammaproteobacteria > Pseudomonadales > Pseudomonadaceae > Aquipseudomonas. The sequence continues at coordinate 452,984 of NZ_ATLO01000049.1, read as the reverse complement.
CTGCAACTGCTCGGCGGTGACCTTGCGGGTCAGCAGCGTCACGATATGCCGCGACTTGCCCTGCCCGTCGACCCAATGCTGGTAATCCTCTTCGGACACCGCCGTGAAGCGCACTTGCTGATCGAGCTTGTAGGCCGTGAACAGAATGTCCTTGAGCACGGAAGAGCCTTGCTCGGTGCCAGGAATTTCGACCAGGATGCCGAACGACAAGGTGTCGTGGATCACCGCCTGACCGATATCGAGAATGTTCACCCCGCCTTGCGCGAGCACGCCAGTGATGGCGGCAGTGAGACCCGGACGGTCAACACCTGTGATGTTAATCAGGACGATTTCGCGCAAGACGCACCCCAGCAGTGGAAAAAAACCGCATTCTAACCACTTTCAGTGACCACCGGGCACAGGCAGCGCTTTGCCGCTACTGGGTCGGTCGTTATACTGCGCGGCAACTTCACCGAAAGAGCCGTGCTCTGTGAACCGGCCCACGCCAGTTAAAACCGATAATTTCTTCCTGCTTATCTTCCGTGCACTGCGCCATCGCCGTGTTCCGATTGCTTTGCGCATTGCCAGCCATAACGTGATCCTCGTCGCCTTGGCGCTGGTGATTTACGCGGGCGTGATGGGTTTGCAATTCAAGCAGGCCATGCATGAGCAGGCCGATGCACTTGGCCAGGCACTCACCACGCAGACCGCAACCTCAGCCACTGAACTGCTGGTGTCCAACGACATCCTCAGCCTCAACGTGCTGCTCGGCAATCTGGTGAAGAACCCGCTTGTAGCCCATGCCGCCATTTACAGCGTGGACAATCGCATCCTTGCCGAAGCCGGTCAGCGCCCGAAAAACGGGTTGTTGGGCGAAGCCGAAGGCCTGTATGAAATCAAGATCACCTTTCAGGATGTGATGGCCGGGCACCTGCGCATCAGCCTGGACATGAGTCAATTCCAGCAGCCGATGACCATCAGCCTGCAAAGCATGGGCATTCTGGCCGGGATTCTGCTCGCGCTGGCCCTGGCATTGAGCTTGCGCCTGGGTCGCCATATTTCCACGCCGCTGCTGCAATTGCGCGTCTGGCTGCGCGATATCGATCCGTACACCCCAGCGGTGGAGCGTCAGGACGAAATCGGTGATCTGGCCCGCCAGCTGCAAACGTCCTTTGCCCCGCCAATGCCGGAGCCCGAGCCTGAACCCGAGCCGGAATACGTCGACGACGAAGGCGACGATCCGTATCTGGAGCAGGAAGAAGAAGCCGAGCCGGCGTTCAAAGGCCGCAATGCGCGCGAGCCAGGCTTCGATGAAGCACCCAAGCCACGCTTGCCAGCTCCGCCCGTGCAGCGTCGACTGGTTGCCGAGGAAGATGAAGAGGACGAAGACGATCCGTTCGCCGATCTGCGTGACAGCGCCAGCCCGGCGCCTGTCGTCAGCAAGGCGCCGCTCGCACCGAGCACGCCGCAACCGAGCGCAGTCCTGGCTGTGCAACTCGGCTCCCAGGATCAACTGCGCCGCCTGCCTCGCGCCCGCCTGACGGATTTGCTGCAACGTTACCGCGATTGCCTGGATCAGGCTTCGTCGCTGTATGAAGGCGAACTGCATACGCTCAACGATGGCAGCACCCTGATGCTGTTCCACAGCGAAGCAAGCGGCGACGACTACCTGACCAACGCCATTTGCTGCGGCGAGTTGCTGCGGGCGCTGAGCCATGCCTTGCAGATCGAAGTCGCCGACAGCGGCATCACCCTGCAATTGCAATTGGGCCTGACACTGGGCGAAGGGCTGTCCGGCCTGAGCCAGATCGATCTGCTGCTCACCGAAACGGCGCAGGATGCTTTGGCCCTTTCCCAGCACAGCCGCAACCTGCTGCTGGTCGAGCGCAAGATCAACGACGACGCGCTGATTCGTCAACGTGCGCGCATCCGCCCGATCGCCAGTCCGGAAGGCGCCTGCTGCGTCGAGCGCCTGATGGAACCCTATCCATCCATGCTCGAACGCCAACTCGCACGCATGCACGAGACGCGCAAGGCCTGATCCGAATGACGGCTATGCCGCGATGCTGCAGGACCGGCTTCAGCCGGGAGAACGTACTTCGCGGCTAAAGCCGCTCCTACGGATACACGCTAATGCCGTAAGACCGGCTTCAGCCGGGAGGGCGTAATTCGCGGCTAAAGCCGCTCCTGTGGATCGACGCCAATGCCGTAGGACCGGCTTCAGCCGGGAGGGCGTAATTCGCGGCTAAAGCCGCTCCTGTGGATACACGCCAATCTGAATACAAAAAAAACCCGCATCGCTGCGGGTTTTTTGATTCTGCCGGTCAGAAGCGGAACACTTCCAGATCGGTACGGATCGGCAGTGCCATCGGCATCTTGGGCTTCTCCGGCTCTTTGGCGCGAGCCACCGGGGCTTTCTTTGGTTGCTCGACCGGCTGCCAGGAAATCGGCTTGACCGCCGAGCTCAGCTGATCGGCCAGACGCTGCAACAAGACACCCTGAGCACGAACCTGATCGGCCGAAGTTCCGGCATGCAGTTCCTGCAGATGGACAATGCGGCTGTCGCGTACCTGACCCTTGCGGTCCAGCAAGCGCCATTGGGCATCCAGGATTGCAGGTTGTTTGGCACCGGAATCCAGGCGGGTGATGGAAAGCACCACCTGCACGTCAGGCGTGAAATCAGTGACGGCCGGCGCGAGTACTACGCGCTGGCTGTCCAGCTTCCAGGCCAATTGGCGCAGCAGAAGCTGATCAATGTCCGAAGACAGGCTACCCGCCCAGCGTCCTTCCTGGGACGCAGTCAGGCTGCCATCTGGCTGACGCTGCAACAGCGTTTCGCGTTGCAGGTAGTCGGCCACGGTTACCGGACCCAGTAAAACAGCCAACCCTGTGCTGCGGGTAGGCTGCCCAGGTGTACCACTGTCCAACTGATAAAGCGCAGTCGGCTGATGCACACTGCAACCAGCCAGACCCAAAACGCTGGTCATCAACAAAACAACGGGAAGGCGTAGAAGATTCATCGTCCCATCCAGGTGGCAGCCGCGAGGCGAACCACAGTGCAAATACTCACAAATCATGAAGGCATTCAGCCACGCCGACGCCACAAGACGTCATATCATCCGTGAATATGCGCTATGACTCCAGCGATTATGCGGCGATCTTCATGGCAAAACGAAGACTAATAGCTCTAAACCGCCATTATCCGACGTTTTCCACCAACAGCGCATCGACACGCTGGAAGCCCCTTGGCAACTTATTACCCCGCCGACCTCGCTCGCCCTTGTAATGTTCGAGGTCATCAGGCTTGAGCGACAGGGTTCGTTTGCCCGCCTGCAGGACCAATGTCGCCCCTTGCGGGATCACTGCCAGATCGGTCACGTACTCTTCACGACTCGCCACCCGATCTCCCGGGATGCCGATGATCTTGTTGCCCTTGCCTTTGCCCAGCTGCGGCAAATCGCTGATCTTGAAGATCAGCAGGCGGCCTTCAGTGGTCACCGCCGCCAGCCAGTTCTGCTCACGATCCGGCACTGTGCGCGGCAGAATCACCTTGGCTCCGGCAGGCAGACTCAACAACGCCTTGCCCGCCTTGTTCTTGGCTTGCAGGTCTTCGCCCTTGACCACGAAGCCGTAGCCGGCATCCGAGGCGATCACGTACAGCGCGTCATCTTCAGGCAGCAACACGCATTCGAAGGTCGCGCCCGGCGGCGGCTGGAGCTTGCCGGTCAGGGGTTCGCCCTGGCCTCGCGCCGACGGCAGCGTGTGAGCCGCCAAGGAATAGCTGCGCCCGGTCGAGTCGATAAACACCGCGTATTGATTGGAACGGCCCGCAGCGGCGGTCAGGAAACCGTCTCCCGCCTTGTAGGAAAGCCCGGTCGCATCGATGTCGTGACCTTTGGCTGAGCGCACCCAACCTTTTTCCGACAGAACAACGGTCACCTTCTCGTTGGGCAGCAGATCGTGTTCGGTCAGCGCCTTGGCTTCGGCACGCTCGACAATCGGCGAGCGGCGGTCGTCGCCATAGGTTTCGGCGTCCTTGATGATTTCGCTGCGCACCAGCTTCTTGAGCTTGGCTTCACTGCCCAGCAATGCCATGAGCTTGGCGCGCTCCTTGTTCAGTTCATCCTGTTCGTTACGCAGCTTCATTTCTTCGAGGCGCGCCAACTGACGCAAGCGCGTATCGAGAATGTAATCGGCCTGGATTTCGCTCAGTTCGAAGCGCTCGATCAATCTGGCGCGCGGATGCTCTTCCGTGCGGATGATGTGAATCACTTCATCCAGATTCAGGTAAGCGATCAGCAAACCGTCCAACAGATGCAGGCGACGATCCACTTTATCGAGGCGGAACTGCAAGCGGCGGCGAACGGTATTGGTGCGGAATTCCAGCCATTCCACCAGCAAGGCGCGCAGGTTTTTCAGCTGCGGCTTGCCGTCCAGGCCAATGATGTTGATGTTGACCCGGTAGCTGGACTCCAGATCGGTGGTCGCGAACAGGTGCTGCATCAGCGCGTCATGGTCGACCCGGCTGTTGACCGGGATGATCACCAGGCGGCACGGGTTCTCGTGGTCCGACTCGTCACGCAGGTCGGCGACCTGTGGCGCCTTGGAGGGCTTGGCCTGCATCAGCCCGGCGATCTGTTCGATGACCTTGGCGCCAGAGACCTGATGCGGCAGCGAGGTGACGACGATGTCGCCATCTTCAATGTGGTAGACGGCACGCATGCGCACCGAGCCTTTGCCGGTTTCGTACATCTTCAGCAGATCGGCGCGGGGCGTAATGATTTCCGCTTCGGTCGGGTAATCCGGGCCGAGGATGTGTTCGCACAGCTCGGCGACCGTCGCTTTCGGCTCATCCAGCAAACGCACGCACGCCGTGGCCACTTCGCGCAGGTTGTGCGGCGGCACGTCGGTGGCCATGCCGACCGCGATGCCAGTCGTGCCGTTGAGCAGGATATTCGGCAAACGTGCCGGCAATACCGCAGGTTCGTTCAGGGTGCCGTCGAAGTTCGGCACCCAGTCCGCCGTGCCCTGGCCCAGTTCGCTGAGCAGCACTTCGGAATAGCGCGACAGCCGCGCTTCGGTGTAACGCATGGCGGCGAAGGACTTGGGATCATCCGGAGCACCCCAGTTGCCCTGGCCGTCCACCAGCGTGTAGCGATAGCTGAACGGCTGCGCCATCAAAACCATGGCTTCGTAGCAGGCCGAGTCGCCGTGCGGGTGGAACTTGCCGAGCACGTCACCGACGGTACGCGCCGACTTCTTGTGTTTGGAATCAGCGTCCAGGCCCAGCTCGCTCATGGCGTAGATGATGCGCCGTTGCACGGGCTTGAGGCCGTCGCCGATGTGCGGCAAGGCACGATCCATGATTACGTACATGGAGTAGTTGAGGTAGGCCTGTTCGGTGAAGTCAGCCAGTGATCGGCGTTCTACGCCATCTAAGCTGTCTGCAAGGATGTCGCTCATGCGGGCCTCATTATTTGGTCGTCTGGCGCAGCAGCATGTTGCCGCCGCGCTGGGTGAATTCAAGTTGTTTCATAGCGCTCATGCCCAGCAGCACTTGCTCGCCGTCCAGCCCGGGCACCACCAGGGCGCGCACATTGTGCAGCACGATATCGCCGATCTGCAGGCGTTCCAGCGAAGTTCGAAAGCCTTCGGTACGCCCGTTGGCGGTACTCACCACCAACGGCACGCCTCGCGGCAGTTGCAAGATGTCCGCCACCTTGCCCGGAATTGCCACGTCCGTGGCGCCGGTATCCAGCAAAAACTGCACGGTTCGACCATTGATCTTGCCCGTGCTGACGAAGTGCCCCTGTCGGTTGCCCACCAGCTGCACTTCGATGTAACCGTTACCGTGTTGCGACGTGACGACCGCGTTGGGATTTTCCTGACGCTGCTCCCATTCGCCAAAATAACGGGTCGCCAGAAACAGCCCGGCGCCCCACGCCAGCAGCATCAACACCTTGCCCGCACGCTTGCCGGGCGGCTGTTGACTCATCGTTTCTCACTCCAGCCGCTTTTGGGGGCTGCGAAACGCCACACCACCGGGCGTTTCTCGCCATCGGCGCGCTCGCCAAAATTGTTATCGGTGCCGACCCACGCCCCGGTAGCATCAACCACCAATGCCTCGGTCAGGCCGTAGCGCTGACTATAAAGACGATCAGGCCGCAACGCTTCCCTGGCAAACGACCAGCAGCGCTCGGTCTTGCCGGTTTCCAACGTGCGCCGACAAATGCGGTATGCCGAGCGTTCCAACGCGTACAGCTTGCCGTTGAACAGCGACAGGTCGGAAAAATCCCGTGACACCGTTTTGCCGCCCACTTGCGCCGGCAGCACGTCCTGGCCCGGTTCAGTGCGCAATACGCAGCTGCCCTTGCACTGCCACGAGTCGTTTTCCCGGCTGACGACCAGCAAGCCGCGCTGCTCGCGCTCGGCGGCCAGCCACAACCGGTCTCCCGCCGGATTGACCGCAATGCCTTCAAAAATACCGTTGAAGTGCTGCAACATGCCTTTGGCCCGAGCCTGTTCCACCAGTGCGGCGGGCAAATCCAGCCAGACCGGCGCGCCTTGTGCAGGCACCTTGAGGACCAAGGCGAAAGCCTCGCTGACCAGATACCGATTGCCTGCGGCGTCACAGCTCACACCTTCAAAGTCCAGGCTGCCGCCACGAACCAGCGCAGACACCTTGGCCATCGACTGTAACGTACCCGGCAAATGGCTTTCGGGAACCGGCGGAATCTGCAGCGCATTCGCCTGCGCTTGCCAGACCACACCTGCGATATCCAGGCTGTACAGCACGTCATCATCGCGGTCGGAAACCGTCCACAACTGGCCGCCACAGGCAGCCAGGCCGGATAGATTGCCGCCCACCATGCCATCCACGGGATGCTCGGAAACCAGGCTCAACTCTTCCAGCGGGACTGCAAAGACCGGTACAGCAACCATCAGCAACAAACCGGCAAGCCAGCCTCGCATCAAGTCAGAACCTCGGCCAGGTTGCCTTTGGATTCCAGCCAGGACTTGCGATCACCGGCGCGCTTCTTGGCCAGCAGCATGTCCATCATTTCCGAGGTCGCTTCGAAATCATCCAGCGTCAGCTGCACCAGACGCCGCGTGTTCGGGTCCATGGTGGTTTCGCGCAACTGCGGCGGGTTCATTTCGCCCAGACCTTTGAATCGCGTGACCTGCGGCTTGCCGCGTTTCTTTTCGGCGACCAGACGATCGAGAATCCCGTCACGCTCGGCTTCATCCAGAGCGTAATAAATGTCCTTGCCCAAATCGATGCGATACAGCGGCGGCATGGCCACGTACACATGGCCAGCATCTACCAGCGGGCGGAAATGCTGGACGAACAAAGCGCAGAGCAGGGTCGCGATGTGCAAACCGTCGGAGTCGGCGTCGGCGAGGATGCAGACCTTGCCGTAACGCAGCTGGCTGATGTCCGCCGCGCCCGGATCGACACCAATGGCGACCGCGATGTTGTGCACTTCCTGACTGGCAAGCACTTCGCCGCCATCGACTTCCCAGGTGTTGAGGATCTTGCCGCGTAACGGCAGGATCGCTTGAAACTCTTTGTCCCGCGCCTGCTTGGCCGAACCGCCTGCGGAATCACCTTCCACCAGAAACAGCTCGGAACGCATCGGGTCCTGTCCGGCGCAGTCCGCCAACTTGCCCGGCAATGCCGGTCCTTGAGTAATACGCTTGCGTTCGACTTTCTTGCTGGCCTTGAGGCGACGACCGGCGTTGTTGATCGCCAGCTCGGCCAGTTGCACGCCAAGTTCGGAGTTGGCATTGAGCCACAGGCTGAACGCATCCTTGACCACGCCGGACACAAACGCCGCCGCCTCACGGGAAGACAGGCGTTCCTTGGTCTGGCCGGAGAATTGCGGTTCCTGCATCTTCATCGACAGGACGAAGGCAATGCGTTCCCAGACGTCTTCCGGAGCGAGTTTCACGCCGCGCGGCAGCAAGTTGCGGTATTCGCAGAAATCGCGCATCGCATCCAGCAAGCCCTGACGCAAACCGTTGACGTGGGTGCCGCCTTGCTGGGTCGGGATCAGGTTGACGTAGCTTTCCTGCACGCTGTCGCCGCCTTCCGGCAACCACAGCAACGCCCAGTCGATGGCTTCTTTGTTGCCGGCGAAACTGCCACAGAACGGCTCGTCCGGCAGGCGCAGGAAATCGCTGACCGAATCCTCCAGGTACGAGCGCAGGCCGTCTTCGTAGTGCCACTCGACTTTCTCGCCGCTGGCCTTGTCTTCGAAGCTGACCAGCAGACCCGGACACAATACGGCCTTGGCCTTGAGCACATGTTTGAGGCGGCTGACCGAGAATTTCGGCGTATCGAAATACTTCGGGTCAGGCGCGAAATACACGCTGGTGCCGGTATTGCGCTTGCCAACGGTGCCGACGATTGCCAGTTCCGAGGCTTTATAGCCGTCGGCAAAGGTCATTTCGTATTCGTTGCCGTCGCGCTTGACCCGCACCTTGACGAGGGTCGACAGCGCGTTGACCACCGAAATACCCACGCCGTGCAGGCCGCCGGAAAACTGGTAGTTCTTGTTGGAGAATTTGCCGCCGGCGTGGAGCTTGGTCAGGATCAGTTCGACACCGGACACGCCTTCTTCCGGGTGAATGTCCACCGGCATACCGCGCCCGTCATCGGACACTTCCAGGGAATTGTCGGCGTGCAGGATGACCTGTACCGATTTCGCATGACCGGCCAGGGCTTCGTCGACGCTGTTGTCGATGACTTCCTGGGCGAGGTGGTTCGGCCGCGAGGTGTCGGTGTACATGCCCGGCCGCTTGCGAACCGGGTCGAGGCCCGAGAGGACTTCGATGGCGTCGGCGTTATAAGAGCTAGCGCTGGGAGTGGCCATGGGGTCTCGTCATCAGATGTTCGTGGGATTACAGAGTTTCAATAGGTAATACATGTCTCGGGTTACAACGTCGAAACATCAATCGCCTGCAACAATTCAGGCGCAAACCCGGCAAAACTCAACAGCGCGGGCAATTGTGCGGCGAAACCCTGATAACTGTGATCGCCGCCAGCCTGAATGCGCAGAGCGCAAGCGCGATAAAACGTTTCGGCACGGCGGTAATCCAGGGTTTCGTCGCCCGTCTGCAGCCAGACTTGAAAACGCTGCGGGTCTTGAGGCGCGGGGACTTCCAGCTCGCTCAAAGCCACAACGTGATCGTGAGTCAACTCCCAGGTTTCGCCGGTGTAAAGATTCTGCTGAGTGCCGACAAATCCGTCGAATAACTGGTGCGGATTGACCGCCGGATTGATCAGCACGGCCTTCAGTCCATGGCGCTGCGCCAGGTGAGTCGCATAGTAGCCGCCGAGCGAGCTGCCGACCAGCAGTGGCCGACCCAGTGCTTCGACAGCGGATTCCAGCTGGAGCATGGCTTGGCGCGGGTGGTGATGCAGTTCCGGCACGCGCAATTGCTCGCTCAAGCCAAGTGACTGCATCAAGGCGATCAACTGACTGGCTTTCTTCGATTGAGCCGAGCTGTTCAGGCCGTGGATGTACAAAAGTGTGGGTTTTTCGCTGTTCACGTCGTCCCCTCTTGGAACACTGAGCCGTGCAAAGCCGCGCAGTTTACAGGGACTAGCGTCAGAAGACTCGTGCGCAGGTGTTTCCAGGTGAAATGGTCAATAACCGTCGCCACCGTAATCCACCTCGAAGTGCATGCCAACCACCCGGGAAACCCCGGTTTCAAGCCGTCCGTCATCATGCAGACGCAACCAGCGATAACCCGGCGCGGCGGTATCGACCTTGAAGTCCGTGCTGCCCGGCGCGAACTGGATGCAGGTCGATGGCGAGGCCAGCAGGCGAATAGCACCGCGCAGCTGATCGTATTCCTGATGCACATGCCCCCAGAGCACCGCGCGCACCTGCGGGAAACCCTCAAGCACCGCAAACAGCGCATCTGGATTGCGCAACCCAATCGGGTCCATCCACGCGCAACCAATCGGCACCGGATTGTGGTGCAGGCAAATCAGGTGATGGCGCTCGGGCGCAGCGCGCAACGACTGCGCCAGCAGCTGCAATTGGCCGTCCCGGAGCAAACCGGGCACCGAACCAGGCACCGACGAATCCAGCAACGTAACGCGCCAGTTGCCGACATCAATGATGGGGTCGAGCAAATCACTGTCCTGCGCCGCCTGCTGCATTTCCAGGGATTCATCGTGATTGCCGGGAAACCAGCGCTTTTCAGCCTCAATCTGGCCGCTCAATTGCCGAAACGCTTCGTAGGACTCAACACTGCCGTCTTGTGAGACATCGCCACTGGCAACCACCAGATCAACCTGCGGCTGCTCGGCCAACACCTGTTCGATGACCTTCTGCAGGCTGTCCCGGGTTTTCATGCCCAACAGCGTGCCATCCGCCGAGGCGAACAAATGGCTGTCGGACAGCTGGACCATCAGGACCGAAGAACTGTTATCGGATGGGCGCGGCAAAGGCCGTCTCCTTGAGCGGATTCAGCGCGATTATGTGGCGATGATGAAGGCGGGTAAACCCGCAAGACGGGCCTGGATCACAAATGTGCCGACATCACTCAGCGCACCGCTTCAAACTCATGGCCGCACGCCAGGCAATGGCTCAGCCATTCGCCGAGGAACAGGTTGAGCTGGGCCTTTTCGTCAGGCTGGTGCATGTCGGCATTGGGATACGGGTAAATGCCGCGAAAACGACGGGCGTGTTCGGCACCGATGACTTCGGCCATGCGGGCGTCGTGGTAAACCTGCACTTCCAGTTGGGGCACTGGCAGCCACGGCAGGCTGTGTTCCTGGCGCACTTGCAAGGTGGTGGTGTACGGGCAATCGAGCAGCACTTCGACGGCCAGCACGCCCAGCATCTGGTCGCCCTGGGTGACAGCCACGCGCCGCGAGCGTTGCTCATTGCGCATGTCCGGCAGCAATCGCATCAAGCGCGCATAGTTGGCCTCGCAGGCCGCTTGCAGGCCCACCAGATCAACTCGATAGCGCTCGCGCACAGGATTCACGACCATAACCCCCTGACTTCGATACGGTTCAACGCCAACCATTGCAAGGCAATGATCGTCGAAGCGTTCTTGATTGTGCCGTCACGTACGGCTTGCAGTGCATCGTCCAGTGCCCAGACCGTCACGCGGATATCTTCCCCTTCCTCTTCCAGTCCGTGCAATCCCCCGGCGCCCTCGCTTTCGCAACGACCCAGATAAAGATGAACGAATTCATCACTGCCGCCGGGCGAAGGAAAATATTTGGTGATGGGCCACAACGCACTGAACACCAGCCCAGCTTCCTCTTCTGCCTCGCGGTGGGCAACCTCTTCCGGTTCCTCGGCCTTGTCGATCAGACCCGCCACCAATTCGATCAGCCACGGATTGCCGGTTTTCTCCACGGCGCCCACCCGGAACTGCTCGATCAAGACCACTTCGTCGCGCTTGGCGTCGTACGGCAGTACGCAAACGGCGTCGTGGCGCACGAAAAGCTCGCGACTGATCTGCTTGCTCATCCCGCCGGCGAACAGCTCATGGCGCAGGAACAGCTTGTCCAGTTTGTAAAAACCCTGGAAGCAGTTGTCGCGCTGGGTAATTTCATAAGCCGTCGGGTTTGATCGGGTCGGTTCAGTCATACAGTTCTCGCTTAAGGCAATCTTTGGCTTCGTGCCATCCTAGAGTCTGATGCCGTTTCAACACAAGCCGCGTCGCACCCCCTTCAAATATGCAGGGTAGACGGGCGATAGCGAAACGAACTCTAATCCGCCAAGCGGCGAACCGATGGCCCTGTTTGCAGTCCAAGCAGCCTGCATACGAACAACGTAACCGCCTTAATTGCCACCGCAAAGGATCAACATGTCGTTACTGAGGATCGCTTCACTGGCTTGCCTGGCCTTGATGCTGGGCGCTTGCCAGAGTCTGTTCCAACCTAACTACCGTGCCCCGCTGCAAGTCCAGCGCGACGCTTCCGAGCTGATCAAGCCGGGCTGCACCACGGCCGATTGTCCGTTGGTCAACATCGATACCGTACATTTTGCCGACGAGCCGAAACTCGACGCCATCGTGCAGAAAACCTTGCTGCAACTGACGCGCACCGACTCAAGCGCCCCCGTGGCGCCGACGCTCAAGGCGTATCAGGAGCAATACCTGCGCGACACCGAAGGCCGCAATGCCAGCTATCTGCAGGCCAAGGTACGCGAGCAGCATGACGGTATCGTGGTGATCGAGCTGTCGAGTTATCTCGATGGCGGCGGCGCCCACGGCGAGCCGGGTCGGGCGTTCATCAACTATTCGCGGCCGCAGCAGCGCGTGTTGACCCTTGCCGACATGATCATCCCGGGCAAGGAAAGCGAGTTCTGGCAGAAAGCCGAACTGTCGCACCAGGGCTGGCTGGTCTCGACCAAGATGAACGAAGATGCCGAGTTCAGCAAAACCTGGCCGTTCAAGAAAACGCCAAACATCGCCCTGACCTATGGCGCGATGATCCTCAAGTATCCGGTGACGACCATCGCGCCCTACTCCATGGGCCACATCGAGCTGAAGATTCCATATCCGCAGCTCAATGGCATCCTCAAGCCGGAACTGTTCCCCGGCCGCGGTTGAGGGTTTTTCCCAACAGCAGTTGCAGCACGCCAGCGACGATGATCGCTGGCAGTGTTGCGCCAACATCCGGATACAGATTGGCCAGCAAGTGATACGTGCTGACCCCGCCCAGCCAGGCCAGCAGCGTCAACCAGCGAAAACCGACGGTTGCGACCTGGCTGCTGCGCCCGCGCAGAATGAAGTGATCCACCAGCACCACGCCGAACAGCGGCGCGAACACCGAGCCGATCAGCAACAGGAAGTTCTGATACTGCGCCAGCGGTGCGAAACAGGCGATCAGCGTGCAGATCAGGCCAATGGCCAACGCCAGGTGTTCAACCTTCACCCGCACTAACATCCCGCTGGATACCGCCGCCGAGTGAATATCGGCAAAGGCGTTTTCCGACTCGTCGAGCAAAATCAGCAACAGTGGAATCCCCAGGCCAGCCCCGGCCAACGCCAGCAGCAGCGCATTGACTTCGCCACTCGGCGCGAACGCCAGCGTGTACGCGACGCCCAGGCTCATCAGCCAGAAGTTACCGATAAAGAAGCCCAGCGCCGTACCGCCGAAGACGTTTTTCGCGCGCTTGCCGAAGCGCGAATAATCGGCAATCAGCGGCAGCCACGACAATGGCATGGCGATAGCGATATCAAAGCCGACTGCAAACGGCAGCGAACCGTCCCCGGCGCGGGACCAGAGCGCGGCCAGATCCGCCTTGGCAAACAGGTTCCAGGTCAGCCACAGGCACGCGGCCAGCAATAGCCAGATGCCCCATTTGCGCAGAATCTGCCGCACGAACGTCAGCGGGCCGCTGACGGCGAGCAAGGTTGCCAGGCCGCCAAAGAACAACGTCCAAAGCAAAGGACTGTTCAACATGCTGCCCTCGCCAAACGCTCGTGCGCCCAAAAGACTGGCGGCATCACGCATGACGATGATTTCAAACGAGCCCCAACCCACCAATTGCAGCAGGTTCAGGACGGCCGGTAACGACGCGCCTTTGCTGCCCAGGCTGAGCTTGAGTGCGGCCATGGACGACAAACCGGTGTCGCTGCCGATGACGCCAACGGCCGCCAGTAGCAGAACGCCAACCAGCGTGCCAAGGAAAATCGCCAGCAGCGAACCCGCCATGCCCAGCCCCGGCGCCAGCAAGGCCCCGGTTTGCAGGACCATCAGGCCGATGCCGAGAGAGAACCACAGGGAAAACAAATCTCGCCCGCCGAAGACACGCTTGCCTGCGGGGACGGGAATATCGGGTGAATAGGTGCTGGGGGTGTTCATGGGGTGATCTCGAAGAGATGCGGATATCCCGTAGGACCGGCTTCAGCCGGGAGGACGCCCTCCCGGCTGAAGCCGGTCCTACGGTCGGGCAACGATGCCTCGTACAATCAAACCTTCTTGTACAGCTGGCTACCTTCCTGCTTGAAGCGTTCAGCCTGTTCCGCCAAACCCTTGGCAACCTCCGCATCCACCGTTTCAATGCGCTGGTTGGCCGCGTATTCGCGAACTTCCTGGGTGATTTTCATCGAGCAGAATTTCGGCCCGCACATGGAGCAGAAATGCGCGACCTTGGCCGAATCCTTGGGCAGGGTTTCGTCGTGATACGAACGCGCGGTGTCCGGATCGAGGCCGAGGTTGAACTGGTCTTCCCAGCGGAACTCGAAACGCGCCTTGCTCAAGGCGTTGTCGCGAATCTGCGCGCCGGGATGGCCTTTGGCGAGGTCGGCGGCGTGCGCGGCGATCTTGTAGGTGATGATCCCGGTCTTCACGTCATCCTTGTTCGGCAGGCCCAAGTGTTCCTTGGGCGTGACGTAACAGAGCATGGCGCAACCGAACCAGCCGATCATCGCTGCGCCGATGCCCGAGGTGATGTGGTCGTAACCCGGCGCAATGTCGGTGGTCAGCGGGCCGAGGGTGTAGAACGGCGCCTCGTCACAGCATTCCAGCTGCTTGTCCATGTTCTCTTTGATCAACTGCATCGGCACGTGACCGGGGCCTTCGATCATGGTCTGCACGTCGTGCTTCCAGGCGATCTTGGTCAGCTCGCCGAGGGTTTCCAGCTCGCCGAACTGCGCGGCGTCGTTGGCGTCGGCAATCGAGCCCGGACGCAAGCCATCGCCCAGCGAGAAGCTGACGTCGTAGGCTTTCATGATTTCGCATATGTCTTCGAAGTGCGTGTAGAGGAAGTTTTCCTGGTGATGCGCCAGGCACCACTTGGCCATGATCGAACCGCCGCGACTGACGATGCCGGTCACGCGCTTGGCGGTCAGCGGCACATAGCGCAGCAACACGCCGGCATGGATGGTGAAGTAATCGACGCCTTGCTCGGCCTGCTCGATCAGCGTGTCGCGGAACAGCTCCCAGGTCAGGTCTTCGGCGGCGCCGCCGACTTTTTCCAGGGCCTGATAGATCGGTACGGTACCGATCGGCACCGGCGAGTTACGGATGATCCACTCGCGGGTTTCGTGGATGTGTTTGCCGGTGGACAAGTCCATGACCGTGTCCGAACCCCAGCGAATGCCCCAGGTCAGCTTGGCGACTTCTTCTTCGATGGAAGAACCCAGCGCGCTGTTGCCGATGTTGCCGTTGATCTTCACCAGGAAGTTGCGGCCGATGATCATCGGCTCAAGTTCGGTGTGGTTGATGTTGGCCGGGATGATTGCGCGCCCGCGGGCGATTTCCTCACGGACGAACTCAGCGGTGATTTCTTTCGGTACGCTGGCGCCGAAGCTGTGCCCGGCGTGTTGCTGGGTCAGCAGACCGGCGGCGCGGGCTTCCTGCAACTTCATGTTCTCGCGGATGGCGACGTATTCCATCTCGGCGGTAATAATTCCCTGACGCGCATAGTGCATCTGGCTGACGTTGGCGCCGGCCTTGGCCCGACGCGGATTGCGCACATGGGCGAAACGCAGGCGCGTCAGTTCGGCATCGCCAAGGCGTTGCTGGCCAAAACTCGAACTCAGGCCCGGCAGGCGTTCGGTGTCATTGCGCGAGTCGATCCATGGCGAACGAACGTCGGCCAGGCCTTTGCGCACATCAATGATCACGTTGGGGTCGGTGTACGGGCCGGACGTGTCATAAACGACCACTGGCGCGTTGATTTCGCCGCCGAAGTCAGTCGGCGTCACGTCCAGGTGAACTTCGCGCATCGGCACGCGGATGTCCGGGCGCGAACCCTCGACGTAGATTTTTTGCGAGCGGGTAAACGGCTGCACCGATCCGGAATCGACTTGTGCGGATTCACTCAAATTGGCGGCGTTTTTTAGATTTGTACTCATCACGGGCTCTCCAGACATCATCCAGCGGCGGATTAATTGTCGGAGCGAACCTGAAGACGAGAAGACGCACCTGGAGCGGTGCTGAGTATCGAGCGAAGGTGTGGCGGCTCATGCTGAACCAACGACCCCGGACGACACTCAAGAGGACTCGCCGGGAGACGAGAAATCTTGTTCCCTACGCAGGCGCTAACCTGATCAGGTTCAACGGGATCCGGATTAACCGATCTCAGCCTCTTAGCAAGGCACCCCGACAAGAACGTCGCCAGTCTAGTCGGGACGCGCCCGGATTACCAAGCCCGTTTTCAAACGCTCGATAAATGGCTGATATGCCGGATTGTTGCAAACGAGGCCAACCACTACACTCGCAGGCTGGTTTGACTCGCCAACCCGCAGAACAATTACCAACAGGGAATGCCCCATGCTGCGCAAACTTTCATTGGCCATCGCCGTGTCGTGTACGTGCAATGCAGTGGCCTGGGCAGCGGATTTGCCTCTTCCGACCAAGACCGGACTGGTCAACGTCTATCAGGAAGCGGTCAACAACAACGCCGATCTGGCAGCGGCCCGCGCCGATTACGCCGCCCGCAAGGAAATCGTGCCCCAGGCGCGCGCCGGATTGCTGCCCAACCTGTCGGCTGGTGCCGATGTGAACAACACTCGCACCAGCATCAACCAGCCCAATATCACGGCGACCCGCAGCGGCACGGTGTATCAGGCAACCCTCAGCCAGCCGATCTTCCGCGCCGACCGCTGGTTCCAGTTGCAGGCTGCCGAGGCAGTTAACGAACAAGCCGCGCTGGAACTCTCGGCCACGGAACAGAACCTGATCCTGCAAAGCGCCGAGGATTACTTCACCGTGCTGCGCGCCCAGGACAATCTGGCCTCGACCAAAGCCGAAGAAGCCGCATTCAAACGTCAGCTGGATCAAGCCAATGAGCGCTTCGACGTCGGCCTGTCGGACAAGACCGACGTGCTGCAGGCCCAGGCCAGCTACGACACTGCGCGGGCCAACCGGATCATCGCCCGACGCCAGGTCGACGATGCGTTTCAGGCCTTGGGAACGTTGACCAATCGCGATTACAACGCCATCGAAGGCATCGTCCATACGCTGCCGGTGCTCGCGCCAACGCCCAATGACGCCAAGGCCTGGGTCGACACGGCCGCGCAGCAGAACCTGAATCTGCTGGCCAGTAACTACGCCGTCAACGCCGCTGAAGAAACCCTGCGCCAGCGCAAGGCCGGACACGCTCCGACGCTGGATGCGGTGGCGACCTACAAGCGCGGCGACAACGATGCACTGGGCTTCAGCAACCCGAACTACACCGGGCAGAGCTACAGCGGCGACGTGGAACAACGCAGCATCGGCGTGCAGCTGAATATTCCGATCTACAGCGGCGGGTTGACCAGCTCGCAGGTGCGCGAAGCCTATTCACGCCTGAGCCAGAGCGAACAACGTCGCGAAGGCCTGCGTCGGCAAGTGGTGGAAAACACCCGCAACCTGCACCGCGCGGTGAACACCGATGTCGAGCAGGTCCAGGCACGCAAGCAGTCGATCATCTCCAACCAGAGTGCGCTGGAAGCCACGGAAATCGGCTATCAGGTCGGCACGCGCAACATCGTCGATGTGCTGGACGCGCAACGCCAGCTGTATGCCTCGGTGCGCGACTACAACAACACCCGCTACGACTACATCCTCGACAATCTGCGCTTGAAGCAAGCCGCAGGAACCCTGAATCCGGGCGACCTGCAGGATTTGTCGCGCTACCTGAAACCGGATTACAACCCGGACAAGGACTTCCTGCCACCGGATCTGGCAGCGGCTGCGCGCAAGAACTTTGAAAGGCCGTCGGAGCGACCGTAGGACCGCCGCAGGACCGGCTTTAGCCGGGAGATTGCGCTCGTGTCTCGTGGCTCGCGGCTAAAGCCGCTCCTACGGCAGCCCCTTCACCAACAGACCAATCCCATCCAACAACCGCTGCAACGCGCCTTGATTGGCTTTCATCACCTGCAACCCGGCATCGGCCATGGCGCGCGCCTGTTGCGGTTGATCGAACAGGCGTTGCACGGCGGCTGTCAGGCTTGCGGCGTCGGCAACTTCGGCCAACGCGTCGGCATTGCGCAGCAACGCGGCAATTTCCAGAAAGTTGAACAGGTGCGGCCCGCTCAATACCGGCTTGGCCAGCGCGGCTGGCTCCAGCAGGTTATGCCCGCCATTGGGCACCAGACTGCCGCCGACAAAGGCGATATCCGCCAGCGCATAGAGAAACAGCAGTTCGCCCATGGTATCGCCGAGCAACACTGAAGTTTGCGCGCTGACCGGTTGCTGCGATGAACGCCGAACCGTCGCAAAACCTTGCTGCACACACAGGTCATGCACGCTGGCAAAACGTTCGGGATGGCGCGGCACCAGAATCAGCAACGCATCAGGATGGCTTGCCAGCAACTGCCGATGGGCCGACAGCACGCTTTCATCTTCGCCAGCATGGGTGCTGGCGGCGATCCACACCGGACGTTGCGTCGCCAGCCATTGCTCGCGCAAGTCGGCGGCGTCTTTGAGCAACTGCGGATCAATACTCAGGTCGAACTTGATCGAACCGGTCACCGCCACGCATTCAGGCCTTGCGCCCAGATCCCGAAAACGCTGGGCTTCGGCTTCGGTCTGCACCGCGATCCAGCTCATTTGTGCCAGCATCGGTCGGGTCAACCCGGCGAACTTTCCGTAACCTCGCGCCGACCGCTCTGACAAACGCGCGTTGGCCAACACCACGGGAATGCCACGTCTGGCGCACTGATTGATGTGATTGGGCCACAGTTCGGTTTCCATGATGATGCCCAGCACTGGCCGCACATGATCGAGAAAACGTCCCGCCGCCCAAGGCAAATCGTAAGGCAAGTAGCAATGCTGAATGCGTGACTCGCCCGCGAACAGGGCCTTGATCCGCTCCGATCCGGTGGGCGTCATGCAGGTCACGGTGATCGGCAACTGCGGGTAACGCGCCAGCAGCGCGCGAATCATCGGTGCCGCCGCGATGCTTTCACCCACGGAAACCGCATGCACCCAGATCCCGCCCGGCTGCATCGGCGGCAGGCCTAGGGCGAAACGCTCGCCGATCCGCTGACGATAAGCCGGCGCCTTGCGCGCCCGCAGCCAGAGTCGCAGGGCCACCAACGGCAGGCCAAGATGAAACAGCAGGGTATATAGAGTTCTATTCATGGGCGCGGAGTTTATCAGCCAATGGCCTGCAAATGCCGGGCAAAACTTTGCGCCAGGCATTGCGCGGCAGGTCCGAGCGGTTCGTCGCGACGCCAGACCATCTCCACCACCAAGGGCGGCGGCGTCCACTCGCTGAGCAACTCGGTCATCTGATTCTGGTACGCCGGATACTGCACCACATGGCGCGGCAGCCAGGCCCAACCCAGCCCGCGCATGAGCAATTCGGCCATGACGTAAAAGCTGTCGGCCCGCCAGACCTGCGCGCTGAGCTGCTCGCCGCCGGGATAGCCACTTTGTTGCGGCGCGATGAGCAATTGCCGATGGCGGCCGAGCTGCTGGCGACTGACCCGAGTCTGACCCGCCAGCGGATGACCCACGGCGCAGACCGTGACCATTTCAACGCTGCCCAGGCCGCGACGCTCCAAGGCTTCGGGCATTTGCTCATGATGAAACAGCAAACCCAGATCGGCCCGTCGTTCCAGCAGCTTGCGCGCGACGTCACCTTGCGCGGCGCTGGCCAGTTGCACTTCGACCCCGGGAAAGCGTTCGGCCAGTTCTTCGAGGCTGTCCAGCACCGGTTGATACGGCATCGCCTCGTCATGGGCCAGGCGCAAGCGGGCTTCCTGGCCACGGGCCAGGGCCAGCGCGCGTCCATCAAGACGTTCGCACTGGCGCAGCAGCTCCCGAGCTTCTTCAAGCAACGCAGTTCCGGCTTCGGTCAAGCGTGGCTGGCGGCCGCTGCTGCGCTCGAACAAGCTGACACCGAGATCGGATTCAAGCATGGCCACCGCGCTGCTGACCGCCGATTGCGCCCGGCGCATGTCCCGCGCCACAGCGGAAAACGATCGCTGCTCGGCGACGCTGACGAATAAACGTATCTGCTCGATATTCCATTGCATCACGCGCCAACCTATCTCTAATACAGATAGGTAATGACTTTACCGCACTTCAGGATTCTCTAGAATGCGCAGCCTGTGAAGAGGAGTTACGCCATGTCTGCTTACTACCTGTTGGCCATCGCCATTTGCGCCGAAGTCATCGGCACCGTTTCCATGAAAGCCGTGAAAGGCTTGAGCACGCCGCTGCCGCTGTTGCTGGTGATCTGCGGCTATGCCATCGCGTTCTGGATGCTGATTCTGGTGGTACGCACCATTCCCGTCGGCGTGGCTTATGCGGTCTGGGCTGGCATGGGCATCGTGATGGTCAGCGTCGCCGCGCTGTTTATTTACGGGCAGAAACTCGACCTGCCAGCGGTGCTGGGCATGGCGATGATCGTCGCGGGCGTGGTGGTGATTCAGTTGTTCTCGAAAACCGCCGGGCATTGAAAACGCGATCCTCTATAATGGCCGCATTCTTCCGGCCACTGAGGTGCGCATGCGTTCTGCTATTTCCACTGACGTCCTGATCGTCGGTGCCGGTGTTGCCGGTCTCTGGCTCAATGCCCGGCTGCGTCGTCAAGGCTTCTCGACAATTCTGGTAGAAAGCTCGGCACTGGGCGGCGGGCAAAGCCTGAAGTCCCAGGGCATCATTCACGGCGGCGCCAAATACGCGCTGCATGGCGCGCTGTCCGGCGCGTCTGAAGCCATCGCCGACATGCCGCGCCGCTGGCGTGAGGCGCTGTCGGGCAAGGGCGAGCTGGATCTGACCGGCGTGCGTCTGCTGTCCGAAGCGCATTACTTGTGGTCGCCTGGCACTCTCGCCGGCAATCTCACCAGTTTTTTCGCCAGCAAAGCCGTGCGCGGTCGTGTCGACCAGGTCAAAGGCAGCGACCTTCCCCCCGCGCTGCAAGACCCGAAATTCAAGGGCAAGGTGTATCGGCTGGCAGAACTGGTGATCGACGTGCCGAGCCTGATCGCACGCCTTGCCGAGCTGGCGGGCGACAGTTTGCTGGCCGGACAGAATATCGAACCGCTGCACGATGGCGACCAGCTGATCGGCCTGTGCATTGACGGGCGCAACATCATTGCGCAACGAGTGGTGTTGAGCGCCGGTGCCGGCAATGCCGAACTGCTGAAGACGCTCGGCGTCTCGCAACCGACCATGCAACGCCGTGCGCTGCACATGGTCCTCGCCAAGGGGCCAACCCTGAAACCTTTGTACGCACACTGCCTGGGCGGCGGACCGAAGCCGCGCCTTACCGTCACTACTCATCCGGCTGCGGATGGCCAATGGGTCTGGTACGTCGGCGGCGACGTCGCCGAGGCGGATGGGGTTGCCCGCGAACCGGCCGCGCAAATCGCTGCTGTGAAAAAAGAATTGGGCACTTTGCTGCCCTGGATCGATCTCAGTCAGGTGCAATGGGCAACCTTGCGCGTGGATCGTGCGGAACCTGCGCAATCCGGCCTGACTCGCCCAGACAACGCGTTCCTCAACGTGCAGGGGCGATTGATGACGGGCTGGCCGACCAAACTGGCGCTGGCTCCGGACTTCGCCGACCGGGTGCTGGCCGCGCTGTCGCACGATGAAATCCACCCAACGCCGCAGCCGCCGCTGGCAGGATTGCCACGACCGCCGCTGGCTGTACCCGTCTGGGATCAACTGCTGCCATGACCGTCAAAACACTGCACGATTTGCATCGCCCGCTGGGCACAACCGGCCTGATCGTCTCGCCGCTGGGCCTGGGCACGGTCAAGCTCGGCCGCGATCAAGGGGTCAAGTATCCCAACGGCTTCAAGATCCCGGACGACCAACACGCGCAAATGCTGTTGAAGATGGCCAGAGACATGGGCATCAATCTGATCGACACCGCGCCTGCTTACGGCACCAGCGAAGAACGCCTCGGCCCGCTGCTGCGCGGTCAGCGTCGGGATTGGGTGATCGTCAGCAAAGTGGGTGAGGAATTCGAAGCCGGCGAGTCGAGCCATGACTTCAGCCCTGAACACACCCGCAAGTCCGTGGAACGCAGCCTGAAACGTCTGGAAACCGATTTTATCGATCTGGTCCTGGTGCATTCCGACGGCAACGATCTGGCCGTGCTCAACGACAGCGGCGTTTATCAGGCGCTGGCTGATCTGAAACGCGAAGGCAAGATTCGTGGCTTCGGCTTTTCCGGCAAGACCGTCGAGGGAGGCCTGCTGGCGTTGCGTGAAGGCGATTGTGCGATGGTCACGTACAACCTCAACGAACAGGGCGAAAAGCCAGTGCTGGACTACGCTGCTGCTCACGGCAAAGGCATTCTGATCAAGAAGGCGCTGGCCAGTGGTCACGTCTGCCTGAGCCCCGGTGTTGACTCGGTACAGGCCAGCTTCCAGCTGCTGTTTGCGCATCCGGCGGTCGCCAGTGCTATTGTCGGGACCATTGATCCGCTCCATCTGGCCCACAACGTCGCCACTGCCGCTGCCGTGATTCGCCGTCAAGCCTGATGCAGGCGGCCGACCCCAACGCAAGAAGGAGCCGATATGCCGCGAACCCTGATTCGGAAAAACCCCAGCAACTTCAAAACCCTGCCGCTGTTCGTCGAAGCCACCCCCGAAGGCCTGAGCTACCAGAGCATCGGCATGCCGCTGAATTTTGCCCAGACCCAGCAGCGCCGCCGCAAGATCGAAGTGGCGGACAGCTCGCGTTTTGATACGGAGCTGGCCAATCTCGGGGTTTCGGTACGTCTGACGCTGAATTGGCAAAATCGTGATTACTGGGTGCTGGTGCGTCAACGTCGGCAGGATCGCGGCGACATCGTGCTCAAGCTGATCTCCGGTTATGTTCCGGCCCACGAACTGAATCTGCCGCTGCATACCGCGATTCAGGAAGTGGCTGAAGAATGCCTGATCGAAACCCCGCAAGGCTGGTTGAGCGGACGTTTCAATGACACCTGGCTGCCGGCGCCCTACTCCGCCGCCCTGCACTATCGCGAAGCCATGCCGTTTCGCCTGACGCCCTTGTCCGGCGCGGCGCGACCGGTACGTTGTGGCAGCATGACGCTGATCGAGCGGCCACGCGCCTACGTGCATCTGCCCACCGCGTCATTGCAGCTGATCTACGACATGCGCCTGGAAGTGCCCAAGGAAGCACGGCCGTTGAGCCTGTTTCACGTGGATGAATGCCTGGAAAACGATGAACTGGTGGCCCGCCTCAATCGCAGCAAGCCTGACCTGTACCTGATGCCGCTGGAAAACGGTGTGCCGCTGCCCGAGCTGTACACCCTCAAACGCGACAAGCTGACGCCAGCGGGAACACGCGGGTTGTATCTGGCGGAGAGCTTTGCGGCTCAGGACGGCTGGGTGGTGCGTGAAGAGCGGATTCGCTGGAAAGACTGGCTGCGCCAACAGGGCATGACCCCGCCGCCGAAAAAAACCGGCCTCAAGCGCCTGACCGGCAAGGCCCGGCAGTTGTTGCGGTTGGTGAAGGGTTTGAAAGGCTGAAAAGGCGAATCCCCGTAGGACCGGCTTGAGCCGGGAGCACGTCATTTGTGCCAGCGCGGCTCATGGTTCGCGACTCGCGACTCGCGGCTAAAGCCGCTCCTACGGAGTTCAGTCGTTGCCGGACCGAATCTTCACTGCCGCCGGATCTTCTCGACAATCGCCGTGGTCGAGCTGTTTTCAACCAGCCCCAATACCTTCACGGTGCCGCCGTAAGCCTGGACGATTTCCGCGCCGACCACCTGGTCGATGCCGTAATCGCCGCCTTTGACCAATACGTCCGGCTTGACATGGCTCAGCAGGTTTTCCGGCGTGCCTTCGGGGAAGCTGATCACCCAGTCCACAGCGCCCAATCCCGCAAGTACGGCCATGCGCCGGTCGACGCTGTTGATCGGACGACCCGGCCCTTTGAGGCGGCTGACCGAAGCGTCGTCGTTGACGGCGACGATCAGGCGATCGCCCTGGGCGCGAGCCTGCTCCAGATAAGTCACGTGGCCGGCATGCAGGATGTCGAAGCAGCCGTTGGTAAACACGATTTTTTCTTTGTGCGCACGCGCGTCGTCGATGGCCAGCAGCAATTGATCCAGGCTCAACACGCCGCGCTCGGAACCTTCTTCGCGCTGAATCGCCCGACGCAGCTCAGGGGCGCTGATCGCAGCCGTACCCAGCTTGCCGACCACAATGCCAGCAGCCAGATTGGCCAATGCCACTGCGTGGGGAAGTTCTTCACCTGCGGCGATCGCTGCGGCGAGCGTGGAAATAACCGTGTCGCCGGCACCGGTGACGTCGAAAACTTCACGGGCACGCGCCGGCAAATGCAGCGCCGGGTGATCCGGGCGCAACAACGTCATGCCGTGTTCGCCACGGGTGACCAGCAACGCGCCCAGCTCCAGCTCGCTCATCAACTGTGCGCCCTTGGCGACCAGTTCGGCTTCGTCGACGCAATGGCCGACGATGGCCTCGAATTCGCTGAGGTTAGGCGTGATCACACTGGCGCCACGGTAGATGGCGAAATCCTTGCCCTTCGGATCGGCAAGCACCGGAATGCCGCGCTCACGGGCCAACTTGATCAGCACCTGATGATTTTTCAGCGCGCCCTTGCCGTAATCCGACAGCACCAACACTTTGATGCCGTCGAGCAGGCCATCGACTTCAGCGCTCAAGGCTTCGGCATCGGTCGAGAACGGTTCTTCGAAATCGATGCGCAGCAATTGCTGGTGGCGACTCATGACCCGCAGCTTGACGATGGTCGGCTGGTGGGCGATGCGCTGGAAACGTGCCAGCACGCCAGCAGCCTTCAGGCTATTGGCCAGACTTTCGGCAGCCTCATCTTCCCCGGTAACGCCTACCAGAGAAGCGGGAGCGCCCAGTGCGGCGATGTTCAAGGCAACGTTGGCGGCACCGCCTGGACGATCCTCGATCTGCTCGACCTTGACCACTGGCACCGGCGCCTCCGGTGAAATCCGCGAGGTACCGCCATGCCAATAGCGGTCGAGCATGACATCGCCCACTACCAAGACTGGTGCTTGATCGAAACGCGGCATGGACAACTTCATCGAACAACCCGTGACTAAATGGACAGGGGCGGAATCTTAGCACAGGGGCAGACCGGATCCGTAGGAGCGGCTTTAGCCGGGAGAACGCGCTCCCGGCTAAAGCCGCTCCTACAAAATAACGCGGCGTTTAGATCGCCCCAACCGGAGCCGGCTCGTCCAGGCCCATGGCGTGCAGGCGGGCGTAATAGCCGTTCTGCGCCAACAGCTCGGCGTGGGTGCCGCGCTCGACGATCCGACCGGCGTCCATCACCAGAATCAGGTCGGCCCGCTCAATGGTGGTCAAGCGGTGAGCGATGACCAGCGTGGTGCGGCCTTTCATCACCTGATCCAGCGCTGCCTGGATGTGACGCTCGGACTCGGTATCCAGCGCCGACGTTGCTTCATCGAGAATCAGCAACGGCGCGTTTTTCAGCAGCGCGCGGGCGATTGCCAAGCGCTGACGTTGTCCGCCGGACAGCAAGACACCGTTTTCGCCGACTTGCGTGTCGAAGCCTTCGGGCAACTGGTCGATGAACTCCTTGGCGTAAGCGTCCGCCGCTGCGGCTTCAATATCGGCTCGCGGAGCGCCGGCCAGATCGCCGTAGGCAATGTTGTTGGCGACGCTGTCATTGAACAGCGTGACACTTTGAGTAACCTGGGCGATGTGACGACGCAGATTACGCAGGGTGTAATCGCTGATTTCCACGCCATCGAGCAGGATTTGCCCGGTGTTGTGCTGATAGAAACGCGGAATCAGATTGGCCAGCGTTGACTTGCCGCTGCCCGAACGCCCGACCAGGGCAATCATTTGCCCCGGAGCCGCCGCAAAGCTGATGTCATTCAGAACCTGACGTTCGGTGCCCGGATACGTGAAGCTGAGATTCTTGACTTCCAGATGGCCCGTCACGCGCTCACGCTCAACCGTACCGGTATCGAATTCCGGCTCGACATCTAGCTGTTCGAATATGCTTTCAGCGCCAGCAACACCCTTTTGAATAGTTGAGCTGACTTCAGACAGCTGCCGGATCGGTTTCGGCAACAAGCCTGCGGCCGTGATGTAAGCCACCAGATCGCCAGCAGTCGCATCGCCACGCAGGTACAGAACCAGGAACATCAAGACCGCCATGGCGGTGTAGATCACCAGTTGCAGCATCGGCGTATAGACCGCGCCGGTCTTGGTCATGCGCAGCTGCTTATCGGTGTTGCTCTGGCTGGCACCGGCGAAGCGGTCCTGCTCGTACTTCTCGCCACCAAAGCTGCGCACCACGCGATAGCCCTGGATGGTCTCGGAAGCCACGTGGGTGACATCGCCCATGGCGACCTGAATCTTCTTGCTCTGCTTGCGGAATTTCTTGCTGGCGCTGCCTACCATCGTGGCGATCAGCGGCAGGATTGCCAGCATCACCAGCGTCAGTTGCCAGTTCATCCACAGCAGGTAGATGAACAGGAAAACAATGGTCAGACCTTCACGAATGACGACTTTGATCGCATCGGTCGCCGCGCCCGTCACCATGGTCACGTTGAACGTGATGCGCGAGATGAGGTGGCCCGAGTTATGGGTATCGAAATAACGATTGGGCAAGACCAGCAGCTTGTTGAACAACTCGACCCGCAGGTCATGCACCAGCCCCAGGGAGACCTTGGCCAGGAAATAGTTGCCCAGATACGAACCCAGCCCTTGCCAGGCGGCGATCAGCACGATCAGCAGCGGGACGGCCTGCAGCAATTGCAGGTCGCGCAAATACGGCACGTTGGGGAACAGAACCGCTTCCGGGTTGCTCAGGCCATCGACAAAATACTTCAGAATGCCGGCCAACATGGGCTGGGTCGAAGCAAAAATGACGAAGCCGATGATGCTGAGCAGGAAGATCCCGATGTAGGGCCTGACGTAATTCAACAGTCGAAAATAGATTTTCAGGCTGGAGCTTTGTCCGGCGTCGGACGCTTTGTCGCTCATCTTAAAGCTCGCTGAAGTAGAAGAACGCGCGATTTTATCACAGGCGTCGCGCTGGGCCCTGGCCCAAACCATGACAGTGGCAAGCCCGATCGGCAGCCAGCTGATAAACCACTCGGCACGCGGCGAACCCGTCAGGCTGGCCGCGTCGAACTGCATGGCCAGGGTTGAGAATAGCCACATCCCCAGCAAGCCGCGCCCCAGCGGCGTATCGCGACCGCGCCAGGCTTCGCGCAGCACCGCCAGCCAGACCACCGCCCAGAGCAGCATTCCCGGGACGCCCAACTGAATCGCCGTGTGGGTGAACAGATTGTGCGAATGATCAAAACGCAGGCCATCGGCGACCACCACGTCGTAAGGCGCTCCCAGACCGATTCCGATCCATGGATGCTGGCCAATCATCTTGATTGCCGCGACAAATATCTCGGGACGATACGATGAGCCACGCGCCATCATCAGCGGCTCAAGCAGCCAGAACCCGATAGCGGCCAGCAACACCGCCGTACCGGCAACCAGATAGGCGCGTCGGTTGCGACACCAGATGGGCATCGCCACCACGGTAAAAAACAGCGCCAGCACGGCGCCGCGACTCTGGGACAGCACGACAAAGCCGCCGGTCAACACCAGAGCCAGCAACCAGAGCCCGCGCAGTGGCAGCCGTTTCGGCGGCCACATCAGCATCCAGATGGCGGCAAGTCCGACCACATAAGCGCCGAGAATCGGGTGGGACAGTTCGCCAATGCCTTCCAGCCGCGCATGCCATAGGTTATGCCGGATGCCGAAGAACTCGATCATCGACACCAGCGCGGCCAGCGCCATGCCGATCCCGGCCCACTGCATCAGGCGAATCACCCGGTCCGGGCGAGCATCGGCCAGGATCGGAAAAAACAGCACGAACAGGCCGATGTACAGCATGCGCTTGAATTCGCGACCCGGTTCCTCGGCGTGCGACCAATAAAGACTGATCGTCGACCAGAGTCCGAGCAGCAGCAAGGAAACGCACAAGACCCGCTGCTGCCGCCAAAACTCACCCAGCCGCGCACGCGCCGACCACGCCAATGCAAGGCCGGGCACCCAGACCAATGCCACGAGGCCTTGCTGGTAAATCTTGTTGGAGGGAGCGAAGGCAATCGCCAGCAAAAACCACAGCAGCCCGGCGGATAACCAGACTTGTGCCCAACGGCGTGCGTACATCCTGACTCCTAATTTTCAGACCAGATCAGCCCGGCATGGTGCAAGCGGCAACTTTTCGGCATCATTGCGCGTCAATCCGCTCGCATTCCAACAAGGCTTTCTACTGATGCAATGCTTACGGCTCTCAAAGGCCGCTTTAAATCAAATGATCGTCGGCGCCAAAGTGCTGGAGGCCGACAGCTATGGCGCGAAAGTGTACATGTTGCAGGATGGCAAAATCCTTAAACTGTTCCGCCGCAAGCGATGGTTTTCATCGGCACTGCTGCGCCCCTATTCGAAACGCTTCATCGATAACGCCGCAAAGCTCGAGAAACTGGGGGTTCCAACCCTCAAGGTGACGCATTTCTACACCCTCGACAAACCCGGCATGACCGCCGTTCTGTATCGCCCGCTGCCCGGCGAAACCCTGCGTCAGCGGGCCCGTCAACCCGGTTTCAGCTGGCAGCAGCAGCTCCCGGCGCTTATCGAGCTGGTGCGCAGTCTGCATCAATCAGGGATTTATTTCAGATCGTTGCACCTGGGCAACATCGTCGTCACGCCGGAGGAAAAGCTGGGCCTGATCGATGTGGCCGATATGCGTTTCTTCAAGGCGCCGCTGTCCGAGCGCTTGATCAAGCGCAACGTCCAGCATTTCTCCAGCTATATCAAACGCGAGAACCTGGGCGACGAGTTCCCTTTGCAAGCGCTGGAACAGGCATTGCTCGCAGCCTGAAACATTTGCAGCGCCGACTCACTGAGTCGACAGCAGCGCTCGGGAATCCTCGCAGAACCGTTCCCAGGCCGCCTCAGGTGCGAGGGCCTGGAACTGGGAGGCGGAAACATCGGCGCCTTCCTGCGAGACCAGCGTTCCAATCGCCTTGACCCACGCGGCAACATCGGCGACCGGCACATAATAGCCAGCGTCGCCCAACTGCTCGCGAAACACTTCAAGATCGCTGACCAGTACCGGCACGCCGGCAATGACTGCTTCCTGCAAAACCAGACCCAGGCCTTCTTCCCGAGAAGGAATCACTACCCAGTCGAAACCGCGATACAACTTGGCCAGGCCCGGCTTGTGGCCCGGCATGAACACCTTGCCGGTCAGCCCCAGCTGTTTGACCTTGCGTTCAAGCACGCCGCGATCAGGCCCTTCGCCAATGATCACCAGATTGAGGTCCGGATGGCGCGGCAGCGATTGCGCGAAGGCGTCCAGCAAATAGTCGAAGCCCTTGTCGGCAACCAGTCGCCCCACGGCACCGAGCACGCGGATGCCATCGGCGGGCAAGTCCAGCACCTTGCGCGCTTGCTTGCGCTCCAGCAGCCGGATACAAAACGCCGTAGGCTCAAGTGCGCTGCGCAGCGCCTGCACCGGCAGCTTCAGATCTTCCTGCAGGGCTACGGCGAGGGTTTGCGAGACCGCCGCCAGCGTCAGGCGCTCGGCCGGGAATTGACGAAACAGGGAGCGATGCTGCTCGCGCAAGCGCGTGGAGCCGTGGAAAACCACGACAGCGCGGATACCCGGCATGTTTTTCAGAATGGGCAGCATCACGCGCGCGACGCCGAGGCCATCGAGCAAGACGATTTTCGCGCCGCTTTCCAGCAGCGCTTTGCGTAAACGTGCGTGCATCCAGGGTTTGAGCAAACGCCAGACATGCCGCTCTTTGAGCAACCGCGAGGACAGTCGCCATTCGCGGGCGTCTTTTACAGGCTCGGAACAGTCGCTGATGTCTCCTTGGAGAAACCAGGTCTTGATCTCGATGCTCGGATCGAGTTGCGAGACGATCTGCTGATGCACCTTATGAACCGAGGAAAACGGCGAGCCGCTGGCCCACATCACATTAATGATGCTCATCTGATGTTGAGCCTCGATGCAGGCAAGCCCACATCCACCAAGGCGCGATCAATTATTGGTAAAGCCAATGCACACTCCAGACGGCAGCGTAAGCCCAGATATTCACTTGTCTTGATCAGCAATACACAGCGTGCAAGGCCGAGGAAGGTAACCCGTGAAACCTGAAAGTAATAGGTATAACCACAACACCAACAACACGCCGCATTAACAATCCGCGATCAGGATCGTGCCTGAATTCAGAACCCCAGCGTCGCCCGCATCCGCTCAAACCACGTCAAAGGTGCAGGCGTTCGAAGCGCAGGCTCAAGCTCTTTGACAATACGCTGGCCAATCGTTGCAAAACTGAATTGCGACATTGCCAGATTACGGCCATTGACGGCAATACGCGCCGCCGATTGCGGATCGCTGCGCAGCACGGCCAGCTTCCCCTGCAACTGCGCAATGCTGCTATAGAACACCACGTTTTCCATATCCTGCAGACCCAGGGCGCGATTTTCGCCTTCGCCCTGATCATAGGCCAGCAACACGCAGCCGCAGGCCATGGCCTCGAAATTCTTGATCATGTACTCGCCCATGCCCACATCGGCACTGACGAAAAAACGAATCCGGTTGAGTGTCTCGCAGTACTCTTCGCCCGACTTGGTACGTGTCACCACCAGGTTCTCGACCTGGCCCAACTCGTCCAGCAACGCCTTGCGTCCGCTGTAAGCCACGCTATTGGTGCTGCCAACGAACGCCAGTTCGATATCGCGCTCGCGTCCCTGATCCTGCAACAGGCTCTGGTCATAACCTTTGGGCACGAACACCGCATCGAAACCTTCAGCCCGCAAACGCTCGCTCACTATAAACCCGGAACAGATCACTCGTACCCATGGCAGCTTCCGATAATGGGCGCTGAATTTTCCGGTGTACTTGCAGGAAATGTAGTTCTGGTAAGCATCGTGTTCGAGGATCACCAGATTGGGAAGGGTGCGAATGAATGCAACCTGACGGATTTCCTGTTTGAAGCGCAGGAAAAAAACGATGCGGTCGTACTGCGTGACATCCACTTCACGTCGAAAGTAGGCGCGCAGATTTCTCTGCTCGGCCGACGTCAGCCAGCGCAGATCACACTCGCAGTGCGCGGCGATGCCTTCATACAAGCGATCCAGAATGGCTCGTTGTTCTTTCTGGACCAGAAGTAGAACTTTCATTATTTTCCTTGAACCGCAACCTGCTGAATCAGATGTCCTTGCGCCAGAACAGCTCGTGGCGGCGAACAGCCTTTCTGTAGAATTCGTTTTCACCCTCTGCCGGCCAGCGTCGGCCAGCCAACAATCCTTGTAACCAGCGCCGAACCTTGCGCTTGAGCGGCATGGGCGGTTGCAGGTCGTGCATCATACCCAGCGCCATGGCTTTGTCGCGTTGCTGTGCGGCAGTCAATTGCAGGGTATAAGGCGTCAGTTGCAGCCCGGCATCGAAAACCGGCGGCAAACTGATGCCGCTATAGGCATCACCCATCGGCCAGCGATCATTGTCATGCAAGTGATTGGCGTAGCCCAGAATCACCTGCGGCTGCCATTGCAGGCCTTGCAACGCTTCGAGTACCGCAGCCTGGGCGCAGATATGGTCCGGATGCGGATCAATCGCCGGATGCGGCATTACCAGCACCTCGGGTCGAGCATGCAAGAGCAGTGCCCGCAGGTCGGCAAGCAGGTTATTCCAGGTCGGAGCGCCATCGACGTCGCCGGGCAGCGGCAACGAATTGAACTGACGGAACAGTCGGGTATCGCTCAGATCCGCTTCGCGCGACGCCACGGGCTGATCCGGCGCAGCCTGCATCGCCGCAAGTTGCAGGCAGAAATAACCAAGCTGCACGCACTGCGCTTCCGCAACACCGCCCCAACGTGGCACGGCAATGCTGTCCCAGGCACGCAGGCGGCCCTTGATTCGCGCGGCTTCGGCGCGCTGCATGCCCATTTGCTGATAATGCTCGGCTTCGATTTCACCTGCGGTCAGCGTCACGATCCAGGCATCCTGCGCCTGACTGTACAAACCGAACGCCGCCAGCTCGGCGTCGTCGGCGTGAGGCGCAATCACCATGATTTTTTGCTGACGGGCATCCGGCTGACGAAACACCCAAAGCCGGGGCGGGCCCTGAAGACCACAGAAGCGAGCGTGCAGACGCAACGAGCCGTCGAGCAGTGCCGCACCGAGCCCGCTGAGATTCAGGTAACGCACGCCGTCGACGCCACGTTCGAAGGCCTGGCGATCCGCGACTTCAGTACCCTGCATCTCAATGACCGGGTCCAGAAAACGTCCAAGCCAGGTGCTTTTGAGTTTTATCGCCAGGATCAGGGTTTCATCCCCCGACAGCTGCAATGGCGCTTCAAGGTGCAAGCGTTCGCCGTCCAGGCTGACGCCGGCAATTTCGGCATCCACCGGGAAGTTGTACTGATAATCGTCTTTGGGCGAATAAAACAGGTGATCGGCAAACCAGGCTTCGTGAGCGATCCATCCAAGCAACGCCAGCAACAGCGGCAACCACCACGCCACCAGCACGCCCACAACAATCAGCAACAGCAAGCCGATCAGCAGCGCCACACGCTTGTTACGGCGATGGCGCTTGAGCAGCTCCTGTTTACGGCTCAAATCTGGAATACCGGCACGGGGTTGCACCAACGATCCTTGTACTCGCGGTCGGCGCGACCGAACGAGAAACGCAGCGGTTTGCCCAGCGCGCGGGCATCTTCCCAGGCGCTTTGGGTATTGAGAAAACTCAGCACGCTGCCGGGGCTGAAGTCCCGGGTTTCGGGGTCGACGCCGCCGTTGACGTACTCGACGCTGATCCACTCGGGGGCTTCGACGCGATACACCAGCTGGATCGCGATGGGCGCGTCATTGAGAAACACCACCGAGCCGGTCAGGAACTCACGCAGCAATTCGATGACTTCACCCATGCGCTCGGCACCTGTCGCCGGGAAACCCCAGCGGCGCTGGAACAGGTCGCAATACATGCGGGCCATTTCGGCGCTGCTGAACTCGCTGACCGGGCGCACGATGCCGCCAGCCTCTTCCAGCAGACGCAGTTCGCGGCGCTGGTTGTAGCGAAACTTTTTCGACAGCTCTTCCGGGGTTCGCGCCATCGCCAGGGATTCAGCCTGAGGCTTGAAGGTCGTGACGCGGCCTTCATTGAGCGCCGACAGATAGCGCCCGCGATGCCGTACGGGCACCTGCACATCGGCGGCAATCGGCAGGATCAATTCGGCGTTGCCCAGATCGAACAAGCCTTTCTTGCCGCGACTTTTCAACACATCTTTGGACAGCGCCAGCGAGCGACCCCAGGTCGGAATCGCTGCCTTTATATCGCCGTCTTGCTCCCAGGCCAGATAACGCACGGGAATATCAGCCAGTCCGGCAAGGCGTTCGACCACCAGCGGATGAGTCGCCACGCTGCCACCGAAACGCTGCCAGGCCTGTTGATAAGCGTCGGCATCGATCAGGTTCCAGCCACGCTCACGCCAGCCTTGCAATCGATTGAGCATCAGGACTCCGCCGTCACGCTGATGACTTGAGGCAGACGCCAGAACACGTCGCGCACAGCCTGATCGGAGAAGCGCTCACGCAGGCGCAGCAACATCAGATCAGCACACGCCTGGCGCTGCTCGGCATCCAGCGCAGACAAATGCAGCAGGCCTTGGGCCAAACGCTCGTCATCACCCAGCGGAAACAGCACGCCGACGCCTTCGACCACTTCCCTGGCTCCGCCGCACGACGTGGCCAGGAGCGGCACGCCGGCCACCATGGCTTCCAGCAGGACCATGCCGAACGGTTCGTGGTCCGAGCTGAGGGCAAACACATCAAAGGCCTTGTAATAACGACGCGCATCCTGGACCTGGCCGAGGAACAGCACTTGGGAACCGATACCCAGTTCCAGCGCCAGCTCCTTGAGATCCTGTTCAAGACGCCCCTTGCCAAGAATCACCAACTGGCTGTTCGACGGCAGATCAGGCAGTGCCTTGGCGAAACCGCGCAACAGCGTGGCTTGATCCTTGTCCGGATGCAGACGCCCGACATTGCCGACGATCCAGGCTGATGGCGACAGGCCCAATTCTTCACGAGCGTGCTCAGCGGAAAACTGGCTGGCTTGCAGTTGCTCGATATCGATACGGTTGTACAGCGTCTGAATGCGCCCCGTCGGCCACTTCGGCAGGCTGCTGCGCATGTCGTCGCGCACCGCATCGGACACACCGAGCAGGCTCAGCCGCCAGCGAAAGATCTGCGCGAACAGTTTGCGACTGCGGCGCTGATAGTCGCCAAAGGCGTGATGCACGCCGATAACCGGCAAGCGCGTTGCCAGCAGGGCGATGTACACCGGCTTGAAGCGATGGGCGATGCAGAAGCTGAAATCCCGGGACGCGACGATCTTGCGCAGGTCGCGGATCGCACGGATTTTCAGGCCGCGAATGGCTTTGGAGCTGTGCTCCAGAAACAGCACTTCATCCGAGGCGCAACCCGCCGCGACCTCGGCATCAGCGGCACCGGTCAGGAATACCGTGGTGACACGGTAGCCCTTGCCGGCGAACAGGCTGGCGTATTGCCGGGCGCAGTCCAGAAACGGGCCATCATAGCCGTGACAGAACTGCAGCACATGGCGCTCAGCCGAGCGTGTCATAGGTTTCCACGCCGTCTTTGACCACCAGAATGTCTTCCATGATCAGGTATTCCAGATCCGAACCGAAGAACATGTTCAACGCGTCGGTCGGCGAGCAGATCATCGGTTCGCCACGACGGTTCAGCGACGTGTTCAGCGACACGCCATTGCCGGTCAAGACTTCCAGAGCCTTCATCATGTCGTAGTAACGCGGGTTGTACTCGCGTTTGAGCACCTGGGCGCGGGAAGTGCCATCTTCATGGACGACTTCCGGCACGCGGGTCTTCCATTCTTCAGCCACTTCGAACGTAAAGGTCATGAACGGCGCGGGGTGATCGATCTTGATCATCTGTGGCGCAACGGTGTCGAGCATCGACGGGCAGAAAGGCCTCCAGCGCTCGCGGAACTTGATCTGATGGTTGATGCGATCAGCCACGCCCGGGATGCTTGGGCAGCCAATGATCGAACGACCACCCAAGGCGCGCGGACCGAACTCCATGCGGCCCTGAAACCAGGCCACCGGATTGCCTTCAACCATGATTTTGGCGATGCGCTCAGGGGTGTTTTCGATCTGGCGCCACACCGGCTTGCTCGGGTGCCGTGCGCAGGCCGCGATAACGTCTTCGTTGCTGTAGGACGGGCCGAGGTAGACGTGTTCCATCTTCTCCACCGGCACGCCACGCGCATGGGACACATACGCCGCCGCGCCCACCGCCGTACCCGCATCGCCGGAAGCCGGCTGCACGAACAGCTCTTTGACTTCTGGGCGCGCGATGATCTTCTGGTTCAGCTTGACGTTCAACGCACAGCCACCGGCGAAGGCAATCTTGCCGGTTTCCTTGAGAATGTCGCCCAGGTAGTGATCCATCATCTGCAGCGCCAGCTTTTCGAACAGCGCTTGCATGCTGGCGGCGTAATGGATGTAAGGCTCGTCGGCCACGTCACCGACGCGTTTCGGGCCCAACCACTCGATCAGCTTCGGCGAGAAGTAAAAGCCCTTGCCGTTCTCTTTATAGCGACGCAGGCCAATCACGTTGGCCAGCTCGGTGTTGATCACCAGTTCGCCATTCTCGAAAGTCGCCAGACGTGAGAAGTCATACTTGCTGGCATCGCCGTACGGCGCCATGCCCATGACCTTGAACTCGCCATCGAGCATTTCAAAGCCGAGGAATTCAGTGATCGCGCCGTACAGGCCGCCCAGGGAATCCGGATCGAAGAATTCCTTGATCTTGTGGATCTTGCCGTTTTCGCCGTAGCCGAAGAAGGTCGTGGCGTACTCACCCTTGCCGTCGATGCCCATGATCGCGGTTTTCTCTTGAAAACCGGAACAGTGGTAAGCACTGGAAGCGTGGGCCAGGTGGTGCTCGACCGGTTCGATCTTGATTTTCTTCGGATCGAAACCCAGCTGCTCAAGGCACCAGACGATCTTGTTGCGATAGCGCTTGTAGCGGCGATTGCCCATCAGCAGGGCATCGAGCGCACGATCCGGGGCGTACCAGTAACGCTTGGCGTAATGCCAGCGCGCTTTGCCGAACAGGCTGATGGGCGCAAAAGGAATCGCCACCACATCCACGTCCGAAGGCTTGATGCCCGCCTGCTCAAGGCAAAACTTCGCCGACTCGTAGGGCATGCGGTTCTTTGCATGCTTATCGCGAACGAAGCGCTCTTCCTCAGCCGCCGCGACGAGCTTGCCGTCGATGTACAGGGCAGCGGAAGGATCATGGCTAAGGGCGCCGGACAGGCCAAGGATCGTCAATGCCACTAGGGTCTAGCCTCTTTAGTCTGCATGCAGGCGGCAGGCGCCTGAGAAAAATGTGTGCCCTCGCGCACGGGCGAGGAACAGCTAAAGCGCGGGATTATAGCGTAATGACAGGCGGATTTGCTTGTCAGTCGGCAAATCCCGTACGCGCTGCCTGACTGAGCGACGCACGCGTCCAGGCCGGCTTCCGGGTTGATAAGGGTCCCAACAGCGCCTGACCGCTCGCCATGGCGAAAATCACGACATTTCTCGTAGGGCATTTCCCAAAAGCCCTTTCGCGCATTGAGCGCACCTCCTTCATCCGCCAATCTGCCGACCTCTTACAGGGTTCCGGTTCGTTTGCAGCTCGACATCTGCACATCAACAAGACGTTCCGCTGATTGTCGAGTCGTCAGATGTTCACAGCCTAATCGGCTCCGCTTACCTGGATACGATGTTTGTCGGACCTTTCTGATACACCACCCCACTGCACTTTCACACTCCAATATTTATCTACACCCCACCCGCCCTCCGCTTCTGATTGATTGAGAAAAATTTCAACAGCCTTACGGCTCTCAATCAAACCTCGGTGCTCTTTTGGAGTGCCTATCGCGAAGTAGAAATCAGATGCAGACACTGACCCCGGTTCCTCAATTTCCCACCATCACCTTACCCATGGCCACGGCAGCGCTGAAAAGGCTTGGCGAACTGAGTGCCGGCCTGACCAATGAGCTCAAGGCATTACCCGCACCTGAAACGGCACTACTGGATGCTCTGGCGACGCCGAATGCTGTTCGACGAGCGTCGCAAGTGTCCCGTCTGTTGCAACGTATCAATGCCTATTGGGACGCGCCGAGCCAAATGGGCGAGAGTCGCTATGAACAGTTCGTCAGCGCCATGCGACGGTCATTGCGTGACGAAGTGAGCGTCAAGATTCACGAGCGTGACCTTTATCCCGACGATGCGGCCTGCCTTCCCGCCTCTGCTGGCCGCGAGGAAGCCCCGACAGCCGCCACGACGACAACCTATTGCCTGCACTTGAGCCTGGATGATGGCGAGCCGGTTGAAATCGCCGGAGCGTTGGTGTTCACCCACACGCAAGGCCGGACGTTATTGCTGCTGCCCGGTTTTGGAGTGACGGGTTTTGCGACCCGGACGCAGATGCGCGAAACACTTGTCCAATGGCTGAATAACCCCCTGCACAAGGAGGCTCTATTCAATTGTCTGGCGCAGCGCCACCACGACCAATTGGCAAAAATCAGCCGCGACCCGGACCTGCATCTGGAGCCATTCATCGAGCCTGATGTGCAGATGCAGCTTCTGACCGGGGAACCCTTTGCTCACGCCTTCGACAGTCTGCTGAACAAACAGCGCGATGATGTGCGCTACGCCTGCGCGAATGTTGATGACCACAGCCCGCAAAATGGCCAAGTCCTTATTCAAGGCGCCATCGACATGCTCGGTCTGTTCGGGCCGACCGCGATGCTGGAGCTACGCGAACTGGCTTACCTTGAGAGCCGTTACCGCCGAAGCCTGCCGGACTGGATCAAGATCGCCAGCCCGGATGACCTGAACACTTACGCCGAACACCTGCGCCGCTACGATGACGCCCGTGCAGCAACGCTCAGCGCACTTGGGCCGGCGGGGTCGCCAGCGCGCTTTGCCGAAGCGAATCTACGCAGGAGGATGGCGGATGATCTGGGCTTTGAACTGGACCCCGGCGCCATCATGATCAGCACGCGACGAACGTTGCCACTGACGGGCGAGTCCTACACCGTGACCCGCTCGCTGAGTGAGCTGGCTTTGTACGGCCTGCATCCGGGAGATCGCCAGGAGGGATCGCCGTTCCTCACTCGCACCACGTTCAGCCTTGACGATGCTCCGCTGGAGGCCGCCTGCGCGTCCTTGAACCCGGCCTGGATTGCTCGACAGATAGACGAACTCGACGTACGAATGAGCTTTATCGAGTATCAGCGGGCGACTTATCACAATGAAGGTCATCGCCAACTCATGACGATGCTGACCCGCAGACAGATCACCGCGCTGGCCTGCACGGCAAAAATGCAGGGCCATATCCAGCCCGAAGATTTTGTCCTGTTCGAGACGGCTGCAGACCCGACTCGGGCCGCTGCCAATCCAACGCTGCGGGTCCAGCAGATCAGGCTGAGCAATCGCAACGTCATGGGCAAACTGCTGATTTTGCGTAAAGAGAACGCTCGGGGACAGCTCGAGCGCCTGGTGTTGTTCGCCGCCGATGCGCCACGCGACCGGCGCTGCATGGCGTTCAACACTGAAACCCGGTTGCTACATGAACTGGTCGGCTGGGCGGCCTCCGATACACTTTGCGATTACTTGCTCAAGCAAGCCGAGCTATCCGCTCGCCCGCAGTTGCAAGCACAATTGGCGGCGCTCAGGCTCAAGCCTTATCCGGCGGCGGACTTCCTGCAACTGATCGACCTGCCGGATTTCGACGCCGGTTTGCGCACCTTCGCCGAGGAGCATGTGCGCGTGGCGCTTTCCGAACAGGCCAGCCACAGTCCTCAATGGTACGTACAGGCCAGCGCGGCGCAGCGTCAGGAACTGGTGGCGCTGGAAGATGCCGCTGCGGGCGCGCTAGACAATTACCAGGCCAAGCCCCACACCCGCGTCCAGCCGTTCAAGGAGTATGTCCATCAGCGAGCCAGCCAGAAAATCAATCAACTCCTGAACAAGCCGGCCGGCACGGTCGACCCCGACCTGATTGTGATCACCAGCGAGCGGGAAACCGTTACATACACCGACATGCTGCTCAACGGCTACGACGACAGCGTCGATTTCGTCCACAGCAGCGCCGATACCATGGCAACGTTCAGCGGCCCGGATGGCGTGGACCTGAGCGCGTTGTCGCCACGCAAAGTCGCAGGTTCAGTGCGCGGCAAATGGCTGGGCGACGACTACATTGCGTTGATCAGGCACTCGCTGCTCAACGCGGACAGCGAAGGCTACGCCTATCGCCGCAAGACCAGCGTTGTGATGACCCAGTTGCAGATGAAAGCGGCGGCGCTGCGCAGTCACCTGAAAGGCCATATCAACGAGCAACAGTATGCGTGGCTGCAAGCGTCGATCGAGCGCCTTCATCTGGATGATGTCAGCACGCGCGAGCAATACCCGCTGTATCCGTTGCAGATCCATGTCGACAAACCGTTCATCGCCACAAAGCTGACAGGTGTGGATCAACTGGTCATCCCCAGCACGCAATTGACGCATGTAGAAACGGTACAGGGCTGCTTCGCGATCCTGCCGACCACCATCAGGCAGGCTGCGCTCCTGTATACGCCGCAAGCACCCGACGGGATCGAGTTCCGTCTATTTGGCGACTTCACCGCCTCGCTCGACAACGAGGGCATGATCGATTACTACAAGGATCGCTGCCGCATCAAGGCGCGCAAAAACCTGTCGTTTTTTCTCCACGACATGCGCGAGGGCAACGCCAGCAAGCCGCCCTTCCTGCCCAAGGAATTCATCGCGAATGTTGCTGACGTCTGTTTCAACCGTCCGCTCCTGCGCAGGCTTCGTGACGTGGAAGAAACCACGACCGGGCGCAACGAGATGATCACCAGGCTGGTCTGGAACACCGTTGAACTGATCGTCACGGTTGCTACCCTGCCATTTCCACCCGTCAGCTTTGCCGTCGGCGCACTGCTGGCCATGCATGACACCGTGCGCGCATTTCAGGCGCTGGGAGAGGGTGACACCAAAGCCGCCAGCGCGTGGATCCTGACCTCCATGCTCAACAGCCTCGGCGCCGCAGGTGATGCAAGCGTGGGCCTGAAGGGTTTTGGCGGTGTGTTGCGACGACTCAACTACCCGACCGGACGACAATCGGTGCTCAAACCTGTCGAGCACGCATCCGGACTGCCCCAATACGCTGACCTGTTTCCCGTGCGCGTGGGCAACGAACCGCTCTGGATCGGGCACGCCAACGCTAACGGCCATGCGCCTGTGTTCCGAAATTCGTATTTTTCCGGCGAACCCGAAGTGACGGGGCAATTCGTCAGGCAAGGCACAAGCGGTAGCTGGCAACCACTGGCCCACGACATCGATGCCGCGACCGCGAAGGTTCACAACGGTATCAAGCGCGAGTTCGTCGTGGACGTCTCGTTGCGTGATGTACAACCCATTGCTGACGGTCATGGGGCGGGGGTGAGTCAGGTCAACGGCCAGCACTACATCGAGCTGAGCGGAGCCACCTATCAAGTGCAATTCGATGCCCGGATGCGGGTCTGGAACATCGTTGATCCGGCAAATCCGTACGCGTTCTTCGGCAAGCAGCCGGTAAGCCTGGACCAGCAGGGCAAGTGGCAACTGATCGACCGCACCCGCTTGCAAGGCGGCGGGCGCGAGGGTCAGACGGGGTTCACGGCGCTGCAGGAAGAGACGGCTGACTTGTCGGCGCTGAGCAACTATGAACTGCCCGAGCACATGCGCCAGCATCTGGCACAGATCATCAGTCACAAGAGTCTCGATCCGACCGGGCTGGGCCTGGAAAGTTACTTTGACAAACAATACGCCGTGATGCGTGGCAGATATCAAACCTTGCGTCAGGATCTATACCGCGACGCCAACGCCTTTTTCGCGCATCCGCCGCTCCCGCCACA
The DNA here is from genome assembly GCF_000416235.1 of Pseudomonas sp. CFII64. Classification (GTDB taxonomy): domain Bacteria; phylum Pseudomonadota; class Gammaproteobacteria; order Pseudomonadales; family Pseudomonadaceae; genus Aquipseudomonas. The sequence goes on along the minus strand of NZ_ATLO01000049.1, from coordinate 412,071 downwards.
CCCGACATTGCCAGCGCTGGATGCATCGGCCAGCCTGCAGAGCGTACTGGAAAGTGCCTACGCACAGACCAATGGCCTGGTCATAGCTGAAGCGCCAAGATCCGTGGCGAGCAAGCGTTTGCTTATCCTCAACATGCCACTGCTGGCAGAACACCGGGTCCAGGTGCTGTATATCGAACACCTGTTCACCGACCAGCATCTGGAAAAACTGGCGAAATATCGCAAGCTCGCCCAAAACAATCGTTCGGGCTCCCACAACATCAGATATCACCTGCGGTCGCTCAACGATGGCGAATTGAATACCGAAGTCGCCGAGTTCGACTATTACCACCTGGTGAAAACCGCCCATCGTTACGACATTGAGGTCCGCCCGTTCAGTTCTGCGGTCAGCTACCCCTACGCCGACCATCCTATGAAGGCGGTAGTGGGCGACCCTGAAGCTGCTCAGAAAATGAGCAATTTCTTCGGCCACAAACTCATCAGCAGCGACGTCGCGGCGCATCCGGCCAGGCGCTGGATAGCGTTGCTTGACCAAAAGCTGGCCACCACCCACAAAGAACTACCTGGCATCGCTGAGCTGCAAGGTGTTATCAGCGTACGAATCGAAGATGTGCCCGCGCGAACCTCAACCCGTATTGCTCCTGATGTCGCCGGCTATATTCCCAGCGACCCGGCAGCCAAGGCGGACTTTCGGCTGCAAGTTGCCAACCCGGCGATTCCCGAAGCCGCTCCGACACCGGTATTCACGGAAAGTCATACCCAGGGTCTGGACGACAAACTGTATTTATATCTGACCGGCGAGGCGCCAGTGGAGATTCATCTGAACCCCTCTACGCTGGAAGTCGCGACCACCCGCAAACCGAGAACTGATCGCTACGCCGGCGCACACGGGTTCCGCTGGGACGCCTACAAAGGCTGGGACCGGGTTGACCCGCAAAGCTGGGCCACTGAGCATCCGCCAACCGCTATCGCACTGTCACTCAGTGACCCGGTTTACGAAATACCGGTTCCTTCACGCAATACGCTGCATCAATTGGCAAACTTCGAGCGGCGCGGGCTTGACTCGGGTTATTTCCTCCGTGACGAGGAACTAAGGGCCGTGCAGGAACAGTTTTTCGAGCTACGCCGCAAACTGCAACAGGACGCCCGCGCCATCATCACCGCAGACTTGCCGCCACGGCCTGAATTGCCGGTTATCACGCCTGACACCAGCCTGGCGGATTTCCTGAACGCCCTCTATGCGAAGACCGATAGCGTAGTGGTGGGAGAGGCTCACGCGTCGGTTGCCAGTAAAAAACTGATCCTCGACAACCTGCCACTGCTGACAAAGCACAACGTCAAGACGCTGTACATGGAGCATCTGCTCAGCGACCTGCACCAGGCCGATCTGGAGCGTTTTTTCGAAACCGGCGAGATAACCAAAACATTGCTGCACGAACTGAAGCAAATGGACAGCGGCCATATGACCGACCCCGGCAAAATCTACACCTTCGAAAATCTGGTGATCAAAGCCCGGCAGAACGGCATCGAAGTGCGCGCCCTGGACTGCGCCGCGAGTTACCACATCAAAGGTATCGATTCCGGACCCACCACGCGTCAACAGATGTTCAGTTATTACGCTTCCCGCACGATTCGCAGGCATCAGGACGTCATCGGGGCACATAAGTGGATCGCCCTGGTAGGCAATACTCATGTCAATACGTTCGAGAAAATCGTTCCCGGGCTGGCCGAACTTGAAGGCGGGATCGGCCTGCGCGTGATCGACGTGAGGCCAGGCCAAGCCAGGCCTCCGGCCTTTGACACGGGTGCCACGGTGAGCGATCAGCTGGGCAGCACATCCAGTTTTCTCAAAAGCGATTATCGGGTAGAGCTCGATACCGCCGTCGCGCCGGCCCAGCCACGCGCACCAATGCCTCTGTCAATCGAACAACGCCTGCCGCGAGCCGGCATGTTCGCCATCGAGCCCCACGCAGGTGGACAAATGACCATCATTCACCACTCCCGGGACAGCAGCATTCTGCACACCCCGGTCGAGGTTAACGCTGAAGGCAAGATCTACATCGAGCGCCCCACCTGGCGCCCGGTGCATGCCCAGCCTTTCGACGACATGGATGCGCTGATCAGAGCACTGGAGGAAATGAACCTGACGCGCATGGCTTGATAAGCAAATTGCTGTTGCAAAGCTGGCAGGAGGGGACTTGTCCCCGATGGCGTCAGATGGCCCAGCATCATTGGGCCTGACCAACGCGGTACCTGCACCGACCGCTTTCCCGGACAAGTCCGGTCCTACAAGTGATATGCAACCCGGTAGGAGGGGACTTGTCCCCGATGGCGTCAGCTGGGCCAGCATAAATGAGCCTGACCAACGCGGTACCTGCACCGACCGCTTTCCCGGACAAGTCCGGTCCCACGAGTACGGCCCACCCAGGTCAAACTATCTTCGGCAAGCGCTGCTCCAGCAATTGGTGCAGCGCGCTGTCCACTGGCCAGTTGCGCATGAAGCGGGCGCGGTCGCGGGCGAAGGCGGTGGCGAAGGACGCTGCCGAACTGTGTTGGCACATGGCGTCAAGGTCGATCAAGGCCCAGCGATCCTGATCCCAGAACACATTGTGGCCCTTCAAATCGCCGTGGCTGATGCGCTCGCCAATCAGCTGCGCGAACAGGTTATCCAGTGCCACCAGCTCCGCCTCCGGCGCTTCACCCGATGCGACATAGGGCGCAAATCGTTCGATGATGTCCGGCCCCGGCAGAAACTCGGTCACCAGATAAGCCGTGCGCCGCAAGCCAAGGAAACGTTGCTCCTGCACCGCCAGCGGTTTGGGCGTGGCGATGCCGAGGAACATCAGCCGGTTGCCTTCGCGCCAGGAATGCCATGCCCGGCTTGGCCGCCAGAAGCGTTTCAGCCAATGGGCAAAGTCCTTGATGTTGTAGCGCTTGATGACCAGCGTACGGCCGTCGACCTGGACTTTGCCGACGCTCGCCGCGCCGCCGGTCTTGTACAGATGACCTTGGTCAAGCAGCGCATCGGCCTCGGCCAGCACTGGCAACATCGCCGCTTCTTCTTCGCGGCGGATCGCCCGCAGTTCGGACGCGCCGTCAACGACACTGAACAGGCTGCAATCACGCCCGGTCTTGTCGAGAAAATCTTTCAGGCGCCAGCTGCGCACCTTGTCGATCTGCTTCTGCAAGGCTTCCATGGGCAAGCCATGTTCGCCGTTGCTGAGCAAATAATGCACCGACAATTCTTCAATGAACGGCTCGAACGCCTTGGGCAGTTGCGCGAAAAACACGCCGAGGTTTTCCAGCACTTTTTGCCGGGACAGCGGCTTGCCAGCTTCTTCGGCACGAATCCCGGCGCCGTCGATCAAGTACAACTTGCCGTCGTGGCGCAGCAGGTTGTCCAGGTGCAGGTCTTCCTGCCACAGGCCCTTGGCATGTAACTGCGCGATGGCGGTCAGTGCTTCGGCCAATACGCTCTGCTGTTCATCGCTCAGCGACGTCTGGTTTTCCACTTCTGCCCAGGCATTGCCCAGGCTTTGCGCGGGCTCCAGCAGTTCGAACAACAGCCAGCCGCCCTCGCCTTCCTGCAAGCCGTCAGCCAACAGCAGCGGCGTGGTCAGCCCTTGCTGAGCCAGCAACCGGACACCGGCCAGTTCGCGTTGAAAGTGTCGCGCAGCTTTGGGCCCAACCAGTAATTTGGCCAGTACCGGACGCCCGCGCCACACGCCAGCGCCGACATAACGTTGCCCCGGCAGCACGCGCAACAAGCTCAACAGTTGCAGCTCGGCCGGGCCTGCCGCGTCGGCCAGAGCCAGATTCATTGGCATTGCAGGCGTACGGCCCGCCGCCTTGAGTTCAGACAAACGCATCAGCGGGTCTCTTTCTGGTCATTGCGCTGCAGACTGCGCTTGTGACTGCCGCGCTTGCCCAGGCGTGCGCACCATTGATCGACAACCGGGCTGTCGATGCCCGATTGCAGATACGCCGCCAGCAGCTCGCGAACATGGGACTCGCTCCACATCGGCGCGCGGCGCAACAACGGCTCCAGATCCTTGACCCGATCCCGCTTGCCGAACAGCAGCGTCCGGGTTTTCTCCAGATCGATCAGCTGTGCCAGGTAGGCATCGGCCTTGGCCTTGAGGAAAATATGCTTGGGATAAAAACAGCCATGCACCTGCCCCGCGCCGTGCAGCGTGCGCGCCAGTTGGCCGCAGGCTTGCAGGATCGCCGATTGCTGGGACGTGGTCAGTTCCGGCCATTGCTGCAGCAAGGTATCCAGATCGGTCCAGCTGTCCAGCGCACGGGTCAACAGAATGGCCCGGCGCTCGGGCCCGATCTTGATCTCACCGTAGAACACCGCGTGCAGCGCCGGGATACCGAGCTTTTCGTAGCGACTGATGTTGCGGAATTCCCGTGAGAACGAAGGCTCGCCAAACGGGTGATGCCAGGTGTGCATCAGGTAATTGCTCTGCCGTTTCAGATAGAAGCCCGAGCCTTCCAGCTCCAGACGAAACACACTGCTCCAGCCGCCGCGTCCGGTGTTGGGCTCATCGACGGCATCCAGCTGGACTTCCCACAGCGACTGAAAATCAGCCAGGCCGTGGCGTTCCAGCAAAGGCCGCTCGGTTTGTGCAATGAAATCGGTCATTCGCGTCCCTCAAAAAAGCTGACGATATGGCGGATACGTTTCTTGTCGGAAGCGTTGAGTCGCGCCCGCTGCCGATACTGCAGATAGAAGCGCAGGCGCTGAGTGGCGGACAGATGATATTTCGCCACTTTGTCCAGGCAGGCCAGATCCTTGGTGATCCGGTAGCGCAGCATGAAACTCCACCAGAAAGCGCCGTTGGGGCAGTCGATCAGAAACAGTTTGGCCTGATCATCCACCAACAAATTGCGCCACTTCAAATCGTTGTGGGTGAAGTGCTGATCGTGCATGGCGCGGGTGTAGCGCGCCAGTTGGCGGCTGACGCCATCGACCCACTGCCGATCAGCCAGCAGCGGATCGTTGCGCAGCGCCAATGCTGACAAGTCTTCGGTGTTGGGTAGTTCGCGGGTGATCAATGCGCCACGGTCATACGATGTGCCCTTGCGCTCCAGGCCCCAGGCAATGACGTCCGCCGTGGGAATGCCCCATTTGGCGAAGCGCTTGAGGTTTTGCCATTCGGACTTGACCCGAGGGCGGCCCAGATAGCGACGCAAGCCTTTGCCCGCGCCGACGTAACGTTTGACGTAGTAATTGACCCCATCGCGCTGCACGCGGATCACTTCGGACAAGGGGTCGCGAGTCAGGCGCTCGCCTTGCAGGGCGAACACGGCGTCCAGACTGCCGAAGTCCTCGGCGAGAAAGGCGTAAGCCGGTTCCAGATTCCAACCCGCCATCAGAGCGCATCCCCGTAACGCACTTTGCGCTGATACAGCTTGTCGGCTTTCATTTCCAGCCAGCGCAGCAGCCGGGCTTCCTCGGCGAGAATCTGGCGCAGCGGCTGCTGGAAATAGCCTTTGAGGAAACGCAGTTTGTCGCGTCGGGTCAGGCCGATGTCCAGCGCCGAGAAATACAGGGCCGCCAGATCCTTGTTGCGCCAGCGCGGGGTAATCACCCGGCGCGTCTGGGCGCGATGCAGGTCGATCACCGACAGGCGGAAATCATCAGCGGTCACCGGCGTGTCGGTGTGCAGCAGAAAGTGGCAGATATAACAGTCGCGATGGTTGACCCCGGCGCGATGCATCATGCCGACCATGCGCGCCACTTCGGCGATAAACGCCCGTTTCAGGCGCGGCTCCGGCGGCTCGTTGCGCCAATTGATGCTGACGTCTTCCAGGCTTTCGGTGGGCGCCAGCTCTTCAGTGACGATGAACGAATGCTGCGCCGCCGGATTGCTGCCCCGCTCGCCATAAGCCACGGCGGTCATGGTGGGCACGCCGACTTCCTTGAGGCGGGCGATGGCTTCCCATTCCTTGCCCGCGCCCAGCACCGGCAATTTGGCGGTAATGAGGTTCTTGGCGACTTCGCCCCAACCGATGCCGCGATGGATCTTGACGAAATACCCGCGCCCCTCGACTTCGGTACGCAGGGTGCGCCGACCTTCGAGTTCGCGATAAACCTGACCGTCCAGACGCTCGACTTCGGCGAACGCATCGCGTCCGGCCCAAAGCGTCTTGAAAGGTTCAGCAAGGAACAACTTCATGGGTAGTGCTCCGCCAGAATCACATCGGCCGCGTGCTGCGGCATGCTGTACAGGTCCGCTGAATCGGCGAAAGCCAGACCGTTCTTGCTCCACGCTGCACGCGCGGCGTCGTCGGCAAGCATCGTTTTCAGGTATTGATTGAGCTGAGCCTGATCGAACGGCTCGTCCAGCACCAGCCCGCTGTCGGCCTCGGCAATGTAGTGGGCGTAACCGCATACGGCGCTGACCAGCACCGGCAAGCCGGCAACCAGCGCTTCAAGCAACACGGTGCCGGTGTTTTCGTTGTAAGCCGGATGAATCAGTACGTCGGCACCCATCAGGAAACGCGGGATATCGCTGCGGCCTTTCATGAAGGTCACGTGATCGCCCAAGCCCAGGGTGGCGCTCTGCAGTTGGAATACTTTGGGGTCGTCCTGGCCGATTACAAACAGCCGCGTGCGTTTTTTCAGCTCGGCGGGCAATGCGGCCAGCGCCTTGAGGCTGCGATCCACGCCCTTGGTCTTGAACCCGGAGCCGATCTGCACCAGCAGCAAATCGTCGTCGGCCAGGCCGAATTCCTTGCGGAACTCAGCGCGAATCTGCGGCGCTTGCGGCGGTGCGCGACGATCCTGAGCAATGCCCGGCGGCAGCAGATGGAAGCGCGACAACGGCGTGTCGTAATACTTGATGAACAGCGGCTGCTGCACTTCGGAAATCATCAGCACCTGGGTTTTCGCGTCCTTGGCGAACACCGCACGCTCGTATTCGGCGAAGTGGCGATAACGGCCCCATTGGCGATACAGCGAGTGCCGCAGGTTTTGCGCCTTGTCCTCGAAACAGCCGTCGGCGGCGTAATACACGTCCAGGCCCGGCATTTTGTTGAAGCCGATCAGGCGATCCACCGGGCGTTTGGCCAGGTCCGCCGCCATCCAGGCGGAGAGCTTTTCATTGCGTCGATGGTTGAAGAACGCCTTGACCGGGGCAACCAGCACTTCGAAACCCGGCGGCACTTCGCCTTCCCAGATCAGGGTGTAGACGCGAATCTGATGCCCGCGCTGCTGGCACTCCAGAGCGATACGCATGAAGTCGCGTTGCAGCCCGCCGAACGGGAAGTATTTGTAGAGTACGAAAGCCAGTTGCATCAGACAGGTTCCTTTGCCAGCAACAGCGCGCCCAGTTGGCTCGCCACTCGCTCGGGATTCAAGCGAGTGAAGCACACTGGCCACTCGCGTTTGAGATCCAACTGACGGCGGTCTTCATCCGTCGGTTGATAGGTGCATTTCTTTTGCAGGCACGGCGCGCAGCCTGGGTAATCAGCGGCCAGATGCACTTGCGACTTGCCGTAGGCGCCGGTCAGGCCGGGGTTGGTCGGGCCGAACAGCGACAAGGTCGGCACATCCAGCGCTGCGGCCAGATGGCCGATGCCGGTGTCGACCGCGACGCACGCCTGAGCGCTGGCCAACACCTTGGCGACGCCAGCCAGATTCAGTTTGGGCAGGACCACCGCGTGCTCCAGCCCTTGGGCGATACGTTCGGCCCGGGCTTTTTCCGCCGGGTTGCCCCACGGCAGCCGCACTTGCAGGCCGCGCTCAACCATACGCTCGGCCAATTGCCGCCAGTACAGCTCCGGCCAGTGTTTGGTGGCCCAGGTCGTGCCGTGCAGGAACAGCACGAACGGTGCCTGATTTGCATCCGCGTCCAGCAATCGTTGGCGATCCAGTCCGTAATCGCCCAGCCCCGCAGGCACTTGATAGCCAAGCGCCTGAGCGAACAACTGGCGCAAGCGTTCCACTGCGTGCTGGCCGCGCGCCACTGGAAAGGTGCGGTCATAAAAGCGGCTGCTCAGCGGCTCGCGTGCAGAATTTTTATCCAGCCCGGCCACGGGTGCGTTCACATAACGGGTCAGCCAGGCGCTTTTCAACAGGCCTTGGGCGTCGATCACCAGGTCATAACGGGTGTCGCGCAAACGTTGCTTGAAGCGGCGCCATTCGCCGGTCTTGAACGTCTGCCAGAGGTTTTTGCGCCAGCGGCGAATCGCCACCGGGATGACCTCGCCCACCGCCGGATGCCAGGTCGGAATTTCCGCGAAACCTTCCTCGACCACCCAGTCGAACTGAATACCGGGCAAGGCCCGCGCTGCGTCGGTAATCGCTGGCAGACAGTGAATCACATCCCCGAGGGACGAAGTTTTGATCAGCAAGACCCGCAAATCAGACAACCTCCACCGGCGTGCCGCCCATGTTTGAGAGCGCATTGATCACCGACTCAGGCTCAAGCAGGCGCAGGCAATTGTAGTGACCGAAACGGCAGGTGCGGTCAAAACACGGGCTGCATTCGATGCCCAGACGCACGATCTCCACTTCATCGGCCAGCGGCGGCGTGAAGCCTGGCGATGTGGAACCATAGACTGCGACCAACGGACGGTTCAACGCCGCAGCTACATGCATCAGGCCGGAATCGTTGGACACCACGGCATCGGCGCAAGACAGCAAATCAATGGCTTCGGCCAGGGAAGTATCGCCGCTCAGGTTAACGGCTTCTTCGCGCAGGCCGGGAATCAGGCGTTCCAGAATGCTTTCGCCCACCGGATGGTCTTTTTTCGAACCGAACAGCCAGACCTGCCAGCCTTCACGAATCTTCGCTTCCGCGACTTGCGCGTAATGCTCGGCGGGCCAACGCTTGGACTCGCCAAACTCGGCGCCGGGGCACAGGGCCAACACCGGACGATCCAGCGTCAGGCCGAATTTGCTCAAGGCAGCGTCGCGGGTGGCGATGTCGATACGCAGGCTCGGTCGCGGATACGGCTGCGGCAAGTCGGCACCCGGCTCGTACGCCAGGGCCATGAAGCGCTCGATCATCAACGGATAACGTTCTTTATCGAGGGTGCGCACGTCGTTGAGCAGCACGTAGCGGAATTCGCCGCGCCAGCCGGTACGTTTCGGGATGCCGGCAAAAAACGGCACCAGAGCCGACTTGAGCGAGTTGGGCAGCAGGATGGCCTGATCGTATTGGCCCTTCAGGGACCGACCGATGCTGCGCCGCGTGCCCAGTTCAAGCGCGCCGTGACCCAGTGGAAAGCTCAGCGCCGCGCGCACTTCTGGCATGCGCTCAAGAATCGGCCGGCTCCACTCGGGCGCCAACACGTCGATTTCGCATTCGGGATAACGCTGTTTCAGGCACTGGAACAGCGTTTGCGCCATCACCATGTCACCGACCCAGCTAGGCCCAACGATCAGAATTCTCATGCTTCTTCCAAAACGACCAGGGAGGCCGGTCAGACTGCGTGACATTCCCACACAACCTGACGCCTCCCTGTCTTAGCTTTATATAGTTGGAGCGAGGCTCGCTGTAGGACCGGCTTTAGCTTGGAGAGCATTAATGCTCTCACAACTGTAGGACCGGCTTTAGCCGGGAGGGCAATTGACGCTCTCGCTCCTACGGTCGATCCTACAGTCGCACTTACGGACCTAGCTTAACCCAATCCCAACTCACCCCAGATCCGCATCACTTCACGCCGCTCAGGCTCGAACTGATCACCCCGGACCACGCCGGCTTCGTTCTGCAACGCCTGGCGGTGAGCGGCCGAGCGATAGACTTTATACGCCTCCCGCAACAGGTTGGCATCGGTGGCGGGCAGCAGCCCGGCCTCTTCAAGCCCTTCCAGAATCCTGATGTTATCGGTGTAACGCAGCAGTGCCGGATGTTCCCGAGACCACGCCAAGGCCGCGTATTGCACCATAAATTCGATATCGACGATACCTCCGGCGTCCTGCTTGAGATCGAACGGCACAGCGGCCTGAAAGGCATTGGCGCCGGTTCCGGCTGCGCTGATCCGCGTGCCGAGCGTACCGCGCATCTTAGCGCGCATCTCGCTGACCTCCTGGCGCAGCTTGGGCAAGTCGCGTTCGCGGCCCAGCACCGAGGCGCGGACACTTTCGAAGGCTTGCCCGACTTCGCGGCTGCCGACCAACACCCGCGCGCGCACCAGCGCCTGATGTTCCCAGGTCCAGGCTTCGCTTTCCTGATAGCGGGCAAACGCGCCCAGCGAGCTGACCAGAAGACCCGACGCGCCGGACGGCCGCAGGCGCATGTCGACTTCGTAGAGCTGGCCCGAGTTGGTCTGGGTGGTCAGCAAATGAATGATCCGCTGGCCCAGACGCGTAAAGAATTGCGCGCTGTCGATGGGTTTCGCGCCATCGGTTTCGGCTTGTGGATCACCGTCGTGAATGAACACCAGATCCAGGTCAGAACCATGACCCAGCTCGATTCCGCCGACCTTGCCGTAACCGACAATGACAAAGCCGGGATCGCACAAGCTGCCATCCGGACGCGAAGGCGTGCCGTGACGGGCAACCGTGTGCCGCCAGGCCAGGGCCAGCACTTGTTCAAGAATCGCCTCGGCGAGCCAGGTCAGGTAATCGCTGACTTTCATCAACGGCAAGCTGCCGCTGATTTCCGAGGCGGCGACCCGCAAGCGATGCGCCAGCTTGAAGTGACGCAGGGCTTCCATTTGCTGTTCGAGATCATCCTCGGGAATGCGCGTCAGGCGCTCGCGCAATTCGGCCGCCAGCTCCGGCGCCAGCGGCGGGCTGAACAACCGGCCTTCGTTGAGCAGTTCGTCGAGCAACAGCGGAAAACGGGCGATTTGCTCGGCAATCCACGGACTCGCAGCGCACAGTGTCAACAGCCGACGCAGCGCGTCAGGGTTTTCCGTGAGCAGCACCAGATAAGCGGAACGCCGCGCCACGGCTTCGACCAATGGCAGCACACGTTCCAGCACCAGATCCGGATTGTCGTGCTCGACTGCCTGAGCCAGCAAACGGGGAATGAACGCATCGAGTCGCTCACGACCCAGGCGCTGCATGGAGCGCAGCTGCGAGCTGTTGCGCAGGTCGGCCAGATGTTTCAGCGCTTTTCCGGCATCGACGAAACCGCCAGCCAATAGCTGACGACAAGCGGCGTCTTCATCTTGAGATTCTTCCCACAGCGGCAGCCATTCCCCGCCGACAACCACTTCACCTTCGTCCTCTTGCTCATCGTCGGGATCGGAATCCGGGTCGGCGATCACTTGCCGGAAATGCCACGAAACCCGCCAGCGCCAGTACATCAACTGCGCATGAAAGCTCTGCCAGTCAGCGAAACCGAGCATGAACGCGATACGCGCCTGATCCTGCTCGCCATCAGGAAGCATCTGCGTCTGTCGGTCGGCAATCGCCTGGATCGCATGCTCGGTGTAACGCAGGAATTCATAGCCCTCGCGCAGCTCGTCGGTCACCGCCGCCGGCAGATAACCCTGGCCTTCGAGGGTTTTCAATACCTTGAGCAGCGGCCGTTGTTGCAGGCTCAAGTCGCGCCCGCCGTGGATCAGCTGGAACGCCTGGGCAATGAACTCCACTTCGCGGATGCCGCCCGCGCCGAGTTTGATGTTCTCGGCCATGCCTTTGCGGCGCACTTCCTGCTGGATCAGCTGCTTCATGGTGCGCAGCGCTTCGATGGCGGAAAAATCCAGGTAGCGCCGATAGACGAACGGCCGCAGCAGGTCGAGCAATTGCTGGCCCGCTGCCTGATCGCCACCCACTACTCGCGCCTTGATCATGGCGTAGCGTTCCCAGTCGCGACCTTGGTCCTGGTAATACTGTTCCAGCGCATTGAAGCTGAGCACCAGCGCCCCGGATGAACCGTAAGGCCGCAGGCGCATGTCCACGCGAAACACAAAACCGTCGACGGTGATCGGGTCCAGTGCCTTGATCAAGCGCTGGCCCAGGCGAATGAAAAACTCCTGATTATCGAGCGGGCGTTTCACGCCGACCGTTTCACCACCTTCGGGGTAAGCGAAGATCAGATCGATGTCCGAAGACAGGTTCAGCTCCACCGCGCCCAGCTTGCCCATGCCGAGAATGACCATCTGCTGCACTTCGCCGCTGCGCCGCCCGGTGGGCGTGCCGAATTGCTCGCAATGACGCGTGTATAACCAGCGACAGGCCAGGTCAATGCTGGCGTCGGCCATCTCGGAAAGGTCGCGACAGGTTTCCACCAGATCGGCCTGGCGGGTCAGATCACGCCAGATAATCCGCACTTGCTGACGCGTGCGTTGGCGACGTAGATTACGCCCCAGCTCATCTTCGCCAGCGGCTTCGCTCAGCGCTGCGGCAATCTGCCCGCGCAGTTCGCCAGGAACAAAGCTACGCTCCAGTTCGCCGGAGTCAGCCAGGTCCAGCAGCATCTGCGGGTCGCGACAGATTTGCTCGGCAACAAAATCGCTGGCTGCGCAAACCCTATCGAACGCTTCGCGACGCGATTCGGGCCAGGCGGCGAAAGACTCGGCACTGCCTTCGGGCAGCGCTGCTATAGATGTACGAAACGACTGCTGCGCCCGGGTGACTAAAGGCAGCAGGATGGCCGGCAAATCGGCCAGCGAAGGTAGGCTCATGGTCTATCCTTGATCGGCGTGCGTGGGGCTGGGTGCCGGGAGGTCAAGTTCCACGTCACTTGCAGGACTGTCGAACAAAAGTCATAAATTGCTGGAATAGTGATTTTTGTAGCAGCCAGCATCAGTTTTTAGTCCGAAAATATTTGATTACCACCAACGGTAACGATTTATCTCACAACCTGACAGGAGCGTTTTAGACGCTTACCTGTAGTTTTACTACTGCCCTTACAACTCGAAAGGCTGAAATGGTCGACGATTTGTAGTAAAACTACACGCCACCGGAACAATCTCCGGTCATCCAAGAATTTATGTCGTCTGCCCACAAGGCCAGTCGCAAACTCAGGCAACCGATTCTGGAAGCCTTTCCGCCCTGGAGCAAGCCATGCAAGACCTCGATCCCGTCGAAACCCAGGAATGGCTGGACGCCCTGGAATCGGTTCTCGACAAAGAAGGCGAAGACCGTGCTCACTACCTGATGACCCGTATGGGTGAACTCGCTACTCGCAGCGGTTCGCAACTGCCATACGCCATCACCACGCCTTACCGCAACACGATTCCCGTTACCCACGAAGCACGCATGCCTGGCGACCTGTTCATGGAACGCCGCATTCGCTCGCTGGTTCGCTGGAACGCGTTGGCCATGGTTGTGAAAACCAACTTGAATGACCCTGACCTGGGCGGTCACATCTCCAGTTTCGCGTCCAGCGCCACGCTGTATGACATCGGCTTCAACTACTTCTTCCAGGCTCCGACCGACGAACACGGCGGCGACCTGATCTACTTCCAGGGTCACGCATCGCCAGGCGTTTACGCCCGTGCGTTCATGGAAGGCCGGATTACCGAAGAGCAGATGAACAACTTCCGTCAGGAAGTCGATGGCAAAGGCCTGTCGTCTTATCCACACCCGTGGCTGATGAAAGATTTCTGGCAGTTCCCGACCGTTTCCATGGGTCTGGGTCCGATCCAGGCGATTTACCAGGCGCGCTTCATGAAGTACCTGGAACACCGCGGCTACATCCCGGAAGGCAAACAGAAAGTCTGGTGCTTCCTGGGCGACGGCGAAACCGACGAACCAGAATCCCTGGGCGCGATTTCCCTGGCCGGCCGCGAAAAGCTCGACAACCTGATCTTCGTCGTCAACTGCAACCTGCAGCGTCTCGACGGTCCGGTACGCGGCAACGGCAAGATCATCCAGGAACTCGAAGGCGTGTTCCGTGGCGCTCAGTGGAACGTGACCAAAGTGGTCTGGGGCCGTTTCTGGGACCCGCTGCTGGCCAAGGACGTCGACGGTATCCTGCAACGTCGCATGGACGAAGTCATCGACGGCGAGTATCAGAACTACAAAGCCAAAGACGGCGCGTTCGTGCGTGAACACTTCTTCAACTCGCCTGAACTCAAGGCCATGGTTGCTGATCTGTCCGACGACGAAATCTGGAAGCTCAACCGTGGTGGCCACGACCCGTACAAAATGTACGCGGCGTACCACGAAGCCGTTAACCACAAGGGTCAACCGACCGTGGTTCTGGCCAAGACCATCAAAGGTTATGGCACCGGCGCCGGCGAAGCGAAAAACACTGCGCACAACACCAAGAAAGTCGATGTGGACAGCCTCAAAAGCTTCCGCGACCGTTTCGACATTCCGGTCAAAGACGACCAGCTCGACAGCCTGCCGTTCTTCAAACCTGAAGAAGGCAGCGCCGAAGCCCGCTACCTGAGCGAGCGTCGCGCCGCACTGGGCGGTTTCGTGCCGCAGCGTCGCGCCAAGAGCTTCAACCTGCCGACTCCGCCACTGGAAACCCTCAAGGCTATCCTCGACGGTTCCGGCGATCGCGAAATTTCCACCACCATGGCCTTCGTGCGGATCCTTTCGCAACTGGTCAAGGACAAGGAAGTGGGCCCGCGCATCGTGCCGATCATCCCGGACGAAGCCCGTACCTTCGGTATGGAAGGCATGTTCCGCCAACTGGGCATCTACTCTTCCGTCGGCCAGCTCTACGAGCCAGTCGATAAAGAACAAGTGATGTTCTATCGCGAAGACAAGAAAGGCCAGATTCTCGAAGAAGGCATCAACGAAGCAGGCGCCATGTCCTCCTTCATCGCTGCCGGTACTTCGTACAGCAGCCACAACCAGCCGATGATTCCGTTCTACATCTTCTACTCGATGTTCGGTTTCCAGCGGATCGGCGACCTGGCATGGGCCGCTGGCGACAGCCGCACCCGTGGCTTCCTGGTGGGCGGCACCGCCGGCCGGACCACGTTGAACGGCGAAGGCCTGCAGCACGAAGACGGTCACAGCCACATCCTGGCGTCGACCATCCCGAACTGCCGCACTTTCGACCCGACTTACGGCTACGAGCTGGCAGTGATCATCCAGGACGGCATGCGCCGGATGTTCGAAGAACAGCAGGATGTTTTCTACTACCTGACCGTGATGAACGAATCCTACGTCCAGCCAGCCATGCCGGCCGGTGTCGAGGAAGGTATCGTCAAGGGCATGTACCTGCTCGAAGAAGACACCCGGGAAGCGGCGCACCACGTCCAGTTGCTGGGCTCGGGCACCATCCTGCGTGAAGTTCGCGAAGCAGCGAAGATCCTGCGCGAAGAGTTCAATGTTGGCGCTGACGTCTGGAGCGTTACCAGCTTCAACGAACTGCGTCGCGACGGCCTGGCCGTAGAGCGCAGCAATCGTCTGCATCCTGGCCAGAAACCTGCGCTGAGCTATGTGGAAGAATGCCTCAACGGCCGTAAAGGTCCGGTGATCGCGTCGACCGACTACATGAAACTGTTCGCCGACCAGATTCGCCAGTGGGTTCCGACCAAGGAATACAAAGTCCTGGGCACTGACGGTTTCGGCCGCAGCGACAGCCGCAAGAAACTGCGTAACTTCTTCGAAGTCGACCGCCATTTCGTAGTGCTGGCCGCTCTGGAAGCCTTGGCTGACCGTGGCGATATCGAACCTAAAGTGGTGGCTGAAGCCATCGCCAAGTTCGGCATCGATCCTGAGAAACGCAACCCACTGGATTGTTAAGAGTCTGCTTCGAGATCGTATAGCGCGCTGAAAAGGAGCGACAAGGCAGCCGAAGATGCGGAATTTACGAACGGTAAATGAGCATTCGACGCTGTTTTGTCGCAACTGCCAACAGCGCACACGAATGAACAGGTTCTCCGAAGGAGAGACATTGTGAGTGAGCTAATTCGCGTACCCGACATCGGCAACGGTGAAGGTGAAGTTATTGAGTTGATGGTCAAGGTCGGCGACCGCATCGAAGCCGACCAGAGCATCCTGACGCTGGAATCGGACAAGGCGAGCATGGAAATCCCTGCTCCCAAGGCCGGCGTCATCAAGGCCATGAAAGTGAAGCTGGGCGACCGCCTGAAAGAAGGCGACGAACTGTTTGAGCTGGAAGTCGAAGGCGAAGCTGCCGCTGCACCGGCTGAAGCTGCTCCTGCCGCTGCCGCGCCTGCTGAAAAACCCGCCGAAGCCGCTGCTGCTCCGGCACCTGCTGCCGCGCCAGCCGCTGCTGCTGAAACCGTCCAGGACATCCATGTTCCGGATATCGGTTCGTCGGGCAAGGCCAAGATCATCGAACTGATGGTCAAGGTCGGCGACACCATCGCCGCCGATCAATCGCTGATCACCCTGGAATCCGACAAGGCCAGCATGGAGATCCCCTCTCCAGCCGCAGGCGTTGTGGAAGCCATCAGCGTCAAGCTGGACGACGAAGTCGGCACCGGCGACCTGATCCTGAAATTGAAAGTGGCAGGCGCTGCTCCCGCAGCCGCACCTGCTCCAGCTGCGGCCGCGCCTGCCGCCCCGGCCAAGACAGAAGCTGCTGCTCCGGCCGCCGCGCCTGCACCAAAAGCCGAAGCGGCTCCTGCTGCACAAGCACCGGCCAAAGACGGCGCCAAGGTTCACGCCGGTCCAGCGGTTCGCCAGCTGGCTCGCGAGTTCGGCGTCGAGTTGGGCGCAGTCAGCGCTACCGGCCCGCATGGCCGCGTGCTCAAGGAAGACGTGCAGGTTTACGTCAAATCCATGATGCAGAAAGCCAAAGAAGCTCCAGCTGGCGGCGCAAGCGGCGGCATGGGCATCCAGCCGATTCCGGAAGTCGACTTCAGCCGTTTCGGTGAAATCGAAGAAGTGCCGATGACTCGCCTGATGCAACTGGGCGCGACCGGCCTGCATCGCAGCTGGTTGAACATCCCGCACGTCACGCAATTCGATCAGGCCGATATCACTGACCTGGAAGCGTTCCGTGTTGCGCAGAAAGCCGTGGCCGAAAAGGCTGGCGTCAAGCTGACCATCCTGCCGCTGCTGCTCAAGTCCTGCGCCTTCCTGCTCAAGGAACTGCCAGACTTCAACGCCTCGCTGGCCCCAAGCGGCAAAGCGATCATCCGCAAGAAGTACGTGAACATCGGCTTCGCCGTGGACACCCCGGAAGGTCTGCTGGTCCCGGTTATCAAGGACGTCGACAAGAAAAGCCTGCTGGAACTTGCTGCCGAAGCCGCTGTTCTGGCTGAAAAAGCCCGCAGCAAGAAACTCTCGGCGAACGAAATGCAAGGCGCCTGCTTCACGATTTCCAGCCTCGGCCACATTGGCGGCACCGGCTTCACGCCGATCGTCAACGCGCCTGAAGTGGCGATCCTGGGTGTGTCCAAGGCAACCATGCAGCCGGTCTGGGATGGCAAAGCCTTCCAGCCAAAACTGATGCTGCCGCTGTCGTTGTCCTACGATCACCGCGTGATCAACGGCGCCGCAGCTGCACGCTTCACCAAGCGTCTGAGCGATCTGCTGGCCGATATCCGCACGATTCTGTTGTAAGGCACGACCGTAGGACCGGCTTTAGCCGGGAGGGCAATATTCCACGCGACACGTTTGCATGGAATGAACCGGCGCCTTCCGGCTGAAGCCGGTCCTACGGATACGCTTTTCAATCAATTGAATGAGTCAGATCCCAACGTTTGCGCAACAACCTGTTTTTCGAGCTGCCACGCTCGTACCTCAACCCCGCCAACTGGCGGGGCTTTTTTTGCCTACAGCTTTGTAACGATTCCGATAAAAACGATTAAGGATTTGTGTCTCAAACAATACAAATACGTTGATTTAGAACAATCTGACCAGCTGCATTTAAGAAGAGTGTTAATCAGCCGAAACATTTATAGCACTAAGCCATACAGCCGGCTTGTCAGCCCGCGCTGCATGATGCAACCTTGCCATACGCGACAATTTAAAAAGGGCCAGGGTCCGTGCGCGATCAGTATTACGGAAGCGAGTTTCTTCATGAAGAGCCAACCTGATGCTGCCGGTAGATCGGTGGCCGAGGTAGTGACGCAGTTGCCTGTGCCATCGCGGCTCGGAATGCTGCGTTTCGAAAGGCTCAACGAAGCCAATTGGGCGTTGCTGTACCTGGACCCGAACTGCGAAAAACAGCTCGGTCTGGCAGCTATGGATCTCTGCGCCCTGGTGGGATCGCCATACGCCAGCCTGATGGAGCCCGAAGCTCGCTATCAACTGCACGACGCTATTCAACAACAGCTGTCCGACACGCCGCATTATCTGGTGCGCTACACGCTGCACACCTCTCGCGGGCCGTTGGGGCTGATCGAGATCGGCGAAGGCTACAAGCAGCATAATCGCCATTTGTTGCGTGGTTACCTGATGGTGCTGGGCGACGTTTCGCTGGACATCGACACCGTTTCGGCACCCGACCTGGAAACCCAGAATTCCCAGCTGCAAATTGCCTTGCAACTCAATCAGCATGCGCAACAGGAACAACTCGAGCACCTGGAGCGCGTCCGCGCCCAGCAGGGTTTGATCCTGCACCTGGCACGCCACCGTTACAGCTCTGCCAACTCCTTACTGGAAGCGGCGCAGCTGATTACCAAAAGCGCCTGCAAAATCTACGACATCGCTTGCGCGAGCATCTGGAATCTCAACGACAAGTGCCTTGAGCCGATCGCCGAATTCCGCAAGGCCACAGGTGAATACCGCCTGCCGGATGTCATCGATGCCAGCCCGTATCCGAGTTATCTGGAAGCCTTGCATAACAGCCGGGCCATCGACGCCAACGATGTCCAGCACGACCCTCGCACTCGGGAAATGGCGGCCAACCTCAAGCCGCGCGACATCAGCGCCATTCTCGACGCCAGTATTCGCATCGACGGGCAAGTGGTGGGCGTGCTGTGCCTGGAGCAGATCGGCACCCCGCGCCCCTGGCAGTCCGACGAAATCGCCTTTGCCGGGGAGTTGGCCGACCAGTTCGCCCAGGTGATCAACAACCATAACCGGCGCACCGCCACCAGCGCGCTGCATCTGTTCCAGCGTGCGGTCGAGCAAAGCGCCAGTGCGTTCCTGCTGGTCAATTGCGACGGCGTGGTGGAATACGTCAACCCGAGTTTCACGGCCATCACCCAATACACCACTGACGAGGTTCACGGACAGAAACTGTCCGAACTGCCAGCGCTGGAAAACCTCAACGGATTGCTCCAGGACGCCAATTCGGGCCTGGCCAAAAGCAACAGCTGGCAGGGTGAATTCAAGAGCCGACGCAAAAACCTGGAACCGTATTGGGGCCAGCTGTCGATTTCCAAGGTGTACGGCGACGACCGCGAGCTGACGCATTACATCGGCATCTACGAAGACGTCACCCAGAACAAACTGGCCCAACAGCGCATCGAGCGCCTGGCCTATACCGACAACCTGACCAACCTGGGCAACCGCCCGGCGTTCATTCGCAACCTGGACGAACGCTTCGCCCGGGACAGCGACACGCCGATGAGCCTGCTGCTGGTGGACATCGACAACTTCAAACGCATCAACGACAGCCTCGGCCACCAGACCGGCGACAAGTTGCTGATCAGCCTCGCGCGCCGCCTGCGCAACACGCTGAACGCCAGCGACATCCTGGCCCGTTTCGCCAGTAACGAATTTGCCGTACTGCTTGATGATGCGAGCATGGAAGCTGGCCAACTGGTCGCCACTCAAGTCCTGGCGACGCTGGATAAACCCATGTTCGTCGACAATCAGCTGATCAGTGTGACGGGATCGGTTGGCCTGGCCTGCGCGCCGCTGCACGGCCGCGACCCGCAAACCCTGATGAAAAACGCCGGGCTGGCGCTGCACAAGGCCAAGGCCAATGGCAAACATCAGGTTCAGGTCTTCACCGAAGCGTTGAACGCCGAGGCCAGCTACAAACTGTTCGTCGAAAACAACCTGCGCCGCGCTCTGACCCAGAACGAGCTGGAAGTGTTTTACCAACCCAAGCTGTGCCTGAGCAGCGGTCGCCTGCTGGGTATGGAAGCATTGCTGCGCTGGAACCATCCGGAAAAAGGCATGATCCGCCCGGACCAGTTCATCAGCGTTGCCGAAGAAACCGGCCTGATCATCCCGATCGGCAAATGGGTTGCCCGCCAGTCGTGCCGCATGAGCAAAGCCCTGACCGCTGCCGGTTTCGGCAACCTGCAAGTGGCGATCAACGTCTCGCCCAAGCAGTTCGCCGACCCGGAACTGGTCAGCTCGATTGCCGCGATCCTCAAGGAAGAACAGCTCGACGCTTCGTTGCTGGAGCTGGAATTGACCGAAGGCCTGCTGCTGGAGGCCACCGAAGACACCCGCCAACAGCTCGACTCCCTGAAAAAAATGGGTCTGTCGCTGGCCATGGATGACTTCGGCACCGGCTACTCTTCGTTCAGTTACCTGAAGAAATTCCCCATCGATGTGATCAAGATCGACCGCAGCTTCATTCGTGATATTCCGGATGATCAGGACGACATGGAAATCACCTCGGCGGTGATTGCCATGGCTCACAACCTCAAACTGAAAGTTGTCGCCGAAGGCATCGAAACCGCCGCGCAACTGACCTTCCTGCGCCGCCATCGCTGCGACGTGGGCCAAGGCTACCTGTTCGACCGCCCGATTCCCGGCGAAGATCTGATCGCCAAACTGCGCCGCTACCCGCGCGGGCCGCTGGCCTGACAAGCCCTTCCCTGTTCCTGGATGTTTCGGGCACACTAGCAAACCTCAACTGACACGTCACCGCTGCTGTAGGAGCCAACTTGTTGGCGAAGCGGCAGCTCTGACAATGTCTCGCCAACAAGTTGGCTCCTACAGCCTCAGACGTTCAACCATTCATTCGTCCTGACCCACCTTTACGGACCACGCGTCCGTGCCTACCAAGAGGAACAGGTTCATGGCTCTGCGCTCGGAAATTCTTGTGAACAAAAACGTACTCCCAACCGCCGATCAGGCACTGCCTGGCCGTGAAACCCCGATTTCGGTTCCTGAGTTCCACTTCGTCAACGGCAATCCATTGCTGGGGCCGTTTCCGGGCAGCGTGGAATTCGCGATTTTCGGTCTCGGCTGCTTCTGGGGCGCTGAACGGCTGCTGTGGAATCAAGAAGGCGTGTTCAGCACTGCGGTTGGTTACGCGGGCGGCATTACGCCGAACCCGACTTACGAAGAAGTCTGCTCCGGCCTGACCGGGCACAGCGAAGTGGTGCTGGTGGTCTACGAACCGGAAAAAATCAGCTACGAGCAATTGCTCAAAGTGTTCTGGGAAGCGCACAACCCGACTCAGGGCATGCGGCAAGGCAACGACATCGGCACCCAATACCGCTCGGTTATCTACTGCACCAAACCGGACCAACTCGCCGCCGCCAAAGCCAGCGCCGCCGAATTTCAGACCGAACTGACCAACGCCGGCCTGGGTTCGATCACCACCAAAATCGACGAAGCCCCGACCTTCTTCTACGCCGAGGCATACCACCAGCAATACCTGGCGAAAAACCCGGAGGGCTATTGCGGCATTGGTGGCACTGGGGTGTGTTTGCCGCCGAGTCTGGCGAACAATTCGTAAGGGCACCACCACCGCAGGAGCGGCTTCAGCCGCGAGCAGCGTTCACCGCCAGGTTATGTGCTGGCGCGAAAGACGCCCTCCCGGCTAAAGCCGGTCCTACGGATTTCGCCGGATACCACCTCTGCGTAGGAGCGGCTTCAGCCGCGAGCAGCGTTCGCCGCCAGGTTTTGCACGGAGGCAAATGACGCCCTCCCGGCTAAAGCCGGTCCTACGGATTTCGCCAGATGCCACCTCTGCGTAGGAGCGGCTTTAGCCGCGAGCCACGTTCACCGCATGCAGGGTGCCGTCACTCCGCAATCAACCAATCCATCTTCCAGTCGCCCTGGGTCTGCCCGAGTTTTTTGGCCAGATACGGCATCAATTCGCGCAGTTCTTCTTCCAGGCCCCAAGGCGGGTTGGCGATGACCAGGCCTGAGCCGTTGAGGCTCGCGGGCGTGTCCAGCGGGTGTACGTACAACTCAACGCGCAAAAGCTTCGGCGCGCCGGTTTCGGCCAGATCCTGATAGAAGCGCTTGAGCAAACGCTGGTCCTTGATCGGATACCAGATCGTCGCAACGGTCTGGCGCATGCGGCTGATGGTCTCTTTCAAGGCCACGGCACAGCGTTTCATCTCATCAAGTTGCTCGAACGGCGGATCGATCAGCAGCACGGCGCGTTTTTCCGCAACCGGCAGCAAGGCGCGGGGCACATGCCAGCCTTCACCCAGATGCACCGCCACGCGACGGTCGCCGCGCATGTTTTCCTTGAGCAGGCGCCCGTCTTCGGGATGTTTCTCGTTGAGCAGAATACGGTCGCGCTCGCGGGTCGAACGACGGGCGATTTCCGGGGAACCGGGGTAATAACGCAGCTCGCCATTGGGGTTCATGTCGTGCAGCAGCTGCATGTAATCCGCAGCCATTGCAGGCAGATCCGGTGCATCCCACAGGCGGGCGATGCCTTCGAGGTATTCGCCGGTGCGACTGGCCTGATCACCTTTGAGGTCATACAAACCCAGCCCGGCGTGGCTGTCGATATAGGCGAACGGCTGCTCCTTGCGCGCCATCAGGGCGAACAAACGAGTCAGGACAAGGTGTTTGAATACATCGGCGTGGTTGCCGGCGTGGAAGGCGTGACGGTAATTCATGGCAACTCCTGGAAGGCAGCGGAGTTTAGCAAATCGAGGGAGGATTAGCAGATCGCCGCCACGCCGCAGGAGCCAGCCGGTCATTTTTCGGGCAAAAAAATACCCGGTAAAGCCGTCGCAAAAACCGGGGCTGAAGATACTGCGCAGCCAAGAGGGTGACCAAACCATTGACCGCGCATTCAGCCAGGCCAGTTTGCCCTGTCGCCCGCCAGCGGAGTTGCCCGAAAACGACATGCTCGTAGGCGCCCCAGACATCGCTGGCCCCGCCCCTTGCCGACAACCGCGAGCACCACCAGAATCAGACCCTACCTCACAAAAAAGGAGCGCACGGGATGATGCACGCAGACTTGATTGACCAGGAAGACTTGATCAGCCAGCTCAGAGCGATCGGTTTCGAAATGCCTTCCGGCGCGACTGCCGAACAGGCCTGTTCCCAAGCCGTCTGCGGCCTGACCGTCGAACGCGCCACCGCCCTGCGTCGTCTGGTAGAACAAATGCTCACCGGCAGCGCAACGATCTTGCCGGCAGTGCGCCAGGCGATTGATCAACAGTTGCTGCCAGCGCTGGCAGCTTATAAGAAGAATCACGGGTAAATGACTTCTTAGGGTCCGGACTTGTCCGGGAAGGCGTCGGGGCTGAGCAGGAATATCTTCAGCGCCTGCACCGGCCTCTTCGGGGACAAGTCCCCTCCTACCGGATTTTGTATTGCCCGGTAGGACCGGACTTGTCCGGGAAGGCGTCGGGGCTGAGCAGGAATATCTTCCGCGCTTGCGCCTGCCTCTTCGGGGACAAGTCCCCTCCTACCTGATTCTGTGTTGCCCAATCCCTGACCGATCAGGCTTGTTACAACCTCACACTCGCAAACGTCGATTCATTCCTCGCCTGACTCAACGCTGACAGCGGGCCTGACAGCGGGGCCAGGACGAGGGCTTGCGGGATTGGCATCATGGCCACTTGCTGGGTGGTGTTGGAGCCGACGCGTTCGTCGCGTGGCGGGATGCCGAAGTATTCGCGGTAGCACTTGGAGAAGTGCGGCGTGGACACGAAGCCGCAGACCGACGCCACTTCGATGATCGACATCGGCGTTTGCTTGAGCAGTTGCCGGGCGCGGATCAGGCGCAGCTTCAAGTAATAGCGCGATGGCGAGCAATGCAGGTATTTCTGGAACAGCCGCTCCAGTTGACGCCGGGAGACCGCGACGTAAACCGCCAGCTCGTCCAGATCGATAGGCTCTTCGAGGTTGGCTTCCATCAGCGCGACGATTTCCTGCAGTTTCGGCTGATTGGTACCGAGCATGTGCTTGAGCGGCACGCGCTGGTGATCCTGCTCGTTACGAATGCGCTCGTAGACGAACATCTCCGAGATTGCCGCCGACAGTTCACGGCCATGATCGCGGCTGATCAGGTGCAGCATCATGTCCAGTGGCGCGGTGCCGCCGGAGCTGGTGAAGCGGTTGCGGTCCAGGGTGAACAAGCGGGTACTCATCGCCACGCGCGGGAAGGCTTCCTGCATCGAGGCCAGACATTCCCAATGCACGCTGCAATCGAAACCATCGAGCAGGCCAGCACAGGCCAATGCCCAGCTACCGGTGCAGACCGCGCCCAGACGCTTGGACTGCCGCGCCTGGCTTTGCAGCCAGCTCACATGCTCACGGCTCACGGTGCGCTGAATGCCGACGCCGCCGCAGACGATGATGGTGTCCAGCGCTGGTGCCTTGGCCATCGCAGCGTCCGGGGTGATCTGCAGACCATCGCTGGCCCAGACCTGGCCGCCATCGGCCGTCAACGTGGTCCAGCGATACAGCTCGCGGCCAGACAGCTGGTTGGCCATGCGCAGCGGCTCAACCGCTGATGCGAGGGAGATCAGCGTGAAGTTGTCCAGCAGCAGGAAGCCGATGGATTGTGGTGCACGATTCTGGGGTTGGGCCCCGGAGTTGGACGAATTCATCACGGTATCTCCTCACACAAAGCAGTTGTTGGCCCAGGCACAGGCTCTTGTTATTGCCCCATGTTCAGCAGGGCTTTGTAATGACAACGCAAATGCCATGCCTAAAGTTGGATGGCTATTCAATAACCCCTGAAAACGACGTCGTGATGCGTCTATTCAGCAGCGACCTGAGTTGTCGATTCGCGACGCGGGGGATTTACAAGCCTTGCTACCGTTGACCGGGTGAGCAATTCGGTAGCACTTGTGAGAAGACAGAAACGAGCGGCCGGATATGAGTGTCACTCAAAGCACGGGAACATGGCTTAGCGCCATGTTCCCGGGCCTGCGCGCCAAAAGGTGGCGCCAATCGAGCGGGGTGTTCGATAAGCGAGCAGTGACCAGCGTCAGCACTCTTCACCGTGGGAGCGAGCTTGCTCGCGAAGACGTTATCCGAGGTTTGCAGATCGGGGGAGATGCGCCGCTCGCTGCCACACGTTTGATGCCAGACGCCTTGCACATTGAACGGAATACCCAAACGGCCATCCAAAAACTGCGTGCTGCAGCTGCTACGCTGATTGCGATCCGCCGATCAAATCGCATCATCAGGCTTTTTTCCGGTACGACGGCGTCTCACACCGACCCATCCATGCTCACCAACGTCGCGAATGTCGTACAGCGCCTTTGTGCCCTGCTTTATGCCGGTTTTAGCCCTATTCCCGTAGGAAAAGGGCGCTTACAGCGGAGAAAAAATCCATAAGCGACGTCACCGACACTGGATGCGACCCTGTATGTACTGGTTACGACGCCCCCTGTAGGCGTTTGATTTGGGCTGTTACATGATCGGTGTCGACTCGATCGCCAGCCGCAGTGAAAGAGCTTTTGCTTTACGCCTTTTCGTTCAGCCGAAAAAACATAAATCGCGTCAGGCTTGCACAAGCTGATAGCGGGAAGAAAAACCAAAGGAGTCCACCCATGAAAGGTTCAAAATCACTGCTACTGGCTGTCGCGCTGGGATTGCCAATGCTGGCGCAGGCGGCCGAGCCGGCGCAGTGCAATACCGTCAACTTTTCCGATGTCGGCTGGACAGACATCACGGTCACCACCGCTGTGACCAGTGCTGTGCTTGAGTCCCTGGGCTACAAGACCAAAACCACGATGATTTCCGTGCCGGTGACCTACAAGTCCCTGGCCGACGGCAAGAACATGGACGTTTTCCTCGGCAACTGGATGCCGACCATGGAAAACGACATCAAGGCTTATCGTGAAGCCGGCACTGTCGAAACCGTGCGCGCCAATCTGGAAAACGCCAAATACACCCTGGCTGTCCCGCAAGCGCTGTACGACAAAGGCCTGCATGACTTCGCCGATATCGCCAAATTCAAGAAAGAGCTCGACGGCAAGATTTACGGCATCGAGCCAGGCAACGACGGCAACCGCCTGATCCAGAGCATGATCGACAAGGACGCCTTCGGCCTCAAGGCCGCAGGTTTCAAAGTCGTGGAGTCCAGCGAAGCTGGCATGTTGTCGCAAGTTGATCGCGCTTCACGTCGCGGCACCGATGTGGTGTTCCTGGGCTGGGAACCGCATCCGATGAACACCCGTTTCAAAATGCAGTACCTGACTGGCGGTGACGACTTTTTCGGTCCGAACTTCGGCCAGGCCACGATCTACACCAACACCCGCAAAGGCTATGCGCAGGAATGCAGCAACGTGGGCCAGTTGCTGAAAAACCTGTCGTTCACCCTGAACATGGAAAGCTCGCTGATGGGCAAGGTTCTGGATGACAAGATGAAGCCTGACGTAGCCGCCAAGGCATGGCTCAAAGCCAACCCGCAAGTGCTCGACACCTGGCTTGCCGGCGTCACCACTGTTGACGGAAAACCAGGCCTGGAGGCTGCAAAAGCCAAGCTGACGAAGTAATCCGACAGGCAGGCGGGCTTGCCCGCCTGTTGTCCCCATTTCCTCCCGCAAGCGGATAACCGAAACCATGTTCACAGATCATAAAATTCCTCTTGGCGAGTACATCGCGGCCTTCGTCGAATGGCTGACCCAACACGGTGCCAGCACTTTCGATGCGATCGCGTCTACGCTGGAGACCATGATCCACGGCCTGACGTCTTCGTTGACCTGGTTCAATCCTCTTGTGTTGATCGGCTTGATTGCCTTGCTCGCGCACTTCATCCAGCGCAAATGGGGCCTGACGGTTTTCGTCATCATCTCGTTTCTGCTGATCCTCAACCTGGGTTACTGGGTTCAGACCATGGAAACCCTGGCGCAGGTGCTGTTCGCCACCTTCGTCTGCGTATTGATCGGCGTGCCGCTGGGCATCATTGCCGCCCACAAACCGATGTTCTACACCATCATGCGGCCGATTCTGGACTTGATGCAGACGGTTCCGACCTTCGTTTACCTGATCCCTACCCTGACGCTGTTCGGCCTGGGCGTTGTGCCTGGTCTGATTTCAACGGTGGTCTTCGCCATTGCCGCGCCGATCCGCCTGACGTATCTGGGTATCCGCGATGTACCCCACGAATTGCTCGATGCCGGCAAAGCCTTTGGCTCATCGCGACGCCAGTTGCTGACGCGCATCGAACTGCCTTACGCCATGCCGAGCATCGCTGCCGGCATTACCCAATGCATCATGCTTTCGCTATCGATGGTGGTAATCGCCGCACTGGTAGGTGCCGACGGCCTGGGCAAACCTGTGGTCAACGCATTGAACACCGCTGACATCGCCCTGGGCTTCGAAGCAGGCCTGGCGATCGTACTGCTGGCAATCATGCTCGACCGTATCTGCAAACAACCCGACGCCAAGGTGAGGGCTGACGCATGAGCATCATCAAATTCGACAAGGTAGACGTTATCTTCTCCAAGGATCCGCGTGAGGCCCTCAAGTTGCTGGATGAAGGCCTGACGCGTGACCAGATTCTGAAAAAAACCGGCCAGATCGTCGGGGTGGAAAAAGCCAGCCTGGAGGTTCAAAAGGGCGAAATCTGCGTGCTTATGGGCTTGTCCGGTTCCGGCAAATCCAGCCTGTTGCGCTGTATCAACGGCCTCAACACCGTGAGCCGTGGCGCGCTGTACGTCGAGCATGAAGGTTCGCAGATCAACATTGCGTCCTGCACGCCCGCCGAACTGAAAATGATGCGCACCAAGCGTATCGCCATGGTCTTCCAGAAGTTCGCCTTGATGCCGTGGCTGACGGTGCGCGAGAACATCAGCTTCGGCCTGGAAATGCAGGGTCGCCCGGAAAAGGAACGGCGCAAGCTGGTCGATGAAAAACTCGAACTGGTGGGCCTGACCCAATGGCGTAACAAGAAACCCGACGAACTGTCCGGCGGCATGCAGCAACGTGTCGGCCTGGCCCGGGCGCTGGCCATGGACGCCGATATCCTGCTGATGGATGAACCCTTCTCCGCCCTCGATCCACTGATCCGCCAAGGCTTGCAGGACGAACTGCTGGAACTGCAGAACAAGTTGAGCAAAACCATCGTGTTCGTGAGTCACGACCTTGATGAAGCCCTGAAACTGGGCAGCCGGATCGCGATCATGAAAGACGGCCGCATCGTGCAATACAGCGTGCCGGAAGAAATCGTCCTCAACCCGGCCGATGACTATGTACGCACTTTCGTCGCCCACACCAATCCGCTCAATGTTCTGTGCGGCCGCAGCCTGATGCGCACGCTGGACAATTGCACCAAGATCAACGGCTCGGTCTGCCTCGATCCGGGCGTCGATTCATGGCTCGATCTGGCCGAAGGCAACACCATCAAAGGTGCACGCCAGGGTGCGGGTCAGCTTGACCTGCAAAACTGGGCACCAGGCCAGCCAATGGACACCCTCAACCGCCGCCCGACCCTGGTAGACTCCAACATCGGCATGCGCGACGCGTTGCAGATCCGCTACCAGACCGGCAACAAGCTGGTGCTGCAAGACGGCAATCAAGTGGTCGGTATTCTGGGTGACAGCGAGCTGTATCACGCGCTTTTGGGTAAAAACCTCGGTTAAACGCAGCACCGCCCTCGCGGCTAAAGCCGCTCCTACGGATTGCACGAGGCCCGTAGGACCGGATTTAGCCGGAAGGGCGTTCTAGACGATAAACGCGACTGAATACCTCGCGGCTGAAGCCGCTCCTACGGATCGCACAAGGCCCGTAGGACCGGCTTTAGCCGGGAGCGACGCACTGAGTTTCACCCCTTTCCGCGCGCCCCTGCTTTTTTATTGATTGAACGTTCAATAAAAAATCTTTAGACTGGCCCAGCCATTTCAGGCACTGCGATCAGTCCGGCGAACCAGGAGATTCAACGATATGCCCAAGGTCGGTATGCAACCCATTCGACGTCAACAACTGATCCAGGCCACGCTCACTGCGGTCGATCAGGTCGGAATGGGCGACGCCAGCATCGCGTTGATCGCCCGTCTGGCGGGTGTCTCCAACGGCATCATCAGCCATTATTTTCAGGACAAGAACGGCCTGATCGCGGCCACCATGCGCCATCTGATGAACGCCTTGATCGCCAATGTCAGCGACCGCCGACAGGCGCTGACCGATGACAGCCCGCGGGCGCATCTGCAAGTGATCATCGAAGGCAACTTCGACGCCAGCCAGGTCAACGGCCCGGCAATGAAAACCTGGCTGGCCTTTTGGGCCACCAGCATGCACCAACCGTCCTTGCACAGGTTGCAGCGGATCAACGATCACCGCCTGTATTCGAACCTGTGCTGTCAGTTCCGCCGCGTCTTGCCGCTGGAGCAAGCGCGTAGCGCAGCCCGTGGCCTGGCGGCCCTGATCGACGGTTTATGGTTGCGCGGCGCGCTGTCGGGCGATGCCTTCGACACCGAACAAGCGCAACAGATCGCGTACGAATATATGGATTTTCAACTGGCGAAATCGGTGAGCTGAAGCCCTGTAGCGGCCACTCACCCACCTGACATCAGTCATCGCCACCACTCAAGAATTTGCGAGGACTTTATGGCCCGTTTCGAACAGCAAAAACTCTACATCGACGGCGGCTACGTGGACGCCAGCAGCAACGCGACTTTCGACGCCATCAACCCGGCGAACGGCGAAGTCCTGGCACAGGTCCAGCGCGCCACCAAAGACGACGTCGAACGCGCCGTGGTCAGCGCCGAGAAAGGCCAGAAAATCTGGGCCGCCATGACCGCCATGGAGCGTTCGCGCATCCTGCGTCGCGCCGTGGACATCTTGCGTGAACGCAACGATGAACTCGCCGCGCTGGAAACCCTCGACACCGGCAAGGCCATCTCCGAAACCAAATACGTCGACATCGTGACCGGCGCCGACGTGCTGGAATATTACGCGGGCCTGGTGCCTGCCATCGAAGGCGAGCAAATCCCGCTGCGCACGTCTTCCTTCGTCTACACCCGCCGCGAGCCGCTGGGCGTGGTTGCCGGTATCGGCGCGTGGAACTATCCGATCCAGATCGCCCTGTGGAAATCCGCACCGGCGCTGGCAGCGGGCAACGCGATGATCTTCAAGCCCAGCGAAGTCACTTCGCTGACCACCTTGAAGCTGGCAGAAATCTACACCGCTGCAGGCGTGCCGGATGGCGTGTTCAACGTGCTGACCGGCGCCGGTAGCGAGGTCGGCAGCTGGCTCACCGAACACCCGCGCATCGAGAAAATCTCCTTCACCGGTGGCGTCAACACCGGCAAGAAAGTCATGGCCAGCGCTTCGGGCTCTTCCCTCAAGGAAGTGACCATGGAACTGGGCGGCAAGTCGCCGCTGATCATCTTCGACGACGCCGATCTGGATCGTGCCGCCGACATCGCGATGATGGCCAACTTCTACAGCTCGGGCCAGGTCTGCACCAACGGCACCCGCGTCTTCGTGCCCAACGCATTGAAAGCCGCGTTCGAAGCTAAAATCGTCGAGCGTGTGAAACGTGTTCGTGTCGGCAATCCGGAAGACGACAACACCAACTTCGGCCCGCTGGTCAGCTTCGCCCACATGGAAAGCGTGCTGGGTTACATCGCCTCCGGCAAAGAGCAAGGCGCACGCCTGCTGTGTGGCGGCGAGCGACTGACCGAAGGTGAATTTGCCAAAGGCGCCTTCGTGGCACCCACGGTATTCACCGATTGCACCGACGAGATGAAAATCGTCCGTGAAGAAATCTTCGGCCCGGTGATGAGTATTCTCGGCTATGACAGCGAGGAAGAAGTGATCCGCCGCGCCAACGATACCGAATTCGGCCTGGCCGCCGGTATCGTCACCAAAGACCTGAGCCGCGCCCACCGCGTGATTCACCAGCTCGAAGCCGGCATCTGCTGGATCAACGCCTGGGGCGAATCAGCGGCGGAAATGCCGGTCGGCGGCTACAAGCAATCGGGCGTGGGTCGTGAAAACGGCATCAGCTCCCTGGCGCAGTACACGCGGATCAAATCGGTGCAGGTTGAGCTTGGGGATTACGCGTCGGTGTTTTGATCATCCCGACTGACGCCCTCGCGGCTGAAGCCGCTCCTACGGACCTGGCGCATCGTCGTAGGAGCGGATTTATCCGCGAGGAGGCCTCCAGGCTAGCGCACTTGCATGGGGTGCAAGGGGTCGAGTGAGCCAATCATTCCCCCGCTCCAATTATTTTCAAAGAGGGTGCAGTAATGTCCCAGGAATTCGATTACATCATCATCGGCGCAGGTTCGGCCGGTAATACTCTGGCAGCCCGTCTCACCGAAGACCCAGGCGTCACCGTTCTGCTGCTGGAAGCAGGCGGCCCGGACTATCGTCTGGACTTCCGCACACAAATGCCCGCGGCACTGGCATTCCCGCTGCAAGGCCGCCGCTACAACTGGGCCTACGAAACCGATCCAGAACCGCACATGAACGGCCGCCGCATGGAATGTGGCCGTGGCAAGGGTTTGGGTGGTTCGTCGTTGATCAACGGCATGTGCTACATCCGTGGCAATGCGATGGACTACGACGGCTGGGCGAAAAATCCGGGGCTGGAAGACTGGAGCTATCTGGACTGTCTGCCGTATTTCCGCAAGGCGGAAAGCCGCGACACCGGCGCCAACGATTATCACGGCGGCGATGGCCCGGTCAGCGTGACCACGCCCAAAGCCGGCAACAATCCACTGTTCCACGCCATGGTCGAAGCGGGCGTGCAAGCCGGTTATCCACGCACTGAAGACCTCAACGGTTATCAGCAGGAAGGTTTCGGCCCGATGGATCGCACCGTGACGCCCAATGGTCGTCGCGCCAGCACCGCTCGCGGTTATCTGGACGAAGCGAAAAAGCGCTCGACGCTGACCATCGTGACTCACGCCCTGACCGACCGCATTCTGTTTGAAGACAAGCGCGCGGTTGGCGTGGCTTATCTGGTGGGCGACAACGACGCCCACGTCGAAGCCCGTGCGCGCAAGGAAGTCCTGCTGTGCGGCGGTGCCATCGCTTCGCCGCAGATCCTGCAGCGTTCCGGCGTCGGCCCGGCTGACGTGCTGAACAAGCTCGATGTGCCAGTGGTTCACGATCTGCCTGGCGTTGGTCAGAACCTGCAAGACCACCTGGAAATGTACCTGCAATATGCCTGCACCCAGCCGGTTTCCCTGTATCCATCGCTGCTGTGGTGGAATCAGCCAGCCATCGGCGCCGAATGGATGTTCCTCGGCACAGGCATCGGTGCCAGCAATCAGTTCGAAGCGGGCGGTTTTATCCGTTCCAGCGAAGCCTTCGAATGGCCAAACATTCAATACCACTTCCTGCCGGTCGCGATTAACTACAACGGCAGCAATGGCGTCAAAGAGCATGGCTTCCAGGCCCACGTGGGTTCGATGCGTTCGCCCAGCCGTGGCCGCGTGCAGATCAAGTCGAAGAATCCTCGCGAATATCCGAGCATTCTTTTCAACTACATGGCTTCCGAGCAGGACTGGCAGGAATTCCGCGACGGCATCCGCCTGACCCGGGAAATCATGCAGCAACCGGCGCTGGATCCATACCGTGGCCGCGAAATCAGCCCCGGCATTGAAGTGCAGTCCGATGAGGATCTGGACAAGTTCGTGCGTGATCATGCCGAAACTGCGTTCCATCCATCGTGCTCGTGCAAGATGGGCACCGACGAGATGGCCGTGGTGGATGGCGAAGGTCGTGTGCATGGCCTGCAAGGCCTGCGGGTTGTCGATGCGTCGATCATGCCGCTGATCACCACCGGCAACCTCAATGCGCCAACGATCATGATCGCCGAGAAAATCGCCGACAAGATCCGCGGCCGCGCCCCGCTGCCACGCAGCACTGCCGCTTACTTCGTCGCGGGCGACAAGCCTGCGCGTGGCAAGCCGGCCCGGGAAGTGAGCCGTACGGCCCAGTAACCGCGTCAAGCCCCTCCCGGCTAAAGCCGGTCCTACGATGCGTGTTCCCGTAGGACCGGCTTCAGCCGGGAGGGATTCATTTCGAACACCGCAAATCCCATCTACACCCGCCGCGCTTGATCCCGACATCGCCACCGGCCTAATCTAGCGCCACGCAAACGATCAACCTCAACGCCGAGCCGCTGGGCCGAATCGGTTCGACGCGATCCTGTGCAGCAAGGGTTGCCCGGTTCAAGTCAGAAACATCGTGTTGCTCCGCTCGCGGCTAAAGCCGCTCCTACGGATTACGCCTGCCTCGTAGGAGCGGCTTTAGCCGCGAGAAATCCCCGCAATATTCAGATAGAGGCCATCCTGCATGTTCGATCTTTCCGCTCAGCTTTCGCAGCGGTTTGCTGCCCTGCAGAGCCGCGCCCAATTCTATTCCCTGCGTTACGTGCGCCAGACCAGCCAGCATTTGTGCGTGCGCAAGAACGTTGCCGAACCGCCCTATCTGAGCAGTGACGAAGGCGCGATGCTGACCGTGCGCCTCAATGGCGTGGAAGCCTACGCCGCAACCCAGGACATCTCGCAACGCGGCCTGCAGGCTGCGCTGGAACACGCCGAAGCCCTTGCCCGCCGTCTGGCGCCCCACGCACTGCTGGACTTGACGGACCAGACCGTCGCCACCGCCCGCGCCGACTACGTATCGCCGCACCTGAACGATGCCTTCCCGCCATTAAGCGATTGTCTGCACCTGTTGATGAGCGAGTCCACGGCCGTGCCGCAGGATGATCGCCTGGTGAACTGGCAAGTCAGCCTGGGCCTGGAAAACGTTGAGCAGATCTACCTCAACAACGCTGGCGCGCAGATTCGCCGGGCGCAGCGTTTCGTTTATCCGGGCATGACCGTGACCGCCTACGACGGCAGCGACAGCCAGACCCGCAGCCTGGGTCGGGACAACTTTGGCCAGCAAGGCGGCGCAGAAGTCATCGCCAGCTGCGGGCTGATCGGCGCAGCGGGTAACGTCGCCGATCAAGCGCTGCAACTGATCATGGCGCCCAACACGCCGCAAGGCCCGCGCGACCTGCTGTTGATGCCGGACCAAATGATCCTGCAAATCCACGAATCCATCGGCCATCCGCTGGAACTGGACCGCATTCTCGGCGACGAGCGCAATTACGCGGGCACCAGTTTCGTCAAGGCCAGCGACTTCGGCAGCCTGCAATATGGTTCGAAGCTGCTCAACGTGACCTTCGACCCGGAAATCCCCGAGCAACTGGCCAGCTACAGCCACGACGACGATGGCACTGCCGCGAGCAAGCAGTTTTTGATTCGTGAAGGCAAGCTGGAGCGTCCGTTGGGCGGTGCGTTGTCGCAGCATCGTGCGGGCATGGACGGCGTCGCCAACAGTCGCGCCTGCGGCTGGAATCGCCCGCCCATCGACCGCATGGCCAATCTGAACATCGAGCCCGGCGATCAACCGCTGGCACAGCTGATCGGTAATATCGAGCACGGCATTCTGATGTCCACCAATCGCTCGTGGTCCATCGACGATGCGCGCAATAAATTCCAGTTCGGCTGCGAATGGGGCCAGCTGATCGAAAACGGCGAACTCAAAGGCGTGGTCAAGAACCCCAATTACCGGGCGATTTCCGCGCAATTCTGGAAGAACCTCAGCGCGGTGGGCGATGCCAGCACCTTCAAAGTGCTGGGCACGCCAAACTGCGGCAAGGGCGAACCCAATCAAGTGATCCGCGTCGGTCACGCATCTCCGGCCTGCGTATTCAGTCAGGTCGACGTATTCGGAGGCGATGCCTGATGGCGCATCAACAGCAATTCCAGGCGCTGGTCGAATCCCTCAAGGGCGCGCTCACGCAGCAGGAGCAATTTACCCTCGCCTACAACGCCGAGGAATCGGATTTCATTCGCTTCAATCACGCCAAGGTGCGTCAGCTCGGCCATGTGCAGCAGGCCAGCGTGACCTTCAAGCTGATCGACGACGAGCGTCACGCCAACTTGCGCCTGACGCTGTCAGGTGAGGCCGACATCGACCGGCAACGCCTGAGCGAAGCGTTGCATCAGCTGCGCGAAACCCTGACCTTGCTGCCCAAGGACCCGTACCTGAAACCCAACACCGACGCCTGGCAAACCAGCAACGTGCAGGCGCAGCCATTGCCGGACAGCGCCGACGTGGTGGAGCAGATCGCTCGTCTGGCGCAAGGGCTGGATCTGGTGGGTTTCTATGCGGCAGGTCCGCTGTATCGCGGTTTCGCCAGTTCGTGGGGCGCGCTGGGCTGGCACCAGGCCAACAGTTTCAATTTCGACTGGAGTCTGTTTCACGACAACGGCCAGGCGGTGAAAGCCAACTATGCCGGGCACGACTGGAGCGACGCCGCGTTCGCCCGCCGCTTCGAACTGGCGCGCGAGCAGCTGGAGTTTATCGGCCGTCCGCTGAAAACCCTGGCGCCGGGGCAATACCGCGCCTATCTGGCGCCAGCGGCCATGGACGAAATCATCGGCATGCTGTGCTGGGGCGGTTTTTCCGCGCAATCACTGGCGAACAAGACCAGCCCGTTGCAGCGTCTGTACAGCGGCGATGCCCACTTGAGCCCGCTGGTGAGCCTTGACGAGCAGGTCAGCGGCCCGCTGTCTCCAGCGTTTTCCGGCGAAGGTTATCCACGCAAGGATCTGGCCTTGGTCGCCAACGGGCAGGCTCGCGAGCAACTGGTGGATTCGGCCAGCGCGGCCGAGTATGGCCTGGCAACCAACGGCGCTGATCCGGGCGAGTCGCCGAATTCCCTGAGCATGGCGGGAGGTTCGCTGGAGCTTGAGCAGATCCTGGAGAGAATCGGCACCGGCCTGTACATCGGCAATCTCTGGTACCTGAACTACTCCGATCAAGCCGCCGCGCGCCTGACCGGCATGACCCGTTTCGCGACGTTCTGGGTCGAAGACGGCAAGATCCAGGCGCCGGTCAGCACCATGCGTTTCGACGACAGCGCCTACAGCCTGTTGGGCAGCGCATTGGAAGATTTGACCCAAGAGCGGGAACTGATTCTCTCGACAAGTACCTATAGTGAGCGCCAGACAGCGTCGAGTCAGCTGCCGGGGGCTTTAATCAGCCGGTTGACGTTGACGCTTTGACCGCCAGCGCATGCCCCGTAGGACCGGCTTCAGCCGGGAGAGCATTATTCCAGGCAATGAAGATGCCTCAGGTAGGTTGCCGCCCTCCCGGCTAAAGCCGGTCCTACAAATCAACCCGTTCTTTGCGCACAACAACAAGGACCCCCATGCCGATCACCGCCCCGCTTCTGGATGAAAAAGCCCTACGCTGGTTGCCTTGGGTAGTTGCCATTGCGTTCTTCATGCAGAGCCTGGACGGCACGATTCTCAACACGGCGTTGCCTTCAATGGCGCGTTCGCTGGCCGAAGACCCGTTGCGCATGCAGTCGGTGGTGATTGCCTACATGCTCACCATCGCCTTGCTGATCCCGGCCTCGGGCTGGATCGCCGACCGCTTTGGCATCAAGCAGATTTTCTTCAGCGCGATCCTGCTGTTCAGCTTCGGCTCGCTGCTGTGCGCGCTGTCCAATTCGCTGACCATGCTGATCGGCGCGCGAGTGGTGCAAGGCCTCGGCGGGGCCTTGATGCTGCCCATCGGGCGCCTGATCGTGCTGCGGGCTTATCCGCGCTCGGAGCTGGTGCGGATCATGAGTTTCATCACCCTGCCCGGCCTGCTCGGCCCGCTGATGGGCCCGACCCTGGGCGGCTGGATGGTGGAATACCTGAGCTGGCACTGGATCTTCCTGATCAATATTCCGGTGGGCATTGTCGGCTGTTTCGCGGTCAAGCACTTCATTCCCGACCTGGCTGGCGGTGGCCGCACGCGTTTTGACGGTGTCGGCTTCACCCTGTTTGGCGCGGCGATGGTGCTGATTACCATTGCGCTGGAGGGCCTCGGCGAACTGCACTTGCCGCACCTGCGCGTGGTCTTGCTGCTGTTCGGCGGCTTCGGTTGCCTGGCCGCTTATTGGCTGCGCGCCGGGCATGTGGACGCGCCGCTGTTCGCGCCTTCGCTGTTTCGCACGCGAACCTTTGCGGTGGGCATTCTCGGCAATCTGTTCGCCCGACTGGGCAGTGGTGCGCTGCCATTTCTGATGCCGCTGCTGTTGCAAGTCGCACTGGGTTATTCGCCTTCCCAAGCGGGGATGAGCATGCTGCCGCTGGCGGCTGCGGCGATGTTCGCCAAGTCCGTGGCGCGCTGGCTGATTGAGCGCCTGGGTTATCGCATTATTCTCACCGGCAACACCTTGATGCTCGGCATTCTGCTGTCGAGCCTTGCCCTGGTCGGCAGCGAAACGCCGTATTGGCTGTTGCTGGTGCATCTGGGCTTGCTGGGCGCGGTGAACTCCCTGCAATTCACCGCCATGAACACCGTGACGCTCATCGACCTGGACGACGCCAGCGCCGCCAGCGGCAACAGCCTGCTGTCGGTGGTCGCGCAGTTGTCCCTGAGCTTCGGCGTGGCGTGCGCGGCGGCATTGCTCGGCGGCTTTACCGATCAGGTCGCGACCGGCGAAGTGAGCAGCGTGCTGGGCGCCTTCCAGCTGACGTTCCTGACGGTGGGCATCATGGCGATGTTCGCGGCGGGGATTTTCCTGCAGTTACCGTCGCGTGAGGTGAAGCCCAAGGCTGCGTAAGACCGGCTTCAGCCGGGAGAAGGCTCTGGCAGGGGATACATCTTCTGAGCCTGATGACCTGTCCTCCCGGCTGAAGCCGGTCCTACAGTAAAAACCAGGCCTATCGCCACCCGGCGGGAGTCAGCCAGGCTGGCTCGGGACCTGATACACTGCGCGACATTTTGTTTTGCAGGCCCATCCCGTGACTAACACCGCTTTCAATACTTTGCCCCTGTCCGCCGCCATGCTGGCTAACCTGGAGTCGCTTGGTTACGCCGAAATGACGCCGATTCAGGCGCAGAGCCTGCCGGTGATTCTCAAGGGCATGGACCTCATCGCCCAGGCTAAAACCGGTAGCGGCAAGACCGCCGCATTCGGCATCGGCCTGATCAATCCGATCAACCCGCGCTATTTCGGTTGCCAGGCCCTTGTGCTGTGCCCGACCCGCGAGCTGGCTGACCAGGTGGCGAAAGAAATTCGTCGTCTGGCGCGCTCCGAAGACAACATCAAGGTGCTGACCTTGTGCGGCGGCGTGTCCTTCGGCCCGCAGATCGGTTCCCTGGAGCACGGCGCGCACATCATCGTCGGTACGCCGGGCCGTATTCAGCAGCATTTGCGCAAAGGTTCGCTGGTGCTGGACGGCCTGAACACGCTGATCCTCGACGAAGCCGACCGCATGCTGGACATGGGTTTCTACGACGCCATCGCCGACATCATCGAGCAGACCCCGAAAAAGCGTCAGACGCTGTTGTTCTCGGCCACTTATCCGGTGGGCATCAAGCAGCTGTCGTCCAAGTTCATGCGCGATCCGCAGACCGTCAAGGTCGAAGCGCTGCACGCCGACAGCCAGATCGAGCAGATTTTCTACGAAATCTCCCCGGAAGATCGCCTCGACGCCGTGGTCAAAGTGCTCGGTCACTTCCGTCCGCAATCCTGCGTGGCGTTCTGTTTCACCAAGCAGCAGTGCCAGGAAGTGGTCGATCACCTGACCGCCAAGGGCATTTCCGCTGTCGGCCTGCATGGCGATCTGGAGCAGCGTGATCGCGATCAAGTGCTGGCAATGTTCGCCAACCGCAGCACGTCGGTATTGGTCGCCACTGACGTTGCCGCGCGTGGCCTGGACATCGATGCCCTGGACATGGTGCTCAACGTCGAGCTGGCCCGGGATTCGGAAATGCACATTCACCGCGTTGGCCGTACCGGTCGTGCTGGCGAGAAAGGCATCGCGATCAGTCTGGTCGCGCCGTCGGAAAGCCAGCGCGCCCGCGCCATCGAGGAAATCCAGAAAGCTTCGTTGCGCTGGGATCAGCTGGACAACCTGAAAAACGCCGGCGGTTCGCAGCTGATTCCGACCATGAGCACCTTGTGCATCGGTTCCGGCCGCAAGGACAAACTGCGTCCCGGCGACATCCTCGGCGCATTGACCGGCGACGCCGGCATCCCAGGCACCCAGGTCGGCAAGATCGCGATCTTTGATTTCCAGGCGTACGTCGCGGTCGAGCGCAGCGTCGCCAAACAGGCGCTGGAGCGCTTGAACAACGGCAAGATCAAAGGCAAATCGTTGCGCGTGCGGATTTTGTAAGAACCCACTGAAACCCTCGCGGCTAAAGCCGCTCCTACGGATCAGATTTTTCTTGTAGGAGCGGATTTATCCGCGAGGGCGTCATTCAGACACCCGAGGAAACCGCTGTGCCCGTTACTGACGTTGTGATCATTGGCGCTGGCGCCGCAGGTTTGATGTGCGCGCTGACCGCTGCCAGTCGCGGATGCAAGGTGATGTTGATCGATCACGCCAACAAGCCCGGCAAGAAAATCCTCATGTCCGGCGGCGGGCGCTGCAATTTCACCAACCTGTACACCGAGCCGGCCAATTTCCTGTCGCAGAATCCGCACTTCTGCAAATCGGCGCTGGCGCGTTATACCCAGTGGGATTTCATCGCGCTGGTCGCCAAGCACGGCGTGCCGTATCACGAGAAAAAGCTCGGCCAGTTGTTCTGCGATAACAAATCCAGCGACATCCTCGAACTGCTGCTGGACGAATGCCGGCAAGCGGGCGTCAGCCTGCATATGGACACGTCCGTGCAGCAGATCGAAAAAACCGAGAGCGGCTACACGCTGGCTACCACGCTGGGCAATCTGAGCTGCGAATCGCTGGTGATCGCCACCGGCGGCCTGTCGATCCCGACGCTGGGCGCCACCGGATTCGGTTATCAGGTCGGCAAGCAGTTCGGCCACACATTGCTGCCGACGCGCGCCGGTCTTGTGCCGTTCACCATCACCGATCAGCTCAAGGAAATCTGCACCGAGCTGTCCGGCACCTCGGTGGACTGTCTGGTCAGCTGCAACGACACGAGCTTCCGCGAGAACATCCTGTTCACCCATCGCGGCCTCAGCGGTCCGGCGATCCTGCAAATCTCGTCGTTCTGGAATTCCGGCGATGCCGTGGAAATCAACCTGCTGCCGGATCACGACGTCGCCAGCTGGCTCAACGAGCAACAAGCCGAACGGCCCAACAGCGAGCTGAAAACCCTGCTGGGGGAAATCTTCACCAAGAAGATGGCCAACCTGATCGCCGAGCATTGGTTCGTCTCCAAGCCCATGAAGCAGTACACCCACGCTGAACTGGCGGATATCGCTGGCAAACTGGCGAGCTGGCAGGTCGTCCCGGCAGGCACCGAAGGCTATCGCACGGCGGAAGTGACCCTGGGCGGCATCGACACGCGTGAAGTGTCCTCGAAAACCATGGAATCGCTGAAGTCGCCGGGCTTGTATTTCATTGGCGAAGTGCTGGACGTCAGCGGGCATCTGGGCGGTTTCAACTTCCAGTGGGCCTGGGCGTCGGCGTATGCAGCGGCGCAGTTTGTCTGAAGCGGCCGGATCGTCAATGACTGAGCTGTGAGCGCCGATCTTCCCGCGGACACCGGGCGAAACGCGCCCGGTAGCTGCGGGTGAAATACGAAGGCGATTCGAAACCGCAGGCGATGCTGACTTCCAGCACGCTCATGTCGCTTTGACGCAGTAACTGCCGGGCTTTCTCCAGGCGTAGGCCAAGATAGAAATTGCTCGGCGTGTCGTTCAGGTGCAGGCGGAACAGGCGCTCCAACTGGCGTCGCGTGACCTGAATGCCTTCGGCCAGTTGCAGCGTGCTTAACGGCGGCTCGGTGTGTTGTTCCATTTCGCCGATTACCTGCACCAGCTTTTTGCTGCTGATGCCATAACGCGTGGCGATCTGCATGCGCTGGTGATCCTTGCGCGGACGAATGCGCCCGAGCACGAATTGCTCCGACACCTTGATCGCCAGCTCCGGGCCGTGGGCCTGGCCGATCAGGTCGAGCATCATGTCGATGGACGCGGTGCCGCCTGCACAGGTGATGCGCCGCCGGTCGATCTCGAACAATTCCTGGGTAACCTGCAGCTTCGGCCACGATTCCTTGAACGCATCGATGGCTTCCCAATGCATGGTCAGCCGATGGTTATCCAGCAGCCCGGCCTGGGCCAGCACAAAGCTCCCCGAATCGATTGCACCCAAGGTCACGCCTTCGTTGTCCAGACGTCGCAGCCAGTGTTCAAGTGCCGGCGTGCAGGACTTCAACGGCTCGAAGCCGGCCACGACCCACACCGTCGCGCCTTTTTTCAACGGCTCCAGCGCTGCATCGGCATTGACCGACATGCCATTGCTGGCGATCACCGCGCCACCATCCACGCTCAGCACATGCCAGCGGTACAGCTCGCCACCAAACCGATTGGCGACCCGCAACGGCTCCACCGCCGACACAAAACCCATCACCGAAAAGCCGGGCATGAGCAGAAAGTAGAAATCCTGGGACATCGATGGTTTCCGTTTGATCAAGAGCGCAAAACCGTAGGACCGGCTTTAGCCGCGAGGACGCTTTCGCGGCTAAAGCCGCTCCTACGGATTCGCCGCGCAGTGCGCATTGAGATACGCCGGTTGCACGAGCATGGCAATAGCACAGGTCGCTGCTGTGCAAGAGCGGGTCGCCGCTGTGCGCTTTTGCGGGGCGCTGGCTGCGTAGTTTTGCACCATCAAAACAAATCACGCCAAGCCTGCAAGGAACCTGATCAATGAACCATGACGTCATCATCACCTGCGCACTCACCGGTGCTGGCGACACCACCGGAAGAAGCCATCTTGTTCCGGTCACGCCCAAACAGATCGCAGCCGCAGCCGTTGAAGCCGCCAAAGCCGGCGCGACAGTGGTTCACTGCCACGTTCGCGACCCGCAAACCGGCAAGTTCAGCCGCGACGTTGCGCTGTATCGCGAAGTGATGGAGCGCATTCGCGAAGCGGACATCGACATCATCGTCAACCTCACCGCCGGCATGGGCGGCGATCTGGAAATCGGGCCTGGCGAGCGTCCGCTGGAGTTTGGCCCGAACACCGATCTGGTCGGCCCGCTGACCCGCCTGGCGCATGTCGAGGAG
Source organism: Pseudomonas sp. CFII64 (assembly GCF_000416235.1). Classification (GTDB taxonomy): domain Bacteria; phylum Pseudomonadota; class Gammaproteobacteria; order Pseudomonadales; family Pseudomonadaceae; genus Aquipseudomonas. The sequence continues at coordinate 370,153 of NZ_ATLO01000049.1, read as the reverse complement.
CTGCTGCCGGAAATCTGCACCCTGGATTGCGGCACGCTGAACTTCGGCGACGGCGACACCATTTATGTGTCCACGCCCGCCCAGCTGCGCGCTGGTGCCAAGCGCATTCAAGAGCTGGGCGTGAAGGCCGAGCTGGAAATCTTCGACACCGGTCATCTGTGGTTCGCCAAACAGATGATCAAGGAAGGCTTGCTCGACAACCCGCTGTTTCAGCTGTGCCTGGGCATTCCGTGGGGCGCTCCGGCAGATACCACCACCATGAAAGCCATGGTCGACAACCTGCCCGCCGACGCGGTGTGGGCCGGCTTCGGCATCGGTCGCATGCAAATGCCCATGGCGGCGCAAGCGGTGCTGTTGGGCGGCAACGTGCGGGTCGGACTGGAAGACAACATCTGGCTCGACCGTGGCGTGCTGGCCAGCAACGGCGCCCTGGTGGAACGCGCCAGCGAGATCCTCAGCCGCCTCGGTGCCCGCGTCATGACCCCGGCAGAAGGCCGCGTGAAGATGGGTTTGACCAAGCGCGGTTAAGCCACTGACTGTCTTGATTCCGTAGGACCGGCTTCAGCCGGGAGGGCGCTCTCCCGGCTGAAGCCGGTCCTACGGAGCCAGCGCAGCGGCCCCCCGGCATTCTATTCAAATCAGGAACAAACCATGACCTTCATCACCGACATCAAAACTTTCGCGGCCTTGGGCAGCGGCGTCATCGGCAGCGGCTGGGTGGCTCGCGCGCTGGCCCACGGCCTGGATGTTGTCGCTTGGGACCCGGCCCCCGGCGCCGAGGCTGCATTGCGCAAACGCGTCGCCAATGCCTGGCCCGCCCTTGAACAGAAAGGCCTGGCATCGGGCGCATCCAAGGATCGCCTGCGCTTTGTCGCGACCATCGAAGAATGCGTGCGCGATGCCGACTTCATTCAGGAGAGCGCGCCGGAGCGGCTGGATCTGAAACTTGAGCTGCACGGCAAGATCAGCGCAGCGGCCAAACCCAATGCGCTGATTGGCTCCAGTACTTCGGGCCTGCTGCCCAGCGAGTTCTACGAAGGCGCGACCCATCCGGAACGCTGCGTCGTCGGCCATCCGTTCAACCCGGTTTATCTGCTGCCGCTGGTGGAAGTGGTCGGCGGCCAACACACCGCGCCGGAAGCGGTGCAGGCGGCGATCGAGGTATATGAATCGCTGGGCATGCGCCCGCTGCATGTGCGCAAGGAAGTCCCCGGTTTCATTGCCGACCGCTTGCTCGAAGCGCTGTGGCGCGAGGCGTTGCATCTGGTCAACGACGGCGTGGCAACCACCGGAGAGATCGACGATGCGATTCGTTTTGGCGCCGGACTGCGCTGGTCGTTCATGGGCACGTTCCTGACCTACACACTGGCGGGCGGCGACGCCGGGATGCGGCATTTCATGAACCAGTTCGGCCCGGCCTTGAAGCTGCCGTGGACTTACCTGCCTGCGCCGGAACTCACCGACAAGCTGATCGACGATGTGGTCGATGGCACCAGCGATCAACTGGGCAAGCACAGCATCGCCGCGCTGGAACGTTATCGCGATGATTGCCTGCTGGCGGTGCTGGAAGCGGTGCGTGTGACCAAGGCCAAGCATGGTATGGCGTTCAACGACTAGCGCCCGACCAGCACCAAAACCAAAACCTTGTGGGAGCGAGCTTGCTCGCGAAGAACGATAACGCGGTGTGCCTGATTTAACGTGCCGCTGAATTCGCGGGCAAGCCTCGCTCCAACAATTTGAAGAGTTGAACATGCCCAACCTCATCACCTACAAAACCCCGATCCTCGCCGATTGGGTCGACTACAACGGGCATCTACGCGATGCCTTTTACATGTTGATTTTCAGCTACGCCACGGACGCCTTCATGGACCGAATCGGCCTGACCAGTGATAACCGCGACGCCAGCGGCCATTCGCTGTTCACCCTGGAAGCGCATATCAATTACCTGAACGAGGTGAAATTGCGCGAGCTGGTCGAGGTTCGCACGCAAATCGTCGCCCATGATCGCAAGCGCGTGCATCTCTACCACAGCCTGCACAAGGTCGATATCGACGAACCGCTGGCGGCCAGTGAGCAAATGCTGCTGCATGTGGACCTGGCAGCCGGGCCACGCTCCGCGCCGTTCGATGATGCGGTGTTGAATAAACTGCTGGGGATAGTGCAGGACCAGAAAGACTTGCCTGCGCCGAGGTATGTGGGGCGGGTAATTGGCATCCGTGAACCGTAGGACCGGCTTTAGCCGGGAGGGTCTCGTATAGCCACTGCATTTATGTAGCCAAAGAAAAGCTCTCCCGGCTAAAGCCGGTCCTACGGGGAATGCTGTGATCACCCACAAAAAAGCCCGCATCGCTGCGGGCTTTTGCATTACTGGATCAACCGGACTCAGTTGATCTTGGCATCCAGCTCGCCTCGGGCGTAACGCTCGAACATCACGTCCAGAGAAACTGGTTTGATCTTCGATGCATTGCCGGCGGTGCCGAATGCTTCGTAGCGAGCGATACACACGTCACGCATGGCCGTTACGGTCTTGGCCAGGTATTTACGCGGATCGAATTCGCTTGGGTTTTTCGCCATGAACTCGCGGATTGCGCCAGTGGACGCCAGACGCAGGTCGGTGTCGATGTTGATCTTGCGCACGCCGTGCTTGATGCCTTCGACGATTTCTTCAACCGGTACGCCGTAGGTTTCCTTGATGTCACCGCCGAACTCATTGATGATTTTCAGCCACTCTTGCGGCACCGAAGACGAACCGTGCATGACCAGGTGCGTGTTCGGGATGCGCTTGTGGATTTCCTTGATGCGATCAATCGCCAGGATGTCGCCGGTAGGCGGCTTGGTGAACTTGTACGCGCCGTGGCTGGTGCCGATGGCGATGGCCAGGGCATCGACCTGCGTCTTTTTCACGAAGTCGGCGGCTTCTTCCGGATCGGTCAGCATCTGGCTGTGATCGAGCATGCCTTCAGCGCCAACGCCGTCTTCTTCGCCAGCCATGCCGGTTTCCAGCGAGCCCAGAACACCCAGCTCACCCTCAACCGAAACACCGCAAGCGTGAGCGAAGGCTACAACCCGACGCGTCACTTCAACGTTGTATTCATAGGTGGTTGGCGTCTTGCCGTCCACACCCAGCGAACCGTCCATCATCACCGAGCTGAAGCCCAGCTGGATCGAGCGCTGGCAGATATCAGGGCTGGTGCCGTGATCCTGGTGCATGACCACCGGGATGTGCGGGAATTCTTCAACCGCAGCGAGGATCAGGTGACGCAGGAACGGGGCGCCGGCATATTTGCGAGCGCCGGCCGAAGCCTGAACGATCACCGGGGAATCGGTCTTGTCGGCCGCTTCCATAATGGCGCGCATTTGTTCCAGGTTGTTGACGTTGAAAGCTGGAACGCCGTAACCGAATTCGGCTGCGTGGTCCAACATCTGGCGCATGCTGATAAGTGCCATTGTATATGTCTCTCCCGGTAGGGTCGTTAATCGTGCAAGCCTGCCGTAGCGGCGGCTGCTGTTCAAGTTCTGAGCATCGACCCGAAGGGTCGCGCGCTCGATCATCGGCGCAGGTGTAATCCGGTGTTTATCGGGCCTTGCAGCCGCGACCGATCAAATCATTGGTGGCTTCCCAGTAAACCAGGCCTTCGTCACCCTTGTCGTTGAAGGCCAGCACGCCGTTGCTGTACAGCGACGGCGTACCCGGCTCAGCCTTGAGCCGGAAAACCTGATCACTCTCGTTGAGCCGGACATCAACCTCGGCCCTGGCCTGACCCACAAAACGCCAGTGAACCTGGGCTTTGCTGTCACACACCCAATGCGTCCAGGTGTCGCCTTGTTCCGGTGCCTTCATGCTGGCGCAACCACCAAGCACTGCAAGTGTCGCAAGAGCAATCACGCCTTTCATTACTTCTCCTGGCCTGCCCCATGAAGCACGGCAGATGCCAGTTGCTTCCTTCTATCAGGGGCAGTTCTGTTCCTGATTCCGATCATCGGCCGGCTCACCCGTTGCCTGCGCTTCGACCCGTTGTTCGTTCTGGGTCGTCGGCACATTCACGGCCGCCGGAGTAAATACTTCACAGGCTTTGGAGTGGGCTCCAGAGCCGCTGCAACCGGCCAATACCACACAACTGATCAGGGCCAGAGCGGAGATTTTCATGGTGAAGTTCCTTATTCAGAAAAGTTATCCACCTGTTAATGACCACTTTTGTACCCGATTGTTGCCAAAGCAATTGCCTGAAGGGCTTTTAACGACAGCCCACCGGCCCGAGGGTCGGCATGAATTCGTATTTATCCAGCGCCGCCTCGCCGCCCCTTTTGTAGAGGACCGGCACGGTTTCAGCCTGCCACGGAGCCTGATAGCAGCTGACTTGCAGCACATCAGGCGCGCGATCCACCTCGCCGGCTTCCGGCTCGCTGGCGCATCCGCTGAGCAAACCCGCGACAATCAACAGCGGTAACGGCTTAAGCATGTGAATTCCCTTTGTCCAAAGCCGGTTCTCAGGCCTTGGCGCGTTGTTCCAGTATTTCCACGGCTGGCAGGACTTTGCCTTCGACAAACTCCAGAAACGCACCGCCACCGGTTGAAATGTAGGAGATTTGATCGGCTATGCCATATTTGTCGATTGCCGCCAGGGTGTCGCCGCCGCCCGCGATGGAGAACGCCGAGCTTTCTGCGATAGCCTTGGCCAACGTCTTGGTGCCTTCGCCAAACTGGTCGAACTCGAACACGCCAACCGGACCGTTCCACAGAATAGTCTTGGAAGATTTCAGTAGTTCGGCGAAGTGCGCTGCAGTTTGCGGGCCGATGTCCAGAATCATGTCGTCATCGGCAACGTCGCCGACCAGCTTGACGGTCGCGGCGGCGCTTTCGGCAAATTGCTTGGCAACCACGACGTCCACCGGCAACGGCACGCTGACCTTGGCGGCGATTTCCCGGGCGGTGTCCAGCAGATCAGGTTCGTACAGCGACTTGCCGACGTTGTGACCGGCTGCAGCGAGGAACGTATTGGCGATGCCGCCGCCGACGATCAGCTGATTGCAGATGGCGCTCAGGCTGTTGAGTACGTCGAGCTTGGTGGAAACCTTGGAGCCGGCAACGATGGCGGCCATTGGCTGGGCCGGAGCGCCGAGGGCTTTGCCCAGTGCATCCAGCTCGGCAGCCAGCAGCGGGCCTGCCGCAGCGATCTTGGCAAACTTGGCCACGCCGTGGGTCGAACCTTCGGCGCGGTGCGCAGTGCCGAAAGCGTCCATCACGAACACGTCGCACAAAGCCGCGTATTTCTGCGCCAGCTCGTCAGCGTTCTTTTTCTCGCCCTTGTTGAAGCGCACGTTCTCGAACAGCACGATGTCGCCAGGCTTGACGTCAACGCCGTCCAGGTAATCAGCCACCAGCGGCACGTCGCGGCCCAGGGCCTTGCTCAGGTATTCGGCAACGGGCTTGAGGCTGTTTTCAGCGGAGAATTCGCCTTCGGTCGGACGCCCCAGGTGCGAACACACCATCACGGCCGCGCCTTTTTCCAGCGCCAGCTTGATGGTCGGCAACGAGGCGAGAATACGTGCATCACTGCTGACTGTGCCGTCCTTGATCGGGACGTTGAGGTCTTCGCGGATCAACACGCGCTTACCTTGCAGGTCGAGGTCGGTCATCTTCAACACGGTCATGAGTGAATCCCTGTTTTTTACTGTTGTTGGTCTGCGACGCGCAAAAAATGATCAGCGACGTCAAGCATTCGATTGGCAAAACCCCATTCGTTGTCGAACCAGGCCAGCAGATTGACCAGCCGTGGGCCGGATACGCGGGTCTGACTCGCATCGACGATGGCCGAATGAGGGTCATGGTTGAAATCGCAACTGGCGTGCGGCAGTTCGGTGTAGGCCAGCAACCCTTTCAGCGGTCCGCCTGTGGCGGCCTCGCGAAGAATGCGGTTGATTTCAACGGCGTCGGTATCGCGCGCGCTTTGCAGCGTGATATCCAGGCACGACACATTGACGGTCGGCACACGCACTGCTTTGGCCTGAATTCGGCCGGCAAGTTCCGGAAGCAGCCGCTCGATGCCTCGCGCCAGACCAGTGGACACCGGAATGATCGACTGAAACGCCGAGCGCGTGCGGCGCAGGTCTTCATGATGATAGGCGTCAATCACCGGCTGGTCGTTCATCGCCGAGTGGATCGTGGTGATGGTCACGTATTCCAGACCGATGGCCTGATCCAGCAAACGCAGCAACGGCACGCTGCAATTGGTGGTGCAGGACGCCGCCGAGACCAGCAGCTCATTGCCGGTCAGATTCTGCTGATTGATGCCGAACACGATGGTGGCGTCGACATCGGCTTCACTGGCCATGGGCTGGGAAAACAGCACGCGCGGCGCGCCGGCATCGAGAAAGCGCTGACCGTCTTCGCGGGTGTTGTAGACCCCGGAACACTCCAGCACCAGATCGATATCCAGCGCGGCCCAGTCAATGCCTTCGGGGGTTGCGCTGCGCAGCACCTTGATCTTGTGATCATTGATGTGCAGGTATTGCCCTTCGACCCGCACTTCGCCGGGGAACCGGCCATGTGTGGAGTCAAAGCGCGTGAGGTATTCGAGACTGGCCATGTCGGCCAGATCGTTGATGGCAACCACTTCGAACCCGGCCTTCGCCCCCCGCTCGCAAAGCGCGCGAACGACGCAACGACCGATACGGCCGTAGCCGTTGAGTGCAACTTTGTAAGGGCGGTGTTGGGGCATGGGGTTCTCGTGGGCAAGTCACCAATCCCGCAGGAATCAACTGTTGAAGCGAGGTTTGCCCGCGAATCAAGGCAACACGGTCTGTCAGACAAACCGTGTAAATACCTTCGCGGGCAAACCTCGCTCCAACAGAGCTCCTGCAGGCTGAATCGCTATCAGTCTTCCAGCAACTCTTCAGCCGTACTCAGGATGTTTTCCAGAGTGAAGCCGAACTCTTCGAACAAGGCCGGCGCAGGGGCCGACTCGCCGAAGGTAGTCATGCCGATGACGCGACCTTCCAGACCGACGTACTTGTACCAGAAGTCCGCATGGGCAGCTTCGATGGCGATACGCGCGCTGACCTGCAACGGCAGGACGGTCTGCTTGTACATCGCGTCCTGGGCATCGAACACGCTGGTGCATGGCATGGAAACCACGCGCACGTTGCGACCTTGCGCGCTGAGGGCGTCGAACGCCTGCACAGCCAGGCCGACTTCCGAACCGGTAGCGATCAGGATCAGCTCAGGCTCGCCGACGCAATCGCGCAGCACATAACCGCCACGGGCAACATCTGCCAGTTGGGTTGCGTCGCGGGACTGGTGAGTCAGGTTCTGCCGGGAGAAGATCAGCGCCGATGGGCCGTCGTTACGCTCAAGGGCGTATTTCCAGGCAATCGCCGATTCCACCGCATCCGCTGGACGCCAGGTATCAAGGTTCGGCGTGGTGCGCAGGCTGGTCAGTTGCTCGATTGGCTGGTGCGTCGGGCCGTCTTCGCCCAGACCGATGGAGTCGTGGGTGAACACGTAGATCACACGCTTCTTCATCAGCGAGGACATGCGCACCGCATTACGGGCGTATTCCATGAAGATCAGGAAGGTCGCGCCGTAAGGCACGAAGCCGCCGTGCAGGGCGATGCCGTTCATCATGGCGCCCATGCCGAACTCACGCACACCGTAATGCAGGTAGTTGCCGCTGGCGTCTTCGCCGGTGATGCTCTTGCAGCCTTTCCAGATGGTCAGGTTGGAACCGGCCAGGTCAGCCGAACCGCCGAGGATTTCCGGCAGCAGCGGGCCGAAAGCGCTCAAGGCGTTCTGACTGGCTTTGCGGCTGGCGATGGTTTCGCCCTTGGCGTTGACTTCAGCCACATAAGCTGCGGATTTCTCGGCGAAGTCAGCTGGCAACTCGCCGCTCATGCGCCGGATCAGCTCGTTGGCCAGCTCCGGGTGTTCGGCAGAGTAGGCAGCAAAACGCTGATCCCACTCGGCTTCAACCGCCAGGCCTTTTTCTTTCGCGTTCCACTCGGCATAGATGTCAGCCGGGATTTCAAACGGACCGTGGGTCCATTTCAGGGCGGCGCGGGTCAAGGCGATTTCGTCGGCACCCAGTGGCGCGCCGTGGGATTCTTCCTTGCCTTGCTTGTTCGGCGAACCGAAACCGATGGTGGTCTTGCAGCAGATCAGCGTCGGCTGGTCGCTCTTGCGCGCGGTGTCGATGGCGGTCTTGATTTCGTCGGCGTCATGGCCGTCGACATTGCGGATCACCAGCCAGCCGTAAGCTTCGAAGCGCTTAGGGGTGTCATCGGTGAACCAGCCTTCGACTTCGCCATCGATGGAGATGCCGTTATCGTCGTAGAAGGCGATCAGCTTGTTGAGGTTCAACGTGCCGGCCAAAGAGCCGACTTCATGGGAAATGCCTTCCATCATGCAGCCATCACCCAGGAAAACGTAGGTGTGGTGATCGACGATGTTGTGACCGGGACGGTTGAACTGCGCCGCCAGGGTTTTTTCGGCGATGGCAAAACCAACAGCGTTGGCCAGGCCTTGGCCCAGTGGGCCGGTAGTGGTCTCGACGCCAGGGGTGTAGCCGTATTCCGGGTGACCCGGCGTGCGGCTGTGCAGCTGGCGGAAGTTTTTCAGGTCGTCGATGGACAGGTCGTAGCCGGTCAGGTGCAACAACGAGTAAACCAGCATCGAGCCATGACCGTTGGACATGATGAAGCGGTCGCGGTCGGCGAATGCCGGATTGGCAGGGTTGTGTTTCAGATAGTCGCGCCAAAGTACTTCGGCGATATCCGCCATGCCCATAGGGGCACCGGGATGGCCGCTGTTGGCTTTTTGCACGGCATCCATGCTGAGTGCACGAATGGCGTTGGCACGCTCACGACGGCTGGGCATCGCTGATCTCCTGGGAACTGGGAAAAGAATGGATCTGAAAAAGGCGAGCATTTTCCCTCAGGCACTGGCTGGGGGCAATGGAAGATAACGGCTTGTGGTGGTTTTTCCTGCTGGCTGTTCGTTATTTGTTCATCTATGGCTTTGTGCTAGTGCCAATCGCGGAATCATGACGCCTGAGAACTGCCACCCATCACCCAATATCAAAACTTTTTGATATTGCTCTTGCGACAACCGAGGTCGCTAACTAGACTGCCAGCCCTATGAACCTTCGTGTACCTGCCATTCGCCACGACGATTGCGACGACCTTTCTGCCTTGTGCAAGGCCGGCGGCGATCCACTGCGGCTGAATGTCTTGCGTGCCCTGGCCAACGATTCGTTCGGCGTGCTGGAGCTGGCGCAGATTTTCGCCATCGGCCAATCCGGCATGAGTCATCACCTCAAGGTGCTGGCCCAGGCGGATCTGGTAGCGACTCGTCGCGAAGGCAATGCGATTTTCTATCGTCGCGCGCTGCCCCACACCGGGCAAACCGGCGGCCGCTTGCACGCGGCATTGCTCGATGAAGTGGACTCGCTGGTGCTGCCGGACGATGTGCAAGCCCGAATCGGATTGGTGCATCGGCAACGGGCCAGCGCCAGCCAGGATTTTTTCGCACGCACCGCCGAGAAATTTCGCGCCCAGCAGGATTTGATCGCCAGTCTGGCGCAGTACCGTGACAGCTTGCTGTCGCTGCTCGACAAACTGAGCTTCGGGCCTGAGGCCACGGCACTGGAAGTCGGCCCCGGCGATGGCGGTTTTCTGCCGGAACTGGCGCGCCGCTTCAAGCATGTGACGGCGCTGGACAACAGCCCGGCAATGCTCGAACTGGCCCGTCAGGTCTGTACGCGTGAGCAGCTGGCTAACGTCGAGCTGAAACTGGCCGATGCATTGGGTGCCGCCAACGTGTGCGCCGATTGCGTGGTCTTGAACATGGTGCTTCACCACTTCGCCGCACCGGCCGAAGCACTCAAACAACTGGCCAACCTGGTGCAACCAGGCGGTAGCCTGTTGGTGACAGAGTTATGTAGCCACGACCAGAGCTGGGCAAAGGAAGCCTGTGGCGATCTCTGGTTGGGTTTTGAACAGGATGATCTGGCCCGTTGGGCCATCGCTGCGGGGCTAGTTCCCGGGGAAAGCCTTTATGTAGGCTTACGTAATGGTTTCCAGATCCAGGTTCGCCACTTTCAGCGACCGGCTGGCAACACTCACCATCGGTAAAATTCAGGAAACCCGTAGAGATGAGCGAATACTCCCTTTTCACCTCCGAGTCCGTGTCCGAAGGGCATCCAGACAAAATCGCCGACCAGATTTCCGACGCGGTTCTGGACGCCATCATCGCTGAAGACAAATTCGCCCGTGTAGCGTGCGAAACGCTGGTCAAGACCGGCGTGGCGATCATTGCTGGCGAAGTGTCCACATCGGCTTGGGTCGATCTGGAAGACATCGTTCGTAAAGTCATTCTCGACATCGGCTACAACAGCTCCGACGTCGGCTTCGACGGCGCGACCTGCGGCGTGATGAACATCATCGGCAAGCAGTCCGTGGACATCGCCCAGGGCGTTGACCGCAGCAAGCCTGAAGATCAGGGCGCTGGAGACCAGGGCCTGATGTTCGGCTATGCCAGCAACGAAACCGACGTGCTGATGCCTGCACCGATCACGTTCGCACACCAACTGGTGCATCGCCAGGCTGAAGCCCGTAAATCCGGCCTGCTGCCGTGGTTGCGTCCGGACGCTAAATCCCAGGTCACTTGCCGTTACGAAAACGGCAAGGTTGTCGGCATCGACGCCATCGTTCTGTCGACCCAGCACAACCCGGAAGTGTCCTACAAAGATCTGCGCGAAGGCGTGATGGAACTGATCGTCAAGCACGTACTGCCAGCTGAACTGCTGCACAAAGACACCCAGTTCCACATCAACCCGACCGGCAACTTCATCATCGGTGGCCCGGTTGGCGACTGCGGCCTGACCGGTCGCAAGATCATCGTCGACACCTACGGCGGCATGGCTCGTCACGGCGGCGGCGCGTTCTCCGGCAAGGACCCATCCAAGGTTGACCGTTCGGCGGCTTACGCCGGTCGTTACGTTGCCAAGAACATCGTCGCTGCCGGCCTGGCCGAGCGTTGCGAGATCCAGGTTTCCTACGCAATCGGCGTCGCGCAACCGACTTCGATTTCGTTGAACACCTTCGGCACCGGCAAGCTGTCCGATGACAAGATCATCAAGCTGGTTCGCGACAACTTCGACCTGCGTCCATACGCGATCACCACCATGCTCGACCTGCTGCACCCGATGTACCAGGCCACTGCGGCCTACGGCCACTTCGGTCGCACCCCGGTTGAAATGACAGTGGGCGATGACACCTTCACCGCCTTCACCTGGGAAAAAACCGACCGCGCCGACGCCCTGCGCGCCGCTGCCGGTCTGTAATACGCCTTAAGCTTCAGGCGTAAGAAAAGCCCTTGGCGACTGTGTCGTCAGGGGCTTTTTTGTTTGCGTGCCCCATCCTCTTCCACCAAGGCAACGCATGTTCCTGGCGTCCTTACGCCCTTCTCGCCACTAACAACACTGAAGCTGCGCTGGCCAGCAAACCGGCGCAGATCCGGTTGAACAACCTTTTGCCGCTCGGCCGGGCGAACAGGCGTCGGGCATGAATGCCCATGCACGCGTAAAGCGCGATGGCGATGCATTCCATGGCGAGGAACAGCCCGCCCAACACGGCGAATTGATCGGTTACCACGCCTGTCTGATCGATGAATTGCGGCAGGAAAGCGGTAAACAGCAGGATCGCCTTGGGATTGCCGATGGCCACCAGAAACTCCTGACGCGCAAGGCTGCCCGTGCCTTTGGCGGGCACCCCCGATTCGCCGGCCTCGTCTGCGCGGGCTCGCCATAGCTGGATGGCGAGATAAAACAGGTAGGCCGCACCGACAATCTTGATCGCATGAAACAACCATTCAGACGTGTGCAGCACTGCGGTAAGCCCCACCGCCGCCAGCGCAATCATGATCGCGAACGCCACCAGGCGTCCCAGCCCGCCCAGGCACGACTTGGCAAAACCGTAGCGGGTGGCGTTGCTGATGGACAGCAGGTTGTTCGGACCGGGCGCCATGTTCAGCGCGAAACAGGCCGGGACGAAAACCGCCAAGGTCGAAATATCCATGATTGATCCCCTGAGCGCGTGGCTATTGAAGGGCAATCTTGCATGCCCCTCGTCAAGCTTCAAAGACACAGTCGCCGAGCAAAACCCGGCGAACTGTACTGGCGGAAAAACCCGGTAACTACGCCACCCGCCAGCCTTCAAGCGCAGCAGCTAGCCTGTCAGTTACCTCTTCAAGCAAGGATGCTTCGATGCTGCCTTTCCTGCGTGCCTCCACGTGCGTGGTTTTTGCCCTGTTCGCCAGCAACGCTCAAGCCGTCAAATGCCCCGACTGGACGCCCGCCAAGACGCGCAGCGAGATCACTGAGTTGCAAGGCCAGATTGCGCAATGGGACGACAGTTACCATCGCCAGGGCGTTGCGCTGATCAAGGACGAGCTGTACGACCAATCCCGTCAGCGGCTGGACTTCCTGCGGACCTGTTTTGCGCAACCGGCGCCGGTCAACGACAACCCGCTCAAAACCGCCGGCGGCCCGATCCTCCATCCAATACCGCACACCGGCCTGAATAAGCTGGCGGACGAAAACGCCGTGCGTGCCTGGCTCAACGGGCGCGGCGATCTGTGGATTCAGCCGAAAGTCGACGGCGTGGCGGTGACCCTGGTGTATGAGCGAGGCGCACTGGCCCGGGTGATCAGTCGCGGCGATGGCGTTAGCGGCCAGGACTGGACGGCTCATGGGCGACTCATTGCAGCGATTCCGGAACATTTGCCGTGGGAAGAAACCCTGGTGTTGCAGGGCGAGTTGTATTGGCGACTGGAGAATCATGTGCAGGCGACACAAGGCAGCCTCAACGCCCGCAGCAAAGTCGCCGGGCTGCTGGCGCGCAATGTCGTCAGCGCCGAAGAAGCCGGGTCGATTGGCCTGTTCGTCTGGGACTGGCCAGATGGCCCGGCAGGCATGACCGAGCGCATGGCCGGCCTCAAAGCGTTGGGGTTCGAGTCCAGCGCGCATTACAGCGAGCCGCTGGCGAACTTCGCTCAGGCGCAACAATGGCGCGATCACTGGTATCGCCAACCGCTGCCGTTCGCCACCGACGGCGTGGTCATCCGCCAGGGTGAACGGCCGCCAGCTCAGCGCTGGCAGGCCAAGGCTCCGTACTGGATCGCGGCATGGAAATATCCTTATGCCCAGGTGCTGGCTGAGGTGCGCAAGGTCAATTTCAACATTGGTCGCAGCGGTCGAATCACCCCGGTGCTGGAGTTGAAGCCAGTGCAGCTGGACGATCGAAAGATAAGCCGGGTCAGCGTCGGTTCCCTGCAACGTTGGCAGGAGCTGGATATTCATCCCGGTGATCAGATCGCGGTGAGCCTTGCCGGCCTGACCATTCCACGCCTGGACAGCGTCGTCTCGCGCAATCTGGAACGTGCTGATCTGGAAATTCCCGATCCCAAGGCGTTTCACGGCCTCAGTTGCTTTCAGCCCACTTCAGGCTGCGAAAGCCAGTTCCGGGCTCGGTTGGTCTGGCTCAGCGGCAAAAAAGGCCTGGCGCTGAATGGCGTCGGTCCCGGCAGCTGGGACAAGCTGGTAAATGCCGGTCGGATCAACAGCCTGATCGACTGGATGGCCCTGGATCGTGATCAGCTTGTTAACATTCCCGGCCTCGGTGAGCGCAGCAGCGCTAAACTGCTCGACAGTTTGCGCAGCGCGAAGCAAAGACCGTTCGCAACATGGCTCACAGCCATTGGTCTGCCGCCCGCCGGTAGCGCGCAATTAGGGCCTGACTGGCAGGCGCTGGCGACGCGCAGCGCTGAGCGCTGGCAAGCGGAGCCAGGCATAGGTCCGGGACGCGCGCAGCAACTGGTGGCATTTTTTCAGCATCCAGAGGTGCTGGCGCTGAGCGAACAGCTCCGGGCCTATGGCGTCGAAGGCTTTTAGATTTACTGATCCAAGTGGTTACTGCAGCGCCGGGAATTTTATCGTCACTCCCGGCGCCATTATTTTTTCAAAAGGAGTTCATATGACATTTTTTTCCCCCCGGGCCCTGCTGGCGTTGATCGGTCTGTTCGCCACGCCGGTTTTTGCCGCTGAACTGCCGCCGCAAGCCTCTGGATGTGTGGCCAAAAGTCAGGAAATCAGCACCAGACTCGAAGAGGCCAAGGCCGACGGCAACAAAGAGCAGCAGGCTGGACTGGAAAAAGCCCTGAGCGAAGTGAACGCCAACTGCAGCGAGGCCACGCTGGTCAAGCAGCAAGAACAGAAAGTGCTGGATGCCAAGCGCGAAGTCAGTCGTCGTCAGGCCGACCTGAACAAGGCCATGACCAAGGGCGATCCGGAGAAGATCAACAAACGCAAAGACAAACTCGCCGAGTCCCGCAAGGAACTGCAAGACGCCCAGACCGAGCTGGAGACGGTGCAGCCGGAGGATTGAGGCGGGAGCGTTCCAACTGCCCGCGAATCGGCCGCAGGAGCGACTTTAGTCGCGAAGGCGCCAATTTGGCCCGGCAGGACCGGACTTGTCCGGGAAGGCGTCGGGCCTGCAGAGGAAATCTTCAGCGCTTGCATCGGCCTATTCAGGGACAAGTCCCCTCCTACGGGGTCAGGTTTATATCAATGGTCACGAAACTCTTTATGACAAGCCTCGCAAGCGCCTTCCACCTTGCTCATCGCAGGCGTCAGGTTGCTGGACTTGAACGGTCGTTCATTGCTGGCGATCACCAGTGCGCCGGTGGCTGATTCCAGCGAGCGGGCCAGCTCCTGAAAACGTGCCTGTTTCTGCCAGACATCATCCTTGGCGCTGGTGTGATCTTCTTCTTTGACTTGTGGGAAATGTTTCCAGGGTTCGTGGGACAAGCTATCGAGCTTGACCGCTCCCTCGCTGAAGCGCTGCCCGTCAAACGCCACGCGACCCCGCAACATGCCGCCCAGGTCTTCACTGGTCTTGAGCATCTGCTTGAAGATCGCCTTGCGCTGACCCAAGGGTGAATTCGGGTCCACACCACCGCAGGCGCTCAAGGTCGCGCAGGCCAGCACTACAACGCACAGTCTTTTCAAAGTCATGATCAACACAGGCCGAGAGAAACGGCGGCCAGTATCCTCGGCCATCCGGCAAAGACCAAGCGCTGTATTGCCGCAGTGACGGCGCCAGCTTAAGCCGGCATTGGCGTCGCCGAAGCCACGAATAGCCCGACGATCAGGCCCATGCCAATGAGCCAGGCCAGCGAGCGCAAGGCAGGCCAGTCAGCCAGGTAGAAAATGATGTAGAGCAGGCGACTGGTGATGAACAGCACCGCGACCACATCGATGGTCACCAATTGGGCGTTGCCCGCAATGTGCGCAATGACCACTGCAGCGATGAAACCCGGCAGCGCCTCGAAACTGTTGAGCTGCGCCGCATGAGCACGAGCGGGCAGTCCTTCAAGGTTATTCAGGAAATTACGCGGATTGTGATTGTGCTTGCCGTTGAACTTGCCACTGGAAAACTTGGCGATACCTGCACACACCACTGGCAGGAAAATCGCGATCAACACACACCAGAAAGCAACCGTCATAACAAATCCTTAGAGTTTGAGCTTCATCAGAAGCATGCCGGGCAAGAGCCGCCCACAAGCTAAGAGCCGGGGCGGACAGAAAGGTTCTTCAAGATAGCTCATCCATGCCGCAGGCTCCGACAGGCTTTCGCCAGACAATGCGCCTAGCCTTGAAACCTGTCACACCTTGTCCAACCTTCACCAATGAGAATCCCTACGATTCGCGTTTAACCCCGAATCGTAAGGAAGTTCCATGCATTCTCTATTTCGGTTGCGGCCCGCAGTCGCCATGACGAAGCTCGCGCTGGCCTGCCTGATTGCCCAAAGCGCGAGCGTTCAGGCTCAGGACAGCGCAGCCGCTGCGGTCACCCTGCTTGAAGAAGTGACCGTCACGGCCTCCGGCTATGAGCAGAACGTGGAAGATGCCCCCGCTTCCGTCACCATCATTACCGGCGATGAGCTACGTAAACGCTCGTTCCGCGACCTGACCGACGCATTGCGTGACGTCGAAGGCGTCACGGTCAATGGCGGCGCCAATGAGACAGACATTTCCATTCGCGGCATGCCCGCCGACTACACGCTGATCCTGGTCGACGGCAAACGCCAGAGCGCCCGGGAATCGCGAGTCAATGGCAACTCGGGTTATGAACAAAGCTTCATTCCGCCCGCCGAGGCCATCGAGCGTATCGAGGTGGTACGCGGCCCGATGTCGTCGCTGTACGGTTCCGATGCCATTGGCGGCGTGATCAACGTGATTACCCGCAAAGTCTCGCCGCAGTGGGGCGGTTCGGTCACTTACGATTATTCCGCGCGCCAGCACAGCGATCAGGGCAACGCGCGCCAGACCCAGTTCTACCTCAACGGCCCGATCATGACCGATCTGCTCGGCCTGCAGGTCTGGGGTCGTTACCTGGATCGCCAGGCCGACGACGATATCGAAACCACCAACGGGTTCAGCAAGGCCGATCACAAAGACCTCACCGCGCGGCTGGTTTTCACGCCGACCATCGATCACGACATCCTGCTCGAAGCGGGCGCCACGCGCTTGAAGAATGGCGATGGCCTGAGCGCCAACTGGGCGACCCGCGAGCAGGAAAACAATCGCGATCACTGGTCGTTGTCGCATCAAGGCCGCTGGGGCTGGGCGACGTCGGACATCGCGCTGTCCCAGGAAAAATCCAGCCGCAAAGGCCTGGCCAGCGCCGCCCAGACTGACGTGCTGGGCCGTAAGCCGGAAGTGAAGAACACCGTTTTCGACGCCAAGCTGGTGATGCCCACCGAGCACAACATCACCACCACCGGCCTGCAATGGAACGAAACCACGATCACCGACTGGAACCAGGGCCTGGGCGACAAGATCGACTACGAATTCTCCGTGGTGCAAAAGGCACTGTTCGCCGAGAACGAGTGGGCGATGACCGACACGTTCTCGTTGACCACCGGCCTGCGCATGGATCATCACGAGGAGTACGGCACGCATTTCAACCCGCGCATCTACGGCGTCTGGCACGCAACCGATGACTGGACGCTCAAAGGCGGCATCGCCCGTGGCTTCAAGGCCCCGGAACTGCGCGCCGTGGTCGAGGATTACGCTTACCTGCGCCGCAACACGTACGTGATGTTCGGCAACCCGGACCTCAAGCCCGAGTCGAGCACCAACTACGAGCTGTCGGCGCTGTGGTCCAACCGCAATAACCTGTCGGCGGGCGCAACGGTGTTCTACAACGACTTCAAGGACAAGTTATCGACCATCACCACCACTGAGCGCTGGAACGGCTACATCATCATGGATCGGGTCAATGTCGATCAGGCAGTGATTCAGGGCGTCGAGTTGAATGGTCGCTGGGACCTGACACCGACCCTGGCCGTCAAAGGCAATTACACCTACACCGACTCGGAACAGAAAACCGGTACCAACGCGGGCGCGCCTCTGGCGCTGACGCCGGAGCAGAAGGCCAACATCCGCACCGACTGGACCCTGAACGACAAGACCCAACTCTGGGCATCGGTGAATTACTACGGCGAAGAGTACGGCAACACCATCAACGACGAGGCGTCACCGGGGTATACCACGGCGGATTTCGGCGGCTCGTATGAGCTGACCAAAAATGTCTCGTTCAACGCCGCGATGTACAACGTGACCGACAAACGCCTGGACGACGAAACCTACGGCACGGTCAATTACGGCCGCACGTTGTGGGCGTCGACTACCGTGCGGTTTTAACCTTTCGGGGACAAGTCCCCTCCCACCGGATTGTGTATGGTTCGGTAGGACCGGACTTATCCGGGAAAGCGTCGGGTTTACCGAGGAAGATCTTCAGCGTTTGCACCGGCGTCTTCGGGGACAAGTCCCCTCCTACCGAATTGTGTGTGCCACGGATTTACGCCTTCGGAATCTCACGTCGGGTTGTGCGCTGCGGGCAGACGCACCACAGCGCACAATCCGGCGGGAGACCGATTTTCCAGGGCCAGTTCCCCACCGTGCGCCTGGATACACGCGCGGGCTATCGCCAACCCCAGGCCTAGCCCGCCACCTTGACTGAGATCCGCGCCGCCACTCCCTAATTGCACAAAAGGCTCGAACACTTGGCTCAACCAGGCCGGTTCAATGCCCGGACCATGATCAAGCACTTCCAGACGAATCATCCCGCCTTCTTCGCGACTTAAACTGAGCGTGGCATCACCCGCATGCCGCAAAGCGTTGTCGATAAGGTTGGTCAGCGCGCGCTTGAGCGCCAGCGGTCGGCAATCACAACGGATCGGTTCGCTGCCCGCCCATGTCACCGGCTGCCCGAGGATTTGATAGCGTCGGGCCAGATCGTCGAGCATGGCGTTCAGCGACACCCGCACGGTAGCTTCCTGAAGCGCATCACCGCGTACGAAATCCAGCGTCTCACGAACCATGGCACGCAGCTCGTCGAGGCTATCCAGCATGTCGTCACGCGCCGGGCCGTCTTCGAGCAATTCCAGTTGCAGGCGCAGTTCGGTGATCGGCGTATTCAGGTCGTGACTGATGGCCGCGAGCATGCGCGTGCGGCCTTCCACATGACGGGCGATCCGTTCCTGCATCACGTTGAAGGCGGTGGTCAGTTCCCGGGCTTCCTGCGGGCCGGACAGCGGCAGCGGCGCGATCCATTCGCCACGACTGACCCGTTCGGTGGCCAGCGCCAGGGTTTTGACCGGTTGCACCACGCGGCGCATGAAGAAAATCACGATCAGCAGCACCGGAATCGTCGTCACCGGCAAGGTGTACGCCAGCAGTCGGCTCCATTCGTAGGCACCGGCCGGATGTTGCATGGCATTCAGACGCAGCCCGTCGGGCAATTCGATGCTGCTGCGCAGGCGCAACGGCGCCCAGCCCGCCGCGAAGAACACCTGTTCCCGAGCCGGGCCGCCGCTGGTGCGTTCCAGCTGCATATCCACCGACAGGTTGGGCGAAAGTCCGAGCCGCTGGCGCAGTTCGTGGGTCAGGCGCCGCTCTTCGCTGCGCATCTCGAACGGGTCGACTTCCGGCTGGCGATCAATCCAGAAGCGCGCCTCGTCGGTATTCATGGTCGCCAGAACCCGTGACGCATCGGCGGCATTCAGTTCGTGGGCGATGTGGTAAGCGGTGGCCAACCGTTCGAGGGTCAGCGTGCGTGACAGCGGATGGATCAGCGCCCCGGAACGTTGCAGGTACAACATGGCGATGGCGTTGGACGCCAGCAATGCCAGCAATAATTGCAGACCGAGTTGATGGGTCATGCGGCGCGGCCAGCAATGGCGCAGCCACTTCAAGGCAGCTGCACGCTGACGTCGGCGGCCAGGACATAACCGCCGCCCCAGACGGTACGCAACAGCTCCGGCTGCAATGGATCGTCGGCAAGCTTGCGGCGCAGGCGGCTGATCTGCCGGTCGATGGCGCGATCAAACACGTCGCTGCCGGGGCGCGCGGTCAAGTCGAGCAAGCGCTGGCGGTCCAGCGTGACATTCGGGTGCTTGAGAAACACGTGCAACAAACGGCTTTCGGCAGTGCTGAGCCGCACCTGGGAGCGGTCGGCGCGAATCAGGGTTTCGGTGGCACCAATGAAACTCAGGCCGGCGAAATCATAGCGCTGCATCGCCGCCGCGCTGGCCATCACCGGCTGATCGACCCGCATGGGACTGCCCCGGCGGCGCAGCACGCTGTTGAGCCGCGCCACCAGTTCCCGAGGCTCGAAGGGTTTGGTCACGTAATCGTCGGCGCCCAGATCCAGCCCGCGCACCCGGTCCGCCGACGCATCCCGCGCCGTGAGCAGAATGACCGGCAGATTGGCCCGCCGATGCAACATGCCGCACAGGTCGAAACCGTCGCCGTCGGGCAGCATCACGTCAAGCACCACCACATCGAACGTCTGCTGCTTGAGCACCTGCCACATCCCCGCCGCATCCTCGGCCGTACGCACATCAAACCCGTGGCGCCGCAGATACACCGCCAGCGGATCACGGATCTTGCGATGGTCGTCGACGATGAGGATGCGCGGCGCGGGATTTGCGGTGGGATCGGACATTGATATTCAGCGACTTGTGGGAGCGAGCTTGCTCGCGAAGAGGTCATTGCATCCGCCACATTCCACAACCCGACCATTGCCTTCGCGGGCAAGCTCGCTCCCACAGAGTCAGGCCGGATCACATCTGCGGATGATTCCCATTAACAGCGGCGATCATAGCCGATGCTCCCGCACAAGGCACCTTTTGCAACGTCCCGGCCCTGACGCGGTCAATGCCTGACGGGTTTTACCGGGAAAGCAATGTGCCTGCATCCGCCGCAGGGCCATCAAACCTTTGCCTGCTGACTTGCAACGTCAGCCGGGCACGCTTTGAATCGTAATGACGGGAATACCAATGCTTGAACTCGCTGCTGGCTTTATCTGCCTCACCTCGCTGCTCACCTACGTGAACTTTCGATTTATCGGCCTGCCGCCCACCATTGGCGTCATGGTCACCGCGCTACTCTTCTCGCTGATCCTGCAAGGCCTGAGTTTCATGGGCTATCCGGGCCTGGAAGATCGCGTGCAACAGCTGATCGGCCAGATTGATTTTGGCGATCTGCTGATGAACTGGATGCTGTCGTTCCTGCTGTTCGCAGGCGCGCTGCACGTCAATCTTGGCGACTTGAAACACTACCGCTGGCCCATCGGCCTGCTGGCGACCTTCGGCGTCTTGATTGCCACCACTGTGATCGGCACGCTGGCGTACTGGATTTTTGGCTGGTTCGGCTGGCACGTCAGCTTCCTGTATTGCCTGTTGTTCGGCGCACTGATTTCCCCGACTGACCCTATCGCGGTGCTCGGCGTGCTGCGTACCGCCAATGCGTCCAAGCCGCTGAAAACCACCATCGTCGGCGAATCGCTGTTCAATGACGGCACCGCTGTGGTGGTGTTCACGGTTTTGCTGGGCATCGCACAACTGGGCGAAACCCCGACCGTCGGCGAAACCGCGATGCTGTTCGTTCACGAAGCGGTGGGCGGCGTGCTGTTCGGCGGCCTGATCGGTTACGCCGTGTACTTGATGATCAAGAGCATCGAGCAGTACCAGATCGAAGTCATGCTGACCCTGGCGCTGGTGATCGGCGGTTCGGCAATGTCCACTGAGCTGCATGTATCCGGCCCCATCGCGATGGTGGTCGCCGGGTTGATCATCGGCAACCTCGGCCGCAATCTGGCGATGAACGACATGACCCGCCGCTACATGGACGGCTTCTGGGAATTGCTCGATGACATGCTCAACGCCCTGCTGTTCGCCCTGATCGGCATGGAGCTGCTGCTATTGCCGTTCTCCTGGTCGCACTTGCTGGCGGCCGGGCTGCTGGCGGTGGCGATTCTGCTGTCGCGCTTCGTCACCGTGGCGCCCGCGATCCTGTTGTTGCGCCACTGGAAAAGCGTGCCCAAAGGCACCATCCGCATCCTGACCTGGGGCGGCCTGCGCGGCGGGGTTTCCGTGGCGCTGGCCCTGGCCTTGCCGCTGGGCCCGGAGCGCGACCTGCTGCTGAGCATCACGTATATCGTGGTGCTGTCGTCGATCCTGTTACAGGGTTTGACGATTGGCAAACTGGTCAAGGCCGTGACCCGCGATCAGCCGCAAGAGCAGAATGTCGGGCACTGATTCTGCGATTGCTGTCATGACCTGCGCGATTGGCTAAGATGCCACGACCGCCAGCCCGCGCTGGCGGTTTTTTTTGATTTTCAGGAGCTCCCATGTCCCGCGAAGACATGATCGCTTTTGTCCGCGACGGTTGGAGTCGAGCAGTGAAAATGAGTCGTTATCTACGCTGCTGCTCAGCGCTGCTCGCGCTTGTGGTTGGCAGCGCCCACGCATCGATGCGCTGCAGCGGAGCACTCATTGACGAGGGGGATTTGACACTGGAGGTACTCCGCAAGTGTGGCCCGCCAGCCGAACGCCAAATCGTCAGCCCTGAGCTGGACCAGAGCGGGCGCGTCATACGCGGCGCAGTCACTGTCGAGCATTGGACCTACGGCCCAGACAACGGCATGTACCGACAGCTACGCTTCATCGACGGCAAGCTCGTCGAGATCAGAAGCAAGAAATAACGCTGGTCCGCTAGATCAGACGCGGCTCGGCGCAGTGTGTTGCAGCGTACTTGTTCGCAAAGTGTCAGTACTCTCAACCGCTCTCTGAAAAGACTGGAGTTCACATGCCTCGTTTCGCTGCCAACCTCAGCATGCTTTACCCGCAACACGATTTTCTCGCACGTTTCGCTGCGGCTGCCGCCGATGGTTTCGAAGCGGTCGAGTATTCGTTTCCTTATGACTTCAGCCCGCAGGAACTCAAGCAACAACTGAGCGACAACGGCCTGGTCCAGGCGCTGTTCAATGCGCCGCCGGGTGACTGGGCGGCGGGCGAACGCGGCACTGCTTCATTGCCGGGTCGGGAGAGCGAATTCCGCAGCGGCTTCGAGCGCGCTCTGGACTATGCCAGCGTGCTGGGCAACGACCGGATTCACGTCATGGCCGGCCTGCTGCCAAGCGAAGCGCTGCGTGAACGGCATCAGGCGGTGTATCTGGAAAATCTCGGTTACGCCGCAGAACAGGCGGCCAAGGCCGGAATCACGGTGTTGATCGAGCCGATCAACACTCGGGACATGCCGGGCTTCTTCCTCAATCGTCAGGATCAGGCGCAAGCCATCCGCAAGCAAGTCGGCGCGGCCAACCTCAAGGTGCAATTCGACTTCTATCACTGCCAGATTGTCGAAGGTGACGTGATCTCCAAACTACGCCGGGACTTCGCCGAGGTCGGTCATATCCAGATCGCAGGCGTGCCGGATCGCCATGAACCGGACCTGGGCGAGCTCAATTATGCGTGGCTGTTCGAGGAAATCGATCGGCTGGGCTACACCGGCTGGATCGGCTGCGAATACCGGCCCAAGGGCGATACCAGCGAAGGTTTGCAGTGGTTGCGGGATTGGCGGGCGGCCAAGGCGTAAATGGAATAGTTGGAGCGAGGCTTGCCCGCGAAGGCTATTTTCAGACCTCCAAAGCTATGTTGGATGTACTGACTTCTTCGCGGGCAAGCCTCGCTCCAACGACGTTTATCGGTTTTGGCTACCCGTTAACCGCTTCGTCCTTGAACTGATCCTTCACGTACAGAATCTCGGTGCGGCCGTGGGGCGCGGGTAAGCCGTCTTCGCCCAGGTTGACGAACACCATCTTCTCCACGGTCAGAATGCTCTTGCGGGTGATTTTGTTGCGCACTTCGCAGGTCAGGGTGATGGAGGTACGGCCGAACTCGGTGGCGGTGATGCCCAGCTCAATAATGTCGCCCTGTCGCGAGGCGCTGACGAAGTTGATCTCGGAAATGTACTTGGTCACCACACGCTGATTGCCCAGCTGCACGATGGCGTAGATCGCCGCTTCTTCATCGATCCAGCGCAGCAGGCTGCCGCCGAACAAGGTGCCGTTTGGATTCAGGTCTTCGGGTTTAACCCACTTGCGGGTGTGGAAATTCATGTTCACTCCTGACCGTCTGCGATTGATGCCGCCCATAATGGCAGACATATCGGGGCAAGCAAGGTATGTGCGCTGCGGGTGGTTACCTGGCTTATCTGCCTTATCTGACTCGCCAGGCTTTGGCGTCGGCAATGGTTGTAGATCTCCAAGGTTTGCTGAGAATCGGGTTACGTGATCCATAGCCGTCGATGACGAGATCCAGCGCCTGATTAATCTGCTCAGCGGTCTCGGCCCGCACCAGAACTTGATCGGCACGCAACAGAAGTTCGATATTTTTCGAGGTCTGCCCCAACAAGTGCAGGGATGGATAGATCACTGTTCGCCGGATATTGCCAGCGATCACACGGCTGTCGCGCCTGCGCATTTCCGCAACCGCAGCGCTGAGAACGACGGAGCCCGACTCCTCGCGCCCGGCGATCTGAAGAAGCTGCTGAAAATTGGCTTTTTCTGGCTGATTGAGCGCCTGCGCCAACCAACTGATACGGGCGTCATCGAAGGCAAGTTCGCTCAGACGCGCAATGAGCGCACGCAACGCGTCGAATGTGAGACCCGACCGGGAATTGGCAAGGGTAATCCCCTCCTCCAGCGCCCGCAGCAGCTCGCTCGCCTGCATGCGCCACGCCTGAATATCCCGGACTGGCAACGCCGTGCCTTGCGTCAGCACCTCTGCAAGCATGACGTCAGTCAGATTCAGCAGCGCGTCATCAATGGATGCAAAATAAAAGCACTGCCGTTTTTTCGCCCGCGCCGCCAAATGTGCTTCAACCGTCTGCTTCAAGCGTGCCTGCAGGTGGTTTTTAATCTCCACTGTCATGACGAAGTTCAGCGTGCCATTCAGCGCCGTCGTGAAATCACCTTTTTCAGTCTTAAGCGGGACGATGACGAACTGGTCGGCGAAGGCTTCGAGGAGCCTCTTCTGATATTCACGACTGGCGGAAACCGGTGCCCCAACGGCCCAGTCGGTAATGACCTGAGTCCAGCTGCCGCGTTTGTCAGACGTATCTGACTTTTCAAACTTGAAGATCAGCATGTCCGATCCGGACAGCAGATCCACAGGCGAACCCGGATCGATCAGCTGCGGCACCGGCGTATTGAGCAGCACGCCGCCGTCCTGGAAAAAGGTCAGTTCGGAATCTTCCTGAAAGCTGAGCCCTTGACTGCCGGGCTGCTGGAAAACCACCGGCAAAGCCGCAGAGACATGGGTCGCAACCGCGATGTCCATATCCGGGCAGAGATCCGCGTTGAACACCACCAGTTGCGGTCGGCCTTCGAACATGGCGGTGCCGGTCACGCTGAGTCTTTTGATGTGGGGGATCAAGGTGCCGAGCAAGGCAAGGTCTGCAAAAGTAACAACACCACCGGCATCCAGCTTGTGTTTGATCGCAAGCGCTTGCGGGGATAGCGAATCAGCGCGCGCGGACTCGATCCGGGCCAGCACCGCTGCACGGGCTTGCTCACGGACCAGATTCAGTAGCGGCACCGCACCCGACTGAACAAGCGGCAATACGCTCAACAGCAGTTGGGTGTAGCTGCCAGCTTTGCCGGGCAGTACCTCGGGCGCCATTTCTCCCACGCGGGAAAACAGCTGTTGCAACCAGTTGACGCTGTCGTTCGGACTTTGCAGAAGCGCGAGCAGGTTGGTTTCGTCGCACAGCCTGTCGAATTCAGTGGCGTTCATGCCGGATGCAATCATCGCGGCCATGATCGCGCCAACAGACGATCCGTACAGCATCTCGATACCCGCCAAAGCGCCCTCGTTTTCCAGTGCGGCTACCGCCCCGGAGTAAGCAACGCCTTTCGCGCCGCCACCGCTGAGGATCATTCGTCGGACAGGCGGCAAGGCAAGCTCAAGCTCGACGATGCCGTTCTGGTATTGCTTGAGTGTTATCTGGCGGGCTCCCGCACGCTCGACAAGGGTTTGGCTGTGACCTTGTGGTTGCAGGGTCGGGCGATCGAATCCATTCGATGGGTTACTCATTGCGTGACTCCATTCTTCAAGCCCGCTTATCGAGGCGGGCCGGACGCTTGATTGGTAGCCACACTGTAAAAGTGATCGAAAGCGGATTGCGGTAGAAGAATATTTTTCGCAAAAAAAAGCACGAGCGACCAGACGTGGCTGCAAACCGATAGAAAACCTTGGGAAGATTCGCCAGCGCCGCTATAATGCCCACCGCTTCACAACGGTCATCTACCCTTGATACCGTTTTCCCGCCACCTGTCCGAGGGGCGCTGCAGCAGGTTTTCCTGTCAGGCTCGGATGGGGCGTTGTTCGACCGGATTGTTCCGTCGGGCCTTAAACGCACAACGGCGCCCATTCGCACACTACGAATGGAGACTCTCAATGAGTGCTGGACTTACGCCTACAGAAAACACGCCCGCAGATTTTTCCGACTATAAAGTCGCCGACATGTCCCTGGCTGCCTGGGGCCGTCGCGAAACCATCATCGCTGAATCCGAAATGCCTGCCCTGATGGGTCTGCGCCGCAAATACGCTGGCGAACAACCGCTCAAGGGCGCGAAGATTCTCGGCTGCATCCACATGACCATCCAGACTGCCGTGCTGATCGAAACCCTGGTTGCCCTGGGTGCCGAAGTTCGCTGGTCGTCGTGCAACATTTTCTCTACTCAGGACCAGGCTGCTGCGGCCATCGCT
Organism: Pseudomonas sp. CFII64; assembly: GCF_000416235.1. Lineage (GTDB taxonomy): Bacteria > Pseudomonadota > Gammaproteobacteria > Pseudomonadales > Pseudomonadaceae > Aquipseudomonas. Next base: position 343,977 of record NZ_ATLO01000049.1, on the reverse strand, counting down.
GCTGCCGGTATCGCGGTTTATGCCTGGAAAGGCGAAACCGAAGAAGAATACGAGTGGTGCCTTGAGCAAACCATCCTGAAAGATGGCGCGCCTTGGGATGCCAACATGATCCTCGACGACGGCGGCGACCTGACCGAGCTGCTGCACAAGAAATACCCGGCGATCCTGGACCGCGTCCACGGCGTGACCGAAGAGACCACCACCGGCGTTCACCGCCTGCTGGACATGCTGGCCAAGGGCGAGCTGAAAATCCCGGCCATCAACGTCAATGACTCGGTGACCAAGAGCAAGAACGACAACAAATACGGCTGCCGTCACAGCCTGAACGACGCCATCAAGCGCGGCACCGACCACTTGCTGTCCGGCAAGCAGGCTCTGGTAATCGGCTACGGTGACGTGGGCAAGGGCTCGGCTCAGTCGCTGCGTCAGGAAGGCATGATCGTCAAGGTTTCCGAAGTCGATCCAATCTGCGCCATGCAAGCGTGCATGGACGGTTTCGAACTGGTTTCGCCGTTCATCGACGGCATCAACGATGGCAGCGAAGCAAGCATCGACAAAGCGCTGCTGGGCAAGATCGACCTGATCGTGACCACCACCGGTAACGTCAACGTTTGTGATTCGAACATGCTCAAGGCGCTGAAAAAACGCGCGGTAGTGTGCAACATCGGTCACTTCGACAACGAAATCGACACCGCTTTCATGCGCAAGAACTGGGCATGGGAAGAAGTGAAGCCGCAGGTGCACAAGATTCACCGCACCGGCGCTGGCGCTTTCGATCCACAGAACGACGACTACCTGATTCTGCTGGCCGAAGGCCGTCTGGTAAACCTGGGCAACGCCACAGGTCACCCAAGCCGCATCATGGACGGTTCGTTTGCCAACCAGGTTCTGGCGCAAATCTTCCTGTTCGGTCAGAAATACGCCGATCTGTCGCCAGCCCAGAAAGCCGAGCGCCTGACCGTTGAAGTACTGCCGAAGAAACTCGACGAAGAAGTGGCCCTGGAAATGGTTCGCGGTTTCGGCGGCGTCGTGACTCAACTGACCAAGACCCAGGCCGACTACATCGGCGTGACTGTCGAAGGTCCGTTCAAGCCGCACGCTTATCGCTACTGATTGAGCAAGACACGTCCGCTTCTCCGGTAGGAGCGGACTTGTCCGCGATCGAGCGCGCAGCGGTCGCAACCAGCTTCACCGGCAGTGGCTGACACTCCGGTGATCTTCAGTACCTGAAGGTCGTTCCGACCTTATCGCGAACAAGTTCGCTCCTACAATGAGATCGGCGTCCATGTCCCTCGACCGTCGCTACAGCTTCGAATTCTTCCCGACGAAGACCGATGCTGGCCATGAAAAGCTGCTGAATGTTGCTCGTCAGCTAGCCAGCTACACCCCCGATTTTTTCTCCTGCACCTACGGTGCCGGTGGCTCGACCCGCGATCGCACGATCAATACCGTGCTGCAGCTGGAGAGCGAAGTTAAGATTCCCGCGGCCCCGCATTTGTCCTGCGTTGGCGACAGCAAGGCCGATCTGCGCGCCCTGCTGACCCAATACAAGGAAGCCGGGATCAAGCGCATCGTTGCCCTGCGCGGTGACCTGCCTTCCGGCATGGGCATGGCCAGCGGTGAGCTGCGTTATGCCAGCGACCTGGTGTCGTTCATTCGCGAAGAAACCGGTAGCCACTTCCATATCGAAGTCGCCGCTTACCCGGAAATGCACCCGCAAGCGCGCAATTTCGAAGACGACATCAAAAACTTCGTGCATAAGGCCCAGGCCGGTGCCGACAGTGCGATCACCCAGTATTTCTTCAACGCCGACAGTTATTTCTACTTCGTCGAGCGGGTGCGCAAGCTGGGCGTAAACATCCCGATCGTGCCGGGCATCATGCCGATCACCAATTACAGCAAGCTGGCGCGTTTTTCCGATGCCTGCGGTGCGGAAATCCCCCGCTGGATCCGCAAGCAACTGGAAGCCTACGGCGACGACGTGCAGAGCATTCAGGCGTTCGGCGAGCAGGTCATCACACAGATGTGTGAGCAGCTGTTACAAGGCGGCGCACCCGGTTTGCACTTCTACACCTTGAACCAGGCGGATCCTAGCCTTGCCATCTGGAATAACCTCAAGCTGCCGCGATAAACGCGGGGTTTATTTGTAGAAGCGGGTCTGTCACATTCGGGCAATGTTCATCTGGTAGGTTTTCTTCACCCGAAGACCTGCCATTGCCCTGATAACGGTGTAGATTTTTGACTTCACGCAATACATTCACTTCGACCCCCCAACTTGTCTATCTGGTCTTCGGCGCCCCGACCTATCATCAGGAAGCTGTCTTCAGCATCGCCAGCGCCCTGGCCGGGATGCGCAAGACGCCCGATCAAGCCCTCGACATTCAAGTCTTCAGCGACAACCCCAAGCCTTACGAGCATCTGCCGGTCCGCGTGCGAACGCTGGACGAACAGACCCGTAAAGCCTGGAGCGCCCCGCACGGTTATCACTTCCGCACCAAACACGTCGCATTGCGCACGGTGCTGGAGGAATGCGAGCGTGCCTTGCTGATCGATACCGATACGTTCTTCCACGGCTCGCCGCTGGAGCTGTTCGAACGGGTCAAACCCGGCACGCTTCTCTGTAATGCGTTCAACCTGCGCTACGGCATGTATCAGGAATCCGAGCTGTACACCAAACTCGCACCGATCCTCAAGGCACGCGGGCTGGCGGATGACGACATGCCGCTGATCAACTCCGGCGTCATCGGCCTGGAACGTCAGGATGCAGATGTGCTGGACCAGTCGATTGCGCTGATGGACGAGCTGTATCCGCTGGCAAAAGGTGCGTACACCCTTGAAGAGTTCTGTCTCGGCGTGGCGGCGTATCGCAGCAAAAACGTCAGTCAGTGCCCCGACCTGATTCATCATTACTGGAGCCGCAAGCAGCTGTTTCGGGCCAAGGTCCGCGCCTGGTTGTGCAAGCATGGCGACGATCCGACCAGCGAACACGCGCTGGATGACACTCAACAGGTGACCACGCGCCTGCCGCGACCGCCAACCTGGCAACGCATGCTGTACAAGGGCGCAACCCTGGGCGTGCCGGCCCATCAGCGGCAGTTCGTGCGGGAAATCCTTTACGGTTGCTGTCGGCACAGCAATGAATTCGACCGCGCCTGCGCGACTGTGTGGTGGGAAAAAGCCCAGGACAACGCCGAGCAACGCCTGAATCAGCCCCTTGAACCGCATCAGCTGGAACACTGGCTGGATCATTGGGTGGTGCGGCAGATTCTGGGGCGCCGGCGTCGGGCCATCTACGAGCATTTGCTGCAACGCAAAGCCGGCTGAGTCCTGTCCGGAGTCGCGCTGAAACGCGGCTCTGACACCGTTGAGCAGCAGGAACGCGGCGCGGGGCGATTGCTCTGTTATACTCCGCGTTCCCGCCAGGCTTACGCCCGGATGCTCGGTCTCGCAGAAGGCACCTCGATCACGTCAGCAGCGCACTTCTTTTTCCCGCGCCCATGTCACGAGATGTACTAAAGACCAGCAGGACCGGACGGGATTGCGTCTTCCAGGATTCGAACGAAACGTCACCGAGCGGCGATCAGGCAACCCAGCCCGATCGGCGCACAGACAATTTCTGTTCAGTCCGGACCGCCATTCGCGCCAGGCAAGATCATCCCTTTGAGCTAAAGCTCTAACCAGAACAGGATTACTCATGTCCTTTGCTTCCCTCGGTCTCTCCGAGGCTTTAGTCCGCGCCATCGAGGCAGCGGGCTACACCGAGCCTACTCCGGTGCAACAGCGGGCAATTCCCGCCGTGTTGCAAGGTCGTGACCTGATGGTCGCGGCTCAGACAGGTACTGGTAAAACCGGCGGTTTCGCCCTTCCGATTCTGGAGCGGCTGTTTCCCGGTGGTCATCCGGACAAATCCCAGCGTCACGGCCCGCGCCAACCGCGCGTACTGGTCCTGACCCCTACTCGCGAACTCGCCGCCCAGGTGCATGACAGCTTCAAGGTCTACGCCCGCGACTTGAAGTTCGTCAGCGCCTGCATCTTTGGCGGCGTCGGCACCAATCCGCAGATTCAGGCCATGGCCCGAGGCGTTGATGTGCTGGTGGCCTGCCCTGGCCGTCTGCTCGATCTGGCAGGCTCCGGCAGTGTCGATCTGTCCCACGTTGAAATCCTCGTGCTCGATGAAGCCGACCGGATGCTCGACATGGGCTTCGTCCACGACGTGAAGAAAGTCCTCGCGCGCCTGCCTGCCAAGCGTCAGAACCTGCTGTTCTCGGCAACGTTCTCCAACGACATCACGGCCTTGGCCGGCAAGCTGTTGCATAACCCCGAGCGCATCGAAGTCACGCCGCCGAACACCACGGTCGAGCGTATCGAGCAACGGGTGTTCCGTCTGGCGTCGAACCACAAGCGTTCGCTGCTCGCGCACTTGATCACCGCTGGCGCCTGGGAACAGGTGCTGGTCTTCACCCGCACCAAGCACGGCGCCAACCGTCTGGCCGAATACCTGGACAAACACGGCCTCAGCGCTGTGGCGATCCACGGTAACAAGAGCCAGAACGCCCGGACCAAAGCCTTGGCTGACTTCAAGGCTGGCGACGTGCGCATCATGGTTGCCACCGATATCGCCGCGCGTGGCCTGGATATCGACCAGTTGCCCCACGTGGTCAACTTCGAGCTGCCTAACGTCGACGAAGACTACGTGCACCGTATCGGCCGGACTGGCCGTGCAGGCCGCAGCGGCGAAGCGATCTCGCTGGTTGCCCCGGACGAAGAAAAACTGCTGAAAAGCATCGAGCGCATGACCCGGCAGAAACTTGCCGACGGCGATCTGATGGGTTTTGACATCACTGCGGTCGAAGCCGAAAAGCCTGAAGTTCGCGAGCGTCCGGACGTGCGTAACCCACGCAATCCGCGCGGTCCGCGTGGTGATGGGCCGAACGGTGGTGGCGGTGGCAGCGGTCGCAAGGATAAAGGCAAGGACAAGGGCAAGGAAAAGTCGGCAACGGCGACTCCCGGCGAACGTCCGGCTCGTCAGCCGCGTGAGCAAAAGCCTCGCGAAGCTGGCCCGGCCCGTGAACAGCGTCAGCCGTCCACGCCCCGCGCAGCCCAGCCGCAGTCGGCCAATCGCGCTCCGGATGAGTTCCTGGATGACGAAGTGGATAACTTCGGCAACCGCGCTGACTACGTCAGTCCGTACCAGGGCAAAAACCAGGGTCGCGGTCGTCGTCCCGGCGCTCCGGCGTCCGCTCCGGCTGCAACTACAACCGGCGCAGCACCTGCCGCGCGTGGCCCACGCCCAAGTGGTCCGCGTACCGGCGCTGGCGCAAGCACCGGCACTCCGCCGGCCAAGCGCAATGGCCCACGCAGTGGCGCACCCCGTGACGGCCAGGCCCGTCGCGAGGAGCAGCCGCGCAACCGTCGTCCGGCGCGTGATGACCAGCCAGCCCGTCAGGAACCTGCAGTCCAGGGCCCTCGCGATGGCCAGCCAGCACCGAAGATCATGCACAAAGAGTCGAAAAGCGATCGGTTCCCGTCCGCGGAACAACTCGATCAATTGCCAAGCCGCCCACGCGGTGAAAAACCGGCCTTGCTGACGCGCAACCGCGAAGGTTAAGCAAAACCGGCAAAAAAAAAACGCCCCGGACTGGTTTCAGTTCGGGGCGTTTTTGCATCCGGATATCATCCGGCGTTGCGCGTCACCAGCTCCACAAACGCCTTGGCCATGGGCGATTGCTGGTCCTTGCGTTGCACCAGCCAGACCGCGCTGGTGGCGGCTGGGTCGAGCAGGGTTCGATAGACCACGCCTTCGATGCGCATACGGCGGTAGGAAGCGGGCAGAACGGTGACGCCCAGGCCTGCGGCGACCAGGCCGATAATGGTCATGGCTTCGCCGGCTTCCTGGGTGATCAGCGGGCTGAACCCTGCGGCGCGCGCCAGATCGAGTAACTGGGCGTATAAACCGCTGCCATAGGAACGCGGGAAGAACACAAACGGCTCGGCGGCCAGTTCCGCCAGATGCAGGCCGTTTTCGCTGCCCTGGGCCAAAGGATGATCGGCGCGGATGATTGCCACCAAGGGTTCACGCAGCAATTCGACGGCAATCAGCGATTCGGGCAACGGCAGCGGGCGCATAATGCCGACCTGCATGGATTCATCCTCAAGCCCCGCCGCCACTTCCTTGCTGCTCATTTCCTGCAATGCCAGATGCACCGCCGGGAACGCCTGACGAAACGCAAAGATCGCCTGCGGGATGCTCGACGTGAACGGCGCCGAAGCGGTAAAGCCGATCTTCAATTCACCCAGTTCACCCAGTTGCGCGCGCCGGGCCACGTCGGCGGCCTTGCCCACTTGTGCCAGCACCAGACGCGCTTCATCAAGGAACAGACGCCCCGCTTCGCTGAGTTCGACGCGCCGGTTGGTGCGGTCAAACAATCGCGCGCCCAGTTCCTGCTCCAGCGCCTGAATCTGCTGGCTCAACGGCGGTTGTGAGATCCCCAGCAATTGCGCGGCGCGCCCGAAATGCAGCTCTTCGGCGACGGCGATGAAGTAGCGCAAATGGCGTAATTCCATGAGCCTTCCATTAGGTCGTTTTAGATATCAAACAGGTCGAACAATATATTGGAAAGAATCATTAGCGGGCTATATTCTTTTTCGTCATCGCCTGCCCAATCGTCTCCGAGGTCCATTGTGAATCCTGCTGTTGCTCCATCCGACACTGTGTCCACGCCCATGCAAGCGGCTGTTCCGCTGGGCGACACCTACATCGAAAAAGACACGCCGATGTTCATGCGCACGGTCCTGGCCTTGTTCTCCGGCGGTTTCGCGACCTTCGCGCTGCTGTATTGCGTGCAACCGATGATGCCGGTGTTGTCCCGCGAGTTTTCCATCAATGCCGCGCAGAGCAGTTTGATTCTCTCGGTTTCCACGGCGATGCTCGCCCTGGGCCTGCTGATCACCGGGCCGATTTCCGACCGCCTCGGACGCAAGCCAGTGATGGTGTTGTCACTGTTTTCCGCAGCGATCTTCACCTTGGCCGGCGGCATGGTGCCGAGCTGGGAAGGCGTGCTGATTACCCGGGCGCTGGTGGGTTTGTCCCTGAGCGGGCTGGCAGCGGTGGCGATGACCTACCTCAGCGAAGAGATTCACCCCAATCACATTGGCCTGGCGATGGGCCTGTATATCGGCGGCAATGCCATCGGCGGCATGAGTGGTCGGGTGATTACCGGCGTACTGATCGATTACGTCAGCTGGCACGCGGCAATCATGGTGGTCGGCGGGTTGGCGTTGATTGCAGCGGCAGTGTTCTGGAAGATTCTTCCGGAGTCGCGTAACTTCCGCGCCCGCTCGCTGCATCCGCGCAGCCTGCTGGAAGGCTTCGTCGTGCAGTTCCGCGACGCTGGCCTACCGCTGCTGTTCATCGAAGCTTTCCTGCTGATGGGCAGCTTCGTGACCCTGTTCAACTACATCGGCTATCGCTTGCTGGCCGAGCCTTATCACTTGAGCCAGGCGGTGGTCGGGCTGTTTTCGGTGGTGTACCTGTCGGGGATCTACAGCTCGGCGAAAATCGGTTCGCTGGCCGACAAGCTGGGCCGTCGCCAAGTGTTATGGGCAGTGATCGTGATGATGCTGATCGGCGTCAGCCTGACCATGTTCACCCCGCTGCCGATGGTGATTATCGGTGTGCTGCTGTTCACCTTCGGCTTCTTCGGCGCGCACTCGGTGGCCAGCAGCTGGATCGGCCGCCGCGCAATAACCGCCAAGGGTCAGGCGTCTTCGCTGTATCTGTTCAGTTATTACGTAGGATCGAGCGTCGCCGGGACCGGCGGTGGGGTGTTCTGGCATTACGCAGGCTGGAACGGCATCGGCCTGTTCATCGGCGCGCTGCTGCTGGTGGCCCTGGCCGTGGCATTGCGCCTGGCGAAGTTGCCGCCGTTGGAAGCGAAAGTGCAGCTATAACGAAACGAACCCGTACAGACTGTGTAGGAGGGGACAAGTCCCCTCCTACCGGTTTCGTTATCAGTTACTGCAATCAGCCGTGATACTGCGCCGAAAGCTCATGCACTGCTTCAATGAACGCACCTGCACGGGCCGGGTCGACTTCCGGGGTGATGCCGTGGCCCAGATTGAACACGTGACCGTTGCCGCTGCCGTAGCTTTCGAGGATACGTGACACTTCGGCACGAATCGCCTGCGGGCTGGCGTACAGCACGGACGGGTCCATGTTGCCTTGCAGCGCGACTTTGCCACCCACGCGACGGCGGGCGTCGCCGATGTGGGTGGTCCAGTCCAGTCCCAAAGCGTCGGCACCCGTGTCAGCCATGCTTTCCAGCCACTGACCGCCACCTTTGGTGAACAGGATCACCGGCACTTTGCGCCCGTCATTCTCGCGAATCAGGCCGTTGACGATTTTCTGCATGTAGGCCAGCGAGAATTCCTGATACGCCGCATCGGAAAGACTGCCGCCCCAACTGTCGAAAATCTGCACAGCCTGCGCGCCAGCCAGAATCTGGCCGTTGAGGTACGACGTCACCGACTGCGCCAGCTTGTCCAGCAACAGGTGCATGGCCTGGGGATTTTCGTAGAGCATGGCTTTGGACTTGCGATGGTCTTTCGACGAGCCGCCTTCAACCATATAGGTGGCCAGTGTCCACGGGCTGCCGGAGAAACCGATCAAAGGTACACGGCCGTTAAGCTCGCGGCGGATGGTGCTGACGGCATCCATCACATAGCCGAGGTCTTTTTGCGGATCCGGGATCGGCAAGGCTTCGATTTCAGCCAGGGTGTTGACGGTTTTCTTGAAGCGCGGACCTTCGCCGGTCTCGAAATACAGGCCCAGCCCCATGGCATCAGGGATGGTCAGGATGTCGGAAAACAGAATCGCGGCATCCAGCGGATAGCGGTCCAGCGGCTGCAGCGTGACTTCGCAGGCGAACTCCGGGTTCATGCACAGGCTCATGAAATCGCCGGCCTTGGCCCGGCTGGCGCGGTACTCAGGCAAGTAGCGGCCGGCCTGGCGCATCATCCAGACAGGCGTCACGTCCACGGGCTGCTTGAGCAGGGCACGAAGGAAACGGTCGTTCTTCAAGGCAGTCATGTCGGCATCCGCAAAAAAAGTGCGGGCATTTTCTCAGACACGGACGCAAAAGGCACGGCAAGAGCCGTGCCTTTTATCTATCGTGGCGATTTGTCGCATAAGAACAACAAACACTTCACCCGTTGGAGCCGTTACACGCCCAGATAATCCAGAATCCCTTCCGCCGCATTGCGGCCTTCGAAGATTGCGGTCACCACCAGGTCAGAGCCGCGCACCATGTCGCCACCGGCGAAGATTTTCGGGTTGCTGGTCTGGTGCTTGAACTGCGCCTGTTCCGGGGCGATGACGCGGCCCTGGCTGTCGGTCTGGATGCTGAACTGCTCGAACCACGGCGCCGGGCTTGGACGGAAGCCGAAAGCGATGACCACGGCGTCAGCCGGGATGATCTCTTCGGAGCCCGGAATCGGCTCAGGGCTGCGACGGCCGCGTGCATCAGGCTCGCCAAGACGCGTCTCGACGACTTTCACGCCTTCGACCCGATCTTCGCCAACGATAGCGATTGGCTGGCGGTTGTAGAGGAACTTCACGCCCTCTTCCTTGGCGTTCTTCACTTCCTTGCGCGAGCCAGGCATGTTGGCTTCGTCGCGACGATACGCGCAGGTCACCGACTTGGCGCCCTGGCGGATCGACGTCCGATTGCAGTCCATGGCCGTGTCACCACCGCCGAGCACGACAATCTTCTTGCCCTTCATGTCGACGAAATCTTCCGGCGACTTTTCGAAGCCCAGATTGCGATTGACGTTGGCGATGAGGAAGTCGAGTGCGTCGTGCACACCCGGCAGGTCTTCACCGGCAAAACCGCCTTTCATGTAGGTGTAGGTGCCCATGCCCATGAACACCGCATCGTATTCTTCAAGCAGTTGATCGACAGTGACGTCCTTGCCGACTTCGGTATTGAGGCGGAACTCGATACCCATGCCGGTGAACACTTCACGACGATGGCTCAGCACGGTTTTTTCCAGCTTGAACTCCGGAATACCGAAAGTCAGCAGACCACCGATTTCCGGATTCTTGTCGAAAACCACCGGCGTCACGCCGCCACGCACCAGCACGTCGGCGCAGCCCAGGCCCGCAGGACCGGCACCGATGATGGCGACGCGCTTGCCGTTGCGCACGACCTTGGACATGTCTGGACGCCAGCCCATGGCGAACGCGGTGTCGGTGATGTACTTCTCCACCGAACCGATGGTTACCGCGCCGAAACCGTCGTTCAGGGTGCAGGCACCTTCGCACAGACGATCCTGCGGACACACCCGACCGCAAACTTCCGGCAAGGTATTGGTCTGGTGCGACAGCTCGGCGGCCGCGAGGATGTTGCCTTCGGCAACCAGCTTGAGCCAGTTGGGAATGAAGTTGTGTACCGGGCACTTCCACTCGCAGTACGGGTTACCGCAACCCAGGCAGCGGTGGGCCTGATCGGCCGACTGCTGAGGCTTGAAAGGTTCGTAGATTTCCACGAACTCTTTCTTGCGCTGGCGCAGCAGTTTCTTCTTCGGATCTTTGCGCCCGACATCGAGGAATTGAAAGTCGTTACTGAGACGTTCAGCCATTTTGTGCCTCTTCGGCAGCTTCAAGCGACACGCTTCAAGCTGCAAGAAATCAAATTCTGTTCAACCCACAGAGCGGCAAGCGTGTAGCTTCAGGCTTGCCGCTTGTGGCTGCAGTTACTGTGGATTGGCGCGGGTGCTGGAGAGCAACGATTTGAGCGTCGCAGCCTTGGGCTTGACCATCCAGAAGCGGCGCAGGTAATCGTCAAGGTTTTCCCAGACGTTACGGCCCCACTCGCTGTCGGTTTCCTCGACATACTCGGCCAGAACACGCTCCAGATGGCTGCGATAGGCTTCCATCGACTCGCCGCTGATGCGCTGGATTTCCACCAGTTCGTGGTTGACCCGGTCAACGAAGGTGTTGTCCAGGTCCAGCACGTAGGCGAAACCACCGGTCATCCCGGAGCCGAAGTTGTAGCCGGTCTTGCCCAGCACGCAGACGAAACCGCCGGTCATGTATTCGCAGCAGTGGTCGCCGGTGCCTTCGACGATGGTATGGGCACCGGAGTTGCGCACTGCGAAACGCTCACCCGCCGTACCGGCCGCGAACAGCTTGCCGCCGGTGGCGCCGTAGAGACAGGTATTGCCGATGATGGCGCTGTCCTGAGTCTTGAACGGGCTGCCTTTGGGCGGAACGATGACCAGTTTGCCAGCGGTCATGCCTTTGCCGACGTAGTCGTTGGCGTCGCCTTCCAGATACATGTTCAGGCCGCCCGCGTTCCACACGCCGAAGCTCTGCCCGGCCGTGCCTTTGAAGCGGAACGTGATCGGTGCCTTGTTCATGCCCTGGTTGCCGTGCAGCTTGGCGATTTCGCCGGAAATCCGCGCGCCGATGGACCGGTCGCAGTTGCAGATATCCATGGCGTACTCGCCGCCGCTCATGCTGACGATGGCCGGTTTGGCCAGCTCAACCATGCGTTCGGCCATCAGGCCTTTGTCGAACGGCGGATTGCGGTCCACCAGGCTGAACTGCGGTTTGTCAGCCGGAATGTGATCGCTGCCCAACAGCGGCGTCAGGTCCAGGTGCTGCTGCTTGGCGGTTTCGCCCGGCAGGATGTCGAGCAGATCGGTACGTCCGATCAGCTCTTCCAGGGAACGCACGCCCAGTTTGGCCAGCCACTCGCGGGTTTCTTCGGCCACGTAGGTGAAGAAGTTGATCACCATGTCGACGGTGCCGATGTAGTGATCCTTGCGCAGCTTTTCGTTCTGGGTCGCAACACCGGTGGCGCAGTTGTTCAGGTGGCAGATACGCAGGTATTTGCAGCCCAGGGCGATCATCGGCGCGGTACCGAAGCCGAAGCTTTCAGCGCCGAGAATGGCCGCCTTGATTACGTCGAGGCCGGTTTTCAGACCGCCGTCAGTCTGGACCCGAACCTTGCCGCGCAAGTCGTTGCCGCGCAGGGTCTGGTGAGTTTCGGCCAGGCCGAGTTCCCAAGGAGCGCCGGCGTATTTGATCGACGACAGTGGCGATGCGCCGGTGCCGCCGTCATAACCGGAAATGGTGATCAGGTCGGCATACGCCTTGGCGACGCCCGCGGCAATCGTACCGACGCCCGCTTCGGCCACCAGCTTGACCGAAACCAGCGCAGCCGGGTTGACCTGCTTGAGGTCGAAAATCAGCTGCGACAAGTCTTCGATGGAATAGATGTCGTGGTGCGGCGGTGGCGAAATCAGCGTCACGCCCGGCACTGCATAACGCAGCTTGGCGATCAGGCCGTTCACTTTCCCGCCCGGCAGTTGCCCGCCTTCACCCGGCTTGGCGCCTTGGGCAACCTTGATCTGCAACACATCGGCGTTGACCAGATACTCAGGCGTAACGCCAAAGCGACCGGTGGCGATCTGTTTGATCTTGGAACTGCGAATCGTGCCGTAACGGGCTGGATCTTCGCCGCCTTCACCGGAGTTCGAGCGCGCGCCCAGGCGGTTCATGGCTTCAGCCAGTGCTTCGTGAGCTTCCGGCGACAGCGCGCCCAGGGAAATACCGGCCGAGTCGAAGCGCTTGAGGATTTCGCTCAGCGGCTCGATGTCGTCGATGGACAACGGCGTTTCGAGGGTCCTGACCTGAAACAGGTCACGGATCATCGAAACCGGACGGTTATCCACCAGCGCGGTGTATTCCTTGAACTTGCTGTAGTCGCCTTGTTGCACGGCAGCTTGCAGGGTGCTGACCACGTCCGGATTGTAGGCGTGGTATTCACCGCCGAACACGAACTTGAGCAGACCACCTTGCTGGATCGGCTTGCGCGGGCTCCAGGCTTCGGCGGCCAGGGCTTTCTGCTCGGCTTCCAGATCGACGAAACGCGCGCCCTTGATGCGGCTCGGTACGCCACGGAAACTCAGGTCGCAGACCGCTTCGGACAGGCCGATGGCTTCGAACAGCTGCGCGCCACGGTACGAGGTGATGGTCGAAATACCCATCTTCGACAGGATCTTGAGCAGACCTTTGGTGATGCCTTTGCGGTAGTTCTTGAACACCTCGTAGAGGTCGCCCAGCACTTCACCGGTACGGATCAGGTCGCCCAGCACTTCGTAGGCCAGGAACGGATAGACCGCCGAGGCGCCGAAACCGATCAACACCGCGAAATGGTGCGGATCGCGGGCCGTTGCGGTTTCAACCAGGATGTTGCTGTCGCAGCGCAGGCCTTTTTCAGTCAGGCGGTGGTGCACAGCGCCTACAGCCAGCGAAGCGTGAGCCGGCAGTTTGCCCGGCGCGATATGACGGTCGGTCAGGACGATCTGGGTCCGACCGGCGCGCACGGCTTCTTCAGCCTGATCGGCGATGTTGCGCACCGCTGCTTCCAGGCCGATGTGCTCGTCGTAGTTGAGGTCGATGATCTGCCGCTCGAAACCCGGACGCTCCAGGGTCATCAGCGAACGCCACTTGGCCGGGGAAATGACCGGCGAGCTGAGGATCACGCGGGAAGCGTGCTCTGGCGATTCCTGGAAAATGTTGCGTTCGGCACCGAGGCAGATTTCCAGCGACATGACGATGGCTTCACGCAGCGGGTCGATCGGCGGGTTGGTGACCTGCGCGAACTGCTGGCGGAAATAGTCGTAAGGCGAACGCACACGATGCGACAGCACGGCCATTGGCGTGTCATCGCCCATGGAGCCGACCGCTTCCTGGCCTTGTTCGCCCAGCGGACGCAATACCTGGTCGCGCTCTTCGAAGGTGACCTGGTACATCTTCATGTACTGCTTGAGCTGATCGGCATTATAGAAAGCCGAACCGTGGTCGTTGTCTTCGATGGTCGCCTGGATACGCAAAGCATTCTTGCGCAGCCACTGTTTGTACGGATGACGCGACTTCAAGCGGTTGTCGATGGCGTCGGTGTCGAGGATCTGGCCGGTTTCGGTGTCCACGGCAAAGATCTGGCCCGGACCGACACGGCCCTTGGCGATGACGTCTTCGGGCTTGTAGTCCCACACGCCGATTTCCGACGCCAGGGTGATGTAGCCATTCTTGGTGGTGACCCAGCGCGCCGGGCGCAGACCGTTACGGTCGAGCAGGCAGACCGCGTGGCGACCTTCGGTCATCACGACGCCAGCCGGGCCGTCCCACGGTTCCATGTGCATGGAGTTGTACTCATAGAACGCCCGTAGATCGGGGTCCATGGTTTCAACGTTCTGCCACGCAGGCGGAATGATCATGCGCACGCCACGGAACAGGTCGATGCCGCCGGTGACCATCAGTTCGAGCATGTTGTCCATGCTCGACGAGTCGGAGCCGACGCGGTTGACCAGCGGGCCCAATTCGTCGAGGTCCGGCATCAGTTCGTTGGCGAACTTGGTGCGCCGGGCCTGAGCCCAGTTGCGGTTGCCGGTAATCGTGTTGATCTCGCCGTTGTGGGCGAGGAAGCGGAACGGCTGCGCCAACGGCCATTTCGGCAGGGTATTGGTCGAGAAACGCTGGTGAAACACGCAGATCGCGGTTTGCAGGCGCTCGTCGCTCAGGTCCGGGAAAAATGCCGTCAGGTCGCGCGGCATCATCAGACCTTTATAGATGATGGTCTTGTGGGAAAAGCTGCAGATGTAGTGATCGGTATCTTCAGCGTTGGCCACCGACGAACGGCGACGGGCGCTGAACAGCTTGATGGCCATTTCCTGATCGCTCAGGCCTTCACCACCGATGAACACCTGCTCGATTTTCGGCAACCGCTCCAGCGCCAGACGACCCAGCACGCTGGTGTCGATAGGCACCTGACGCCAGCCGATCAACGTCAGGCCGGCAGCCAGGATTTCGCGATTCATGTTCTCGCGGGCCGCTTCAGCCTTGGCGTCGTCCTGATTGAGGAACACCATACCCACGCAATATTGCCCCGGCAGCTCGTTACCAAAGTGCTCTTTGGCAATGGCGCGCAGGAATGCATCTGGCTTCTGAATCAACAGCCCGCAGCCGTCGCCGGTCTTGCCGTCAGCGTTGATCCCACCACGGTGGGTCATGCAGGTCAGGGCCTGGATGGCCGTCTGCAACAGGTGATGACTGGGCTCGCCTTGCATATGGGCGATCAGGCCAAAACCACAGTTATCCTTGAATTCATCTGGATGGTACAGACCTGCTTTCATAGACGCTTTCTCACCAGGCTGCCTCTATTCGAGGCAAATTTCTTTTCAATTCAACCAGTTACCTCTCGCGCTGAACGTACGTCAGCTTAGCGGGGGCAAAAGGGAGGTCATTGTACACACCGACCGAAGGCGTCACAAATTTAACGACGAACAGTCGTAAATTCGTGTCGCATTTATGAAGGTTTATAGCGAGATGGTGTGCTAGTCAAAATCTTTTTTGCGAGATTGACCGAGGCTCCCTGAAAACACGATGCGCCTGCAACGCAGACAGCACAAGGCGCGCTGCCAACTGGCAGCACGCTCAAGCGTTAAAACAGGGTTGCTGGGTGAGCGGCCTGGATAAAGCCGCTGCGACTTCAGCGAGTTGCGCCGAGCTCCTGTTGGATGCTGGCGACAGTACGAGGCCAAGGTTTACCAGCCTGAACCTTGGCTGGCAATACCTTGATGGCTGCCAGGGCGGCAGCACGGTCAGAAAAGTTACCGTAAGTGATCACATACAGCGGCTTGCCCTGCAGGGTTTTCTTGAAGTAGCGGTACTCGCCACCTTGCTCGGCCACGAAAGCCTGAGCGGTGGCTTCGGAGCTGGTACCCAGAATCTGCACGACGTAATGGCCTGGAGCCTGGCCGCTATACCAACTGCCGCCGGCAGCCGGTTTTGCAGCCGCAGCGGCGGGCGCCGGCGCTGCAGGTTTGGCTGCGGGCTTGGCCGTGGCGACCTGCACCGGCGGCGGCGTTGGCACGGCCGCTGGCTTGGCTACCGGAGCGGCTGGCTTAGGCACAGCAGCCGCAGCTGCCGGAGGCGGGGCGATGGAAGATCGCGGTGTAGCACCCGCCGCTACGCCAGCAGGTGGCGCGGTGGTGGTAACCGTTGGCGGCTGTGCAGCAGACGAAACCGGCACGCCGTCATCGTCGCCATCACCGGAACCCGCCGCTTCGGCCAGCGGACCGCGCATGACCGGCTGCGAGTTTCCGCCCAGCGGTAACGGCACTGGCTGTGAATTACCGGCGAATTCGATAGCCGGAGCGCCATTGTTCGATTGCTGAGTCGTTGGCGTGCCCTGCCCAAGAGGCAATTGCGCCTGGGCATTGGCAGGCGCGTTGGCTGGCGCTGTGGTGTTGTTGCCGCGGCCGGGAATCAGCACTGCTGCCAGAACCCCCACCACAACCACCGCACCCAGAGCCAATACGTGTTTCTTCGGCATTTTGAACCCCATACTTGGACGCTTGACCGCAGTACGACTGGCGATCATCGCTTCAATCATTGAATCTCGAGCCACCTGGTTAATAGCACCTGGCCAACCATTGGAATGCTCGTGAATGTCGGTAATCTGCTCGGCCGTGAACAGCTGGATGCCTTGTCCCGCACCGTCCAGCCGCTGCGCCAGGTATTCCCGGGTTTCGTCTTCGGTGTAAGGCTCAAGCTCGATGACGTGAAAGCGCTCACCCTCGACTTCAGACTCGGCACACAGCTGTTCCAGACGATCGATCAGCGAGGCTTCGCCAAACAGGAACACATGCGGACGACCTTCCGGCGTACCCGCCGCCAGACCCAGCAATGCTTCGAGTGCGGATTCGCCCAGTTGTTCGGCATCGTCCACCAACAAATAGACTTCCTGGCCGGTCAGCGCCAATTGCACGACCTGGGCAAGGATGGCGCGCATCTCGGCCTGAGCGACACTGAGCGCTTGCGCAACCTGACGCAAAACCCCGGCCGCATCGCTGGCGCCACGCGCCGAAACCACGACGCTCTGCACCGATTGCTTGTTGGTACTTGCCACCAATGCCTGACGCAGCAAGGTCTTGCCGCTGCCTTGAGGACCGGTAACCGCCAGCAGCAACTGGCTGTAACGGGCCAGATGATGGAGCTGACCCAGTACAGGCTTGCGCTGGGCAGGGAAAAACTTGAAGCCAGGCACCCGCGTTGCAAAGGGGTCATGACTCAACTGGTAATGGCCGAGGAAGGCCTCGTCCGCGTGCAAACTAGTCATGGATTTTTCGTTAACCTCTAAGCTGATCCACGAGAGCGCGGTAATCCGCAACCAGCGTGGCCTGTAATACTTCTTTCGGATATTCGTCGGTGATCACCGCTTCGCCGATCCGGCTCAGCAACACCAGACGCAGGCGACCGTCGATCACCTTTTTGTCGATTGCCATATGTTCGAGGAAATTGTCTTCGGTCATGTCTTCTGGCGGCACCACCGGCAAACCGGCGCGCTGGAACAGGCGAATGCCACGATCACGCTCCTCGGTGCTGATCCAGCCCAGGCGCGAGGACATTTCCAGCGCCATGACCGTGCCCGCCGCAACCGCTTCACCGTGCAGCCAGACGCCGTAGCCCATATGGGTTTCAATGGCGTGGCCGAACGTATGGCCGAGATTAAGCGTAGCGCGCACACCCGACTCACGCTCATCGGCGCCGACCACCAGCGCCTTGGCGGCGCATGAACGTTCGATGGCGATGGTCAGCGCGGCCTGATCCAGCCCGCGCAGGCGATCAACGTTTTCTTCGAGCCAGGTCAGAAACGGCTCATCGCAGATCAAGCCGTATTTGATGACTTCCGCCAGGCCCGCCGACAGCTCGCGCTCCGGCAAGGTATTGAGCGTCGTCGTATCGATCAGGACCACGCCCGGCTGATAAAACGCGCCGACCATGTTTTTGCCCAACGGATGGTTGATGCCGGTCTTGCCGCCCACCGATGAGTCCACCTGGGACAGCAGCGTGGTCGGGATCTGGATGAAATTGACGCCGCGCTGGTAGCACGCAGCAGCAAAGCCAGCCATGTCGCCGATCACACCGCCGCCCAGCGCGATAACCGTCGTACGACGATCATGGCGGGCAGTGAGCAGCGCGTCGAAAATGGTTTGCAGGGTTTCCCAATTCTTGAAGGCTTCGCCATCGGGAAGCACGACCGGCAGCACGTTATAGCCGGCCAGGGTGCGCGTCAGTCGCTCAAGGTAAAGCGGCGCGACGGTGGCATTGGAAACAATCGCGACCTGCCTGCCGACGATATGCGGCGCCAGCAATTCAGGGCGATCCAGCAATCCTTCGCCAATGTGAATCGGGTAGCTCCGATCGCCAAGCTCGACCTTAAGTGTCTGCATGTGTCCCCACATTGATTACCGAATGGGTGTTCGCGCACGCATCTTGGCGTCCGCGTAAAAAATGGCTTAATGCCATGTCACGACCCTGCTTTTTATGGTCGCCGAGGATAGCGCATTTCCGTCTGCGCTTTAACGGGGAGGAAGCTCTGCCAAGCGCGCCAGGATGTCAATCACCACCATTCGCGGCGGCCGCTCGTCGGTTTCAATCACCACGTCGGCGATTTCCCGGTACAGCGGATCACGGATCGCCAGCAGATCGCGCAGCACTTGGGCTGGATTGCCGGTGCGCAGCAAAGGACGATTGCGATCACGCGCCGTGCGTCCGACCTGCTGTTCGACCGACGCGTGCAGATACACCACACGCCCACCGGCATGCAGCGCCTGACGGTTTTCGCTGCGCATGACTGCACCGCCGCCTGTCGCCAGGACGATGCCGTCACTGTCGCAGAGTTCGGCAATCATCGCCTGCTCGCGGTCGCGAAAGCCGGGCTCGCCTTCCTTGTCGAAAATCCAGGGAATATTCGCCCCAGTCCGCAGTTCAATTTCCTTGTCGGAATCCTTGAACGGCAGCCTCAGCTCTTTAGCCAGCAAACGACCGATGGTGCTTTTGCCAGCCCCCATCGGTCCTACAAGAATTAAATTTCGCACAGAATCAACGACTCACCGCAATCGCCTGGTTGTTCATGATACGCGGAGTGAGAAACACCAACAGCTCGGTTTTGTCCTCTGAAACCACATCGCGCCGGAAAAGGCGGCCAAGATACGGCACATCGCCAAGAAATGGCACCTTGTCGACGGTTTTACTTTGCGTGTTGGAGAACACTCCGCCGATCACGATGGTCTCGCCATCGGAAACCAGCACCTTGGCGTTGACCTCGTTTTTCTTGATCGGCGGCACACCATTGACCATGTTCAGATAATCCGGCTCATCCTTGGTCACCTTGACCTCCATGATGATGCGGTTATCCGGAGTGATCTGCGGGGTCACTTCCAGAGACAGCGAAGCCTCCTTGAACGATACCGAGGTCGCGCCGCTGGAGCTGGATTCCTGATACGGGATTTCCGTACCTTTGAGGATTTTCGCGGTTTCCTTGTCGGAGGTGACCACTTTCGGTTGAGAGACAATCTCGCCGTTACCGGTCTTCTCCATGGCACTCAGTTCCAGGTCAAGCGTGGTGTTGTCAGTCAGGAACGAGATGCCGATGCCGGAAGTGGCGCCGGCAGCGCCGAGGTCAACATAAGGTGCGCTGGTGCTTTGGCCGGTCAACGTCGTCGGCTGGGCAGTCCCGCCGCCCGCGGTGAAGTTGCCGTTGGTGCTCGAACCGCCCCAGCGCACGCCCAGCGCCTTGTCGTAACCGACCGTCGCTTCGACGATGCGCGCTTCGATCATCACCTGACGCACCGGGATGTCCAGCTGCGAAACGATGCGGCGCAGTTCGTCGAGGCGATCCTGAGTCTGGTAGGCAATGATGTTGTTGGTGCGATCATCGACCGTGATCGAGCCGCGCTCCTGCTGACCGTCTTCGGCGTTACCTTCCTGCTTCGTTACAGACTTGAAAAGTTCCGCGATGTCTTTAGCCTTTGCGTAATTCACCTGCATCAGCTCTCGACGCAGCGGCGCTAGCTCAGATACATGTTTTGCAGACTCCATCTCCTGCAATTCGCGCGCAGATATTTCCGCAGCGGGGGCAATCATCAAGACGTTGCCAATGAGGCGTTTATCCAGGCTTTTGGTTCTCAAGACCAGGTCGAGTGCTTGATCCCATGGAACGTTCTGCAACCGCAACGTGATATTTCCTTCAACCGTGTCACTGGCCACCAGATTGAGGCTGGTGAAATCCGCGATCAGTTGCAGCACCGAGCGCACGTCGATGTCCTGAAAGTTAAGCGACAGCTTCTCGCCGGTGTAGACCGGTTTTTCCGCATTGCGGCGATCCAGGTCTTCGTGGGTCAACGGCCGCACGCTGATGGTCAGTTTGTTTTCGGTCTGGTACGCCGAATAGTCGAATGCGCCGGAAGGCTCGATGCTGATGCTGGCCTTGTCACCGGAAGCACTGGCATTGATGAACTGCACTGGAGTCGCGAAGTCTTTGACGTCCAGGCGCACACGGAGTCGTTCCGGTAGCTGGGTCTTGGGGAAATCGACGCGAATCTTGCCGCCCTGCTCCTGGATATCCGGGGCGATGCTTGGATCGGTCAGTTCGATGACCACATTGCCTTCACCCAGCTCGCCGCGCTGGAAATCGACATTCTTCACTGCCTTGCCCACCGGCACGTAAGGCTTTGGTGCAGGAGGCGGGACCGCTACGCGCGTCGCGCCCTGGGCGCTGGAAGGTTGCGATGCCTGGGCAGCCGCCGCGCCCTGACCAATGACGACGAACAGCTTGTTGCCTTCGACCCGCGAACTGTAAGGGGCCAGCGCCGTCAGGTTAATGATGACGCGCGTGCGATCCTTGGTTTCGATGACCACCACGCTGCGCGCGTTGCCGGTACCCAGATCATGGGTCTTGGTTGCCAGCTGACTGGTCACGCCCGGCAGATCCAGGGCGATACGTGCCGGCTGCTCGGTGGTGTAGCCGCGCGGGGCAGGAACGGGAGCGTCGAACGTCAGCTTGAGCTCGACCCGGTCACCCGGCAGCGCAGCGACATCCAGCGTTTTGAGGTTGGCAGCCTGGACAATCGGCGACGTCATCGCAATCCATAGCGACACGCCGATAATCGAGAGAATCCTAGTCATGTTCAATTTCCGTCCTGCTGACACGAGGGTCTGTTGCGTGCTTGGCTTGGCCCATTTCATGAGCGTTCTTTCAGGGAAATACTGCGCGGCCTTTCCAACCATGCCCCCTCTCCATCAGGAACTATTTCAATGACATCGACTTGTGCTTCGTTGATCGAGATGATCCGGCCATTGTTGCGTCCCAGGTAATCCCCGACTTTTACGCGGTGTACACCGCCAGCGCCCTTGAGCAGGGCGAAGGTACCGGAATCGTTGGCCATGGTGCCGACCATATCGAACGACTCGATATTGAATCCTTCGAGAAACTGCCGAGGACGTGCGTCATCGGGCTTGACCAGACGCGAGCCTTTCGGGCGGTTGATCATATCGATCTTGATCGGCGGCTGAAACGGACTGCGCAGGTTCGCCGCGTTGTAGGTGAAGGCTTCGTAAGGACGAAACTTGGGCAACGGTTCGATAGTGCCCGAAGGCCGTGCGCGGGCCTCGTCCATGAAGGCGCTGAGGTCGGTGAAGGCGCTGTCTCCCTCACAACCGGCCAGGCTCATCAGCACGATGCCGATGGACAACAGTCGCGGCGCCCTCATTTCTTCAGCCCTTGATCGTTATAGCGGTAGGTCTTGGCCAGAATGCTCATGCGCAACATGGTCGGGCTCTTGGGGTCCATCGGCTTGATGTCGAAATCATGCAAGGTGACGATACGCGGCAGGCTGGCGACGCCACTGACGAACGTCGCCAGATCGTGATACGCGCCGACCACGGTGATTTGTATCGGCAGTTCGATGTAAAACTGCTGGGCCTCTTCGGGCAGCAATTTGATTTCCTCGAACTCCAGCCCGCTGCCCAAGCCGGTACGGGTGATGTCCTCAAGCAGCCCCGGCACCTCGGTGTCACTTGGCAGCTGACGCAGCAAGGCGCCGAAGGTGTTTTCCATCTCGGTCATCTGGGTCTTGTAAGGCACCAGGTTCGCGGCCTGGAACGCCTTGGTGGTGAACTGCTCCTTGAGCGTGGCCTCCTGGGCGCGCGCGCCATCAAGCTGGACTTCCAGGTCCTGAATGAAAAAGAAGTAACCCAAAGCCAGCACCAGAACCAGCAGCAACACGCCCGCGATGCCCTTGACCGCAGCAGGCCACGAACCGAGGTTATTCAGGTCCAGCTCACTGATGTCGATCCGCCGCAGCCCTTCCAGGGATTCCGAAAGATTCATGGCTTGGCTCCTTCAATCGCCGGCTGGGTCTGGCGTACCGTCAACTGGAAGGAATTGGCCCGATCCGTCGCGTTGTCGGCGTTGGCCTTGACCTCGTTGAGCACCGGCGCTTCCAGCCAGTCGGACGCATCAAGGTTGCGCATCAGGTCCGAAACACGGTTGTTGGATTCGGCCGCGCCGTTGATGCTGATTAACTTGTCGGTCATTTTCACTTCAGAGAAATACACGCCATCAGGCAACGTGCGCGCCATCTGATCGAAGATTCGCCCAATGATCGGGCGGTTGCCCTGCAAGTCCTGAATGATCTTCATGCGTTCCAGCAGCTGTTTGCGGCGCGCGCGCAGTTCGCTGATTTCCTTGATGCGCTCGTCCAGCTGGACGATTTCCTTCTGGATAAAGGCATTGCGCGCGAGCTGGTGAGTCACGGCATTGCTGACGTACTGATCGACCAGCAGCAGCGTACCGACCGCCGCGACCAGCACACCGGCCAATGCGGTCAGGAAGCGTTTCTTGCGCTCTTCGCGAAGCTGTTCGCGCCAGGGGAGAAGGTTGATCCGGGCCATTAGTCGAAACTCCTCAGGGCCAGACCGCAGGCGATCATCAGGGCGGGCGCATCGCTGGCCAGAGCGCCCGCGTTGACCTTGGCGCTCAGGGCCATGTCGGCGAACGGGTTGGCCACCAGCGTCGGCGTGCCGATGCGCTGCTGAATCAGATGGTCGAGGCCGGCGATCGAGGCCGTGCCGCCCGCCAGCATGATGTAGTCCACCGAGTTGTATTGCCCGGCAGCAAAGAAGAACTGCAGCGAACGCGTCACCTGTTGAACCACGGCATCCTTGAACGGCTGCAACACCTCGGCGTTGTAATCGTCGGGCAGACCGCCCTGCTTCTTCGCCAGCCCGGCCTCTTCCATCGAGAGGCCGTAGCGACGCTGAATTTCCTCAGTGAGCTGGCGCCCGCCGAACAGCTGTTCGCGGGTATAGATGATGCGGCCGTTGTGCAGCACGCTCAGGGTGGTCATGGTTGCGCCGATATCGACGACAGCGACGGTCAGCTGATCGTGGCCGTTGCCCAGTTGCGCCGACAGCAGACCGAAGGCGCGCTCCAGCGCGTAGGCCTCGACATCCACGACCTTGGCATTCAGCCCGGCCAGCGCCAGCGCAGCTTCGCGGACTTCGACGTTTTCCTTGCGGCAGGCGGCAAGCAGCACTTCGACACGCTCGGGATTGCGCACCGAATAGCCCTGGACTTCAAAATCGATGGCGACTTCTTCAAGCGGATAAGGGATGTATTGATCAGCTTCGAGCTTGAGCTGGTTTTCCATGTCGTCGTCGGACAGACCGGCGTCCATCTCGATGGTCTTGGTGATCACGGCCGATCCGGCTACCGCAACGGCGACGCCTTTGACGTTGGTCTTGGCCTTGATCAGCACGCGTGACAACGCATTGCCGACACCTTCGAGTTCGGCAATATTTTTCTCGACCACGGCATTGGCCGGGAGCGGTTCAACCGCGTAAGACTCGACCTTGTACCGGGTGCCGGAACGACTCAACTCAAGGAGTTTTACCGAGGTGGAGCTTATATCGATCCCTAGAAGGGTATTGGCCTTCTTACTGAAGAGTTCGAACACAACCTAATTCCTATGAGTTTCCGTCACTTACGGATAATTTTCTGTGCAAAGCCACTGTCGGCAGTCTTGACAGTAGCGCAAATAACGCTCGGGGACGAAAAATGCTTATAATGCCCAGCGTTTTTTTCGTTTAACCAAGCTTCAAGGCGTGTTCAATTGTAACGGCCTACGCTTAACCCATTCTTTTTTCTGGAAATCCAAAAGCCTTGATACGCCTGCTGAAGTTTTTCTGGTGGTCTCTCGTCGCTATATTCTGCGGGCTGTTGCTCGGTTTGAGCGGTGCATTCCTTTATTTGAGCCCAAGCCTGCCCTCGGTAGACGCGCTGCGCAGTATCCAACTGCAAATCCCGCTCCGTGTATACAGCAGCGACGGCAAATTGATTGCTGAATTTGGCGAAATGCGCCGCACTCCAATCCGTTTCGCCGAAATACCGCCCAGCTTCATCAATGCCCTGCTGTCCGCCGAGGATGACAACTTCGCCAATCACTACGGCGTCGACCCTGGCAGCCTGATGCGTGCCGCTTCACAACTGGTGAAGAGCGGCCACATTCAATCAGGCGGCAGTACCATCACCATGCAGGTGGCGAAAAACTATTTCCTGACCAGCGAACGCAGTTTCTCGCGCAAAACCACCGAGATACTTCTGGCCCTGCAAATTGAGCGCCAACTTACCAAGGATGAAATCCTTGAGCTCTACGTCAACAAAATCTACCTGGGCAACCGCGCCTACGGGATCGAGGCGGCCGCGCAGGTGTATTACGGCAAATCCATCCGCGACGTAACTCTGGCGCAGATGGCGATGATCGCCGGCCTGCCCAAGGCACCTTCGCGCTTCAACCCGCTGGCCAACCCGGTTCGCGCCAAAGAACGTCGCGACTGGATCCTGGGCCGCATGTTCAAGCTCGGCAAGATCGACCAGAACGCTTATCAGACCGCGCTCAACGAGCCAATCAACGCCAGCTATCACGTACCGACGCCTGAAGTTAACGCGCCGTACATCGCCGAAATGGCCCGCGCCGAGATGGTCGGCCGTTACGGCAGCGAAGCCTATACCGAAGGCTTCCGCGTCACTACTACAGTTCCAAGCGACCTTCAGGAACACGCCAACAAGGCGGTTCAGGACGGCTTGATCGATTACGACCAGCGCCACGGTTATCGTGGCCCTGAAAGCCGCTTCCCGGCCATGACTCGCGAGGCCTGGGCGCAGGAACTGATAAAACAGCGCACCATCAGCACCCTTGAGCCGGCCATCGTGACTCAGGTCGACAAGACCGGCCTGCGCGTGCTGACCCGCAATGGCGAACAGGAAGAAACCGTTGAGTGGGCCACCATGAAATGGGCGCGGCCTTATCTGAACACCAACAGTCTGGGCGCAAATCCAAAGCAACCAGCTGACGTAGCTCATGTTGGTGATCTGGTGCGCCTGCAACGCCAGGAAAATGGCTCGCTGAAATTCAGCCAGATTCCTGTGGCGCAAAGCGCGCTGGTTTCCCTTGATCCGCAAAACGGCGCGATCCGGGCCCTGGTGGGTGGTTTTGCCTTTGAGCAGAGCAACTACAACCGTGCCATGCAGGCCAAGCGCCAACCGGGTTCGAGCTTCAAGCCCTTCCTTTATAGCGCGGCACTGGACAACGGTTACACCGCATCGAGCCTGGTGAACGACGCACCGATCGTGTTCGTCGACGAATACCTGGATAAAGTCTGGCGTCCGAAGAACGACACCGGCACCTTCCTCGGCCCGATCCGCCTGCGCGAAGCGTTGTACAAGTCTCGCAACCTGGTTTCGATTCGCCTGCTGCAACAACTGGGCATCGACACCGCGATCAACTACATCACCCGTTTCGGTTTCAACAAGGACGACTTGCCGCGCAACCTGTCTCTGGCGCTGGGTACTGCAACGCTGACGCCGATGGAAATCGTCAGCGGCTGGAGTGCGTTCGCCAACGGCGGATACAAAGTCAGCCCGTACCTGATCCAGAAAATCGAAAGCCGCGACGGTGCCACGCTGTTCGAGGCCAACCCGCCAACCGTGCCCGCCGTCGACAGCAAGATCGCCCCGGACACCAAAGTGGTTGCCGTCGCCAACGGCCCGGCGCTCGTGACCTCCTCGACCGAAGGCCCGCCACCGGCGACACCGCCGGTCGATCCGAAAGCCCCGGCCGTGGCCGAACGGATTGTCGATGGCCGTACCACCTACATCCTCAACAGCATGTTGCAGGACGTGATCAAGCGCGGCACAGGTCGTCGCGCCCTGGCGATGAATCGTCCGGACATCGCGGGCAAGACCGGTACCACCAACGAATCCAAGGATGCCTGGTTCACCGGCTATAACGCCGATTACGTGACCACCGTCTGGACCGGCTTCGACCAACCGGAAAGCCTGGGACGTCATGAATTTGGCGGTACCGTGGCGCTGCCGATCTGGATGACCTACATGAGCGCCGCGTTGAAAGACAAGCCGCCGCATGTTCAGGCCGAGCCGGATGGCATCCTCAGTCTGCGCGTCGACCCGATCAGCGGCCGCGCGGCTTCGCCAAGCACGCCGAATGCGTTCTTCGAGATGTTCAAGAGCGAAGACACGCCGCCAAGCGTCAACGAACTGGGCGGCGGCAGCGCACCGGGCAGCCCGCTGCCAGCGGACGAGTCGGCGCCGATTGATTTGTTCTGAACCGAGAACCGTAGGACTGGCTTTAGCCTGGAGGGCTGCACTCCTGACACAACTTGTGCATAGGATGCACCGGCCTCTTCCCGGCTAAAGCCGGCCCCACAAATGGAGGTCACAAAAAAACCCTGCATCGCTGCAGGGTTTTTTGTGTTTCCGAATCAGCGTTTAGCCGTTAAACACGTCATCAACACTGGTCAGCGGGTAGTGCTTTGGATACGGCAGGGTGGCAACGCCGCTTTCGATGGCAGCCTTGGCCACTGCGTCGGCGATCAGGCCGAGCAGGCGGGTGTCCATTGGCTTCGGGATGATGTACTCACGACCGAATTCCAGCTTGATACCGCCGTAGGCGTCACACACTTCCTGCGGTACAGGCAGCTTGGCCAGTTCACGCAAGGCATTGGCCGCAGCGATTTTCATTTCTTCGTTGATGCGCTTGGCGCGAACGTCCAGAGCACCACGGAAGATGAACGGGAAGCCCAGCACGTTGTTGACCTGGTTCGGGTAATCCGAACGGCCGGTCGCCATGATCACGTCGTCGCGGGTAGCGTGGGCCAGTTCCGGGGCGATTTCCGGGTCCGGGTTCGAGCAGGCGAACACGATTGGATCCTTGGCCATCAGCTTGAGGTTTTCAGCACTCAGCAGATTCGGGCCGGACAGACCGACGAACACATCAGCGCCGTCGAGGGCGTCGGACAGCGTGCGCTTTTCAGTGGCGTGGGCGAACACCGCCTTGTATTGGTTCAGGTCAGTACGCTCGGCGTGGATCACACCGGTGCGGTCAACCATGAAGATGTTTTCGATTTTCGCGCCCATGCTCACCAGCAACTTCATGCAGGAGATGGCCGCAGCGCCAGCGCCCAGGCAGACGATCTTGGCGTCTTCCAGGCGCTTGCCGACGATTTCCAGGGCGTTGATCATGCCGGCCGCCGTCACAATCGCGGTGCCGTGCTGGTCATCGTGGAAAACCGGGATGTCGCATTGTTCGATCAGTGCTTTCTCGATCTCAAAGCATTCTGGCGCCTTGATGTCTTCGAGGTTGATGCCGCCGAAGGTGATGGAGATGCGTTTAACGGTATCGATGAAGGCTTGCGGGCTTTCCGAGTCGACTTCGATGTCGAACACGTCAATGCCGGCGAAACGCTTGAACAGAACGCCCTTGCCTTCCATCACTGGCTTGGAAGCCAGTGGGCCCAGGTTACCCAGACCGAGAATGGCGGTGCCATCGGAAATGACTGCTACCAAGTTGCCCTTGCCCGTGTATTTGTAGGCCAGCTCGGGATCACGGGCGATTTCACGCACCGGCTCAGCGACGCCAGGGCTGTAAGCCAGGGCCAGGTCACGAGCGGTTGCGGTTGGCTTGGTGAGTTCGACGCTCAGTTTCCCTGGACGCGGGTTGGCGTGATATTCGAGCGCGGCAGTTTTCAAATCAGACATGTGGGCATTCCGCTTTTTTTACTGTGGGACAGACGGACCGCCGAGGATACGCAAGATGCAAAGTCCTAACAAGACTGGCCGGTCACTACTGTCAAGGGGCGAGGATTACGACTTTACGCTTAAATAGGAGCCAACTTGTACGCCGGAGATTCGTTGGAGCTACAGGCCAAGCATCGCCGGATGGGTAATCGGCATCATCCAGCGCGACTGCCCTGAAGCCAGGCCGCCACCTCGTGCGCGATCTATGATCCAGCCACGAGCTTCGATCTGCTGGCCTTTCATGCGGCGAACTGCCGCAACGTCGAATTGTTTCAAAAGGTCAGGCGCGATGCGCAGCACCAATTCGCCCTGCAGCTCGATCCACAGGCCGCCACCGTTTTGCTGCACATCGATGACTTGCCCCGCGACCACCGCGAAGCCGCCTTTATCGATCTGCTGCGCGGCCTGCACTGGAGAATTACGCCACAGCCCAAGCCGACTCTGCCGCGCAATGCGCTCGGCGGCCTGCTGACAACCCACCAACGCCACATTGGGCGCGACCGCCACCAGATAACCCAGGCCTTCGCTGAGCAACTGCGCTTCAAGATTGGCGCCGTTGCGCCCGTAGACATTGGCCAGCGTCCGGCCGTAACGGTCTTTGCCCTGCTCGCCCACTTGCAGGCTGATCCGGCCGTCATTTTCCGCGACCAACGCTTGCAACCGGCGCTTGGCGACTTCGGCGAATGGCTCGGCGGACTGGCCTTGCTTGCCGGTCTCCGGCGTATTCAAGCCGATCATGCGTACGCTGCGACCATCGGTCAGGCGCACCGTGTCGCCATCGACCACGCGCTCAACCTGATAAACCGGCAGGGAAGCGGGCGCCGGGCACAGCGCCTGGGCGCTGGACAGCCAAATCGCAGACATAAAAAAGGCGCCCGCGAGGGACGCCTTTTTAAGCAGCCTGGAGAAATCCATTGGAGATCCCAGAACGGCCAACCTTACTCTGCAGCAGCAGGAGCTTTGGTTGCGCCGAAAGCACCGAAGCGCGACTTGAACTTGTCAACACGACCGCCGACGTCAAGAGTCTTCTGCTTACCGGTGTAGAACGGGTGGCATTCGTTGCACACGTCCAGGCTCAGCGGCTTGGCAAGTGTGGAGCGAGTTTTGATGACATTGCCGCAGCTGCAAGTAGCGTCAATGGCTTCGTAAACTGGATGGATATCAGCTTTCATCGGTACTTCCTCGGGCTAGCGTGCCGCCATCCAACACTATTGTCGAATACCGCACGTAATTAGTGCTGCGGATAGTACCAGAGAATGCAGAACACGCAAGCAGCCGTTTAAACCGGTCGTCTGCTAAGATCGCGCATCCGTCATACTCCGTAACAGGAAAACCCCCGCGTGCCCGACGCCATTTTGCGCCTTGCCCTGCCCTCGCCATTGCGTCGTCTGTTCGACTACCGCGCCCCCGCCGGAGTGCTGCGCAGCGCATTGGAACCTGGCATGCGCGTGCGGGTGCCGTTCGGCCGTCGGGAAATGATCGGCATCCTGATAGAAGTCGCCGATCACAGCGAAGTCCCCGCCGAAAAGCTCAAGCCGGCCATTACCATCCTCGACCAGCATGCGCCGTTACCGCCCGCGTTGTTCAAGCTGTGCCTGTGGACGTCCCAGTATTACCAGCACAGCCTCGGCGACACCTTGAGCTGGGCGCTGCCCGTCTTGCTGCGCCAGGGCGAACTCGCCGAATCACGCCAGGAGCGCTTCTGGCAAGCGGCATCCGGCGCCAGTATCGACGACCCGCGCATCGCCCGCGCGCCCAAGCAACGTGAAGCGTTGACCACACTCGCCCAGCATCCCCACGGCGTGGCGCATCAGTTGCTCAGCAAATTGATGCTTAATAAGGAAAGCCTGAATCTGCTGCTGGCCAAACAGCTGGTGGAGGTCGAGGTGCGCAGCCACGCGCCGACGCCACGTCACGAGCACTGGCTGGCTCAGCCGGAATTGCCGCTCAACACCGAACAACGCGCAGCGTATGAAGCCATTCGCGCGGGCTTTGACAGTTTTCATGCATTCCTGCTGGCTGGAGTCACGGGCAGCGGCAAGACCGAAGTCTATCTGCAGCTGATTCGCGAAACCCTCGAAGCCGGCAAGCAGGCGCTGGTGCTGATCCCGGAGATCAACCTCGGCCCGCAAACCCTGGCGCGGTTCGAGCAGCGTTTCAATGCGCGCATCGCGCTGGTGCATTCGGCGGTCAACGACCGGGAGCGCCTGGACGCCTGGATTGCCGCCCGCGACGGCGATGCCGACATTATTATCGGCACCCGTTCGGCGCTGTTCACGCCGATGAAGAATCCCGGCTTGATCATCATCGACGAGGAACACGACGGCTCCTATAAACAGCAGGAAGGTTTGCGTTATCACGCCCGGGACCTGGCATTGGTGCGCGCGCGGCAGGAAAACATTCCCATCGTGCTCGGTTCCGCGACGCCCTCGCTGGAAAGCCTGCACAACGCCTACACCGGTCGTTATGGCCTGTTGCGCCTCAATGAGCGTGCGGGTGGCGCGCAACAGCCGAAATTCCTGCGTCTGGATGTAAAAAGCCGCCCGCTGGACAGCGGCATTTCCGGTCCGATGCAGCAGGCCATCGGCCAGACGCTGGCCGCCGGGCAACAGGTGCTGGTGTTCCTCAATCGACGCGGCTTTGCGCCGACCTTGCTGTGCCACGACTGCGGCTGGCTGTCCGGCTGCCCGCGTTGCGATGCGCGGATGACGGTGCATCAGCGCTCCGGCGAGTTGCGCTGCCATCACTGCGGCCACGTCGAGCGCGTGCCACGTCAATGCCCGTCGTGCGGCAAGGTGGATTTGCGCCCGGTCGGTGCCGGGACCGAACGCGCCGAGGAGCGGCTGGGCATCCTGTTTCCCGATTTCCCGGTGCTGCGCGTCGACCGCGACAGCACCTCGCGCAAGGACGCCATGAATCAGCTGTTCGCGACGATTCAGCGCGGCCAGCCGTGCATTCTGGTGGGCACGCAGATGCTTGCCAAAGGGCACCATTTTCCCCGAGTCACGCTGGTCTCGATCCTCGATGCCGACGGCGGCTTGTTCTCCGGCGACTTCCGCGCCAGTGAGCGCATGGCGCAGTTGATCGTGCAGGTCGCGGGGCGTGCCGGTCGCGCCGAAGAGCCTGGGCGGGTGATCATCCAGACGCATCTGGCTGAGCATCCGTTGCTGATTCAGCTCACCGAGCAAGGTTACTTCGCCTTTGCCGAGCAAGCCTTGAGTGAACGCCGCGCCGCTGGTCTGCCGCCGTTTTCCCACTTGGCGCTGCTGCGTGCCGAGGCGCACAAGCCGGGTCAGGCGGAAGGTTTCCTCGACGAAGCCTGCGCCGAAGCCGAGCAACTGTTGATCGACATGCAGTTGGGCGGCATCGAGCTGCTGGGCCCGGTCCCGGCGCCGATGGAACGCCGCGCCGGACGCTATCGCGCGCAACTGCTGGTGCAGGCCAGCGCCCGCGCACCACTGCATCGGCTGCTGAGTTCCTGGCTGCTGGCGCTGGAGCAAATGCCCAGCGGACGCCAGGTCAGGTGGTCGCTGGATGTGGATCCGGTGGATCTTTATTGATTTGCAGCGACCCCGCAGGACCGGCTTCAGCCGGGAGGGCCATTCTTCAGTCACCCGTGATCCTCCCGGCTGAAGCCGGTCCTACGGAGAGCATTGCATTTCAATGGTGATTTACAACCGCACATCCATCGCGGTTGGCAAGGTGGCTCCGGCAACGGATAATGCCCAGTTTTTCCACCCGCGCATCCAGGCGCTGCCGCGCTTGCGGTCGAAGAGAGCACCATGAAAGACACCATTCGCCAGCTGATCCAACAAGCACTGACCCGCCTCGTCAACGAAGGCGTCTTGCCAGAAGGGCTGTCGCCGTCGATTCAGGTGGAAAACGCCAAGGACAAGACCCACGGCGATTTCGCCAGCAATATCGCGATGATGCTCGCCAAGCCGGCCGGCATGAAGCCGCGTGACCTGGCCGAAAAACTCATTGCCGCGCTGCCTGCCGACGAGCAGGTCAGCAACGTGGAGATCGCCGGTCCAGGCTTCCTCAACTTCTTCCAGAACACCCAGGCTTTGGCGGCGCGCCTGGATGCCGCGTTGGCCGATGCGAAATTGTCGATCCACAAAGCAGGCCCGATCCAACGCACTGTGGTGGATCTTTCCGCGCCGAATCTGGCCAAGGAAATGCACGTCGGTCACTTGCGCTCGACGATCATCGGCGATGGCGTGGCCAATGTCCTTGAGTTCCTTGGCGACACTGTGATTCGTCAGAACCACGTCGGCGACTGGGGCACGCAATTCGGCATGTTGCTGGCGTATTTGCAGGAACAGCCGGCTGCCAGTGATGAGTTGTCCGATCTGGAAGATTTCTACCGCGCAGCGAAAAAACGCTTCGACGAGTCCGAAGAATTCGCCGAGCGCGCGCGTGGCCTGGTGGTCAAGTTGCAGGCGGGCGACGCCGAATGCCTGAGCCTGTGGACAAAATTCAAGGACATCTCGCTTTCTCACTGCCAGAAAGTCTATGACCTGCTGAACGTCAAGCTGACCCCGGCCGACGTGATGGGCGAAAGCGCCTACAACGATGATCTGGCCAATGTGGTCGCCGATCTGAAGGCCACTGGCCTGCTGGTGGAAAGCAACGGCGCGCAGTGCGTGTTCCTCGAAGAATTCAAGACCGCCGAAGGCACGCCGCTGCCAGTGATCGTGCAAAAGGCAGGCGGTGGTTATCTTTACGCCACCACTGACCTCGCGGCGATTCGCTATCGCAGCAAGGTGTTGAAAGCCGATCGTGCGCTGTATTTCGTCGATCAGCGTCAGGCGCTGCACTTCCAGCAAGTGTTCGAAGTGGCCCGCAAGGCCG
The DNA here is from genome assembly GCF_000416235.1 of Pseudomonas sp. CFII64. Taxonomy (GTDB): domain Bacteria; phylum Pseudomonadota; class Gammaproteobacteria; order Pseudomonadales; family Pseudomonadaceae; genus Aquipseudomonas. The sequence continues at coordinate 311,113 of NZ_ATLO01000049.1, read as the reverse complement.
GTTTTGTCCACGACGGCATGCAACTGGAACACATGGGTTTCGGCACTATGAACGGCGCCGACGGCCGCCCGTTCAAGACCCGCGACGGCGGCACCGTGAAGCTGATCGACTTGCTTGATGAAGCCAAAGAACGCGCCTATGCACTGGTTAAAGAGAAGAACCCGGAGCTGGCCGAGGACGAATTGCGCACCATCGCCAAGGCCGTGGGCATCAGTGCGGTGAAATACGCCGACCTGTCCAAGCACCGCGCCAGCGATTACAGCTTCAACTTCGAGCAGATGCTCAGTTTCGAAGGCAACACCGCGCCGTATCTGCTTTATGCCTACACCCGCGTGGCCGGTGTGTTCCGCAAGCTCGGCACGCCGTTCGACGCCAGCAAAGGCCAGATCGTGTTGCAGGCGCCCCAGGAAACCGAGCTGGCGGCGCGTCTGGCCCAGTTCGGCGAAATCCTGAATAACGTCGCCGAAAAAGGCACGCCTCACGTACTCTGTGCGTACATCTATGATTTGGCGGGTCTGTTCTCCAGTTTTTACGAGAACTGTCCGATCCTCGGCGCCGACAATGCGGATCAACAACAAAGCCGTCTGCGCCTTGCTGCCCTGACCGGCCGCACCCTCAAGCAAGGCCTGGATCTCTTGGGCCTGGAAACTCTGGAGCGTATGTAAGTTGGCAGTTGCGAAGAAGAAACCGGCTCCCAAGCGCGGCGCCAGCCGTCATCAGGCACCCGCGAAGAAGGCGATTCCTGGATGGTTGTGGCTGGTAATTGGCCTGAGCGTGGGTGCGTTCGTCGTGTTCCTGATGAAGCTCGAACCGGGTGGCGAAGACGTCAAGCGGGTCAAGGCCGATGCCAAGGCAGCCAAGATCGCCGAAGCGAACAAGACGCCGCCGAGCCCGACTGCACCGGTCAAGCCCAAGTACGATTTCTATACGCTGCTGCCGGAATCGGAAGTCATCGTGCCCAACGAAGCCGTGCCGGAAAAAACCCCGCCTGCGGTGGTCGCGCCGGTGGTTCCGGTGACGCCGGAGCAAGCCGCAAAAATTGATACGGCACGGGCCCAGGCAGCACTCAGCGGCCTGACTCCGCCACCGCCGCCACCGGTTGCCAAACCTGCCGCGGTTACGCAGTTCTTCCTGCAAGCGGGCTCGTTCCGCAAGAAAGAGGATGCGGACAAAGTACGTGCGCAGATCATTTTGCTGGGACAAACGGCTGGCGTTGAATCGGGTACGGTCAAGGAAGAAACCTGGTACCGCGTATTGGTCGGACCGTTCAGCAACCGCGAACAGCTGACCGTTGCCCAGAAGCAATTGGCGGGCGGCGGGTTTAGTAACCTGTTGTTGCAGCAGCGCAGTAAGTAATCGCCGGGGCACGCGGCACACTGAATCTGTCCATACTGTAGGACCGGCTTCAGCCGGGAGAGCGGTCGTTCTTATGACAGAACGGCTGTGGACGCACCGTCGTCCTCCCGGCCAACGCCGGTCCTACAAAACGAGTCCGCCCCACTACAGCCAGTCATGCGTTGGTCCAATGGGATGATTTCGTTCAACACCATTCATCCCCCAACCTTGCTCAAGGTTGAAATACCCTTCCCCACCCCCATATGAGTTTGCACAGGGCATTTTCGCCCCGCTGCGTGGAGACTCTCCCCTTGACCACCATCGTTTCAGTGCGCCGCCACGGCAAAGTCGTCATGGCTGGCGACGGCCAGGTTTCTCTGGGCAACACCGTCATGAAAGGCAACGCGAAAAAAGTGCGTCGTCTCTACCATGGTGAAGTGATCGCCGGTTTCGCCGGGGCCACAGCCGATGCGTTCACTCTTTTCGAACGCTTCGAAGGGCAACTTGAGAAGCACCAAGGTCATCTGGTGCGTGCCGCCGTCGAACTCGCCAAAGAATGGCGTACCGACCGTTCCCTCAGCCGTCTTGAGGCCATGCTGGCCGTTGCCAACAAAGACGCTTCGTTGATCATCACCGGTAACGGCGACGTCGTTGAGCCCGAAGATGGCTTGATCGCCATGGGTTCCGGCGGACCTTACGCACAGGCCGCCGCCCGCGCCCTGCTGCTCAAGACTGAACTGTCGGCCCGTGAAATCGCCGAAACCGCATTGCATATCGCTGGCGATATCTGCGTGTTCACCAACCACAACATCACCATTGAGGAGCAGGACCTCGCTGAATGAGCCTGCCTTGGCCGCTCCCGTGAGCGGCCATGCAGACCTCGATTCAGCTGGAGGGCCGCCAACTACCATGTCAATGACTCCCCGTGAAATCGTCCACGAACTCAATCGCCATATCATCGGCCAGGACGATGCCAAGCGCGCCGTCGCCATCGCCTTGCGTAACCGCTGGCGCCGGATGCAGCTGCCCGAAGAGCTGCGCGTTGAAGTGACACCCAAGAACATCCTGATGATCGGTCCGACCGGTGTCGGCAAGACCGAAATCGCCCGTCGCCTGGCCAAGCTGGCCAACGCGCCGTTCATCAAGGTTGAAGCGACCAAGTTCACCGAAGTCGGCTATGTCGGCCGCGACGTGGAGTCGATCATCCGCGACCTCGCCGACGCCGCCATCAAGCTGTTGCGCGAGCAGGAAATCGTCAAGGTGCGCCATCGCGCCGAAGACGCCGCTGAAGAACGCATTCTCGATGCTCTGTTGCCGCCAGCCCGCGCCGGTTTCAATGAAGACGCCCTGCCGGCCAGCGATTCCAACACGCGCCAGCTGTTCCGCAAGCGCCTGCGCGAGGGCCAGCTGGACGACAAGGAAATCGAAATCGAGATCAGCGAATCCGTCGGTGTCGATATTTCTGCGCCGCCGGGCATGGAAGAGATGACCAATCAGCTGCAAAGCCTGTTCGCCAACATGGGCAAGGGCAAGAAGAAGAGCCGCAAGCTCAAGGTCAAGGAAGCACTGAAACTGGTGCGCGAAGAAGAGGCCGGGCGCCTCGTCAACGAAGAAGAACTCAAAGCCAAGGCGCTGGAAGCCGTCGAGCAGCACGGCATCGTGTTCATCGACGAAATCGACAAGGTCGCCAAGCGCGGTAATTCCGGCGGCGTCGACGTTTCCCGCGAAGGCGTGCAGCGCGACTTGCTGCCGCTGATCGAAGGCTGCACGGTCAACACCAAGCTGGGCATGGTCAAGACTGACCACATCCTGTTCATCGCGTCCGGTGCGTTCCATTTGAGCAAGCCGAGCGATCTGGTGCCCGAGCTGCAAGGTCGCCTGCCGATTCGCGTCGAACTCAAGGCCCTGACGCCGCAGGATTTCGAACGCATCCTCAGCGAGCCTCATGCGTCGTTGACCGAACAATACTGCGCGCTGCTCAAGACCGAAGGTTTGAACATCGAGTTCCAGCCGGACGGCATCAAGCGCATCGCCGAGATTGCCTGGCAAGTGAACGAGAAGACCGAGAACATCGGTGCCCGCCGCCTGCACACCTTGCTTGAGCGCCTGCTCGAAGAAGTGTCGTTCAGCGCCGGTGACCTGGCCAGCGCGCCGGGTGCAGAGCTGATCCGGATCGATGCCGACTACGTCAACAGTCACCTGGGTGAACTGGCGAACGACGAAGATCTGTCGCGGTATATTCTTTAAGCTTCGAGTCGCAAGCTCCAAGCTACAAGCTGATCGGCTTGTGGCTCGGAGCTTCGCGGCTCCCTCTTGCAGCTTGTGGCTTGCAGCTTTACGCTGCCTCCTATGACCAAACTCCCCACCGCCATCCAGCTCCACAAAGCCTCGAAAACCCTGACACTGAAGTACGGGCCCGACGAGGAATATCATCTGCCGGCTGAATTTTTGCGGGTGCATTCGCCTTCCGCCGAGGTTCAGGGCCATGGCAAACCGATCCTGCAATTCGGCAAGCTCGGTGTTGGTTTGAGCAAGGTCGAACCGGCCGGTCAGTACGCACTGAAATTGACCTTCGATGACGGTCATGACAGCGGATTGTTCACCTGGGAATATCTCTATCAACTGGCGCAACGCCAGGAATCCCTCTGGGACGATTATTTGCTGGAGCTGAAAAACGCCGGCAAATCCCGCGATCCTGCCGAGCAAATCGTCAAGCTGATGCTGTGATCGCTCTAGCCCGCAGCTCCTGGCCGCCGGGCGTTTTAGGACGCGCTTTCTAATTCCTTTTGTTTCAATGTTCCGCGCAGCGGCCAATGACTGGCGCTGCTTGCGAATTTTTGAAATCTCGCGTAACCAATGACTCTGGCAAGTTCCCTGCATTGAAAAACATGCAGCACAAAGGGTGTGCATCGTAAACCGTCGCAGGGAGCGCAGCTGTTCAGACGCGCAAGACGGTGGCGTTGCCGGATCCCCTTGGAACACGTGTGTTTAGCCATCATCGGTAACCCGAGCATTAGTGCTGGCATTAGCCTGTGGCGCTGTTTTTTTCACAGGGAAGTCAGCGCTCGTCTCAGGACAATGGAGCGTCGTAGATGAGTAGCAAAAGCAACGATGACCTGCAAAAGCAAGCTTCTGAACACACCCTGGGACTCAATCCCGTGGTGGGCTTGCGTCGTAAGGATTTACTCAGCACTGCGCGGACCGTCTTGCGTCAGGCGCTCAAGCAACCCTGGCACAGCGCCAAACATGTCGCGCATTTTGGCCTCGAACTCAAAAACGTATTGCTGGGCAAATCGGCCCTGCAACCGGACAGCGACGACCGGCGTTTTCTCGATCCGGCCTGGAGCCAGAACCCGCTGTATCGCCGTTATCTGCAAACGTATCTGGCCTGGCGCAAAGAGCTGCATGACTGGGTCGGCTCCAGCAATCTGTCAGCGCAGGACATCAGTCGTGGTCACTTTGTGATCAATCTGCTGACCGAAGCCATGTCGCCCACCAACAGTGCGGCCAACCCCGCCGCGGTCAAGCGCTTCTTCGAAACGGGTGGCAAAAGCGTGCTCGATGGTTTGTCGCATCTGGCCAAGGATCTGGTCCACAACGGCGGCATGCCGAGCCAGGTCAACATGGACGCTTTCGAAGTCGGCAAGAGTCTGGGCACCACCGAAGGCGCCGTGGTCTATCGCAATGACGTGCTGGAGCTGATCCAGTACAAGCCGATCACCGAGCAGGTGCATGAGCGGCCGCTGCTGGTCGTGCCGCCGCAAATCAACAAGTTCTACGTATTCGATCTGAGCCCGGAAAAGAGCCTCGCGCGTTTCTGCCTGCGCAGTCAGGTGCAGACCTTTATCGTCAGCTGGCGCAACCCGACCAAGGCCCAGCGCGAATGGGGCCTTTCGACGTACATCGACGCCCTCAAGGACGCGGTGGAAGTGGTCATGGCCATCACTGGCAGCAAAGACATCAACATGCTGGGCGCCTGTTCCGGCGGCATCACCTGCACCGCGCTGCTGGGGCATTACGCCGCGCTGGGCGAACAGAAGGTTCACGCCCTGACGTTGCTGGTCAGCGTCCTCGATACCACGCTGGACAGCGATGTGGCGCTGTTTGTCGACGAGCAAACCCTGGAATCGGCCAAGCGCCATTCCTATCAGGCGGGCGTGCTGGAAGGACGCGACATGGCCAAGGTCTTCGCCTGGATGCGCCCCAACGATCTGATCTGGAATTACTGGGTCAACAATTACCTGCTGGGCAACGAACCGCCGGTTTTCGACATCCTGTTCTGGAACAACGACACCACGCGTCTGCCGGCGGCGTTTCATGGCGACCTGATCGAGATGTTCAAGAACAATCCGCTGATTCGGCCCAACGCCCTGGAAGTCTGCGGCACGCCGATTGACCTCAAGCAGGTCACCAGCGACGTGTTCTGTCTGGCCGGGACCAACGACCACATCACGCCTTGGTTGTCCTGCTACAAGTCGGCGCAGTTGTTTGGCGGCAAGACTGAATTCGTGCTGTCCAGCAGCGGTCACATACAGAGCATTCTCAACCCGCCGGGCAACCCCAAGTCGCGCTACATGACCAATACCGATATGCCCGCAGACCCAAAAGTCTGGCAAGAAAACGGCACCAAACACACCGATTCCTGGTGGCTGCACTGGCAAGCCTGGCAGGCCGAGCGTTCGGGCAAGCTGAAAAAGACCCCGACGCAACTGGGCAATAAAACCTGGCCGGCGGGCGAGGCGTCACCGGGGACTTATGTACACGAGCGCTGACAGCTAGTGTTTTGGCTATTGTGGGACCGGATTTATCCGGGAAGGCGGCATTTGCGACGACGAAAATGCAGCGGCTATACGGGCCTCTTCCCGGATGAATCCGGTCCTACAGGGCGAGCTTCTCAAAAATCCAAATGGGCTTTCGCGCATGCCGCAACCGTTTATTTTTCGCACCATTGATTTGAATGGTCACAGCATTCGCACCGCAGTGCGCCCCGGCAAACCTCATTTGACACCCTTGCTGATTTTCAACGGCATCGGTGCCAACCTGGAGTTGGTGTTTCCGTTCGTCGATGCGCTGGACCCGGATCTGGAAGTGATCGCGTTCGATGTGCCGGGCGTCGGTGGTTCTTCCACGCCAAGTCGCCCGTATCGCTTTCCCGGCCTGGCCAAACTGGCGGCGCGGATGCTCGATTATCTGGATTACGGTCAGGTCAACGTCATCGGCGTTTCATGGGGCGGCGCGCTGGCCCAACAGTTCGCCTACGATTATCCCGAGCGCTGCAAAAAGCTGGTGCTGGCGGCTACGGCGGCAGGCGCGGTCATGGTGCCGGGCAAACCCCGCGTGCTGTGGTTGATGGCCAGCCCGCGGCGTTATATCCAGCCGTCCCATGTGATTCGCATCGCGCCGGAAATCTACGGCGGTGCTTTTCGGCGCGATCCGCACCTGGCGGCGAATCATGCGGCCAAGGTTCGCTCGTCCGGCAAGCTGGGATATTACTGGCAGTTATTCGCGGGCATGGGCTGGACCAGCATTCACTGGCTGCACAAGATCCATCAGCCAACGCTGGTGCTGGCCGGTGACGACGATCCGCTGATCCCGCTGATCAACATGCGACTGCTGGCCTGGCGGATACCCAACGCCCAGCTACACATAATCGATGACGGTCATTTGTTTTTGATCACCCGGGCTGAAGCCGTGGCGCCCATCATCATGAAATTTCTGGAGCAGGAACGGCAGCGCGCCGTCATGCATCCACACCCCGCGCCCAGCGCGCGCTGAATTCATCGTCTTTAATCCACCACTCAAGGTTCACGATTCACGATTGGCAAGACGCTTCACTGACTGCACGCGAAGATCGGAGTTTCGCACAGCGCAGAACGACGCAAGCCCGCTCGGACAGGGGCTTGCGTAGCTGTATTGGTTCGATGGTACGACGAAGGAGTGTTGCCCCCATGCGAGACAAGCCCGTAAAAAGCAGCGACATTACAGCGCAGACCTATATCAATGCGCAAAGCGCGATTACCGGCCTGCGCGGTCAGGATCTATTTTCAACCTTGCGCACCATGGCCGCGCAGGGCTTGCGCCATCCATTACGCAGCGCCCGACACACGCTGGCGCTGGGCCGCCAATTGAGCCGAATCCTGTTGCTTGGCGAGACGCCCTACACGCCGAGCCCGCGCGACACCCGCTTCAATGACCCGACGTGGAGCCTCAACCCGCTTTACCGGCGTGGCGTGCAAGCCTATTTGAGCTGGCAGCATCAGGTCAGGCACTGGATCGACGACAGCGATCTGTCCAAAGACGACCGGGCGCGTGCGCATTTCATTTTCTCCTTGATCAACGACGCGGTGTCGCCGTCCAACACCCTGCTCAATCCAGTGGCAGTCAAGGAGTTGTTCAATACCGGTGGCAACAGTCTGTTCAAAGGCCTGAGCCATCTGTTCGACGACATGCTGCACAACAACGGTTTACCCAGACAAACCACCAAGGACGCGTTTGAAGTGGGCCGCACGGTGGCGACGACGCCCGGTTCGGTGGTGTTTCGCAATGAAGTGCTGGAGCTGATCCAGTACAAACCCATGAGTGAAAAACAGTACGCAAGGCCGATCCTGATCGTGCCGCCGCAGATCAACAAGTTCTACATTTTCGATCTCAGCCCGAATAACAGCTTCGTGCAGTACTGCCTCAAGAACGGCCTGCAAACCTTTGTCATCAGCTGGCGCAACCCGGATGTGCGTCATCGCGAGTGGGGGCTTTCCAGCTATGTTCAGGCCGCAGAAGAAGCCCTGAACGTCTGCCGCGCCATTACCGGTGCGCGGGAAGTGAATCTGGTGGGCGCCTGTGCCGGAGGCTTGACCATCGCTGCGCTGCAAGGCCATTTGCAGGCCAAGCGTCAACTGCGTCGCGTTTCCAGCGCTACCTACATGGTCAGCCTGCTGGACAGCCAGATCGAAAGCCCGGCCACGCTGTTCATCGACGAAGAAGCGCTGGAAGCGGCCAAGCGGCGCTCGTATCAACAAGGCGTACTGGACGGCCGCGACATGGCCAAGGTCTTTGCCTGGATGCGCCCCAACGACTTGATCTGGACCTACTGGATCAACAACTACCTGCTGGGAAAATCGCCGCCAGCGTTCGACATTCTCTACTGGAACAACGACACCACACGCTTGCCGGCGGCCATGCATGGCGACTTGCTGGACTTCTTCAAGCACAACCCGCTGACTCATCCAGGCGGTCTTGAAGTGTGCGGCACGCCCATCGATCTGCAGAAAGTCAACGTCGACAGCTTCAACGTTGCCGGCATCAACGACCACATCACGCCCTGGGACGCGGTCTATCGCTCGACCTTGTTGCTGGGCGGCGAACGACGTTTCCTGCTGTCCAACAGCGGCCATGTGCAGAGCATCCTGAATCCGCCGGGCAATCCTAAATCGACCTTTGTCGAACATGAAAAACTCAGCAGCGACCCGCGCGCCTGGTATTACGACGCCAAAAGCCATGACGGCAGCTGGTGGCCGACCTGGCTGGAGTGGGTCCAGGCGCGGTCTGGCGCACAACGGGAAACCCTGACCACCCTGGGCAACGCCAATTACCCGCCCATGGAAGCGGCGCCGGGGACTTATGTGCATGTGCGCTAGGCGTGATTCTGCTGGAGCGAGGCTTACCCGCGAACCCATCGATCAGTCGACATTGGTATCGACTGACATGACCCCTTCGCGGGCAAGCCGCGCTCCAACAATTCAAAACAAGAAGACTGGATGAAAACCCGCGACCGCATACTTGAATGTGCCTTGACCCTGTTCAACGAGCAGGGCGAGCCGAACGTTTCAACCCTGGAAATTGCCAACGAACTGGGGATCAGCCCCGGCAATCTGTATTACCACTTTCATGGCAAGGAGCCGGTGATCCTGGAGCTGTTCGAACGCTTTCACGCCGAACTGTCTCCGCTGCTCGACCCACCGGACAACGCGCAGCTGGCGGCAGAGGATTACTGGCTGTTCCTGCACCTGATCGTTGAGCGCCTGGCGTATTACCGGTTCCTGTTTCAGGACCTGTCCAATCTTGCCTCACGCCTGCCGAAGCTGGCGCGGGGGATTCGCAACCTGCTCAATGCCATCAAACGCACGCTGGCGTCGCTGCTGGCGCGTCTCAAAGCCGAAGGGCAGATCGTCAGCGATACCCAGGCGTTGGGGCAACTGGTGGAGCAGATCAGCATGACCTTGCTGTTTTCCCTGGATTACCAGCGCATTCTGGGCCGCAAAGGTCAGAGCGAGGTGGTGGTCTACCAGATCATGATGCTGGTCGCGCCGCACCTGATCCCCGCCTCCCGCGATGCTGCGCAGCAGTTGGCGATGCATTATCTGGAGGCGTGAAGTGGGACCCACGATTCGCTGTAGGACCGGCTTTAGCCGGGAGGACGTCGCTCGCGGCTGAGGTTCCTCGCGGCTGAAGCCGCTCCTACGGGGCTCAAAAAAACCCGGCCTGCTTGCACAGGTCGGGTTTTTTGTTTTCCAGCCTTGAATCAGGACTGGCTGGCAGGCGTCGACGAGGTCGAGTTGGTGCTCGCTGCCGGGGAAGCTGCGGTAGTGCTGGCAGCCGGTGTCGCGCTTGCGGTCGGCGTGGCCGCAGGTTTCGCCGCAGGTTTCGCAGCGGCCGGCTTGGCGGCTGCGGCTTTCGGTGCAGCAGGCTTTTTCGGCGCGGCCGGTTTCTTCGGCGTGGAAGCCTTGGCCGCCACCGCTTTAGCCTTGCTGGCCGTGGTCGTCGCCGCTTTATTGGCTGCTGCAACCGGTTTGGCCGCTGCCGCTTTCACTGCTGGCTTGGCCGCAGCGGTTTTGCTCGCCGCTTTATCCGCGGTTTTCGCGACGGTCTTGGCGGCTGCCTTGACCAACGGCTTGGCCGTGGCTTTGGGCCGGGATGCCGACGCACGAGTAACCGGCGGAACCGATTCGCCGGTCAGTTTTTCGATCTGCCGCGTCAGCAGATCAACCTTGTTGTGCAGTGCCTTGACTTCATTGCGGCTCGGCACACCCAGACGGGAAATGGCACTGTTCAGACGCTTGTCGAAAGCCCCTTCCAGCTCGCTCCATTTACCCAGCGCCAGGTCTTTCACATCGCCAACGCGCGACTTCGCCTTGCCCTTGACTTCATCGACCTCTTTGCTGAGGTCGGCCTTGGTTTCTTTCTCGGCCTTCTCGCCATCTTTGACGAGGGTTTCAAAAAGCTTACTGCCGTCATTGCTGACTTTGGAGTAAGCACCCAGGCCAGCCAGCCAGATTTGACGGGAGTATTTTTCGACTCCGCCGATCCAGGAGCTGCCTTCTTTCTCAAGCTTTTTCTTGCCAGCCATCCCGCTCTCCTTATTTTTTATTGACGACACGTTCGAGCAATGCCGTCAGCCCATCGAGCTTAGCAGAGAGTGTCTCGACGTCATGTCTGGAAGGGATGCCAATGCGATTCAGGGCACTGGCAACACGCCGATCAAAGGCGTTTTCGATTTTGTCCAGGCGGCTTTCAACGTCGTCTGCGACTTCGGCCACATCATCGGTGAAGGCCATGATTTCGCTGTTCGCCGCCTCGACTTTTTCGTCGATAACGCGCTTGGCTTTCTTTTCGGTTTCTTCGCCGGTACGGATCAGCTCTTTGATGTATTCGCTGCCTTCCTGCTCGGCCCAGGAATAAGCGCCCAGGCCGGCGAGCCAGATCTTGCGTGCATAGAGTCTGACTTCGGAAAGCGCCGTGTCCTGTTCGTCTTCGGCTTTTTTCTTCAACAACCTTACTTTGGCCATGCTGCACCTCTCATTCTGAAGTTGGAGGACATCCCCGTGGGAATGGGGCATAAGCACAAAGTAGGCGCAAAAATTAGAATGCTCACCCTAGGTTGGTGGCGTTGAATGTGTAGGACCGGCTTTAGCCGGGAGGATGTTCCTCGCGGCTGAAGCCGCTCCTACGGGATTGAAGCGAATTACGCCAGCAACGCCTTATCCAGCTGCTTTTCGACTTCAGCCTGAATCTGCCCGCTCATGGCCGACAAAAAGAAGTTCAGCTCAAGGTTGACTCGCACCAGCGCGTCTTCGACATCGACAGTGCCCTTGGCGCCCTTGCCGTTGAGTTCGACGCTGTCGCCATTCCACTCGTGGGCGATGCCATATTTTTCCGCCAGCTTTTCCACCAGCACCTCAGCCTTCTCGCGGGCCTTTTCTTTGCCCAGTGCGTGCGGGCGTTCAACAGTGATTCGGGCCATTAAAGGGCTCCTTCAGCGCAAGGTAAATCGTGGCGCAACTATAACAGCCGCTCCAGACGAAGAAACTGTTGTCGATGAGCCTTGTCAAGACAAAGCCAGCCCCGGCGATTAGAATGGCCGCACTTTATTCCGGTGACCGCGATATGAACGATCCGCGCAAAGGCAGCGATGCCGAACCCACGACTCACTTCGGTTACAAAAATGTGCCGGAAAGCCAGAAGGCCGAAAAAGTTGCGGAGGTTTTCCACTCCGTCGCGGCCAAATACGACTTGATGAACGACCTGCTGTCCGGTGGCATGCACCGCCTCTGGAAACGCTTTGCCATTGAGCTGTCCGGCGTCCGCACGGGCAACCGCGTGCTGGACATCGCCGGCGGCACCGGCGACCTGACCAAAAAATTCTCGCACCTGGTCGGCCCGACCGGCGAAGTGGTGCTGGCCGACATCAACGCCTCCATGCTCAAGGTCGGTCGTGACCGCCTGCTGGATCTGGGCGTCGCCGGCAACGTCAAGTTCGTCCAGGCCGACGCTGAAAAGCTGCCGTTCCCGGACAACCATTTCGACTGCGTAACCATCGCCTTCGGCCTGCGCAACGTGACGCACAAGGAAGACGCGCTGCGTTCCATGCTGCGTGTGCTCAAGCCAGGCGGTCGTCTGTTGGTGCTGGAATTCTCCAAGCCGACCAACAAGCTGATGTCCAAGGCTTATGACGCCTACTCGTTCGCCTTCATGCCGCTGATGGGCAAGCTGGTCACCAACGATTCGGAAAGCTACCGCTATCTGGCGGAGTCGATCCGCATGCACCCGAATCAGGAAACCTTGAAGTCGATGATGGTCGAGGCCGGTTTCGACCGCGTGACCTATCACAACATGACCGCCGGCGTTGTCGCGCTGCATCGCGGCATCAAGCCCTGATGTTGCTGCGCGGCTTGCTCGCCAGTGTCGAGCACGGCCTGAACCGTGTGCTGCGTCTGGACAGCACGGCATTGCCGCGCCTGCAGCGTTTGAGCGGCAAGGTGATCGTGGTTGACTGTCGTAACCCGGCATTGCAGCTGTTCATCCTGCCCAGCGACGAAGGCCTGATGCTCGCCGCGCACTGGGAAGTCGAGGCCGATTGCACCTTGCGTGCGCCGGCCGCCAGCCTGATGCGTCTGGCCTTGAGCCAGGACAAGACCGCCGTGTTGCACGGCCCGGATGTCGAGCTCGATGGTGACAGTTCAGTGTTGCTGGAACTGTTCGGCATTCTGCAAGACCTGGAGCTGGACTGGGAATTCGAGCTGTCGCGCTGGCTCGGCCCGGTCGCCAGCACGCTGCTGGGCAATCATCTGCGCAGTCGCGCCCGCTGGAGCAGCGAAAGCTTCGCCAGCATGAGTCAGAATCTTGCGGATTACCTGAGCGAAGAATCGCGCACACTGGTTGGTACGCACGAAGCCGAAGCACGTTTTGCCGAACTCGATCAGATCAAACTCGATCTGGAACGCCTTGAGGCGCGCTTTGAGCGCCTCGCCCAATCCCTTAATTCCAGCGATAACGCATGAAGTTGCTTGCCGTCCGCCGTCTGTTCCGCATCCAGCGTGTCGTGATCCGCTACCGTCTCGATGACTTGCTGTTCGCCCTGCCGCTGCCCTGGTGGATGCTCGCCTTGCGTTTCGTGATGCCGTGGCGCTGGTTTCCGCGCAAGGTGTCGGAGCTGCCGCGCGGCGCTCGACTGCGCATGGCGTTGCAGGATCTGGGGCCGATCTTCATCAAGTTCGGCCAGTTGCTGTCCACCCGCCGCGACCTGTTGCCGGAAGACATCGCCGACGAGTTGATGCTGCTGCAGGACCGCGTGCCGCCGTTCGATCCGCAACTGGCGATCAAATTGATCGAAGAGCAGCTGGGCGCGAAGATCAGCGAAGTGTTCAGCCGCTTTGACGTCACGCCGCTGGCCTCGGCGTCGGTTGCGCAAGTTCACTCCGCCAAGCTCAAGACCGGCGAAGAAGTCGTGGTCAAAGTGGTGCGTCCGGGTCTCAAGCCCATCATCGGCCAGGACCTGGCGTGGTTGTTCATTCTGGCCCGCACCGCCGAGCGCATGTCCGCCGATGCGCGCCTGCTGCATCCGGTGGATGTGGTCGCCGACTACGAAAAAACCATCTACGACGAGCTGGACCTGCTGCGCGAAGCGGCCAACTCCAGCCAGCTGCGCCGCAACTTCGAAGGCTCGCAGCTGCTGTACGTGCCGCAAGTCTATTGGGACTGGTGCCGGCCGAAAGTGCTGGTCATGGAGCGTATCTACGGCATTCAGGTCACCGATCTGGCGACCCTGGCCGATCAGCGCACCGACATGAAAATGCTCGCCGAACGCGGCGTGGAGATTTTCTTCACCCAGGTGTTCCGCGACAGCTTTTTCCACGCCGACATGCACCCCGGCAATATTTTCGTCAGCACGGTGAACCCGTGGAGCCCGCAATACATCGCCATCGACTGCGGGATCGTCGGCAGCCTGACCCCGGAAGATCAGGACTATCTGGCGCGTAACCTGTTTGCTTTCTTCAAGCGTGACTACCGCCGCGTGGCGCAGCTGCACATTGATTCGGGCTGGGTGCCGGCGGAAACCAAGCTCAACGAGTTCGAAGCGGCGATCCGCACCGTGTGCGAGCCGATCTTCGAAAAGCCGCTCAAGGATATTTCCTTCGGTCAGGTGCTGATGCGCCTGTTCCAGACCGCGCGCCGCTTCAACATGGAAGTCCAGCCGCAACTGGTGCTGTTGCAGAAAACCCTGCTGAACATCGAAGGCCTGGGTCGCCAGTTGTATCCGGACCTGGACCTGTGGAGCACCGCCCAGCCGTTCCTGGAACGCTGGATGCGTGAGCGCGTCAGCCCGAAAACCCTGTTCGGTAACCTGCAAGCCCAGGTCGAGCAGATTCCGCATCTGGCCAACATGACCCGCGACCTGCTGGAGCGCATGTCCCAACCGCACGCCAACGATCCGCCGCCACCATGGCGCGAGCGCGGTGACGGCTGGGCCTTGCGCCTGCTGGGCGCAGGGTTGCTGGCTGGCGGCGCGGTGATGGCCTCGACGCTTGCCGCAGACGGTGGCGAACTGCTCGCGCCGACCGCGTGGCCATCGTGGATCATGCTCGTTGCCGGTTTGTATCTGGTCGTGCGCCGATAGCCAGCGGCGCTGGCCGCTGGCACACTGTTCAACCCGCCGAGGCCCCAAGCCCGGCTGCCGGAGTAGATATGAAAGACTGGCTGGACGAAATCAAGTGGGACAGCGACGGCCTGGTGCCGGCGATTGCCCAGGATCACAAAACCGGGCGCGTGTTGATGATGGCGTGGATGAACCGTGAGGCGCTGAGCCTTACCGCCGCCGAAAATCGCGCCATCTATTGGTCGCGTTCACGTGGCAAACTCTGGCGCAAAGGCGAAGAATCGGGCCATGTGCAGAAACTGCATGAGCTGCGCCTGGACTGCGACGCCGACGTGATCATCATGATGGTCGAGCAAATCGGCGGCATCGCTTGCCATACCGGCCGCGAAAGCTGTTTCTACCGCGTCTACGAGGATGCGGGCTGGAAAACCGTGGACCCGGTGCTGAAAGATCCGGACGCCATTTATCACGCAGGACACTGAAACATGACTGATACCTTGTCCCGCCTGGCCGAAGTGCTTGAGTCGCGCAAAGGCGCGGCGGCCGACAGCTCTTACGTCGCCAGCCTGTATCACAAGGGTCTGAACAAGATTCTGGAAAAGGTCGGCGAAGAGTCGGTGGAAACGATCATTGCCGCCAAGGATGCCGCCGTCAGCGGCGATTGCAGCGACGTCATCTATGAAACCGCTGACCTGTGGTTTCACAGCATGGTCATGCTTGCCGCGCTGGGTCAGCATCCACAGGCGGTGCTCGATGAGCTGGACCGTCGTTTCGGCCTGTCGGGCCACGCGGAAAAAGCCGCGCGACCGGCCGACTGATTGTCAATTTTCGAATTTGAAACTTCTACGAGGAATGCTTCATGGGTATTTTTGACTGGAAACACTGGATCGTCATCCTGGTTGTCGTGGTACTGATTTTCGGCACCAAGAAACTCAAGGGCCTGGGCACTGATGTCGGCGAGTCGATCAAGGGCTTTCGCAAAGCCATGAGCGATGAAGAAAAAGCCGATCAGACTCCGCCGCCGGTGCAGCCGCAGCAGCCACCGCAGGCCGCGCCACAGGGTTCGCCCCTGAACCAGCCGCACACGATCGACGCGCAAGCGCACAAAGTCGAAGAGCCAATCCGCAAAGACTAGGTCGTATCGAATGTTTGGTATCAGCTTCTCTGAACTGCTGCTCGTCGGTCTCGTCGCCTTGCTGGTGCTGGGGCCGGAGCGTCTGCCGGGTGCCGCGCGCACCGCCGGACTCTGGGTAGGCCGGTTGAAACGCAGCTTCAATGCGATCAAACAGGAAGTTGAACGCGAAATCGGCGCCGACGAAATCCGTCGGCAGCTGCATAACGAACACATTCTGTCGCTGGAACAGGAAGCGCGCAAAATCATGTCGCCGCAACCGCCTGCCGCTGCACCGGTTGTGGAGGCAAGCGCTGCAGCGACCGAGCCGGTGGTCTCCACCGTGCCGGTTACCCCGCCCGCGCCGACACCTGCCGAGCTGGGCCCTGCCGCGCCTGCCGGGACTACGCCTGCCGAAACCGCGCCGGTGGAGCCGGCAAAACCTGCCGACGCGACGCCTGTTGAAGCATTGCCGCACGCTGAACCGACGCCGATCCCCAGCGCGCCTTCCGCCAACGATTCGTCACTGCCCCCGCGAGCCCCATGAGCGATATTCCGGAAAACGACCAGCAAATGCCGCTGGTCTCGCACCTCACAGAACTGCGTTCACGCCTGCTGCGCTGCGTCCTGGCGATCTTCGTAATCTTCGGCTGCCTGTTTTACTTCACCCAGAAGATCTACACCTTCGTCTCGGCACCGCTGCGGGTATTCCTGCCCGAAGGCGCAAC
Source organism: Pseudomonas sp. CFII64 (assembly GCF_000416235.1). GTDB lineage: Bacteria > Pseudomonadota > Gammaproteobacteria > Pseudomonadales > Pseudomonadaceae > Aquipseudomonas. Next base: position 294,570 of record NZ_ATLO01000049.1, on the reverse strand, counting down.
GATGATCGCCACCGACGTGGCCTCGCCGTTCATCACGCCGTTCAAGCTGACCATGATGGTCGCGCTGTTCCTGGCCATGCCGGTCATCCTCCACCAGATCTGGGGCTTCATCGCACCGGGCCTGTACAAGCACGAAAAACGCGTCGCCGTGCCGCTGCTGGTGTCGAGCATCATCCTGTTTTATTCGGGTATGGCCTTCGCCTATTACCTGGTTTTCCCGCTGATTTTCCACTTCTTCGCCAGCGTGACGCCCGAAGGCGTGTCGATGATGACGGACATCGCCAGTTACCTGGACTTCGTCATGACGCTGTTCTTCGCCTTTGGCGTGGCGTTCGAGATTCCAGTGGCCGTGGTGCTGCTGGTGTGGATCGGCATCGTTGATGTGAAGTACCTGCGCAAGATCCGCCCTTACGTGGTCATCGGTTGCTTCGTGGTCGGCATGATCCTCACGCCGCCGGACATTTTCTCCCAGACCCTGCTCGCGGTGCCGATGTGGCTGCTGTTTGAGATCGGCGTGCTGTGCAGCTCGATGATCACCAAGCGTGGCGACCACGCTGAAGACCAGCCCGCCGACGAAGACAAGCAAGACCAGCCGCCTGCGACGCAGCCGTGAATCTGCTGCTTCTCGAAGACGCTGATTTTATTGCGGCTGACCGGGTCATCCTGCGCGACCGGCGCCTCAAGCACATGCAAGAGGTGCATCGTGCCGTGGTCGGCGACAGCCTGCGCGTTGGCCGGATCGGCGGATTGATGGGCAATGCCGAGTTGCTGCGCCTGGAAAATCACGAAGCGGAACTGCGCGTCAGCCTCGACAGCGCACCGCCTGCCAAATTGCCCTTGACCCTGCTGCTGGCCCTGCCTCGGCCGAAAATGCTGCGTCGGGTGTTCCAGACCGTCGCGACCATGGGTGTGCCAAAGGTCATCCTGCTCAACAGTTACCGGGTCGAAAAGAGCTTCTGGCAGACCCCGTTCCTGGAGCCCGCAGCGATTCGCGAGCAGCTGATTCTAGGCCTGGAACAGGCACGAGACAGCGTGCTGCCGGAAATCATCATCGAGAAGCGCTTCAAGCCGTTCGTTGAAGACCGCCTGCCGCAGCTCGTCGAAGGCACGCTCGGTCTGGTGGGACATCCCGGCCAGTTCCCGGCCTGCCCGAGAGCGGTGCAACAACCTGTAACACTCGCGATAGGTCCGGAAGGCGGCTGGATTCCTTATGAAATCGACCTGCTGAACAAGTCCGGCCTGCAGCCTGTGCAGCTTGGCGAGCGCATCCTGCGTGTCGAGACTGCTGTAACCGCCCTTCTCGCCCGCCTTTTCTAGCCCCCCATTTGAGGGGCCAGCGCCTTCAGTTTCCCTACGGACAGCCGATGTAGGACTACGCCTACAATTATTCGCTACAAGGAGTTGCACGATGCCACGCTGGTTCACCCAAGCCCTCGGAAACATGAGCGTCAGTCTCAAGCTGGCAGTGGGCTTCGGCCTGGTGTTGTTAATGACCGTGCTGATTACCATCACCGGTTGGCTGAGCGTGACATCCTTGATCGAGCGCGGCGACAAGCTTGCGTCCATTGAGGAAGTCAGTGACCAGACGATGGAGCTGCGCATCAAACGGCTGATCTACGAGCGGCAGTACGACGCCGAATCGGCAGCGGCTGTGGCCGCCACTCTGGACAAGCTCGATGCCGCGCTGAAAAAAGCCCGCAGCCAGGTTGCCAGCCCCGAAAGCCTGAAGTGGCTGGATCAGCAGCAACAATTGGCCAGTGAATACCGCCAGGCGTTCGCTGATATGACCAAGGCCATTACGTCCCGGGAAGCCAGCCGAGGCCTGATGGGCGACGCTGCCGATAAAGCGGTGGCAGAGATCGACAAGATCGAAGCGTCGCTGCTGCAAGGCGACGACATGCTTCAATTCAACGGCGCGGTTGAGGTCAGCAAACTGATCCAGCAAGCGCGTTATCAGGTGCGCGGTTACACCTACAGCGGCAAGGCCGAATTCGAAAAGAACGCCAATGCCGGGATCGATCAGGCGTTGGTCGGCATCAATGCCCTGGCAGGCAGCATCCCGCCGGTTTATCTGGGGCAGTTGCAAACCGCCACTGTCGGTCTCAAGGCTTATCAGGCGGCCGTGGGGCAATACCGCGATGGCCAGCTGGCCGGTAAACAGGCCCTGGAGAAAATGACCAAGGCCGGCCAGGATCTGCTGGATGTCAGCGACCAGTTGAGCGCCGACCAATACGCCAAACGGGGCGCTGAAAGCCAGAACGCCCGGTCGATGCTGAGCATAGCCACCGCACTGGCTCTGCTGTTCGGCGTCATCGCCGCCTGGGTCATCACCCGTCAGATCGTCGTACCGTTGCTGCAAACCTTGCAGATTGTCGAACGCGTGGCGTCGGGCGACCTGAGCAACAACCTGAAAATCGACCGCAAGGATGAGCTGGGCAAGCTGCAGGGCAGCATCCAGCGCATGACCGTCAGCCTGCGCGAGCTGATTGGCGGCATCCGCGATGGCGTCACGCAAATCGCCAGCGCGGCCGAGGAACTGTCCGCCGTGACCGAGCAAACCAGCGCCGGGGTCAACAGCCAGAAAGTCGAGACCGATCAGGTCGCCACCGCCATGCACGAAATGACCGCCACGGTGCAGGAAGTCGCGCGCAACGCCGAGGAGGCCTCAGAGGCCGCAGTGGCTGCCGATCAGCAAGCACGCGAAGGTGATCGCGTGGTCAACGAGGCCATCGCCCAGATCGAGCGTCTGGCCGCCGAAGTGGGTAATTCCACCGAAGCCATGAGCGAACTCAAGCGCGAGAGCGACAAGATTGGCAGCGTCCTGGACGTTATCAAGTCGGTGGCCCAGCAAACCAACCTGCTGGCCTTGAACGCCGCCATCGAGGCCGCGCGCGCCGGTGAAGCGGGTCGCGGATTCGCCGTGGTGGCCGATGAAGTGCGCAGCCTGGCCCAGCGCACGCAAAAATCCACCGAGGAAATCGAGCAGCTGATTTCCGGCTTGCAGAGCGGCACGCAGCAAGTGGCAACGATCATGGACAACAGCCGCGAACTGACCATCAGCAGCGTCGACCTGACCCGCCGTGCCGGAAACTCGCTGGAAAACATCACCCGGACCGTTTCGGCGATCCAGGCGATGAACCAGCAGATCGCCGCCGCAGCCGAAGAGCAAAGCGCCACCGCCGAGGAAATCAATCGCAGCATCCTCAACGTGCGCGACGTCTCGGAACAAACCTCCGCCGCCAGCGAAGAAACCGCCGCCTCCAGCGTCGAACTGGCGCGGTTGGGCAGTCACCTGCAGGTGCTGGTGAGCAAGTTCAGGGTTTGATGCCTGCACGTAACACCGTTGGCGAGGCTTGCTCGCGAATCGGATTTTCATTCGATATTTTTATCGCATGAAATGACGCCTTCGCGGGCAAGCCTCGCTCCAACGGACTGAAGTCTCAAAACGTGACACCGATCACTCCGCTCTTCCTCTCGGAAATCTCCTACGACCTCTTCAGGTCGCGCTTCTGAATCATCTGCCGATGCGCTGACAACGCAGGCCGGGGCTCGCCTCGGACCTGCCTGTCTGGATCACTTGCAGGAGATTCTCCATGTTTAGATGGCTCAACCATGCGCTCGGCAATACGAGCGTCAAAGTCAAACTGGCGCTGGGCTTCGGGCTGGTGCTGTTGCTGACGCTGGCAATCACCCTGACGGGCTGGCACGGCCTGGACAAAATGATCGATTGGTCGGAATCGCTGACCGCCACTGGCCAGCTGAGCAACCTGACCAAGGATCTGCGCGCCGAGCGGATCCTGTTTCGTATCGATCAAAGCGCAGAAAACGCCAGGAACGTCACAGATCGCCTGAATGCACTGGAGGCTCATCTGGAGTCGCTGCGCAAGGAAACTGACGATGACGGCAGCCTGAAGTTGCTGAACGAACAAAGTCAGCTGGTCAGCAAGATGGAAGCCACCTTCACCGAGCTGAGCGCCGAGCATCAAGCGCGCAACCAATCCCCCGACATGTCGGAACAACAATCGGAACAGGCGCAGATCAAAATCAAAGCCGCCCAGCAGCGGCTGGACGAACTGGGCGACCGAATGCTCGCCTCGGTTGCCGAGTTGATCAGCCTGCAAAGCGGCCAGCGTAGCGCCGAAGCTGCAACTTCCCGGACAACGCTGACCGGCGTCGCCAGCCTGGCAATTCTGCTGGGATTGCTCTGCGCCTGGATAATCACCCGGCAGATCATCACGCCGCTGCGCTTGACCCTGGACGCTGCCGAACGCATCGCCAAAGGTGATTTGAGTCGGGACATGAACGTCGCGCGCAGCGACGAAATGGGCCAGTTGCAAGCGAGTATCCAGGCCATGACGCTGAGCCTGCGGGATCTGATCGGCGGAATCGGCGACGGGGTCACGCAAATCGCCAGCGCCGCCGAGCAATTGTCGGCGGTCACCGAGCAAACCAGCGTCGGCATCAATAGCCAGAAAAACGAGACCGATCAGGTTGCAACGGCCATGAATCAGATGGCCGCATCGGTGCAGGAAGTGGCACGCAACGCGCAGCAGGCGTCCGAGGCGGCGGTACATGCCGATAGACAGGCGCGTGAGGGCGATCAGGTGGTGGGCGAAGCCATCGACCAGATTGAGCAACTGGCGCAGGAAGTGGCCAATTCAACTCAAGCGATGAACCTGCTCAGAAAAGAAAGCGACAAGATCGGCGGAGTTCTCGACGTGATCAAGTCGGTTTCCCAGCAAACCAATCTGTTGGCCCTGAACGCGGCCATCGAGGCGGCGCGGGCCGGTGAGGCCGGGCGGGGTTTTGCGGTGGTTGCCGATGAGGTCAGAAGCCTGGCGCAACGCACGCAGCAATCCACCGAAGAGATCGAAGAGCTGATCGCCGCACTGCAAAACGGCACCCAGCAAGTCGCCACGACGCTGGACAACAGTCGCAGCCTGACCGACAACAGCGTGCAATTGAGCCGCCGCGCCGGCAGCGCTCTGGAGCAGATCACCCGAACCGTATCGACCATTCAGGACATGAACCTGCAGATCGCCACGGCCAGCGAGGAGCAAAGCACTGTCGCCGAACAGATCAACCGCAACGTGCTGAGTGTGCGGGACGTGTCCGAACAGACCGCCGCCGCCAGCGATGAAACCGCAGCCTCGAGCGTGGAGCTGGCCAGATTGGGCACACATTTGCAGGGGTTGGTGGCGAAGTTCAGGGTTGCGTAAGACCGTTGGAAGCTTGCCCGCGAATAGGCCGTAGGAGCGACTCGTAGGTGCGACTCGTAGGACCGATTTGTAGGAGCGACTCGTAGGAGCGACTTTAGTCGCGAGGGCATCACATTGCCCTCCCGGCTAAAGCCCGTCCTACAGGATTCTTCAAACAAAAAAACGGCGCCTGTTCGGGCGCCGTTTTTTGTTTTTACCGCTCAGCTATCAAGCATGCACCAACGAAGGTTCAGGCTCGTGCTCGACGGGTTTGAGAGGCAACAACGGAGCGTGTGGATCCGCTTCGATGGAGGCTCTCCAGGCCGCCAGCCATTCTGGATGGCTTTCGTTCCAGACCTGTTCGTGCAAGCGAGCCAGGGCAACCGGGTCGCTCAACAGCATCAGCCGCTCATGGTTATCGAGCTTGTCGGGACCGGCTTTGAGCGCGTGACGCACCCGTTCGGTACGCACGAACTCAATCGGCTCGACGACGCGGTGACGTGAAGTCGCCAACGCACAGGCCAGGGCGTTCTGCTGCGGATCGACCACTGCCCGGATGAAACCCTGCTTCAATGCATGCCAGCGGTTTTCATGGGTGTACAGATCAGTGGAGATCAGCTCTTGCGGCGGCGCGTATTCCTCAGGAATCAGGAACAGCTTCTCGTCGCGCGCTTTCAGGCCCAGGTTGGTGCGGCTGGAGATCACCGAGACCGGGATCGACAGCATCAACGAACCGACAATCGGCGCCAGCCACCACAGGAAGCTCGGGTTCAACCAGGCCACCAGCAATGCCCAGCACGCGCCCAACAGGGTTTGCGGGCCGTGACGTTTGACCGCCTCAAGCCATGGCGTGGAGTCATCGTCGCGCTGTGGCGAGTTCCAGGTCGCAGCCCAGCCCAGGAAAGCAGCCAGTACGAAGCGGGTGTGGAACAGCATGCGCACCGGAGCCAGCAGCACCGAGAAGAGCATTTCCATCAGCATCGAAGCGGTGACCTTGAACTTGCCGCCAAAGCCCGTTGCGCCCTTGGCCCAGATCAGAATCACGCTGAGCAGTTTGGGCAGGAACAGCAGGACAATCGTCGTCGAGAACAGCGCAACGGCTTTTTCCGGGTGCCATTGTGGCCACAACGGATACAACTGACGTGGTTCGAGGAAGTAGGTCGGCTCCATCAGCGTGTTCACTGCCAGCAAGGCCGTGGACAACACCAGGAAGAAGAACCACAACGGCGCCGACAGGTACGACATCACGCCAGTCAGGAACACCGCCCGGTGAACCGGGTGCATGCCTTTGACCAGGAACAGCCTGAAGTTCATCAGGTTGCCGTGACACCAGCGACGGTCGCGCTTGAGCTCATCCAGCAGGTTGGGTGGCAACTCTTCGTAACTGCCCGGCAAATCGTAGGCAATCCACACGCCCCAGCCGGCACGGCGCATCAGCGCAGCTTCGACGAAGTCGTGGGAGAGAATCGCACCGGCAAACGCGCCTTTCCCGGGCAACGGCGCCAGGGCGCAGTGCTCGATGAACGGCTTCATGCGAATGATCGCGTTGTGACCCCAATAGTGGGATTCACCCAGCTGCCAGAAGTGCAAACCGGCCGTAAACAGCGGGCCATACACACGGGTAGCAAATTGCTGCATACGTGCGTAAAGCGTGTCCATGCCCGATGCGCGTGGCGCGGTCTGAATGATACCGGCGTCCGGCGTGGCTTCCATCAAGCGCACCAGACTGGTCAGGCATTCGCCGCTCATCACGCTGTCTGCGTCGAGCACGACCATGTACTTGTAGTCACCGCCCCAGCGACGGCAGAAGTCATCGAGGTTGCCGCTTTTGCGTTTTACGCGACGGCGACGACGACGATAGAAAATCTTGCCGAAACCTTTGGCCTCGCGACACACCTCAAGCCAGGCTTGCTGCTCGGCCACGGCGATGTCGGAATCATTGGTATCGCTGAGCACGAAGAAATCGAAGCGATCCAGGTCACCGGTCGCGGCTACCGATTCGAACGTAGCGCGCAGACCGGCAAAAACCCGGGGCACATCTTCGTTGCAGATCGGCATGACCAGCGCGGTGCGCGCGCCCTTCTCAATCGGCTCATTGCCAGCACTGGCGCCGGAGATGCGGTATTTATCGCGCCCGGTGAGCAATTCGAGGAAGCCCATCAGAGCCGTCCAGAAACCCGCCGACACCCAACAGAACAGGATGCCGAACAGCAACAGAATGCTGGTCTGCAAGGCATACGGCAGCACTTGCATCGCCGTTTGCACGAAGGTCTGGTGGGTGATTTCGTCCAGCGAAACCAGGGACCAGCCTTGATACGGCATGATGCCTTTCATGTACCAGCTGGCGACGATGGTTTGACCCAGCATCAGGATCAGCAGGATATAGCGGCGCGTCGAACCGACCGTGCGCCAGCGTGCCTTGGGCAGGCGATCCGGCACCGGCTCGACCGGGTTGGTGCGCCCGGTCAGCCGACGCCAGCCGCGCACCAGGATATTGGTGCGCCATGGCTCGGGAACGACTTTGGTCCGACGAATCGGTGGCGTGGCTTTCAGGCACACCCGCCCGCTTGCATCAAGGCCAAGCATCTCGGCTTCTTGCAGCCCACCGATGCCTGGGCGGCATCGGCTGGGTCGGCAATCGGCTGTGCCGAAAGACGTTCATGCAACTCGGTGAACGATTTACAGGAAGCCAGTTCGGCCCGCTGCTCGTCGCTCATCGGTAGATGTGCCAGGTATTCGCTGAGCGACTCTGGCACCGGTAGAGAATTACTCATCGGCTGGCAACTGGTAGCTCCAGGTCTCGGTCATGACTTGCAGCGTCTTGGCCGGTTCCGGATGGGTGGGCGCAGCTTCGGCTACAGGCTGCTGGATCTCTTTGCCGTCTTTGTCTTTGGCAACGTCTTTAGCAACGTCGGCCTTGGCGACATCAGCCTTGGCTGCTTCGGTCTTCGCCGCATCCGCCTTGGCAGCGTCTGCCGGCGTACCGGCTGCGGCCTTGGCCAGATCAGTCTGTGCTTCTTTAGGGGCTACTTTTACAGCCTCTTTAGGCGCAGCTTTTTTCTCTTCAACATGTGTTTTGTCAACAACAAGCAGTGCAGGTTCCTTGCCCGGTTCGGCAGGAATCTCGCGCAGCAGGTAAGCGCGCATCTCGATCGGCTTGTTGGTGTCCTTGACCTTCACGCGCAGCGTCAGGCGATAGCCCTTGGTAACCGGGTTATAGCGCAGGTTGTTCTCGACCAATTCAGTGTTGTCATCGGTCGTGACCTGGCTGCGAATGGTCTTGTCTTCCGGCAAGCGAGCCAGGACCGGACCGACGAAATCGACCTGGAACGCCACGCTGCCGTCGGGCTGACGAACCAGGTTGGACTGTTTCACGTCACCGAGCGAACGCAGGGTCTGTTTGACCCAGCCGAGATCCGGCGAATGAATGGATTTTTCATCCATGGTCCAGTGAATGCGATAGTTGAAGTTCACCGGCTCGCCAGGTGCTGGCAGCGTTTCCGGCTTCCAGAACGCAACGATATTGTCGTTGGTTTCGTCGGCAGTCGGGATCTCGACCAGATCGACGGTGCCTTTGCCCCAATCGCCTTTAGGCTCGATCCATGCGCTTGGACGCTTGTCGTAACGGTCATCGAGGTCTTCGTAGCTGCTGAACTCACGGCCACGCTGCAACAGACCGAAGCCACGCGGGTTTTCCACCGAGAAGCTGCTGACCGACAGGTGTTTCGGATTGTTCAGCGGACGCCAGATCCATTCACCATTGGCTGCCTGAATCGACAGACCGCTGGAGTCATGCAGCTCGCGACGATAGTTGAGCACGCGCGAAGGCTGGTTGGCACCGAACAGGAACATACTGGTCAACGGCGCAACGCCCAGCTTGGTGACCTTGTCACGCAGGAACATGCGCGATTCGACGTCCACCAGCGTGTTGGTGCCAGGACGCAGGGTCAGCTTGTACGCGCCGGTCGCACGTGGCGAATCCAGCAGCGCGAAGATCACCAGATGGTTGTCATCAGCACCTGGCTTTTCAATCCAGAACTCAGTGAAACGCGGGAATTCTTCGCCCGATGGCAAGGCGGTATCGATTGCCATGCCACGCGCCGACAGGCCGTAGACCTGATCCTTGCCGATGACGCGGAAATAACTCGCGCCCAGCATGGTCATGATCTCGTCACGCTTGTCGTCTTTGTTGATCGGGTAAAGCACGCGGAAACCGGCATAGCCGAGTTTTTCGGTGGCTTTAGGGTCGACTTTGACGTCGCCGAAATCGAAGCGACTGCTGTCGTACTTGATTTCTTCAACGGTGGTCGCCGTGACTTCGTTGATTTTGACCGGGGTGTCGAAATGCATGCCCTGATGGTAGAAGGACAATTTGAACGGCGTCTTGTCTGCCGCCCACTCAGCCTTGTCCTCACGGAAACGAATTTTTTGATAGTCCGCGAACTTCATGTCGCGGAACTCTGCAGGCAGATTGCTCTTTGGAGCTTCGAACTTCTGCCCGGACATTTCCTTTGCCTTGGCGGCTACGTCATCCAGATCGAACGCCCACAGGGAAGTGGAGCCGAACAGACAGATCAGGGCCGAGCTTGCCAACAGCGCGCTACGCAACCGTTTGCCAGGTGTCTTTGCTGCATTACAGGGACTAACAATCACGAGCAACCCTCGCCGAAAACAGATGAAAAAACCAACGGCCAGCTATCAAGTGCCGGGTTGGCGAGCATTGTTCCGACTCCGAAAGGGCGTAATGATTCCCCAAACGGTGTCGAACCAGCCTACTGACCTTGCCGAACGGACCTACAAACGCCGATACCGGCAACGCGGGATTATCTAGTAGCACGCGTTACAACGCATCAGGTGCAGCAAAGTATTTATCGCTTTATCGCCTAATAAATTCGGGGCACGCAGGCCAGATTGTCATTTATGACTCAAGCAAAAATGTCACTGGGCCATCATTGACCAAATGCACCTGCATATCTGCACCAAATTGGCCCGCTGCAACCGGCGCATGCGAGCTTTTAGCCTGTGTCAGTAAATAGTCGAACAACTGCGCACCCAGCGCCGGAGGCGCCGCCTTGGAGAAGCTTGGGCGCATGCCACTTTTGGTGTCAGCGACCAGGGTGAATTGCGAAACCAGCAGCAGTCCGCCCGCAACATCACGTACCGACAGGTTCATTTTGCCCTCGGCATCGCTGAACACCCGGTAGTTGAGCAGCTTGTGCAACATCTTATCGGCACTGGCCTGCGTGTCTTGAGGTTCGACCCCGACCAGCACCAGCAACCCTTGGTCGATGGACCCGACAATCTGCCCATCCACCTCGACCCGGGCAGCGCGCACGCGTTGCAGCAAGGCTTTCATTACGGTTTCCTTGTTTTCAGTAACGTAGCTCCCGGACCGGCTTTTGTGACCGGCTCGTAGGATCGGCTGGTAGGACCGGCTTTAGCCGGGAGCCCACTCTACGCAACAGACTTGCATTTGAACCCGCCGACGTCCTCCCGGCTAAAGCCGGTCCTACAGATACAAATGCGGGCTCTACGCCTCTTCAGGCGGCAAATCCAGCAATCGGCGAGCGACCTGCGCGGCGGCGCGGACCAAGGCGTCGGTGATGCCCGGCTCCGAGGCGGCGTGACCGGCATCGCGAATCACTTGCAGCTCGCTGTTGGGCCACGCTTGATGCAACTCCCAGGCGTTGTCCAACGGGCAAATCACGTCATAGCGGCCATGCACGATGATGCCCGGCAGATGAGCGATCTTGGGCATGTCGCGAATCAGCTGGTTTTCTTCGAGGAACGACTGGTTGGTGAAGTAATGGCATTCGATGCGCGCGATGGACAGCGCCCGTTGCGGCTCGGAGAAGCGATCGACCACTTGCGGATTGGGGCGCAAGGTCGCGGCGCGGCCTTCCCAGGTGGACCAGGCCTTGGCCGCGTGCATCTGGGCGATCTGGTCAGAGCCGATCAGGCGCTTATGAAAAGCAGCCAGTAAATTGTCGCGCTCGTCCAGCGGGATCGGCGCCACGTAATCCTGCCAGTAATCCGGGAACATGCGGCTCGCACCACATTGGTAGAACCAGTCGATCTCTTGCTTGCGGGCCAGGAAAATGCCGCGCAGGATCAGCGCATGCACGCGCTCCGGATGCGTCTGGGCATAGGCCAGGGACAGAGTCGAGCCCCAGGAACCGCCGAACAACACCCATTTATCGATACCCAGATGCTCGCGAATCCGCTCCAGATCCTCGACCAGATGCCAGGTCGTATTGTTTTCCAGACTGGCGTGGGGCGTCGAACGACCGCAACCGCGCTGATCGAAAGTGATGATGCGATACATGTTAGGGTCAAAATAACGGCGGCTTTGCGCATCGCAGCCCGCACCGGGGCCACCGTGAATGAAGACCACCGGCAGACCTTCCGGCGACCCGCTCTCGTCGACATACAACACGTGCGGCTGCTCCACGGCCAGATCGTGCCGGGCGTAGGGTTTGATCTGCGGGTACAAGGTCTGCATAGGTGCTCCGTAATTGCGATTGGAGGGCTTCTATCTATTTGCCGTTGGGCATCATAAACCCGAAACGGTGAATGTTCATGCTGTCACATGACAGGCTTTCTTACGCATGGAACGATCAATGCAAGCGTTTAGCCAATTACATGGGTTCGCGAACCAGAGCGTCAAGCTTGTGTCGAAGCGTGGGACGCTTCCCCAGTTATTTCCGAAATTTCAGGAAATAACCGGAGAGACGCCCTACAGTCAAAACAACCCATCTTTCATTCGTCTGACTACTTGAGGTCGCATTGATGTCTCAGGAACCACTCGTTCGTGACGCTGAGGTGGCTGCTTTCCGCGCCGCTGTACTTGCCAAACTCACCTATGCGGTGGGCAAGGACCCCGACCATGCCTTTGAGCATGACTGGTTCGAGGCCGTGGCACTGGCCGCTCGCGACCACATGGTCGAGCACTGGATGGACCACACCCGGCAGATTTACCGCAAGGTACAGAAACGCGTCTATTACCTGTCGCTGGAATTTCTCATCGGGCGTCTGCTGTACGACAGCCTGAGCAACCTCGGCTTGCTGGAAATCGCTCGCGAGGCCATGACCGAACTGGGCGTGGACATTGAGCGCATTCGTCTGCTCGAACCTGACGCAGCGCTGGGCAATGGCGGCCTCGGTCGTCTGGCCGCGTGCTTCATGGAAAGCATGTCGACGCTGGGCATTGCCGGGCACGGCTACGGCATTCGCTACGAACACGGCCTGTTCCGTCAGGCGATCGTCGACGGCTGGCAGCAGGAACAAACGGAAAACTGGCTGGACTTCGGTAACCCATGGGAATTCGAACGCCCGGAAGTGGTTTACCCCATCGGCTTCAGCGGCAGCGTCGAAACCGTCCTCAATGACGCGGGCGAATCGCATCAGGTCTGGCGTCCATCGGAAACCGTGCGAGCCATCGCCTATGACACGCCCGTGGTTGGCTGGCGCGGCAAGAGTGTCAACACTTTGCGCTTGTGGCGCGCCCGTGCCGTGGGCGATCTGCACCTTGAGCGTTTCAACGCCGGCGATCACTTCGGCGCGGTCGCCGAAGTGGTGCGTGCGGAAAGCATTTCCCGCGTGCTGTACCCCAACGACGCCACGGAAGCCGGTCAGGAATTGCGCCTGCGCCAGGAATACTTTTTCGTCTCCGCGTCCCTGCAGGACTTGCTGCGTCGCCACCTGAACATGCACGCCACGCTGCTGGATCTGGCCGATCATGCGGCGATCCAGATGAACGACACACACCCGTCAATCGCCGTGGCCGAACTGATGCGTCAGTTGATCGACAATCACGGCATTGCATGGGACACCGCCTGGAAAATCACCGTCGGCACCCTCGCCTACACCAACCACACCTTGCTGCCCGAGGCGCTGGAAACCTGGTCGGTGGGCCTGATGGAGCGGATGTTGCCGCGCCATATGCAGATCATCTACATGATCAACGCACAACACATCGACACCCTGCGTGCCAAAGGCATTCATGATTTCGACGTACTGCGCGCTGTGTCGCTGATCGAAGAAGACAACGGCCGCCGCGTGCGCATGGGTAACCTGGCGTTCCTCGGTTCCCACAGCGTCAACGGCGTGTCGGCACTGCACACGCAACTGATGCGCAAGACAGTGTTCGCCGAGCTGCACAAGCTGTATCCGGAACGCATCAACAACAAAACCAACGGCATTACCTTCCGCCGCTGGCTGTTCCAGGCCAACCCGAAGCTGACCGAAATGCTCAAGGACGCCCTTGGCGACGAGGTGCTCGACAATGCCGAGACGCGTTTGATCGAGCTGGAGCCGTTCGCTGACAAGAGCTCGTTCCGCAAGCAATTTGCCGATCAGCGTCTGCACAGCAAGCGCGCCCTGGCGGCGATCATCCATGAACGCATGGGGATTGTGGTCAACCCGGCGGCGATGTTCGACGTGCAGGTCAAGCGGATTCATGAATACAAGCGTCAGTTGCTGAACCTGTTCCACACCGTTGCGCTGTATCAGGCCATTCGTGCCGAGCCAGGCACTGATTGGGTGCCGCGCGTGAAAATCTTCGCCGGCAAGGCTGCGGCCAGTTATCACTCGGCCAAGCTGATCATCAAGTTGACCAACGACATCGCGCGGACCGTGAACAACGATCCAACCGTACGCGGCCTGCTCAAAGTGGTGTTCATGCCCAACTACAACGTCAGTCTGGCGGAAAGCATCATTCCGGCGGCCGACTTGTCGGAGCAGATTTCCACGGCGGGCCTGGAAGCATCGGGCACCAGCAACATGAAGTTCGGCCTTAACGGCGCGCTGACCATCGGCACGCTGGACGGCGCCAACGTGGAAATGAGCGAGCTGATCGGCCAGGAACACATGTTCATCTTTGGCATGACCGCTCAGGAAGTCGAAGCGCACAAGCAGACCGGCGATTTCAGCGCCTATGCCGCAGCGGCGGCTTCCGGTCGGCTCAATGACGTGCTGCAAGCGATTCGTGGCGGGGTGTTCTCGCCGGATGATCCGAACCGCTATGTGGGCCTGATCGACCAACTGATGGCCTACGACCGCTTCCTGGTCTGCGCCGACTTCGACTCGTATTGGGCCGCCCAGGCCAAGGTCGAAGCGCACTGGCACGACTCCAAGGAATGGTGGCGCTCGGCTGTGCTCAACACGGCGCGCATGGGTTGGTTCTCCTCGGACCGGACCATTCGTGAATACGCGGGCGATATCTGGAAGGCGCTGGATTAAGGGCGAACCCGCAACCCGCAACCCCCGCAACCGTAGGAGCGACTTTAGTCGCGAGGGCGCCAATTGCCCTCCCGGCTAAAGCCAGTCCTACGGCAAGCCTTGCGTCAACTGCTCTCCCGGCTAAAGCCGGTCCTACGGCAAGCCTCCAACGGGTGAAGGTGAGTATTGCTGCAAGGCTTAGCCAACCCCATCACGCCATTCCCCGGCGCAGCCCGCTATACTGCGCCGCTGCGTTCGCCCCTGAACGACTACTGACCGAAAAGGATGTCCTGCGTGCAATGGATCTTGCTGGTGGTGGGGCTTGGCGCTGTGGGCTTTTTGACCGATGGCCTGTTTTTTCCCTGGATGAACAGCAGCGCGGCGATTGCCCTGGGCTTTGCCGCCTGGCTGGCGGTGCGTGTGGCGAAGCTGCGCAAGGAATCGGCGGAGCAACGCGAGCAACTCGACGCGGCACAGAAAAACATCGAATCCCTGCAACAACGCCTGACCCGCCTGGAATTCCCACCCACTTCCCCGTTCAGCAAAGCCGAACCGGCGTTGGCCCCTGCGCCGCTGCCCGAAGACGCCGTGATTGTCGCAACGCAATCCGCTGGCCCGGAGCTGATCTGGGACTTGCCGGACGAAGCCCAGGCTCACTCGCAATGGCCACAACCGGCAGCGCCTTTGACGCGCGCCGCGCCAACTGAAGCCAAGCCCAAAGCAGAACCCATCGGCCCTAACCCCATCGATGCCGTGATTCAGAAGGCTCGGGACTGGCTGCTGGGCGGCAATACCGTGTTGCGCGTCGGCGTGGTGTTGCTGTTTCTCGGTCTGGCATTTCTGTTGCGTTATGCCACCGAAGGCATGGTCGTGCCGATTGAAGCCCGTTACGCCGGAGTCGCCGCCAGCGCCTTGGCTTTGTTAGCTTTGGGTTGGTGGTTGCGCCAGCGCAACAGGGCTTTCGCCCTGATGATGCAGGGCACCGGGATCGGCGTGCTGTACCTGACGGTGCTCGGCGCGATGAAAGTCCATGGTTTGCTCGATCCCAGCCTCGGGTTTGTCCTGCTGGTGGCGGCGACGGCCTTTTCCGCGATGCTGGCGATCACCCAGAACTCGCTGGCCCTGGCCTGCGCGGCGGCGCTCGGCGGTTTCGCGGCGCCAATCCTCTCTTCCACAGGGCAAGGCAGTCATATAACCCTGTTCAGCTACTTTGCCTTGCTCAACGCTGGCATTTTCGCCATCGCCTGGTTCAAGGCCTGGCGCCTGCTGAACCTGATCGGTTTCTTCGGCACTTTCGGCATCGGTCTGGCGTGGGGCCTGCGCGGTTACACGCCGGATCTGTTCTGGAGCACCGAACCGTTTCTAGTGTTGTTCTTCCTGATGTATCTGGCCATCGGCCTGCTGTTTGCCCGGCGCACGCTTCAAGAGCTGCCGAGCGCGCCGCAAGACGACAGCCGCGCCGCCATGCTGCGCTGGTCCCGGCGTCAGGGCGATTACGTGGACGGCACCTTGCTGTTCGGCACGCCCATCGCCGGCTTCGGTCTGCAATACGCCCTCATGCAGACCGTCGAATTGGGTGCAGCCTTCAGCGCTCTGGTCTTGGGCCTGCTTTATATGGGCATCGCGCGCTTGCTGGCCGGTCGTGCGCCGGGACGCGCGCTGTTGCTGGTGGAAACCTGTCTGGCGCTGGGCGTGGTGTTCGCAACGCTGGCGATTCCGCTGGGCCTGGACGCGCAATGGACGACCTGCGCCTGGGCCATTGAAGGCGCCGCCGTGTTCTGGCTGGGCATGCGCCAGCAACGGCTGCTGGCGCGGATCTTCGGGCTGTTGCTGCAAGCCGCCGCCGGACTGGTGTTCCTCAACGAAATGAACGCCTGGTATTCGCCGCTGCTGGCCCATGGCGACTTCTGGACGCCGATGATTATCGCCCTGGCGGGTTTGATCAGCGCCCTGCTGGTGCTGCGTATCACGGTTTCCGGCCCGCTCCGGGCGGAATATCTGGCGCCGCTGCTGATGCTCTGGGGTGGCGGCTGGTGGATATTGTCACTGACCGTCGCGGCGCTGCGTTTCTCCCCCGATGAGCTGCTGACGACCTGGATGCTGCTGGCTGCGGCCGCCAGCGTCGGGCTCTGGACACTTATCGCCCTGCGCCTGCGTTGGCCGGGCCTGGCGAAACTGACGCTGGCACTGACGCCAATCGGTGGCGTGCTGATGCTCTTCAACTGGCTGGATAACGCTCATCCGTTCGCCCACTGGGCCTGGATCGGCTGGCTTGCGTTACTCGCCGCACACCTGATTGCCCTGCGCCGACTGGCAGACATGCTGCCCGGCAAAGCCTTGAGCCTGGCGCATATCCTGGGTTGCTGGCTGGCGATCAGCGTATTGGCGCTGGAATTGAGCTGGGCCATGGCGCAGCTGTCCGAGCATTACAACGCCTGGCGCTGGCTCGGCTGGGCGCTGCTGCCAAGCCTGTATTTGCTGGCGATGACCTCGTCGCGCAGCTGGACATGGCCGATTGCCGCGTATCCGAAAGAGTATCGCGTCTGGGTCGCCGCGCCGTTGGCGCTGCTGATGCTGGTCTGGTTCTGGCTGGCCAACGCGTTCAGCGACGGCGCAGCCAATCCGCTGCCGTATGTTCCGCTGCTCAATCCACTGGAACTTGGTCTGTTGCTGGCCTTGCTCGGAGTATTTGTCTGGACTCGCACCCGGCTGCCGCAACTGGGCGTGAGCGAACCCGATGCGCAACGTGTCGCCCTGATCGCAGCGGGCGCCTCGCTGTTCGTGCTGTTCAGCGCCATGGTCACGCGCAGCGCTCATCACTGGGCAGGCGTGCCGTGGGATATCCATAGCCTGCTCGATTCCATGCAAGTGCAGGCCGGGCTGTCCATCGTCTGGACGCTGATGGCGCTGACCTTGATGATCGGCGGCCATGTGCGCGCCAGACGCGAAGTCTGGATCGCCGGCGCAGGGTTGATCGCCGTGGTGGTCGCCAAGCTGTTCTTCGTCGAACTGAGCAATCGAGGCGGCATGGCGCGCATCGTCTCGTTCATCGGCGTTGGCGTTTTGCTATTAGTGGTGGGATATTTCGCACCACTGCCGCCGAAAACGTCGGTAACCGAAAAACCAGACGCGCTCAATCCTGAGCCGGAAAACCCATGAGGATCGCGTTCGTGAGTCGTCAGCTGCTGTTCAAAACTGTCGTGTTCGGCGCTGCGTTGCTGGCAGCGACGCTGGCCAGCGCCCAGGAAAACCTGAGCGACTTTGCCAGCCAGACACCATTGAAGCTGACCGGCGAAGGCCCTTGGTATCGCGTCGATCTGCCGCTGGCGGTGCAGCTCAATTCGCGCCAGAACAGCCTCGGCGACTTGCGGGTGTTCAACAGCGAAGGCCAGCCCCAGGCCTATGCGCTGACGCTAAGTCCGGCCGCAAAGCTTGCAGACCAGCCGTCCACCGCCGTGAAGTGGTTTGCGCTCTACAGCGCCGCCGACCATACCGAAACCGCGCCTGGCATCCGCGTGCAGCGTACGGCCAGCGGCACAGTGATCGAGGTGCAGCCGCAAAGTGATATCGAGGCGGGCGAAGAAGTGCTGCGCGGCTGGTTGCTGGACACCAGCGCGATCAAGGCACCGCTGGAACAGCTGATCATCGACTGGGACACCGAGCACGAGGGCTTCCAGCGTTTCAGCATCGAAGCCAGCGACGACCTGCAACACTGGAAGGCCTGGGGTGACGGGCAAGTGGCGCGTCTTTCCTTCGCTGACGAGCTGGTCGAACAGCGCGAAGTGGCCTTGCCGGGCCGCTCGGCGCGTTATCTGCGTTTGTTGTGGAACGCACCGCAGACGGCGCCGAACCTGACCTCGGCGCAGTTGCTCAGCGCCACCACCGAGCGCCCGGAATTACCGCTCAACTGGTCAGCGCCGGTCAGCGGCAAAGTCGAAAAACCGGGTGAATATGTCTGGCAGTTGCCCAGCGGGTTGCCGGTCGAGCGCGTGAAATTTGATATCGCCCAGGCCAACAGTCTCGCACCGGGCACGCTATCTGGACGGCGCAGCGATCAGGACGCGTGGCAACCGGTCAGCAGCGGCTTGCTGTATCGCCTGACCCAGAACGGCCAGGACGTGGTGCAGGACGAACTGCTGTTGTCCGGCCAGATAGTTCGCCAACTGAAACTGGAAGTCGATGAACGTGGCGGCGGCCTGGGCAACGAAGCGCCAACCGTACGCTTTGCCGTGCGCGCCACTCAGGTTGTGTTTCTGGCCCGGGGCAACGGGCCGTTCACCCTGGCCATCGGCAATCCGGCGGCCAAAGCGGCCAATCTGCCATTGTCGACGCTCATTCCCGATTACAGCGTGCAAAAAATGAACACCCTGGGCAAAGCCGAACCTGCCGGTTCCCCGGTCATCGTTGCCGCGCAGCCCGAACCCGCCGCCAGCATTGACTGGAAGCGTGTCGGGCTGTGGTCAGTGCTGGTCTTGGGCGTGATCTTCCTCGGCTGGATGGCCGTGAGTACGCTGCGGGCGTCGACGCCCAAACCCTGAGTCGGCGCCGAATCGCAGGAGCGGCTTGAGTCGCGAGAAACTCCCTCCCGGCTGAAGCCGGTCCTACCGCATTGCAGGACTCACATATGTGCGATTTCCAGCTACGCTCAGCAAACACGTGAACTCAATGGGTGTTAACCCAGTCTTATGGGCAGTATTACGTCCCCACTCGCGTTAAACTGCGCGGGTTTTTATCCCCCATATTCGGAGCTCTCCATGTCCCGCGTTACCCTGAGTCGCTATTTGATTGAGCAAACCCGCAGCAACAACACTCCTGCCGATTTGCGTTTCCTGATCGAAGTGGTGGCGCGTGCGTGCAAGGAAATCAGCCACGCCGTCTCCAAAGGCGCGCTGGGCGGCGTGCTCGGCAGCATGGGTACTGAAAACGTACAAGGCGAAGTTCAGAAAAAACTCGACGTGATCTCCAACGAAATCCTGCTCGAAGCCAACGAATGGGGCGGTCACCTGGCCGGCATGGCGTCCGAAGAAATGGACAACGCCTACCAGATCCCGGGCAAATACCCGAAAGGTGCGTACCTGCTGGTTTTCGACCCACTGGACGGTTCGTCGAACATCGATATCAACGCCCCGGTCGGCACCATCTTCTCGGTGCTGCGTTGCCCGAATGAATACCTCAGCCAGAACGAACACCTGAACGAAAAGGCTTTCCTGCAGCCTGGCACCGAGCAGGTTGCTGCCGGTTATGCGATCTACGGCCCGCAAACCATGCTTGTGCTGACCCTGGGTGATGGCGTCAAAGGCTTCACCCTGGACCGCGAAATGGGCAGCTTCGTGCTGACCCACGAAGACATCACCATCCCGGAATCCACTCAGGAATTCGCGATCAACATGTCCAACCAGCGTCACTGGGAAGCCCCGGTCCAACGCTATGTCAGCGAGCTGCTGGCTGGCGAAGAAGGCCCGTTGAAGAAGAACTACAACATGCGCTGGGTCGCGGCGATGGTTGCCGATGTGCATCGCATCCTGACCCGTGGCGGCATGTTCATGTACCCGCGCGACAGCCGCGAGCCTTCAAAGCCGGGCAAACTGCGCCTGATGTATGAAGCCAACCCGATGTCGTTCCTGGTCGAGCAGGCGGGCGGCGCGTCCACCGACGGTCATCAACGCATCCTCGACATTCAACCTGAAGGCCTGCACCAGCGCGTCGCGGTTTACCTGGGTTCCAAGGAAGAAGTCGAGCGCGCTACGGCCTACCACAAGGAATAAACCATGATTGCCCCTTGGCTGCCTCTGCTGGAGTGGTGGTTCGGTTGTGCCGAAACCGCCACTGAAGTGGTGCTGGCCAAGGGCAAGCTGTGGTTCGGCAAGAAAAAAGCCCAGGACGCCGAGGCCCTCGCTCGCTTCGGTGATCTGGTCGACAAGGCATCGGCGGGCGGTCTGAACGAATGGGTGGCAAACCCGGACGGCTGGCTGGCCCTGGTGCTGTTGCTCGATCAACTGCCACGCATGATTTATCGCGACACCCCGAAAGCCTTCGCCGGTGATGCCCGCGCTCAGGCGTTGGTCGAACATGGCTTGAAACTTGGCCGCGACCAATTGCTCGATCCGCTGCAGCGCACCTTTATCTATCTGGTTCTGGAACACAGCGAAAACATCGACGCGCAAAATCAGGCCGTCGCCCGTTTCGCCGAACTGCTCCCGCTCCTGCCCGCCACCGACCGCGACTACTTCAAAGAAAGCCTCGACTATGCCGAGCGCCACCAGCAAATCATCGCCCGCTTCGGCCGCTTCCCCCACCGCAACGAAATCCTCGGCCGCCCTTCGACGGATGAGGAAATCGAGTTCCTGAAGGGGCGCGGGTCGAGGTTTTAACGATAGAACCGTTGTGATGACGATCATCTGTAGGAGCGAATTTATTCGCGAGAGGTCGTGATAAATGCAAAAATTTCCACTGGCACACTGCCCCCCTCCCGGATAAATCCGGTCCTACGGTATCGCGGGGGTTCAAAGCCCGATCGATTCACCCACCAAGGGAACCAGATCCGGTTTTTCTCTTCTAAGCTATCGGCACTACGCCAGCATGCTTGTCCGCCGGACCGTTGCTGTGACGTTGCCCCCTTCCGTTCAGGAGCTTCATCCATGTCTTTGCGCTCTCTCGCGTTGTTGTCGTTCTGCGTTTTGCTGGCAGCTTGCAGCAAGGTCACTCAGGAAAATTATTCGAAGATTTCTGCCGGCATGGGCAAGGGCCAGGTTGAGAGTCTGCTCGGCAGCCCGACTGAATGTTCCGGCGCGCTGGGCATGTCCAGTTGCACCTGGGGCGACAAGAACAGCTTTATCAGCGTGCAATATGCCGCCGACAAAGTGGTGCTGTTTTCGGGTCAGGGTCTGAAGTAAATCATGATCAAAGTACTGATGCGATTCAGCCTGGTGCTCATGGCGAGCTTTCTGGCCATTGGTTTTGCTCATTCGGCTGACTCGCTTGAGCCAAAGACGGTTGATAACGTCGACCTGAAGAAATATCAGGGCACCTGGTACGAGCTGGCGCGCCTGCCGATGTTTTTCCAGCGCAATTGCGCCCAGTCCGAAGCTCATTATTCGCTCAAGGACGACGGCAACGTTGGCGTGACCAACCGCTGCCAGACGGATGAAGGCAAGTGGCAAGAAGCAACTGGAACGGCATCGCCACAGGTTCCGGGCAAGACCGACAAGCTGTGGGTCGTGTTCGACAACTGGTTTTCGCGCCTGCTGCCGGGCCTGGCCAAGGGCGATTACTGGGTGTTGTACATCGGCGACGGTTACAAGACCGCCGTGGTCGGCAATCCGGATCGCAAATACCTGTGGCTGCTGTCGCGCACGCCCACCGTTTCGGACGCCACCAAGGCCGAACTGCTGAGCAAAGCCCAGCAACAAGGCTATGACACCACCAAGCTGATCTGGCGGGTTGAAGATTCGAAGATCGGTAAGGCTGGGAAGTGATCTCTGACCTGAAATGATTTCCCGTTGGAGCCGAGGTTGCTCGCGAAGAATTTGATGCGGTATGCCTGATGAACCGCGTCAGCCCTGTTCGCGGGCAAGCCTCGCTCCAACGTTACAAACGTCGGAGTTAACCCAACATCTCCCGCAATACCTGGGCAAATTCCCGATTGCTCTGCTCTTCCCCAGCGTGACGTCCTTCGCGCACGACCCATTGGCCGTTGACCATCACGTCGCGAATCTGCCGATCACCACCCGCAAACAACCAACGATTGAGAATCCCGTCGCCCGACGCCGTGGCGATATACGGATCATTGCCGTCCAGCACCAGCCAGTCGGCGCGTTGCCCGACCTGCAACTGGCCGATTGGCTGACCCAAGGCCTGCGCCCCGCCTGCCAACGCCGCGTCATATAACGTGCGGCCCACCATTGGCTGATCGCTGCGATACAGCCGGTTACGACGCTGGTCTCGCAAGCGCTGCCCATATTCCAGCCAGCGCAGCTCTTCGACGACACTGAGGGAAACGTGGCTGTCCGAGCCAATCCCCCAGCGCCCGCCCTGGGCAATGTAGTCGACAGCCGGGAAAATCCCGTCGCCCAGGTTCGCTTCCGTGGTCAGGCACAAACCCGCCACAGCACCACTTTTGGCCATCAGCGCAACCTCGTCCGGCTGGGCGTGAGTGGCGTGAACCAGACACCAGCGCTCGTCCACCGGCGCGTTCTCGTACAGCCATTGCAATGGCCGCCGCCCGCTCCAGGCCAGGCAGTCATCGACTTCCTTCTGTTGTTCGGCGATGTGGATATGCACCGGACATTGCCGGTCGCTGGCGCCCAGCACATCGCTGATCTGCTGCGGCGTGACCGCGCGCAACGAGTGAAAGCACAGCCCCAAGGCTTGCGCGGGCTGTTTTGCCAGCAGCGGTTGCAAGCGTGCCTGTAAATCCAGATAGCTCTCGGTGCTGTGGATAAATCGACGCTGACCTTCATTCGGCGCTTGCCCGCCAAAACCGGAATGGCTGTACAGCACCGGCAGCAGCGTCAGGCCAATACCGGCGGAGCTGGCGGCCTGGCTGATCTGCAACGCAAGTTCGGCGGGATCGGCGTAAGACTTGCCGTGGGTGTCTTGATGCACATAGTGGAATTCAGCCACCGAGGTGTAACCGCCCTTGAGCATCTCGATGTACAGCTGACGGGCGATGACGCCCAGTTGCTGCGGGCTGATCTGCCCGACCAGACGGTACATGAGGTCGCGCCAGGTCCAGAAGCTGTCGTTGGGATTGCCCGCCACCTCGGCCAGCCCGGCCATCGCCCGCTGAAAGGCGTGGGAATGCAGATTCGGCATGCCCGCCAGCAAAGGCCCCTTGAGCAACTCGGCGCCCTGAGCGTCGGCATCGGTTGTCAGCTGCGTAATAAAGCCATTGCTGACTTCAAGACGCACATTGTTGGCCCAGCCACTGGGTAATAATGCACGCTCGGCAAAGAAGGCGGACATGGCTCTGCATCCCGAAAAGAAGTGATTTGTATATACATATACAGACGTCTGCCTGCTGAGTAAACTCCGACAAGCTTGCCGCCGGACCGGTTAGTGGTTAGCGTGAGCACACTTACGTAACAGTCGACGCGCCACGTAACCTGCGTCGACATGACCATTGAAAACAAGGATTGCCCAGTGCCGACTCCGCCTGCCCTTTCTCCACTGGCCGCCCAGATGGGTGACAGTCCGGCGCCGCTGTACGCCCGAGTCAAGCACATGATCGCCCAGCAGATCCAGAATGGAACCTGGGCGCCGCATCACCGCGTGCCGTCGGAAAGCGAGCTGGTCACCCAACTGGGTTTCAGCCGCATGACCATCAATCGTGCCTTGCGTGAACTGACCGTCGAAGGCCTGCTGGTGCGGATGCAAGGTGTAGGAACATTCGTTGCAGAGCCCAAGAGTCAGTCGGCGCTGTTCGAAGTCCATAACATTGCCGATGAAATTGCCGCGCGCGGTCATCGCCACAGCTGCAAGGTCATCCTGCTCAATGAAGAAGCGGCCGGCTCGGAACGCGCCCTGGCTCTGGACATGCGCGAAGGCCAACGGGTATTTCATTCCCTGATCGTGCATTTCGAAAACGATCTGCCGGTGCAAATCGAAGACCGTTTCGTCAACGCGTCGGTCGCGCCGGATTACCTCAGACAGGATTTCACCCTGCAAACGCCCTATGCGTATCTGTCGCAAGTCGCACCGCTGACCGAAGGCGAGCACGTGGTCGAGGCGATTCTTGCCGAGCCCGACGAATGCACGCTGCTGCAAATCGAGCCGGGCGAGCCTTGCCTGCTGATTCGCCGCCGCACCTGGTCCGGCCGTCAGCCCGTCACGGCGGCCCGTCTGATTCATCCCGGTTCCCGCCACCGCCTGGAAGGACGTTTCAGCAAATGACCCGACTGACTGCTCTGCGCGCCGCCGATTACCCCCGCATGCCGTGGAAGAACGGCGGCGGCAGCACCGAAGAGATCACCCGCGATGCAGGCGTTGGCCTGGATGCTTTCGGCTGGCGGCTGTCGATTGCCGATATCGAAGCGTCGGGCGGGTTCTCCGTATTTGCCGGTTACCAACGCATCATCACCGTGCTGCAAGGGGCGGGCATGACCCTGGATGTGGACGGCGTGCTGACCGAGCCGCTGCTCCCCGGCGATCCGTTTGCCTTCAGCGGCGACAGCCAGGTCAGCTGCAATCTGCTTGATGGCCCGATTCGCGACTTCAATCTGATCTACGCTCCCCAGCGCTACCGCGCGAGCCTGAAGTGGATCGATGTCCTGCAACCGCAACGCCTGTTCACCTCCGCGCATACGCTGCTGCTGTTCAGCATTGCCCAGCAAATGGCCGCGAACCTGGGCGAACACCCGCCGCAATTGCTGGAAAAACATGATTGCCTGCAACTGGACAACGAGACCGGCACGCTGCAGGAAGTGGTGCTCTACGCACCCAAGGCCAGCCGCTGCTGCTTGATTGAACTCAGCAAGATCTGAATTCGCTACGCGCATTCGGCAGGACCGCACTTGTCCGGGAAGGCGTCGGGTGTGCCAAAGACATCTTCAGCGCTGGCACCGGCATCTTCGGGGACAAGTCCCCTCCTACCGAGGTGTATGACGCTGACGCGATAATTCACGTGACTACGCGCTTTGTCATGAATCACCTGTGCTAACTTGGCTGACTTTTTCAGGGAGCCTCGCCCGCCAATGACGACGATGAATAACAACAATAAAGAAACCCCGCGCGCCATCGCCATTCTTGCCAGCTTCCTGGCTTCCGAGTCCGCCGGCGGCATTGTCCTGATGGGCGCCGCGCTGGCAGCGCTGATCGTGGCCAACTCAGGTTTGGCAGCAGGTTATTTTTCGCTATTGCACAGCGTGTGGTTCGGCCTTTCCGTCGAGTTATGGATCAACGACGGGCTGATGGCGATCTTCTTTCTGATGGTCGGCCTGGAGATTAAACGCGAAGTGCTGGCGGGCGGCCTCGCCACTTGGGGGCAACGCGCGCTGCCCGGTTTTGCCGCAGCGGGCGGCATGCTGGTGCCGGCGCTGATCTACATCGCCATCAACTGGGGCAACCCGGAAACCATGAGCGGCTGGGCGATCCCGGCAGCCACTGACATCGCCTTTGCCCTCGGCGTGCTGTCCTTGCTCGGCAAGCGCGTGCCAACGTCGCTGAAAGTATTCCTCGCCGCGTTGGCGATTCTCGATGATCTGGGCGCAGTGACGATCATTGCCTTCTTCTACAGCTCCGGCCTGAACATGCCGATGCTGCTGGCGTCGTTCGTGACCTTGGGCATATTGATCGCCATGAATCGCCTGCAAGTGCGCCGCCTGCTGCCGTATTTGCTGCTGGGCTTGCTGCTGTGGTTCTTCGTCCTGCAATCGGGGGTTCACGCCACGCTGGCCGGGGTTGCGCTGGCGCTGTGCATTCCGCTAGGCAAACCCGAAGAAGAAGCGCGCTCGCCGCTGCTGTTTCTCGAAGAGAAGATGCATTACTGGGTCGCCTTCGCCATCGTGCCGATTTTCGGTTTTGCCAATGCGGGCGTATCGCTGTCCGGGATATCCCTGCAAAACCTCATCGATCCTGTGCCGTTGGGCGTCGCCCTTGGTTTGTTCGTGGGCAAACAGATCGGCGTATTCCTCGCCGCCGTACTGGCGATACGCGCAGGTCTGGCAGTGTTGCCCGAAGGCAGCAACTGGGTGCAGCTCTACGGCGTGGCGATTCTGTGCGGCATCGGCTTCACCATGAGCCTGTTCATTGGCAACCTGGCGTTTCCGGGTTCGGCGCATCTGGTGGACGAGGTGAAAGTCGGCGTGCTGATGGGTTCGGGACTGGCGGCGATTGTCGGCGTGATCCTGCTGCGCAGCAAAGTCTGCAAGCACTGAAATTTTATTTTCCAGGCACTGCATCCAGATTGATTTCTCGCGGGTAGTACAGATAAGCAGCCAATCGGGCTGCTCATCTGGAGAAACCTGCATGAACGCAAAACGCTTGCTCTGCCTGTCCGGTGCCGCCCTGGCCTTCACTTGCCTGGCACCTGCCGCCTTCGCCCAAAGCAATCTGCCGGAATCCGTTCGTGTGCCTGACGGCCACAAAATCAGCATGGAAACCACCGGCGTCGGCGAGATCACCTACGAGTGCCGCGCCAAAGCCAGCATGCCCAATGAAATGGAATGGACATTTGTCGGCCCTAAAGCCGCGCTCAATGATCGCAGCGGCAAACAGGTCGGCACTTACTTTGGCCCGCCCGCCACTTGGGAAGCCAAAGACGGCTCGAAAGTGACCGGCACGCAACTGGCTGTAGCGCCCGCTGGCGCTGGCAACATTCCGTATCAATTGGTCAAGGCCAATCCAGCCGAAGGCAAAGGTGCCATGACCGGGGTCGCGTACATCCAGCGCGTCGCCATCAAAGGCGGCGTAGCGCCTGCCACGGCTTGCGCAGCCAGCAATAGCGGCGCGAAAGAAGTGGTGAAATATCAGGCCGATTACATCTTCTGGGCCGCTAAATAACTCAGTTCAATCCAGATGAGTGCCGTGCAGGAACTGAGCTATGCTCCTGCGCGGGCGCTCTGGCTAAAGGCCAGGGCATAAGTGCTCTGCCGATGGCGTATCGACTTGTCTTCACACGAATCCCATTTTGATTACGAAGCAACACTGGATGCCTGCGCCCGAGGCGAACGGCAGGCGCTTGAGCGGCTGTATGCCCAGGAAAGCGCCCGGCTGCTGGGCGTGGCGCAACGACTGGTGCGCGACAGCGCTCTGGCGCAGGACATCGTGCATGACGCGTTCATCAAGATCTGGACCCGCGCGGCAAGCTTCGACCCAAGCCGAGGCTCGGCCCGTGGCTGGATTTTCAGCATCACTCGCAATCTGGCTTTGAATACGATCCGCGACAACGCCCGGGAAATTCAGGACGATGGCGATGATCAATCCCTTGAAGCACAGGCGACTCTGGAATGCTGGAACCAAACCGTGGACAGCTTCGATTGGCGAGTCAATCCGGGACGCATCGAGTTCTGCCTGGAACAACTGGAACCGGTGCGCCGCAATTGCGTGTTCCACGCGTATGTCGACGGCTACTCACATCAGGAAATCGCCAGCAAGCTCGGCGCGCCGCTGGGCACGGTCAAAGCCTGGATCAAGCGCAGCCTCACGGCGTTACGGGAGTGCATCGGATGAGTAACAGCCCGGGCAACGATCCCCACGAACCGATTGATGCATTGGCCGGCGAATACGTATTGGGCACCTTGTCGGCCGAGCAGCGTCGGGAAGTGCAACGCCGCATGCCTGACGAACCGGCGTTGCGCGCTGCCGTCGAGGCGTGGGAAGAACGCCTGCTGCCGCTGACCAATCTGGCCGAACCGGTCACTCCGCCGCCTCGGCTTTGGGCGCGCATCGAGCGCAGTGTCAACGAGCTGGTTGCACCCATTGATACATCGCGTCGCGAAATCGTACGCTGGTGGCAAAGCCTGTCGCTGTGGCGCGGCCTTGCCGGTGCCGGCCTTGCCGCGTCATTGGTGCTGGGCATCACGCTGCTCATGCGGCCCTCGCTGAATGCGCCTTCTTATCTGGTGGTGCTCGTCGCCCCGCAAGACAAGTCGCCCGGCTGGGTGATTCAGGCCAGCAACAGCCAGGAAATCCAGTTGATCCCGCTCAGCGTTACCGAAGTGCCAGCCGACAAGGCGCTGGAGTTCTGGACCAAGGCCGATGGCTGGCAAGGCCCTGTTTCCCTGGGCCTGGTCAAACCGGGCGAGACGCTGCATGTCCCACTGGACAAACTGCCGCCGCTGCAGCCCAACCAGCTGTTCGAGCTGACCCTGGAAAAATCCACCGGCTCCCCCATCGGCAAACCCACCGGCCCGATTCAATTCATTGGCCGCGCGGTAAAAGTCATCTGATCAACAGCGTGCCCCGTTTTGTTACCGAACGCCCCGAAACGAGGCAAAACGTCGTTTCAGTAACATCCTCCCGACTCGCCGCTTGATCCCCTCGCCTAAACCACAATGCGTCAACAGGCCCGGAATACGTGGGCTTGCGCGTTTTTCTGTGGCTCACTTAACGACCGCCACAAAAATTGGTCCTTCAATTGCATATGCTTGTATGTACAAGTAAAGCCAAGTGCATCGAATGACCCCTGCTACAGTCAATCGATGCCTGCGCCGCACTGACCCCAATTGCCCGCTCGCCATCTGAAGGCGGGGCCGGATTGATCGCTGAGGAGTTCGTTCGTGACCGAGAATAACCAACACTGGACCCGCTACCGTGACGTCGAAGTACGTGCTGCCCGTGGCACCCAGCTCACTGCCAAAAGCTGGATGACCGAAGCACCGCTGCGCATGCTGATGAACAATCTCGATCCGGAAGTTGCCGAGAACCCCAAGGAATTGGTGGTTTATGGCGGCATCGGTCGCGCCGCGCGCAATTGGGAATGCTACGACAAGATCGTCGAAAGCCTGACCAACCTGAATGACGACGAAACCCTGTTGATTCAGTCCGGCAAACCGGTCGGCGTGTTCAAGACCCACAGCAACGCGCCCCGTGTGCTGATCGCCAACTCCAACCTGGTGCCGCACTGGGCCAGCTGGGAACACTTCAACGAGCTGGATGCCAAGGGCCTGGCGATGTATGGCCAGATGACCGCCGGCAGCTGGATCTACATCGGCAGCCAGGGCATCGTGCAAGGCACTTACGAAACCTTCGTCGAGGCCGGTCGCCAGCATTACAACGGCAGCCTCAAGGGCAAATGGGTGCTGACCGCAGGCCTGGGCGGCATGGGCGGCGCGCAACCGTTGGCAGCAGGCATGGCCGGTGCCAGCTCGCTGAACATCGAATGCCAGCAGAGCCGCATCGACTTCCGCCTCAAGACCCGTTACGTCGACGAGCAAGCCGTGGACCTGGACGACGCCCTCGCACGCATCGCCAGATACACCGCTGAAGGCAAGGCTATTTCCATCGCGCTGTGTGGCAACGCTGCCGAAATTCTTCCGGAAATGGTCCGTCGCGGCGTGCGCCCGGACATGGTCACCGACCAGACCAGCGCCCACGACCCGCTCAATGGATATCTGCCAAAAGGCTGGAGCTGGGACGAGTACCGCGCCCGCTCGCTGACCGAACCGGCTGCGGTGGTCAAAGCTGCCAAGCAATCCATGGCGGTCCACGTCGAAGCCATGCTCGCGTTCCAGAAAATGGGCATTCCGACGTTCGACTATGGCAACAACATTCGTCAGATGGCCAAGGAAGAAGGCGTAGAAAATGCCTTCGACTTCCCGGGATTTGTTCCCGCCTACATTCGTCCGTTGTTCTGCCGTGGCGTAGGACCGTTCCGTTGGGCAGCTTTGTCCGGCGACCCGGAAGATATCTACAAGACTGACGCCAAGGTCAAGGAGCTGATCCCGGATGACGCTCACTTGCACAATTGGCTGAACATGGCCCGCGAGCGCATTGCGTTTCAGGGTCTTCCGGCGCGGATTTGCTGGGTCGGCCTGGGCCAGCGCGCCATGCTCGGCCTGGCGTTCAACGAAATGGTCCGCAGCGGCGAACTGTCGGCGCCGGTGGTGATTGGCCGCGACCATCTGGACTCCGGCTCGGTCGCCAGTCCGAATCGTGAAACTGAATCGATGCAGGACGGCTCAGATGCAGTGTCCGACTGGCCGCTGCTCAACGCCCTGCTCAATACCGCGAGCGGCGCGACCTGGGTTTCACTGCACCACGGTGGCGGCGTCGGCATGGGCTTTTCCCAGCACTCGGGCATGGTCATCGTCTGCGACGGCACTGACGAAGCCGCCGAACGCATAGCTCGCGTCCTGCATAACGACCCGGCGACGGGCGTGATGCGTCACGCCGATGCGGGTTATCAGATCGCAATTGACTGCGCCAACGAGAAGGGCTTGAACCTGCCGATGATTGGCAGCTGAAACAAACAGATGCCCGTAGGACCGGCTTCAGCCGGGAGGGCGCTCTCCCGGCTGAAGCCGGTCCTACGGATACATTCGATGTTTGATATGAGCCAGTAACACCAGCAGGGACAACAACGCTCAGGACCATCAAGTGTCCAAGCGTCGGGCCGGATGCCTGTTTTTGATCGGAAACTGCCAATCCCATTTCCTGACTCGGAGCTTCAATAATGAAAATGAACAAGGCCCTGCTTTCCACGACGCTTTGCCTGGGAATGCTCACCGCTGCCGGTGCAAGCCAGGCAGCTGGCTGGTGCGAGTCTGGCAAGCCGGTGAAATTCGCCGGTCTGAACTGGGAAAGCGCAATGCTGCTGACCGACGTGCTGCAGGTTGTGCTGAACAAAGGCTACGGCTGTGAAGTCGACAGCCTGCCTGGCAACTCCATCACCATGGAAAATGCTTTGAGCACCAATGACATTCAGGTGTTCGCCGAGGAATGGGTAGGCCGCAGCGAAGTCTGGAACAAGGCCGAGAAAGCCGGGAAAGTCGTGGGTGTCGGTGCGCCGGTCAAAGGCGCAATCGAAGGCTGGTACGTGCCGCGCTATGTGATCGAAGGCGATGCCAAGCGCAAGCTGGAAGCCAAGGCGCCAAACCTCAAGTCGATCAGCGATCTGGCCCAGTATTCGACCTTGTTCAAAGATGCCGAAGAACCAGACAAGGGCCGTTTCTACAACTGCCCGGCAGGCTGGACCTGCGAGCTGGAAAACTCCGAGATGCTCAAGAGCTACGGCCTGGAAAGCAAGTACACCAACTTCCGCCCAGGCACCGGCCCGGCGCTGGATGCGGCGATTCTGTCCAGCTACAAACGTGGCGAGCCGATCCTGACGTACTACTGGTCGCCGACGCCGCTGATGGGCCAGGTGGACATGGTTCGTCTTGAAGAGAAAGCCGGGGTGAACAAGACCATCGACATCAAGGTCGGCCTGTCCAAAGCCTTCCACGAGCAGGCACCGGAGCTGGTGGCGGTGATGGAAAAGGTCAACATCCCGATTGATCTGCTGAACCAGAACCTGGCGCGGATGACCAAGGATCGCATCGAGTCGCCGAAACTGGCGAAGATCTTCCTCAAGGAACATCCTGAAGTCTGGCACGCCTGGGTCAGCGAAGAAGCGGCCAAAAAGGTTGATGCTTCGTTGTAAAGGCAAAGTGTGGGATCGGCTTTAGCCGGGAAGGCGGCACAACCCCGTAGGACCGGCTTTAGCCGGGAGATGTGCAGCGAATGCACCGGCGTCCTCCCGGCTGAAGCCGGTCCTGCAGATCAACCGCAATCCAGGCTTCATCCCGGGTGAAGCCGGTCCCACAGGTCAACTGCAATCCAGTAAGAGAGCACCTTTATGTTCCCCGAAAGCTTCACGTTCTCCATCGCCAACTGGGTCAATGACTGGGTTGACAAGCTGGTCACCAATTATGGCGATGTGTTCAGGCACATTTCCGACACGCTGCTGTGGGCCATCGTCCGGCTTGAAGGTTTGCTGCGCGTCGCACCATGGTGGGTGTTGCTCGCCATTGTCGGCGGCATTGCCTGGCATGCGACGCGTAAATGGACCACCACTGCCGTGATCGTCGGCCTGCTGTTTCTGGTGGGCGCGGTCGGCTTGTGGGACAAACTCATGCAGACCCTGGCGCTGATGCTGGTCGCCACGTTGATTTCGGTGGTCATCGGCATACCGCTGGGCATTCTGTCGGCGCGCAGCAATCGCCTGCGTTCGTTTCTCATGCCGCTGCTGGACATCATGCAGACCATGCCCAGCTTCGTGTACCTGATCCCGGTGCTGATGCTGTTCGGCCTGGGCAAGGTGCCGGCGATTTTCGCCACCGTGATCTACGCCGCGCCGCCGCTGATTCGCCTGACGGACCTGGGCATTCGCCAGGTCGATGGCGAAGTCATGGAAGCGATCAACGCGTTCGGTGCCAATCGCTGGCAGCAACTGTTTGGCGTGCAACTGCCGCTGGCCCTGCCGAGCATCATGGCCGGGATCAACCAGACCACGATGATGGCGCTGTCGATGGTGGTCATCGCGTCAATGATCGGCGCTCGCGGACTGGGCGAAGACGTACTGGTAGGGATTCAGACACTCAACGTCGGGCGCGGGCTGGAAGCCGGTCTGGCCATCGTGATTCTCGCGGTGGTGATCGACCGCATCACTCAGGCCTATGGCCGCCCACGGCATGAGGCGAACAAATGATGAGCGTTGAACCGAATAAAATCGTGGTCAAGAACGTCTACAAGATTTTCGGCAGCCGCGCCCAGGACGCGCTGAACATGGTCCGCCAGAATCAGAGCAAGGATCAGGTCCTGGCACAGACAGGCTGCGTGGTCGGCGTGAACGACCTGTCCCTGTCGATTGGCAGCGGCGAAATTTTCGTGATCATGGGCCTTTCCGGCTCGGGCAAATCGACGCTGGTGCGCCATTTCAATCGGCTGATCGATCCCACCAGCGGCGAAATCCTCGTCGATGGCGAGAACATTCTGACCTACGACATGGAAGCCTTGCGCCAATTCCGTCGGCACAAGATCAGCATGGTGTTCCAGAGTTTCGGCCTGCTGCCGCACAAGACCGTGCAGGACAACGTCGCCTACGGCCTGAAAGTACGCGGCGAGACCAAAGAGCATTGCGTCGAGCGCGCATTGCACTGGATCAGCACCGTGGGTCTCAAAGGCTACGAAAACAAATACCCGCATCAGCTCTCCGGCGGCATGCGCCAACGGGTCGGTCTGGCGCGAGCCCTGGCGGCGGACACCGACATCATTCTGATGGATGAAGCGTTCAGCGCCCTGGATCCGCTGATTCGCGCCGAGATGCAGGATCAGTTGCTGGAACTGCAAAGCGCCCTGAAGAAAACCATCGTGTTCATCACCCACGATCTGGACGAAGCCGTGCGCATCGGCAACCGGATCGCGATCCTCAAGGATGGCCGCCTGATTCAGGTCGGCACCCCAAAAGAAATCCTCCACTCCCCTGCAGATGATTACGTAGATCGTTTCGTGCAGCGTCGTGCGGTCACTTTGTAAGGACGTTCGAGATGTCGCCAGTTGAAGAAATCGTAATCGGCGAAGGCCCGCTGCGTTGGCAGGATGTGGTTGCGGTGGCCCGTAACGGCGCGCACTTGAGCCTGTCGGCCAGCGCCTGGGCGCGAATCGACAATGCACAGGCCATCGTCGAATGCATCGTCGCCAGCGGCGAGCGCGCTTATGGCGTGAATACCGGGCTGGGCGCGTTGTGCAACGTCTCGCTGCATGGCGAGCAGTTGAGCCAGCTGTCACGCAACACCTTGCTCAGCCATGCCTGCGGCGTTGGCGCGGCGCTGCCCGATGAACAGACCCGAGCGATCATCTGCGCGGCAATCATCAATTACACCCAGGGCAAGTCCGGCCTGCATCGGCAAGTGGTCGAAGCCTTGCTGACCTTGCTCAACCGGCAGATTACTCCGCAGGTTCCGTCCCAGGGTTCGGTCGGCTACCTCACGCACATGGCGCACATCGGCATCGCGCTGCTGGGTGTCGGCAACGTCAGCTATCGCGGCCACATCATGCCGGCCTTGCAGGCGCTGGACGCTGAAGGCCTGAGCCCGGTGGTCCTCGGCGCCAAGGACGGCTTGTGTCTGGTCAACGGCACGCCGTGCATGACCGGTTTGAGCTGCCTGGCCATCGCCGACGCGCAACGCCTGACGCACTGGGCCGATGTGGTCGGCGCCATGAGCTTCGAAGCGCTGCGCGGCCAACTGAATGCTTTCGACGCAGAAATCATCGCGCTTAAACCGCATCCCGGCATGCAGATCGTCGGCAGCAACCTGCGCAGCCTGCTCGATGGCAGCGAAGTGCTCGCCAACAGCCAGGGTATTCGTACTCAGGACGCGCTGAGCATTCGTTCGATTCCGCAGGTCCATGGCGCCACTCGCGATCAGCTGGCCCATGCAACCCGGCAGATCGAAATCGAGCTGAATTCCGCAACTGACAACCCGTTATTGCTGGGCACGCCCGAAGCGTATCGCGTGGTGTCCCAGGCCAACCCGCACGGTCAATCCGTGGCGATGGCGGCGGATTTGCTGGCGATTGCCGTGGCGGAACTGGGCTCAATCGCCGAGCGTCGCCTGGATCGCCTGATCAACCCGACGGTCAGCGGTTTGCCAGCGTTTCTGGTCAGCCAGCCGGGGGTCAACTCGGGGATGATGATCGTCCAGTACGTCGCCGCGTCGCTGTGCGCGGAAAACCGGCAACTGGCGCAACCGGCGGTCACCGACAATTACGTGACCTCCGGCTTACAGGAAGATCACCTGAGCATGGGCACCAACGCGGCGCTGAAACTGCACCGGGTGCTGGATAACGCCACGCAGATTCTGGCTATCGAATATTTACTGGCGGCCCAGGCGTTCGAATTCCTCAAGGGCCAGCGTTTTGGCGTCGGCACCGACGTCGCCTGGCGCCTGCTGCGCGAACAGGTCCCGGCCTACGACGAAGACCGCTGGCTCGCCCCGGACATCGCCGCCAGCGCGGAATTGCTCAGGAGTGAAGCGTTGCTGGAAACGGTGTATCGCAGTTGTCGCAACGTAGCAGCCATTAACACCGCTGGAGCGAGGCTTGCCCGCGAATACGACGGCTCAGACGCGACGAATCGGTCGGATGCAGCGGCCTCTTCGCGGGCAAGCCTCGCTCCAACGAACAACATTGATGGCGACCCCAAGACGTATAGACATCCGTGACACGAGATGTCAGCCAGGCGACACCCGACACACGTTGATTCGAGCAACGCAGCCAAGCGGTTATCCTTGCCGCCCTGAACAACTGGCAGTTCGCTGGAAAGAACGGAATTGGATTGGAAATGACGTCACAACAAGGTTTGAAACGCGGGCTGTCGGCCCGTCACATTCGCTTCATGGCGCTGGGATCGGCGATTGGCACCGGGCTGTTCTACGGTTCGGCCTCGGCCATCCAGATGGCCGGGCCGGCAGTGTTGCTCGCCTACCTGATCGGCGGCGCGGCGGTGTTCATGGTCATGCGCGCCCTGGGCGAAATGGCGGTGCACAATCCGGTGGCGGGCTCGTTCAGCGAATACGCCAGCACGTATCTGGGACCGATGGCGGGCTTTGTTCTGGGCTGGACCTACGCCTTTGAAATGATCATCGTCTGCCTCGCCGACGTGACCGCCTTCGGCATTTATATGGGCTTCTGGTTCCCGGATGTGCCGCGCTGGATCTGGGTGCTGGGCATCGTGTTCCTGATCGGTGCGCTGAACCTGTGCAACGTCAAGGTATTCGGCGAAACCGAGTTCTGGCTGTCGCTGCTCAAGGTCAGCGCCATTGTCGCGATGATCGTTGCCGGTTTCGGCCTGTTGCTGTTCGGCGTCACTCTGACGGGCGCAGAAACCGTGCCCAGCGTCAGCAATCTGTGGAGCCACGGCGGCTTCATGCCCAACGGTATCGGCGGCCTGATTGCCTGTTTCGCGGTGGTGATGTTCGCGTTCGGCGGCATCGAAATCATCGGCATCACGGCGGGCGAAGCGCAGGATCCGCAACACACCATCCCGCGCGCGATCAACGCGGTGCCGCTACGCATCCTGCTGTTCTACGTGCTGACGCTGTTCGTGCTGATGTCGCTGTTTCCCTGGTCGCAGATCACCAAGGCCAACAGCCCGTTCGTGCAGATTTTCTCCAGCCTTGGGATTCCATGGGCCGCCGCGCTGCTGAATATCGTGGTGATTTCCGCCGCTGTGTCAGCGATCAACAGCGATATCTTCGGCGCCGGGCGCATGATGTATGGCCTGTCCCAACAGGGCCAGGCACCCAAAAGCTTTTCCCGACTGTCGAAACAAGGCGTGCCGTGGATGACCGTGCTGGTGATGGGCATCGCCTTGCTCGGTGGTGTGCTGCTCAATTACCTGATCCCGGAAAACGTGTTCCTGCTGATCGCTTCGCTGGCCACCTTCGCCACTGTCTGGGTCTGGCTGATGATTCTGCTGACGCAAGTGGCGATGCGCCGCGCCATGAGTCGCGAAGAAGTCGCGCAGCTGAAATTCCCGGTGCCGTTCTG
The DNA here is from genome assembly GCF_000416235.1 of Pseudomonas sp. CFII64. Lineage (GTDB taxonomy): Bacteria > Pseudomonadota > Gammaproteobacteria > Pseudomonadales > Pseudomonadaceae > Aquipseudomonas. Next base: position 258,184 of record NZ_ATLO01000049.1, on the reverse strand, counting down.
GCCCGCCGCTCCGGCAGCGGCCATCGTTTTCATGCTGTTCATCTTCGGCGTGCTCGGCTACTTCCCGGACAACCGCGCGGCGCTGATCGTCGGTGCGGCTTGGGTCATGTTGCTGGTGGTCGCTTACAACGTCGGGTTCAAACCCGGCATCCATAATCAAAAAAACACCAACCTGACCCGATAGCCTCGGAGGCCCCGAATGAAAACGCTCTGGAAGCACTGCCATGTGGCAAGCATGGCGCAAGGCAAATACTCGATCATCGAGGATGCCGCCATCGTGACCTCTGGAGCGTGTATCGAATGGATCGGGCCTCAAGCACAGCTGACCGAGGCGAACTATGAGAGCGTCGTTGATCTTAACGGCGCGTGGGTCACGCCGGGGCTGATCGACTGCCATACGCACACCGTGTTCGGCGGTAATCGCAGCGGCGAATTCGAGCAGCGCCTGCAAGGGGTGAGCTACGCCGAGATCGCCGCAGCCGGCGGCGGCATTGCCAGCACCGTGCGTGCGACTCGCGCTGCCAGCGAAGACGAGTTGTACGCCAGCGCGGAAAATCGCCTGCGGCATTTGCTCAAGGACGGCGTGACCACAGTCGAGATGAAGTCCGGCTACGGCCTGGACCTGGCCAATGAGCGCAAGCTGCTGCGGGTCATCCGCCGCCTGGGCAACACATTGCCGATCACCGTGCGCAGCACCTGCCTGGCCGCTCATGCCTTGCCGCCGGAATACACCGACCGCGCCGACGACTACATCAACCACATCTGCAGCGAAATGCTCCCCGCGCTGGCCGATGAAGGGCTGGTCGACGCGGTGGATGCGTTTTGCGAATACCTGGCGTTTTCCCCGGCGCAGGTCGAGCAGGTGTTCATCACGGCGGGCCAGCTGGGTTTGCCGGTGAAATTGCACGCCGAACAATTATCCTCCCTGGCGGGTTCCAGTCTGGCGGCGCGCTATCAGGCGTTGTCGGCGGACCATCTGGAGTTCATGACCGAAGCCGACGCCATCGCCATGGGTGCGGCCGGAACCGTCGCCGTGTTGCTGCCCGGCGCTTATTACTTCCTGCGCGAAACCCAACTGCCGCCCATGGATGCCCTGCGCAAACATGGCGTCGATATCGCTATCGCCAGCGACCTCAACCCCGGCACGTCTCCCGCGCTGTCATTGCGCCTGATGCTGAACATGGCGTGTACGCTGTTTCGCATGACACCCGAAGAAGCCCTCGCGGGCGTGACGATCAATGCCGCCAAGGCGCTGGGCATGGGCGACACCCATGGCTCGCTGGAAGTGGGCAAGTTCGCCGATTTCGTGGCCTGGAACATCGAACGCCCAGCCGACCTGGCCTATTGGCTGGGCGGCGATCTGGACAAACGCATCGTGCGCCACGGCGTCGAATCCCTGATTTAAGGAGAGACCGATGGACAAGGTTCTGACATTTTCTCGCGGCCGCGCGCCGCTGCTGATCAGCATGCCCCACGCCGGATTACAGCTGACGCCTGCGGTGCAAGCTGGCCTTGTGGATGAGGCGTTGAGCCTGCCGGACACCGACTGGCACATCCCGCAACTCTATGACTTCGCCGCCGAGCTGGGCGCCAGCACCCTGGCAGCTGAATACTCGCGTTTCGTCATCGACCTGAATCGCCCGTCCGACGACAAACCGCTGTATGCCGGCGCGACCACCGGGCTGTTCCCGTCGATCCTGTTCGATGGCGTGCCGCTGTTCAAGGAAGGCCAGGCGCCGAGCGCCGAAGAACGCGCACGTTATCTGGAGCAGATCTGGACGCCGTACCACCAGACGATTGAGCAAGAGCTGACAAGGCTGCGTGACGAATTCGGCTATGCGCTGTTGTTTGATGCCCACTCGATTCGCGGACATATCCCACACCTGTTTGAAGGCCGCCTGCCGGATTTCAACCTCGGCACCTTCAACGGCGCCAGTTGCGATGCAGCGTTGGGCCAGCACGCCGAAGCCATCTGCGCCGCAGCGACCGATTACAGCCATGTACTCAATGGCCGCTTCAAAGGCGGCCACATCACCCGCCACTACGGCGATCCGGCCAACAATATCCATGCCGTGCAACTGGAACTGACCCAGAGCACGTACATGGAAGAGTTTGTGCCGTTTCATTACCGGCCTGATCTGGCGGAGCCGACGCGGGTGGTTTTAAAGGAGTTGCTGGAGGGGATGATTCAATGGGGCAAGGCTAAATACGGTAGGTAATCGTAATCCGTGGGAGCGAGCAAGCTCGCTCCCACACGAGGCTCGCTGTTTACTTTTTAAGCAACCGCAACCCGTTGAACACCACCAGCAAGCTCACGCCCATATCGGCGAACACCGCCATCCACATGGTCGCCATGCCAGCAAAGGTGACGACCAGGAAGATCGCCTTGATCACCAGCGCCAGGATGATGTTCTGCTTCAAGATCGCCGAGGTGCGGCGCGACAGTTGTATAAATGCCGGGATCTTGCGCAGATCGTCGTCCATCAGGGCAACATCAGCGGTTTCAATCGCTGTGTCGGTACCGGCAGCCGCCATGGCGAAACCGATTTCGGCGCGAGCCAGGGCTGGCGCGTCGTTGATGCCGTCGCCGACCATGCCGACTCGATGACCTTGGGCGTACAGCGCCTCGATGGCCTGCAACTTGTCAGCCGGCATCAGATTGCCTTGCGCCTGATCGATGCCCACCTGCGCAGCGATCGCCTTGGCGGTGTGCGGGTTATCGCCCGTCAACATCAGGGTTTTCACGCCCAGCGCATGCAGCTGCTCAATGGCTTCGCGGCTGCTGTCCTTGACGGTATCGGCCACGGCGAACAACGCCAGCGGACCGCTGCTATCCAGCAACAGCACGACGCTTTTGCCCTGTTTTTCCAGCGCATCGAGTTGCACTTCCAGCTCTGGCGAACACAAGCCCAGCTCTTCCACCAAGCGGTGGTTGCCCAGGTGATACACCTGGCCATTGATCTCGCCGCGCACCCCGCGACCGGCCAACGCTTCCAAAGCCATGACCTCATGCAACGTCAGGCTCTTTTCCGCTGCCTGGGCGATGGCCAGGGAAACCGGGTGATCGGAGCGGCCAGCCAGGCTGGCGACAATCGCCGGAACCCGCTCGCCAGCTGATTCCTGAAGCAGCACATAGTCGGTCTGCACCGGCTTGCCATGGGTAATGGTGCCGGTTTTGTCCAGCGCCAGATAATCCAGCTCCTGGCCCATTTCCAGATAAACGCCGCCTTTGATCAGGATGCCTTTACGCGCGGCAGCCGCCAGGCCACTGACAATCGTCACTGGCGTGGAAATCACCAGCGCACACGGACATGCGACCACCAGCAACACCAGCGCGCGGTAGATCCAGTCAAACCATACCGCGCCCATGAACAGCGGCGGGATGATCGCCACGGCCAAAGCCAGCAGGAACACCGCGGGGGTGTAGATGCGCGAAAAGCTGTCGACAAAACGCTGAGTCGGCGCGCGTGCGCCCTGCGCGGCTTCCACCGCATGAATGATCCGCGCCAGCGTCGAGTTGTTGGCCGCAGCAGTCACCTTGTATTCCAGCGATCCCGACTGATTGATCGTGCCAGCAAAGACTTTGTCGCCTTCAGCCTTCTCCACCGGCAGGCTTTCCCCGGTAATCGGCGCCTGATCGATGGTGGAGTTACCGGAGACCACTTCGCCGTCCAGCGCAATGCGTTCGCCCGGTTTTACCCGGACGATGGCGCCAAGCTCGATGCTTTTCGCGTCCAGTTCTAGCCATTGACCATCCGCTTGCTGCACCGTCGCCACTTCCGGCGTCAGTTGCAGCAGCCCGCCGATTGCGTTGCGGGCGCGGTCCAGGGATTTGGCTTCGATCAACTCGGCCACAGTAAACAGGAACATCACCATGGCCGCTTCCGGCCATTGCCCGATCAGCACGGCACCGGTTACGGCGATGCTCATCAACGCATTGATGTTCAGGTTGAAGTTCTTGAGGGCGATCCAGCCTTTTTTGTAGGTGGTGAGTCCGCCACTGAGAATGGCGACCAACGCGACCAGTGCAACCACCCAGTTCGGCGCCAGCTCAGCGAAGTGAATCACTTCCGAAGTCAACGCGGCGACGCCCGACAACGCCAGCGGCCACCAAGGTTTTTTCGCCGGTGGCAACGAAGCCGACTCAGTACCGGCGCCCTCTTCAATCGGCTCGGCCTGCATGCCCAATGACGAAATCGCGTCGCGAATCGGGTCAGTGGACGGCAATTCGTGCCAGACGCCGAGCATGCGATTGATCAGGTTGAATTCGAGTTTCTGCACCCCGGCCAGCTTGCCCAGTTTGTTCTGGATCAAAGTCTGCTCGGTAGGACAATCCATCTGCTCGATGCGGAAACTGCTCAGCCGACCGCCAGACGCAGGCGCATCGCCGAAGGTAACTACAGCGGGTGCGGCATCCGCCGAACAGCAGCTGTGTTCATGCTTGGCGTGACTGTGTTCCGCATGGGCATGATCGTGCGCCGAATGGTCGTGTTCGGCATGTTGGTGTTTCGGATCGATTGGGGTCGCTTGGCTCATGGTCCAGTCCTTTGACTTGCTTGTTGCCAAGTGAACACCCTGTAGCCACTATAGGGTCAAGCACCAAAACAGGATCGACGCGATGAAGATTGGCGAACTGGCGAAATTGACCGACGCGCAGGTGGAAACCATCCGCTATTACGAGCGCGAAGGCTTGCTGCCGCCTCCAGCGCGCAGTGAGGGCAATTACCGGCTGTATACCCAGGCGCATGTGGAGCGGCTGACGTTCATCCGCAATTGCCGTGGCCTGGACATGACCCTCGAAGAGATTCGCAGCCTGCTCAACCTGCGCGACAGTCCGCAGGACCAATGTGAAAGCGTCAACGCGCTGATCGACGAGCACATCCAGCACGTCAACACCCGCATCGCCAGCCTGCAAGCCTTGCAGACGCAACTGCTCGACCTGCGAGAACGCTGCAGCGAAGGCGCCCCGGATCATTGCGGGATTCTGGATCGACTGGAGGTCAGCGGCGGCGTGGCGACGCTGGAGTCAGAGCATTCCCATGTGGGCAGGAGTCATGGGCATTGAAGCTTCGCGGGTATGTATGTCGTAGGACCGGCTTTAGCCGGGAGAGGGCCAGAACACCCGCTGCATTTCCTAGGTCAGAAATAACAGCCTCCCGGCTAAAGCCGGTCCTACGGGTCAGCGGCGGCGTGGCGACGCTGGAGTCAGAGCATTCCCATGTGGGCAGGAGTCATGGGCATTGAAGCCTCGCGGGTATGTATGCAGGACCGGCTTTAGCCGGGAGAGGGCCAGAACACCCGCTGCATTTCCTAGGTCAGAAATAACAGCCTCCCGGCTAAAGCCGGTCCTACAGGCTTTGCATTAAACAGCCATCGGCGCCGTCATCGCCGGATGGTGTTGGTAACCTTCCAGGGTGAAGTCCGAGGGTTCGATCTGCTCCAGCCATTCCGGCTGATAAACGCCGGTCCTGGCAAACTCGGGCACGCGCTCGGAGATCACCAGTTTCGGCATCGGGAACGGCTCGCGGGTCAGTTGCTCATTGAGCATGTCCAGATGGTTTTCGTAGACATGGGCATCGCCGATGAAATACGTGAACCAGCGCGGCGTGTAGCCCGTCAGGCGACCAATCAGACTGAGCAAGGCCGCGCCTTCGGTCAGGTTGAACGGCGTGCCCAGCCCCAGATCATTGGAGCGGATGTACAGAGTCAGGGAGATTTCTTTAGTCGCCTGATTCGGGTGAAACTGATACAGCAAATGGCAAGGCGGCAAAGCCATTTCGTCCAGTTGCGCACAGTTCCAGCCGTGGAACAGGATCCGGCGGCTGCCAGGATCCTTGATGATCGTGTCGACGCACTGGCGAATCTGGTCGATGGCCTTGTACAGCACGACGTAAGCCTGGCCGTCTTCTTCAGACTGGGCGATCTGCTGATAACCATGGCTCAGCGCCAGCTCGATGGCCGCCGGATTGCTCAGGTCGATACGCTTGTAAGCGGGCCATTTGCGCCACTGCACGCCATAGATTTCGCCCAGATCGTCGTCGCCCTTGCGGAACGGATTGTCCAGCCACTGGGCGTTTTCGTTGGCGTTCTGATCCCAGACCTTACAGCCCAGCTCGCGAAATTCAGCAGCGTTGTTCACGCCGCGCAGAAAGCCGACCATCTCGCCAATGGCCGATTTGAACGCCATGCGCCGCGTGGTGATCGCCGGGAAGCCTTCCTGCAGGTCATAGCGCAGCATGGCGCCGGGAAAGCTGATGGTATTCACGCCGGTGCGGTTGGCTTGCAGCGTGCCGTTCTTGATGACGTGAGCGACGAGTTCCAGATATTGCTTCATAAATTACCTGCATCGATGAATCCGCCGGGCAGCAAAACCCGGCGCTTCGGTGTTAAACCGTTTTGACCGCGGGTGCGCGATTGTACGCCAGCCAGATCAGCACGATACCGGCGATGATCATCGGCAAACTGAGCACCTGACCCATGGTCAGCCAGCCCCACGCCAGATAGCCCAGCTGCGCATCCGGGACGCGGACGAACTCGACGATGAAACGAAAAATCCCGTAAAACAAGGCGAACATCCCGGAAATCGCCATGGTCGGGCGGGGTTTGCGCGAGAACAGATAGAGGATGAGGAACAGCGCTACGCCTTCCAGCGCGAACTGATACAGCTGCGACGGGTGACGTGCCAGCTGCGCCGGGTCGCTGAACGGCGGGAAGACCATGGCCCACGGCAGGTCAGTCGGCTTGCCCCACAATTCGGCATTGATGAAGTTGCCGATACGCCCGGCGCCCAGACCAATTGGCACCAGCGGCGCGATGAAGTCCATGAGTTCGAAGAACGATTTGCCATTGCGGCGGGCGAAAAACCAGGCCGCCAACATCACGCCGACGAACCCGCCATGGAACGCCATGCCGCCCTTCCAGACCTCGAAGATCAGCAGCGGATTGGCGATGTACGCGGGCAGATCGTAGAACAACACGTAACCCAGCCGCCCGCCGACGATAACGCCCATGGCCAGCCAGAAAATCATGTCGGAGAGCTTTTCTTTGGTCCAGGTCGGATCGAAGCTGTTCAGACGTCGCGATGCCAGCAGCCACGCACCACCGATGCCGACCAGATACATCAATCCGTACCAGTGAATTTGCAGCGGGCCGATAGCCACCGCCACTGGGTCAATCTGCGGGTAAGGCAGCATTGCGACTCCTCAAAAAATTCGAACGCCCTTGCGAGCAACAAAATCAGAACACACTAAAGCAGCAAACTTAAACCTGCGCTGAACAGCAATGCTGCCCGAGCGCGCGAAATGAGAACGGCATGTTACCGGAGCATGGTCCCGCGCTCTACCTGCACGATGGATGTTGGCCGGGTGGATGCGTAGAGTGATGAAAAAAAGGAGTACCGCATGTGTCTGATCGTCTTTGCCTGGCGCCCTGCCCACGCGCAGCCGCTGATTGTCGCCGCCAATCGTGACGAATTCTACGCGCGTCCCACCCAGCCTTTGGCGCAATGGGACGATGCGCCGCACGTCTATGCAGGTCGCGACCTGGAAGCGGGCGGCACCTGGCTGGGCATCAGCGCCGAGGGGCGATTTGCGGCGCTGACCAATATTCGCGACCCCAGCCAACCCTTGGGCCGTCGCTCCCGGGGCGAACTGGTTGCGCAATTTTTGACCGGCCAGGCATCAGTTGCGGATTATCTGTTCGAGGTGGCCGGTAAGGCGGACGAATACGGCGGCTTCAACCTGCTGATCGGTGATGGTCAGACGCTGCATTACCTCAATAGCTCGAACCCCGAACCACAGCAATTGAGCGAGGGCGTCTACGGCTTATCGAATGCCGGGCTTGATACGCCGTGGCCCAAATTGGTGAAGGCCAAGGCTGCGTTGACCGCCCGGCTGGACGATCCGCAACCCGCGGCGCTGCTGGGCATACTGGAGGATACGCAGACCGCGCCGCTCGCGGATTTGCCGGATACCGGTGTCAGCCTGGCGACGGAAACCCTGCTTTCCAGCATCTTCATCGCCAGCCCAACCTACGGCACCCGCGCCAGCAGCGCGTTGATCGTCAATGCCGATGGCAGCCGACGCTTCGTCGAACACAGTTTCGGGCCGTATGGCGGCAGATTGGGGGAGGTGGAACTGGATATATGACAACACCGTAGGAGCGGATTCATCCGCGAGGCAGTAGCCCATCTGGCAGATATTCGTGACCGGAACGATCGCCCTCCCGGATAAATCCGGTCCTACGGTGGTTATTGAATCAATGCCCTTTGACCGATCCCGGATTGATCATCCGCGACAGGCCCAGGTTTTTCAGCGCCAGTTGCAGCGAGCTGCTGATGACTTGCGGATTGTCGTTGGTCATCAGTTGAGCAAGTATTTCCTTGGCCTTGCTCAGGTGGATCTGACGCAGCATCCATTTCACTTTCGGTAAGTTGGTGGCGTTCATCGACAGGCTGTCGAAGCCCATCGCCATCAACAGCACCGCAGCCGCCGGATCGCCGGCCATCTCGCCGCAGATGCTCACCGGCTTGCCTTCGGCGTGAGCATCGCGCACGACGTTCTGCAAGGCTTGCAGGACTGCCGGGTGCAGGTAGTCGTACAGGTCGGCGACGCGCGGATTGTTGCGGTCCACTGCCAGCAAATATTGGGTCAGGTCGTTGGAGCCGACCGACAGGAAGTCCACCTGCCGCGCCAGATCACGGGTCTGATACACCGCCGCCGGCACTTCAATCATCACCCCCACCGGCGGCATCGGCACGTCGGTGCCTTCGTCGCGGACTTCGCCCCACGCGCGGTGGATCAGGTGCAAGGCCTCTTCCACTTCGTGGGTGCTGGATATCATCGGCAGCAGAATCCGCAGGTTGTTCAAGCCTTCACTGGCCTTGAGCATGGCGCGGGTCTGCACCAGGAAGATTTCCGGGTGATCGAGGGTGACGCGAATGCCGCGCCAGCCAAGGAACGGGTTGTCTTCCTTGATCGGGAAGTAGGAGAGCGCCTTGTCGCCACCGATGTCCAGGCTGCGCATGGTGACGGGCAGCGGGTGGAAAGCGGCCAGTTGCTCGCGGTAGATCGCCAGCTGTTCCTTCTCACTCGGGAAACGCTGGTTGATCATGAACGGCACTTCGGTGCGATACAGCCCAACACCTTCGGCGCCACGCTGCTGCGCGCGGGCCACATCGGCCAGCAGACCGGTGTTGACCCACAACGGCATGCGATGGCCGTCCAGCGTCACGCAAGGCAGCTCACGCAGGGAATCCAGGCCTTGGGAGAGCTGACGTTCCTCCTCGACCACCTCGGCGAACTGCTTGCGCATGATATCGCTGGGGTTAGTGAAGACTTCGCCGTGATAGCCGTCGACGATCAGTTCGATGCCGTCGACCTTGGAATACGGCAGATCGACCACGCCCATGACCGTCGGAATGCCCATGGCGCGGGCCAGGATCGCGACGTGGGAGTTGCCGGAGCCAAGTACCGAAATCAGCCCGACCAGCTTGCCTTCAGGCACTTCGCCCAACATGGCGGGCGTGAGTTCTTCGCTGACCAGAATGGTGTTGTCGGGATAAACCAGCGTCTGTTGCCGGGCTTGCTGCAGATAGGCCAGCAGGCGACGGCCCAGATCCTTGACGTCGGAAGCGCGCTCACGCAGGTAAGCGTCGTCCATCAGTTCGAAGCGTTTGACGTGTTCGCTGACCACCGAGCGCAAGGCGCCCTGCGCCCATTGGCCGGTCTTGATGACGTTGGTCACTTCGCTGCCCAGCGAGGCATCGTCGAGCATCATCAGGTAAACATCGAACAGCGCGCGCTCTTCCGGCCGCAGCTGGGTCGCAAGCTTGGCGGACAAGGTGCGCATGTCGCCACGCACGCCTTCCAGGGCAGTCTGGAACAAAGCGAGTTCGGCGGCGATATCAGTGACGGTCTTGTCCGGCACCACTTCCAGATCGGCAGGCGGCAGCATGACCACGGCCACGCCCACGGCAGCGCCGGGCGAACCGGCGACACCGACAAATTTGGCTTCCTGAATGCCTTTGCCCTGACGGCCAAGACCCCGGATCGAACCGGTGGCTTCAGCGTGGGCGATAACCCCGGCGAGCTGCGCGCTCATGGTCACGAGGAAAGCTTCTTCCCCTTCGTCGAACTGACGCCGCTCCTTTTGCTGGATGACCAGTACGCCCACCACGCGACGGTGGTGAATGATCGGCGCTCCCAGGAATGAGGCGAAACGCTCTTCGCCGGTTTCGGCAAAGTAGCGATAGCGGGGGTGATCGGCGGCGTTTTCGAGGTTCAGCGGTTCTTCGCGAGTACCGACCAGACCGACCAGCCCCTCGTTCGGTGCCATGCTGACTTTGCCGATCGAGCGCTTGTTCAGGCCTTCGGTGGCCATCAGCACGAAACGATTGGCTTCCGGATCGAGCAGATAGACCGAGCAGACCTGGCTGCCCATGGCCTCTTTGACGCGTAACACAATAATGCCCAACGCCGCCTTTAGATCCTTGGCGGAGTTAACTTCCTGGACGATCTTGCGCAGCGTATTGAGCATGGCTCGGGGTCGAACTCCGTGTCAGTCGCGCGATAAAAGGCGCGGGGCAAGCTCTTTGAGTGCGCGTCGATACACCTCGCGCTTGAATGTCACCACCTGACCCAGCGGATACCAATAACTGACCCAGCGCCAGCCATCGAACTCCGGTTTCCCGGTCAAATCCATCCGCACCCGTTGCTCGTTGGAGACCAGGCGCAGGAGAAACCATTTTTGCTTTTGGCCGATACACAGCGGTTGGCTGTGCGTCCTGACCAGTCGTTGCGGGAGACGATAACGCAACCAGCCTCGTGTACAGGCAAGAATTTGCACATCTTCGCGCTCAAGCCCGACTTCTTCATTCAATTCACGGTAAAGCGCGTCTTCCGGCGTTTCCTGAGGGTTGATCCCGCCTTGTGGAAACTGCCAGGCATCTTGGTTGATTCGCCGAGCCCATAGGACCTGGCCAGCATCGTTTGTCAGAATAATCCCGACATTTGGACGGAAACCATCGGGGTCGATCACGGCAACAACCTCGCAAACGCATGTCGCCGCATTGTTCCACAAAGGCGATCAAAGCAGCAACGAGGCTTAGCAGGTTATGTGAAGACTTGTGAAAACCTCGTATTCTTGGGCTCTTTTTCAGCAATTTCAGCGGGTAACTGCATGCGTCTGGCTTTATTCGACCTCGACAACACACTTTTGGGCGGCGACAGCGATCACGCGTGGGGCGATTACCTGTGCCAGCGCGGCATCCTCGACCCGGTTGTCTACAAAACGCGTAACGATGCGTTTTATCAGGATTACCTGGCCGGAACCTTGAATCTGACCGATTACCTGAACTTCAGCCTGGAAATCCTTGGCAGCACCGATATGGCGCAACTGGACGAATGGCATCGCGACTTCATGCGCGACTGCATCGAACCGATCATCCTGCCCAAGGCCATGGAACTCATCGCCAAGCATCGCGAAGCCGGCGACAAGCTCGTGGTGATCACCGCAACCAATCGTTTCGTCACTGCTCCCATCGTCGCGCGGCTGGGTATCGACACGCTGCTGGCGACCGAATGTGAGGTCATCGACGGACGCTACAGCGGCCGCACCACCGATATACCCTGCTTTCGTGAAGGCAAAGTGACGCGGCTCAATAAATGGCTGGAAGAGAACCACTTCAATCTTGACGACAGCTACTTCTACAGCGACTCGCTGAACGATCTGCCGCTGCTGGAGCAGGTTGCCCACCCGGTTGCCGTCGATCCTGACCCTAAACTGCGGGCTGAAGCTGAACGCCGTGGCTGGCCGGTGATTACGTTGCGCAGTTGACACGCAAACATCTCAACCAGGTAGGACCGGCTTTAGCCGGGAGGGCGGTTGGCCTGCCTGCGCAGATGCATTTTCCACCAGCCTCCTCCCGGCTAAAGCCGGTCCTACAGGATCCGTAGGCACTTAAACCGGCTTGGCACCCATCAGCCCGGCAATGGCGATAAAGCACACGGCGCTGAAGATGGCCAAACCCAGGGTGACCGCTGGCTTGCCGCCACCTGCGGTGCGCAGGCGATTGAGCCGCGCCACCAGCCAGGCCCAACTCAGCGTGCCAAGTGTGTAGAGCACGCCGCTCGACAACAGCCAGGTCTGGCCCAACGACCAGCCGGCGTAATGCACCAGCCACCAGCCGCTGATCGGCATGATCAGCAGGCAAAGTCCCATCAGCAGCCAGACGAACAGCCACGGCCGCTGCAACAAGCGGTTTTGCACGCTCGCATCGCCCGCACGGCGTTGTTTGATGACAAATCCAGCCAGCCCCAACGCGCTGAGCAAAAACAGCACGGTGGTGACGACGTGGAGGATTTTGATCGTGGTGAAATGTTCCATTTTCGGAATGCTCCAGTGAAATAGATGAAACCCGTAGGACCGGCTTTAGCCGGGAGCTCATCATTGCGCCTCAACAAATATAGCGGATGCACCGGCGCTCTCGCGGCTAAAGCCGCTCCTACGAGAGCCCACAACCCGCAATTCACCCCAAAAACAGCTTATACGCCGGATTCTCGCTTTCATCCCAATACGGATAGCCGATCTCGGCCAGCGCCGCCGGGATCAGGTGCCGCTCATCCTCGGGCACCACCAGACCGGCCATGACCCGGCCATCGGCCGCGCCGTGGTTGCGGTAATGGAACATCGAGATATTCCACTGCCCGCCCAGCTTGTTGAGGAAGTTGAACAGTGCGCCCGGGCGTTCCGGGAATTCGAAGCGGAACACCACTTCATCGCTGACCCGCTCGGAATGCCCGCCAACCATGTGCCGGATGTGCAGCTTGGCCAATTCGTTGTCGGTCAAATCCAGCACCGGGAAACCCTGTTCGGTCAGGCTCGCCACCAGTGCCGCACGCGGATCGGTGTCGGGATGGGTCTGCACGCCGACGAAGATGTGCGCTTCGCGGTCGGTGTGATAGCGGTAGTTGAATTCGGTGATCTGCCGCTTGCCGATGGCTTCGCAGAAGGCCTTGAAGCTGCCGGGCCGCTCGGGAATGGTCACGGCAATGATGGCTTCGCGGCCTTCGCCCAGCTCGGCGCGCTCGGCCACGTGGCGCAGGCGGTCGAAGTTGACGTTGGCCCCGGAATCGATGGCGACGAAGGTCTGGCCGCTGACGCCGTACTGCTCGACGTATTTCTTGATCCCGGCCACGCCCAACGCGCCCGCAGGTTCGGTGATCGAGCGGGTATCGTCGTAGATGTCTTTGATTGCCGCGCAGATTTCGTCGGTGCTGACCGTGATCACTTCGTCGACGTAATCCTTGCAGATGTCGAAGGTGTGCTTGCCGATCTGCGCCACCGCCACGCCATCCGCGAACAGGCCGACCTGCTGCAACACCACGCGCTCGCCATAGGCCATGGCCTGTTGCAGGCAATTGGAGTCATCCGGCTCGACGCCGATGACCTTGATGTCCGGGCGCAGGTACTTCACGTAGGCCGCAATCCCCGCGATCAAGCCGCCACCGCCCACCGGGACGAAAATCGCGTCCAGCTGGCCCGGTTGCTGACGCAGGATTTCCATGGCCACCGTACCTTGCCCGGCGATGGTGTCGGGATCGTCGTACGGATGGATGTAGACGAAACCCATTTCCTCGACCAGCTTCAGCGAATAGGCCAGCGCTTCGGGGAATGAATCGCCGTGCAGCACGACTTTGCCGCCTCGGGAACGCACGCCTTCGACCTTGATTTCCGGGGTGGTCTTGGGCATCACGATGGTCGCTTCGACGCCCAGCGTCTTCGCCGCCAGCGCCAGGCCTTGGGCGTGATTGCCCGCCGAAGCGGTGACCACGCCACGCGCCAGCTCTTCCGGGCTCAACTGCGCCAGCTTGTTGTACGCGCCACGAATCTTGAACGAGAACACCGGCTGCAAGTCTTCGCGCTTGAGCAACACCTGATTGCCCAGCCGTTCGGACAGCTGGCGAGCGCCGTGCAGCGGGGTTTCCACGGCCACGTCGTAGACGCGGGAGGTGAGGATTTTCTTGACGTACTGTTCAAGCATCGGGGAAACATCACTGGCGAAAAAGGGCAAGGCCTCGAAGTCTACCGCGCACACTGATGGACGACCACACGAATGACGGGGTTTTCCCGGCGGCATGTCGCTATAATGCTGGCCCTTTTGAGCCATGCAGGCGCGAACCTGTTGGCGAGGCGGCATCCTGAAGCAGCACGTCAGGCCCCTCGCCAACAAGTTGGTTCCTGCAAGGTCGCTTTGACTCGGAGCCCGCATGACCCAGGATCAACTCAAACAAGCTGTGGCCCAGGCCGCCGTGGACTTCATCCTTCCGAAACTGGACGACAAGAGCGTCGTCGGCGTCGGTACCGGCTCTACAGCCAATTGTTTCATTGATGCGCTGGCGAAACATAAAGGCGCCTTCGATGGCGCGGTCGCCAGCTCCGAAGCCACAGCGGCACGTCTCAAGGGCCACGGCATTCCGGTCTACGAGCTCAATACCGTCAGCGATCTGGAGTTCTATATCGATGGCGCCGACGAAAGTGACGAGCATCTGCACCTGATCAAAGGCGGCGGCGCGGCGTTGACCCGCGAGAAAATCGTCGCCGCCGTGGCCAAGACCTTCATCTGCATTGCCGACGCCAGCAAGCTGGTGCCGGTGTTGGGCGCGTTTCCGTTGCCGGTGGAAGTCATTCCCATGGCCCGCAGCCATGTCGCTCGCCAACTGGTGAAGCTGGGCGGCGATCCGGTTTACCGCGAAGGCGTGCTGACCGACAACGGCAATATCATTCTCGACGTGTTCAACATGAACATCACCCACCCGGTCGAGCTGGAAAGCCAGATCAACGCCATCGTCGGCGTGGTCACCAACGGTCTGTTCGCCGCGCGTCCGGCTGATCTACTGCTGCTGGGCACCAGCGAAGGCGTGAAGACGCTGACGCGGTAAACCCTGCACCCGTAGGACCGGCTTTAGCCGGGAGGGTAGTTCGACGACCATGCTGCTGCGGATGGAGGTCCCAGCTCCCGGCTAAAGCCGGTCCTACGAGCTCATCCCAATCCAATGGATGAGAGCGAGGCTGGCCTCACTGCTTCTTGAACACATAAAACAGATTCGGCTCGCTGACCAGATACAGCGTGCCGTCATCGCCCATGGCGATGCCTTCGGCTTGCGGCACATTCTTGCGCAAGCCCATCTGGCCGCTGCTTAGCGAGACATTGCCAATCGGTAGCCCTTCGGTATTGAGCTCGAGGATCTGCCGCGACTCATCCGACAGCGCCAGCAAATGGCCGCTGCGCTCGTCGAACTGCAGGCTGGACAAGTCACGCACGAACAATCCCGCATCGCGCCGCGCATTGGAGGCCACTTCGATGACGTTGGGCGTATCGGTGCTGAGGTTGGGGAAACCGCGCACTTCGATGATCTGCACCGGCTTGCGCTCCTTGGCGACAAACAGGCGCTGGCCCTTGGTGTCGTAGGCCAGGCCTTCAAACCCGCTATTGCCGCCGGCATCGATGCCCAGGGTCAGTTGCTCGGCGTCCGCCGCGTCGAGAAACAGCGTGTCGTCGTCCACATGCACCTTGATCAGCCGTTGTTGGTATTCATCGCTGATGACGTAAATGCCCGGACTGATGTATTCCACCGCCTCGGCATCACCAAAACCGGTCAGCGCGATGCGGCGCAGAATCCGGCCATCGAGGCTCAGCTCGACCATTTCCGCATTCTTGTTGGTCACGGTGAACAGGCTTTTGCGGTCCGGATCGTAGCTGAGGGCGGAAACGTCATCGTCGAGCCCAACGATAGGCTGAGCCTCGATGACCACACGATAGTCGCCAAGCCCGACCGTCGCGAGATCATTTGCTTGCCACAGCACGTGCCAATTGAACCAGGCGCGCTCCATCAACCGATACTCGCGGCCAACGAAAAACATCAGCAACGCCAGGAGAATCAGGACCGGGTAGACAATTTTTGCAGTGAAGAAGCGACGCATGCAGAGGGCTCGACGATCAGACGGGCAGCATAAATACCACGCCAAACTGAATTAAAGCTTAATAGCTTTGAGCCATTACACAAAAACCAGAATTTGCAGGATGTGTTCAACCTCAAATGGTGTATGTCGAGGATCACGATATTTACAGGGCAGCGCTAAGCACTACTGCTTCTTGAACGAATAAAACAGATTCGGCTCGCTGACCATGTACATCGTGCCGCTTTCATCAACTGCCACACCTTCGGCGCGAGGGATGGTTTTGTTCAGGCCGTTGAAGCCGCCCAGCAAGGTCATGAAGCTGACCTGCTCGCCTTTCTCGTCCAGCTCCAGCAGCAAGTGCGAATCCGCGGACAGTGCCAGCGTGTGGCCGGTGCGCGGCTCGACGCTGAGTGCCGACAGGTTGCGCAGATTCAATACCAGACCTTCGAGTTTCTGTTTGTCGCCCTCAAGCAATCCGCTGCCATCACTCTTCCAGGCAAACATCGCTGCCGGACGCTCTTCGCCGAGCAGGATCTGCTGGCGGCGCGGGTCCCAGGCGATGCCTTCGAAGCCTTTGTTCTGGTCTTCAGACGGGCCGAGGTCGTATTTCATGGCCTCAGCGATGTTCAACGTCGTGGTATCCGGCGCCACCTTGACGATGGTCAGCAGGTGCTGGCGCTCATCGGTGATCGCAATCAGGCCATTTTCCAGCACCGCCACGCCTTCAGGATTGCTCCAGCCCACCAGCGCAATCTTGCGCAGCACATCGCCTTTCAACGTCAGTTCGACCAGAAAAGGGTTCTTGCCCATGACCGAAAACAAGGTTTTGCTCGCCGGGCTGTAGGACAGATCGGAAGCCTCGTCTTTCTCCATGCCCGGCAGCAGCTTGGCGTCGATATCGACCTTATAGTCGGGCAACCAGACGCTGGCGGCGCGCTCGGACGGGCTTTCCAGCGCTTCCTTGAGCCACAGCACGCCGCGATCGTCCCAATGCAGCAGGAAAGCCACGCCGTAGCCAATCACCGCGACCAGTAGCAATCCCGCATACCAGCGCATCCGCGACAGACGGCCTTTGGGTTTCAACAATCCGGAGCGAGTGGACATGGAGGACATTCCTGGGCAGATACAGCGGCGGGTTGCGCAATGCCCCCGAGCAGGGCCGAGGCGGGATTATCCAGATCAATTGTGAAAAAAACGCCAATTGCACGGATCAGTGCGGATCGGACATAAAAAAGCCGCCTGCGACAGCATCGCAGACGGCTTTTCAGGTTCAGGTCAGTATCACCGAACGCTGCTTTCAAAACGGGTGTGACCAGTCAGCTCCAGCACCAGATCGTCTCCGGCCTGAAACGGCCCCACGCCGGCGGGCGTGCCGGTCATGATCAGGTCACCGGCTTGCAGCGAGAAGCACGCCGCCATGTGCTGAATCATCGGCACGATAGGGTTGAGCATGGAGCTGCTGTTGCCGTCCTGGCGAACTTCGCCATTGATGGTCAGACGAATACCGATATCGGTCAG
Source organism: Pseudomonas sp. CFII64 (assembly GCF_000416235.1). Taxonomy (GTDB): domain Bacteria; phylum Pseudomonadota; class Gammaproteobacteria; order Pseudomonadales; family Pseudomonadaceae; genus Aquipseudomonas. Next base: position 240,706 of record NZ_ATLO01000049.1, on the reverse strand, counting down.
GTCGTCGTAGGTTTCAGCCGGGACGAAAGGCGCGATAACCGCCGCGCCGTCGAACGATTTGGCCAGTTCCCATGGCAGGCCTTTCTCTTTCAGCTTCGACTGCAGATCACGCAAGGTCAGGTCCAGGCCCGGGGCGAAGCCGGAAATGGCATCCAGGACTTCTTCACGGGTCGGGCTTTTGGTCAGCGGCTTGCCAATCAGCACGACGATTTCGGCTTCGTAATGCACCGAGCCGCGATCAGTCGGAAGCGTGAAACCACCTTCCAGCGGCACCACGCAACTGCCGGGCTTGATGAACAACAGCGGCTCGGTCGGCACCGGATTGTCCAGTTCCTTGGCGTGTTCGGCGTAATTGCGGCCGATGCACACCACTTTGCCCATTGGAAAGTGGATGCTGGTTCCGTCGACATACTTGTGCTGATAGCTCATGGCTGCTCCTGGCTCTGATCGATGTAGGTGTTGCCACTATAGATAGCAAAGGCCGCTTAAACCGCGAAGATTTTGCCCGGGTTCATGATGCCGTTCGGGTCGAATACGGCTTTGACGGCCTTCATGTATTCGATCTCGACCGGGGAACGGCTGTACGTCAGGTAATCGCGCTTGGTCATGCCCACGCCGTGCTCGGCGGAAATCGAGCCGTTGTACTTCTGCACGGTCTCGAACACCCACTTGTTGACCTTGGCGCACTTGACGAAGAACTCTTCCTTGTCCAGCGCCTCAGGCTTGAGGATGTTCAAGTGCAGGTTGCCATCACCAATGTGGCCGTACCAGAGCACTTCGAAATCCGGATAGTGCTCGGCGACGATCGCATCGATTTCACTCAGGAATGCCGGCACTTTCGAAACCGTGACCGAGATGTCGTTCTTGTAAGGCGTGAAGTGCGAGATGGTTTCGGAGATGTATTCGCGCAGCTTCCACAGGTTTTGCAGTTGCTGTTCGCTCTGGCTCATCACGCCATCCTGCACCCAGCCCTGCTCGACGCAATGCTCGAATGTCGCCAACGCTTCGTTGGCCACGTCTTCGGTGGTCGCTTCGAATTCCAGCAGGACGTAGAACGGGCACGGGGTATCGAACGGCGAAGGTACGTCACCACGGCTCATGACACGGGCAAAGGCCTTGTCGGAGAAAAACTCGAAAGCGGTCAGATCCAGTCTGCCGTGGAAGGCGTGCAGCACCGGCATGATCGAATCGAAGTCGGTGGTCCCCAGGACCATCGCGGTCAGATTTTTCGGTGCGCGATCCAGACGCATGGTGGCTTCGACGACAAAGCCCAGCGTACCTTCACCGCCGATGAACAACTGACGCAGGTCGTAGCCGGTAGCGTTTTTGATCAGGTCCTTGTTCAATTCGAGGATGTCACCTTTGCCGGTGACGACCTTCAGGCCCGCGACCCAGTTGCGCGTCATGCCGTAGCGAATAACCTTGATCCCGCCGGCATTGGTGCCGATATTGCCGCCAATCTGGCTGGAACCCGACGACGCGAAATCAACCGGGTAATACAGGCCGTTTTCTTCCGCGAGGTTCTGCAACTGTTTGGTGATCACCCCCGGCTGGCAGCGCGCGGTGCGCTCGGTGAGGTTCAGTTCCAGCACCTGGTTCATGTAGTCGAACGAAACCACCACTTCACCATTGGCGGCCACGGCAGCGGCGGAAAGCCCGGTGCGGCCGCCAGATGGCACCAGCGCCACCTTGTGTTCATTGGCCCAAAGGACGATGGCCTGAACCTGCTCGATGGTCTTGGGAAACACAATAGCGACAGGCGCAGGCGCGTATTGCTTGGTCCAGTCCTTGCCATATGCCTCAAGGGAGTTGGCATCAGTCAGCACTTTGCCAGGCTCAACCAGGGTCTTCAGCTCATCTATTAGCGCAGGATTGGTCATCGACGGAACTCTCGAACAATTCATGGTCATCCTGAGAACGCTTCACGTCCAGGAATGGGGTTTCGCGGGGTGCATATGCTAGCATACGCCCCCCGCTAATCGAGCTTCCGGGCCGATAAAGCGACGGTTTCACTTCCTGCCATTTTTCTCCGGGACACAGGTTTAAGCAGATGAACAAGACTTCCCTCGACAAGAGCAAGATCAAGTTCCTTCTTCTCGAAGGCGTCCATCAATCCGCTGTGGACGTCCTCAAGGCAGCCGGTTACACCAGCATCGAGTACCACACCAAGTCTCTGCCGGAAGCCGAACTGAAAGAAAAGATCGCCGACGCTCACTTCATCGGCATCCGTTCCCGCACGCAACTGACTGAAGAGCTGTTCGACAACGCCAAGAAACTGGTCGCGGTCGGCTGTTTCTGCATCGGCACCAACCAGGTCGACCTGAACGCTGCCCGCGAACGCGGTATCGCCGTGTTCAACGCGCCGTACTCCAACACCCGTTCGGTTGCCGAGCTGGTACTGGCTGAAGCGATCCTGCTGTTGCGCGGTATCCCTGAGAAGAATGCATCCTGCCACCGTGGCGGCTGGATCAAGAGCGCGGCCAACTCCTTCGAAATCCGCGGCAAGAAGCTCGGTATCGTCGGCTACGGCTCGATCGGCACCCAGCTTTCCGTACTGGCCGAAGGCCTTGGCATGCAGGTTTACTTCTTCGACACGCTGACCAAGCTGCCGTTGGGTAACGCCACTCAGGTGTCGAGCCTGACCGAACTGCTGGGCATGTCGGACATCGTGACCCTGCACGTTCCGGAAACCGCTGAAACCCAGTGGATGATCGGCGAGAAAGAAATCCGCGCCATGAAAAAGGGCAGCATCCTGATCAACGCGGCGCGCGGCACCGTGGTTGAACTGGACGCCCTGGCGGACGCGATCAAGGACAAGCACCTGATCGGCGCGGCCATCGACGTATTCCCGGTTGAGCCTCGCTCCAACGATGACATCTTCGAAAGCCCGCTGCGCGGCCTGGACAACGTGATCCTGACCCCGCACATCGGCGGTTCCACTGCCGAAGCCCAGGCCAACATCGGTCTGGAAGTGGCCGAGAAGCTGGTCAAGTACAGCGACAACGGTACGTCGGTGTCTTCGGTCAACTTCCCGGAAGTTGCGCTGCCGGCTCACCCTGGCAAGCACCGTCTGCTGCACATTCACCAGAACATCCCGGGCGTGCTGATGGAGATCAACAAGGTCTTCGCCGAAAACGGTATCAACATTTCCGGTCAGTTCCTGCAGACCAACGAGAAAGTCGGCTACGTGGTCATCGACGTCGATGCCGAGTATTCCGATCTGGCGCAGGAAAAACTGCAACACATCAAAGGCACCATCCGCAGCCGCGTGTTGTTCTAGGCGCTCAGCGTCAACCAAAAAGGAGACCTTCGGGTCTCCTTTTTTGTGGCGGGCATTTCACCCGAATGTGCTCGGCAAACATCGCTCCGTAGGACCGGCTTTAGCCGGGAGAGCTTCATTCCTGACCAGGGGTTCGCAGCGAATGGACCGCCCCCCTCCCGGCTGAAGCCGGTCCTACGGTAATGGGCGCCGATTATTTGACATTCACCGTAATCGCCTTCGACTCGACCGAAGGGTTGAGCGGGATGTGGCTCTTGTCGCCGACGATCAATTGCAGGGTGTGGCGACCCGGCGCCAGGGTGACTTCGGTTTCGGTCTGGCCTTTGCCGAAGTGGCGGATGTTATCGCTCACCGGCAACGGCGCGTTGAGGTCAGGCTGATCTTTCACATCAATCAGCAAATGATGGTGACCGGTGTCGGGAACATCCACGCCCGCTGGCGCAACGCCCATGCCTTTGAGACCGAACTGAACCTTGAACGTACCCGGAACGGTCGCGCCGTCCTTGGGCGAGATAATGTAAACCTCGGCGCCCGCAGGTGACGCGGTGTGCGGAACGTCGGCTGCGCTGGCGAGAAGGGAGGCGCTCAGCAAGAGGCCGGTGAGAGCAGTTTTTACCAACAAGGTCTTCATGTTTTCTCCAGATTTTTTATGAGACTCAGCCATCAGACCTTGGATCCGTGGCTTCGGCTCAAGCCGCGCAAGGCTCAAGCGTTATCCTTACCATAGCGCGGCACTGGATTTATCGTTGAACGAAGTGCCTTTATGTCAGAGATTTCATGTTGCGGCAGCGGTCATCAAACCCCGCCCAGACGCCAGGCGGCCAGACCGAGAATCGCCCAGCCGATCAAAAACGCCAGCCCGCCAAACGGCGTGATGATGCCCAGCTTGCTGACTCCGGTCAGCGTCAGCAGATAAAGGCTGCCGGAGAACAGCAGGATGCCGACGGCGAACGAGTAACCGGCCAGGGTCATCAAGCGGCCGGGAATCTGCGCCGCGAGCAACGCCACGCCCAGCAACGCCAGCGCATGCACCAGCTGATAGAGCACACCTGTATGGAAAATAGCCAGGTACTCAGCGCTCAAGCGGTTTTTCAGGCCATGGGCCGCGAATGCGCCCAAGGCCACGCCGGTGAAACCAAAGAAGGCGGCAAGCATTAAAAAGCTACGAAGCATCGAGAACTCCAGTCAAAAATCGTCCAAAGGCGCACGGTCTGTATAATGGCCCGCTCAACGGGTTCGGCCAAGCCATCTCTATGCTGCGTTTAATTGTGCAACGGTTCATCAAAGGCCTGCTCTGGTTTGCAGCGGGCAGCGTCGTTCTGGTTTTGATCTTCCGTTTCGTGCCGCCGCCCGGCACCGCACTGATGGTCGAGCGCAAGGTTGAATCCTGGTTCGACGGCCAGCCCATCGATCTGCAACGCGACTGGGAACCGTGGGAAAAAATCTCCAATAACCTGAAAATCGCCGTGATTGCCGGTGAAGATCAGAAATTCGCCGAGCATTGGGGGTTTGACGTCGGTGCCATTCAGGCTGCTATCAGCCATAACGAGCTGGGCGGTTCGATTCGCGGCGCGAGCACCTTGAGCCAGCAGGTGTCGAAGAACCTGTTCCTGTGGTCCGGGCGCAGTTATCTGCGCAAGGGCCTGGAAGCGTGGTTCACCCTGCTGATCGAGATGCTCTGGTCCAAGGAGCGGATTCTTGAGGTCTACCTGAACAGTGTCGAATGGGATGAAGGCGTGTTCGGCGCCCAGGCGGCGGCAAAGCACCACTTCGGTGTCAACGCCAGCGCCCTGTCCACGCAACAGGCGAGCTATCTGGCCGCCGTCCTGCCCAACCCCCGCAAATGGAGCGCAAGCCGCCCGAGCAGCTACGTGCTGCGCCGAGCCGGCTGGATCCGCCAGCAGATGCGCCAGTTGGGCGGGGATGAGTATCTGACCGGATTGAATCATAGCCGCACGTTTTGACCGGTCGCGCGGAAAACAGGCGAACCGTAGGACCGGCTTTAGCCGGGAGAGCTTCATTCCTGACCAAGGGTTCGCAGCGAATGTACCGCCCCCCTCCCGGCTAAAGCCAGTCCTACGGAATGCATTCCAATTCCAGTGTTTGCGTGATGCCGGAAGAGTGAGCCGGACAGCCCAATAAAAAACGCCCCTTTCGGGGCGTTTTTTTGTTCGGCTAGCGCTTACGCGGCAATCGACAACTTGAGCTTATTCATCGCGCTTTTTTCCAGCTGACGAATACGCTCGGCGGAGACGTTGTACTTCTGCGCCAGGTCATGCAGCGTGGCTTTCTCTTCAGCCAGCCAGCGCTGATAGAGAATATCGCGGCTGCGATCGTCCAGCACTTCCAGCGCCTGATGCAGATTGGCCGTTGAATTGTCGGTCCAGTCAGAATCTTCCAGCTGACGCGCCGGATCGTAACGGTGGTCTTCCAGATAATTGGAAGGCGACTGGAACGCGCTGTCGTCGTCGGCTTCGGTAGCCGGGTCGAACGCCATGTCGTGACCGGTCAGACGGCTTTCCATCTCGCGCACTTCACGTGGCTCGACGCCGAGGCTTTCCGCCACGCGATGCACTTCTTCATTGTTCAGCCAGGCCAGACGTTTCTTCTGGCTGCGCAGATTGAAGAACAGCTTGCGCTGCGCCTTGGTGGTCGCGACCTTGACGATGCGCCAGTTGCGCAGGATGAACTCGTGGATTTCCGCCTTGATCCAGTGAACGGCGAAGGACACCAGACGCACACCCATTTCCGGGTTGAAGCGCTTCACGGCTTTCATCAGGCCAACGTTGCCTTCCTGGATCAGGTCAGCCTGGGCCAGACCGTAGCCGGAATAGCTGCGTGCGATATGCACGACAAAACGCAGGTGGGCGAGGACCATCTGCCGAGCCGCCCCCAAATCCTGCTCATAATACAAACTCTCAGCCAGTTCACGCTCCTGCTCCGGCGTCAGCAAAGGGATGCTGTTCACGGTGTGTACATAGGCTTCCAGGTTCGCGCCTGGGGCTAATGCATAGACAGGTTGCAAAGAAGTGGTCATACGAAACGATACCTCCGACACATGACTCGTGCAGTTCAGCACTGCGAAATTGACCGGGAACCGCTGGACAAGTTCCATAACTCGCAGGAGCGGCTTTGGCCGCGAGGTGCGTGAAAACCCTCCGCACCGTGAATCGCCTGCTCCCGGCTGAAGCCGGTCCTACATGGTCAATAGATGAAGAAAAATTTACCGAGGTGCCAACTCACTCAAATGGCGTGCTACTGCAATCCACGCACCGATATACCCCAAGAGCACCGCTCCAAGCAAGAGCGAAAGGCCATCTGCGAGCGGAACACCGGCCAGCGCGAAGTCACTTCCATACAGCCCGGCCAGCCCGACAACCGCGTCGTTGAGCCAGTCTAGACCAAAAGCCAGAACCCCCCAAGACAGAAACCCTGCCCCGAGACCATACAATGCGCCCATATAAAGGAACGGACGCCGTACATAACTATCGGTGCCGCCAACCAGCTTGATGACTTCGATTTCCGTGCGTCGGTTCTCGATGTGCAGACGAATGGTGTTACCAATCACCAGCAGCAAGGCCAGCACCAGCAGGACCGTCAGGCCAAACACAAAGCGGTCGCCCAGTTTCAGGATTGCCGCCAGACGCTCGACCCAGACCAGGTCCAGTTGTGCCTGCTGCACTTTCGGCATTTGCGCCAGACGGGTGCGCAGTGCTTCCAGCGCGGGCTTGTCGACTTCGTTCGGCGTGACCAGCACGACGCCCGGCAACGGGTTTTCCGGCAACTCCTTGAGCGCCTCGCCCAGGCCCGATTGCTGCTGGAACTCGGTCAAGGCCTGCTCGCGGCTGATGTATTCAGCGTCGGCAACCCCCGGCATCAGCTTGATTTCGTCGCGCAGCTTGTCGCCTTCACTGGCGCTGGCATCGAGCTTGAGGTACAGCGAAATCTGCGCCGCGCGCTGCCAGGAACCGCCCAGACGCTCGACGTTGTTCAACAGCAACGACAAGCCCATCGGCAGGCTCAAGGCGATAGCCATGACCAGACAGGTAAAGAAGCTGCCAATCGGCTGCTTGCCCAGGCGACGCAAACTGTCGGCCAGACTGGAGCGATGGCTTTCCAGCCAGGCGTTGAACAGCGTGCCGAAATCCGGTCCGTCGTCATCGTGGCTGTTTTTCTTGGGTTTTTTCTGCGGCGTCGGTTCGGCGGCTTTTGGCGCGACGCGATCGGAAACCTTGGACGAACGTGTGGCACTCATACCCCAGCCTCCCCGTCGCCGATCAAGCGGCCGCGCTGCAAGGTCAGCATGCGATGGCGCATGCGGGCGATCAGGGCCAGGTCGTGACTGGCGATCAGCACGCTGGTGCCCAGCCGATTGATGTCTTCGAACACGCCCATGATTTCCGCCGCCAGACGTGGGTCGAGGTTACCGGTCGGTTCATCGGCCAGCAGCAAAGCCGGGCGATGCACGATGGCGCGGGCGATGCCGACGCGCTGCTGTTGACCGGTGGACAGGTCGCCGGGATACAGATCGGTCTTGTCCGACAGCGCCACGCGCTCCAATGCGGAATCGACACGCTTGTTGATCTCGGCCTTGGACAAGCCAAGAATCTGCAACGGCAAGGCAATGTTGTTGAACACCGTGCGATCAAACAGCAACTGGTGGTTCTGGAACACCACGCCGATCTGCCGACGCAGAAACGGAATCTGCGCCGTGGTGATCTGGCCCAGATCCTGACCGGCCAGCAGCAGCTTGCCGGTGGTCGGGCGTTCCATGGCCAGCAGCAGGCGCAACAAGGTGCTTTTGCCAGCACCGGAGTGGCCGGTGACGAACAAGAATTCACCGCGACGTACTCGAAAGCTCAGCTCATGCAGGCCGACGTGTCCGTTCGGATAGCGTTTACCGACCTGTTCGAAACGAATCATGTGCGCTCCCGCTCCGCAAACAGAGCCTGGACAAAGGGTTCGGCTTCAAAGGTGCGCAGGTCATCAATGCCTTCGCCCACGCCGATGTAACGAATCGGCAGCCCGAATTGCTTGGCCAGCGCGAAAATCACCCCGCCCTTGGCAGTGCCGTCGAGCTTGGTCAGGGCCAGACCGGTCAGGGAAACGGTCTGGTGGAACTGTTTGGCCTGGTTGATGGCATTCTGGCCGGTGCCGGCGTCGAGTACCAACAGCACTTCGTGCGGCGCGTCGGCGTCGAGCTTGCCCATGACCCGACGAACCTTTTTCAGCTCTTCCATCAGGTTGTCTTTGGTGTGCAGACGCCCGGCGGTGTCAGCGATCAACACATCGATGCCACGGGCCTTGGCGGCCTGCACGGCATCGAAGATCACCGAAGCGGAATCGGCGCCGGTGTGTTGGGCGATGACTGGAATATTGTTGCGCTCACCCCAGACCTGCAACTGCTCGACAGCGGCGGCGCGGAAGGTGTCGCCCGCAGCCAGCATGACTTTCTTGCCTTCCAGTTGCAGCTTCTTGGCCAGCTTGCCGATGGTCGTGGTCTTGCCCGCGCCATTCACGCCCACCACCAGAATCACGAACGGACGGCGGCTGCTGTCGATGATCAGCGGCTGTTCAACCGGTTTGAGCAGCGCAGCCAGCTCGGCTTGCAGGGATTTGTACAGCGCGTCGGCATCGGTCAGCTGCTTGCGTGCGACCTTCTGGGTCAGGCTTTGAATGATCACGCCGGTGGCTTCGACGCCAACGTCGGCGGTCAGCAGACGGGTTTCGATTTCTTCGAGCAAATCATCGTCGATGACTTTCTTGCCGAGAAACAGGCTGGCCATGCCTTCGCCAAGACTGGCGCTGGTTTTCGACAGGCCTTGCTTGAGGCGGGCAAAGAAACCGGCTTTGGCGGCTTCGGTCACGGGCGCGACGGCCGGAGGCGCAGGTTCTGGCTCAGGAGCGACCACAACAGGCGCGATCACTGGCGCAGCAGCAGGCGCGACCGGGACGATCACCGGCGCTACAGCGACGGGCTCTGGCTCTGGCTCTGGCTCTGGCTCCGGCTCCGGCTCCGGCTCTGGCATGATGGTCGATTCGGGCTCGACCATTGGCACGTCAATTCGCGGCTCTGGTTCAAGCGCAGGCTCTGGAGTCGGGGCCGGCTGCGGATGGAAAATCACCGGCGGCCCAATCGGCGGTGTGACGTGTGGCTCAAGCTCGTCGATCAGCGCCACCGACTCTTCGGCAACCGGCAAGGTCAGCCACGGCTGGGCCTGCGCAGGCGGATTGATCGGCTGCGGCTCGGCGTGGACGGCTTCGCGCACAGGTTCCGGCGTCGTCGCCGGGACAAACTGCGGCTCGGCGACCAGCGGAGCCGATTCGACAATCGGCTCAGGCGCGGCTGCATCTGCAGGGAGCTCTTGTGGCTGTTCGACTACGGTTTCCTGCGGCTTCTTGCGCAGCCATCCGAACAGGCCTTTCTTCTCGCCAGCCGGGGCTGGGTTCTTCTTGTCGTCGTTGGAACCAAACATGGAGGACGGCTATCTCAAGGTAGCGACGCGCCAGAGCGGCGCCTCTGAAAATTCTGACATGCAAAACAGACTACGTTTGCGACTGCTTGTTCACCCTTCAGCTCTTTATACGGGTACCGTACGAGCCGATTTGAGCAGGTTTCGTCAGGTCCGAAACGTTGATGGCTGTTTCAGCCGTGGCTCCGGACTCAACGGACCAGTATCCTAACACCCCCGCGCCCGCCGACGCTAAGTTCACGCGGGCCGTCCTACAGGTTCAAATTACGAATGAATGCTTTAGCCCGCCGCGCCGCAGGCCTGCTGCTCAGCACAATTTGTCTGCCCCTGACAGTATTGGCCGCCGACCCGCAACCCACCCACGAATTCATGCTCGATAACGGCCTCAAAGTGGTCGTACGCGAAGACCATCGCGCTCCAGTGGTGGTTTCGCAGGTCTGGTACAAAGTCGGCTCCAGCTACGAGACGCCCGGCCAGACCGGTTTGTCCCATGCGCTGGAACACATGATGTTCAAGGGCAGCTCCAAGACGGGCCCTGGCGAATCCTCGCTGATCCTGCGCGATCTGGGCGCCGAAGAAAACGCGTTCACCAGCGATGACTACACCGCTTATTACCAGGTGCTGGCCCGCGACCGCCTGAGCGTTGCCTTCGAGCTGGAAGCGGACCGCATGGCCAGCCTCAAGCTGCCGCCTGACGAGTTCAGCCGCGAGATCGAAGTGATCAAGGAAGAGCGTCGCCTGCGCACCGACGACAAACCGAACGCCAAGGCCTATGAACGCTTCAAGGCCATGGCCTACCCGGCCAGCGGCTATCACACGCCGACCATCGGCTGGATGGCTGACCTGGACCGCATGAAAGTCGAGGAATTGCGCCACTGGTATGAATCCTGGTACGTGCCGAACAACGCCACGCTGGTGGTGGTCGGTGATGTAAAACCGGAGGAGGTCAAAGCCCTGGCCGAACGCTTCTTTGGTCCGATCCCGCGTCGTGACGTGCCGCCGTCGAAAAAACCCCTGGAACTGGCCGAACCCGGCGAACGCCAGATCACGCTGCATGTGCAGACGCAAATGCCGAGCCTGATGTACGGCTTCAACGTGCCGAGCCTGGCCACCGCTGAAGACCCGCGCTCGGTCAATGCCCTGCGCCTGATCGCCGCCCTGCTCGACGGCGGCTACAGCGCCCGCATCCCGTCGCGCCTGGAGCGTGGCGAAGAACTGGTCTCCGGCGCTTCGTCCAGCTACGACGCGTTTGCCCGTGGCGACAGCCTGTTCATAATCAGCGCCACGCCCAACGTGCAGAAGAAAAAATCCCTCGCCAACGTGGAAGCCGGCATCTGGAAACTGCTCAACGAGCTGAAAACCAAGCCGCCTTCTGCCGAAGAGCTGGAACGGGTCCGCGCGCAGGTTATCGCCGGGCTGGTCTACGAACGCGATTCCATCACCAGCCAGGCCAGCACCATTGGCGAGCTGGAAACCGTCGGCCTGTCGTGGAAGTTGATTGACGAAGAGCTGGCGTCGCTGCAAAGCGTCACCCCGGCTGATATCCAGAAAGCCGCGAGCACTTATTTCACCCGTGAGCGCCTCAGCGTTGCGCACGTTCTGCCTGAGGAGAAAACAAAATGAGTGAGCGCAACGGCCCACGTAACACGCTGTTTGGTCTGTTGTTGAGCACCGGACTCAGTGTTTTCACGGCACAGACGGCGCTTGCCGAAGATGCCGTCAAGACCGACGCTCCCGCGCAACCTGCACTGCAATCGCTCAAAGAGCTGGACGGCAAGGCACCGGCACGCCGCGCCTTGAACATCCAGACCTGGAAAACCGCCGAAGGCGCGAAAGTGCTGTTCGTCGAAGCCCGCGAGCTGCCGATGTTCGACCTGCGCCTGACCTTCGCCGCTGGCAGCAGTCAGGATCAGGCCACGCCCGGCATTGCCGTGCTGACCAACGCGATGCTCAACGAAGGCGTCAAAGGCAAGGACGTCAGCGCCATCGCTGAAGGTTTCGAAGGCCTGGGGGCTGATTTCAGCAACGGCGCTTATCGCGACATGGCCGTGGCTTCGGTCCGCAGCCTGAGCGTGCCTGATAAACGCGACCCGGCGCTCAAGCTGTTTTCCGAAGTAGTCGGCAAGCCTACTTTCCCGGCTGATTCGCTGGCCAGGATCAAGAACCAGCTGCTGGCCAGCTTCGAATACCAGAAACAGAACCCCGGCGCGCTGGCGGGCAAAGAGCTGTTCAAGCGCCTGTACGGTGATCACCCTTACGGCCATCCAAGCGAAGGCACCGCACAGACCATCACGCCGATCACTCTGGCGCAGCTCAAGGCCTTCCACGCCAAGGCTTACGCCGCCGGCAACGCAGTGATTGCCCTGGTGGGCGATTTGTCCCGGGACGAAGCGCAAGCCATCGCCGCGCAGGTCTCGGCATCGCTGCCAAAAGGCCCGGCGCTGGCGAAACTGCCAACGCCGGTTGAGCCCAAGGCCGGGGAAACCCACATCGAGTTCCCGTCCAAGCAGACTCACCTGATGCTCGCGCAGCTGGGCATCGACCGTAACGATCCGGATTTCGCCGCACTTTCACTGGGCAATTCGGTGCTCGGCGGGGGTGGTTTCGGTAGTCGCCTGATGACCGAAGTGCGTGAGAAGCGCGGCCTGACCTACGGCATTTCCTCGGGTTTTACCCCGATGCAGGCCCAAGGCCCGTTCATGATTGGCTTGCAGACCCGCGCCGAACTCAGCGAAAACACCCTGAAACTGGTGCAGGATATCGTGCGCGACTTCCTCGCCAACGGCCCGACCCAGAAAGAACTCGACGATGCCAAGCGCGAACTGTCCGGCAGCTTCCCGCTGTCCACCGCCAGCAACTCGGCTATCGTTGGGCAATTGGGCGCCATCGGCTTTTATGACCTGCCGCTGACGTTCCTCGAAGACTTCATGACCCAGTCGCAGGAAGTCACTGTCGAGCAGGTCAAGGCCGCCATGAGCAAACACTTGAGCGCAGACAAGATGGTGATCGTCACTGCCGGGCCGACGGTCCCGCAGAAACCACTGCCGCCACCTACCGAAAAACCCGCAGAACGACCTCTTGGGGTCCCGGAGCATTAATGGCCAATCCACGCCCGAAGGGCCATAACGGCCTGGGCCAACTACGTATCATTGGCGGGCAATGGGGCAGCCGCAAGCTGACGTTCCCCGATGCTCCGGGCCTGCGCCCGACGCCGGACCGGGTGCGCGAAACCCTGTTCAACTGGCTGGCAACGCACATTGAAGGCGCCCGCGTGCTGGATGTGTTCACCGGCAGCGGCGCGTTGTTCTTCGAAGCGCTGTCCCGTGGCGCGAGCAAGGGCCTGGCACTGGACAACAGCGCAGCGGCCATCGCCAGCCTGCGGCAGAACCTGACCATGCTGGGCTGCACGACCGGCCAGCTGTCGCACACCGACTCGCTGCGTCACCTGGAAAACCAGGCCGCAGAGCCGTTCGACGTGGTGTTCCTCGACCCGCCGTTCCATCAGAACCTGCTGGCCTCGGCCTGCGCCCTGCTGGAATCCCACGGCTGGCTGGCGGAAAACGCCTGGATCTACACCGAAAGCGAAACGCCACCTTCCACCACCGGCCTGCCGGGCACATGGCGTTTGCACCGGGAGAAAAAGGCCGGCCAGGTGTATTACGCGTTGTGGCAGCGCGGGTGATGTAGGACCGGTTTCAACCGGGAGGGGCGTTCGCAGCATTTGCGCTGTCAGGAATGCCATCCTCCCGGCTAAAGCCGGTCCAATTACAAGTGTTATGTCGCCAGCCTGTCGCAGTACCACTCAGCAATAACCCGCTTACATCGCACCCCACTTGTGGCAACTTACGTTTATCCAGCAACGTCACTTGCCGGAGGACGACCGTGATCACTCAACTCGCCAATGCCTCGTTTGCCAACCGCTTCGTCCCCGCCTCGGGCCTGGGCAATCCGCATCTGCAAACCTTGTGGGGGCCGCTGTGGCGTCGGGTCAAGCCGATGGAGCGACCGCGCGAGCGGGTCTGGCTGGATGATGGTGATTTCCTCGACCTGGACTGGTACGGCCCGCATCAAGTCGATGCGCCACTGGTATTGGTGCTGCACGGTCTGACCGGTTCCTCGAACTCGCCTTATGTGGCCGGACTGCAACAGGCGTTGGCCCAGGAAGGCTGGGCCAGCGTGGCGCTGAACTGGCGCGGCTGCTCTGGCGAACCCAATCTTCTGTCGCGCAGCTATCACTCCGGCGCCAGCGAAGACCTCGCCTCGGTGGTCGCCCATTTGCGCGCCCTGCGTCCATTGGCGCCGCTGTACGCCGTTGGTTATTCGTTGGGCGGCAACGTATTGCTCAAATATCTTGGGGAATCGGGCCATAACAGCGATTTGCTCGGTGCCGTGGCGGTTTCCGTGCCGTTTCGCCTGGACGAGTGCGCGGATCGCATCGGCATGGGCTTTTCGAAGATTTACCAGCGGCATTTCATGCGCGAGATGCTTACCTATATCCGCGACAAACAGCGGCATTTCCAGCACGAAGGCATGAGCGAAGGCCTGGCCGAGCTGGCGGCGCTGGGTTCGCTGGAAAACATGCGTACTTTCTGGGACTTCGACGGCCGGGTCACGGCACCGCTGCACGGCTTTGTCGATGCCAAGGATTACTACCGGCGCGCTTCGAGTCGCTATTTCCTGGGGGAAATCCGCACGCCGACCCTGATTATCCAGGCCGAGGACGATCCGTTTGTCTTCAAGCACAGCCTGCCCGAAGCCGATGAACTGTCGTCCAGTACGCAATTCGAGCTGCAGGCCAAAGGCGGACATGTGGGGTTTGTCGACGGTTCGCTGAAAAATCCCGGTTATTACCTGGAGCGGCGCATTCCGTTGTGGCTGACCACCACGCATCGCGGCTAATCCAACGGAGATTCTGCGCCACGTCCTGGGCTAAGATGCGCGACATAAGGAGGACCCTAATGTCCCGCACCCAACTGTATCTTCAAGGCCTTCGCGACAGCGTGCCGATGATTGTCGGCATTATCCCTTTTGGTATTATTTTCGGCACCCTGGCGGGCGTGGCGGGGCTGTCGCTCTGGCAGGCCGTTGGCATGTCGATGTTTGTCTACGCCGGTTCCGCGCAATTCATCGTGATCAGCCTGATGGGCGCCAGTGCTGGCGCGGTGGTCATCCTGCTGACGACCTTCATCGTCAATCTGCGCCACGTGTTGTACAGCGCCACCTTGCAGCCGCAAGTGTCCGAATTGCCGCAACGCTGGCGGCTGTTGCTGGCGTTCTGGCTCACCGATGAAACCTTTGCCGTGGTGCAACGCTTTTACCTCGTCCACGGCCGCACGCCGCTGGCGCATTGGTATTGGCTGGGCGTGGCCAGCGCGCTGTATGCCAGTTGGGTGCTCAGTTCGCTGGTCGGCGTATTGTTCGGGCAGGCTGTGCCGGACATGGCCAGTTGGGGACTGGAATTCGCCATGCTTGCCACCTTCATCGGCATTGTCGTGCCGTTATTGCGCAACCAACCGCAAATCGCCGCCGCGCTCGCCGCTGGAGCGGTGGCCCTGATGACTTATGCCTGGCCCTACAAGCTCGGGCTGATGGCGGCAGCGTTCAGCGGCATTGCGGTGGGCGTGATTCTGGAGCGGCGGCGCGCAACGGCCGACTCGGAAAGTACGACGAAGGAGGTTCACTCATGAGTTACTGGTGGCTGATCCTGTCCATGGCGGCAATCACGTTTCTGATGCGCTACAGCCTGTTCGCCTGGCCGAATCTGCGCTTCCCGCCCGTGGTGCGCCAAGGCCTGCATTACGTGCCGACCGCTGTCCTGACCGCGATTGTCGTGCCCGGCATGTTGCTGCCCGACGGCACGCATTGGCAGCTGAGCCTGGATAACGCGTATCTGCTGGCTGGATTGGCCTCCATTGCCATCGCCGCGCTGAGCCGCAATCTGCTGGCGACCATTGGCGGCGGGCTGCTGGTGTTTTTTCTGCTGCGCTGGGTGTTGGGGCAGATTTAATCAACCCCGGATTATTTGCGGGGCACTACATACCGCAGGACCGGCTTCAGCCGGGAGCAAGCCCGTCCAATCGCAGCAATTACGCCCTCAGACCTCTCGCCCTCCCGGCTAAAGCCGGTCCTGCAGATCCGATGTTTCAGGCGGCGCCAGTCGCCACTTCCCGCGCTGGATCGGTAATCCACTCGCTCCACGACCCGGCGTACAGTTTTCCCAGCGGATAGCCGGCCAGGCACAGCGCGAACAGGTTATGGCAGGCGGTTACGCCCGAGCCGCAATAGGCGACGAGCTTCTCAGGCGCGCGACCTTGCAGCTTGGCGGCGAAGCGCTGCTGGAGTTGATCGGGACTCAAAAAGCGTCCGTCCGGCCCGAGGTTTTCGTTGAAAGCCGCACACTGCGCGCCGGGAATATGTCCGGCAACCGGGTCGATGGGTTCGACTTCACCCCGGAAACGCGCCTCGGCGCGGGCATCGATCAAGGTCATGTCCGGATTGCCCAATCGCTTCTGCAGGTGCTCGGCGTCGATCAGCAACGACTTGTCTGGCTGCCCGTTGAAATGACCGACTTTCTTGTCCGGCGCATCAAGACTCAGCGGCAAGCCCGCCGCATGCCAGGCTTTCAGGCCACCATCGAGAATGAACACGCCATCACGCTTGCCCAACCAGGCCAGCAGCCACCAGGCGCGGGCCGCAAATGCACCCGGACCATCGTCGTAAAGCACGACATCGCTGTCTGCGTTGACGCCCAGAACCTGCAAACGCTGCACCAGCGTTTGCGGATTCGGCAGCGGATGGCGTCCGGTCTTGCCTTTGCTGACCGGCCCGCTGAGGTCGCGCTCCAGATCTGCAAAACAGGCGCCGGCAATGTGCCCTTCGGCATAGCTGCGCTGCCCGTATTCCGGATCTTCGAGGGCGAAACGGCAATCGAGAATCACCAGCCCGCCTTGCTCCTGGCGCTCGGCCAGTTGAAGTGGGCTGATCAGTTGCGCGATAGACATGTCTGGCTCCTTAAATTGTTCATTATTTGATCGAAACCTGCAAAGCCTTGAATCAAACCTGGTGTGCCAACGCCTCGTGCAGCGGCACATAGAACTCCGAACACAGGGCGCTCACCTCATCCCGGGCCTGAGCGGTGACATAGCCAAGCTCCAGCATCAACACCTGGTAAACCCCGCGCCGCATGGCGTTTTCACTCAAATGACTGCTGTTCTCCCGGGTGGTGCAGAGAAAGCGCACCCAGGACGTCAGGATGATCCAGGTGTTGAGCGTCAACGACTCGATCTGGACCTTGTCCATCTCCAGAATGCCAGCCTCGACAAAACCGCCATAAATAGCCATGGCCTGGATCAAGCAATGCTGGGAAAAACGCCGGTAGCGGTCGGCAAGCTCCGGATCGGTATCGAGCAAGTGCTCCAGATCGCGATGCAGGAAACGATAGCGCCACATGCCGTCGAGTATTTCCAGCAGGTAATAACGCTTGTCTTCGACCGTCGGCAACCGCCCGCCGGGTGGCCGCAGAAAGGTGTTCACCAGGGTTTCGTATTCGCTGAACAGCTCGGCGATGATCGCCTGCTTGTTGGGGAAGTGGTAGTACAGATTGCCCGGCGAAATCTCCATGTGCGCAGCGATGTGATTGGTGCTCACACTGCGCTCGCCCTGCAGATTGAACAGCTCAAGGCTGTTCTGCACGATGCGTTCACGGGTCTTGATGCGTGGGGCCATGCTCAGCTCGGTCGCTCGGGTGTTATTGGAATGAGACGGATGTTAACGCAAGTGTTACCAGATCGCTGCCTCGCAGGGCTGATGAGTTTTGGCGCGATGGACAAATTGACTTTGTAGAGCAACCACTCTAAAACCGCAGCACAAGGTCGATCAAGGAAATCGCACATGTTTGCCGAACCCGCCGGGATGCACACCACGCAGCAACCGTTCAACGAACTGGATCGGGTACTCGCGCTGCAGCGCAAGGCGTTCGCCGCCAATCCCATGCCCACTGCGGGCCAGCGCCGACAATGGCTCAGCAATCTGCGCGACCTGCTCAGCGCCGAGCGGCAAGCGCTGATTGCGGCGATCAGCAGCGATTTCAGCCATCGCAGCGCCGATGAAACCCTGCTCGCCGAATTGATGCCTTGCCTGATGGGCATCGATGACGCGCGCAAGAATCTGACGAAATGGATGAAACCGGCGCGGCGCAAGGTCGGCATTGCTTTTCAACCGGCGTCGGCGAAAGTCGTGTATCAGCCGCTGGGCGTGGTTGGGGTGATCGTGCCGTGGAATTACCCGCTGTTTCTTGCGGTGGGGCCCATGATCGGCGCGCTGGCGGCTGGCAATCGGGTAATGCTCAAGCTCAGCGAGTCCACGCCCGCGACCGGGGAACTGCTCAAGCGGCTGTTTGCGCAGGTATTCCCCGAAGATCTGGTCGCGGTGGTGCTGGGCGAGGCCGAGGTCGGCATCGAGTTTTCCCGGCTGGCGTTCGATCACTTGCTGTTCACCGGTTCTACCAGTATCGGCAGACAGGTGATGCGCGCTGCGGCTGAAAATCTGACGCCGGTGACGCTGGAACTGGGCGGCAAGTCGCCAGCTATCGTCTCCGCTGATGTGCCACTCAAGGACGCCGCCGAACGGATCGCCTTTGGCAAGACCCTTAACGCCGGGCAAACCTGCGTCGCGCCGGATTACGTGCTGGTGCCAGAGGATCGCGTCGAGGGTTTCGTTGAAGCTTACCGGCAAGCCGTGCGCGGGTTTTATCCGACGCTGACGGACAACCCGGACTACACGGCAATTATCAATCAGCGACAACTGACGCGCCTTAACGGCTACCTCGAAGACGCCAGCCGCAAAGGCGCCAGGGTCATTGCGCTGTACGATCAGGGTCAGGATCGGCGCATGCCGTTCAGCCTGTTGCTCGATGTCAGCGACGACATGCTGGTCATGCAGGATGAAATCTTCGGCCCATTGCTGCCGATCATCCCGTACAGCCGCATCGATCAGGCATTTGCCTACATCAACCAGCGCCCTCGTCCGCTGGCTTTGTATTACTTCGGCTACAACAAGGCCGAACAACAGCGCGTCCTGGAACACACCCATTCCGGCGGCGTATGCCTGAACGATACGCTGCTGCATGTCGCCCAGGACGACTTGCCTTTCGGCGGCGTCGGCCCTTCCGGCATGGGCCATTATCATGGTCGCGAAGGGTTCCTGACCTTCAGCAAGGCCAAAGGCGTGTTCATCAAACAACGTTTCAACGCCGCCCGGCTGATTTATCCGCCTTACGGCAAAGCCATTCAACGCTTGGTGTATCGGTTGTTTATACGATGAGTGCCGGGGCACGCCAACCCAGCTGTAGGACCGGCTTTAGCCGGGAGGGCATTTGATGTTCTCGCTCCTACAGTCGCGCCTACGGTGGGTTCGCGGGCAAGCCTCGCTCCAATGGGTCATCTGATCATCGCGCAACGTCACCTTTTCAAGGGCAATACGACCTTTGCCTCTGTCACGCCGACTTGGCCCATGGGGATTGCTGCGCTACCATCCGATTCCCCAAGGACTCCGACCAGGACGACGCGATGAACCGAGTGTTGTATCCAGGCACCTTCGACCCGATTACCAAGGGCCATGGCGATCTGGTCGAACGCGCCTCGCGCCTGTTCGACCAAGTAGTCATTGCCGTGGCCGCCAGCCCGAAGAAAAACCCGCTTTTCCCTCTGGAACAGCGAGTGGAGCTGGCCCGCGAGGTCACCAGACACCTGCCGAATGTCGAGGTGGTGGGCTTTTCAACGTTGCTCGCCCACTTCGCCAAGGAACAGAACGCGAATATTTTCCTACGTGGACTGCGGGCAGTTTCCGACTTCGAGTACGAGTTTCAGCTGGCGAACATGAACCGCCAACTGGCGCCGGAGGTGGAAAGCCTGTTTCTTACGCCGTCGGAGCGTTATTCGTTCATATCGTCCACATTGGTCCGCGAAATTGCGGCTTTGGGCGGGGATATCACCAAATTTGTGCATCCGGCTGTCGCCCAGGCGCTTACCGAACGTTTCAAGCGCTAAGCTCCTTATCGGCAACGCCAGGTGCATCGAATCTACTAATGCGGCACAATTCGCCGCATTAGATTTCATATGCCCCGGCGCTGTCCGTGGCAGGAGTGCTTCATGTCCCTGATCATCACTGACGATTGCATCAATTGCGACGTTTGCGAACCCGAGTGCCCGAACGAGGCGATTTCTCAAGGCGAAGAGATCTACGTGATCAATCCGAGCCTGTGTACCGAATGCGTTGGCCATTACGACGAGCCGCAGTGTCAGCAAGTCTGCCCCGTGGACTGCATCCCGCTGGATGAGACCCACGTCGAGAGCAAGGATGAGCTGATGGCCAAATACCTGATCCTGACCAGCAAGGTGTAGTACCGGCATACGAGTTCTCGCCGAAACCGGGCTGTTCAGCCTGTCGACCAAAAGCGAGAGCCGAATGATTCGAACGCAACAATTGCAGCACTATTTGTCGAGCGCCCTGGTCGCGCTGTGTCTGCTTACCGCACAATTTGCCCTTGCCGCTGATTCAACTCGCTCTGCACAACACGCCGCCATTGCCAGCCCACACCCTGAAGCCACCGCCGCTGGTCGGGAAATCATGGTAGCCGGTGGCAATGCCTTCGACGCGGCCGTGGCCGTCAGTGCGGCATTGGCGGTGGTTGAACCCTACGGGTCAGGCTTGGGCGGCGGCGGTTTTTTCCTGCTGCGCCAGAGTGGCGAACAGCCTCGCTATATCTTTCTCGATGCACGGGAAAAGGCGCCACTGAAGGCCACCTACGATCTGTATCGCCGTGACGGCAAAGTGCAGCCCTCTTTGTCGCTCAATGGCCCGCTGGCCGCAGCGATACCCGGTTTGCCCGCAGCATTGGTTGAACTGGCCGAACGTTACGGCAAGCTGCCGCTGAGCATCTCCATGGCGCCCGCCGTTCGCCTGGCCTTTAAAGGTTTCGCCGTCGACTCGATCTATCGCCAGCGCGCCACCGCACGTCTGTCTGCCCTGCGCGACGATCCGGAAAGCGCGCGACTGTTCCTTCGTCGCGGTGAAGTGCCAGCCCTGGGTGAAATCATCAAGCAGCCGGAGCTGGGCGCGACGCTGAACCGCCTGGCCGATCGTGGTCGCGAAGGCTTCTATAACGGATTGACCGCGCAATCGCTGATCAACGGCGTGCGCGCGGCAGGCGGGATCTGGTGCCTGGACGACATGGACCGCTACCGGGTTGCGACTCGCGAACCGCTGCGCTTCAAGCTGGACGATAAGCGCGAGCTGATCAGCGCCCCGCCACCTTCGGCGGGCGGCATTGCCCTGGCCCAGAGCTTGACGATGCTCGGCCAATTGCCGTGGCGCGACGCCGACAAAGTGCAGCGTGCCCATTACGTGGTGGAAGTGCTGCGCCGCGCTTATCGTGATCGGGGCTTGCTCGGCGATCCGGATTTTGTCGCCAATCCCATCAGCCATTTGCTGGACCGCGAATACCTGACGCAACTGGCCAGCGGCATCTCCCCGCGCGATGCCACGTCCAGCAGCAGCCTGCCGCCGTCGCCGCAGTGGCGAGAGGGTGAACATACGACGCACTTTGCGACGCTGGACCGCGAGGGCAACGCGGTGGCTGCCACGCTGTCGGTGAACCTGCCATTTGGTGCGGCCTTTACGGCGCCGGGCACCGGCGTGGTATTGAACGATGAGATGGACGATTTTGCCGCCGACCCGCAAGGCATCAATGCTTATGGTCTGGCGGGAAGCCAGGCCAACTCCATTGCCGCAGGCAAGCGGCCGCTGTCGAGCATGAGCCCGAGCTTTATTGAAAGTCCGACTGAGTTCACCGCTTTCGGCACCCCTGGCGGCAGCCGCATCCCGAGCATGGTGTTGCTGTCGATGCTGCAATATCTGGACGGCCAACCCATTGCGACCTGGCCCGCCGTGCCGCGTTATCACCATCAGTATCTGCCCGACGTCATCGAACACGAACCGGGCGCGTTCAGCACCGGGGAAATGATTGATCTGCAGGCGCGCGGCTACACGCTCAAGGACATCAAGCATGTCTACGGCAATCAACAGGTGGTGTTCTGGCACAAGGACAGCGGTAAGGTCGAAGCCGCGAGTGATCCTCGCGGTCTGGGGGTCTCGCAGCAGTTCGATCCGAAGGTCTGGGAAGTTTCGCCCTGATTTACCGGTTATTCGCGCTTGTTGTAGCCGTCGCCGGTGCAGCCCAGGCAGCGCACGAACGCGGCTTTGCCTGGATCGACGACCAATGCTTTGCCCGTATCGCCAATGCCGCCGCCCATTGCCGTGAACGGCAGCGCGACCACAAATAACCCGGCGCCCACGACGGTCGCGACGATCAACAAGGGCCGGGCGATCAGCAGATCGCCGATCATGGCGAAGGCCGGGGGATTCTGGATGCTGTAGACCGGATCGCCGCTGCCCTGAGCGGGCGGCTGCGCCAACGCCGGCATCGCCTGCAATCCGAAGAGCAGCGTCAGCGTGGCGGCAAGAATACGAAACGGCTTCATGGCATGGTCCTTCAGGCGCAGCGGATGGGGATGCTGTTCACTATAAACAGCGATGGGGCTTAAGCAAGGGCCGCACGTGTTGATTTGAAATGGATACCGTAGGACCGGCTTTAGCCGGGAGGAGGCCCGCACAGCTGGCGTATTTGCGTCTTCAGGCCCTTCGCTCTCCCGGCTAAAGCCGGTCCTACAGATCCCGTGTAGGCGGTTCAGGTACTCAGATCATCTCTGGCACTTCGGACAATACACACTCGCCCGCTGCCCCAGCTTGATCTCCCGCAGGGTTGTGCCGCAGACCTTGCACGGCTGGTCGCCGCGACCATACGCGAACAGTTCCTGCTGGAAGTAACCCGGCTTGCCGTCGCCGCCAGTGAAGTCGCGCAATGTCGTGCCGCCGCGCTCGATGGCATGGGCCAGGATGCGTTTGATTTCCAGGGCGAGCACCAGATAGCGCGCCCTGGAAATGCTCTTGGCCTCCCGGCGCGGATCGATACCCGCAGCGAACAACGCTTCCGTCGCGTAAATATTGCCGACGCCCACGACTACGGCGTTGTCCATGATGAACGGCTTCACGGCGATGGACTTGCCACGAGAGCGATCAAACAGGCGCTGGCCGTCAAACAGATCGGTCAGCGGTTCCGGCCCAAGCCGTATCAACAGTTCGTGGTTGAGCGGATCAAGGCTCCAGAGCATCGCCCCGAAACGGCGCGGATCGGTGTAGCGCAGGGCCAGCCCGGATTCCAGCTCGATATCGACGTGCTCATGCTTGAGCGCGGGCAAGCCGACCTCAACCAGACGCAAATTGCCCGACATGCCCAAATGGCTGATCAAGGTGCCGACTTCGGCCTGAATCAGCAGGTATTTGGCGCGGCGCTCGACCAGCACGATTTTCTGACCCGACAGGCGCACGTCGAGGTCTTCCGGGATCGGCCAGCGCAGGCGTCGATCACGGACGATGACGCGGCTGACCCGCTGACCTTCCAGATGAGGCGCAATGCCTCGGCGGGTGGTTTCGACTTCAGGTAATTCAGGCATGGGCAACTCGGTGGAGCGCGGGTGAAAGGCCGTCAGCGCAACGTCAGTGTGCGGCCAGTTCGCGAATGCTTTCTTTGAGGTTTTCGAAATCGTAATCGGACAGGCCGACGTAATCCAGAATCAGATGCCCAATCGCATTCCATTCGTGATCTTCGCTCTGATTGCCCAGCACCCGATGGGACGCGCAAATGTGCTCGGCCATCTTCAATACCGCCAGCAGGTTCTTCAACGGCGCATTACGCCCGGAATCGTCCTCGAAAATCGCCAGCGCGTTGTGATGGTTGGCAATCGCGTTGCTGACATGCTCCGGCAAACGCCAGGACTTGGCGGTGAAATAACCCACCACGGCATGGTTGGTATTCAACGCCTCGTTTTCAGTGTCCACCACGCGCATGGTCGGGCTGGCGTTGGCATAGCCTTGCTCAAGCACATCCATATAGTTGGGGAAACGCTTGAGCATCAGCGGAATACCACAATCGTGAAACAGGCCCAGCGCGTACGCTTCGTCAACGGTTTGCGAGCCGATGCGCTTGGCCAGCGTCATGCTGGTATTGGCCACGTCTTGCGCCGAATCCCAGAAGCGGTTCAGGGTCACGATGGTTTCGTCAGTCATCTCACCCCTGATCGACAGGGCGTTGATCAGATTGATGACGGTGCGGCTGCCCAGCAGATTCACGGCGCGCTGGATGGAGGCAATCTTGACGGTCAGCCCGTAATGCGGCGAATTGACGATTTTCAGGAGCGCCCCGGACAAACCGGGATCCTGGGAGATCAGGCGGGAGATCACGCCCAGATCCGGGTCCGGCATGTACTGTTCCATTTGCAAATCCACCATGATTTGCGGCTGCGGCGGCACGCTGATGCCTTGCAAGGCCTGCTGGATTTGCTCGGGGGTTAGCTCTTGGGACATAGGTACACACTCGGGGGCAGAGCTGGATTCTACCCCCTGGGTCGCCAATGCCATAACCACTGATTCATAAGCGTTACAGATTGGAAGCGTCAAGAATGCACACGCGCGCGGGCACTCCCCGGCCAACGCATTCAATTCAATGACTAAATGCGTCTGAATTTCGCGCCGCGTGAAAGAAATTTCATGAGTTACAAAACGTGAGCGTCGAAGGCCGAATTACCGCTAGCCGGTTAATTACCGTGATCCGGGCCCCAGAACGGCCTGACGCGCTATAATCCCGCTCTTTTTTCCGGAGCGACGTCATGTCCCTGCCTAGCTTGCGCCTCAAAGCCAACGCCGACCGTCGCCTGCGCGCCGGTCACCTGTGGGTCTACAGCAACGAAATCGACGTAGCCGCGACCCCGCTGCACGGCTTTGCCGCAGGCGATCAAGCTCTGCTGGAAGCCGCTGGCGGCAAACCGCTGGGCATCGTGGCCATGAGCCCCAACAACCTGATCTGCGCACGTCTGGTTTCCCGCGACATCAAGTTGCCGTTGGACAAATCGCTGCTGGTGCATCGCATCAACGTCGCGTTGTCGCTGCGTGACCGGCTGTTCGACAAGCCGTTCTATCGCCTGGTTTTCGGTGACTCGGACCTGCTGCCGGGTCTGGTGGTTGATCGTTTCGGCGACATTCTGGTGGTCCAGCTGGCTTCGGCCACCATGGAAAACCTCAAGGACGACGTCATTGCTGCGCTGGTGCAAGTGCTCAAGCCAAGCGGCATCCTGTTCAAGAATGACTCGGCCGCCCGCGACGCCGAAGGCCTGAATCGTTATGTCGAGACGGTATTTGGCCTGGTGCCGGAATGGGTCGCGCTGGAAGAGAACGGCGTGAAATTCGAAGCGCCGGTCATGGCCGGACAGAAAACCGGCTGGTTCTACGACCACCGCATGAACCGCGCGCGCATCGCCCCGTACGTCAAAGGCAAACGCGTTCTGGACTTGTACAGCTACATCGGCGGCTGGGGCATTCAGGCGGCCGCATTCGGCGCGACCGACGTGACTTGTGTGGACGCATCGTCGTTCGCCCTGGACGGCGTGGAACGTAACGCCGCGTTGAACGGTTTCGCGGAAAAAATGACCTGCATCGAAGGCGATGTGTTTGAAGCGCTGAAAGAGCTGAAGGCCGGCGAAGAACGTTTCGACGTGATCATCACTGACCCTCCGGCGTTCATCAAACGCAAGAAAGACATGAAGAACGGCGAAGGCGCTTATCGCCGCCTGAACGAGCAAGCCATGCGTTTGCTCAGCAAGGACGGCATCCTGATCAGCGCTTCGTGCTCGATGCACCTGCCGGAAGATGACCTGCAAAACATCCTGCTGACCAGCGCCCGCCATCTGGATCGCAACATCCAGCTGCTGGAACGCGGCAGCCAGGGCCCGGATCACCCGGTCCACCCGGCCATCGCCGAAACACGCTACATCAAGAGCATTACGTGCCGCTTGCTGCCTAATAGCTGATTCGGTAAATAAACCCGGCCCGCTGCAATGGCGGGCCGGGATATTCGTTGGGATTCATTTCCTCCTACCGCAAGTCCGAATTCCTACACGCCTCGTATCCAGTAATGAACCTGAAACCATTCTCATGGTCTGTGACTTGGGGATAAAACGGATGGCGTGTCGGACGTAGAACCCAAACGGGCCGTGTTTTCGTCAGCCCGTCGCCAAACTCCGCAGTAGTAGCAGCGATATGCATGGCAATCGTTGCCCCATCTTTACCGGCCCGTGCATCGGCGCCTTTATCTTTTCCTTTCATCGAAGATAACAATGTCTATGTCTCGTCACCTTGCTGCGCTCCTCTCCCGAATTCCACAACTGCTGACTCAGCCACGCCGCGCCATTGGTGCCAGCGTGCTGGGCGGCTTGCTTGCCATCAGCGCTACAGCCCACGCCGCAGAAACCAAACCCAATGAACGCTGGGTCAGCGACAGCCTCAACACCTTTGTGCGCAGCGGCCCAACCGATGGCTACCGGATTGTCGGCACCCTGAAATCCGGACAGAAAGTCGAATTGCTCAACACGCAAGGCGACTACAGCCAGGTTCGCAGCGAAGGCGGCGGCAGTGTATGGATTCCAAGCAGCGACTTGCAGAGCATGCCTAGCCCAAGTGAGCGCTTGCCGGAACTGTCCCAGCAAGTCGCGGATTTGACCGGCCAATTGAAGAACATCGACGACACCTGGAAAACCCGCGTGCAGGGCATGCAGGAGACGCTGGACACCCGCAAGAAACTGATCGACGAACTCGAAGCCCGTACCAAGGACCTCAACGCGCAACTGGTCGATAGCCAGTCGGAACTGCGCAGCACCCAAGCCAAGCTGGGCGACGAAAACAAACAGGTGCTGATGCGCTATATGGTTTACGGCGGCAGCATCGCCGGCGCCGGATTACTGGTCGGTCTCATCATTCCCGCGCTAACCCGTGGCCGCAAGAAGAATGATGGGTGGGTTTGATCGATTCGCGATTTGCGGATTAAGCCTCGGCCTGTAGGAGCGAGGCTTGCCTGCGAAGAGGCCGGTACATCCCTGAAGCTGTAGACCCGAGATGACGGCTTCGGGGACAAGTCCCCTCCTACCGAGGCGATGTTACTGGTCGTACTCGCCCGCCGCTTCCGGCTGATATTCCACTGCCAGCAACGTGAGCTTCAGGGTTTTGCCGCCCGGCGCAGGCCAGTCGATGTGCTGGCCGACTTTCAGGCCCAGCAAAGCAGTGCCAATCGGGGCGAGCACGGAAACAGTGCCCTCGGCGCTTGCGTCCTTCGGGTAGACCAGTTTCAGGTGGTAATCCTTGCCACTGACTTCTTCGCGGCAGTGCACGCGCGAATTCATGGTCACGACACCGGCAGGTACTTTATGGTGGTCAACCACTTCGTCGGCGCGATCCAGTTCGGCTTGCAGCGCTTCGACGCCGGGCGTGTCTTCGTCCAGGCTAGCGATCAATTGCTCAAGGCGCTGCACGTCGAGTTTGGTGAGAATAATGGAAGGTGAAGTGCTCATGGAGGCAGACTCCTTATTTCTGCGCGACATAAAACAAAACCCCACCGAATTCGGCGGGGTTTCAGGACGAGCTTCGATGAATGAAGCATGTCTGGACACTAACACAGACGGACAAATACACAACCTGACGGGCGGGTCAGACCGGTCTTAGCCTTCGGCGGTTTGATTTGCGTCAGACAATGCCCGACGCGCCTGGGCGCCGGCGCAAATTTGCCGACGACGTTCATCGTCGGCAGAGCGCCATTCGCGGATGTCTTCGACGTGGCGAAAACAACCCAGGCAGACTTTCTGCTCGTCCAGGCGGCACAGGCTGATGCACGGCGAAGCCACAGCCGGGCTGATGTTGCTGAACAAGGGTTTCGGCGCACGCACCGGCGCGGTTGTAGCCGTATCAGTCACAATCAGATCTCGTCGAAGTCGAGCTCGACGCTCGCCTGCTCAAGGGTGATGCGCCCCAGCATTTCGCTCAACAGCTCGTCGCTGGAGTCACAAACCCAACGCTTTTCTTCTTCGTCGTAGTCGAAGTGGAAACCGCCGGAACGCGCAGCCAGCCACAGCTGACGCAACGGTTCCTGGCGACTGAAAATCAGTTGGCTGCCGTTTTCGAATTTGACGGTCAGCACGCCAGCGGAGTTTTCCAGATCAACGTCCAGACCACTCTCGTCGAAAATATCTTCCAGCGATTGCTGGGTGGCATCGACCAGATCGTGAAAACGGGCTTCGGTCAAACTCATTACGTGAACCTCGAAAAGTGTCTACTGACGGCGCAGCGACGCAAGATACGGTCGCTTAAACGTAAATGCAAAGCTTACCCGCTCAACGAGCATGGTAGACGCCAATATTCCGCTCGCCAGGCCCAAACATGGCCCAACCGCGTCAAACCCCCGCCGGACGGGAAGCCGGCCACGTAGGCAAGGCGCTGGGTGGCCGGTATACTCGGGCGCAATTAATGCTTTTACAAAGGATTTCGCCATGAAGCGCCTGATCTCTTCGCTTGCTGCGCTTGTCGCGGTCGCCTGTCTTGTTGCCGCCTGTGGTCAAAAAGGCCCGCTTTATCTGCCTGACGACACCAAATCTCCAGACGAACAAGCCAAGTCGCAATCGCATAAGCATCTTTAAGGGAATTACATGGACGCCTTCAACTACCGCGACGGTGAGCTGTTCGCGGAGGGAGTAGCGTTGTCTGCCATTGCCGAACGTTTCGGCACGCCGACCTACGTCTATTCCCGTGCGCATATAGAAGCGCAATATCGCGCCTTTGCCGACGCGCTGAGCGGCATGCCGCACCTGGTGTGTTTCGCCGTCAAAGCCAACTCCAACCTGGGCGTGCTCAATGTCCTGGCGCGTATGGGCGCCGGTTTCGACATTGTGTCCCGTGGCGAGCTGGAACGTGTGCTGGCCGCTGGCGGCCAGGCCGACAAAATCGTGTTTTCCGGCGTCGGCAAGACCCGCGATGACATGCGGCGCGCCCTGGAAGTCGGCGTGCATTGCTTCAATGTCGAGTCCACTGACGAGCTGGAGCGTCTGCAAATCGTAGCCGCTGAACTGAATGTTCGCGCGCCGATTTCCCTGCGGGTCAATCCGGACGTCGATGCGGGCACGCATCCGTACATTTCCACCGGTCTGAAAGAGAACAAGTTCGGCATCGCCATCGCGGACGCCGAAGACGTGTACATCCGCGCCGCACAGCTGCCGAATCTGGAAGTGGTCGGCGTCGATTGCCATATCGGTTCGCAACTGACCACGCTGGAGCCTTTCATCGATGCGCTGGATCGCCTGCTCGCGCTGGTTGATCGCCTCGGTGATTGCGGCATCCATTTGCGTCATATCGATCTGGGTGGCGGGCTCGGCGTGCGTTATCGCGACGAAGAGCCGCCGCTGGCGTCGGACTACATCAAGGCTGTGCGCGAACGCCTGGACGGTCGTGACCTGGCACTGGTCTTCGAACCCGGTCGTTTCATCGTCGCCAACGCGGGCGTGCTGCTGACCCAGGTCGAGTACCTCAAGCACACCGAGCACAAGGATTTCGCCATCGTCGACGCGGCGATGAACGACCTGATCCGCCCGGCGCTGTATCAGGCCTGGATGGACGTCACGGCGGTTCGCCCCCGCGATACTGCGCCGCGCACTTACGACATTGTCGGCCCGATCTGCGAAACCGGTGATTTCCTGGCCAAAGGCCGCGAGCTGGCCCTGGCTGAAGGCGATCTGCTTGCCGTGCATTCGGCAGGCGCTTACGGTTTTGTGATGAGCTCGAACTACAACACCCGTGGCCGCACCGCTGAAGTGCTGGTCGATGGCGCGCAAGCTTTCGAAGTACGCCGTCGGGAAACCGTGGCCGAGCTGTTTGCCGGCGAAAGCCTGCTGCCGGAGTAACCCATGCTGCTGCGTTTTACCAAGATGCACGGCCTGGGCAACGACTTCATGGTTCTGGACCTTGTGAGTCAGCACGCGCATATTTTGCCCAAGCACGCCAAGCAATGGGGCGACCGGCATACCGGCGTGGGCTTCGATCAGCTGTTGCTGGTGGAAACCCCGACCAATCCGGATGTGGATTTCCGTTACCGGATCTTCAACTCCGATGGTTCCGAGGTCGAGCAGTGCGGCAACGGTGCGCGCTGCTTCGCCCGTTTCGTGCTGGATAAACGCCTGACCGCCAAACGGCAGATCAAGGTCGAGACCAAAAGCGGGATTATCGAACTGGACATCCGCAACGATGGCCAGATCAGCGTCGACATGGGCCCGCCGCGCCTGATCCCGGAAGAAATTCCGTTTCAGGCCGTGGAACAGGCCTTGAGCTACAGCCTCGATGTGGACGGTCAAACCGTCGAGCTGGCTGCGGTGTCGATGGGCAATCCCCACGCGGTGCTGCGCGTCAATGACATCAACAATGCCCCGGTGCACACACTTGGGCCGAAAATCGAGCATCACCCGCGCTTTCCGGCGCGAGTGAACGTCGGCTTTCTGTACGTTGTGGATCGTCAGCGCGCACAGTTGCGGGTCTGGGAACGTGGTGCCGGGGAAACCCAGGCATGTGGCACCGGTGCCTGCGCCGCAGCCGTTGCAGCCATCAGCCAGGGCTGGATGGATTCGCCGCTATTGATCGACCTGCCGGGTGGCCGCTTGTCCATCGAATGGGCCGGCCCAGGTCATCCGGTCATGATGACCGGCCCCGCTGTTCGGGTTTATGAAGGCCAAGTTCGTCTATAAGTGAGCAAATGCGATGACCGACAAGCCTCAGACTTCAACCGACACGCCCAGCGAATCGCCTGCCGATAACGCTGCGCCAAACACTGAAGCAGAGGCGATCATCGCTTTCCTGCTCGACCATCCGGATTTCTTCGCCGAGCACGACGAACTGCTAGTGTCGATGCGTATCCCGCATCAGCGCGGCGATACCGTGTCGCTGGTGGAGCGCCAGCTCAAGCTGCTGCGCGAGCGCAATATCGAGATGCGCCATCGCCTGTCGCAGCTGATGGATGTTGCCCGCGACAACGACCGGCTGTTCGACAAGACCCGCCGCCTGAACCTCGCCTTGATGGACGCCACCAGCCTCGAAGAAATCGTGATTGCCGTGG
This sequence comes from Pseudomonas sp. CFII64, assembly GCF_000416235.1. Lineage (GTDB taxonomy): Bacteria > Pseudomonadota > Gammaproteobacteria > Pseudomonadales > Pseudomonadaceae > Aquipseudomonas. Next base: position 209,862 of record NZ_ATLO01000049.1, on the reverse strand, counting down.
AAGACAGCCTGCGCCAGGAATTCCAGGTGCCCTTCGTCAGCCTGATCCTGTTCAGCGACAACGCCATGCCGGTCGGCCGCTGGGTCACCACGGCCGAGGCGCAGAAAGCCATCGGTGGCCTGATCGGCGAGAAAACCGTGTGCGGCGCGTTGCGCGAACACGAGCTGGCGTTTCTGTTCGGCGCTGAACAGAGCAAGGAAGTCGGCTCAACCGCCATCGTCACCTTGAATCATCTGGGCCTGCATGGCGTGCTGGCCATTGGCAGCCGCGATCCGCAGCATTACAAAAGCTCGGTCGGCACCCTGTTCCTCAACTACATCGCCGACGTACTGGGACGTTTGCTGCCGCGCTTCACCAACGCGCTGCGCTCGGTCCGCTGATGGAACGACAGCTGGACGCTTACTGCACTCACCTGCGCAGTGAGCGCCAAGTGTCGCCTCATACCCTCGAAGCCTATCGGCGGGACCTGAACAAAGTCCTCGCCTTCTGCGCCAAAGAAAAAATCGCCAGCTGGGCGGCGCTGGACATCCAGCACCTGCGCAGCCTGATCGCCCGGCAGCATCAGCAAGGCCAATCGTCGCGCAGTCTTTCCCGGCTGTTGTCGGCGGTGCGCGGGCTTTACCATTATCTCAATCGCGAAGGCATCTGTGAGCACGACCCGGCCAATGGCCTGTCGCCGCCCAAAGGTGAACGCCGCCTGCCCAAGACGCTGGACACCGACCGCGCCCTGCAATTGCTCGATGGCGCAATTGAAGACGACTTCCTCGCCCACCGCGATCAGGCGATTCTGGAGCTGTTCTATTCTTCGGGCCTGCGCTTGTCAGAGCTGACCGGCTTGAACATGGAGCAGCTGGACCTCAGCGAAGGCCTGGTGCAGGTGCTCGGCAAAGGCAGCAAGACCCGCGTCCTGCCGGTGGGCAGAAAGGCTCGCGAGGCGCTGCACGCCTGGATTGCCCTGCGCGCCCTGGCCAACCCCGAGGACGACGCCGTCTTCATCAGCCAGCAAGGCCGCCGTCTGGGGCCGCGAGCGATTCAGAAGCGGGTCAAGCTGGTGGGTGAGCGCGAACTGGGGCAGAACCTGCACCCGCACATGCTACGGCACTCCTTTGCCAGTCATCTGCTGGAGTCATCTCAGGATCTGCGCGCCGTGCAAGAACTGCTCGGCCACGCCGACATCAAAACCACGCAGATCTATACGCACCTGGATTTCCAGCATCTGGCGACGGTGTACGACAGCGCCCATCCACGGGCCAAACGCAAAGGTTCTGACCATGATTAAGCTGATCACCTTCGATCTCGACGACACGCTGTGGGACACCGCCCCGGCCATCGTCGGCGCCGAGGCCACGCTGCGCGACTGGCTGGCCGCCAATGCACCAAAACTGGGCCCGGTACCCGTCGAGCATTTGTGGGCGATTCGCACCCGCCTGCTGGAAGCCGATCCAACGCTCAAGCACCGCATCAGCGCCTTGCGGCGTCGGGTGTTGTTTCAGGCGCTGGAGGATGCGGGCTACGCCCACGACGTGGCGCAGGATCTGGCTGACCAGAGCTTCGAGGTATTCCTGCATGGTCGGCATCAGGTGCAGATATTCCCTGAGGTGCAGCCAATGCTGGAGATTCTCGCCAAGACGTTCACCCTGGGCGTGATCACCAATGGCAACGCCGATGTACGCCGACTGGGACTGGCGGATTATTTCGCCTTTGCGCTGTGTGCCGAGGACCTGGGCATCGGCAAGCCTGATCCTGCGCCGTTTCTGGAAGCACTCAAACGCGGCAATGCTGATCCGGCGCACGCCGTGCATATCGGCGATCACCCCGGCGATGACATTGCAGGCGCCCAGCAAGCCGGCATGCGCGCCGTCTGGTACAACCCGCAGGGCAAACCCTGGGAAGCCGAACGTTCCCCGGATGCCGAAATCAGCAGCCTGACGCAGTTGCCGGATGTGTTGCGGCGCTGGACGTGATTCTGTAGGCGCGAGGCTTGCCCGCGAATCGGACGCCTCGGTAACGCAGGTACACCGCGTTATCGTTCTTCGCGGGCAAGCCTCGCTCCAACGGGACAAGACGCAAAAAAAAGCCCGCAGCGACAGCGGGCTTTTCTCAATGCGGCATCCGGATCCCTTAAATAGGGCGGCTACCGTATTTGTTGTCAGGCTTCTTGGGAGGATCGGCGACCACGTTGGCTTCCACTTCCTGAACCTTGCCGCCCCGGGCGAGGAACTCTTCCATTGCGCGAGCCAGAGCATCACGCTCTTTGTTTTTGGCTTCTACGCTAGGCAGTTCGTCAACCGAGACTGCAGCCTTGGCTTTTCCCTTGGCTGGAGTGACGGATGCTTCGGCGCTGTCATCAACTTCAACGCCATCGTCTTCGGCAGCAGCTGCAAGCTCCTCACCGTCCTCTTCACCTTCCAGATCATCAACCAGATCGTCGTTGTCGTCGTCGCTCATGTTCTACCTCATGACTTGCGAAAGCAGATTAGTTATAGCCCAGCTGCGGCCGTTTTCGAATGCGGCTGGAAAAAATTCAACACTGCGCTGAAAATCAGCGATCACGCCTTCTCACCCTGCAAGGTGGCGAGGACGTTGCGAGCACCGCCAACATCGCGATGCTCACCTAGATAAACACCTTGCCAGGTGCCCAGCGCCAATCGCCCTGCCGTCACCGGCAACGTCAATTGGCAGCCCAGCAAACTGGCCTTGAAGTGCGCCGGCAGATCGTCAGGTCCTTCGTCGTCATGTTCAAAGCCGTCCACGCCCTGAGGTGCCAGACGGTTGAAATAACGCTCGAAGTCACGACGCACGGCCGGGTCGGCATTCTCGTTGATGGTCAACGAGGCCGAGGTATGCTGCAGCCACAAATGCAACAGTCCCACTCGACAACCGCGCAGCTCGGGCAAGCCTGCCAGTATCTCGTCGGTCACCAGATGGAATCCACGAGGCCTGGCCCGCAGGGTAATCCTGGTCTGTTGCCACATACAGTTCTCCGCACGTTCGGCGCGCATTCTAACGCGCTGGTAGAAAAAGCAAAGCGCGCAATAAACCGGCCTTTCTGTAAGACATTCGCGATGCCCTCTATCGACAAACGCCAGACAAAAAAATGCCCGGCAAACCGGGCATTTTTTTTGCGCTGACTTACAAGTTGTAGCCACGCTCGTTGTGTTGCGCAAGGTCGAGGCCGACCGCTTCTTCTTCCTCGGTGATGCGCAGACCCATGACCGCGTCCAGCACCTTGAGGATGATGAAGGTCACGATCGCGGTGTAGATGATCGTGAAGCCGACGCCTTTGCACTGGATCCAGACTTGTGCCGCGATGTCAGTCACGGTGCCGAAGCCGCCCAGAGCAGGGGCTGCGAACACACCGGTGAGGATCGCGCCGACGATACCGCCGATACCGTGCACGCCGAAGGCATCCAGGGAGTCGTCGTAGCCGAGTTTGCGCTTGAGGCTGGTGGCGCAGAAGAAGCAGATCACGCCTGCAGCCAGACCGATGATCAGAGCGCCCATCGGGCCAACAGTACCTGCGGCAGGAGTAACGGCAACCAGACCGGCAACCACACCCGAAGCGATGCCCAGGGCACTTGGCTTACCGTGGGTCAGCCACTCGGCGAACATCCAGCCCAGAGCAGCGGCAGCGGTAGCGATCTGGGTAACCAGCATCGCCATACCGGCAGTGCCGTTGGCCGCAGCAGCGGAGCCGGCGTTGAAGCCGAACCAGCCAACCCAGAGCATTGCCGCGCCGACCAGGGTGTAACCCAGGTTGTGCGGAGCCATCGGAGTAGTCGGGAAACCTTTACGTTTGCCCAGCACCAGACAGGCAACCAGACCAGCCACACCCGCGTTGATGTGAACCACGGTGCCGCCTGCGAAGTCCAGAACGCCCCAGTCCCACAACAGACCACCGACGCCGCCCCAGACCATGTGCGCGATTGGCGCATAGACCAGAGTGAACCAGATGCCCATGAAGATCAGCATCGCGGAGAACTTCATGCGTTCTGCGAAGGCGCCGACGATCAGCGCTGGAGTAATGATGGCGAAGGTCATCTGAAAGGTGACGAACACCGCTTCAGGGAACAACGCAGCCGGGCCAGTGATGCTGGCTGGCGTGATGCCAGCGAGGAACGCTTTACCCATGCCACCGAAGAAGGAGTTGAAGTTGACGACGCCGGCTTCCATACCCGTGGTATCGAACGCAATGCTGTAGCCGTAAACGACCCACAGGATGCTGATCAGACCAGTGATAGCGAAACACTGCATCATCACGGAAAGAATGTTTTTCGACCGAACCATGCCGCCGTAGAACAGCGCGAGGCCGGGAATAGTCATGAACAGCACCAAGGCTGTCGAAGTCAGCATCCAGGCGGTATCGCCTGAGTTGAGGACTGGAGCTGCCACTTCGTCCGCCGCCATGGCAAGGCCAGGGGTTACGAGGGACAACAGGGCTCCTAGCCCTGCGAATTGACGCAGAGTCATATTGTTTTCTCCTGGGGCGTTGGGGTTGGCGGCTTAGATTGCGTCGGTATCGGTTTCGCCGGTACGGATGCGAATAGCCTGTTCCAGATTGACCACGAAGATCTTGCCGTCACCAATCTTGCCGGTGTTGGCCGCTTTGGTTATCGCCTCGATAACCCGATCCAGATCCTTGTCATCAATAGCTACATCGATCTTCACCTTGGGAAGGAAGTCGACTACGTATTCCGCACCGCGATACAGCTCGGTGTGGCCTTTCTGACGTCCGAAGCCTTTGACTTCAGTGACGGTGATGCCCTGCACGCCGATTTCAGACAGCGACTCGCGCACGTCGTCCAGCTTGAACGGCTTAATGATTGCAGTGACTAGCTTCATGAAACTTTCTCCCGAATTGGTGGACTTGCCCCAGGAAAACAAACCCGACTCAAGTCTAAGCGCAGTGCCTGGCTTTGTAACGCGCCGGTCGCCTTAAATAGAGGCCCGACCGACCCCAGAAACCGCTTATGACGAAACACATCCCCGCTCCGCCTGCCGCACTGCCTTCGTCACAGCGACTGCCTCAGTGCATGGGTCATAAGCGTCTAAGCAGAAAGCTTGCCATCTCGTGATTTTTCATTGAATACAGGCCCTTGACCCACAATCGCCCAGCCCCGGCCCCTTCCAGACGAGCGGAACGCACAACTACAGTGCGCGCGTGCACGCCCCGATGCGCGATAACCGTGCATCCCCCGACCTGGATTGACTATAGACGCTGCGTGCTACACTGCCGCCCATCTGATTCCGGAACCTGACCATGCTCGCGCCCAAAGCTTTCCTCGATGCCCTGAGCGGCCACGCCTCGCGCTTGTTCAACGGCGAGACGCCCATCCCGCGCAATGAATTTGAAACCCAGTTCAAAGCCCTGCTGCAAAGCGGCTTCAGCAAACTGGATCTGGTCAGTCGTGAGGAGTTCGACAGCCAGATGGCCGTCCTCGCCCGCACCCGGGCACGCCTGGAAGCGCTGGAAGCCAAGGTTGCGCAGATGGAAGCGAACGCTTCGCCAAAGAACGACGTTTGATATCGCGCTGTCGCACAGCTACATAGGATTCGTAGGACCGGCTTCAGCCGGGAGGGCGAAAGTCCTGACGACACTGCTGCTGCGAATGGACTGGCCACCTCCCGGCTGAAGCCAGTCCTACGGAACGTATTCCAATTCAAATGCTTGTCAGGGTGCGGCGCGTTTGATTAGGCAGGCACCAACAACTGCTCCAGCTTGCGCGTATAAGGCGCGAGGTCACCGATGGTGCGCGCGACCCATTGCGGGTCGTAATAGGTGTCCAGATAACGCTCGCCGCTGTCGCACATCAGCGTCACGACCGAGCCTTTCAAGCCTTGCTCCTGCATCTGCAGCGCCACCGTCAACGCGCCCCATACATTGGTGCCGGTCGAGCCGCCGGGCTTTTTGCCCAACAGCCGCTCGAGCCAGGCCAGCGTCGCAATGCTCGCAGCGTCGGGCACCTGCAACATGTCGTCAATCACCCCCGGCAAAAACGAAGCCTCGACCTTGGGTCGGCCAATGCCTTCAATGCGGCTGCCATGCTGACTGGTCACGCGGGTATTACCCGTTCGGAAGCTCTCGTAGAACACTGAGTTCTCCGGGTCCACCACGATCAAACGCGTGTCATGCCCCTTGTAGCGGATGAAACGGCCAATTGTCGCCGAGGTGCCGCCGGTTCCGGCGCTCATCACGATTGCGGCCGGCACCGGATGCTCTTCGCCGCTTAACTGCTCGAAGATGCTGTCGGCAATATTGTTATTGCCGCGCCAGTCGGTGGCGCGCTCCGCGTAGGTGAACTGGTCCATGTAATGACCGTCGCCCGCGCTGGCCAGCCGTTCGGCCTCGGCATACACATCGCAGGCACGCTCGACGAAATGACAGCGGCCACCCAGCAACTCCACCTGCTCGATTTTCTTGCTCGCCGTATGGCGCGGCATCACGGCGGTAAAGCTCAATCCCAGCAGCTTGGCGAAATACGCTTCGGACACCGCCGTGCTGCCCGAAGACGCCTCGACCACATGCGTGCCTTCGCGGACCTTGCCGCTGCAAATGGCGTGCAGGAACAGCGAACGCGCCAGCCGGTGCTTCAAACTGCCGCTCGGGTGCGTGCTCTCATCCTTGATGTAGATATCCACGTCTTTGAGTGCCGGAATATCCAGTTTGAGCATGTGCGTATCGGCCGACCGCTGTTGATCGCAGGAAATCTTTTTCATGGCCGTACGGATCCAGTCACTCATTGCTGCCATGCCTCTGCTCAAATGCGGGTTAATGAGCAAATTTTACTGATATGTCGCGAAAAGAATTTTCCTTCGTCCTACCGCAGTGGCTAATCTGTAGAAAATATTTCTCCAAATCATCGGTAGCGAAGAATGGATAGTTTTGACCGGCACATCCTGAGCCTGCTCCAGCGCGACGCATCCATGCCGCTCAAGGATCTGGCCGAAGCGGTCAACCTCTCGACCACCCCATGCTGGAAGCGGGTGAAGAAGCTCGAAGAGGCGGGCTTCATCAAAGCCAAAGTGGTGCTGCTGGACGCCGAAAAGCTCGGCCTCGGCTTGTCCGTGTTCGTGCAACTCAAGACCCAGCGTCACGACAGCCAGTGGCTCGAACACTTCGCCCAGACCGTCATGCAGTTCGAGGAAGTCATGGAGTTCTACCGCATGGCCGGCGAATGGGACTACATGCTGCGCCTGGTCGTCCACGACATGGCCGCTTACGACCGTTTCTACAAAAAACTCATCAGCAGCACCGAAGGCCTGTCGAACATCACCTCGAGCTTTTCCATGGAGCAGCTTAAATACACGACGGCGCTGCCGTTGCCGCGTGGTTGATGTTCTACCCCTCGGTTTTAAGTCGTTGCAAATTGAGGCGTGAACAGAGAGAACCTTTCCAGCATTTCCAGTCGGCAAGTATTGGAGGGAACCGATCATGCGCTTGCATCCAGCCGAACAAGACCGGGTCAATCCAGGCGATGATTTCCGAAATATCACGGTGCAGCGCCGATAGCGGTTGCCATAGCAAGGGCTCGTGATGGAAACATCTGTTGCGCAGCGTTCTTCCGTTGTTAAGGCGCTTGCGGATCAGCTCAGGTCGACGCAGAGCTTTGGGACAATGGAAAAAGACCTTCATCAACGGTTTTGACAAAGTCTTGGTCGTCGCTTTGTTGAATAGAGCCGTCCAGAACCCAAAGCTGAGTTCTGCAACTATGTTGTCCGGGGAGGCTGCGACGTGGCGTTGACTCAAGACTGCTTTTGCATCACGTATTTTCTCGTAAAGCTTTTCTAGCGCACCGTCACCGCAGCAACGCCACTCCTCATACCAGTCTTCACGGCCATAGCTGAGAGCCATCTCTTTTTGGATACCGTTGCGCAGCGCGACTTCCAGAATATGGAATACCGAAACCAGTGCCTCAGCGATCCTCATATTGTGGACGTAGGCTTGTGCGGCTATGGATTCCTGCCCCCGATGCCCGTGTAAGTAACGAGCCATCCTGGGAGTCGACAGCTTTGATTCCAATGTCTGCCATATCATCGACGGTCAAAATCCTTTTTTATGTCTGCCCCAGATGCAGAGGTCACGAATAATACCTACCGCTGGGAACACATCAAATTCAGCCTTTTCCTCACAATGTGACGGATATTTCATCTAGTCCTGCAAGCCTTACCGAATCACCGATTTCAGGTTTGACCATGCCGCCCAAGTTGAATATATTCGCCGGGCAGCCCTGACAACTCCACTCCCGGGATTCTGAAACGGTGATGAGCTCAGGTAAGAATATGGCCCCGCTTTGCGGGGCCAACCTGTTTCTGGCCCGCGCGTTTTATCGCCCAGCACGGCCAGCTTTCTCTGTCGTTAACACCCTGTATCCATTCATTCGCTCACGACGCTTCGCAATCGCGCAGGATGCGCACATCGCATTCTCAAGGAAGAGTCCATGTCGCTCGCCATCGTTCATAGCCGCGCCCAGGTTGGGGTTGAGGCGCCCGCTGTTACTGTTGAAGCGCACTTGGCCAATGGTCTGCCCGCGCTGACGCTGGTGGGATTGCCGGAAGGTGCGGTGAAGGAAAGCAAGGATCGCGTGCGCAGTGCGATTCTGAATTCCGGGCTGAAATTTCCTGATCGGCGCATCACGTTGAATCTCGCTCCGGCGGATTTACCCAAGGATGGCGGGCGTTTTGATCTGGCGATTGCCTTGGGTTTGCTGGCTGCAAACGGGCAAGTGCCGCTGACGGCGTTGCAGGATGTGGAGTGCCTCGGCGAACTGGCGTTGTCGGGGGCGATTCGGTCGATTCAGGGCGTGTTGCCAGCCGCATTGGCCGCCCGCGCTGCCGAGCGCACGCTGATCATTCCTGCGGTCAATGCCGAAGAAGCGTGTCTGGCGTCAGGTTTGCGGGTCATCGCCGCCAATCATCTGCTGGAACTGGTGGCCCATTTCAACGGCCAGGCGCCCATCGCGCCTTATCAGGCCAGCGGACTGCTGCATCAGACCAAACCTTACCCGGACCTCAGCGAAGTCCAGGGCCAGACGGCCGCCAAACGCGCGCTGATCGTAGCCGCAGCTGGCGCGCATAACCTGTTATTCAGCGGCCCACCCGGCACCGGCAAAACCCTGCTCGCCAGTCGCCTGCCCGGTCTGCTGCCGCCGCTGGACGAACATGAAGCGCTGGAAGTCGCGGCGATTCAATCGGTCGCCAGCCAGATTCCCTTGACCAGCTGGCCGCAGCGGCCATTCCGTCAGCCGCACCATTCAGCGTCCGGCCCGGCGTTAGTGGGCGGCGGCTGTAGGTTTTCGAAATAAATGCGAAATACTGGAAATTAATGCGACTTCTCTACGAAATGATCTGCAGCCACCAGTCGATGGAGTCGACTGCAACCCACATAAATGTATAGCCGCTGATATTACACGGCAAAGCTCTGGTGGTTTCCGCGCAGCCAATAGTGCCCCAGTAGGCCCCTTCGTTTCTAGCTTCCACATCATCAAAAATGAGTCAACCCAGTTTTTACATCATAAACTGTGTGAACTACCTTATTGCCTTAGACAATGAGGTAGTGACGTTGCAGGCGCGGTTCACAGCGCATCACTCGCAAGTCATTTATGAGTCACATGTGTAGCTCCATCCCCCAATAACAGCCGCGCCGCTAAAGTATTATTTTTCTTGGGTTCTCGAAGAGGGCTAAGCAATGTCGCAAATACTCGCTGTCGGACGTGCTTGGATTATTTAGATAAATACATAACAAACTTTTGCAAGAGCAGATTTTTGCTTTGGCCCAAGCCGTGTCAATGTGTCTTTATTTGGGGTGATGCATGTTGCATTAATCACCACGCGGTATGTGTATTAAAATATCAAGCGTGCTCGAAGTTGGCCTTTTCAATTGTTATTCTATTTGGATATATCTGAATGCTGCCCTATTTCGAATCCGTCATTCACTCGTCGTGCCTCCTGCTATGATGTGAAAATGAATAGGAGGATGTGGGTAATGGATGATATCCAAGTTAGAGAGCTGAAAGAGGCTCTGCTGGCAGTTTTGAGTACCGCTGCATCAATTGGAATCGACATAGATATTTTGTGTCAGCTGGCGACAGACGAGCTGCTGAGTGGCCGAAATTCAAGTTGCGGTAATTTGTATGCCGCAGGTGCTGTGTACCAATTAGGTACATGTATGGGGCGAGTGTTAGAGCCTATAGAGTCGGCATCTTCTGATGTATTTTTAGTACCGCTTTAAGGTCTTCCCGTGACGATCCTTGTTGAGGACTTAGCTGTTGAGTGAAGTTTTGCTTGCCAGCGAGTATCCGGTTGTCTACTGGTTGCAGGCCTGGTAGCGTGCTACAGCTTGGTTCTATATGGTGATTGGCGCTGAAGCGCCAAGTTAAGCATAGGATATTTCATATTGAATATTATTTGTTTTTTTGGATTATGGATTAGAAAAGTCGAGACTGGCTGATTTGGTAAGCTAAGTCTTCAATGGGTTATAGTCGCGAGCGCCGATTTCAGACCGTGCGTTAAAGACTAACTTTCGTGAGTGCAAAAAAATTTCCAGCCCATTTAGGATTAACCAAATATTCGAATGGAATTCGACCAAATCCTTTGTCGCCCCAGTTTCCGCTCCTGCTATTTTGAAAAATAACATAGTCACCTTCAAATCCAATCGCGGCCACTGCATGACGGTCGAACCAGTTGGTTCCCGGCTCCGGGATTTTAACTATTCCACTTTCTGTGACCTCCTTTGCTTGGTAGTTGGGGAATAAATATACTCCAAATACGAGAGGATAGCCGTCAGTCATCGCATGTTTTATAGAATTTGCATTCTGCGCTACTCCCTCAAATTCGAGCAATCTATAATTTATCGCATCTTCGTAGCATAATTTTTCTGGTACTACTGCAAGACGTTGTAGAATATAAGGCCAGTTTTTTTCCAAACATACCCCTTCCTCTTTTATAGAGCTCAAAGCCGTGCTGATTGGGATACCGCTGTTGGTGTTTAACCGATTCAAGCGTTTTAAAGAGTTATAGTGTAAGAAAAGTCTTGAGTTTTCTACCGGATCTAGATCTTGCTTGTGACGAATAATCTGCATCGCTGCTAATACAGCATGCGAAGTGCAGGTATTTGAATTTCCCTGGTCAAAAACTAGCATTCCTGGAAAGCCGAGAAATATGGGACCGTCAGTGAGGGAAAATGACGTAAAATTCCCCGAGTATTTTCCGTCGACTTCCATTTGAGGCTCAGGGATCCAACCAGAATCTATGTATTCGTTTGTCATGGTCATCACTCGTAGGGTGGGCAGGGAGCTTTTTTACCGTATGCTATTGCCGCTTCAATTGCCTTCCCGCACGCATCAAACATTTCAACTTTAGCATTCCACATGTCGGTAGATCCATCAGATTTATAAGACGTATATTTATTCACAGTCGCATGCCACTTAGCGATAGCTTTGAAGTACTCAAGCTCTAAGGCTCGTTGAGTTTTGTCATTTTCCTGATCTTCCAAGTCTCTAGCGGATGGTAATTCGTCTTTTAATATTTTTTTCATATCATCACTTACTGCGCCTAAAATCGAGGCAAATTTCTGACCATACACATTCGCTTCACGCGTTTCTGAAAGAACGGCTTTGGAGTAAAAAGCCCCGACTGGCAATTTAATGTCTCCTTTTCCTGTGCTCCATTGTTTCAAACAGTCAGCGGGGCAGATGATATTCGCCCATGCCAATATCTCATTTGACATGTCGGCTTCGGTAATGACGAAGTCAAGTCGACGTTTCTTTTTGTTTTTCTCGACAGCACAATCAGGGGTGTTTACTCTGTCTTTTGGTGGAAGCGTCATATTATATTTTGACTCCTCTAAACAAAAATCTTTAAGGTGTTTCTCCACGATCAATAAGTCATATGGGTCTGGTTTCTGAGGGGGGGTATGTTTTCTTTTTAATACACTCATCGCACTTAAGTAGGGGGTCGCTGCTCTTGCCCACTTAGCTTGTTCTGTGGATGCATCTTCCAAGTCTGTAGGGTACTTGATAGGGTCGCTCGTGTTGGAAAGTAGTCGCTGATCTCCATATTCTATCGTCGTGTTCTGCTTCAGCCCTTCGAAATTAAATGTCGCAGATGCGAATGGCACCGAAGTGCCATAACCGTAAAGTGATACCGAAAAGCTGTAGTTTCCAGTTTTCGACATCCAGCTTCCTATCTCAAGTTTTTGTGTGCTAAAATAAGCAGGTACGAGTTTGAAGTATCCAGAACCTATATTGGTGTCCGTTTCTATGCTGAGTTCCAAGCGAACGTACTCTTTTTGTAATCCTGATTTATTGTATTCCCCACGGATAACTTCCAGGCAGCCGATATCAGGATTGGGTTCTAGGTCTCCGTAGTTAGTTATCACATATAAATTTTGCCTAGCAGTTGAAGGCGAGAATTGGCGAGTCTCTGAGTCTGCAGCTGCTTTCACCGAGGCTGCAACATGATCAACTACAGCATCAACAATTAATGGAAGAAAAATCGCAGCAACCGCAGCTGCTCCAGGTTCTTCCTTAGGCTGATGAGTGCATTTCTTCAACCATGTACTTGTGGTTTGTATCGATGAGGTCTCGGGCGCCGTTGTCGTGAGCGGATTAGATGAACAGCCAGCAATCAAGCAAAACACGATCCAGAGCTTTGGCGCTTTCATAGCACGCTCCTAACCAGGTAGTAACCCAAAACCGTCAGCGTAGGATTGAGTATTGCTCGATACCCTGAAACGGTATGCCTACATGAGGATAGTCGTAGAGCAATGTTTTTCAAGAATATGCTTGCGCTGCCGATAGCCGGTAGTGGCAGCCCAAAAATACAGTTAGGTTCATGCTCGCAACCTTGGATTTAGCTGGTCACCGCAAAGTGCCAGTGCTTCTTGGTCAGGGGGTGTTGGTGGGCAGTTCTACCGCCCCAGAGAGAAGAGGTATATCTTTAGGGGGCAGATCAAGGCTCGATTGGAAGACTAAATGTTCTTGTTTTTTATTGGGAGAATGAAGATTTGAGTATAGACAGACTGCAAACCAGTTTGCTTATGACGCCTGATCAATATGCGGATCAATGGGCTATAAACTCCCAGTCATATAATGCAGAGGGGTACTACCACTGGATGTCTGACCAGCTTGGCTCTATAAAAACGGTGGTTGAGATAGGATGTGGCTGCGGAAACGGCACTCTTGCGCTTGTGCAGAATGGGCGCCGGGTTGTGGTTATTGAGCCAAACGCCAAGGCAATCGAGCTTACAGCGAATAATCTTACCGGTGCTGGATTGTCAGTTCTAGTTTCTCAGGAAAGAGCTTCAATCGATTCCATGGAGCAGCAAGGCACTAATGTCGTGATAGTTCAAGGTGATATATTTGATTCGAAGTTAAACCAGCTCTTAGGCGGACTTAACTTTGATGCAATAGCTTGCTGGTTGATCGGAGCGGAGCCAGAGCGAATCGCAGAACATATCGGCAAATCGCTTGAGGCTTTTGTTGCCCCAGATACGGCAGTCTACCGAGAGAGACTCCATCGCCGCTGTTTTGAGCTGGGCCGTTTATGCCTAAAAATTGATGGATGCGTTCAAATGGTTGACCGCCAAGGAATTGGTTCATGGAGCGAAAAGGATTACGCAAGAGAGCATTTTGCCGGGCTTTACAGTCGGCTTGCCGGTGATGACTACCTCATTGAAAAAACGGACGTCATGCTCAAGCGAATGCACTCGGCTATGCAAACTTCGCAGATCAAATATTTTGCCCAAGACGGCGATCCTCGTGCTGTACGGGTTTTTGGGTCCGCTAAAGCAAGATTGCTGCGTCGTTAGTGCTGAGTTAGGACGTTTAGCACTAGGTAGACGGGCGGGCCTTTGTGTGTGGCGAGTCTTTTTCCGTTGTTCGTTGAGCTGGTGGTGGGCAGGGTGACTTGTCGCCGGATAGCAGCAGACGAGGTGTATCTGCCAAACGCTTACGATAGAGTTACAGTTCCATCAGGGTTTGAAATCGCCTCAGGATTGTGCATTACGATTAAAAAAATGCTGAATTAGAATTTTGACTGACATGCTGCGATCTTGTTAATACATGCGCGGCAGCACTACTAGAAAAAGCTAGGCTATATGCATTATTTTTCTACGGTTTCTTGTCAATAAGTGGAGTGTGGGGGCATGGCCGCTGGATACCAATCAGCAGGCAGCCCCCTCAGTTTGACTAACGACGGTCCAGCTTCAATACCAACTTTGGCTCACTGTCAACCAACACTATTCATAAGCTTATCAATATCTCTCATTAGATTGTCGTTGACTGGATATCTACGCGAGCTAAATTTAGTGAGCTCCTTCACAGCGGTAAAGGCCGTGGCTAGGTCAATTGAGGCCGTTTGTAGAATTTCCTGAAGAAATGAGCTACTTGTACTATTGAGGGCAATGCCCTGGACAGTTAATAGGAGCTCGTATACATCCCCCCTGATATATAGCAGGTAGTCTGAAACCGCTGGTTTGTCGGTTGAGCTAAAAACGGATATGGACTCAGGCAGGTGATTGCACTCAGGCTTTTCCCAAATTAACCGTCGAATCGCCAAGTGCTGAAAGGCTGTACGCCATTTATCGCGTGTCAATGTATCGTCTATTTCGTTCATTTCAAATATCGCTGAAGCTAATAGCTGGTGTAGCGCTGCCATTTGCCTTGCTTTTGGCGATTTGGAGTCGTAACACTCTCCTGAAGCCTGATCAAAAATTGCCAAGCCAATAGAAAACAAGAGGAATAAAAGTTCGCTAGCGCTAGACCGCGCAGAAAACTCATTTTTCTGTACATCAGAATCCCCAAACTCTACTAACTCTCTTAAAGTGTAAGCGGAAATCCACATTTTCTCCCAAATTTCAGTGGGATTCGTTGACCTGACAATAGGATATGCCAGTAAGTGGGCATGCATCCCAGGCATTTCTTTTCCCAAAGTAAAGAGGCTTGCGCGCTCAGTTAAGCGACGGCCTTTCTCTCCGTGCCAATCTTCATAGGAAATTTTCCATTCATCCACAAAGCCGGATATTGACGGCAAACTCTCGAAACCACTATGTGCATGAGATGCTAATAGGCAGAAATAACACCAATGCTCCCAGGTCTGGGCGTCTAATGGTGGTTGTTGAATTTCAAAATCCCCTTTGGTTCTACGGCCGATAGCTTCAATCAGAGCATTATCTACGTAAGCGCCAGACCGAGCGTCGCTGACATCTTTATCCGAGTGGAGTAACAGTTGGCGCATCAACCATGTGGACCAGCGAGCAAGTAAGGGAAGTGCATCGCTCCGCTCG
This sequence comes from Pseudomonas sp. CFII64, assembly GCF_000416235.1. Taxonomy (GTDB): domain Bacteria; phylum Pseudomonadota; class Gammaproteobacteria; order Pseudomonadales; family Pseudomonadaceae; genus Aquipseudomonas. The sequence goes on along the minus strand of NZ_ATLO01000049.1, from coordinate 194,579 downwards.
GCCAAGACGTCCACCACAGACTTAGATAGCAAACTAATTTCTTGCTTTGCATTTTCAATTTGGGCGTCAGTTGCGTCGCGATACGGAAGGCGTCTTCCAGACTCTAATAGCTCTTGCCTAGCATGAACTAAAAGTAGTGGAATTACAGCTGATCCGTTCCAACCCCCATCATTTTTGAACGCAACCGGAGCGGAAGCGGCCCACTGACTCCAGTCATAATATCTAGAATCGAAAGCACTAATTCCGGCTACCATCAAAACAGATCGTATCAGATAGGGGCTTTGAGATTCTGACACGAGAGTTTTCAAGACGCTTGGGGCAAACCTATAAAGCACGTTAAATATGGGTAGCTCCTCCTCGTACATCATGAAGTCGGTGCCCCTCAAACCCCACCAAATCTCTTCTAATTTATTTTGACAACTTTCCCAATACGCCGCTGCTTCCTCACGAGCTTTATTATGCCGCTCCCACTGAGATTTCAAGGACGCCTGCTCAAGGGATAAGAAAATTTCTTTGCCTAAGCTGATATATGAGATCTGTGCAGGTTCATAGTCAGAAGCGTAGGCTATCATAGCGTTTGCTAGCCAATGTTCGATCTGCCAAGAGTTACTTTTAACTTGCCTTACTTTTTGCCATGTTGCTAACGATGGGTGTTTTTCTAGCGCCGCAGCACAAATCAATGCTTTCATCATTTCTAAAGCATTTTCTGAGTCGTCGAGGTTTAATTGACTTTGAATTTCAATGGTATGGTGGTCAAAAGGGGCGATTGTGTTGTCTGCGTCAACCAATAGACTCACGCTTTCGCTAAGAAGTTTTGGGGAGTTTTGACGTAAATAAACTATGTACTCTTGGAAGTCTTCCACTGTTTTGAATGAAGTATCTGAATGTGCCTGATCACTGCCAGCGTCTGTTTCTCTTGCCCATTGCATTAACATTTCCCGCCCTCCACGCGCCATGCCAATTCAAAAAACTCTATTGCGCCATGATCAGATGCTCGCCAGCCCCGACTTGCTGCGCTGACCTTTGCGTGAAAACCTCCAGCTGTACCGCCGAAGTGCCATAGCTCGTCATCGACGACTGCAAAACGGTCATGAACGTAGTCAAACCGATCTTTGAGATGGGTTCTAACATCAATGCAGCACTGCTTCAGTTTCCGGGCGGGCCTTTTATTAATCTCGTCTGCACGCTTCTGGAATTCGGATATCATGTCTGAATCAATTTCTTGATGTGGTTTAGTTAATATTCTGATGTCGCTTGCAACAAGATCTACATGTAGCCATTCTAAAATTTTATTTATTCTGGTTTTAGGTGGTATTTTATTGTCTGGCATCAGAAAATACTCATCTACGATCCAGACGCGTTCTACAGCTTCTGAAACTGCTCTGCCAAAAGCTTTTAAGGGTGTAGGATCGCCGGAGAATCTTCTGAGTGAAACGGCCTCCATTCCATCAGGAAAGCGACTGCTTCCTCCATCTTGGCTTCCCCATAAAATTTCAGTTTTGGGAAATGGCCTTTCTGGTCTGGCAGGGACTTTTGCAGGATTATTAAATTTAATTTTCATTCAGCCGTCCAGAATATTTGGACAGTTTTTTTATGTATGAGGCTAAGCTTAATGCCTGCTGTTGCATGCTGCCCAGTCTCTCAATAATCTCATCTGGGTTGGGAAGTTTCACAATCATTGATGCCTTATCACCCAGTGCGTTCAGGGATGCTCCCACGAACCAAACGTCATCATCCACCACCAGAAATCGATCATGAAGGACGGAAGGCGGAAGTATAAGAACAGTAGCCTGCACTTTCTGATGATCAGAAAGTTTCCCTATCCAGCTATCAAATTCGTTAAGTCGATCTAATTTCGTTTGTTTATCTTTAGGATTGAAGGCTAGATTCGATGTGAATAACGTGACCTTTATATCCGCGCCGTTCACGGCATACAGGTACTGTCCGAGCTGCAACCCTGCTAGATAGGGATCAGCGATTATTAGCCTGGACTGGGCGCTTCGTATGAGGTTCTGAATAAAGCGCATTGCTTCTTCTCTTGACCCGCTTGGAAACCAGTGCTGTCCATATCGCGCACCGTTTGCCAATCTATCTCTTCGGATTTTAGCAGTCTCTACCCGAGTAGTTATGTTGGGCTTGGGGTCGTCACCTAAGACGCTACTCGAGAACACCTCAGTTTCTGAGGCTGCGTCGTACATCATTCGTGGTGATTCCGGTGAATCTCCCGTTGGTACGCTTACTTTCCTTTTTGCACTAGATGCTATGCTCGTTTTTAAATGAACTTGCCGGACGAAGCCGGTTGGGGGCATGTAAGCAAGGACACCATGTGCTGGATGAGTTACTACATAGCCATACTGTCCTGTACAACTGCCCTTGCTTACATCTAGTATTCCATTAGCAGGTATTTGAGACGTTTGAAAGCTCGTCAGCAGGTGTGCCTGCTTATCAAACGTTGTTATTTGTAGTCCTTCAAGTGTTTGACCTGGTCGAGGGACGAAACGATAGAAAATTCTTTCTCCCTGTTCGCCTTTAGCAGGAATCATAAAATTATCAATTTCTTTAATTATAATGTCGGGGGCTATTAATGCTGCGCCGCCCAAGTACTCTTGATATTGTCTAAGGTTGATATGCATGCGTCTTGCAACAAAAGCTATCGCAGCAGAGTTTTTTAGAAACTCTTCAAATCCTTCATGATTGCTTAGTCGGCGATGTATTCGAGCAGGGTTGTTACCAATAAATGGAGCAGGGTCTTCGCGCTCAGTTGGCTGGGAAAACAGATCGTCTCCAATCGGCAGGCCAACATTCGGCCAGACTTGATCGTCAATCAATTCATTGACGGAAATTTTTACACCATCTAACTTGCTGTTACGCTCTTCGGGGCGCGTAGGTATCGGGGTACAACTTTCATCAGATCCCAGTGACCGATACCACTCAAGAGCGTCCTGTTTTGATAGTATGGTGCGGCGAAAAAAAACACTCTCACCGTTCCTGCTGACTTCATGTCGGTCAAAATCTATCATTGCCGGAGGTAACGGTCTCGCCGGCTGCCACAAACTTACGGTGGCAAACAGAAGGCGACATGGGCAACCCTTTTCTTGAAGCATCGCCACGCGTACGATTGCCCACTGGTATTCACTATCTAATGACATTATAGCCACGCATAAAATTGATTTTAATATACCGAAAATTCACAGCGCTGCCGCTTCTACCTGCTGAGCTTCTTGGCAATGAGCTTGATTAAGTATTCATCGCATCTAATTCTTAATCCCGTCAAGCAGTATCTTTTCGGACCAAAATCCAGCATCACATTTCGAAGGCGAATAGCGCTTTTGAATCATCTTTAGGCTTGGTCAAGCGGATTTGCTGGTTAGGTTATATACGCCGATCGTCGGTTTGGAGGCGTGTCCTCGCCTTGAGGTGCTTGCCACAGGGACGGGCAGCGCGCAGTATGCTAGAATCTAGTCCATATCTAGGAAGAACAAACCCCTTTAAAATCAGGCTATTCAGATGAAAACGGACGAATCGACTAAGCTAAAATCAGATCTAGTCCAGGTCGCAAGGCTAGCCCTCAGCGAAAAAACGGACGATGTTCGCCTCTTCGTCGCGCGCTTGGTGAGGCAATACCGAGGGGGGGAGCCGGATTTAGCGGAACAGCTCGATACGCTCCTTCGTACCATTGCTCCAGGCAGCGCTACGCATTACATGCGCCGGAAGAATTCTTCCAGACGAGAGGTAGCTAGCCTGCCGGTAGACGGCGAGTCTCAATTGTCATTGCTCAAGGTATTCGATGATGGACCCGATTTTCCGGCGCCATTGCTTGCTGCGACAGTGAGCGAATCTCTTGCTCAATTGATCAAAGAGCGAAAGCAGATTAAGAAGCTGGCTACCCTGGGCCTGCATCCAACCAAATCTTCCGTGTTTGTTGGGGCACCTGGTGTGGGCAAAACGATAACGGCTCGATGGATCGCTGCTCAGCTTGGTGTGCCGCTTTTCGTGCTCGACTTGACGGCAGTGATGAGTAGTCTGCTCGGAAAGAGTGGTTCAAACCTAAGAGCGGCGCTCGATTATGCCAAGAGCGTGCCTTCTGTACTCTTTCTGGATGAAATCGACGCTGTTGCAAAACGGCGCAGCGATGATAGCGATGTTGGAGAGCTCAAGCGGCTGGTAACGGTGATCTTGCAAGAGGTTGATGACTGGCCGTCTTCAGGTTTACTGCTAGCGGCGACTAATCACCCTGAATTGATTGATCGTGCACTATGGCGCCGTTTCGACCTTATTGTCGAATTCAAGACCCCGGATGCTGAAGCGGTGACAGTGGCCATCAAGCGCTTTCTTGGACCTGATTTGCCTAAGTTTGAGAAATGGATTGGCGTTCTTTCGTATACTTTTCAAAACCACTCGTTTAGTGATATTGAGAGGGAAATGCAGCGCTTTCGCCGGGCATTGGCCTTGGGCGTCAGTAGCTCTGCGAAATTGATTGAGGATATTGTGCGCCTGAAAGCACCGGACCTCGGGCGCGCAGAGCAGATCGAATTTGCCATGCTGTTGGATAGCGAGACATCCCTATCTCAGCGCGCGATACATGACATCACTGGCGTTAGCCGTGACACTATTCGAAAGCATAGAAACGTAGCCCCCACCCTTGTTAAGCGATCATCACGGACGAGCACTATTGCATGAGCCAAACGAATTTTCTCATTGGTCGAGGCGAGCTTTTAACGCAAAGCATTAAAGGCGTTGGAAGGAAAATCGATAAGGCTGACGCCTACACTTTTGAGCGTGCCAGGGAGCGTCTGACTGTACAGGCCGATGCTACCGCCGCTGCACTGGACAGTCTTTCACCTGCCGCTTGCCCGCAAGATTTCGCTGTAGCTCGGCTTGTGCTCAATCCGAGCTACATCGCGCGCTCTCTGTTTCCAGCCAATATGTTGCGGGCTGTGGGATTGGAGTCCATCGGAAGTCGCAAGGTGAAGGTCACGCCAGAAAGCTGGACTCGGAAAGTCGCGCCTAGGGAAACTTCGACTACAGAAATATTTGTAGCTGGAAAGCGCAGAGCTTTTCGAGCCTTTAGTCATTGGATGAACACCGTTGAGCCTGAGACCGACGAGGCGACCGAGTTAACCCGCATAGAAAACATTTTTGCGTTCGAGCCCCAAAGTCGAGTCGTCAACTCAGGCTCAGAACAAGATAAATACTTTGAGTGTGGTGTGCATATGCTGCCCGACCAGGACAGCAGCTTCATTCAGAACGAGTTCATAGCATTCGCTGCTCTACTGGGCCTTGTGGTACATAGCGAGCTTGGGTTCGAAGTAGGTAATTTGTGGTTTGTGCCTGTGCAAGGGCCGCACCAAAACGTTCTCAAGCTAGCTGAGTTCGTTTTTGTACGCGTAATTCGACCCGTTCCGAAGATGCGAGGCTTACTGCCGACGACCAAGCGAAGTGGTCCATCCGTTGGGTGCACACTGCCATCCCAAGCTCCGCTTTCCTCGGATCCGAGGGTGGCCATCTTGGACGCGGGCCTTCCGAAAGACCATACCATCGGAAAGTGGCTGCGTAACTACCGGGTCTTAGACGAAAACGCGAGCGACGATCCTGAAGGCCCCGAACATGGCCTAGCGGCGACTTCGGCCTTTTTGTTCGGTCCTATTGACCCTGAGGGCACCGCTAGCCGGCCATATTCCTATGTCGATCATCTGCGAGTTCTCGACGAGGGTGCCAGTCAGGAGAATCCGTTAGAGCTGTACCGAACGTTGGGTCATATCGAGGAGGTGCTGCTATCCCGTCAGTATGAGTTCATCAATCTCAGCGTCGGCCCCGATGTGGCCATCGAAGATGATGATGTTCACGCATGGACCTCAGTTATCGACAACCTGCTCAGCGACGGCAATACCTTTATGACGGTTGCCGCAGGTAACAACGGGGCTAGGGACTCGATTGTTCAGCTTGATCGAGTTCAGGTGCCTTCTGATTGCGTGAACGCAGTTACTGTGGGGGCTGCGAGCTGCACGAGCACGACTTGGGCGCGAGCCCCGTATAGCGCTCGTGGCCCGGGGCGAAGTCCGGGGGTTATAAAGCCGGATCTTATGGCATTTGGCGGCGGCAAACAGTATTTCCATGCGCTGCTTCCCGGCAAGAAACCTTCGCTGATTCCTCTTCTAGGAACGAGTTTCGCGGCACCCTATGTTCTGCGATCTGCTGTAGGGGTTCGGGCAGTTCTAGGCCAGGACCTATCACCGTTAGCGATCAAAGCGCTATTGATTCATTCCGCTGATCAGAACGGTCATGAACCTGCTGACGTAGGCTGGGGCAAGATTCCTGAGGACTTGATGCAGGTCATCACTTGTCCTTCCGGCGTAGCTAGGATCGTCTATCAAGGCGAACTGAAGCCAGGCAAATACATTCGAGCCCCTATTCCTCTCCCAGCGGCGGCCCTGACTGGCAAAGTAAAAGTCAAAGCCACCTTCTCATTTGCATGTGCTACCGACCCGCAAGACTCGGCCTCTTACACGAAGGCGGGGTTGGAGGTCACATTCAGGCCCAACAAGGACAACATAGAAAAGGGCAAAGCGAACGCTAAAACGAAATCCTTCTTTCAGCGGAAAAAGTTTGCCACTGAAGAAGAGCTGCGCGCGGACGCGGGTAAATGGGAGACCGTTCTCCATGACGCCAAGACGATGCTTGGTTCCAGCTTGAATAACGCGACTTTTGACATCCATTACAACGCTAGGGATCAAGGTGGTACGGCTGTTAAAGCAGAAAAGATCCGATACGCCCTTATCGTCACGATAGAGGCACCTAGGCATCCTGATCTTTTTGCTGAGATCCTCAAGGCCTACTCAGCACTGGTTGAGATCCAACCTCAGGTTGCTTTGCCAGTGAGGCTCTGAGGTTTTTCGTGGCGGGGCTATGCGCCCGCCAATGGCTATGAAGGTCGAGAGTGCCCTGCAAGGATAAGCGGATGGACCATTACATCATCTTAAGAAAACCCCCTAGCTCGCTAAAATCAATCAAGCGGGCCTCGGGTAATCAAGGTTTTGATGCACCTTCCCTCGCAACTGAGCGATTAACGCGCAATGCCGCTGCCGATTTGTGCCGAGACCCTGAAGTACTCGCCATTACCCAACCGATGGCAACAAAACTGATACGGCCGGTACAAAGTTCAGCTGCGCCAGCGGTCACTGGTGACGCCTGGGGGATTGCTTCAGTACGCGCTGATCAGTCGCCCTACACGGGGGCTGGTGTAAAGGTGGCAATTCTTGACACAGGCATTGACCGAACGCACCCCGCCTTCGCTGGCATGAATATCAAGGAGCAAGACTTCACCGGTGAGGGGGATGGTGACTTTGATGGCCATGGCACCCACTGCGCAGGAACTGTTTTCGGACAAGACGTTAATGGTCGGCGTATTGGGATCGCGCGAGGTATAAGCCAGGCTCTGATTGGAAAAGTGATCGGTCGACACGCCGGAAACTCCGAGATTCTCTTTGAGGGTTTGCAGTGGGCTCTGAGGGAGCGAGCTAATATCATCTCAATGTCGCTGGGTTTCGACTTTCCTGGAGAGGTGGACGACAAAGTCCAACTGGGATGGCCTGTCGACTTAGCAACTTCGCAGGCGCTTGAGATATTCCGGGGTAACCTCCGCCTTCTTGATGCGTTGATGATGATGTTTAAAGCCCAATCCGCTTTCAATGCGGCACCCTTGGTCATTGCTGCGGCTGGGAATGAGAGCCGTCGCTCTATCAATAGTGACTACAAGATTGCGTCTTCACTGCCAGCTGCAGCAGAGGGTGTGATTTCGGTTGCCGCCGCAACGGCACCCAGCCCTTTGTATGACATTGCCGACTTTTCCAACAGTTTCCCTTACCTCACCGCCCCAGGCGTGGATGTGCTATCAGCATGGCCTGGCGGCACACTTCACTCCATCGGTGGTACCAGCATGGCTTGCCCGCATGTTGCCGGTGTCGCGGCTCTTTGGTGGGAGCGTCTGCAAAAACAGCGCACGCCACAACTTGCCCAAGCAGTCGCCTCGCATCTGACGGCATACGCACGAAAAGATTGTTTCAATTCGAGTTTCGACTCGAGCGACTTTGGTCATGGTTTGGTGACCGCACCAACTTTTGCATGATGACCGGGTGCGCGCCTTTCTGCTCGCCATCAGCAGTAAAGCAACAGGAATTTTTTCATCGCATCGAGCAAACTGGCTAGATACACTTACTGCCGGGTACATGATGTCAAAGGAGTAGCATTTTGGTGGAGCCGGTAAAACGTGCAGAGTTTTCATACCAGCGTTCAGACTTACGGCATCCGGACAGTGAAGTGCGGCACCTCAAGGGCGATCATATTGTCTGGTGGTACGGCCCGCTTCGAAAAAATCCCAGAGCGATGTCGATACCATTGGTAAAAGTGGCTTTCCGAAGGCTTTACAACGACATCCCAGGCCCCCATACCACAGTCACCGTACCTCTCAGCAGCTTACCTCATTACCGATTGGGTACCATCTGGCAGGAAGGTCGGGGCGTCTCCGACACCAAACAGCTAACCAAGAAATTCCACGTCGACTTTTCCCCCAACGGCTGGTCTATTACCTCCAGAGCAGATCTCCATAGCCAAGGCATGTCCCATATTTTTCCTGTAGAAGAATACGCCCTGAAATGGGGCAATCGGGACCAATCCAAACTCATCAACTTCAATCAGCCTGACGGCAAAAACATTCTAGTTCCTTGCACCGAATTTTTCGTACGAGCTTATGCAAGGAATATGGATGTCTGTCGTGCATTGGCAACATTGAGGTGGTCGGACGTAATGGCCATGCTTTACGACGACCCCACACGAAGCGAACAGCGTTACCTGGTCAGACCAACTTCGAGGATGCGGAAATACGATGCTGTCTTTCTGGCGCATCTCCTATATGACGATTACACAGCCATGCGGGTAAAAAATATCAATGCGCAGTTCGTATCGCGATCCCCTGACGAGAGGTTTTTTCTGGAGGCAACGCCGTGGTTTAGCGGCCTCGCTCAAATCCTGTGCCGAGGGAGATGGATCAACAACGGCGACACCTTCCTGTGCTTGGACCTTAAGGGCGCAAGCCAGCCAAAAGGCGCCGGGATCGAATGGCAAGGGTTGAGCTTCGACAGCAGCAACGGAGTGGATGGCGCAGGCCGACTTATCCTACCTAGGCCAGTAAAGACCGCCCTTGAGGAAGAGTTCTTGGCTGAAGTTTCGTATGCAGAACCAGACAGTCACGCGGGAATAACTGTAGTCAAGGCTCCACCTTTTGTGACCCTTGGCGAAGAACGAACGGTTACGAAAACAAAGCGCATCATTGAGGCTGACCGCAGCCGAGTTGGCCCTCAGCCTCCAAGCGCAGAAAGTCACTCGAGCGGCGAAGGCAGGGGCGCAGGAAAGAATACGGGTAAGCTGGAGCATGAAGCAGAAGCCGAGCTAGAGTCCCGCGGATTTTTGCGTGACATCTGGAATGCATTCAAATCCATCCAGAAAGAAAACCCTAAAAGGGTGAGTGACGTGAATTGGTACACGCCACAGCACAGGTTTCAGAAACGCGATGATCTCAGAATAATTTTGCTGGCGCCTATTGAAGACCCAGAAACTGAAAACCAGATCAGGAATTGGGTTTATTTAAATGGCGATCTGAAAAAGCAACGCGGCGTGCTGGTATTGCGCATCAAAATCGATGGCAAAAATTATGTGTGTTTTGAAATACAGCGAGATGAGGTTCAAGAACAAAAAGTCGTGCCTCGTTACGCCGGTGTCCTGGTGGAAGTAGATTCGACACCGGAAGAGTTTGAAGCGCTTGTAGAAACGGTGTGCTCGAGAGTGCGTTACGCTATGGGCAGGTTCAAGAACATGCGCTCGGCCTTCCCGGCGAAAGCCAAGATTTTCAAGCACACCCAGACAGACGAAACCGTGTTGTACCGGAAACGGCTGGTTAACGTTTTCAACGAGTTGGAGGTGATTCTGGTGTGAATTAGCTGGATACCCGGGTGCCTCGCTTGTAACCATCGGCGGAGGGTATCCACAGCGTTTCCGATTCATGGTCAACGTCGAAACCAGCTACGCCCTCATAGCTCCGCGGCCGGTAGGCCAGGGCTATTCGTTTAGCCCTTCGAACGTTGTGGAAATATGCAAGTCCCTTAACCACCCAGCGGATTTCGAAATGCTCCTCTCGCGGTCTCTCTTTTAGAAGATCCACTAGCTCACGCTCGGCTTTATCCTTCTTAGCTTTCCGCAGCCAGCCGGCGTCAGGGCGAGAGGTAAGTTGCAAGTTGTGATGCACGTTCAGGTAGTTGATAAAACCTGTTACTGAGGCAACCTGACCGGGGGAGCTACGCCAAAACTGTGCAATCATTTTTTGCGTGGGTAAAGCTCCTTCTTCAAGGCTGCAAAAATTCAGCAGATTTGCTGCTGCACGCATGGCTAGCCTCACTGACCGAAGATCTGTGCCACCTAACTCAATTCGTATTGCCAGCGTGGCGAAATAACCCTGAAGCATTTTCTTAGGCCAGGGTTTGGCAATCTCAGAGAGTATGTCTTTCACACGTCGTTGCTCGGAGTCCTGCTCCCTTGCATCAGCGTCAACAGTGACCATCCCAGACCCTGCAAGCCATCGCATAGGATTTTCGGCTCGTCTAAGCCCCGAAGCCCTGAAGTACTCGAGCAGATCCGTGTAGGTAGGCACTGCTCTCCATGTGACTTCCAGTTCTCGGAAAAAACGATAGTAGCGATTAATGTTCAATGCTGCTTTATGTGGTCCTTGAGTCTCAAACACCCAACTTGCAAATCGACTGAATAGATCTTCAAATTGAGTGGAGCTGAAACCCATCAAGTTAATCGCCAAGCGCCTTTTGAAGGCCTTGGCCCAAGAGCAATTGATACATTCACGGCCCCGACCTGCCGGCATGTTCAAACCGCAGCTTTCACACCTGCGTGCTCCCTCGGTGGTACACATTTGGCAACGTTCACTACCATCATGTCCGACCAGGACCCTATGCCGCTGACATTCAGGACACGTCCCCGTTTCTGGGCCTCTGCATTTGGGGCAGGCACGCAACCCAGTTTTGGCACTGCAAGACAATCGCTGGGAGAGTCTGCCACAGACTTCACACGGCCGTGCCTCACGGAAATAGGGCACGCACGATTTGCAAACCGGTCCATATGCTGAACGCAGACCTATCTTGAACTCTGTTCTTTCGCATCGTACGCAAGGACCAGCGCGCTCGCACTTACTACAATGCGCAGCGATGTCGAAAACAGGTAGTCGCGCCAAACTTCCGCAGCCGCCGCACATTTGTTTTTTGAACAAGCGCGGATAACACGTTGAGCAGTACCGCTTGCCTCTGTGTACCTTGTGGGCCACGCGCATCCTTTTTCCACAGGCTTCACACCCCAACTCTTGTCGGATGTCATTAGATGTCATTTCGGCGAACCCTTCTCTGCAAACGAATCCACATCCGCAATACCTGCCGCTGATCATGGGACGGCTTATGACAGGTCTGAGAGGTTGTTTTACGAGGGTGTTTCGTAAGGACCGAAGCCATATGAATCAATAATCGAGGTGCATTGCTCACTGGCAGCGGCAGTATTGACTCCGGAAGTGATGCATTGATCGCCATCTCCATAAACTTCTCTGGACCGGCCTGCATTATCACTACAACGTTTCCGAGTAACCGGGCGCGCTCGCCAGGCCTCAGGTATTCGAAAGGTAGCCCTGACAACGTGCGCTGCCTCCAAGCGGGATCAAATCCGATCGCTTCGCAAAAGCGTTCTACATTCGCAGAGGGGTGACGTGCTGCCGTCTGTAAAAAAGTGATCATGGCACGAGCTGTCGACATCCAATCCCGGAAGCACAACTCAATGTTTCCGAAGCACATGGGCTTGCCACATGATCTATCTACGAGCATTTGGAACGCGAGAGCTTGGGGAGCAGCTGGAAGCCTGTGGAACGAGCTTAGTCCTTTCCCACACTGGTGACAGTTAGACATCAACGCGCCAGGGTGCAAAAGAGCGGGCTGAAGGGCTGCGTAACAATGATCGCAATGATCAATCAGTTGGACATGGTGGGCTGGACAAACCGTATGCCACGCGAGTCGGTTCTGGATCACATAATGAGGGTCTGGCAGATCCATGCAGTCAGGACAGCATTGGAGGCCTCCGGCGTGAAATTGCTTGCGACAACCTAATACCAAGATCCAAGGTAATACACCCACCGGATATTGGTTCTCAGTACCAAGCAAAGACTGGACCGCCGATTGGAGAGTGCTTGATGACAACTCTCGATATGTGATGCCAGTTGCTTTAACCAGCGCTGAAAGTCGGCCGTTTTCCATCCCTCGATCGATGTCACGACAGAACGCCCGATATCCAGGCCATGCGGTCGATGTGAGCGATTCCGGCGAGCAGCCATGCGCCAAGGCAGCTCTCACCAACCAAGATGAGAGCAATTCGTCAGGGAGTAACGCTGGAGTAATAGGCCAACGACTTCTTAGACCACGCGCTCCCGGATGCCACGAGTAGGACGTACCCATGATTTGTTCTCGATCATTTGCCTGTCTATACACTCCTTTCCAGAAAGTATTGCCTCCTTTGCACACTCAACCAGCAACCCATGAAGATCACCAATATTGCCTCCGCTTATTGAGTGGATGATTTGGGCAAGCTCAGGCTTGAACAATCCAGAAGGCTGTTTGAGTGGAAGCACCGCCTCAAATGCCTTCAGAAGCCGCTGGAAATCAGCGTTGAGCTTCCAGATTCCCAGTTTCACAACATCAAATCGGCTGGCATGCTGCGGGTCGAGGTGGAGTATTTGCACTGCATCGGGAGTACCCACGCCGATGATGGGAATCGCGAGCTCGTTACAGAGCTTCTTGAGCGCGTTCATCACCTCTCGTTGTTTAACTGCCGAACCAGTCAGCATGGAGTGGATCTCGTCGATGATAAGCATGCGCACTTTGAGCTCGCGCAGCGTATGAATGACCTGGTACCGCAATGCCAGCTTCGAGTCAGTTGGCCGATAAGGCATCCAAAAAGCCTCAAGAATCGAGACATAGAGATCTTTCTCTTCGGCGGAGGGAGGAGCTTCCGCCAAAATAACAGGCCTCACAGGCTCAGAGTTTTCATCAACATAACCTTCGCCATGGTTCTTTATGAACTGCCGCACAATCGTAGTTTTTCCATTATTGGAGTCGCCGACAATGAGCAAATTCGGCATCCGCGGACGTTTGGGCGCGTCAAATAGAGACTCAAGGGTATCCAGGACATTGTGTGCAGTTGGGTATCCGATCCAGCGCGGCTCCCCCATAAAGCGGATGCGCTCTCTGTCGGACAACAGCAATACGGGTCTGAAATCGGAGTGCAGATGTGAATAGTCGCTCATTGGATATCACCGATCAGATCAATTTCGTCGAGTAGAATCCCATCGCTAGAGAGCATCGGTTCCAGGGAGCTGGGCAGGTTTTTTATGGGCACTGCTGGAGTCACATTTTTGCTATGAACCTTCAGGCGCTGAGCGTCTCGACGTGCTTTCTTGGTGCTCGCGGAGGCTCTTTCTACAAGGACACGGTTCTCTAGGATCAGCCTCGCAATCAAGGCGTCATCAATATGTTGCCGACCTTCACTTACAGCCTTTCGCTTGGCGGCTTTGAACTCCCACACCGTAGCCGCCGGGAACGCCTGGTTGGCTACGGGGACTCGAAAATATTGTTTAAGCACGGGGTCATAGAACCACACGACGCTGATGTCTCTCGGATCACGCCGGAAGACAAATTTCCTCGCTAATCCTGTTTCAGAATCCTTGGTATTGATCCAGTGTCTGAGAGCTTCGGAGTAATAGAACACATCGATCTGGACACCGTATGCCTGGACTGTTCGATGGAACGACGGCATGAAATCCAGCTGTACGGTCAGAGGGTCCGCAGGCCTAGGTGGAATGCTCACAAGCGGATCTAACTCCCTGTTCCCGAAGAACCCAAGATGCCATTTACGCGCTGGACTCATATAGATCGCAGAATGAGGCACTTGATGGTAACGAAGGATGCTTTTTACTAACCACTCCTCGAATTCCCCCATCGTCAGAGCGGCACGCTTTTCTGAATCGTAGCCATCTCGATCAAAGGTGTTACTGAAGGTTGTACCTGGCAGTTCATGCACCATGCGCATGAAGGACCCAAGCAAACGTTCAATGTGCCCTCCATATTTAGGTCTTTTGACCGGTCGGAAGACATTTTCAATGTTGTAGTTTGAACAAGAGCGGCGGATATTTTCTGCTCGGAAATCCGCGCCATTGTCGGAGTGAATGACTCGCGGGAAGCCCCACACGGGCCAATCCCCATCCACGTTATGGATGTGCAGCCACGCCTCCTTAGGAAGCGCCGAATGGGCAATACACATGGCAACGGAGATTTCGGAAGGTTCTTCAAGAGAGAGGTAATAGCCAGTGATCATCCGCGAGTGGACGTCAATCGCGACAGTCAACCAAAGCCGACCGATTGGCTTCCGGTGCTGATCATCCACGACAATCAGGTCAATCGGCGTATGGTCAATTTGAATCACGGCAAGGGGGTAGTCCGCCCCCGGGAACTTGCCTACCGATGGTGTGTGTCGGTTCCTTGCTCGGTCGGCATATCCACGCTGGCGAAGTACATGCTTCTCAGGTATTCGCTTGATGCGCGCTCGAATAGCCGATGCTCCTGGAGGGTTGATGCCAAGCGCCTTTGCACGGGTCTCAATCTCTTTGATGGTCGACTGGATTGAGGGACGTTGCACGTTAAGGTAATGCTGCTCAATTACCTCTCGGACAATTTTTTCAGCTTCAATTGTCAACCTACTACTTCCAATGCTCCACCCCCTCTTACGTGGAACGAGCGCGAGCACCTCATTCCAATTCCTATATCTCTCCAACCAGCGATAGAGCGTCGTTGTGTCTACACCAAGCTCCTTGGCTCGCTTTTCTACACTGTCCTTTGCTGTGATCGCGTTGTTGATAAACGGCCGTATTGCTGCGAACCGTTTCTGGGCAACTGCCCAGTCATCCGAGCTGATGGTCGAGATGTCGTGATTAACATAGAGACCGTTGACCCTATCCGGTTCGACGGCACTCAGTTCCGACACGCGGAGTGAAGCGCTTCGCCCCGTTTCAACCTCAATTCCAATAACACTCTGGAAATCCAGAAGCTGCGCGATCTGGAATACTTGCTTGTCGTGGCGCACCACTGCACCGACCTCGATCGAGATTCGAGCTCGAGTCGGCTCGAATGGGATCAGATGCTCATCAGTGTCGATCTCATAGATGTTCATGGCGAAGGCACCCACAACTCAAGAAACTGGTCTAGCGGCTCAATGATGTCGCACTCGAGACGACGCGTGGCAACGAGGTGCCAAAGCAACGCAACGCCCCTCTCGCGATAGATGCCCTTGAAGTGCCTAGCAAGCAGATAGTGCACAGGCGCTATTTCCATTTCTCGTACGGTTTTCAGTACCATTTCAATGTCCTCCGGATCGAAGGCCAGCCGGTCGAAGCGCTCTAGAAAAACGATATTGTCTAGCGGAAGCCCTCGAATACGCGACTCGTCGTATATGGCGAAGCTCCATCCCTGCTCGCGAGCATGACGGCGAGCTGCCTTCCACTTGCCCATCCACTGTCGCCAGTGTTGACGCCATTCGTAAGCTGGCTTCACCTCTACCAGCATCGGTTTAATGTATTCGCGATAGTCTGCTTCGCCTTGGTGGTAATAAACCAGGTAGTCAGGTGTATAGGTTTGGGCACGTCCCAAGGGGTCGCAAAAATTGATCGCAACTGGCTGGGCGACTACTGAGAACACCCGATGCGAAAACCGCATTCGCTTGAGGAAGTCTCGTTCAAGGAGTGACTCATAGGGCACCCCTCCCGCAGCACGGAACGGCATAACTCCCGAAATGCTACGCCGAGTCGGCTTGATGGTCCTTACCTGCTTAATCTGGTCGCAGCTATTTCCACTCATATTTGATCCTGTGGCAGCTATTTGAGAAATTTTTTGCACGTATTTCCAAAACGCTAAACGAGGTATCAAGGCCTTCAGGCTAGTAGCTTTGCAGCTATTGCGAAAGCCGACAGCGGCAGTCGTCCGCAACCGGGGGAAATCACGCTGGCGCATCATGGCGTGCTGTTTCTCGATGAACTGCCGGAGTTCGACCGCCGTGTTCTGGAAGTGCTTCGCGAACCGCTTGAGAACGGCAAGCTCTTTCTAACACATTACGAGAAAGGTTCACGGTCCTATTACCGTCATGCTAATTTTGCGGTACATAACAGGCACGGATTGCGGAAATGACAAAAATTACTCCGGAAGAAATATTCGTCGTAGGTCTCTTGAATGACTCGCTAGGGTTAGAACTGAAAAGTCTCCCCACCATTCCGCTTCAGGAAACCCCCGATTTTTCAACAATTCACGGAGGAAAAAAGTTTTTGCTAGAGCTTAAGTCCTCATTTGAAAGTGACTTAGCAATCAAAGCAAAGAAAAAAGCATATGACCAAGATGAAATATATATTAAAGAGGATCTAATACAGCCCTCTGGTAAAAATTCAAAAAATTTTCACAAGGCTAGTAAGCAGTTGAACAATAGGAAAAGCAGCGAAGCAGCCGATTATTGTTTATATATTATAAATCTCATCAAGACAGATGGAGGATATCAAGAGCATACCGTGTTAGCGAACCTCTTAGGCGAAGCTAATATTTTGACTGATGAGGGTCCCTTATCCTGCCTTTATTACCACGAAAGTGAGTTTTTCAAACAAAAGGATCTTGTCGATGCAGCAATCATAATAACTAAGTCGCATGAGATTGCTCTAGTGATAAACGATTATTCACCTCGATATGAATCGTTTAGAAATAGTAGCTTCGCCGGATTGTTTGATTTAGCCTCAATTTATGACCCAATAGTGATGGAGGAATCTCGCGAAGTAATATCAATTCGGGAAGGAATAAGTAGAAAAGATACGACGGCACTAAAGCTGCACTTGCAGGAAAAATACAAATTTACATTCGCAATACAAACCGATTTTCATAGTATGTTCGCATCTTTCCAAGTTGATAGATAAGGAGAGACCGAGAAAAATATATTTTTCGAAGCTTGTCGAGCCTTGGGGCACGGTCTAATGTCAACACCATAAGTTTTTACATAACTATGATGAGATTAGCCTTTGAATAGTGTTTAAATGAGTTGTAGATAGTGTTTTTCACAATGAAAAAAATGCTCGGCTTGCCTCGCCATTCAGAAATGGTTTTGATTTTCTCGCCCTTCCATTTATATAACCCTTTAAGAAACCCTTTAGGAGATTTACAAGCCTTGTGAATCAAGGGCTGTAGAGTTTCTCGGTGTAGTTGAATAATAAGTTTGGGTGTACCACTATAATAAGGTTCGGTGTACCACCCTAATAAATCCCGCGTTGTTTTCAATCATAGATGAAAAATGGTGTGGTGCTCCAATAAAGATATTCATTGACATCCTCTAAAAATAATGTTATAAAGATATTAACTTATAAAAAGAGGATTTATGTCAGAGTACAACATAAGAAAAATCACAACCAAAAAAATATTTATCAGAGATGACTATATATCTCTAGCAAAATCGTTCATGTCTTTGCCGATTTTCAATGCGACTAATAAAAAACCTAGCGAGTCTGACTTCCTAACAATTGAAACAAGAGACCTATTTCAATATAAAAATATTCGCATTGCTACTCCTTTGCTATCGTTAAATTTCGATTTCAATATATTACTATTCTTGATAAAAGAAGCTGTAGTTGCGGAAGATAAAAATGTCATATTCATTGAATATTCCAAGCTCTTCAAGTTTTTAAAGGTCTCTTCAACAAACTCCCCTCTTTACAGAACTAAAACGAAGGATACATTTTCTAAGCTACAGATGTTCTCGATGCGATTCGAAAAAGGCGGGAGAGAATACCTTCTAGGATTTGTCGGTGATGTTATTGAGGTAGAGGGCGGCCTATCTGTAACGGTGTCAATGGGATTAAAAATATTTTACGAAGCTGATAGGGACCTGATTTTTAATCTTGAAGTAGAGAGATTCAACAAACTCAAGTCATCGTTTGCGAGAGCCTTGTTTTTATTTTACAAGTCAAATAACTACAAAAAAACCAACACATTCAAAATCCAAGATTTAATTTATCGCTTGCAGTGCTCTGATAATGACAGCAAAGAAGTAAACAGAAATTTAAAGAGGGCTCATGATGAACTTGTAAAAAGCGGACTTATACATTCTGTGCGGGAGATAAAGGATGTCGTAAATAAACGAAAAACCGTTAAATTCGCAGTTGTAGTAAATATAGCAACAGATAAAGAAACAGAAGAGCAACAAACAGAGACAGTAGAGAAAGTCAAAAGCACAGCATCTGATATTAGAGCGAAAGCGAAGTCCGATGAGGATTTTATGTTCTTCGCCGAAGATGACACAATGTTTAATTAATGCAATAAAAATAAATAATAGGAGATACAAGTATGAGTAAAGCAACACAAACAGATGTTGATTCTGCGGCATCAGAAGTGCAAAGTTTAATCAATAGTTTGCCTCGAAGTGAACAAGCGGCATTCCAAAATTCGATATTTAAGCTATTAAGCCTAAAAGATTTAGACAGTGCTTTAGCTGCACTAAAGGCTATGAAAAGCAAAATACTTACGAAAAAAGAAAAAACAAATCAGATGCATGCGATAAATCAGAATGGTATTGATTTTAAAGATCCACTGAGAGAACTGGAGAAGTACTTCTCTACTCCAAAGAATTTAGCTAAAAATAAGACGGGAAGGAAAGATGAGTAAGTGGGGTGCGGCTGAAGTAATTTTATTCACCGGATTCATTATTTTTGTATTGAGCTACGGACAGCTCAATAAAAAAACAACAGATAATAGTTATTCACTTAATGCAGAAGCTAGGCAGCAAGAACTGGAGAGAAAGAGAGAGCAAAGCAATAGAGATTTTATGATGCAAACATGTTATGCAGAAAAAGCACGGCAGAAAACTTGGCGAGCCTCGCAAGATTCTCATCATGCAAATAGAAACTTAGCAGAGTATTACAAAATCTTCGGCATTGAAGCAGATGCAATTATTGCCGCTGAAAATAAGAGTTATGAAGAAAACAAAACAAAATTTGTTGAGATAAGCTGCGAATATTAAAGCAGCATATCAACCCTAAATTTAGTTTTTTTACTTTCAGGTTTAACTGTCTTTTTCACCTCAAGCTCTTTCAATTCTCGCTCTAATCTCAATTTAAGATTTTCATCCTTTGTCATTTTGATAGCTTGTTGCAAATCGAAAGGCGATGGCTTGTAAAAGTCGGACATTGGGAAATTGTTCAGTGTACATACTAACCATGTTTGTTTTTTAAAATCATCTGATGAGTTAGGTAGAGTCGTAACCGCCGTGCCCGTTTCTAAAATTTTTTGAGCGGCTGCTTTGATTGTCTTGAAATTCGATGTTTTTAACTTTGCTTCATTTTTTTCTGAGTCATAGACAAATGCAATTTTATTCGTATTTTTGAAATAGTAGTTTTTTTCGTCACTACTCAAGAAGTGCTTATCAATAGTTCTGTTTGAATATTTTCTAAGAATGCTGGATTTTTGACCCAAACCGATTAGGTCTTGTTCTTCTAAAAGCCTCTGGTTTTCTTCGGCTGTTAATTGCATCAGTGTCGTGAAAAGTGGGTCGCCACCAAATTTGTCTTTGATTTTCTTGATGGGGTAATTCAGTTGCGAACCCTTAAAAACTTCACCATCTTTCTCAAAGCTCAGGCCGGAAACTCCGGCAGAATTTAGATTTGGCAGTAGCTTAATGTTTGACTGTTTCAGAAGCTCTAAAAATTCAGAAGTCTTTTTGGCTTTTTCAAACGAGTAAGCAATAGATTCTTTCATATAGTTTTTGAGAGGTTTAGAGCCTGTTCTAGCCTCGATTTTCATCGTTCCGGGTGCCGGTGCTGCTGGGTGTGGTTTCGTGTCTCTGTCAGCATTGTAGAGGCCGTGCTTAATCTCAAGTTCTACACCAATCTTGATATAATCTACAAAATCCCTATGAACCTTCTTCGTCTCAATCGAGCGAAGGGCGACACATATATGCACATGGGGATGTGCAGTATTTCGCTCAACTGACATGACAAAATGCCGCTTACCGGGCATTGAAATTTTCAATGCTTCCTCTGCAATGTCCATTAGTTCAGCATCCGACTTGTTTGAGTCGGATGGGTGAAAGCCTATGATTTTATGAAAATATAGGCGGTCTTGATTGCTCGCTCGAAAATCTTCAAACTTCTTATCTACTAGCTTAGCAAATTGAAAATTTGATGTTCCAGAAAATTGGGGTATTGTGGAACGAGTAGAACCCGGCACGGCGAGCTTTAGAATATAATTCACTGTTGAAAATGTGTTGCTTTTGCGAGTTATGATTTTGAATTTCATATATTGCTCGCACTGATTTTTCTTTTCTTATTCTGAGCCTTTTTCAATTCATGATTTGCGAGCACTTCAATATTTTGCTCGTAGTTGAAATAAGCATCAACTGCATCATCCAACTTTTGAGAATAGTCAGTGATGATATTAAGAATCTTCGAATTGTCTTTCTCTAAATAATTAATCAGTGCCGAATATTTTTCCGGATTCGCTTGAATAATATTCAGTGCTTTGGCGATTTGATTTAGAAGATTTCCCGCCTTGAGATAAATTTCGTCGTAACTATTTATCTCTTTTATTATAATGACTTGAGAGTCATCAATTAATCTAAGCACTAAGTCGGGTATAGACTTGTCGCCCGATTGTTCTTTAAACAGCATGATTTTCTCATGCTCGGCAGGTGTCCATGACAAACTGGTTTTTTTTGTTCTATTCTGTTTCATAATGGCTCCCCTCGCTTCAATTCCACTGCAAGGAGGCGACCAATAAAAATTAAAATACGACCCACATACACTAGCTTATCATCATCGCTAATCGAGTCATGCACATAGATATTACTTTGTATATATACCAGAAAATTAATCTTTTCTAATGTTTCATCACCGCGAAGAATCTTATTTGCGATGCCCGTGGCTAATCTCAAATCATAGTTTTCATCAAGTGCATTTATAAATTCAATGATGCTATCAAGTGTGTTCTGTTTCATGTCATATCCTTTTTATTGTCTATTTTCGCTCCTAAAAAATTTCAAACGAAGTGCGGGAAATTTCGAACAGACCATGAGCCAAAAAAGCTACGAAGTAGTTTTGAAGGCATACCGCAAAAACGAAGTTTTCACGGTATAATGGTATTGCTCGCATGTTTTAAAAGCTTCTAATACAAGTTGTAACATATGTAAAACAGAAGTCAAATAGAATGCAGAAATTTATACCGCTTTTCTATACCGAAATCTATACCTTTACTTATACCGCCTACTATGCAGGCGGTTGGTAATTAATGTGCTGCTAAATTTCGGCATTCATATATTCTGATAGGCTATTAATTCCAAACTCTTTAAGAGGATGGTGTAGAGTAAATCTTTTCCCAACTCTAGCCAGCTGAATGTCTTTAGATTTATCGCGAAGAGTCATAAACACAGTTCTTGTTTTTCTGTCGCAAGTAAAAACAAACTCAAATTTGTTCTCTTTAAAAAATGTGTTTAGCTTTAATCTCCCTGACTCATCGTCATAGAGCGATAGAATGTCAGACGATGAATATATATCAATATCAGTTCTTTCTTTGTGTAATTCCCCTGCAAGCTCATCTACTTCGCTCGACAAAACAGAAACTGCTTCTTCTGCAATTATAACTTTGTCTATGAAGATTTTAGGGATTTTTCCATCCGCATAATTCGAAAGCGATGCAGTGAGGTTTTCATAAAGCGATTTCGCATTGGCCAATAACTTCTCTTTTTCTATAAGTTCTACAGAAACACTTTGGTCTAATTTCGAGTTGCTAAAGAAATCAAGCAGAGCATCATTTAGGTTTTCTGAGTCCTGCTCATTTTCAAGATAAGTTCCTGTGTTACCTATGGGTTCACGATTCGCCCATTCATGAACAGTATAATCTATATCTTCGCCTGTAATTTGTCGTACGAGTTGCAATAGTGTGCCGAAAGCCAAGTCAAATCTAAATCTTGTTTCACAAGTCGATAGAGTTTCTTTGGATGTGTGACAGTGTAAGTATCCGTATTTCACACCTTTTTGGTTCACGGATTTTTCGAACATTAGAGTAGCACCGCACAAACCACATTTTATGCAGTGTTTAAAGATGTTTAAGCTCCCTTCTGTAGTTCTACCATAGTCTTTGACTTTTCCCCGCTGTTTCATCGCATTCACAGCTTCTTGAAATGCATGATTTGTGACGATTTGAGGGTAATAATTCTCAATAAAACTATCGAAGACTTTTTGTTTGTTCTCCCGCCTTTGAGACATTAATGCCCCAGTAGGATATTTACTGACAAGCATTTGATGTACTGTCCTACGGGTCCATTTTCTTTTCGAGTTTATGTTTACTTTCTTAAGAGTGTTAGATACACCTTCAGATTTTAGGCCTTCGATTATCGCCCTGATTTCGTTTGCTTCATCTTCGACTATATTGAATTTATTTTCAGCATGGTTAAATATAAGTCCGTAGGGCGGAGTATGCCTATTGAAAATTTCCCCGGAATTTTCGGCTTTTTCTTTTGCTTTATTCCACGAAGATTTCCGTCGTTTAGATTTAGTTTCACTTTCTTCGTTTGCTCGTTTAGCAATCAATCCTATCATCAGGAGTGTTTCTAAATCGCGGTCCGGGTCTTCATACGAATAAACCTTATTGTCGCTAGTGGTATACAGTTTCACTCCTTTTTTTAAAATCCCATCCTGTATTAATGAAACACCGTCTAAAACTCGCATGCGAGTAATACGGTCGATACTTTCAACTACGAGATAATCACCTTTTCGGATATGACCGGATTCAATTCTGACCAAAATATCTTTCAATTTACCGACTTTTGAATTTTCGCCGGTGTATGCAGACCTGCCGGGGTCAATGATGATTTCAACGACAGGAACACCCGTTAAGGAGGTGAATTCAGCGAGCGGACTGGTCTGTCTGTCGTAACTGTCACCGTCAGATTGGATGCTGCTGGACCACCGCACATATGCGATTGCGATGGGCTTCGACCTGTCTACCGCTGTGTTTTGCATTATGATTTTCCGGTCAAATAAAGTTCATGATACGCTCATCCGTTCGAGTCGGGACATATCGTGATTTCCCGGGCGCGGGATCGGGTGCGTTTTCCGGCGCGCTTTCAGCTGGTTGCGGCGATGAATCCCTGTCCGTGCGGCTATCTGGGCGAACCGACCGGACGCTGTCGTTGTTCGACCGAGCAAATCCAGCGTTATCGCAACAAATTATCCGGCCCGTTGCTGGACCGCATTGATCTGCACCTGACCGTGGCCCGGGAAGCGACGTCGCTTAATCCATCGCCGCAGCAAGGCGACGACACCGCCAGCGCCGCCAAATGGGTCGCCCAAGCCAGGGAACGTCAGCAGCGACGTCAGGGTTGCGCCAATGCCTTTCTCGATTTGCCCGGCCTGCGCCAGCATTGCGGGTTGTCTGCCGCCGATGAAGTCTGGCTGGAAACGGCTTGCGAGCGACTGACGCTGTCACTGCGCGCCGCCCACCGCCTGCTGAAAGTAGCCCGCACGCTGGCGGATCTGGAACAGGTCGAGGCGATCAACCGCAGTCATGTGGCCGAGGCGTTGCAGTATCGGCCTTCGAGTAATTGAGGTTTCAGACGTGCAACGACATCGTGGGGAATTCTATGTTTGGGGCTGCCCTCAGACGCCACCGATGTTTTGTCTGAACCGACGTCCTCCCGGATATATCCGGTCCTGCGGAATCGCGTCGATTTCGAAATCGTAGGAGCAAATTTATTCGCGAAGAGGCCGGGACAGGCTCTGACTACTCGCCGAATGCGCCGACGTCCTCCCGGATATATCCGGTCCTGCGGAATCGCGTCGGTTTCGAAATCGCAGGAGCGAATTTATTCGCGAAGAGGCCGGGACAGGCTTTGACTACTCGCCGAATGCGCCGACGTCCTCCCGGATAAATCCGGTCCTACGGAATCACGTCGGTTTCGAAATCGCAGGAGCGAATTTATTCGCGAAGAGGCCGGGACAGGCTTTGACTACTCGCCGAATGCGCCGACGTCCTCCCGGATAAATCCGGTCCTACGGAATCACGTCGGTTTCGAAATCGCAGGAGCGAATTTATTCGCGAAGAGGCCGGGACAGGCTTTGACTACTCGCCGAATGCGCCGACGTCCTCCCGGATAAATCCGGTCCTGCGGTGACCTGCTATATCAACGAAACCGATCAACCTCAGTGCGCAATTCTGCCGCCAGCGCATTCAGTTCTTCGGCGGTCACTGCCAGATGCGAGACCACTTCGCGCTGTTCGGTGTTGGCCATGGCGATGCTTTGCAGGTTGCTGCTGAGCAAGGTCGCGGTGCTGCTTTGTTCCTGAGTGGCGGTGGTGATAGCGGCAAACTGTTCACCTGCGGAACGGCTTTGCTCGTCGATCTGCGCCAGCGCGGCGGCGACCTTGGCATTGAGTGACAGACCTTCCTGCATCAACACATTGCCCTGCTGCATCGTGCTGATGGCGTTGCCGGTTTCCTGCTGAATACTGGCGATCATGCCGGAAATCTCGTCGGTCGCTTTGCGCGTACGCGATGCCAGACTGCGCACCTCATCGGCCACCACCGCAAAACCACGGCCTTGTTCACCGGCGCGGGCCGCTTCGATGGCTGCGTTGAGCGCCAGCAGGTTGGTCTGATCGGCAATCGAAGTAATCACGCCGACAATGCTGCCGATTTCCTGGGAGCGCTGCCCCAGCGTATCGATCACCGTGGCGGTGCTGCTGAGTGAGGAAGCAATCTGCTCAAGGGACGAAGACGCTTCCTGCATCGAGGCGCGACCGATGCGGGTTTGCTGAGCATTGTCACTGGCCAGACGCTCGGTATTGCCCATATTGTCGGCGATGTTCAGGGAAGTAGCGCTGAACTCCTCGACCGCGCCCGCCATGCTGGTGATCTCGCCAGACTGTTGTTCCATGCCTTCGTAGGCACCGCCCGACAAGCCTGACAACTCATGAGCACGACTGCTGACTTGCTGAGCGGCGGTGCGGATGTGGGAAACCATGGTCGACAAGGCTTCGCCCATCTTGTTGAAGCTGCCCGCCAACTGACCGATTTCGTCGTGACTGGACACATTCAGGCGCACGCTCAAATCACCGGCACCCAAGGCTTCAGCCTGACGCACCAGATCGGACAACGGCTGCAGTTTGCTGCGCAACAGCCAGATCGCCGAACCCACCGCGATGAACATGGCCAACAAGCTGCCAATGGCCAGTTGCGTGCCGACGCTCCAGGTCACCGCGCTGATTTCTGCTTTCGGCATGCTGGCGAGCACTGTCCATGGCCCGTCCTTGAATGGCTGGGCAACGCTGTAGAAATCCTGAGCCGTATCGTTCCAGAACTGGCCTTTGCCCGGCTGCTTGACGACGTCAGCGACGGTTTTGCCTGCCTGTTCCGGAGCTATCACGCCGGCCGGCGGCACCAGCCAGCGGCCTTGATCATCCAGCAGCGCCAAGGAGCCCGTGGTGCCGATGCGGAAATTCCTCAGGTTTTCGAACTGGGCGTTTTGCGCATCGGTGTAATCGAAGCCGACAAACAGCACCGCGATGACTTTGCCGCCGGTATCACGCACCGGGGAGTATTGCGTCATGTAATTGCGGTCGAACAACACGGTTTTGCCGACGTAGTTTTGTCCGGCGATCAGGCGGTCGTAAGCCGGACTCTTGTGGTCCAGTTGGGTACCAATGGCGCGTGTACCGTCCTGTTTGGTTACCGATGTGCTGATCCGGATGAACTCGTCGCCGCTGCGCACGAACACCGTGGCAACCCCGGCCGTCAATTGGCGGAAGCTGTCGACCTCAGTGAAGTCGTTGTTCAAGGCGTTGGCGCCGTCATACAAACCCGGGGTCTGAACGCCGGCCACCGTGACGGGTTTGTCGGCTTGAACGGTCAGGCCGCCAGCGAAGCGTTTTTCAAACAACCCGGCCAGGCGCTGGGTGCTGTCACGCAAGGTGCTATGAAAGGTGGTCAGCTGATCCGCCAGCAACCGCGCTTCACTGCCCATGTGCTCTTCACGAATGACGAGGTTGGCAGCGTCCAGTGAACGCAACGCAAAAACGGTACTGCCGCTGATGACGACCGCCAGAATAACGGCCAGAGCTATACCGAGTTGCGAGGCAATTCGAGCGCGGGGCTTTGACATGAGGGCTCCTGGCCGAACAGTTCGAACCTTTGGATTCCGATTGACTGCTCAGCAAATTATCTATTTTAGTTGTAGGTTCTTTCGCACTTTTTTGTACGACGACTTCCATGCCACAACATCGGCCACCCAAATGAATACTTGAGTGCATCCGTTGGTTTAGCAAACGATTGCGAAGCTGGAATACCCCCCGAACGATTACCTGAGAATTTCCACGTCCGGCAACTCCATGGCCTGGACTTCGCTTTGCAGAAAATCGCCCAGCCGCCGCAGCCGCTCTGTTCCGGGCCTTGTGCGCGGCCAGACCAGATAATAATCTTCGCCGCTGTGCACGGCGGTGCGCCACGGCAGTCTCATTCGACCGTGCGCCACATCTTCGGCAACCATCAGCAAATCGCCCATCGACACCCCATAACCCCGGGCGGCGGCGATCATGCCCAGCTCCAGCGTATCGAAAACCTGGCCGCCCTTGAGTGAGACCTGCGCCGACAAGCCGGTGCGTTCCAGCCAGGTACGCCAGTCGCGGCGGTCCGGCGTCGGATGCAGCAATTCGGCGGCGGCCAGACGCTCGATATCCCAAGGCAGTTCTTCGAGCAGGCTCGGTGCCCCGACTGGAATAAGCAGTTCAGGAAATAGGTAAATCGCTTCCCAATCCGCCGGAAAATGCCCGCGACTGAGCAGGACCGCGCAATCAAAGGGTTCCTGGCTGAAATCCACCACGTCCAGTTCGACCCAGGCACTGGTCAGCTGCACTTCATTACCGACCTGCAAATGACGAAAACGGCTGAGCCGCGCCAACAGCCAGCGCATGGTCAGCGTCGGCGGGGCTTTCATGCGCAACACGCCTTCATCGCTCAGCAGCGTGCTGCAGGCCCGCTCCAGCGCGGAAAAACCGTCCCGCACGCCGGGCAGCAAGGTGCGCGCCGCTTCGGTGAGTTGCAGATTGCGGCCTTTGCGCTGAAACAGTCGGCAGGCGAAATGCTCTTCCAGCGTGCGAATGTGTCGGCTGACCGCGCTTTGCGTGATGGATAACTCTTCCGCAGCGCGAGTAAAAGAGCTGTGCCGCGCGGCGGCTTCGAATGCACGAAGCGCATAGAGAGGAGCGAGACTACGAGCCATTCAGATCTTTCCTGCTGCGGGGAAGGCTAACTTTAGCCTATATCTCCAAATATGAGTTTTACTCATGCAACCGATCTGATTTATCCCTTTGTGCAAGGGCGGCTAACTGACGAGAATGTGCCGCTCATCAATACCTTCGAATTCGAGCACCATCGCCATGCAACAACCTGCCATCAAAGAACTCTGGATCATCCTGCGCCTGGCCGGGCCTTTGATCGCTTCGCAGATGGCGCACATGTTGATGGTGTTCACCGACACCGTGATGATGGGTCAGATCGGTCCTGAGGCATTGGCGGGCGGTGGTTTGGGCGCGGCCAGTTACAGTTTCATCTCGTTTTTCTGCGTGGGCGTCATGGCGGCAGTCGGCACGCTGGTGGCGATCCGGCATGGCGCGGGTGACAGCAAAGGCGCGGCACAACTGGTTCAGGCCGGGGTCTGGCTGGCCTGGGGCATGGCGTTGATCGCCATGTTGATGCTGTGGAATCTGGAGCCGATCCTTCGGCATTTTGGCCAGACCGAAGACAACGTGCACATGGCCGGTCAATTCTTGATCACCTTGCCATTGGCGTTGCCGGGATTACTGACCTTCATGGCGCTGCGCGGCTTTACCAGTGCGCTGGGGCGTGCCGGTCCGGTCATGGCCATCAGCCTGGGCGGCGCGGCCGCCAACTTCGGCCTCAACTATGCCTTTATTCATGGCCTGTTCGGGCTGCCGTATCTGGGCTTGATGGGCATTGGGCTGGTCACGGCGATTGTGACCAATGCCATGGCGCTGATCCTCGCGCTGCACATCCGTCGGCACCCGGCTTACGCGGCTTATCCGATTCGCCAAGGGTTCTGGCAGCTGTCGCGCAGTCACCTCAAAGAGTTGTGGCGTCTGGGTCTGCCCATCGGCGGCACCTATGCGGTGGAAGTCGGATTGTTCACCTTTGCGGCGTTCTGCATGGGTGCGATGGGCAGCACGCAGATGGCAGCGCACCAGATCGCGCTGCAAACGGTGTCCATGGCGTTCATGATTCCGGTGGGCATTTCCTACGCTGTGACCATGCGCATCGGCCAGCATTACGGCGCGGGCAATCTGTTGCTGGCGCGGACTGCCGGGCGTGCGGGCATTGTTTTCGGTGGCAGCGTGATGCTGGCGTTTGGCGTGTTGTTCTGGCTGGCACCGCACCTGATCATCGGTTTGTTCCTGGACATCAATGACCCGGTCTTTGCTGACATTGTCGATCTGGCAGTAAAACTGCTGGCGATTGCCGCCTGGTTCGAAATCCTTGATGGCACGCAGACCATCGCCATGGGCGCCATTCGCGGCTTCAAGGATGCCAAGACCACCTTCCTGATCGGGCTGGCCAGCTATTGGCTGGTGGCGGCACCGGCGGCGTGGATTCTGGGTTTCTATATGAATCAGGGCGCGGTCGGCGTCTGGTGGGGCCTGGCGCTCGGCTTGCTGTGCTCGGCGCTGGCGCTGACCTACGCATTCGAAAGAAAGACCTCGCGCCTGTTACGGCGCGAAGCGGGGGCGGCGGTGGTGGCGTGAACGCTGCGGTTTCGGTAGGAGGTCTCTGGGTTGCATTGACTGCCCTGCCCGATCAAACACTGCTCAACGACCGCGAAACACCTTGATCGAAGGTCAGGAATTCAAGCAGATCCGGCATCGCCAGCGGGCGGCTGATGAGGTAGCCCTGCACCTGATCGCAGCCGAAACTGCGCAGCAAGGCCAGCTGTTCGACGTTCTCGACGCCTTCGGCCACCACTTCCAGGCTCAGGTTATGCGCCAGATTGATCATGGCGTGGACCAGCTTGCGGTTTTCTTCGCGCTGCTCCATTTCCGCGACAAAACTGCGGTCGATCTTGAGCAGCGCAATGGGCAGGCTGTTCAGATGCACGAACGACGAAAAGCCAGTGCCGAAGTCATCCAGAGAAAAACGCACGCCGAGCCTGCCCAACGCATCCATGGTGTGTTTGACCAGATCGCTGCGGCGCATGACGGCGGTTTCCGTCAGCTCGAATTCCAGCCATTGCGCGTCGACGCCACGGTCGGCGATCAAGCGACTTAACGTCGCCAGCAGCTGGTTGTCCTGAAACTGGCGGAACGACAAGTTGATGGCCATGTGCAGCGGCGGCATGCCCAGTTCGCGCAGCGCCTGCATATCGCGCAGGGCCCGGGAAATCACCCAGTAACCCAGCGGCACGATCAAACCGCTTTGCTCGGCCAGCGGCACGAATTCGCTCGGCGGCAACAAGCCACGTTCCTTATGACGCCAGCGCACCAGCGCTTCCAGACCGACGATGCGCCCGCTGGTCAGGCAAAGCCTGGGCTGATAGTGCAACTCCAGCTCGTCACGCCGCAGCGCCCGACGCAATTCGCTTTCCAGATCGGCGAGGCTGCGGGCATTGCGATTGATGCGTTCGTTGAACACATGAAAGGTGCAGCCCTGAACACCTTTGGCCTGTTGCATGGCGATGTGCGCATGCCACATCAACGGATCGGCCCCGGCCGACGCGCGGGAGTGGGCAATCCCCAGGCTGCAGCCGATCAGCAGGCTTTCGCCATCGACCCAGTAAGGCTCAGCCAGCGCTTCGGTAATGCGCTCGGCCATCCACTCGGCGCGACGTGGTGCCCGTCGCGTGTCGATCAACAAGGCAAATTCATCGCTGCCCAGACGGGCGATCTGATCGCCGACTTCCAGTTGGCTTTTGAGGCGCGCCACGACTTGCAGAATCAAGCGATCCCCCGCCTGATGGCCGAGGGCATCGTTGGCGCGGCGGAAGTTGTCCAGATCCAGATGCCCGAGGGCCAGCCCGCGGCCTTCGTTTTCCAGCAAGCGCGCAGTGAGCAACGTCTGAAACCCTTGGCGATTGGCGATGCCAGTCAGCGTGTCCTGTTCCGCCAGGCGTTGCAGCGTGTCTTCCAGCAAGCCTTTTTCGCGGATATGCCGCAGGCAGCGGCGTAAGGTGTCAGTCGTTAGCGTGCCGCGAACCAGCCAGTCGACCGCGCCGACCGGTCCGACAGGCGGTTCCTGCTCCAGCAGCATAATCACAGGCAAACTGCAGCGTCCTGGCGCAGGTTGCAGCCCAGGCGTAGTCAGCAATACCGTATTGCTCTGGTCGACACTGTGCTCGCTGACTTCGCTCCAGTCCGCGACGCAAAGCAATTCAATGCCCTCCAGCGCAACCAGGCAAACGCGGAGCAATGCCTGCCATTCCGGCTCTCGGGCCAGCAATAACAATCGCACAGGTTGGAAAAGCGTAGACAAGCTAGCTCCCTAGGCTCGACAAAGACGAGCAAAAAAGCCCAAAAACACGGGGCCAAACCAGCGCCGTTACAGCGCGGTGATAAGCAAATGTAACAAAACTTCTAGAATTAGATAGCGCAGCGATATTAAGTGCAAGTACAGGGGCGGACGGTGACCGCACAAACGTCCCAGCCTGTTAAAATGCCCGCCCATTTCGCTTGTGACCCACTCCCTTATATGTCCCGACTCAATCCCCGGCAACAAGAAGCCGTGAACTACGTCGGCGGCCCTCTTTTGGTGCTCGCCGGCGCAGGCTCCGGCAAGACCAGCGTGATTACGCGCAAGATCGCTCATCTGATCCAGAATTGCGGGATTCGTGCCCAATATATTGTCGCCATGACCTTTACCAACAAGGCCGCGCGGGAGATGAAAGAGCGGGTCGGCACCTTGCTGCGGGCTGGCGAAGGCCGTGGCTTGACCGTTTGCACGTTCCACAACCTGGGACTCAACGTGATCCGCAAGGAGCATGTGCGGCTGGGCTACAAGCCGGGTTTTTCGATCTTTGACGAGACTGACGTCAAAGCGCTGATGACCGACATCATGCAGAAAGAGTATTCCGGCGACGATGGGGTCGACGAAATCAAGAACATGATCGGGTCGTGGAAAAACGACCTGATCCTGCCGCCCGAAGCCCTGGCCAACGCCCGCAACCCCAAGGAACAGACCGCCGCCATTGTCTACACCCACTATCAGCGCACGCTCAAGGCGTACAACGCGGTGGATTTCGACGACCTGATCCTGCTGCCGGTGAAACTCTTCCAGGAACACGCCGACATTCTCGAAAAGTGGCAGAACAAGGTTCGTTACTTACTCGTCGATGAATACCAGGACACCAACGCCAGCCAGTATTTGCTGGTGAAGTTGCTGATCGGCATGCGCAACCAGTTCACCGTGGTGGGCGACGACGATCAGTCGATCTATGCCTGGCGTGGCGCGCGGCCGGAAAATCTGATGCTGCTCAAGGACGACTATCCGTCGCTGAAAGTGGTCATGCTGGAGCAGAACTACCGCTCCACCAGCCGCATCCTGCGTTGCGCCAACGTGCTGATTTCCAACAATCCCCACGCCTTCGAGAAGCAACTGTGGAGCGAGATGGGTCATGGCGATGAAATTCGCGTGATCCGCTGCCGCAACGAAGACGCCGAAGCCGAGCGCGTGGCCGTGGAAATCCTCAGCCTGCACTTGCGCACCGATCGGCCTTACAGCGACTTTGCAATCCTGTATCGCGGCAACTATCAGGCGAAACTGATCGAGCTGAAACTCCAGCACCATCAGGTGCCGTATCGTCTGTCAGGCGGCAACAGCTTTTTCGGACGTCAGGAAGTCAAAGACCTGATGGCGTATTTCCGTTTGCTGGTCAATCCGGACGACGACAACGCGTTCCTGCGCGTGATCAACGTACCGCGCCGGGAAATCGGCTCGACGACCCTGGAAAAACTCGGCAACTACGCCACCGAGCGCAAGATCTCGATGTACAACGCCACCGACGAAATCGGCCTGGGCGAGCATCTGGACAGCCGCTACACCGACCGCTTGCAGCGCTTCAAGCGCTGGATGGACCGCGTGCGCGAGCAATGTGCCCAGGACGACCCGATTGGCGCGCTGCGCAGCATGGTCATGGACATCGATTATGAAAACTGGCTGCGGCAGAACAGCTCCAGCGACAAGGCCGCCGATTACCGCATGGGCAACGTCTGGTTCCTGATCGAGGCGTTGAAAAACACCCTCGAAAAAGACGAAGAAGGCGCCATGACCATTGAAGAGGCCATCGGCAAGCTGGTGCTGCGCGACATGCTCGAGCGTCAGCAGGAAGAGGAAGACGGCGCCGAAGGCGTGCAGATGATGACCTTGCACGCGTCCAAGGGCCTGGAATTTCCTTACGTGTTCATCATGGGCATGGAAGAAGAAATTCTCCCGCACCGCTCCAGCATCGAAGCCGACACCATCGAGGAAGAGCGGCGCCTGGCTTATGTGGGCATCACCCGCGCGCGCCAGACGCTGGCTTTCACCTTCGCCGCCAAGCGCAAGCAATACGGCGAGATCATCGATTGCTCGCCAAGCCGTTTCCTCGACGAACTGCCCCCGGACGATCTGGCCTGGGAAGGCAACGACGACACACCCACCGAAGTGAAAGCCGTGCGCGGCAATACGGCATTGGCGGATATTCGTGCCATGCTCAAACGCTAGAATTGACTATTTTTTGCGCACAATCAGCGCAGCCGAGGAACCGACGTGGAAGCACTGCACCAGAAAATTCGCGATGAAGGCATCGTATTGTCCGACCAGGTTTTGAAGGTCGATGCGTTTCTCAATCATCAGATCGACCCGGCACTGATGCAGCTGATCGGCGATGAATTCGCCACGCTGTTCGCCGACTCGGGCATCACCAAGATCGTCACCATCGAGGCCTCGGGCATTGCTCCGGCGATCATGACCGGCTTGCGGCTCGGCGTGCCGGTGATCTTCGCCCGCAAGCATCAATCCCTGACGCTGACGGAAAACCTGCTGTCGGCCACGGTGTATTCGTTCACCAAGCAGACCGAAAGCACCGTCGCCATTTCGCCACGGCATCTGAACAGCAGTGACAAAGTGCTGATCATCGATGACTTCCTGGCCAATGGTAAGGCGTCCCAGGCGCTGATTTCGATCATCAAGCAAGCCGGGGCTACCGTTGCCGGGCTGGGCATCGTGATCGAAAAATCATTTCAGGGCGGCCGCGCCGAACTGGACGCCCAAGGCTATCGCGTCGAATCGCTGGCCCGGGTCAAATCCCTGGCGGGCGGGGTTGTTACGTTTATCGAGTGATTGAAACAATTCATTCGCTCGGTAGGAGGGGACTTGTCCCCGAATGCAATTTCCCCGACAACGAGATATCCGAAATCAACGCCGCTTGAACTAACGTTTTCGGGGACAAGTCCCCTCCTACCAGAATCCTTGTTTGCCGGAAGGGTGTCGGGAATACCCAACCCACCCGCTTCAACAACCGTTTTGGAGACCCCATGATCATTGGCGAGCGCTTGCACATCGAAGCACTGTTCGATCCTCAGACCTCGACCATCAGTTATCTGGTAATGGACCTGGGCAGCAAACACTGCGCCCTGATCGACAGCGTGCTGGACTACGACCCCAAGTCCGGGCGTACCGGCACCGAATCCGCCGACCGTTTGATCGCTCGCGTTCAGGA
Organism: Pseudomonas sp. CFII64; assembly: GCF_000416235.1. Classification (GTDB taxonomy): domain Bacteria; phylum Pseudomonadota; class Gammaproteobacteria; order Pseudomonadales; family Pseudomonadaceae; genus Aquipseudomonas. The sequence goes on along the minus strand of NZ_ATLO01000049.1, from coordinate 160,670 downwards.
GCTGCAAGCCTCGGTGCAATGGATTCTCGAAACCCATGTCCACGCCGATCATCTTTCCGCAGCCGCGTACCTGAAAGACCAGCTGCACGGGCAGATCGCTATCGGCAGCCATATCACCCAGGTGCAGAAAGTGTTCGGGGCGCTGTTCAACGCGCCGGGCAGTTTCGCCCGCGATGGCAGCCAGTTCGACGTGCTGCTGGGCGACGGCATGTCCTTCCAGATCGGCACGCTTGAAGCGCGGGCCATGCACACGCCCGGCCACACGCCAGCGTGCATGACCTACCTGGTGGAAGTGGCGGGCGAAACCGTGGCGTTCGTGGGCGACACTTTATTCATGCCGGATTACGGCACCGCGCGCTGCGACTTTCCCGGCGCCGACGCGCGGACGCTGTATCGCTCGATTCACAAAATCCTCAGCCTGCCGGCCAGCACACGCCTGTTCATGTGCCATGACTACCTGCCAAACGGCCGCGAACTGCGATACATGACCACGGTTGCCGAGCAGCGCGCCGAGAATATCCACATCCACGAAGGCATCGATGAGGAAGCGTTCGTGAAAATGCGCGAAGCCCGCGACGCCACCCTGGACATGCCCGTGCTGATCCTGCCTTCGGTGCAGATCAACATGCGCTGCGGCCACCTTCCGGAGCCGGAAGAAAACGGCATCAGCTACCTGAAAATCCCGCTTAACGTCCTTTGAACCGGGCATCCACTTCTGGAGCTGTTGCGATGCAAGAACAACATGACGTGCGCCACCCAATCCTGATCGTTGGCGCTGGAGCGGCGGGAATCGCCACGGCATCGAGCCTGCTGGCTCGGGATGCGACGCTGGATATCGCGATCATCGACCCGGCCGACACCCACTATTATCAGCCTGGCTGGACCATGGTCGGCGCCGGGATTTTTCAGCCTGAAACCACTGCGCGCAGCATGGAGTCGTTGATCCCCAAGGGCGTGCGCTGGATCAGGGAAGCCGTCGCGGCGTTCGAGCCTCAGCACAATAAAATTCTGCTCCAGGATGGCCGGGCAATAGGCTATCAACAGCTGATCGTCTGCCCCGGCCTGAAACTCGACTGGGCCGCGATCCCCGGCCTCCAGGAAACCCTGGGCAAAAACGGCGTCACCTCCAATTATCGCTACGACCTGGCGCCTTATACCTGGCAACTGGTGCAGAACCTCAAGCAGGGTCGGGCGCTGTTCACCCAGCCGCCCATGCCGATCAAATGCGCGGGCGCGCCGCAAAAGGCGATGTATCTGTCCTGCGATCACTGGCTGAAAACCGGCCATCTGCAGCAGATCAACACCCAGTTCTTCAATGCCGGCGGCGTGCTGTTTGGCGTGGCCGACTATGTGCCGGCCTTGATGCAGTACATCGAGCGCTATGCCATCGAGTTGCAATTCAATCACCAGCTGATCGCGGTGGACGGCCCTGGAAAAGTGGCGACTTTCCTGCGCACCGACGCCGAGGGCCGCAGCGAAACCGTCGAGCAGACCTTCGACATGCTGCATGTGGTGCCGCCACAGACTGCACCGGACTTCATCCGCGCCAGCCCGCTGGCCGACGCCGCAGGCTGGATCGATGTCGATCCGGCAACCCTGCAACATCGCCGTTTCGCCAATATCCACGGCCTGGGCGACGCCACCAACACCAGCAACGCGAAAACCGCAGCGGCCGCTCGCAAGCAGGCGCCGGTGGTGGCCAACAACGTATTGCGCGCCCTGGGCCGCTTGCAGCAACTGGCGCAATACGACGGCTATGGTTCGTGCCCGCTGACCGTGGAGCGCGGCAAAATCGTCCTTGCCGAGTTCACCTACGGCGGCAAACTCGCCCCGAGCTTCCCGGACTGGCTGCTCAATGGCCGCAAACCCACGCGTCTGGCCTGGTGGCTGAAAGAACGCATTCTGCCGCCGCTGTACTGGCGCGGCATGCTGCGCGGCCGGGAATGGCTCGCCAGCCCCAAACTTGATCCGCTCAAGGCCGGAAAGTGAACGAACATCAACTGCTCGGCGCCGGCCTGGGCACGTTGATCGGCGCGATACTGGCGCTGACCGGAGCCGGTGGCGGTATTCTCGCCGTGCCCTCGCTGGTGTTTGGTCTTGGCCTGTCGATTGTCGAGGCCGCGCCCGTTGGATTGCTGGCTGTCGGCCTGGCCTCGGCGGTCGGTGCGATTCTCGGTCTGCGCGACGGCATCGTGCGTTATCGCGCTGCGGGTTATATCGCCAGCGTCGGCATCGTCATCGCGCCGCTGGGTTTGTGGCTCGCCCATCAATTGCCGAACGCGCCGCTGGCCCTGCTGTTCTCGGCGGTCTTGATGTATGCCTGCGTGCGGATTTTCCGCAAAGCCAGCTGCGAATTGCGCCACGGCCCGCTGGCCACCCGCCCGGATTTCCTGCCCTGCGTATTGAACCCGCTGCAAGGTCGCCTGCGCTGGACCATGCCGTGCCTGCGCGCGCTGACTTTGACCGGCATGCTGGCCGGCCTGCTCTCAGGATTGCTCGGGGTGGGCGGCGGCTTCGTGATTATCCCGGCGCTGACGCGCTACACCGACCTGAACATGAAAAGCGTGGTGGCCACTTCATTGGCGGTCATTGCCCTGGTTTCCCTGGGCAGCGTGCTCAGCGCAACACTGAGCGGCGTGATGCACTGGGCCGTCGGCGCGCCATTTGCGGCAGGCGCGGTGGCAGGACTCATCGGCGGCCGGCAGATTTCCCGCTACCTCGCCGGCCCGCGCTTGCAGCAGCTGTTCGCCGTGGTAGGCGTGGCTGCGGCGCTGATGTTGGTGGGGAGCGTGATGCGGGGCTGACCTGCGCAGGCTCGGTAGGACCGGACTTGTCCGGGAAGGCGTCAGCGCAGGCAATGAGTCAGTCAGGCAGATTGAGGTTGCCTACATCGGGGACAAGTCCCCTCCTACCAGGTTGTGTAGCATTCGGTAGGACCGGACTTGTCCGGGAAGGCGTCAGGTCAGACAGATTGAGGTCGCCCTCTTCGGGGACAAGTCCCCTCCTACACCGATTGCGATTGCGCGGTGCTCTGCAACCCCGCCAGCAACAAACGCTGATACAGCTCTTCCTTCAAACCCTGCGGCTGATCGAGTTGCATGCGCTCAAGCTGCGCGGGGAATGCCGAAGGTTCCGGGGCGTCCAGCGTGGCTTTGCCCAGTTCGAGGATTTCGGTGAGCTTGAATTTGCTCTCCAGCCAGTTCAACGCTCGCAGCAGATCGCGCTCTTCGGACGTGAAATCGCAGCCCAGCGGATATTCAGTAAACAGCTGTGAATATTGCTCGGCAATCGCCTGCAAGCGCTCGGGGGAGTTTTGCGCGAAGCGTGGATCAAGCCGGAAATCCTTGGGCAACTTGCCGATTTTCTGCGCCTGCTCGATCAAGCCCGCCTGAAAGCGTGAATCGCTGATGTTGAGCATGGCTTCGATGACGGCGGAATCGGTCTTGCCGCGTAAATCCGCAATGCCGTATTCAGTCACGACGATGTCCCGCAAGTGTCGCGGAATGGTGGTGTGGCCGTAGTCCCAGACGATATTGGAATTGACCTCGCCACCCGCTTCGCGCCAGCTGCGCAGGATCAGAATCGAACGTGCGCCTTCCAGCGCGTGGGCCTGCGCGACAAAGTTGTACTGGCCGCCGACACCGCTCAATACCCGGCCGTCTTCCAGTTGATCCGCCACTGCCGCACCCATCAACGTCACGGTGAACACGCTGTTGATAAAACGCGCATCCCGGCGCTGCAGGCGTTTCAGTTCTTCGTCGCCATACAGCTCGTTGATATAGCTGATGGCCGTCATGTTGAACTGGCCGAGGCGCTCCAGAGAAAACTCGCGCAAACGGGCATAAAAACTCTGCGGCCCGAGGAAAAACCCGCCATGCACGATAACGCCGTCGGTGTAGGCGGCTTCATCCAGCGTGCCTTGGTTGGCCTCGCGCTGGCGCATTACATCGGCGTAGACCTTGCGCCGAATGATCCCGGCATCGACCAACACCAACAGGCCGTTGACGAACATTTCGCTGCAGCCATACAGCCCGGAAACGAACGGCAGCACGCCACCTTCGCGGTCGATCAGCACCTGCCAGTCGCTGAGATTCAACTCGGCGAGCAAGGCTCGATAGGTTTCGCTGTCGGCTTGTCGGGCCAGCAGCGCGGCGGTCAACGCGTCGCCCATGGCGCCGATACCGATTTGTAAGGTGCCGCCGTCGCGCACCAGCGTACTGGCGTGCAGGCCGATGAAATGATCCTGATAGCCCACCGGCATGTTCGGCGTCGAAAACAGCGTGCTGCGCTCATCGTCTTCCAGCAGGAAGTCGAAATCCGCGACAGCCAGCTCCGAATCGCCTGGCATATAAGGCAGGTCAGCGTGGACTTGACCCAGCAACAGCACGGTTTCCCCGGCTGCGCGGCGTTTGGCGATCATCGGCAGGAGGTCGAGGGTGACGTCCGGATTGCAACTCAGGCTCAACTTGCCCGGCCGCTGCTCGTCCCGGGCCACCAGTTGCGCCACCAGGTTCAAACCATTGGCATTGATGTCCCGCGCCGCATGGCTGTAATTGCTGCTGATGTAATCCTGCTGCGCCGGCGCGCTATTGAGCAGACTGCCCGGCTGCATGAAGAACTGCTGCACGCGAATGTTCGGCGGCAGGCTGTCACGGTGCAGATCGGCCAGATAATCAAGCTCGGGATAGTCATCGAAAACCCGCTCCAGAAACGGCTGGAGAAATCGCTCCTTCAAACCCTCGCCCACCTTGGGCCGGCCAAGACTGAGCGCGGTATAGATCGTCAATTGGCGGTCAGGCAGCTGTTTGATCCGCTCATACAGCGCATTGACGAACCGGTTCGGCTTGCCGAGCCCCAAGGGAATGCCCATGTGGATATGAGCCGGCAATTGCGCGATCACCTGCGCGACGGCTTGGTCAATGGAACAGGACTGCGGCATCGGTTCCTTCCTGATTTTGTTGTTTGATGGGGCTTGGACAGGGAGTTGGGTGAATTTACTGCATACGACGCTCGTTGGAGCGAGGCTTGCCCGCGAAGGGAGGGCGCCATGTCCAAAGATACAGGTGCATTGGATGTACCGGCCCCCCCTCCCGGCTAAAGCCGGTCCTACGGGAAATTCGTGCAAGTCTTCAAAAACGCCGCATGCAGCTCAGCCAGCGTCGCAAAGTGATAGGTCGGCGATTCGGCCTGCAGTTCTTCGTGGCTGCCAAAACCATAGCCTACCGCCGCCACATCCAGGCCGTTGCGCAGGCCGCCGATGAGGTCGTGCTTGCGGTCGCCGATCATCAGGGTTTGCCTGGGGTCGAGGCGTTCTTCGGCGAGCAGGTGCGCGATCAGCTCGACTTTGTCGGTGCGGGTGCCGTCCAGTTCGCTGCCGTAGATCACTTTGAAATGCCGGGCAAAGTCGAAGTGGCGGGCAATTTCGTGGGCGAAGACCCAAGGCTTGGACGTGGCGATGAACAGGTTGCGGCCTTGATCGGCCAGTTCGTCCAGCAACGCGAACACGCCGTCGAAGACCAGGTTTTCATACAGGCCGGTGACTTTGAAGCGCTCGCGGTAGAACCCCACGGCTTCCCAGGCTTTGGCCTCGTCGAGGTGGTAGGCGAGCATGAATTGCTGCAACAACGGCGGGCCGATGAAGTGTTCGAGGTTGGCGAGGTCGGGTTCGTCGATGCCCAGTTTGCCGAGCGCAAACTGGATCGAGCGGGTGATGCCCAAGCGCGGATCGGTCAGCGTGCCATCAAGGTCGAACAGAATATTTTGGTAATGCATAGAACTCTCGATCGGTGGTCGGGATCTGGTTGCAGGGTGGGCTCGTAGGAGCGGCTTTAGCCGCGAGGCTGCTCCCGGCTGAAGCCGGTCCTACGATATGTTGCGGGCTAGCACGGCTGATCAAAGCCTTCGGCCAGGTGCAGATCTTTGAGCTTCACGTAGTTGGCGGCGCTGTACGGGAAGAAGGCGATCTCTTTTTCGGTCAATGCCCGCATCTGTTTGACCGGGCGTCCTACATAAAGAAAGCCGCTTTCCAGGGTTTTACCCGGTGGCACCAGGCTGCCCGCGCCGATAATCACTTCGTCTTCAACTACAGCGCCATCCATGATCGTGCTGCCCATGCCGATCAGGATGCGATTGCCGACGGTGCAGCCATGCAGCATTACTTTGTGACCGATGGTCACTTCGTCGCCGATCAGCAGCGGAAAACCGTCCGGGTTGAACGGCCCGGCGTGGGTGATGTGCAGCACGCTGCCGTCCTGGACGCTGGTGCGCACGCCGATGCGGATGCGGTTCATGTCGCCGCGAATGACAGTCAACGGCCAGACAGAGCTGTCGGCGCCGATTTCGACATCGCCCAGCACCACGGCTGAATGATCGACGAACGCCCGTTCGCCAAGGGCTGGCGTGTGATTCTGAAAGCTGCGGATGGCCACGATAGGCTCCTTCTTTGGCGCTGATAGCTGCGGACCGCGCCGATTGTAATTAAGATGCGTGGGTGTTTCTTCCAGCCAAGGTGCAAAACCGTGAGCGCGAACAACCCTCTTCTGCAATCCTACGACCTGCCACCTTTCTCGGCGATTCGTGCCGAGCATGTCAAACCTGCCATTGAACAGATCATTGCCGACAACCGCGCCGCGATTGCCGACATTCTCGTCAAGCAAGGCTCGCAGCCTACATGGGCCGGGCTGGTGTTGGCGATGGACGAACTCAACGACCGCCTCGGCGCGGCCTGGAGCCCGGTCAGCCATCTTAACGCCGTGTGCAACAGCGCCGAACTGCGCGAAGCCTACGAGTCGTGCCTGCCAGCCTTGAGCGCCTATTCCACGGAAATGGGCCAGAATCGCGCGCTGTTCCAGGCCTTCGAAGCCTTGGCCAACAGCCCGGAAGCCGCCGGCTTTGACGTCGCGCAGAAAACCATTCTGGAACATTCGCTGCGTGATTTCCGCCTGTCCGGCATCGATCTGCCGCCAGAACAGCAAAAACGCTACGCTGAAGTGCAGAGCAAATTGTCCGAGCTGGGCAGCCAGTTTTCCAATCAGCTGCTGGATGCGACCCAGGCCTGGACCAAACTGGTCAGCGACGAGTCCGCGCTGGCGGGCCTGACCGATTCGGCCAAGCAGCAAATGGCTGCCGCCGCCAAGGCCAAGGATCTCGAAGGGTTCCTGATCACCCTGGAATTCCCGAGCTACTACGCGGTGATGACCTACGCCGAAGACCGTGCCCTGCGCGAAGAAATCTATGCGGCATATTGCACCCGCGCGTCGGACCAGGGCCCGAATGCCGGCCAGAACGACAACGGCCCGGTGATGGAGCAGATCCTCGATTTGCGGCAGGAACTGGCCAAGTTGTTGGGTTTCGCCAGCTTCTCAGAGCTGAGTCTGGCGACCAAGATGGCCGAATCCAGCGATCAGGTGCTGAGCTTCCTGCGGGATCTGGCCAAGCGCAGCAAGCCATTTGCCGCGCAGGATCTGCAACAACTCAAGGCTTATGCCGCCGAACAAGGCTGCCCGGACCTGCAAAGCTGGGACAGCGGCTTTTATGGCGAGAAACTGCGTGAGCAGCGTTACAGCGTTTCCCAGGAAGCCTTGCGCGCCTACTTCCCCATCGACAAAGTGCTCGGCGGTCTGTTCGCCATCGTGCAGCGTCTGTACGGCATCGAAATCGCCGAGCAAAAGGGTTTTGATACCTGGCACCCGGATGTTCGTCTGTTCGAAATCAAGGAAAACGGCCAGCACGTCGGACGTTTCTTCTTCGATCTGTACGCGCGCGCCAACAAGCGCGGCGGTGCCTGGATGGACGGCGCACGTGATCGCCGCCGCACCGCACAAGGCCAGCTGCAAAGCCCGGTGGCCAATCTGGTGTGCAACTTCACGCCCGCTTCGCCTGGCAAGCCGGCGCTGTTGACTCACGATGAAGTCACCACGCTGTTCCACGAATTCGGCCACGGCCTGCATCACCTGCTGACCCGCGTTGAACATGCCGGTGTGTCGGGCATCAATGGCGTGGCGTGGGATGCGGTCGAGCTGCCGAGCCAGTTCATGGAGAACTGGTGCTGGGAACCCGAAGGCCTCGCGCTGATTTCCGGTCACTACGAGAGCGGCGAGCCGTTGCCTCAGGATCTGCTGCACAAGATGCTGGCAGCGAAGAATTTCCAGTCCGGCCTGATGATGGTTCGCCAGCTGGAATTCTCGCTGTTCGACTTCGAACTGCATGCCACCCATGGCGATGGCCGCAGCGTGGCGCAGGTGCTCGAAGGCATTCGCGACGAAGTCTCGGTGATGCGTCCGCCAGCCTACAATCGCTTCCCGAACAGCTTCGCGCACATCTTCGCGGGCGGTTATGCGGCGGGTTACTACAGCTATAAATGGGCTGAAGTGCTGTCCGCCGATGCGTTCTCGAAGTTTGAGGAGGATGGCGTGCTCAATGCCGAAACCGGCCGCGCGTTCCGCGAAGCGATTCTGGCCCGTGGCGGTTCGCTGGCGCCGATGGTGCTGTTCGTCGACTTCCGCGGACGCGAGCCGTCGATTGACGCACTCTTGCGCCACAGCGGTTTGAGTGAGGAAGCGGCAGCATGACCGATACACCGGTAATCATTACCAAGAAGCGCTTCATCGCCGGGGCTGTCTGCCCGGCGTGCAGCGAGCCGGACAAACTCATGATGTGGAACGAAAACGACGTTCCCCATCGCGAGTGCGTGGGCTGCGGCTACAGCGACACGCTGAATGATCAGGGTCAGTCGATTCCCAAGGAACTGGGCACGCGGGTCAACAAACCTGCGGCCAAGCCTGCTGATCCCAAAGTTCAGGGCGTGCAGTTCTTCCCGAATCCGAAGCTCAAGAAGCCGGTGGATCCGAGTTGATCTGAGCTTCAACAGGACCCGTAGGACCCGTAGGACCCGTAGGACCGTAGGACTGTAAGGCTAATGCATGTCATTTGTCAGGAATGCAGCCCTCCCGGCGAAAGCAGGCCCTACGGGATATCTGCGAACTGCCGAGCCGCTGATCGCCGGTTAGCATAGTTTCTGTTTTCTCCTGTACTGTATGCATATACAGCAAAGGAGAAATCCCCATGTCGCTGATTTTCCCGCCTCGTGGCCGGGGCACGGCCAGTAATCCGCACAACCGTTTCGCGCCGAATCGCTCGATTGCCGAGGATGACGGCTGGTATCAGGAAGTGCCCATGACCCAGGGCACGCAGGTCACCAGCGAAACCGCCAAGAGCATCATCACGCGCAACAGCTCGCCGGACATTCCCTTTGATCGCTCGATCAACCCGTATCGCGGCTGCGAGCATGGCTGCATTTATTGCTATGCGCGTCCCAGCCATGCGTATTGGGACATGTCGCCTGGGCTGGATTTCGAGACCAGATTGATCGCCAAGACCAACGCCGCTGCCGTGCTGGAACAGCAACTCTCCAAACCCGGCTACAAGTGCGCGCCGATTACCCTGGGTGCGAATACCGATCCGTATCAGCCCATCGAACGCGAGTACAAAATCACCCGCGCCGTGCTGGAAGTGCTGCTGCGCTATCGGCATCCGGTGACGATCATCACCAAGGGCTCGCTGATTCTGCGTGACCTGGATGTGCTGGCCGAACTGGCGAAACAGCGGCTGCTCTCGGTATTCATCAGCCTGACCACGCTGGATGACGAGCTCAAGCGCATCCTCGAACCCCGCGCCGCAGCGCCAAAGGCTCGCTTGCGGGCGATTCGCGTACTGCGCGATGCCGGAATTCCAGTGGGCGTGCTGTGCGCGCCGATGATTCCGATGATCAATGATATGGAACTGGAAAACCTGCTCAGCGAAGCCAAGGCCGCTGGGGCGTTGAGCGCCAGCTATGTAATGCTGCGTTTGCCGCTGGAGGTTGCGCCGCTGTTTGAAGAGTGGCTTCAGGCCCACTATCCCCAGCGCGCCGAGCACGTGATGAGTCTGGTCCGCCAGGTTCGCGGTGGTGAGGTTTACGACAGCCGCTTCGGCGTGCGCATGCGCGGCGAAGGCCCTTTTGCCGATCTTCTGGCGCAGCGCTACAGTATTGCCATCAAGCGCCTTGGGCTGAACAAACGCGAAAGTTTCAGCCTGGACAGCGAGGCGTTCTGCCCGCCGGGCGGGCAAATGTCGCTGTTGTAACGTGTCGGCGGTAGAGTCAATAACTCGACTGAACCAAGGTCGGGAAAATAATGTCGTATCGCCATGAGTACCGAGCTAGAGCGTTGCATTAAGTTTCAATTAAGTTTTGACGGTTAGTGTGTAACACGCAATGAGTCAGCGGCCTCTTACAATGGAATGTGCACCGTGCCGCTTTGACAACCTCAAAGCTACCATCCACATCAATCCGTCAAAGAGGATGAGACATGAACGACATGGATAAACAGGCTTCGGCTGCACTGGCGGACGAACGACCGCAAGCCGAATCCGCCGACGTTGCGCTTAAGCACATTGTTGATGGCTTCAAGCATTTCCGGCACGAAGTCTTCCCGCAGCAGGAAGAATTGTTCAAGAAACTCGCCAACGCCCAGCAACCCAGGGCGATGTTCATTACCTGCGCCGACTCACGCATCGTCCCGGAGTTGATTACCCAAAGCTCGCCGGGCGACCTGTTCGTCACACGTAACGTCGGTAACGTGGTTCCGCCTTATGGCCCCATGAATGGCGGCGTTTCCACGGCCATCGAATATGCGGTACTGGCTTTGGGCGTGCACCACATCATCGTTTGCGGCCACTCCGATTGCGGAGCCATGCGCGCAGTGCTCAATCCACAGACACTCGAAAAAATGCCGACGGTCAAAGCCTGGCTGCGCCACGCCGAAGTCGCGCGCATCGTGGTGGAAGACAACTGCAACTGCGCTGGCGAGACCGAAACCATGCATGTTCTCACCGAAGAGAACGTCATCGCCCAATTGCAGCACTTGCGTACTCACCCTTCTGTAGCGTCAAAAATGGCCAGTGGACAGCTGTTCATCCACGGCTGGGTCTACGATATCGAGACCTGTGCAATCAGAGCCTACGACGCCGAACAAGATTGTTTCCTGCCTCTGGACGGCGACCATCCAACACCGATGGCCACGCCGAAACCGCGTTTCTAACGACGCGTTTTTAATACTCGTACAAGTTCGTGGCGGCCCGCGTGTATCGCGCGCCGCGCGGCATTGTCACGTCTGAAGAATCCCGGAGACTCGTCATGGGTGTAGCTCAACTGAAATCTGTTTTACCACGGGAGCTGCTGGCTTCCGTGGTGGTATTCCTGGTGGCGCTGCCGCTGTGCATGGGGATTGCGATTGCGTCGGGCATGCCGCCCGCCAAAGGTTTGATAACCGGCATCATTGGCGGTCTGGTGGTGGGCTGGCTGGCGGGTTCGCCGTTGCAGGTCAGCGGCCCGGCGGCGGGCTTGGCGGTATTGGTGTTCGAGGTAGTGCGTGAGCACGGCATGGCCATGTTAGGGCCGATCCTGCTGCTGGCGGGTCTGCTGCAAGTGTTGGCCGGACGCTTCAAGCTCGGCTGCTGGTTCAGGGTCACGGCGCCAGCGGTGGTCTACGGCATGCTGGCCGGGATCGGCGTGCTGATTGTGCTCTCGCAGGTCCACGTGATGTTCGATGGCGGGCCCAAACCCTCGGGCCTGGATAACCTGATCGGCTTCCCTGCGACATTGGTTCAAGCTATCGGGCCAGGTACCGGCATGCAGGCTGGCATCCTCGGCCTGGGTACGATTCTGATCATGTGGCTGTGGGATAAATGGCGGCCGCAATCATTGCGCTTCGTACCGGGCGCGTTGCTGGGTGTCGGCGTGGCGACGCTGGCCAGTCTGGCCCTGGCGTTGCAGGTCAAGCGTGTTGAGGTACCGGACAATCTGGCGGAAGCCATCGACTGGCTGCGCCCTGCGGATCTGCTGAATCTGGCCGATCCGGCCATTCTGGTTGCAGCCTTTGCCGTGGCATTCATTGCCAGCGCGGAAACCCTGCTGTCGGCGGCCGCCGTGGATCGCATGCATGACGGCCAGCGTTCGGATTTCGACAAGGAACTGAGCGCCCAGGGTGTGGGCAACATGCTCTGCGGTTTGCTGGGCGCATTGCCGATGACAGGCGTGATTGTGCGTAGCTCGGCCAACGTTCAGGCCGGGGCGCGCACGCGCTTGTCGGCAATCTTTCACGGCGCGTGGCTGCTGGCTTTCGTGTTGCTGCTGTCCAGCGTGCTGCAAAGCATTCCGGTCGCGAGTCTGGCGGGTGTTCTGGTGTATACAGGCCTGAAGCTGGTGGACCTCAAGGCGTTTCGCGGTCTGGGTCGTTATGGGCGCATGCCGATGTTCACTTACGCGGCCACCGCTGCGGCGATCATCTTTACTGATTTGCTGACCGGCGTTCTGGTGGGTTTTGGTCTGACGCTGGTCAAGCTGGCGCTGAAGGCGTCGCGCTTGAAGATCAGCCTGATCACGCTGGATGCCGAAGGTGAAATGGAGCTGCGCCTGGTGGGCGCTGCGACGTTCCTCAAGGTACCTGCGTTGACCAAGGCGCTGGGCAACGTGCCCAACGGCACCACGCTGCATGTGCCGCTGAACAACCTGAGTTACATCGACCATTCATGCCTGGAACTGCTGGAAGAATGGGGCCGCGCCAACGCCGCACAAGGTTCGCGCTTGATCATCGAACCGCGCGGATTGAAGCGCCGACTCGAAGGCCGTGTGCGGACCACGGTGGGGGTTGGGTCGACGGCGGGTTGAGCAAAACGTCGCAGGCGCTGATCAACAGGATCCGTAGGACCGGCTTCAGCCGGGAGGAGGCCCGTACATTCGCAGCAGTTGCGTCGACAGGCCTCCGCCCTCCCGGCAAAGCCGGTCCTACGGGATACGCTCAGATCAAACCTTGCTGCGCTCCAGCTCAAGACCCACGCCGAGCTGGCGCGACAGGCTTGGCCAGCGTTTCCAGGCGGCTTCGGTGTCCGGGCTGCTCAGGCGCTCGCGATAGGCTTCCACTGAGTCCAGGGCGAAGCTGTCCTCATCGAGCAATTCATCCAGCGCATGGTGAACCGCTTCGTCGAGTTGGTTGGCGAAGGTCTCGCCGATCAGCTGATGAGCAATCACGCTGGCGACCGTGGTATTGGACGGGATCAGCGGCTGGCCGAAATGCTTGATGTACAAGTCATTCACTTCTTCCACCAGGCGATGGGCCAGATAGGCCTCGTCCAGCAGGCTGTCCAGCCCTTCATGACCCTGCATGATCGCTGGCGGCGTGGTGAAGAAGTGTTCGGCGATTTTCAGTACGGGTTTGATCTGCCCCTCGATACCCGCTTCGATAGACACGCCATGGGCCGCATCCAGCAGGTCCGGGACCAGATCGATGTATGCCGTCACGAAACGATTCAATACCCCTTTCGCATCAACTTCGGGCAGGTGGATGGCGGGATGCAGGTGCGGTAATTGAATTTCCAGTTGACGCAACAACTGGCCAGTCGTGGCCTCATGGTGATGGGCGTGTTGAATCTGCTCGCGCAAAGCGGCGGTGTTCATGAAGGCTCCTGACGGCGGTAAAACCAGGGGGTTGATAGGGGAAGTCTTAAGGTAGCCTGCTTGAGACGTTCGCTAAGACGCATTTGTCATAACAAATTCACATTTATGTGGATCGGCTATTAAAAACGCCTTTTCGGACCAAAATACGCATTTATTCAAACTTATTAACAATGCACATAGCCCACTCGGCGGTTTTTACCAGTGCGTTGCGTAGCTGATTCGCGTGGCTATACTCGCCATTGAAGGAAGCGGGCTGATGACCGCAGCACTGAAAAGTGTTTACGTGGTCCTGGTGTAAATGACGTGACAGCCGCTCCCTTGAAGCTTGACCGCTGGTGAAGACCCGCGGGACAACAAGAATAAAAGGGGAACCCGTGATGACGCGTCATCCACCAGTTTGGATGGGCCTCCTGTTGTGGTTGATATTCGGCCAGGCGCACGCCGCCTGGACAGTGAATATGGCGCCGGGAGCGACCGAAACCAGCAGTGCGATTTACGATCTGCACATGACCATTTTCTGGATCTGTGTGGTGATCGGTATCGTCGTTTTTGCCGCGATGTTCTGGTCGATCATTGTGCATCGGCGTTCCACCGGCCAGCAGGCCGCACATTTTCATGAAAACACCAAAGTCGAAATCATGTGGACCATCGTGCCGCTGTTGATTCTGGTAGTCATGGCCATTCCAGCGACCAAAACCCTCATCCAGATGTACGACACCAGCGAGTCTGACGTCAATATCCAGATCACCGGCTACCAGTGGAAATGGCACTACAAGTACCTGGGCCAGGACGTCGAGTTCTTCAGCAACCTGACCACCACGACCAATCAGATTCATAACCGCGACGACAAAGGCGAGCATTACCTGCTGGAGGTCGATGAGCCGCTGGTGTTGCCGGTCGGGCAGAAAGTGCGCTTTCTGGTGACCGGTGCCGACGTGATCCATTCCTGGTGGGTGCCGGCCTTTGCGGTGAAGCGCGACGCGATTCCGGGGTTCGTCAACGAAGCCTGGACCCGCATTGAAAAGCCCGGCATCTATCGCGGCCAATGTACCGAGCTGTGCGGCAAGGACCACGGCTTCATGCCCATTGTGGTGGAGGCCAAATCCAAGGCGGACTACGACACCTGGCTGGCCGGCCGCAAGGAAGAAAGCGCCAAGCTCAAGGAACTGACCAGCAAGGACTGGACCCTCGAAGAACTCGTTGCCCGGGGCGACAAGGTCTATCACACCACGTGCGTGGCTTGCCATCAGGCAGAGGGCCAGGGCATGCCGCCGCTGTTCCCGGCGCTCAAGGGCTCGAAGATCGCCACCGGCCCCAAAGACGCCCACCTCAACATCGTCTTCAACGGCAAGGCCGGAACCGCCATGGCCGCGTTCGGCAAACAGCTGTCGGAAGTGGATATCGCCGCGGTGGTGACTTACGAGCGCCATGCCTGGGGCAACAACACCAATGACATGGTCACGCCCAAGGATGTGCTGGCCCTGAAGCAGGCGCAGAAATGAATCAGTTTACGGTCGGCGGCGCCAACGAAAATACCAGCCAGACTCTGGCAGGAGACAGATCATGAGTGCAGTCATCGACGACCATGGCCACGCTGGCCATGACCACGCACATGGCCCCGCCAAGGGTTTGATGCGCTGGGTGTTGACCACCAATCACAAGGACATCGGCACGCTGTACCTGTGGTTCAGTTTCACCATGTTCCTGCTGGGTGGTTCGTTTGCCATGGTGATCCGCGCCGAGCTGTTTCAGCCGGGACTGCAAATCGTCGAGCCGGCGTTCTTCAATCAGATGACCACCATGCATGGCCTGATCATGGTGTTCGGTGCGGTCATGCCCGCCTTCGTCGGGCTGGCGAACTGGATGATTCCGTTGATGATCGGCGCGCCGGACATGGCGCTGCCGAGGATGAACAACTTCAGCTTCTGGTTGCTGCCCGCAGCCTTTGCCTTGCTCGTTTCGACCTTATTCACCGCAGGCGGCGGACCGAACTTCGGCTGGACGTTCTATGCGCCGCTTTCCACGACCTACGCACCCGAAAGCGTGACCTTCTTTATATTTGCCATCCATATGATGGGCATAAGTTCGATCATGGGCGCCATTAACGTGGTCGCGACGATCCTTAATCTGCGCGCCCCCGGCATGACCCTGATGAAAATGCCGCTGTTCGTCTGGACCTGGCTGATCACCGCGTTCCTGCTGATTGCGGTGATGCCGGTGCTGGCCGGCTGCGTGACCATGATGCTGATGGACATTCATTTCGGCACCAGTTTCTTCAGCGCGGCGGGCGGTGGCGACCCTGTGTTGTTCCAGCATGTGTTCTGGTTCTTCGGTCATCCCGAGGTGTACATCATGATCCTGCCGGCCTTTGGTGCCGTCAGCTCGATCATCCCGGCCTTCTCGCGCAAGCCGTTGTTCGGTTACACCTCCATGGTCTACGCCACGGCGAGCATTGCGTTCCTGTCGTTTCTGGTCTGGGCGCACCACATGTTCGTGGTGGGCATTCCGCTGGTGGGCGAGCTGTTCTTCATGTACGCCACCATGCTCATCGCCGTGCCGACCGGGGTGAAAGTGTTCAACTGGGTCAGCACCATGTGGCAGGGCTCGCTGACGTTCGAGACGCCGATGCTGTTTGCCGTGGCGTTTGTGATCCTGTTCAGCATCGGTGGATTCTCCGGCTTGATGCTGGCGATTGCGCCTGCGGATTTCCAGTATCAGGACACCTACTTCGTCGTCGCCCACTTCCACTACGTACTGGTGCCGGGGGCTATTTTCGGGATTTTCGCTTCGGCCTATTACTGGCTGCCGAAATGGACCGGACACATGTACGACGAAACCCTGGGCAAGCTGCACTTCTGGCTGTCTTTCGTCGGCATGAACATGGCGTTCTTCCCGATGCACTTTGTGGGGCTGGCCGGTATGCCGCGCCGGGTGCCGGACTACAACCTGCAATTTGCCGACTTCAACATGGTGTCGTCCATCGGTGCGTTCACCTTCGGCGCAACGCAGATTTTCTTCCTGTTCATCGTGATCAAGACCATTCGCGGCGGCGAACCGGCACCCGCCAAACCGTGGGATGGGGCCGAAGGCCTAGAGTGGAGTATCCCGTCGCCCGCGCCGTATCACACCTTCACCACGCCGCCGGAGGTGAAATGAAAAATCCCGGTAAAGGCGCGCTGACATGAACACCGCCAGCCCGAACAAACGCCTCGTCACCCGCCTGCTATTGATCGTGGTGGTGATGTTTGCGTTCGGCTTCGCGCTGGTGCCGCTGTACACCGTGATGTGCAAGGCGTTCGGCATCAATGGCAAGACCGGCGATGCGTATGAAGGCTCGCAGGTCATCGACCAAAGTCGCCGGGTGCGGGTGCAGTTTCTGTCGACCAATGCGGTGGACATGGTCTGGGGTTTTTATCCCAAGGCCGAGCAGCTGGAGGTTTATCCCGGTGCGGTCAACGAGATGTTGTTCATTGCCCAGAACCCCACCGACAAGCCCATGACCGCCCAGGCGGTGCCGAGTATTTCACCGGGCGCAGCGGCGATGTATTTCCACAAGACCGAATGCTTCTGCTTCACCCAGCAAGTGCTGCAACCGGGCCAGCGTATCGAAATGCCGGTGCGTTTCATTGTTGATCGCGACCTGCCCAAGGACGTGAAACACCTGACGCTGGCCTACACGCTGTTCGACATTACCGCTCGCCAACCCCCTGCTGCGCGTGTCGCGAACAATGGCGGTTAGCAAGGAGAAGCAAATGGCACTGCATGAGCATTATTACGTCCCGGCGCAAAGCAAATGGCCGATCATCGCCACCGTCGGGTTGCTGGTGACCATGTATGGCCTGGGCACCTGGTTCAATGACATGAAGGCCGCGCGCCCGGAATCTCACGGGCCGCTGATCTTCTTCGTCGGCGGATTGCTGATCGCCTACATGATGTTTGGCTGGTTCGGCACGGTCATCAAGGAAAGCCGCGCGGGCCTGTACAGCGCGCAGATGGACCGCTCGTTTCGCTGGGGCATGAGCTGGTTCATCTTTTCCGAGGTGATGTTCTTTGTCGCCTTCTTCGGCGCGCTGTTCTACATCCGCTATTGGTCCGGCCCGTGGCTGGGCGGCGAAGGCTCCAAGGCCATCGCCCACATGCTCTGGCCGAATTTCGAATACACCTGGCCAATGCTCAACACGCCGGACCCGAAACTGTATCCGGCGCCCAAGGGCATTATCGACCCGTGGCACTTGCCGCTGATCAATACGATCCTGCTGGTCAGCTCCAGCGTGACCATCACCATCGCCCACCACGCGCTGAAAAAAGGCCATCGCGGCGCACTGAAAATCTGGCTGGCGCTCACCGTGCTGCTGGGCTTGAGCTTCCTGGTCCTGCAAGCCGAAGAATATGTGCACGCTTATAAAGAACTCGGCCTGACCCTGGGCTCGGGCATCTACGGCGCGACGTTCTTCATGCTCACCGGCTTTCACGGCGCCCACGTGACCATCGGCACCATCATCCTGTTCGTGATGCTGATGAGAGTCCTGCGCGGGCATTTCGATGCCGAGCATCAATTCGGTTTCGAGGCGGCGAGTTGGTATTGGCACTTCGTGGACGTGGTGTGGATCGGCTTGTTTGTCTTTGTGTATGTGCTGTAGGACCGGCTTTAACCGGGAGAGCGCCCTCGCGGCTAAAGCCGCTCCTACGGAACGGTCATTGTGCAAAGTCCGCTACCACGTCACATGGGAAACCAGCCGGCCGCTGTAAAAGCCCCAAGTGATCAGCGCCAGGGTAATGGCCGCGAGGCTGACGCGGATGGTCAGTGCTTTAACCAGGCGCGTCGAATGGCTGTCGTCCTTGACCAGAAAGAACAGGCCACTGAACAGGCTGGCCGTGGTGGCGAAAAGCATCAGGACAATCGCTGCTTTGAGCATCAGGCAACTCCAGGAGCAAACGCGATGCAATGGAGTATAGGTGGGGACGCACAGTCCGGCGGGGCGCAGCGATGAAGCGTTTTGCGCCCGGTCTGCTGCCGACGCTGGTGGTATTCAGCTTGCTGCCGTGCCTGATCGCGCTCGGTTTCTGGCAGTTGGCTCGCGGCGAGGAAAAGCGCGTGATGCTCGCCCACTATGCCGAGCGCCGCGCGGCAGAGCCGGTACGGATCGAGCAGTTGGCAGCCAGCGCCGATCCGGCTTACCGCCAGGTGCAACTGCACGGGCGCTTTGATCCTGAACACAGTCTGTTGCTCGATAACAGCACGCGGGAAGGCAAGGTCGGCGTCGAGCTGCTCCAGCCGTTTCAGGATCAGGCCAGCGGGCTGTGGATTCTGCTCAATCGCGGCTGGCTGCCATGGCCTGATCGCCGCACGCCGCCACGGTTTCAGACGCCGGTGCAGATGCTCGATGTACAAGCCTGGGTTTATGTGGCGCCCGGCGCCACTTTCCAGCTGCACGCGGATACGGCCAACGCGCCGTGGCCGCGACTGGTCACGGCGGTGGATGCGGGCAAGCTCTGGGCGGAACTGGGCCGCGACGGTTTCCCTCAGGAATTGCGCATGGCGTCGGAACCGGGCGCCTATCGACTGGACTGGCCGCTGGTGGCAATGGGCCCGGAAAAACATCAGGGCTACGCCATGCAGTGGTTCGCGTTGGCGACTGCGCTAACGGGCCTTTATCTGTATCTGGGCTGGCATACCGCGCAGAGCAACAACAAGCAGAACCACAATAACAAGACCAAGGAGGACAACCATGGGAACGGTCATGAACCCCACCAGCACGTCTGAACCACGGCCGCCGCTGAACCGTCGCAAGGGTCGCTGGCAGCTGATTCTGGTCTTGCTGGTGGCCATCGGCCCGATGATCCTCGCCACCAGCATGTACAAGTTCAAGTTCTGGGTGCCGGAGAATCGCAGCTTTCATGGCGAACTGATCGGCAATGGCCAAAGCCGCGCCGACCTTGGTGTGCAGGCCGACGAGTCGCGCTGGCAGCTGTTGGTCAGCGCGCCCCAGGCGTGTGAAGCCCAATGCCAGCACCTGGTGTATCTGGCCCGGCAGATTCAGATCGGCCTGGGGCGCGACGCGTCGCGGGCCAGTCACGCACTGGCCGCCGCGCAACCGCTGGACGCCGATTACAGCGCCAGGCTGGCCCGGGAATACCCGCAATTGCAGCGCTATCCGCTGGAGCTGCCGCGTTATCAAAAAACCGCGCCAGGCATCGAGGCGCCCCAACTCTGGATCGTCGATCCCCACGGCAACCTTGTCCTGCGCTACGGCGTGGACGTGAATGGTAAGGACTTGCTCAAAGATCTGCGCCAGCTGCTGAAACTGTCGAATATCGGATAGGGGGTCTTCATGACCAAGCCCGGATTTCGTCTCGCCCTGCTTGCCACGCTGCTGGCGCTGTTCGTGGTGCTACTCGGTGCCTATACGCGGCTGACCCATGCCGGGTTGGGTTGCCCCGACTGGCCGGGTTGTTACGGTTTCATCAGCGTGCCGGCCAGCGAAGCGCAACTGGCCCACGCCGAATTGCATTACCCGGACACGCCGGTCCACGCCGAAAAAGGCTGGAACGAGATGACCCATCGCTATTTCGCCGGCGGGCTGGCGCTACTCATTCTGCTGCTGGCGGCGCAAGCCTGGCAGCGGCGGCATATTGCGGGGCAACCGCTGAAACTGCCGTTGCTGCTGCTCGGCGTGGTGTTTGCCCAGGCCGCATTCGGCATGTGGACGGTCACCCTCAAGCTCTGGCCACAAGTGGTCACCGCGCATTTACTGGGCGGCGTCGCAACCTTGAGCTTGCTGTTCCTGCTGACGGTGCGCCTGAGTGGCGCTTTTCCAGTCCAGCCGCAACTGCCGGTGCGACTGCGGCGCATGGCGACCCTCGGTATCTTGCTGGTGACCGTGCAAATTGCCTTGGGCGGCTGGGTCAGTGCCAATTATGCGGCGATGGCCTGCACTGATCTGCCGACGTGCCAGGGCCAATGGTGGCCGGACGCGGATTTCGCCAATGGCTTTCACCTGACGCAACACATCGGCCCCAATTATCTGGGCGGCAAACTCGACAGCGAAGCACGCACAGCGATTCACCTGACCCATCGCGTCGGTGCGCTACTCGTGACGTTCTCCTTGCTCGCCCTGGCATGGCAGCTGAGGAAAGCCGGTTTCAAGGGCATGGCGACGCTGTTGCTGCTGGCGCTGGGTGCGCAGATTGGCCTGGGCATCAGCAATGTGCTTTTTCATCTGCCGCTGGCAATCGCCGTGGCGCATAACGCAGGGGGCGCGGCGTTGATGCTGAGCATGGTGCTGATTAATTTCCGGGTTCGGGTGCCAGCAAGGATCAGCTCGTACTCGTTAGAGCGAGGCTTGCCCGCGAAGAGGTCAGTACTCACAACAAAATTTTCGGGGCTTAGATATCGCCTTCGCGGGCAAGTCGGAAACGCCGCCCGCACGCTCCCACGGACGTCCCCGAATGAGCGATTCATCCCATGACCACACTAACCCGCGCCCACCCCCATCAGGCACTCTGGCGCGACTATCTGGAGCTGACCAAGCCCAAGGTCGTGGTCTTGATGCTGATTACCTCGCTGATCGGCATGTTCCTCGCCACTCGCGCGGGCGTGCCCTGGGCGGTGCTGGTGTTTGGCAATCTGGGCATCGCCTGTTGTGCCGGCGGTGCGGCGGTGGTCAATCATGTGGTGGATCGGCGGATCGACGCACTGATGGCCCGCACCCATAAACGCCCGATTGCCGTGGGCCGTGTGTCACCACGCGCCGCGCTGACGTTCGCGCTGATCCTGGCGCTGGGCGGCCAGGCGTTATTGTTGACCTTTACCAATCAATTGACGGCCTGGCTGACCCTGGCTTCGTTGCTGGGTTACGCGGTCATCTACACCGGTTTTCTCAAGCGTGCCACACCACAGAACATTGTGATCGGCGGGCTGGCGGGCGCTGCGCCGCCGTTGCTGGGCTGGGTCGCAGTGACCGGTCACGTCAGCGCCGAACCGCTGTTGCTGATGTTGATCATCTTCGCCTGGACGCCGCCGCACTTCTGGGCGCTGGCGATTCATCGCAAGGAGGAATACGCCAAGGCCGACATTCCGATGCTGCCGGTCACCCATGGCGAGCACTACACCAAAGTGCATATCGTGTTCTACACGCTGATCCTGCTGGCAGTCAGCCTGTTGCCGTTTGTAATCCAGATGAGCGGGATGTTGTACCTGCTTTGCGCCCTGGCACTTGGCGCGCGCTTCCTGCAATGGACCTGGGTGTTGTACCGTGGCGCTCGGCCGCACGCGGCGATGAATACCTTCAAGTACTCTATCTACTACTTGTTCCTGCTGTTCATCGCGCTGCTCGTAGACCACTACCTACTGTTGACCCTATGACTCGAACCCAGAAGACCGTTTTTATCCTCGCAGCCATCGTCGCCTTGATTCTCGGCCTGACCGTCAACCGCGTGCTGTCAGGCAAGGGCCAGGGTGACCAGACTGCGTTGATCGACGCCGGGGTTATCCTGCTGCCGCAAAGCCGCAAGCTGCCCGACCTGACGATGACCAATCAAGATGGCCAGCCAGTGGTCGTCAGCGAGTTGAAAGACAAGTGGACGGTGCTGTTTTTCGGTTACACCTTCTGCCCGGACATCTGCCCGACCACCCTCGCCCAGTTGCGACAGATCAAGAGCGAACTGCCCAAGGACGTCCTGGCGAACCTGCGCGTGGTGCTGATCAGCGTCGATCCGAACCGCGACACGCCGGCGCAACTCAAGCAATACCTGGGGTATTTCGACAAGGAGTTCATCGGCCTGACGGCGTCCGTTGCGGACATCCAGAAACTGGCCAACTCGGTGAGCATCCCGTTCATACCCGCCGACACCAGCAAACCGAACTACACCGTGGATCACAGCGGCAACCTGGCCCTGCTCGGCCCGGACGGCACGCAACGCGGATTCATTCGTGCGCCGTTGAATAACCAGAAGCTGGTGGCGCAATTACCGGGGTTGTTGAACAGAAAATAAAAAAACTTGTAGGAACGAACTTTTTTGCGAGGCGATGTTGCCAAGTACACCGGCCTATTGCCTCGCCAACAGGTTGGCTCCGCCAAAGGGCGAGCGGGTCAAGATTTTGTACACCAGCATATAAATATATATGTCATTTGCGCGAAATTTATAGCTTATTTTTTGTGGGTATCTCTATTCCTGCAACTTATTAGCCTGAGTATTTTTGCCGAATGTATAAATTGCATCCACCCTCGGATGACCTGATAGAAATCGTTGAAATCATTCTGAATGAAGCTCAGGCATCAACGCTGGATATTTTTACCCGGCATCTGGCTGATGCAGGTGGTCCTTCAGCTTCTGGCGTTCAGAAGATAGCGAAGCGCTACGCTGAGATGCTTGTTGCAAAACTCAGTGCAAAACAAAAAACGTATCTGGATAACTACGCCGACGGTCACTTGGCTGTGCTGATGTTCACGGGAATGCTGGTTCCGCATGATTTTGATATCCCGGATGTATTGCCCTCACTCGCTGAACTTGAACGCGACGCTCGTGGCAATTACCTGGCGGCCCGTAATCAATTGCTGCTGTGCCTGGTTCAGCAAAGGACCTTTGCATTTGATATGGATAACGACGGCAAAATAGTCCGGTTCGTCGCTAACTTCAAAGGGGGCGGTCTAATCCCGCGTGATGATGAAGGCCCGGCCCATCCTGTTGATTTGAGTTCGCATGCGGGTCTGAGTTTAGGGCCGCATACCGAGGCACCTTATCACTGCTCAGTCCAGTCTCAAGATCTGCACTCACCGGCACCCTCCTCGCTGATTCTTACTGCCCTTTGGAATCCACTTGATGAACCAACACACATAATTCCTCTGGGCAGAATTCTCGATGAAATTGGCATACGGGATGCACTGGCTTTGACTTCCCGCTCTTTTAGATATACCCGAAGTGATTCTTTTATGACGGGAAAAGGTGAGCAGGACAGTAGTGTCTCGATTCTTGAATTTGATCCGCAAGCCCACTTCTCAGTCAGGTATAACAATTACCGATTTTCTGTACTTCCCGACGCAACACCGTTGATCAAGCAAGCGTTCATGAATTTCAAATCCTGTATTCAGTCAGCGACGCCCTTCGCCTTTGTATTGCAGCCTTCCTCTGCACTCATCATTAACAATTCCCGCGCCCTGCATTGTCGGGAAATTATCCAGGACAATCGTCGGCTTCTTATTCGACTGTTTGGGTACTCCAGATTTGCCGAACCCATAATTCTCAGCGACGACCCACTTATCGTACAAGGTTAATACCAAAACATTCCCAAGTAGCAGAGGTGAGCTTTTGATTGAGTTAGATATCACGATCCTTTTATCGCTGGCGGCTGTCGCTTTTCTGGCCGGTTTTTTTGATGCAATTGCGGGCGGGGGTGGCCTTATTACCTTGCCGGCATTGTTCATGGCGGGCATTGATCCGGTAGTGGCAATTGCGACCAACAAATTCCAGGCCGCTTCCGCAACGCTATCCGCCACCGTCGCTTTTGCGCGAAAAGGACTGATTGAATGGCGCCGGGGGGCGCCAATGGCCGTGATGTCTTTCTTTGGAGGTGCCTTGGGAGCGCTTTCGATCAGTTACCTCCCAAAGATGGCGCTCGAGTTCATAGTTCCGATATTGCTCATCATCGTGGCGACCTACTTCGCCCTCGCTCCAAAGCTGGACGATACGGAACGAAAAGCCACAGTTTCCATTCTGATTTTTACAGTGATCATTGCTCCATTGATCGGATTTTATGACGGTGTCTTTGGCCCCGGTGTTGGCTCTTTTTTTATGGTCGCTTTCGTTCTGTTGATGGGCCAGGGAATCCTGCGCGCCATGTCGAACAGTAAGTTATTGAATGCGTCCTGCAACCTGGGTGCGCTTACCGTTTTTGCCTGGATGGGAGCAATCAATTTGCCCATTGCCTTGGCTATGGCCGCTGCGGCTTTTGTCGGAGCACAGTTGGGCGCTCGATGCGCTGTCCGATTTGGAGCCCATCTGATCAGGCCGATGTTGATTACGGTGTGTTTTATCATGGCCGTAAAACTGGTTATGACCGAGGAGAATCCGCTTGGGGAATTGATTCTGTCTGCGTTGCGCTTTTAATAAGGTTGCATACCGGCAATGTAATCGCTGCCCGCCCCCGTAGGAACGGCTTTAGCCGCGAGGAGCCCGAGGGCCACGAGGATTATGCTCCGAACACCGCATCAGGCTGAATCAATGCGCGGTGCCGAATAATCTCCTCCGGCTGAAGCCGGTCCTACAGGATTCAATCAGAACGCCGGAACCACAGCGCCTTTGTACTTCTCAAGAATGAACGCTTTTACTTCCGGGCTCTGCAAGGCAGCGACGAGCTTCTTGACTGCGTCGGCGTCCTTGTTCTCGGTGCGGGTCACCAGGATGTTGGCATAAGGCGATTCGGCACCTTCGATGATCAGCGCATCCTTGGTTGGATCAAGCTTGGCGGACAGCGCGTAGTTGGTGTTGATCAGCGCCAGGTCGACCTGAGTCAGCACCCGTGGCAGCGTTGCCGCTTCCAGTTCGCGGAACTTCAGGTTTTTCGGGTTTTGCTGCACGTCTTTAGGCGTCGCGGTAATGCTGCTCGGGTCCTTCAGGGTGATCAGGCCGGCCTTGGCCAGCAGCAGGAGCGCGCGGCCTTCGTTGGTGGCGTCGTTAGGAATCGCGACGTTGGCACCATCCGGCAATGCATCCAGGGATTTGATCTTGTCCGCGTAGGCGCCGAACGGTTCGACGTGAACCTTGCCGACGCTGACCAGATCAGTGCCCTTGCCTTTGTTGAACTCATCCAGGTACGGCTGGTGCTGAAAGAAGTTGGCGTCCAGGCGCTTTTCCGCAACCTGCACGTTCGGCAGCACGTAGTCGTTGAAGACCTTGATCTGCAGATCGACGCCTTCCTTGGCCAGCGTCGGTTTCACGAACTCGAGAATCTCGGCGTGGGGCACGGCGCTGGCGGCGACGGTCAGGGTTTCATCGGCGTGGGCAGACAACGCGGCGACGGCGGCAAATACAGCCAACAGCTTTTTCATGGATCAACTCCCTTGAGTGCCCGCCGTGTGGCAGGCCTTTGCTGGTTCATCACCAGCCAATTCAATTATCGGTGCGTGTAGTGCGCGACCAGTTTGTCGCCGATGGTTTGCAGGATCTGCACCAGCACCAACAGCAATACGACCGTCACGAACATCACATCGTTCTGGAAACGCTGGTAACCGTAGCGAATCGCCAGATCTCCCAGGCCGCCAGCGCCGACCGCACCGGCCATTGCCGTAAACGACACCAGCGCAATCGCAGTCACAGTAATCGCCGCAAGAATGCCGGGGCGCGCTTCCGGCAGCAGCGCCTTGACGATGATCTGCCGCGTGGTCGCGCCCATTGCCTGGGTCGCTTCGATGATGCCCTTGTCGACCTCACGCAGCGCCGTCTCGACCAGTCGCGCAAAGAACGGCGTCGCCCCGGCGATCAACGGCGGCAAGGTGCCGAGGATTCCCAGTGAAGTGCCGGTGATGATCTGCGTCAGCGGCATCATGACGATCAGCAGAATGATGAACGGCAAGGCGCGCAGCAGATTGACCACAATCGACAACACCGAATACAGCGGCTTGTTTTCCAGCAACTGGCGCGGGGAAGTCAGGAACAGCAGCACGCCCAGCGGCAGGCCGAACAGCACCGTAAAGCCCAGGGAAACCACGAGCATGTTCAGGGTATCGCCGGTGGCGATCCAGATTTCCTGCCAGTCGACGTTGGAAAACAGTTCGATGAAAGCTTCCATCAGCGCAGCACCTCCATATCGACATCCGCAGCGGTAAAGCGCGCGAACGCGGCGTCCATGTCGCCGCCAGTGATGGCCAGCGTCAGTTGCCCATAAGGGGTGTCTTTGATGCGGTCGATACGACCAGCAAGAATGCTGTAGTCGACACCGGTTTCCCGGGCAACCGTACCCAGCAGCGGCGCATAAGTCGCCTGGCCCTGGAACGTCAGGCGCACGATGCGGCCTTCGACGTGGGCGAAGTCATCGCGCTGTTCGCTTTCGTCGATCTGCTCGTGCTCCTGAACGAAGCGCTTGGTGGTTGCGTGCTGCGGATGCAGGAACACGTCCGCCACGGTGCCCTGCTCGACAATCACACCGGCATCCATCACCGCCACGTGATCGCAGACACGACGAATCACGTCCATCTCGTGGGTGATCAGGACGATGGTCAGCTTCAACTCGCGATTGATCTCGGCCAGCAATTGCAGGACCGACGCCGTGGTTTGCGGGTCCAGCGCGCTGGTGGCCTCGTCGCACAGCAGGATTTTCGGCTTGGTGGCCAGGGCGCGAGCAATGCCAACGCGTTGCTTCTGGCCGCCGGACAGCTGCGACGGATACTTCTTCGCGTGATCGGACAAGCCCACGCGCTCCAGCAATTCTGCGACGCGCTGGTCGATCTGTTTGCGGGACATGTCGCCCGCCAGCGTCAGCGGCATGGCAACGTTGTCGGCCACAGTCTTGGACGCCAGCAGATTGAAGTGCTGGAAGATCATCCCGACCTGCTGGCGAAAGCGCCGCAAGCCGTTGGCGTCCAGTGCCGTGACGTCTTCGTCATCGACAATGATCTGCCCGCCGCTCGGGGTTTCCAGGCGATTGATCAGGCGCAGCAAAGTGCTTTTGCCGGCGCCGGAATGGCCGATGAGGCCGAACACCTGGCCGTCTTCGACGCGCAGGCTGGTGGGGTGCAGGGCCGGAATTTCCTTGCCTGCCACCCGATAGGTTTTGTGGACGTTATGAAACTCGATCACGTAGCGAACCTTGTGGGGGCGCGGTAAAAAATCAGCGCAGTGGCAGGACGCACACGGGCTGCTTCGCAGCGGCTGGATAAGCCGGGCGCGCATTTTAGCCTGTCCGCCCGGAGGTATTTAGCATTTATTTC
This sequence comes from Pseudomonas sp. CFII64, assembly GCF_000416235.1. Taxonomy (GTDB): domain Bacteria; phylum Pseudomonadota; class Gammaproteobacteria; order Pseudomonadales; family Pseudomonadaceae; genus Aquipseudomonas. The sequence goes on along the minus strand of NZ_ATLO01000049.1, from coordinate 133,253 downwards.
ATAAGCGCCCTGCGATTTTGGAATAAGGCGATCAGTGGTTTCGTATAAATGACGACGAACGCTTCGCTACTGACCGACCGACCGAAGATTGAAAAAATCACGGAACGGCTGATTTTCTCCCCGGTCACTAAATGAGCACCGCGACTTGCCCCTGTACCGTGCGGGGGAATTCGCGCTTGTTTGAGCCCTGCCGAATCGAGCATACGGGCCGTTCTGAACCGAGGAGTTTCTGCCTGATGGCTACTAAAAAGACACCCATTGCACCCAGCACCAAAAGTGACCTGGCCGGCACCGATACGCTCGACCGGGGCAACACCAACGAAAAGCTCGAGAGCCTTGAACAGTTTCGCTCCGACGCCACCAACCAGGCCCTGCGCACCAATCAGGGCGTGAAAGTTTCCGACAACCAGAACACGCTGAAAGTGGGCGCGCGCGGTCCATCGCTGCTTGAAGATTTCATCATGCGCGAGAAGATCACCCACTTCGACCACGAGCGCATCCCGGAGCGGATCGTCCACGCCCGTGGTACCGGCGCTCATGGCTATTTCCAGACCTATGAAAATCACTCCGCGCTGAGCAAGGCGGAATTCCTGCGCGATCCGGGGAAGAAAACCCCGGTGTTCGTGCGCTTCTCCACCGTACAAGGCCCGCGCGGCTCGGGCGATACCGTGCGTGACGTGCGCGGGTTCTCGGTCAAGTTTTATACCGGTGAAGGCAACTACGATCTGGTCGGCAACAACATGCCGGTATTTTTCATTCAGGACGCGATCAAGTTTCCCGACTTCGTTCACGCCGTGAAGCCTGAGCCGCATAACGAAATCCCGACTGGCGGTTCCGCTCACGACACGTTCTGGGATTTCGTCTCGCTGGTGCCGGAATCGGCGCACATGGTGCTCTGGACCATGTCCGACCGCGCCATCCCGAAAAGCCTGCGCACCATGCAGGGCTTTGGCGTGCACACCTTCCGCATGATCAACGCCGACGGCAAATCGAGCTTCGTCAAATTCCACTGGAAACCGAAGTTCGGCACCTGCTCGCTGGTCTGGGACGAAGCGCAGAAACTCGCCGGCAAGGACACGGACTTCCACCGCCGCGACCTGTGGGAATCCATTGAGACCGGTGATTACCCTGAATGGGAGCTGGGCGTGCAGATCGTGGCCGAAGAAGACGAGCACAAGTTCGACTTCGACCTGCTCGATCCAACCAAAATCATCCCCGAAGAGCTGGTGCCGGTAACGCCGCTGGGCAAAATGGTGCTCAACCGCAACCCGGACAACTTCTTTGCGGAAACCGAGCAAGTCGCGTTCTGCCCCGGCCACATCGTGCCCGGCATCGACTTCTCCAACGATCCGCTGCTGCAAGGCCGTCTGTTTTCCTACACGGACACGCAGATCAGCCGCCTGGGCGGGCCGAACTTCCACGAAATCCCGATCAACCGCCCGGTTGCGCCGAACCACAACGGTCAACGTGATGCGCAGCACCGCACGACCATCGACAAAGGCCGCGCGAGTTACGAGCCGAATTCGATTGATGGCGGCTGGCCGAAAGAAACCCCGGCTGGCCCGGTAGACGGCGGCTTCGAGACTTATCACGAGCGCGTTGAAGCCCACAAAGTCCGTGAGCGCAGCGAGTCGTTCGGCGATCACTTCTCTCAGGCAACGCTGTTCTTCAACAGCATGAGCCACCACGAGAAAGAGCACATCATTGCGGCGTACAGCTTCGAGCTGGGCAAGGTCGAGCGCGAGCACATCCGTGCGCGTCAGGTGAATGAAATCCTCGCCAACATCGATCTGGAACTGGCCAGCCGCGTAGCTGCGAACCTGGGCCTGCCAGCACCGAAAGCCGGAACCGTGCCCGCCAAATCGACGTCCATCAAGGAATCGCCGCTGCTGAGCCAGGCCAATCTGCTTTCCGGGGACATTGTTTCGCGCAAAGTGGCGATTCTGGTGGCGGATGGCGTGGACGACAAAGCCGTGGCAGCGATGAAAGCCGCGCTGGAAGCGCAAGGTGCGCATTCCAAGGTGCTTGGCCCGACCTCGGCGCCGGTCAAGACTGCTGGCGGCGCAACTCTGGCGGTGGACGCGTCAATGGAAGGCCTGCCTTCGGTGGCGTTCGACGCGGTGTTCATTCCGGGCGGTGCGGCTTCGGTCAAGGCGCTGAGTGGTGACGGCGTGGCGCTGCACTATATGCTGGAAGCCTACAAGCACCTCAAGGCCATCTCGTTCAGCGGCGAAGCCAAGGAATTGGTGACCCTGCTGCATCTGGATCTGGATGCCGGCCTGCTGGAAGTCGCAGATAGCGCGTCGTTCAAGACGTTCTTCGACGCGATTGCCCAACATCGGGTCTGGGCTCGTGAGCCAAAGGCCAAGGCGATTCCGGCTTGATACGCGGAAGGTGAAAACCTTGTTGGCGAGGCGGCGTCCCAGCTACGCCGTCTCGCCAACAAGTTCGTTCCTACACAGACGGTGTGAAAACGTCACGCGAAAGCAAGACAACCCAAATCAGGTAGGACCGGACTTGTCCGGGAAAGCGTCGGGTCAGGCAATGACGCAAAGTCTGGCTGATTGCAGTGCCTGGGCTGGCCTCTTCGGGGACAAGTCCCCTCCTACCGTCCGATTTGAAGCTACAACTGAGCAGGCTTGAGCACGACCTGGACCTTCTCGTTGCGCTCGATCACTCGGCGCAGATCCAGTTCGAAATCCGGATTGATCTTGTTCACCCGTTTGGTCAGCAACGTCGCCAGCCATGGGTAGTCTTCGGTGCGCGGAACCTGCAGCACCACATCACAATTGAACGCGACAGTATCGGCGGCGATCGCATCCAGCTGACGACGTAGTTGCGCCATATCGCCAATTTTCAATGCAATGGTCGTGCTTTCTGCGGTCGGATCGATCAGTTTGGCGATGCGCCTGGCTTCGGCGGCTTTCAAATCCGCTTCAGCCTTGTCCAGCTCGGCTTTACGGGCGTGGGCAATGGCGCCGTTGACGCCACTGGTCAGCGCCGGAGCCTTGGGCATCAGCGCACGAGCGCGGCTCAGCGCAGTCGCGGCAGCATTGACGTCGCCTTTTTGCAGCACGATCTGGCTGCGACTCAAATAAGCCTCGGCCAGACGCCGCTGAAATTGTTCCAGACGAATATCAGTGGGCGCAGCAGTCTGTAGCGCAGCCAGCTGGTCTTCGGCTGTCGCCAATTCATTGCTGGTGATGCTTTGCTCCAGCTGCGCGAACACGTCGGGAGGTGTCTCGGGCACGGGCGCGTCAACAGTGGGCGCACTCTGACAGGCACCCAACAGGATGGAAAATGCGGCAAGCAGCAGATAACGGGATGCAGACGGCTTCATTCCTGCGATTCTCTAATTGCGCAAAAAACGAGCAAGTCTACACCGCTCGCTTGGGTAGAACAAAACTCAGCAGAAACAGCGCTGCTGCCGACACCACAATCGAGGGTCCGGCGGGGGTGTCCTTGAACCATGACATGGACAGGCCAATACACACCGCAGCCACGCCCAGGACGCTCGCGCCGAGTGCCATCTGCTCCGGCGAGCGGGCGTGACGCTGTGCCGCAGCCGCCGGAATGATCAGCAGCGAAGTAATCAGCAACACGCCGACAATCTTCATCGCCACGGCAATCACCACCGCAATCAGCAGCATCAGGGCCATACGCAGCGCCGCCACGGGCAAACCTTCGACCCTGGCCAGTTCTTCATGCACGGTGATTGCCAGCAACGGCCGCCACAGCGCGACGATCAGCACCAGCACCGCCGCTGCGCCGCCGAGAATCCAGGCCAGATCCGTCGGGCTGATCGCCAGCAGATCGCCGAACAGATAAGCCATCAGGTCGATGCGCACGTCGTGCATGAAGCTCAGCACCACCAGGCCCAGCGACAAGGTACTCGGCGCCAGAATCCCCAGCAGTGTGTCGGACGCCAGCGGCTGGCGCTGTTGCAGGGTCACCAGCAGGATCGCCAGCAACAGACAACCGACCGTCACCGCGATGGTCGGGCTGACATCCAGCAAAAAGCCCAAGGCAACGCCCAACAATGCCGCGTGGGACAACGTATCGCCGAAATAAGCCATGCGCCGCCAGACCACGAACGAGCCCAACGGCCCGGCCACCAGCGCCAGCGCCAGACCGGCAAGCAAGGCATACAGTAGAAAATCAGCCATGCTTGCAGCTATCTCCATGAACATGATTGTGGGTGTGAGACGCGGGATCGGCAGCTTCGGCCACTACTTCGCCGTGTAGATCATGGGCGTGATCGTGATGGTGATGATAAATCGCCAGGCTCTGGGCGTTCTTGCCGAACAGCTCGACGAACGCCGGGTCATGACTGACTTGCTCCGGGTGGCCGGAGCAGCACACATGACGATTCAGGCACACCACCTGATCGGTGGTGCTCATCACCAGATGCAAATCGTGGGAAACCATCAACACGCCGCAGCCGTGACGATCCCGCAGACGAGTGATCAGGCTGTAAAGCTCGGCCTGGCCCGCCACGTCAACGCCTTGCACCGGTTCGTCCAGCACCAGCAATTCCGGCTCGCGCAACAGCGCGCGAGCGAGCAGTACACGCTGCATTTCCCCGCCGGAAACACTTTGCAGAGGGCTGTCGATCACCTTTTCGGCACCGACCTCGGCCAGTGCGGCGAGGGCCGCCGCGCGATCCACGCCCGGCACCAGACGCAAAAAGCGCAGCACCGACAGCGGCAATGTCGCGTCGATGTGCAGTTTTTGCGGCATGTAGCCCACGCGCAGTTTCGGCTTGCGCCAGACCGTACCGGAATCCGGCTTCAGCAGGCCAAGCACCGCACGCACCAGCGTGGTCTTGCCTGCGCCATTGGGACCGATCAGCGTGACGATTTCCCCAGGCTTGACGCTCAGCTGGATGTTTTCCAGCACGTTCTGCCCGGACAGCGTGACGCGCACCTGCTCAAGGGTAATCAGTGCATTGCTCATCAGGCTGCCTTGCAGCCGGAACAGATACCGACGATTTCCACGGTCTGACCTTCCACGGCGAAGCCGACTTCGGCAGCGGCGGCAACCACTGCATCGCTGATGGCCGGATGTTGCAGCTCGATGGCGGCGTGACATTCCCGGCAAATCAGAAACTGGCCCTGATGCGCGTGGGTCGGGTGATTGCAGCCGGTGAAGGCGTTAAGCGAGGCAATGCGATGCACCAGACCGTTTTCCAGCAGGAAATCCAGCGCCCGGTAAACCGTAGGCGGCGCGGCGCGGCGACCGTCTTCTTCACTGAGGACTGCAAGGATGTCGTACGCACCCAGCGGTTTATGACTGTGCCAGACCAATTCCAGGACGCGCCGACGCAATGCGGTCAGACGCAGGCCTTTCTCAGCGCACAGCGCATCGGCTTCGGCGAGTGCGGTGTGCACGCAGTGGGAGTGATCATGGGGACGACTGGCCAGCGGTGTTTTAGTCATGAGCGGCGACGATATTTGTGAGAGACGTTATTATGTTACCTGTTCCCGCCGTCAATGAGTGGCTCACGTGCACCGTCTTTTTGCCCTTTTCATCGCTTTATCGGCCAGTTTTCTGGCAATTGCCCCGGCTCAGGCCGAGGTTCGCGTCCTTACCAGCATCAAGCCATTGCAGCTGATTGCCGCCGCTGTGCAGGACGGTGCCGGCTCGCCGCAGGTGCTGCTGCCGCCAGGCGCATCGCCGCATAACTATGCGTTGCGGCCATCCGACGTGCGGCGCGTTCGCGACTCGGATCTGCTCTATTGGATAGGGCTGGACATGGAAAGCTTCCTGCCGCGCGTGCTGAAAAATCGTACGCTGCCTACTGTCGATGTCCAGTCGTTGCCGGGCATGCACCTACGCCACTTTGCCGCCGACAGTGCTTCCCATGAGGAAGAAGATCCGGATGAGCACGATCACGATCACCGTCCCGGCAGCCTGGACGCGCATTTGTGGTTGTCATCGTTCAATGCCCGGGTGATTGCCGCGAAGATGGCCGCCGACCTGAGCGCCGCCGACCCGGCCAATGCCGCGCGCTACGCAAGCAACGCCAAGGCCTTCAGCACGCGACTGGATGCACTGGATACGCGAATCAAGGCCCGCGTCGCAGGGATTTCCGGCAAGCCGTATTTCGTGTTTCACGAAGCGTTCGATTACTTCGAAGATGCCTACGGCCTCAAGCATGCCGGGGTGTTCAGCGTCGCCGCCGAAGTCCAGCCAGGCGCGCAGCACGTCGCGGCCATGCGCAAGCGGCTGACGGAAATGGGCAAGACCTGCGTGTTCAGCGAACCGCCGTTGCGCCCCCGCCTGGCCGAAACCCTGACCGCAGGCCTGCCGGCGAAGCTCGCGGAACTGGACGCTCTGGGCAGCGACACGCCCGTCAACGCCAAAGGTTATGAGCTGCTGCTGAGCACGCTTGGGGATGATCTGGTTGGGTGCCTGGAGTCGCTTTGATCCAGGCACTGTTGGAGGTTCTATGGTGGGAATGCCTGGCTGCGTGTAAGCAATGCCTTTGTGGGAGAGGACTTGTCCTCGATAGCAGCCCAGACGACCTTAATCTGCCTGATCCACATGCAGTGCTGAAATGACAGCCATCGAGGACAAGTCCTCTCCCACCGGGGAAATGTTTTAACCATGAATTCGTGCCGTCACATGGAGCATCGCGGGCAAGCCTCGCTCCAACGGGGGCCGCGAAGTGGCCCTGTTTACAACGCAAACGGCAATGGAATATGCGTTTCCTGACGCTGTTCCAGGCGCTTCTGGAATTCCATGGGGTCGTGAATCAGGACGTCTTGCCCGGCGTTGGATTCGGCGGCGATCAGGCGCGACAGCCAGAACCTGACGCAACCAACGCGCAACATGGTCGGCCACAACTCGGCTTCACTTGCAGTGAACGGGCGCAGCGCGGCATAGGCGCCGAGCATGGCGCGGGCGCGTTGCGGGTCGATCTGGCCGTCTTCACGTGAGCACCAATCGTTCAGCGCGATGGCCAGGTCATAAAGCATCGGCCCGGAACACGCGTTATAGAAATCGATCACCCCGGTCAGGTGCGTGCCTTCGAACAGCGCGTTGTCGCGAAACAGGTCCGCATGCAGATTTGAACGCGGCAGCGCCATGATGCCTGGCTTGAGCCGCTCGATTTCTTCCAGGGCGGCTTTCAGCAACTGGCCCGACGCTGGATCAAGGTGCGAAACCAGTTCGGCCCCTTCAGTCAGCATCCAGTCCAGCCCGCGATCAGTCTTGCGTTCCAGCACGTGTTCGCGGGTCGCCAGGTGCAGATGCCCCAACAACTCACCAATCTGCACGCAATGCTGCGTGTTCGGCTCGCTGATGTGCTTGCCTGGCAGGCGCGGCTGCAACAGTGCCGGTTTGCCGGCCAGTTCGCGCAACGCACTGCCGTCCGTGGTGCGCAGCGCGTAAGGCACCGGCAGGTCCGCTTCGTGCAGCACATCCAGCAATTCAATGAAGAACGGCAAATCCTGAACCGGTCCGCGCTCGACCAGAGTCAGGACGAATTCGCCCTGCTCCAGGCTGATGAAGTAGTTGGTGTTCTCGCTGCCGGCGGCGATACCTTGGAAATCGCGCAGACGGCCAAGCCCGTAAGGGGCGAGAAAAGTTTCCAGCTCGGGCCGAGCCAGAGGGGTGAACACGGACATATCAGGACTGCCAGCAAAAAAAGTGAATGTGGGACGTTACCACTCGAATATTTTCCACGAAGGAATCAGCATATCCGGCTGGTCCGAACGAATGAAATTGGCGTCAGTGCCATCGGCGCGCACCAGAAAATAAGGCTTGCCGCCCTTTGGCGTGATCTTGATTGCATACAGAAATCCATTCTGGCGGTATTCCTGGATGGTCTTGTCGCCTTCGGTGCGGATCGTTACATCTGGATCGGCCGAAGGTGCATCGTCCGCAGCAACAGCAATCAGCGGGCAGAATGCAAACAAGCCAGCCAGCAACAAGCGATTTGTCGTACGCATGATAACCTTGTCCCTTTGTCGTCAATGGTCCGCGCATTCTAGCGCCGACCCCGCCGAAAAGGTTGATTCTGCTCATGAGCCAAGCGCCCCTCGTCCTGGTGGACGGTTCTTCATACTTGTATCGCGCTTTTCACGCGCTGCCACCGCTCGCTACGTCCAAGGGCCTGCCAACCGGCGCGGTCAAAGGCGTGTTGAACATGCTTAAAAGCCTGCGTCGTCAATACCCAGAAAGCCCTTTTGCAGTTGTTTTCGACGCCAAAGGCGGCACATTTCGCGACGATCTCTACGCCGAATACAAAGCCAACCGGCCAAGCATGCCGGATGATCTGCGCGTGCAAATCGATCTGTTGCACGCCTGTGTCAAAGGCCTGGGCTACCCGCTGCTCTGCGTCGATGGCGTCGAAGCGGACGATGTGATCGGCACGCTGGCGCGCAGCAGCGCGGCGGCGGATCGTCCGGTGATCATCTCCACCGGCGACAAGGACATGGCGCAGCTGGTCGACGGCCACATTACCTTGGTCAATACCATGACCGGTAGCGTGCAGGACGTGGCTGGCGTGAAAGAGAAGTTCGGGGTCGGCCCTGAACACATCATCGATTATCTGGCGCTGATGGGTGACAAAGTCGACAACATTCCGGGCGTACCGGGCGTTGGCGAAAAAACCGCTGTGGGCTTGCTGGTGGGTATCGGCGGCGGCCTGAAGGAGCTGTACGAAAACCTCGACGCGGTAGCAGCGCTGCCGATTCGCGGGGCGAAAACCCTGGCGGCCAAGCTCGAAGAACATCGCGCCATGGCGTTTCTGTCCTACGAGCTGGCGACCATCAAGATCGACGTGCCGCTGGACATCGAACTCGACGCGCTGCACTGCAGCGAGCCGGACCGCGAGGCCTTGCTGGAGCTGTACGCCGAGCTGGAATTCAAAAGCTGGATCGAAGACCTGCAGCGTGATGCGCAGCGTGCCGGGCTGGAAGTAGCCATCGCCGAAGCACCGCCGACCGCAGAAACCCACTACGAAACCATCCTCGAACAGGATCAGCTCGACACGTGGCTGAAGAAGCTCAATGCCGCCAAACTGGTCGCTTTCGTTACCCAGAGCAACGGCCTGGATGCGCAGCGTGCGCAATTGGTCGGCCTGTCGTTCTCGGTGCAGTCCAATGAAGCCGCCTATATTCCGCTGACCCATTCGTACATGGGCGTGCCGCAGCAGCTGGATCGCGACCATGTGCTCAAGCAGCTCAAGCCGCTGCTGGAAGATCCGGACAAAATCAAGGTCGGCCAGCACGCCAAGTTCGACATCAACATTCTGGCCAACTGCGCCATCGACGGCGATCAGCGCCAGGGCATTACCGTGCGCGGCCTGGTCTACGACACCATGCTCGAATCCTATGTGCTGGATTCCACCGCGACCCGGCATGACCGGGAAAGCCTGGCGCTGAAGTACCTCGGCCATACCACCACCGCGATGCAGGCCATCGCCGGCAAGGGCGTGAAGCAGCTGACCTTCGACCAGATTTCCCTGGAGCTGGCTGCGCAATATGCCGCCGAAGAAGCCGACGTGACCTTGCGCCTGCATGAGGCATTGCAGGAAAAGCTCAACGCGATTCCGAGCCTGCTGCCGGTGCTCAACGACATCGAAATGCCGCTGGTGCCGGTTCTGGCGGGTATCGAACGTCAAGGCGCGTTGGTGGACGCGAAATTGCTCGGCATCCAGAGCGTCGAGCTGGGCGACAAAATGATCGCCCTGGAGCGTGAAGCGTTCGAGATCGCCGGGGAAGAATTCAATCTCGGCTCACCCAAGCAACTGGGGGTGATTCTCTACGAAAAGCTTGGCATGCCGATCCTCAGCAAAACCGCCAAGGGTCAGGCTTCCACGGCCGAAGCCGTGCTGGCGGAACTGGCCGAGCAAGGTTTTCCGCTGCCCACCGTGCTGATGCAGTACCGCTCCATGAGCAAGCTGAAAAGCACTTATACCGATCGCCTGCCAGAACAGATCAACCCGCGCACCGGGCGCATTCACACGTCTTACCATCAAGCGGTGGCGGTGACCGGGCGCCTGTCTTCCAGTGATCCAAACCTGCAGAACATCCCGATCCGCACCGCCGAGGGCCGCCGGATCCGACAGGCGTTCGTCGCGCCCAAGGGTTACAAGCTGCTGGCAGCGGATTATTCGCAGATCGAGCTGCGCATCATGGCGCATCTGGCCAAGGATGAAGGGCTGCTGCATGCGTTCCGCAACAACCTGGATGTGCACCGGGCCACGGCTGCCGAGGTCTTCGGCGTCGAGCTTGAAGGCGTGACCACCGACATGCGCCGCAGCGCCAAGGCGATCAATTTCGGCCTGATCTACGGCATGAGCGCGTTTGGCCTGGCCAAGCAGATCGGCGTCGACCGCAAGCAATCGCAAGCCTACGTGGATCGCTACTTCGCCCGTTATCCCGGCGTGCTGGCCTATATGGAACGCACCCGCACCCAGGCCGCCGAGCAGGGTTTCGTCGAAACCATCTTCGGCCGCCGCCTGTACCTTCCGGACATCAACGCCAAGAACCAGGCCCTGCGCAAAGGCGCCGAGCGCATGGCGATCAACGCGCCCATGCAGGGCACCGCCGCCGACATCATCAAGAAAGCGATGGTCGCGGTGAACGGCTGGCTGGAAGAGTCGGGCCTGGATGCACGGGTCATCCTGCAAGTGCACGATGAACTGGTGCTGGAGGTTCGTGAGGATCTGGTGGATCAGATCAGCGAGCAGATCCGCCCGCACATGAGCGGCGCGGCGCAACTGGATGTGCCGCTGCTGGTTGAGGTGGGCGTCGGCAACAACTGGGACGAGGCGCACTGATAGCCGGTGCTCGGGCCGGGCGCGCAGGCTTGCGTCGCGCGCTCGATCCGGTCCTACCGATTCGGCACGCTCGGCAGGAGGGGACTTGTCCCCGAAGCGGCCGGCTCAGCCAAAACGCAATCTGGCGGGAGAATTTCAACGAGCCAGGAACTTAAGCCGTGAAAATCGAGTCAGAGCTCTCGATTGGCAGCGAAGCCGATCAATGCTCCTAGTTGTGTTAAGTGTTGGCAGATATTCAGACCCCACCCTAAAGGTCTGAAAACTTAGACCCCAGACTTCCCCTCCCCATACGAAGTCCGGGGTTTTTTTTGCCTGTATTTTTTACTGTGCAGACTCGGCCGGTGCCTTGTCTTCCAGCTCCATCCAGCCAGCCAGCACGGTGTAGGCATCTTCCAGGCCCAGGCGTTTGGGGGCCGAGAACAACTGGATGCTGACTGCGTCGCCCCAACCCTTGCGGATTTCAGCCTGAACCTTGAGCAGCACGTTCTTCGCCGCGCCGTAGGTCAGCTTGTCAGCCTTGGTCAGCAGGATGTGCATCGGCATGTGGCTGGCAATCGACCAGTCCAGCATCAGCAGGTCAAAGTCGGTCATTGGATGACGGATATCCATCATCAGAATCAGACCCTTCAGGCTTTCGCGACTGCCCAGATAGGCTTCCAGGTGGCGCTGCCAGTGCAGTTTGAGCGGGATCGGCACTTTGGCGTAGCCGTAACCCGGCAAGTCGACCAGGCGACGCTCGTCGTCCAGCTTGAAGAAATTCAGCAACTGAGTTCGGCCGGGGGTTTTCGAAGTACGAGCTAGACTGGCATGAGTCAGGGTGTTCAGCGCGCTCGATTTGCCCGCGTTGGAACGCCCGGCGAAGGCGACTTCAAAGCCGTCGTCGTCAGGGCACTGATCGACTTTGGCTGCACTGAGCATGAAGGTGGACTGTTGGCACAGGCCGAGAATGGGGTTCTTGAGTTGCATGTGATTTCCGGTGAGGGCGGTGCCTGCAAGGGGTGCGGCAAGAGGTGTCGTTTCCGTTTCAGTAGCGCCAGTATATAATGCCGCAGATTTTGTGTGTGCTTTGTCCTGTGAACAGGGCCAAGATCACAACCTGAGCGAGACATATAGATGCGCATTAGAACGCAGTCCGCTTTGAACCTGAAAAGGTTTCGTTAAGTATGAAGGCTTTGGAGTTGCCTGTGTCCGGTAGTTCAAAGCGATGCCGCCGCGTGGATTGTGCAAGGACAGCAGTAGCGAGGATTTGCGAACCTTCATCTTCGGATGAGCGAGTCATCTCCTACATAACTTTTCACCTTTAGCCGATTTGGATTACCTGATGAACAAAATACTCGTGAGTCTGCTGTTGACCTTGGGCATCTGCGGTGCGGCGCAGGCGGCTGGTGAGGTTGGAAATCCTGCCGCTGGCCAGACTAAAGCCGCCGTGTGTGGCGCCTGTCATGGCCCGGACGGCAACAGCATGGCCCCGAATTTCCCCAAGCTGGCAGGCCAGGGTGATCGTTATCTGCTCAAGCAGCTGCACGAAATCAAGGACGGCAAACGCGTCGTCCTGGAAATGACCGGGCTGCTGACCCCGTACAACGATCAGGATCTGGCCGACATCGCGGCTTATTTCGCCAGCCAGAAAGGCAGCGTCGGCGCTGCCGATCCAAAACTCGTGGCCCAGGGCGAAGCATTGTTCCGTGGCGGCAAACTGGATCAAGGCATGCCCGCCTGCACCGGCTGCCACTCGCCCAATGGCGTCGGCAACGCACAGGCCGGCTTCCCGCATCTGGGTGGCCAGCATGCGGACTACATCAAGAAACAACTGGTCGCTTTCCGCGAAGGCGACCGCACCAACGACGGCGACACCATGGTCATGCGCTCCATCGCGGCCAAGCTGAGCAACAAGGATATCGAGGCGCTGTCGCAATATATCCAGGGCCTGCATTAATTAACCCTCCGGGGCAGGGCCGAGGCCTTCGCGGGCAAACCTGACACACCGCGTTACCCTTCTTTGCGGGCGGGCAGCGCCCCGACGGCTTTTCAACTGAAAAAGGGCAGCTTCGGCTGCCCTTTTTTATGGTCGCCAGCGTTACACTAGCGAACTCGCGCCAACCCGTCCGGTCCAAAGCCGGTCGTTTGAAGGCGACTCAAATCTGTCTCAGGAGTAAAGCATGCGTAATCTGATCCTCAGCGCCGCCCTGGTTGCCGCCAGTCTGTTCGGTATTACGGCGCAAGCAGCCGAGCCTATCGAAGCGGGCAAGCAGTACGTCGAGCTGAGCAGCGCCGTCCCGGTTTCCGTACCCGGCAAAATCGAAGTCGTGGAACTGTTCTGGTATGGCTGTCCGCATTGCTATGCCTTCGAACCCACCATCAATCCATGGGTTGAAAAACTGCCTGCCGACGTAAACTTCGTCCGCATCCCTGCCATGTTCGGTGGCCCGTGGGACGCACACGGTCAACTGTTCATTACCCTGGACACCATGGGTGTAGAGCACAAGGTTCACGCTGCCGTCTTTGAAGCTATCCAGAAGGGCGGCAAGCGTCTGACCGACAAAAATGACATGGCTGAATTCGTCGCCACTCAAGGCGTAGACAAGGACCAGTTCCTGAAAACTTTCGACTCCTTCGCTGTGAAGGGCAAGATCGCCCAATACAAAGAACTGGCCAAGAAGTACGAAGTAACTGGCGTACCAACCATGATCGTCAACGGCAAATACCGTTTTGACCTGGGTTCGGCCGGTGGTGCAGCGCAAACCTTGCAGGTCGCTGATCAGCTTATCGCCAAAGAGCGAGCGGCCAAGTAAGCGGCGCCTGCCATGCGGCGCTGGAGAACCGAACGGATCGTTGGCCTACACGACCCCAGGGTCAACGAACACCATGTACTGGAAAGTGGCTTGCCGGCCGATGGTCGGCTGCGCTTGCTCAGCTTCAATATCCAGGTGGGCATCAGCACTGAGCGTTATGGGCATTACCTGACGCGAGGCTGGCAGCATTTATTGCCCCATGGTGGCCGCGCCGGCAATCTGCAGAAGATCGGCGATCTGCTGGGCGATTTCGATCTGGTCGCCTTGCAGGAAGCCGATGGCGGCAGTCTGCGCTCCGGCTACGTCAATCAAGTGGAGCACCTGGCCCAGCTGGGTGCTTTCCCTTACTGGTATCAGCAGCTCAATCGCAACCTCGGGCGCTTCGGCCAGCACAGCAATGGCGTGCTCAGTCGTTTGCGGCCGACGGCCATTGAAGACCATCCGCTGCCGGGCCCTGCCGGGCGTGGTGCAATTCTGGTGCGCTTCGGCGAAGGCGCGGACGCGTTGATCGTGGTCATGATGCACCTGGCCCTCGGCGCACGTACCCGAACCCGGCAACTGGCGTATATCCGCGAGTTGATCGGCGACTATCGCCATCAGGTCTTGATGGGTGACATGAACACTCACGCCCTGGACTTGCTGGAAAACTCGCCACTGCGCGACCTTGGCCTGCTGGCACCGCAGATCGAAGCGACGTTCCCCAGCTGGCGGCCGCAGCGTTGCCTTGATCATATTTTGCTCAGCCCGACCCTGACCCTGGAACGGGTTCAAGTGCTGGCTCAGCCGATTTCGGATCACCTTCCGGTTGCCGTAGAAATACGCCTGCCAGCGTCCATGACCCAGGATTCACTACCGGTACCCAGCACGGCCAGCAGCGAGCCCATTGCATGAGCGATGAAGCGGAGCGCTGGAAAGAGAAATACCTGACAGGCATCGAGCAGCAAGACAAGCTCGAAAGACGTTGGGAAGCTCGTCTCGACCTTCTGCGTCGCGGCCTGGTGCGCAGCAGTCTGGCGGCGGAAGGCTCGGACCGCGCGGTCGACCAGTGCATGAAGGAAATGCGCGAAATCGTTCGCAAGGACGATATGGACGCAGGTCTGGCAGCCCTTATCCCGCGCCTTGAAAAAGCCGTGCTGGATTCCGAGCAGCGTCGGGAAGTCCGCGCCAGCCAGATCAGTAGCGCCTTGACCGCCCTGGTTACGCAATTGCAAACATTGCCGCTGCCCAAGGACGTGCGTAAACCGCTGAAGAAATTCGCCAAGGATCTCGAGGAGCGCGCCTCCCAATCGCGGGAATTGCCGTTGCTGCTGGGGGAATTGAGCGGCCTGCAAGGTCAGGCGCTGACATTGATGGACAAGCCCGAAGAGGTGTCGCGCCCCGGCTTGTTGCAGCGCTTGTTTGGCAGCCACGAAACACCCAATGACGCCACCCAAGCCCCTGAACCTGCACCACATCCCGCCACTGAACATTATCAGCCCGAGCAAAACCATCCGGTCGAGCCCGTTGCGGCACCCGATCACGTCCCGGCGTCTGAGCCGGAGCCTGAACCTGAACGCGTCGTTGTGTCGGTCCAGCATCAGCCAGATGAAACCGATGCCACGCCGCATGCCCCGATTGCAGAAGCGTTGTCGCCGGTTGTCGCCGAAGTGTTCGAACCGGCTGCCGAATCGGCCGTACAACCAGCACAGCTCGATGCGCCTCAGGCGCTCAGCGAGCCGCCAATCCCCGTCGCGGCCGAAGCGGTTGAGGCGGTTGCGATCAAGGATCTGCTCACACCCACCCCGTCTGTGCCTTTCGAACAGCGACCTGAAGCTGTGGCTGAAGCGCCGCCTGATAAAGAGGAAGAAGGCGACAGCGATGAGCAAGCGCTTGATGAAGCGGATGTCGGCTTTGCATTGCCCGCCTCGCCCGAACCCAGCTATAGCTCGGTAGCCGCTCACATCGAACAGACGCTGTTGGGCCTGCTCAATGACCTGACGCTGCCGGAACACCATCGACCCCAGGCCGAGGCGATGCGTAAACGCCTGGAACATGGGCTGAACTGGTACGAATTGCTACCGATTCTCGACGATCTTGCCGTATTGATGCTGGCGATTACCGACACCGGCCAGGATGAGTTCGAAATCTATCTCAAGCAGCTGAACGAGCGCCTGGAGTCATTCCAGAGCAACCTTCAGGCGGCAAGCGCAGGTTATGCCGATAACCAGTCGGTTTCCCGCGACCAAAACAGCCAGCTTCGCGAGCAGGTCGACGGCCTGCAAAGCAGCGTGCAGGACGCCCCGGACCTGTCCAGCCTCAAGCGCGTGCTTGAGAATCGGCTCGAAGGCCTGCTGAGTACGATGGACCAACATCAGGTGCAACGCGACGAGCGCGAGCAGGAAGTCGCCGAGCGCCTGCAAAGCCTGGCAACGCGTGTCGCTACCATGGAGCAGGAAGCCCTGGGCTTTCGTGGCCATCTGGAAGAACAACGCCAGAAAGCGCTGATCGACCCGCTCACCCGCCTGCCCAACCGTGCCGCCTGGGGCGAACGTCTTGAGCAGGAAATGGCCGAATGGCAGCAGCACAAGAACAGCCTGCTGGTGTGTATGCTCGACCTCGATCACTTCAAGCGCATCAATGATGGCTTCGGCCATCTGGCAGGCGACCGGGTATTGAAGATCATTGCCACGGTGCTGAAAAAACGGCTACGCAGCAGCGACTTCATCGCCCGTTTCGGCGGTGAGGAGTTTGTCTTGCTGCTGCCCGCGACGGCGGTCGGTGTCGGGCTGACCCTGCTCGACGAGCTGCGCGCTGCGGTGGAACTCTGCCCGTTTCACTTCAAGGGCGAGCCAGTAACCGTTACCGTGTCCATGGGCGTCACCGCATTTCGCGCGGGCGAGCGCAGCGATGTAGCGCTCAAGCGTGCTGATCAGGCGCTGTATCGAGCCAAGGAAAACGGCCGCAACCGGATCGAACAAGGATGATCGCTCGTGACTGTCACAAGCGTTATTGCCGCAGTACGTTATGCTCACCCTTTTACTGCCTGCGTGTGCCGATGTTCAAGAAGCTGTTTTTCCCCGCCCTGTTACTCTTCGCGCTGACGGCTTGCACCAGCGGGCCGCGACTCGACACCGGCCATGCCTCGGTTAATTTCGACAATCGCGTGCAATTCGTGGTGGTGCATTACACCTCGGCGAACCTTGAGCGCTCGCTGTCCTTGTTGACCCATGGCGAAGTCAGCAGCCATTACCTTATCGGCGATACACCGCCGACTATCTACAAGCTGGTCGATGAATCCGCACGGGCCTGGCATGCCGGCGAAAGCCAGTGGGAAGGCCGCACCTGGCTCAATTCAAGCTCGATCGGCATTGAAATCGTCAATCCGGGTTTCAGCGACACGCCCACCGGACGCGTCTGGTATCCCTACACCGAGGGCCAGGTTCAGGCGCTGATCGTGCTGCTCAAGGACATCGTCAAGCGCAATCACATCGATCCTCGGCACATCATCGGCCACAGCGATATCGCCCCGCTGCGCAAGCTCGATCCGGGCCCGCTGTTCCCCTGGAAGCGACTGGCCGCAGAAGGATTGGGCATCTGGCCAGATGAAAGACTGGTAGCCCAGGAGCAGGCGTTGCTGATGGACACCTTGCCGAGCATTTCCTGGTTTCAGCAGCAACTGGCGCGCCTGGGATACGAAACACCGCAGACCGGCGAGCTGGATGTCGC
The DNA here is from genome assembly GCF_000416235.1 of Pseudomonas sp. CFII64. Lineage (GTDB taxonomy): Bacteria > Pseudomonadota > Gammaproteobacteria > Pseudomonadales > Pseudomonadaceae > Aquipseudomonas. The sequence continues at coordinate 115,964 of NZ_ATLO01000049.1, read as the reverse complement.
CACTCGCCACGTCCTCGCGGCCTTTCAAATGCACTATCGCCCCGAACGCTTCACCGGCGATCCGGACGCCCGCACCGCCGCGCTGCTCAAGGTACTCAATCGGTCCAAATGATAATTTTCGCTCGGACGCTCATTTAAGCAGGCGATTTTCTGGCTTGTTGCTAATCTGAGGGGTATTCATCCGGATACCCACCGATGCTCGATGCGGCAATTCCCTTTCGTTTGAACCTTTACCGCCCATGGCTGATGGCATTGCTAGCAGCCCTTTTGAGTGCGGTCTTGCTGCTGTGCGGCAGTTTTGCCCTGGCGATTCATCAGGCCCGGCAGAATGAAAGCGAACAGATGAAAGCCCAGGGCGAGCGGTTTCTGGTTCGCCTTGAACAGCTGTTCGGCCAGTTGCGCACCGGCCTGGACCAGCTGGAAGCACAGCCTTTACGGCACTGCACACCGCAAATGGTTGATCGCTTGCGCCAGGTCATCTCCAGCTATCGTTTCATTTATGAAGCGGGGTTCATCGGTGACAGAAGTCTGTGCTCCAGCTGGCCGCACAACAGCAAGCTTGGCACGCCGCGCGAACCGGACATTCGTGGCCCGACTTATGATTATTGGCTCAATACCTCGGCCCAGCCTGACGATAACCTTGCGGCGCTGATGATGGGTCGCGGCGATTTCAGGGTCACCACGTCTCGCGGACACCTCACTGATGTGGTGGACCTGCCGGCAGGCGGCAGCTTGTTGGTCGTGCTCAATCACGGCAGCAAGGCCGTCACCGTTCTCGGACCGGAGCAATCCTGGCCACCCACCAAGGACTGGTCTTCCTCTACGGACGAGACGCTGCTGACCACGTCTTCGCGCCTGATTTACCGAATGCCCACGCAAAGCCCTGAATACCAGCTGGTGCTGACCACGCCACGCAGCGGCCTGCAGGAAAAAGTCGCCGGAGCCTGGTGGCTGCTGGCTCCCGCCAGCCTGCTGGTTTCCCTCTGCATTGGCCTGCTGGTGCTGCAACTGGCTCGCCAGCGCCAGTCCCTGGGCGGTGAATTGCAGGGCGCGCTGCGGCGCAGTGAACTGAAGGTTTTATTTCAGCCGATCTTCGATCTCAATACCCGCCTGTGTGTCGGAGCCGAAGCTTTGGTGCGCTGGCGCAGGCCCGACGGCACGCTGACCAGTCCCGACCTGTTCATACCGCTGGCGGAAAACACCGGGCAGATCCGGCAGATCACCGACTTTGTCCTGCAACAACTGCTGGAACAACTGGGCCCGCTGCTGCGCGCGAACCCGCAACTGTATATTTCCGTGAACCTGGCGGCGTGCGATGTCATGGCACCGCGAATCGGGCGAGTGACAGCGCGCTTGCTGGCCCAGCACCGGGTCGCCGCGCGACAGATTGCCTTTGAAGTCACCGAGCGCGGGCTGATCGATGTGGTGGTCGCGCGCAATCACCTGCAAGGCCTGCGCGACAAGGGCCATCAGGTGTTGATCGATGACTTCGGAACCGGCTATTGCAGTCTCGCCTATCTGCAAACCCTTCCCGTGGATTGCCTGAAAATCGACAAGGCCTTCATCGACGCCCTGGGCCATGACGCGGCCAGCAGCGGCGTCGCCCCGCACATCATTCGCATGGCCCATGCACTGCAATTGCGGGTGATTGCCGAAGGCATCGAATTTGAATCCCAGGCACAACTGCTGCAAAGCGAAGGCGTGATTTATGGCCAGGGCTGGCTCTTCGCCCGGCCGCTGACCGCCAGCAAGTTTACCGAACTGGTAACCGGCGGACGGCGCAGCACAGGGCGTCGGGCGGAGGATGTGGCGTAGAACGACAGCGATTGCACCCGTAGGACCGGCTTTAGCCGGGAGGCGCAAGGGCTGACGCCGCAACCGCTGCGAATGTACCCGCCTCCCGGCTAAGTAAACCTAAAGCGGCAACGCCATATAAAACTGCGTGCCCTGCCCCGGTCGGGAATAGACGCCCATGCGGCCGCCGTGCAGTTGCACGATTTCCTTGCACAGTGCCAGGCCAAGTCCGGCGCCGCCTTTCTTGCGGCCGACCTGGACGAAGGGTTCGAAAATGCGCCCCTGCTGGCCGTAGGCAATACCTTCGCCATTGTCCTCGACGCTGATGATCACCCGCTCGCCATGGCGCCTGGCCTGGAGGCGGATCAGGCCTTTTTCCGGGGTATGACGGATCGCGTTGTCGAGCAGGTTGTCCAGCACCCGCTCCAGCTGAGCGCGATCGCCGTTCATCTGTGGCAGCTGATCCTCGACTTCCACGGTCAGCACGATGTCCCGCTCCCCGGCCCGCTCTTCAAAGCGCAGGCGCGCCTGTTCGAGCATTTCATCGACCGAGCACGGCTCCAGCGTCAGCTTTTGCAGACCATTTTGATAACGCGAGAAATTCAGCAAGTCGTTGATCAGCTGCATCAAGCGCTGCATTTCTTCATTGACGGTATTGAACAGGTCCGCTTCGCGGGAATCCTCGGCAAAATGCACCCGCTCCTGAAGCAGGCCGAACGCCATGTGCATGCCGGTCACGGGTGTGCGCAACTCATGTGAGGCCCGCAGGACAAACTCGCTGCGCACGCGCTCGAAGGCGCGCTGCTCGGTCACGTCGTGCAAGACCATCACCGCGCCCAGAATGTGGCCCTTGGTGTGGCTCACCGGCGTGAGGCTGTAGGTCAGCAAGCGGGTTTCGCCATCGATTTCAATCGACAGATCTTCCGGCGCCCGCTCCAGCGTGCCGCCGCGCAACGTCAGGTAGAGCTGTTCGTCCAGCTCGGGACGCTGCAAGGCCTCGCCAAGGCCTTGGCCGAGTCTTTCCTCGTCCCAGCCGAGCTGGCGCTGAGCTACCGGGTTAAGGTGCTCAAGGCGCCCTTGGCGGTCGATCATCAATAAGCCGTCATCGATGCTGTCCAGCACTGCCTGCAAGCGCTGTTGGCCGGCGAGCAGTTCGTCGACATTGGTTGCCTGATGCTGGCGCAATGCTTCAGCCATGACACCAAAACGGCGAGTCAGCAGGTTCATTTCGGCCGCCGACGAAATCGGCAGCGTGACCTCGAAATTGCCCTGGCCGATTTTGTCGGCGGCCTTGGCCAAGGCTTCAATGGGCGCGCCAAACCGCCGCGCGATGCCGTGAGCAGTAATGAACCCGATGCACAGCACCGCGATGCCCACCAAACCCAGCAATCCGGCAACCCATAAAGCGCGTTCACGGGAATGGCTTTCGGCATCGCTGATATTGCTCAACGATTGTCGATGGGCCGCCAGCAGGTTGTTGCGCAGCGTGTTGAAGTACTGACTCAGCTCGGTATTGTCGCGCAGGGTCCGCGGAACCTCCCGGGTTTGCGCGTACGCTTCGAGGAACTTCTGGTAGTCAACGCTGGCTGCCCGGAAGCCGTTGTCGATGTCAATCTGCGCATCGTGCTCGACGCCTTGGGCCAATAACTCGCGAAACTGATCCTGCGCGGCCTTGAGCGTCGCGGGATCGGGCGTTTCATTGAGCATCATGACCAACTGATCGCCGAGGTTCTGCCGCAGTTTCAGGCCGATATCCAGCGTCACGAAGTTCTGCTGAATCAAAGACTCCTGGGACTTGGCCATCTGCATGACACTGACCAATCCCAGCATCAGCCCCAACAACGCAACGGTTATCAAGGCAGAAATGCTGAGGAACAGCCGGGTACGCAACTTCATCGCCAATTTCATGGGCGTCGTTTCATAAGTTGTACTGCTTGCGTTTTCGATAGAGCGTCGAGGCGTCGATGCCCAGCGTCCTGGCCGCCGCGTCCAAGGTTTCGCTGGTCGCCAGCACTGCGCCGATGTGAGCTTTTTCCAGCTCGTCCAGGCTCAGGGCTGCGCCGACGCGCGGGGCATTGCTGGTCGGTTGTTCGGCCATGCCCAAGTGGCTGATTTCAACGCGCTCTTGCGGGCAAATGATGCTGGCGCGCTCGATGACGTTACGCAGCTCGCGGATGTTGCCAGGCCAGCGATAATTGAGCAGCGCGGCCCGCGCCTCTTCGCTGAAACCGCGAGCGGGACGGGCGTATTCCTTGACGAAGCGCGCCAGGAAGCGATCAGCCAGAGTAAGAATGTCCTCGCTGCGTTCGCGCAATGGCGGCAAATGCAAGGTGATGACGTTCAGGCGGTACAGCAAGTCTTCACGGAAACGACCGCTGCGCACCATGTCTTCCAGGTTCAGGTTGGTCGCGGCAAGAATGCGCACGTCAGCGCGACGCGTGACGGGATCACCCACCCGCTCGTATTCCTTGTCCTGGATGAAACGCAGCAACTTGGGCTGCAACGTGAGCGGAAAATCACCGATCTCGTCGAGAAACAGCGTACCGCCGTCGGCCTGATTGACCCGGCCGAGCGTGCTTTCGCTGGCGCCGGTAAATGCACCCCGGCTGTGACCGAACAGCTCACTTTCCATCAGCTCTGCAGTCAGCGACGGGCAGTTGATGGTCACGCAGGACTTCTTCGAGCGCTTGCTCCAGCCGTGAATGGCCCGCGCCAGCTCGCCTTTACCGGTGCCGGACTCGCCAAGAATCAGGATATTGGCGTCGGTATTGGCGACTTGGCGCGCGGTTTCCAGGATCGCCATCATCGCCGGACTGTGGGAATCCAGACCGTCCTTGGGCTTGCGCACTTCGCCTTCCAGCGCTTCGAGCCGCGCCGACAATTGGCGCACTTCCAGCTGCTTGGCCGTAGCCAGGCGCAATTGGTCCGGGCTGCAAGGCTTGACCAGATAATCGGCGGCACCCGCCTGAATGGCATCCACCGCCGTATCGACGGCCGAGTGCGCCGTGACAATCACGACCCGCATCCACGGCGCCTGGATACGCATTTGCGCCAGAACATCCAGGCCATTGTCTTCGCCAAGTCGCAAATCCAGAAAGCACAGGTCGAATACCTGGCGTTGCAGCAACGTCTCCGCCTGCGCTGCGCTGTTGGCGGTCGCGACGCTGTAGCCCTCATCTTCCAGGCAGTAACGGAACGTGCGAAGGATCGCGGATTCGTCATCCACAAGCAGAATACGGCCCTGATTCTCAGTGGCTGCTTCCATTTTTCCTACGCTCCTAAGTGAATTGTCTTGGGTTAGTCTCAGAATAATCGGGCAAGTTGCATGGTCGATTCTGATTGATTCGGCGTGCTGCATGGTAACTGTCTGCCACCTTAAACAGTAAGACGCTGAATTTGTTGAAAATTCAGTAGGAATATTCGCTGGCATGGCCCTTGCGGGTTTCTTTAGCTTTTCGCCGCAGGCGATGAAATGAAATTTACGTACTGCAATTGATGGAGATGCGCCATGCACCCGCTGAAAAAGCTCGCCCTGGCCACCGCAACAATCACTGTGCTGGGGATGAACCCGCTGCTTGCCAGCGCCGCTCAGCAAGATTTGCCCAGTCAACTGGCCGAAGCGCGGCAGGAAGGTTCGATCTGGACCGCCTTCGCACTGAATCGCCACCTGAGCCCGTTCAAGATCGACGTCAACGTCGAACAAGGCACTGCGATTCTCAAAGGTAAAGTCGAAAACGAAGTGGACCGCGAACTGGCGCAACGGATTGCCCTGGACGTCAGTGGTATCGATAAGGTCGATAACCAGCTGGAAGTCGATGCCAACGTTGCCGCCGAACCCGGCACCAAGGCCAATCTGGCGCAAAGCTTCGAGGACGCCACGCTGACTGCCACCGTGAAATCCAAGCTGCTGTGGAACAGCGTCACTGAAGCGTTGAACATCGACGTGGACAGCAAAGACGGCGTCGTCACCCTCAAAGGTCGCGCCACCAGCCCCGAAGCCAAGGAACTGGCCGGCAGTCTGGCGAGCAACACCAACGGCGTAACCAGCGTCAACAATCTGGTCAGCCTGAGCGCCCAGGACTCCATTGCCTCCAAGGTTCAGCCACCGTCGGCCAATCCTGTGGAACAGCTTAGCGACGCGTGGATCACCAGCAAGGTGAAATCCAGCCTGATCTACAGCCGCAACCTCGACGGCCTGAATATCAAAGTTGAAACCAAGGAAGGCTTGGTAACCCTCAATGGCATCGTCGCCAACTTCGCCGAGAAGGAACTGGCCGTGGAAACCGCGCGCAATATTCGCGGCGTCAAAGGCGTCAATGCCGACGCTTTGAAGGTCATGGCGCGTACGGCGGGCTGACCTGCGCGGCGCCTTGGCCATCCGGGAACATCGTGCGTTCGTGCAGAACGCACGATCGCAAAGGGTCAATCGTGCAGGATGCTACTCAACTGCCGTGAATAGACTTTGTAAGTCACTGATTTATATAGGCTTTATAATCAATCAAAAGCTGGCATACAGTCTGCAATATACCTCTTAACCCAGCCGTGAATTTACCGGCTCACAAGATCAAGATTGAAGGTCCACCAAGGTGGAAGGAGCACTCGGATGAACAGCCAGCGTCTTGCACAACTGCGTATTTCGCCTCTGCACATCCAGCAACTCTTATTCGCCACCTTGGCCCTGTTGGTCACTTTGCTTTCGATTCAGCAGTATCAACACTGGAGCAGTGCTTCCGAAGCACCCCAGATCAAACAGCACTTCACTCACAGCCAGTCGTATTCCACGGTCAGCGTGCCGATGGCCAAGGACACCGCCCTGAGTCTGACTCCGGTAGAGGGCAATGTTGAAGTCAGTGAATTGCCGCAGAGGCAAACCTGGGTTTTCTAAACCCGCCTTGCAGTGAACGCAGCACACCACATTATTTAAAACAGTAGTAAAGGAGAATCACCATGTTGAGTTGGGCAATCACGTTTCTAATCATCGCCATCGTCGCTGCAGTTCTGGGCTTCGGCGGTATCGCTGGCACCGCTACAGGCATTGCCAAGATCCTGTTCGTCGTGTTCCTGGTCATGTTCGTTGTGTCCTTCTTCTTTGGCCGTCGCGGCCGAGGCTGACACATGCGTGCTTCTCTCCACTCTCTGGCCGCCGCCCTGCTCATGGGCGGTAGCGCCATGGCAATGGCTGCCAATGATGGACAGACTCGGGTCAACGAACTGTTGAGTTCCGCCCCCGAGTATCGGCAGACATGGATGGGCGTCGTGAAGAAGGAAGAGCGCTTGCCCGACTGGGTGATCAATCTTTCTGGTGTCTCAGAGCAGCAGATGAATGCCGTTACGGAAGACGGCAAGCCTTATATAGTCGGACCGCTGTGCGAAAAGGCTGACTCGTGCCGCAGCGAGCGCTTGATCGTGGCGTATAGCCTCGACAAGCAGGATGCCTACGCGATGCTGGTCGATGTGCCTGCGGGTTTGCCCGCTGACAAATCGCCGACTCGCCACGCCACTTATCGCTTCCTGGGTAAGCCGGACGAAGGTATGCAGGCTTTGCTGCAAGAGCAGCTGCGCAAGGATCCGAACTGGTACTGATTTAAAGACAGAAGAGCGCGCCCGCTTGAGGGCTGCTCTTCTGAGCGCTGCGCAGTCCGATGACGACTGGCGCATGACCATGGGGCCGGGACGCTTTGATTGTTCGGATCGAAGTGACCTAGGAGTACAGGGAGTACTTCCGCAAGGGCCGGGTCAGGAAAACCGCAGCGCACGTCCATGATCGGCTTCTCGAATAACATCGAGGGTCATTCCCGGACCTGCGTTGCGCTTTACCATTTTCGGGTTGATCAACCCGCGCGTCACATCGCCGCACGTCAGTCAAAATCCGTAGGAAAAATCCCCGCGCCAACCAAATTTCTGCACTCGAAATCTCCTCTGATTCTGTAGGCCTATCGCGCCACAGGCGACGTATTAGCCACTTCCCAGCCGAATAGCGGTATCCATCCAACGCTTTGCGACACTTTCAGGCTAAAACGACATTATGCCGATTCGGCATGGGGTAGTCGTTTTCGGCATTAGACGGTGCGGCGTCCGGTGCCAATAGTTGCGCCTTTTTTCGCCCGCTACAGAGCCAGGATGCTCGTTTGCGGCGACCTTCTCAGGACAGCTCTAAAGGCATCCATGCCCTCGCAGCTGCTGTGGAACGAGCAACGTCGAGCGTGTCGGTTTTAGAGATGTCCTAGCCACTTGAAAAAGGTAACGACATGAAGAAGGCAAAGCTGAGCCTGGCCTGGCAGATTCTCATTGGTCTGGTTCTCGGGATTGCGCTGGGAGCACTGCTTAACCATTTCAGCGCTGAAAAAGCGTGGTGGATCAGCAATATCCTGCAACCGGCGGGCGATATCTTTATCCGTTTGATCAAGATGATCGTCATCCCGATTGTGGTTTCTTCCTTGGTAGTGGGCATTGCCGGCGTCGGCGACGCCAAAAAGCTGGGTCGCATCGGCCTGAAAACCATCATTTACTTCGAAATCGTCACCACCGTCGCCATTCTGGTCGGGCTGGTGCTGGCCAATCTGTTCCAGCCGGGTTCCGGCATCGACATGAGCACGCTGGGCACTGTGGATATCTCGCAGTATCAGAAGACCACCGCCGAGGTTCAGCACGATCACGCGTTCATCGCGACGATCCTCAACCTGATCCCGTCGAACATCTTCGCCGCCATCGCCCGTGGCGACATGCTGCCGATCATCTTCTTCTCGGTGTTGTTCGGGCTGGGCTTGTCCAGCCTGCAGGCCGAAGTGCGTGATCCGCTGGTGCGGGTTTTCCAGGGCGTTTCGGAAACCATGTTCAAGGTCACTCACATGATCATGAACTACGCGCCGATTGGCGTATTTGCCCTGATTGCCGTCACCGTGGCGAACTTCGGTTTCGCTTCGCTGCTGCCGCTGGCCAAGCTGGTGATCCTGGTTTACGTGGCCATCGCCTTCTTCGCCTTCGTGGTGCTGGGCCTGATTGCGAAGATGTTCGGCTTCTCGGTCGTGAAGCTGATGCGCATCTTCAAGGACGAACTGGTGCTGGCCTACTCCACCGCCAGTTCGGAAACCGTGTTGCCGCGCGTCATCGAGAAGATGGAAGCCTACGGCGCGCCAAAAGCGATCTGCAGCTTCGTGGTCCCGACCGGTTATTCGTTCAACCTCGACGGCTCGACGCTGTATCAAAGCATCGCAGCGATTTTCATCGCGCAGCTGTATGGCATCGATCTGTCGATCGGCGCGCAATTGATGCTGGTCCTGACCTTGATGGTCACCTCCAAGGGCATCGCCGGGGTTCCGGGCGTTTCGTTCGTGGTCTTGCTGGCAACACTGGGCAGCGCGGGCATTCCGATGGAAGGCCTGGCATTCATTGCCGGCGTGGACCGCATCATGGACATGGCGCGCACCGCCTTGAACGTGATCGGCAACGCCCTGGCCGTATTGGTCATCTCCCGCTGGGAAGGCATGTACGACGACGCCAAAGGCCAACGCTACTGGAACTCCCTGCCACACTGGCGCAGCAAAGAGCCGTTGCCAGCGGGTGAGACAGCGATCCGGGATATTTGAACGCAATCCGTAGGACCGGCTTTAGCCGGGAGGGCGTCGGTCGCTTCGACGCCACCTTGGTGCCGCAAGATTGCTCTCCCGGCTAAAGCCGGTCCTACGAGCCGGTCCTGCGAGCCGGTCCTCGGATCAATCAGGCCCTTTTGCCATTCACCCTTTGTTGTTTATCCCCCCGCCGCTATCATCGCCGCATCTCGGGGGGACTTACTGATGCTCAATGGCCTATGGCTTGGTTTTTTTGTCGTGGCCGCCGTGTCTGCATTGGCGCAGTGGCTGATTGGCGGTAACGCGGGGATTTTCGCGGCGATGGTCGAAAGCATTTTCGCCATGGCCAAGCTGTCCGTCGAAGTGATGGTCCTGCTGTTCGGCACCCTCACCCTCTGGCTGGGCTTTTTGCGGATTGCCGAAAAAGCCGGAATCGTCGACTGGCTCGCCAAAGCACTTGGCCCGCTGTTCCTGCGCCTGATGCCGGAAGTCCCGGCCGGACACCCAGCCATCGGCCTGATTACCCTCAATTTCGCCGCCAACGCACTGGGCCTGGACAACGCCGCCACGCCCATCGGCCTGAAAGCCATGCGCTCGCTGCAAGAGCTCAATCCAAGCCCAACCTCCGCCACTAACGCGCAAATCCTGTTTCTGGTACTCAACGCTTCGTCACTCACGTTACTGCCGGTAACGATCTTCATGTATCGCGCCCAGCAAGGCGCTGTGGACCCGACGTTGGTATTCCTGCCGATCCTGCTGGCCACCAGCGCTTCGACTTTGGTTGGCCTGCTGTCGGTGGCGGTCATGCAGCGCCTGCGCTTGTGGGACCCGGTGGTGCTCGCGTACCTGATCCCCGGCGCACTGATCCTCGGCGGCTTCATGGCCTTGCTGGCAACCATGTCGGCAGCGGCCTTGGCCGGTTTGTCGTCGATCCTCGGCAATCTGACGCTGTTCGGCCTGATCATGCTGTTCCTGATCATCGGCGCGTTACGCAAAGTGAAGGTGTACGAAGCGTTCGTTGAAGGCGCAAAGGAAGGCTTCGACGTCGCCAAAAGTCTGCTGCCGTATCTGGTGGCGATGCTCTGCGCGGTAGGCGTGTTGCGTGCTTCCGGGGCGCTGGATTTTGGCCTGGAAGGCATTCGCCATCTGGTCAACTGGTTCGGTCTGGACACACGCTTCGTCGATGCGTTGCCCACCGCGCTGGTCAAGCCGTTCTCCGGCAGCGCGGCCCGGGCAATGCTCATCGAAACCATGCAGACCCAAGGCGTGGACAGCTTCCCGGCGCTGGTGGCCGCAACCATTCAGGGCAGCACCGAAACCACCTTCTACGTGCTGGCAGTGTATTTCGGCGCAGTCGGTATCCAGCGTGCGCGCCACGCTGTAGGTTGCGCGCTGCTGGCGGAACTGGCCGGGGTGATCGCGGCGATTTTCGTCTGCTACTGGTTCTTCGGCGCCACCGCTGCGTAATGCCGCTGGCCCTGCTCGACCGTCCATTGCAGAACTTGCGCGGCCAGCACGTCAGCGGCCTTACCAAAGCCCGCCACCACGGCGGGTAGCTGCTTGTCGTTGAGCGGCTGGCGTACTTCGAAGCGCCGCGTGGCGACAATGCGCTGGCTGTCGCTGACCAGACGCGCATCCAGACGGATCACCACCTCGATAGCCTCGCCGTGGTATTCGCTCTGAAACGCCTGCAATTCGCCACCGACCTCAAAGTCAGCCTGCAAGTTACTGTCATCGGTGCTCAGCAGCGGCACACGGCCGTCACGGGCGAACGCATCGAGCAGACGATTACGCCACAGCACCGGTGCCGGATCACTCCAGCGCGCACCTTTGTAACTGCTGATCAAATCGCCCTGCGGCACTACGGCAATGCGCGGGCTGTCGAGGGTTTCACTGGCCTTGGGCCGGGCCAGGCGTAACGACCAGTTCATCGGTTGAGCATTGGCGGCTTTGCTGACAGTCGCGTTGATTGGCAGCCGGTAAACGTCAGACGGCTCGGATTTGGGCAGAATCGAGCAGGCGCTGGTGAGCAGGAAGGTGCTGAGTAGAAACAGCCTGACGGATCGGTAGGAGGGGACTCGTCCCCGAATGCAATGGGCCAGACAACGCGACAGCCGGAAAAATAACGCTGTCCGGGCTGACTTTTTCGGGGACAAGTCCCCTCCTACAGGTTTCAATATCTGTGCGGGCCTCATGGCTCAAACTCCTTGTTCTTGTCGCTGCCCAGCAGGTAACCGCTGGGATTGGCTTCCAGGCGACGGGAAATCGCGCGCAGTGAACTCATGGTGTCGCGCAGTTCGCGGACCGCCGGCCCCAGCTCGCCCAAACCCTGCATGCCGCTGTCCAACGACTGTTGGTTGCCATTAAGCAGGCGATTGATGGTCGCACTGCTTTGTTGCAACGACTTCATCGCCTGCTCAGCGCTGTTGAAGATCTGCTTGCCGTCGCTGTTGAGCATGCCGTTGGCGTTGCGCATCAGCGCTGCCGTCTGCTCCATGGTCGCGCTCGCCTGTTTGCCGACCTGAGCGAGCTGCTTGAGGGTCTGGCGGATATCGTCGCGCTGGTCGGCAATGGCGCCGGTGGTTTGCTCAAGATGGTCCAGGGTGCGACTCAGGCTCTTCACGTTATCGGCCGAGAACATCAGATTGGCGTTCTGCAGCAGTTGATTGACGCTGCTCATCAGGTCGCTGCTGTCGTTGAGCAGCCGGGAAATCGGCGATGGCGAAGCGATGATGATCGGCAAGTTGCCGTCATGCCCGACCAGTTCCGGACTCTGCGGCGTGCCACCACTGAGCTGGATGATCGAGGTGCCGGTGATCCCGGTCAATGCCAGCTTGGCTTGCGTGTCCTGCTTGATGGGCGTTTCGCCGGTGACACGGATCTGCGCCAACACCCGGCGCGGGTCTTTCGGGTCCAGACGCAGCGTGATCACGTCGCCGATCTTGATCCCGCTGTATTGCACCGCGCTGCCTTGCGAAAGCCCGGTAACGGCTTCGTTGAACACCACTTCGTAATCCTTGAACGCGCTGTCGACGCTGGACTTGGCCAGCCACAAGCCGAACAGCAGCGCCGCAGCGACCACCAGCACGGTGAACAGGCCGATCAATACATGATGGGCACGGGTTTCCATCGTCAGACCTCTTTAGGCAAGGAAGCGGAGTATGCCGCGCGGCCGCGCGGGCCATGGAAGTATTCGTGAATCCAGGCGTCGTTGGTGGCCGAGACCTTGTCGATCTGATCCGCCACCAGCACGCGCTTCTGCGACAAAACCGCGACCCGGTCGGTGATCGTGTACAGCGTGTCCAGATCATGGGTGACCAGAAACACGCTCAAGCCCAACGCATCGCGCAGGGTCAGAATCAATTGGTCGAACGCCGCCGCGCCAATCGGATCAAGGCCCGCAGTCGGTTCGTCGAGAAACAGGATGTCAGGGTCCAGCGCCAAGGCCCGGGCCAGCGCGGCACGCTTGATCATGCCGCCGGACAGCGACGCCGGGTATTTGTGCGCCGAGGACAGCGGCAGCCCGGCCAGGGCCAGCTTGACCCCCGCCAGATGTTCCGCCTCGTCGCGATTGAGGCCCGCATGTTCGATCAGCGGCAGCGCGACGTTTTCCGTCAGGGTCAGCGAAGAGAACAAGGCGCCCTTCTGAAACAGCACGCCAAAGCGCCGCTCCACCAACGAGCGCTCCTGATCCGAAGCGCCTTGCAGGTCCTGGCCAAACACCCGAACGCTGCCCGCATCGGGCCGGCGCAGGCCAACAATGCTGCGCAGCAACACCGACTTGCCGCTGCCCGAACCGCCGACCACCGCGAGAATTTCCCCGCGATACAGGTCCAGATCGAGGTTCTCGTGCACGCTCTGGCTGCCAAACCGATTGCACAGGCCGCGCACTTCAATCACCGGATCACGGGTTTTCGGCATCGTCCTCACCAGCCCATCTCCATGAAAAACAACGCGGCCATGGCATCGAGCACGATCACCACGAAAATCGACTGCACGACGCTTGAAGTGGTGTGCGCCCCGACAGACTCGGCGCTGCCGCTGACCTTGAAGCCTTCAAGGCAGCCAATGGCCGCGATCAGGAAGGCGAAGATCGGCGCTTTGACCATGCCCACCAGAAAGTGCTGTACGCCGATATCCGCTTGCAGCAGGGAAAGGAACATCGCCGGGGAAATATCCAGGGAAATCGCGCACACCACACCGCCGCCGATGATCCCGGAGAGCATCGCCACGAAAGTCAGAATCGGCAGCGAAACCAGCAACGCCAGCACGCGTGGTACCACCAGCAGCTCAACCGGACTCAAGCCCAGCGTGCGGATCGCGTCGATTTCTTCGTTGGCCTGCATCGAGCCAATCTGCGCCGTAAAGGCGCTGGCGGTGCGGCCGGCCAGCAGAATAGCCGTCAGCAGCACGCCAAATTCGCGCAAAAACGAAAACGCCACCAAATCCACGGTGAACACCGTCGCGCCGAAGATCTTGAGCACCGTGGCGCCCAGAAAAGCCACCACCGCGCCCACCAGAAACGTCAGCAACGCGACGATGGGCGCCGCGTCGAGGCCGGTCTGCTCGATGTGGACGAACACCGACGTCATGCGCCAGCGGCGCGGCCGCAATGCATTGGTGACGATGGTTTCCAGGATCAGGCCAATGAAGCCCAGCAATTGCAGAGTGTCGGTCCAGATCTTGTCGACTGCGCAGCCAATCCGCGACAACAACTGCATGCCGACCGCGATTTCCGGATCCTTGACTGGCGCGCAGTAGTCGCACAAGGCGGACTGGATGGTTTGCAGCAAGGCGCGGCTGGACAGCGGCAGGTCCGGGGCCTGTACCGACAATTTGGCCAGACGCTCGGTGCCCAGCAACTCCACCAGCAACGAGGCGCCAGCGGTATCCAGCGCGTGCAGGCGCGTCATGTCCACCGGGACGCTGGCGTCGTAGTTGCCGCCCAGCGTGTCGGTCTGCTGTTTCAACGTTCGGTAGTGCGCCAGCGTCCAGTCACCGGCAATCCGCAGCTGGGCCGGACTGGTTGTCGTGTCCAGCAACGCCGTGCCCGCCAGCGCCGGGGCACTGGCGGGGCTGACTGCGGTGGATGTGGCCAGCGTGCGCGTGGTCATGGTCGGGCCTGTCAGTTATCTGGAACGGCCGGTTTATCCGGAGCTGCCGGCGCACTTGGCGCATCGGTGGCCGGCTTGGTCTCTTCGGCTTTCGGCGTTTGTGGCTCTGGATCGCCCGCGCCGCCATCGCCACCGGGTTTCAAGCGGGTGATTTTCCCGACAGGACGAATGACCGCCGGCTGATCGGTGCCGGTGACTTCAAAGCGCAATACGCCGATCATCTGCCCGTCCTCGGTCAATACCCGAACCTGCCATTTGCCAACCGCATCGGCCGGGAAATTCTGTTTGTGCGTCCACGCACGATAACCCTCTTTGCGCCCGCCACGAATATCCAGGGCGATGCGATCCACTTCTTTGCCGTTATGGCGCCAGACGTGATAAATCCGCTCGTCCAGGCCACGCGGCGCGTTAATGGCCGTATACGCATAAAGACCGCCATTGCGAACCTGATTGGCGCTGACCTGCCTGATGCTATCGCCGGGCGCGCGGTTTTTGTTATCAAAATCCGTGCTGACCGCGACCTCGGTCAACCACAGCGTGGCCGGCGGCACCCACGAGCGCAGCAACCAGCCCGCGCCGCCCATCAGCAAAACCGCGAGGACCAGCGCCATGCCGCGCCGCCAGGTGGTGAGCGGTAACGCAGAGATCAAACTGGGAAACGACAGGACGATGGCGATAATCAGCGCCCATTTGTAACTCTGGGCCGTGGTCAGGTGCACGATGATCGGCAAGGCGGTCAGCAGCGCCGCAAACAACGTCAGCGTATGGAAGGCCATGAACAGCCAGCGCCGCGTCGCCAGCCATTTGTAGTAAAGCGGATCAACAATCGAGACCAGTCCGGCTGCGCCAAGCACGGCGGTGAAAATCGACTGGCCGCTGTTCCAGGTCGTGGTGACGAAGAAAAACGGCAGCACGAAGAACAGACTTTCCTGGTGGATCATCTGCGTGCCGTAGCGCAGCAGGCCGGTGGGCACTTCGCGCTTGAAGACTTTGGTGAACAACGCCACGGCGCTGCTTTCGATCATCAGCCACACCCAGCTGACCAGCATGATCACCGCAATCCAGGTCGCCAGGCCTTCCTGACGATCTACCAGAATGAAGCTGCCGATCCCCGAAATGAAACCACCCGCCGCGATGAGGCCCGGATAGCGCTTCATCAGATTGGTGATACGCGTGATGTAGGAACTCCATTCGGGCATTTGAGCGATCTGCTTTGGTGTCACGGAAAAAAGCGGCTGCAGGATAACAGCGCTGTCGGGGAAATCATTGTTTGGGTGTGCGGAAAAACCTGAAATTTCAACTCAGCGAAAATCGGCAGGAGGGGACTTGTCCCCGAAGAGGCCAGTGCAAGCGCTGAAGATGTTCATCCCCAGACCCGACGCCTTCCCGGACAAGTCCGGTCCTACCGATCCACACACAACCGGCAGGAGGGGACTTGTCCCCGAAGACGCCGGTGCCTGACGCCTTCGGGGACAAGTCCCCTCCTGCTAGCGGGTGTTGGTTCGGCGATAGGCCAACCACACAATCAATACCAGAATCCCCAACAGCGCCGCGCCCAGCCAGTACAAACCGGTGTAGGTCAGCAACGGCTGCTCGATTCGCCAATAACCCGGTTGATTCAACAATTCGCGCATGGCTCGATTGGCATTGTCCAGGCTGACGGACTTGAAGCGCCTGGACGGGTCGGCGAAGCGGCCTTTTTCGTAGTCGTTCAGCGCGCCCCAGTAATAGTCAGCCAACGCGCTGTTGCCCTGCACCGCCCAGGCTTGCTTGGCGATTGCCGCTTGTTGCAACCGGGCGAACGTCGCCGGATCAAAGCCATCTTTTTGCAGGCGCGTGATCGTTGCGCGAATAACGTCTCTGGCCTCATCCACGTCATCGCGCTCGACATCGGCGTTCAGGCTCATGAAGCCGCTGTCGCCAAACACCTCGCGCTCGATGGACGGGCCGTAAGACAAACCGTGCTTGAGGCGCAAATCGCTGTACAGCGCCCAGTCCAGATACGCTTTGACCAGTTCCATGGTTTCATCCGGCTGATCTTCCAGCTGCGGCTCGGGCAGGATCAAGTGCAGCCGCGCGCCTTCGCCCAGACCGCCGCGAATCAGCGTGCGTTCAGCCTCGGCGGTATTGCGCGCCTGGTTCAGCGGCGGATGATCGATGGGGTCAACCGCATCGAGTTCGCCATACGTGCGTTCCAGATAGCTGGGCAGCAACCGATCCAGGTCACCGACGACGATCAGCGTCATGTTATTGGGGGCGTACCAGGATTTGTAGACGTCGTCGATCTGCTCCAGCGTCAAATGATCCACTTCCGGACGCTCGGGGCATTTCAAACCCAGCTCCACGGCCAGCTGACTGCTGGCGCTGTGGCCCAGATCCTTGCGGTCCAGCCAGCGTTGCAGGTGTGAGTAATGGCCGCCGTCCTCACGCTCGACGATACGCTTGACGGTATCCAGCGCAGGCTGATCCAGATGGGTTTTGCTCAGTACGGCCAGCAATAGGTCGAGCACCTTGCGCTGATTCTGCGCCGGGGCTTCGATGACGAAGGTCGTGTCGGTATTGCTGGTGAACGCGTTCCAGTCGCCGCCGAGGGCCTGCATGCGCTCTTCCAGGCCGCCTTCGCCGCTGTCATCAATGCCGCTGAACAGCAAATGCTCCAGCAAATGCGGCAGCTCCTTGTCCGCGCAGCTGAAATCATCAAAGCCGATGCCGACCACCAGGCGAATCGCCACATGGCCCTTTTCATAGCCGGGCTTGAGCAGCAATTGCAAACCGTTGGGCAGCAGGTAGCCCTCGACCTGAAAGCGGTCGAGTGCGGGTGAGGCGGATGAAAGCAGAAACAGACAAGCGAACAGCAGGCAACGCATAAAACGTGCTTCCTTGCGGGCCAGTATGTTTAACAGACTTCGATGCGCCCGGTACGTTCACACCGTGTCTGTTTACGCTGATGGATCCGGCTGGCTTTCACTGGACAAGGCGCCGGTGTCGGCCGTTTCCAGCACCGCATAGGCACTGCTGCAAAACAGCGAGTTCAGGCGCTTCATGTCGGCGATCAGTTCCAGGTGCAGCGAGCTGGTTTCCAGGCTCTGCACCACTTTGCGTTGCAGACGACTGACGTGGGCATGGGCCAGACGCCGCTCCTGGGCGCGGAAGCGGCGTTTTTCGCGCAGCAACTGGCGGGCGCTTTCCGGATCGCCGCTGAGGAATACCGACAGACCCAGGCGCAGGTTCGACAACAGCTGCGTATGCAGCCCGGCCAGTTCTTCCAGGCCGACTTCGGAAAAGGATCGGCGCTGCGAGGTTTTTTGCTGCTGAATCTTGCGCAACATACGCTCGATCAGGCCGGCTGCCAGTTCCAGGTTGATCGTCAGCTCAATGATTTCCGCCCAGCGCCGGTTGTCCTGCTCGCTGAGATCTTCCCGAGGCATCTGCGCCAGATACAGCTTGATCGCGCTGTACAGCGCCTCGACGTCGTCATTGAGGCGGCGCATTTCCTGGGTTACGGCGGTTTGCGTGCCGCGCAGCACTTCGAGCATCGAGCTGAGCATGCCTTCGATCAGGTCGCCCATGCGCAGCGTTTCGCGCACCGCGTTGGCCAACGCCAGACTGGGTGTCGACAGCGCTGTGAGGTCAAGATGGCGCGGCTTGGCCAGGCCATTGACTTCAGGCCGCTCCGGCAGCATCGCCGAGCACAGCCGCGCCATCGGACCAACCGTGGGCAGCATCAGCAGGCACCGCGCGGTGTTGTAGGTCAGGTGGAAGCCGATGACCATGTCTTGCGGGCTGAAACCCAGGGTGTCCATCCAGCGCACCAGCGGATCAAGCACCGGAATGATCAGCAGCAGGCCGAGCAATTTATAGAGCAGGCTGCCCAGTGCGACCTGTCGACCGGCAACGTTCTGCATGCTGGTGCTGAGGAACGCCAGCAAGCCGCTGCCGATGTTGGCGCCAATCACCAGGCCGATGGCCACCGGCAAGCTGATGATTTCGGCACCGGCCAAGGTCGCGGTCAGCAGTACGGCAGCGAGGCTGGAGTAGGAGATCAGCGCGAACATCGCCCCCACCAGCGCATCGAGTAGCAAATCGCCAGTCAACGAGGCGAACAGAACCTTGACCCCGGCGTTCTGGGTAATCGGCGCGGCAGCGGTGACGATCAATTGCAGCGCCAGCACGATCAACCCCAGACCGATGCCGACACGCCCGAGCTGGCCGATGCGCGTCTGCTTGCGCGACAGGAAGAAAATCACCCCGAGGAAGATCAGCAGCGGCGACAGCCAGGACAGGTCGAAGGTGAGGATTCGCGACATCAACGCGGTGCCGACATCGGCGCCGAGCATGATCGCCAACGCAGGCGTCAGCGCCATCAGGCCCTGGCCGACGAACGAGGTGACGAGCATCGCCGTGGCGTTGCTGCTCTGCACCAGCGCAGTAACCAGAATGCCGGCAATGAACGCCAGCGGCCGCCTGGACATGTTCTGGCTGATGACTTGGCGCAGTTGCGAGCCGTACACCCGAAGGATGCCGGTACGCACGATGTGTGTGCCCCAGATCAACAGGGCGACCGCTGACAGCAAATCGAGCAGGGTCAGCATACAAAGAGCCCCCTGAGGTTTGCCCAACCGGGCAAGAAAGTGAAGGTGCAGCGTGTAGCGAGCGAAGCGGTTACGGGCAGCGCTTGACTAAGGCCATTGGCCTGCAAGCATCGCATAGCCTTCGGGCCGCTTGAAACAAATCTGTCATAAATCAGTGTTCTAGCTTTCGCTCAATGAAAAACGGGGCTCGCATGGAGCCCCGCTTCTTAGAGTGTAACGGCTTATTGGCCGGGCACATCCTTACGCAGCTTGACCGGATCGCTCTGGGCCTTTTTCTTGGCCATCGCCATACGCATCTTGATGTTGATGGCTTCCACCGCCAGCGAGAACGCCATGGCGAAGTACACGTAGCCTTTTGGCACATGCACGCCAAACGCATCGGCGATCAACACCGTACCGACCACGATCAGGAACGACAGGGCCAGCATCTTCAGCGATGGGTGCTTGTCGATGAAGCTGCTGATGGCGCCCGCGCAGACCATCATCACCAGCACGGCAACGACGATGGCGGCGATCATGACCGGCACGTGGGAAACCATGCCGACGGCGGTAATCACCGAATCCAGCGAGAACACGATGTCGATGATCGCGATCTGGATGATGGTGTAGATGAACTGACCACCCTTGCCTTTCGGTTCGTCGATGGTTTCCTCTTCGCCTTCCAGACCGTGGTAGATCTCTTGCGAGCTTTTCCAGAGCAGGAACAGACCACCGAAGAACAGGATCAGGTCGCGGCCGGAGAAGCCTTTGCCCATGATCGAAAACAGTTCATCGGTAAGGCGCATGACCCAGGTGATCGACAGCAGCAACAGGATTCGCGTGACCATGGCCAGCGCCAGGCCGAAGATCCGGGTGCGCGGCTGCATATGCTTGGGCATGCGGCTGACCAGGATCGAAATCATGATGATGTTGTCGATGCCCAGCACGATTTCCAGGGCAGTCAGGGTAAAGAAAGCAATCCAGATTTCAGGATTGGTCAGCCATTCCATAGGTATTCCTTTGAGCGGTTAAACTCTCACGGCCCGCAATGGCAGGCCGTGAGGCAAGGTGATCCGATTTTACAGACTGCTGTACAGCGGGAAAATCCCCATCAGCAAGGCGGCAAACATTATGCACAGGCAAACCAGAACTGCCCACTTCAAGGTGAAGCGCTGGTGATCGCCGAACTCGATACCGGCCAATGCCACCAGCAGATAAGTCGATGGAACCAGCGGGCTGAGCAAGTGAACCGGCTGACCGACAATCGAAGCGCGGGCCATTTCCACCGGGCTGATGCCGTAGTGAGCAGCCGCTTCGGTCAACACTGGCAACACGCCATAGTAGAAGGCATCGTTGGACATGAAGAACGTGAACGGCATGCTGACCAGCGCAGTAATCACTGCAAGGTAAGGGCCGAGCGCCTCCGGAATCACTGCCAGCAGGCTCTTGGACATGGCATCGACCATGCCGGTGCCGGACAGGATACCGGTGAAAATACCTGCCGCGAAGATCAGTCCGACCACTGCCAGCACGCTGCCGGCGTGGGCCGCGATACGATCCTTTTGATCTTGCAGGTTCGGGTAGTTGACGATCATCGCGATACTGAAGGCGATCATGAACAACACCGGCAGCGGCAGCAGCCCCATGATCAACGCGACCATCAGCGCCAGAGTGAGCAGGCCGTTGAACCAGATCAGCTTCGGACGACGTGCGCCCGGGAACTGCGAAACGCTGATTTCACTGTGATCGACTTCGTCATCGACCAGATGCAGTTCGCCCAGACGAGCGCGTTCACGTTTGCCGTAGAAATAGGCAATGACCAGAATCGCCACCACACCGGCAGCCATGGCCGGGATCATCGGCACGAAAATGTCGGATGGGTCCACATGCAGGGCGCTGGCAGCGCGAGCGGTCGGGCCACCCCAAGGCGTCATGTTCATCACGCCGCCGGCCAGAATGATCAGGCCCGCCATGATTCGCGGGCTCATGCCGATGCGGCTGTACAGCGGCAACATGGCCGCGACGCAAATCATGTACGTGGTTGCGCCGTCACCGTCCAGGGAAACCACCAGCGCCAGCACGGCGGTGCCCACGGAGACTTTCACCGGGTCGCCTTTGACCAGCTGCAGGATCTTGCGTACCGCCGGGTCAAACAGACCCGAGTCGATCATCAGCGCGAAATACAGAATAGCGAACATCAACATCACGCCAGTTGGCGCAAGTTTGGTGATGCCGGTCAGCATCATCGGGCCGATTTCGGACGCGAAGCCGCCGAACAGGGCAAAAACGATCGGCACCAGAATCAAGGCAATCAACGCCGACAGGCGCTTGCTCATGATCAGATACATGAAGGCGACAACCATGGCAAAGCCGAGGAAGGTCAACATAGGGAATTACTCCAGGCGGAACGCGACTTGGGAAAAGGCGAAGGCGACGAATCAGCTCAACAAGAGCGGCGCGTGGAGTCGGAACGGAGTCAGGGCGTGCAGGAGGGTAGTGCAGGGCATCAGGTTCACCATTGTTGTTGTTGACTGGGCCGTCGAGTGCGAAGAAAACACTCGTTTGGCTGACCGGTCTGTTGCCGGCGGTGAACGGATCCTAATGGGCCAAGCTTTCATCCAGCTTTCGCTGCCCGAACCGCTGATCATTTGGTGCGAATACAATTACCGGCAGCGACTGTCACAGCTGTGTCGGCGCTGACAGCCAAGAGGAGGGGATATGAGCCAGATAAATACTGGCGGCTGCCATTGCGGCAGCCTGCGTTATGAGTTCGATGCACCCTTGCAGGACATCGCCCATTGTCATTGTTCGATCTGCCGTCGAACGTCGGGCGGCATCGTCATGACCTGGATAACGGTGCCGTTGACGTCATTCAAGTGGGTTGAAGGCAGCCCGGCGACCTACGATTCAGGTCCGACCTGCGTGCGGTATTTCTGTGGCAACTGCGGCGCGCAGCTGGCGCTGTTTACCCGCAACAGCCCCGAAGAGATCGACGTGACCATCGCCACCCTCGATCACCCGGAACAAGCCCCCGCCGACCGCCACATCTGGACCGACAACCGCCTGCCGTGGCTGCATCTGGACGAGCATTTGCCGGGCGAGTCGGGGGAGACGTTGTAAGGGCGACTTCAATCCTATGGCAGGTACGGCTCTTTCGAGGACAAGTCCCCTCCTACCCGAACTGTGTGAAAACTACTGCGGCGTAAACTGCGAAGCCAGTTCGCGCAACAGCACTTCGGCTTCCAGGACTTTGCGCACCGAATCTTCGGCTTTTTCGCGGCTCAGGCCCAGGCGGTCGAACAATTCTGCGGGAATGTCTTCCTTGGGGCCGGAA
This sequence comes from Pseudomonas sp. CFII64, assembly GCF_000416235.1. Lineage (GTDB taxonomy): Bacteria > Pseudomonadota > Gammaproteobacteria > Pseudomonadales > Pseudomonadaceae > Aquipseudomonas. The sequence goes on along the minus strand of NZ_ATLO01000049.1, from coordinate 93,583 downwards.
CCGATGCCGTTCTGGCGCAACAAACGTACCGACAGATACACCAGATTGGCGTACTCGCAGTGTTCGCCTTCATACGAAGGGTCGTGCTGGAAGCGCAACGCGGTGGCCAGTTCGTCCGGCATGTCCCAGTAACGCATCAGCCAGGAGCCGATCTGTTCGCGGCTGATGCCGAGCAAATGCTGCTCGACATAGCTGTGGTGCAGGTGCGGATTGACCTCCAGCTGGCGGCAGATCAGCGAGAAATGCGGCGGGAACACGTGGGCCAGCAGCAGATAGCCAAAATTGTGCAGCAGACCGGCCAGGTAAGTCAGCCCGGCTTCCGGGCGCTTGGCGCGAGGCATCGCGCGGGTCAGGCCCTCGATAACCGCAGCGGTGTAGATCGACTGCTGCCAGTAAGGTGTGGTCTGTTGCGGATGATCCTTGGGCAGGCTGAGGGTTTTGCCCAGCGCCAGGCCAAGGGCCAGATTGATCACCAGATCGAAACCCAGCACCCGCACAATGGCGTCTTCCACCGAGCGAATCTTGCCGGTCGAAGCGTAATACGGCGACGCCGCCCAACTCACCACCTGAGCCGCCAGCGCCGGATCGGTTTCGACCACGCCGGTAATGTCATCAATGGTGGCATCGGGATCGACGCGCAGCTTGATGATGCGCTGCGCCGTTTCGGCCAGCGGCGGGATTTCCAGCGTCGCTTCCAGACGCTGCTGAATGCGCCGCGCGGTGAAGGCGTGCATGGCCTGGGTGATTTCTTCGCGGTCGTCGTCGGGACGATCCAGGTTGGGGTGAATCGTGCTCAACAGTTCGCCGAAATGCGCGGCGCTGGCTTTGTTGAGCATGGTCTTGAAGTCTTCACTGCTGATTTCCAGCAGGATGCCCGGCTCCCCGGAACCGACCAGTACGGTTGGCTCTTGCAGCAGGCGCTCTTCATACAGACACGGCGAGCTGGTCAGCGCCGGGATGCCCGGCAGCGTGTGCAGGCTGTGTTTGGCCAGCATGCGCAGCAAACGATCATGGGGGACCGCCGTCAGCTTGCGCCCGGTCAACTCGGTGATCCGATTCAGATCCAGCAACTGGTTTTGCGGAAACAGAATCAGAAGCGCACCGACAGCGTCCTCGACCAGCACCGCCTGCACTTTGCGCGCAGCCGGCAGGTGAGTGTCCTCAACAACTTCGCTGTAGCTGATCGCTAATTTGCCAAGCAATTGACGAATAACGGTCGGCGCATGGGGAGCGTCATCAACGTGGGCGACTTCTGTCATGGTCTGTATCCAAGTTCCTACAATCGCTGAAGTATAACCAGCTTCGTTATTGAGAGTGTGAAGCACTCATCAAAGCCGGACCCGTATCACACCTGACCGTATTGCTGGCCGTGTCGCAGCCAGCGCTCCAACAGCGGACTGACGTGTTGCGGCCAGCGTTCGAGCAACGCTTGAGCGGCGTCACGCACCGCAGGCAACAAGTCTGCGTCGCGCATCAGGTCAGCGACCTTGAACTGTAGCAAGCCGGTTTGCCGGGTGCCGAGCATTTCGCCCGGACCGCGCAGCTCAAGGTCTTTTTCGGCAATGACAAAGCCGTCGTTGGTCTCGCGCATGATGCCCAGGCGCTGCCGGCCGATCTGTGACAATGGCGGGTGGTAAAGCAGAACGCAATGACTGGCTGCGCTGCCCCGACCGACACGACCGCGCAATTGGTGCAGCTGCGCCAGCCCCAGACGCTCGGGGTTTTCGATGATCATCAGACTTGCGTTGGGCACGTCCACGCCGACTTCGATGACGGTGGTCGCCACCAGCAATTGCAACGCGCCTTGCTTGAATTCCGCCATCACTGCGGCTTTCTCGGCGGGTTTCATGCGCCCGTGAATCAAACCGACCCGCAATTCGCCCAATGCGCTGGTCAAGTCTTCGAAGCTTGTCTCGGCCGCCTGGCAGGTCAGTTCTTCGGACTCTTCGATCAAGGTGCAGACCCAATACGCCTGGCGCCCTTCGGCGCAGGCCGCGCGCACCCGCTCGATCACTTCGATGCGCCGGGTGTCGACCACCAGCACGGTATTGACCGGCGTTCGGCCCGGCGGCAGCTCATCGAGAATAGAGGTATCGAGATCGGCGTAAGCGCTCATGGCCAGGGTTCGCGGGATGGGCGTTGCGGTCATGATCAGCTGATGCGGGCACATCAGGCCGCCGACGCCTTTTTTGCGCAGGGCCAGACGTTGCTGCACGCCGAAACGGTGCTGCTCGTCGATGATCACCAGCGCCAGATTCTTGAACTGCACTTCGTCCTGGAACAGCGCATGGGTGCCCACCACCATCGGTGTGCCGCCCGCGATCTGCGCCAGCGACGCCACTCGTGCCTTGCCCTTGAGCTTGCCCGCCAGCCACGCGACTTCAATGCCCAGCGGCTCAAGCCAGCGCTGAAAGTTGATGAAGTGCTGCTCGGCGAGGATTTCCGTAGGCGCCATCAAAGCGACCTGATAACCGGCTTCCAGCGCCTGTAATGCCGCCAGCGCTGCAACCACGGTCTTGCCGGCGCCGACATCGCCCTGAATCAGGCGCAGCATCGGTTCGGGCTGGCTCAGGTCATAGGCCACTTCATTACCGACGCGCTGTTGCGCACCGGTGGGCGGAAAGCCCAGATTGTCGAGGAATTGCCTGGGCAGCTTCTTGGCCAGTGGCAAGGCCGGGGCGCGCTGGGAGCGCAGACTTTCGCGCAAGCGCTGCTGTGAGAGTTGATGGGTCAGCAGTTCTTCGAAGGCCAGCCGGTGTTGCGCCCAATGGTGCCCGATAGCCAACTCTTCGACATCGGCGTCGGCCGGCGGGTGATGCAGGTATCGAATCGCCTCGTCCAGCGGCGCCAGTTGATAATCCCGCGCCAGCTCTTCAGGCAGCCAGTCAGGCAGGCTTTTCGGACCCAGCATCGCCAATGTCTGCTGCGACAACTGGCGCAAACGTTGCTGGGTCAGGCCTTCGGTGGTCGGATAGATCGGTGTCAGGGTTTGCTCGACCGGCGCGGGCTCGTCGCCAGTCAGGGCGCGGTATTCCGGATGATAGATTTCCAGCCCGGACGCGCCGGGACGGGCTTCACCAAAGCAGCGCAAATGAGTGCCGCGCTTCATGCCTTCTTTCTGCGCATTGCTGAAGTGGTAGAAACGCAGGCTCAAGGTGCCCGTGCCATCGCCCAGCCGCACCAGCAGACTGCGGCGCTTGCCCATGACCACATCGGCGCCGCTGACCACACCTTCGATCACCGCGTCCTGACCGGGCCGCAGCTGACCGATGGGCACTACGCGAGTGCGATCCTGATAACGCAGCGGCAGGTGAAACAGCACGTCTTGCAGGTTTTCCAGACCGACCTTGGCCAGCTTTTCGGCCATGGCCGCGCCGACGCCTTTAAGCGCCGTGACCGAAACCGTGGAAAGCTCGCCCATGGCCCGACTTAGCTCGCTTCAGCTTTCGGACGCGCGACGGAACAAAGCCGCACGGAGTCCGCGAGGATTTCAATCGCTTTAGGCCGTGGAAAGCTTGCGCGCCAGGCGATGGCAACGGTACGAAACGGCACCGGTGGCGTCAGTGGACGAACCTCGATCACGCCAGGCGCATAGTGATGGCTGTCAACGGCGGACATGGGCAGAATCGAAATCCCCAGGCCGGACGCGACCATGTGACGAATGGTTTCCAGCGAGCTGGATTCCACTGTGGTATGTCGCGCGCCTTCGCTGCCTTTGACCAGCGTCGGGCAGGCTTCAAGCACCTGATCCCGGAAGCAGTGACCTTCGCCAAGCAACAGCAGGCTCTTGTCGTTGAGCGCCGAGGCATCGATGGACTCTTTTTTGGTCCACGGATGGTCTGCGGGCATCAAGACGTAGAAGGGTTCGTCGTACAGCGGCAGCGTCAGCACATCGGCTTCGTTGAACGGCAGCGCGATGATGATCGCGTCCAGCTCACCGTTGCGCAGTTTGTCACGCAGGATATGGGTGAAGTTTTCTTCGATGTACAACGGCATTTGCGGCGCAACGCGATGCAACTGCGGAATCAGGTGCGGGAACAGGTAAGGCCCGACGGTATAGATCGCGCCGACCTTGAGCGGAGCGGTCAGCTGGTTCTTGCCGGCCTGCGCCAGTTCGCGGATACCTTGAGCCTGTTCGAGAACCTTCTGCGCCTGAGCGACGATGCCTTCGCCAACCGGCGTCAGGCGAACAGCGCTCTTGCTGCGCTCGAAGATCAGCACACCCAGTTCATCTTCCAGCTTTTTCACGCCCACCGACAATGTCGGCTGGCTGACGTGGCAACGCTCAGCCGCGTGGCCGAAATGCTGTTCCTGGGCGAGGGTAACGATGTAGCGCAATTCTGTAAGAGTCATAGCGTGCGTCCATGAAGTTGCGGCCCCAGCATAGCGGCTGCAATCGATAGACGCACGTTATCAAGGCCACTCCTGTGTATCAAAACTGCGTTTCAGCGCTTATCCAGCGAATAAACGAACGGTGCCAGGATTTCGATAGTGCCGTTGTTCAGGGTTTCCGCCGGCGGTTTGGGCAACGGCTGGGCGCGACGGATCATTTCCATCGTCGCCCGATCCAGTGCCGGACTGCCGGAGCTGCTGGCAATCGAGTATGACAAGACATTGCCCTCGGCATCGACCACGAAACGCAGACGGCTCACGCCCTGCATACCGCGACGACGTGCGTCCTCGGGATACTTCTTGAACTTGGCCAGGTGACGCAGCAAATCGCCTTGCCAGCTTGGCAACGCCGTACTCGGTGGCGAAGGCGGGCTCGGTGGGGTCGGCGCAGCAGATTTCTCGACCTTGGCGGTCGTCGGCGGCGTGTCCATCGGCTTTTCTTCGACCGGTTTTTCCTGGGGCGGCTCAGGTTTCTTGATCGGCTTGGGCGGCTGTGGCTTCGGCTTGGGCTTGGGCTTTTCAACCGGCTTCTGTATGGCGATTTCCGGCTTCGGCGCTTCAGCCACTTTCGGCTCGGGGATCTGCTCCTCGGGCTCCGGCGGTGGCGGCGGCTGCACGACGGCAGGCGGAGGTGGCGGTGCCGGAACAGGTTCCGGAGCCAGCTCGACCATCATTGCCGCCGGTGGTAGCTCGATTGCCTGGGATGCCGGCCAGCGCAGCGCAACAACGATTGCGATGGCATGCACGACAAGCACCAACAACAGACTACCGCCATAGCGCGTCAGTTTTTGGCGCGAATTGATCATTTCTTACCAACCGTCTCGAGACCGACCAGACCGACTTTCAGGTAGCCCGCGCCGCGCAGGGCGTTCATGACTTCCATCAGATCGCCATAATCCACGCCTTTGTCGGCCTGGAAGAAGATCGTCGTGTCCTTCTTGCCTTTGGTCCTGGCATCGAGAATCTGGCCGAGCTGTTCACGGGCCACCTTGTCATCGCCCAGAAACAGGCTTTGATCAGCCTTGACGCTGAGGAAGATCGGCTTCTCGGGCCGAGGTTGCGGCTTGGCGGTCGAGGCCGGCAGGTCGACTTTGATGTCGACCGTTGCCAATGGCGCGGCCACCATGAAGATGATCAGCAGGACCAACATGACGTCGATGAACGGCGTTACGTTGATTTCGTGGTTTTCGGCGAGATCGTCGTCGCCTTCTTTCAGATGCATGCCCAAGGTTTAGCCCACCTTGACCATGTGCGGCGACTGGGAGCGTTCGTTCGGCTGGTGGTCCAGGTCGCGGCTGACCAGCAGCAGGACGTGCGCCGATGCGTCGGACACTTGTGCCTTGTAACCGGCAATGGAACGGGCGAAGACGTTGTAAATGACCACCGCAGGAATCGCGGCAACCAGGCCCAACGCAGTCGCCAGCAAGGCTTCGGCGATACCCGGCGCAACCACGGCGAGGTTGGTGGTCTGGGTTTTGGCGATGCCGATGAAGCTGTTCATGATGCCCCAGACGGTGCCGAACAAGCCTACGAACGGCGCCGTGGAACCGATGGTCGCGAGGACGCCGGTGCCCATGCTCATGTTGCGGCCACAGGCTGCCACCAGACGCTCAAGGCGGAAGCTGACGCGCTCCTTGATGCCTTCACGTTCGCGGCTGTTGACCGACAGACGCATCTCTTCGAGCGCATCGTGGACCAGCAGATTTGCCAGCGTGCCCGGTTTGGCGGCGCTTTCGCTGGCTTCGGTCAGGGTGCGCGCCTTTTTCAGGTTGGCGATTTCAGTCCGCAGACGGCGCTTGGCGCCGAGCAATTCGAAACCCTTGGCGATCCAGATGGTCCAGGTAATGATCGAGGCAATCGCCAGGCCGATCATTACCGCTTTGACGATGATGTCAGCGTTCTGGTACATGCCCCATGGCGACAGGTCATGCGCCATGCCCAGGCTGTTGTCTTCTTCAACGATTGCCGGGCCTTCAACTGGCGCGGTGCTCTCCTGCAGAACCGGCGCTGCGCCCGGTGCCGGAGCAGCCGAAGTCGCTGGCGTGCCGGCCGGTGTCGTCGGCGCAGCTTGATCGGCCAATGCGACAGGGACGATCATCAGGCTCAGCAGCAACGCTGCGATTGCCCGCCATGCACGCGGCAGGCTGGGGAGTTTGGTTGGCGAAGCGGAAGAGTTGATACGTGTCATGCTGGCCGGACCTGAGAGAAGAAAAGGTGGGTCGTTCTGCTACGTCGCGCGATGCGTTCGACGCAGGGAGGAGAACAAACGGGCCGTCATTATTGCAAGTAATTCTTGTTAACAAAAGTAATACAGTATCTTTTTTTCTATCAATCGCAGCTGAGTGACCGGCTTTCACCCCCGTTCCAACTGCATTAACACCCCATTTTTGTGGAGATTCGACATGTCCGCCCCCTCCGTTTTGATCGCTGGCTGTGGCGATATCGGCAGCCGCCTGGCTAATCAACTGCTGCCGCAGGATTGGACCGTGTATGGGCTGCGCCGCACGATTGCTCATTTGCCCGAAGGGGTGATCGGGGTTGCGGGCGATCTGTTTCAAGCCCGGACGCCCGACGATTGGCCTGCGACGAACCTCGATTACCTGGTGTATTGCGCCACCCCGACCGAGCGTGACGAAGCCGGTTATCGCGCAGCTTATATAGAAGGGTTGCAGCACGTGCTGGCCTGGCTCGCCCAACATGGCCAGCGGCCCAAGCGCATTGTGTTTGTGTCCAGCAGCAGCGTTTATGGTCAGCAACACGGCGAATGGGTCGACGAAACGTCGCCGACCGACGCCAACGGTTTTTCCGGCAAGGTCATGCTGGAAGCCGAACAAGTCGCATTGCACAGCGGTTTCCCGGCCAGCGTGGTGCGTTTGACCGGGATTTACGGGCCAGGGCGCAGCGATTTGGCTAATCGGGTTCGTCAGGGCTACAGCGTGGCCGTCGAACCACCTTTATATGCCAACCGGATTCACGCCGACGACGCAGCGGGGCTGTTGGCGTATCTGCTTGAGGCGGATTCACGAGCAATTGCGCTGGAGGACTGCTACATCGGCGTTGACGACGCGCCCGCGCCGCTGGCCGAAGTGGTCGACTGGATGCGCGGCTTTCTGGGTGTCAGCGAATGGGCGGAAAACGCTGCCCTGCGCCGCTCCGGCAGCAAACGCTGCAGCAACGCCCGCGCCAAAGCGCTGGGCTGGGTGCCGCGTTATGCGACGTATCGGGAAGGGTATGCGGCGTTGCTGGGTTGAATATGGCTCCGTAGGACCGGCTTCAGCCGGGAGAGCAAGAGGTCAGCCGACACAATTGCTGCGAATGGCTGCCCTCTCCCGGCTGAAGCCGGTCCTACGAAATGCGCTCCAATTCAAATGGTTGCGTGAACCGCTTTAAATCAATTGCGCTCAAGCAACCAGCGTCGTGCACCTGGGCGCAGCTCTGGCATCTGGTCCGCGCCAGCATTGTTCACTGCCTGGAAAATCTCCAGCTGCTTGCCGGCGCGCGAGAAGATCCATGCATTGCCTTGCTCGGCCTTTTCCAGCCACATGCTGTCGTATTCGCCGCTCATCGCTGCACAATCGCCCGCCAGACACAGCGCGTAACGATCGTTTTCCGGCAGACCCTGCACGCTGCCATCCGGCATGAACTGCACCGAGCTGCCTTGGCCGTCGCCACTGACGATGGTCCATTTGCCGCCCAGATAAGCGCCGTACAGGGCTTTTTCAAAGCTGCTGCCCGCTGGAGCACCCGCAGGCGCGGCGGTCTCAGGTTTCTGGAAGCGCTGTTCCGGGCCGGATTCGCTGGCGGCCTGAATCAACTGATCGCCCTTGATCTGCAGGTTTTCGACAGAGTTGTAGTAGTCGATGCGCAATTTGCCATCGGCGGCGCTGGCAATCTTGCCTTCGCCCACTTCAAACCCGTTCGAATACAGCGCCTGACCGGCCTTGGTGTTGATTTGCCATTCCAGGTTCGGACCGTTGGCGAGCAGCGCCTGACGGAGGTTGTCGCCCTTGACGGCGGCGTCGATGGCGGCCTGGTTGATCCAGGTACCGTCGGGATTGCGGTCAGCGTGGCTGGCACAGCCGGTCAAAAAAACGGCAACCAGCGAGAGGGCAAGCGCAAAGCGCATAACAGAGTCCTTCCTTTCAGGTGCGGCGGGGCGGTGGCGCCCCGCTGGGGATTTATTCGATGACGAGAATCGCGTCCATTTCGACCTGCGAACCGCGCGGCAGGGACGCAACGCCGATGGCGGCGCGCGCCGGGTAAGGCTGCTCGAAATATTTGCCCATGATCTCGTTGACCTTGGCGAAGTTGCCCAGATCAGTCAGGAAGATGTTGAGTTTGACGATGTCCTTGAACGAACCGCCCGCTGCTTCGGCAACCGACTTCAGATTTTCGAACACCTGGACGACCTGGGCTTCGATGCCTTCGACCAGTTCCATGGTTTTCGGGTCCAGCGGGATCTGCCCGGACATGTAGACAGTATTGCCAGCTTTGATGGCCTGAGAATAAGGGCCGATGGCCGCAGGTGCCTTGTCGCTGGTGATAACAGTCTTGGTCATGAAGAACTCCTGATTATGGTTGGCTACGCACGCATGCGGGTGATGCGGATGACCCCGGTCAAGGCGCGCAGTTTTCTGATAACGCGGGCCAGATGCACGCGGTCATGAACGCTGACCACCAGCTGAACCACGCTGATGCGCCCATCGCGCTCATCCATGCTGATTTTTTCGATGTTGCCGTCGGCGGCGTTGACGCTGCTGGCCAGCAGCGCGATCAGGCCGCGCTGATGTTCCAGCTCGACGCGCAGTTCGACATTGAATTCGCCGGTGACGTCCTTGGCCCAGGAAAGCTGGATGCATTTTTCCGGGTTGTGGCGGATTTCACTGATGTTGCGGCAATTGTCCAGGTGCACAACCATGCCTTTGCCTGCGGACAGGTGGCCGACAATCGGGTCGCCAGGAATCGGTGTGCAGCACTTGGCGTAGCTGAGCACCAGACCTTCGGTGCCGCGAATCGCCAGCGGGCCTTCGGTGCTCGGCAGTTGCTCGCCTTCGCCCAACAGGCGGCGCGCGACCACGTAAGCCATGCGATTGCCCAGGCCGATGTCTTCGAGCAGGTCTTCGATGACTTCGACGCGGTATTCGGCCAGAACCAGCTGCACACGCTCGGCCGGGATTTTCTCCAGGCTGCTCTCGAAACCGTTCAACACTTTGTTCAGCAGACGTTCGCCAAGGCTGATGGACTCGGAGCGGCGTTGCAGCTTGAGAGCGTGGCGGATGTGGGTGCGAGCCTTGCCGGTGACGACAAAATTCAGCCATGCCGGATTCGGACGCGCACCCGGCGCGCTGACGATTTCGACCGTCGAGCCGCTTTGCAGCGGTTCGGACAACGGCGCGAGGCGACGATTGATCCGACAGGCGATGCAGCTGTTGCCCACATCGGTATGCACCGCATAGGCAAAATCCACTGCCGTGGAGCCTTTGGGCAGCTCCATGATCCGGCCTTTGGGCGTGAAGACATAAACCTCGTCCGGAAACAGGTCGATCTTCACGCTTTCGATGAATTCCAGCGAATTGCCGGCGCGCTGCTGCATTTCCAGCACGCCTTTGACCCATTGGCGAGCCCGGGCGTGAGTGCCTTTTGGCACTTCGTCGTCCGAGGACTTGTACAGCCAGTGAGCGGCGATCCCGTTGTTGGCCATTTCTTCCATTTCGCGCGTACGAATCTGGATTTCGATAGGTACGCCATGCATGCCGAACAAGGTCGTATGCAGCGACTGATAGCCGTTGGCTTTGGGAATCGCGATGTAATCCTTGAAGCGGCCAGGCAGCGGCTTGTACAAATTATGCACAGCGCCGAGCACGCGGTAGCAGGTGTCGACCTTGTCGACGATGATGCGGAACGCGTAGACATCCATGATTTCATTGAAGGCGCGACGCTTGCCGCGCATCTTCTTGTAGATGCCGTACAGGTGTTTCTGCCGCCCGCTGACTTCGCCTTCGATCTCGTCCACCGCCAGACAATGGCTCAGGGACTCTTCGATCTTGTTGACCAGCTCTTTGCGGTTGCCCCGCGCGCGCTTGACCGCCTGACCGATTCGCGACGAACGCATCGGGTACATGGCCTTGAAGCCCAGGTCTTCGAATTCGATACGAATGCTGTGCATGCCCAGCCGATTGGCAATGGGTGCATAGATTTCCAGGGTTTCCTTGGCGATACGGCGGCGTTTTTCACCGGAAAGGACTTCCAGGGTGCGCATGTTGTGCAGCCGGTCGGCGAGCTTGACCAGAATCACCCGAATATCGCGGGCCATGGCCATGGCCATTTTCTGAAAGTTCTCGGCCTGGGCCTCGGCCTTGGTCTCGAAGTTCATCTGGGTCAGTTTGCTGACCCCGTCGACCAGTTCGGCCACGGTTTCGCCAAACTGGGCGCAGAGCGCTTCCTTGGCAATACCGGTGTCTTCGATGACGTCATGCAGCATCGCAGCCATCAGGCTTTGATGATCCATGTGCATGTCAGCAAGGATATTGGCCACCGCAAGAGGATGCGTGACGTAGGCTTCACCGCTGCGACGGCGCTGGCCGTCGTGGGCTTGTTCGGCGTAGAAATACGCTCGGCGGACCAGATTGACCTGTTCCTTGCCGAGGTAGGTCGACAGTCTTTCGGCGAGGGCGTCTATGCTCGGCATGGTGTTAACCCCTGCCGATGGCTGGTGCCCTGCGCCGTACTACGTCGACCCGGCATAGGCTTAGACGGCCTCGTTGGACTCGTCCTCAAACGCTGCGAACAATGGTTCATCTTCAACGATTTCAGCTTCGGCGATTACGGTATAGCTCATCAAGCCCGCTGCGATTTCGCGCAGAGCCATAACGGTGGGCTTGTCGTTTTCCCAGGCCAGCTTTGGTTCTTTGCCGCCGGTTGCCAGTTGACGGGCACGCTTGGTGGAGAGCATGACCAGCTCAAAGCGGTTATCCACGTGTTCTAGGCAGTCTTCAACGGTTACGCGGGCCATGGGTATTCCTCGTAGCAAATGCGGATGCGCGATGCCCGGATGGGCGAGCGGACTGCGGAGTTTACTAGCTGCAAGGCCTAAGCTTCAAGCAGCAAGCCGCGAGCGGTCGGATTTAACTGACCAGTCGCCGCTTGTCGCGCGCCGGATTCAGGCCAGCAATTGCGCGAGCAACTGGCTGAAACGCTGCTGCTGATGGGGCTGGGTCAGCAGGTTGGCGCGGAAAATCGCTTTCAGATCTTCCAGTGCCGTGGCGAAATCGTCATTGATCACAACGTAGTCGTAATCCTTGTAATGACTCATTTCGCTGACCGCTTCACGCATGCGGCCCTCAATGATTTCATCGCTGTCCTGGCCGCGATTGGTCAAGCGCTGACGCAATGCCTGCTGGGTCGGCGGCAGAATAAAGATCGACGTCGCCGCCGGCATCACTGCGCGAACCTGCTCGGCGCCCTGCCAGTCGATTTCCAGAATCAGGTCATGACCTTCGTCCAGCGTCTGCTGCAAATGGCTTTGCGACGTGCCGTACAGATTGCCGAAAACCTCGGCCTGCTCGAGAAAATCGTTGTGTTCGATCATGCGCAGGAACTCGGCACGATCAACGAAGTGATAGTTCACGCCATTTACTTCGCCCGGACGCATGGCGCGGGTGGTGTGCGAAACCGATACGCGAATCGACGGCTGAGCGTCGACCAGGGCCTTGACCAGACTGGTCTTGCCCGCGCCGGAGGGGGCGGAAACGATATACAGGGTGCCGGTGCTGTGGGTCATGTCAGGGTTAGCCTTACTCAATATTCTGCACTTGTTCGCGCATTTGCTCGATCAACACTTTGAGGTTGACCGCCGCTTGGGTGCTGCGCGTGTCGAAGGCTTTGGAGCCCAGGGTATTGGCTTCGCGGTTGAGCTCTTGCATCAGGAAATCCAGACGTCGCCCGGCTTGCCCGCCAGCCTTCAACACGCGGCGGACCTCGGTGACGTGGGTGCTGAGGCGGTCAAGCTCCTCGGCGACATCGCTTTTCTGCGCCAGCAGGACCATTTCCTGCTCCAGACGCTGCGGATCAAGCTCGGCCTTCATGTCGGCGAAACGATCCAGAACCTTCTGGCGCTGGGCCGCGAGCATCTGCGGCACCAGGGTTTTCAGGGTTGCGACTTCGGTGGTGATCGAGTCCAGCCGCTCATTGAGCAGCTTGGCCAAATCTGCGCCTTCGCGACCCCGACCGTTTTTCAGCTCGGCCAGTGCCTCATTGAACAGCGCCAATGCTTCATTATTAAGCGCTTGCGGATCGCTGGCATCGCCCACCAGAACGCCGGGCCAGGCCAGCACTTCCAAAGGATTGAGCGGCGCGGGCTGCTTGATCAGGCTGGCCACGATTTCCGCGGCGGCCACCAACTGAGCGGCGCGTTCGCGATCAACCTGCAGCGGCTTGCCTGCGGTTTCTTCGACGAAACGCAGAGTGCATTCCACTTTGCCCCGGGAAAGCCCTTGGCGCAGCGCTTCGCGAATCGCGCCTTCCAGATCACGAAAAGACTCCGGCAGGCGCAGATGCGGCTCCAGGTAACGATGATTGACCGAGCGCAGCTCCCAACTCAGTGTGCCCTGAACCCCGGCCCGTTCGACCCGGGCAAAAGCCGTCATGCTGTGGACCATGGCAAACACCTCTATAAATCCGGTGAACAGCGCACTGTTTCGGCCAGTGACCAAAAGATGTCACGAAAAGTCGAGAGGCTGTAAAGGCGCAGGATTGTAGCGCAGTGCGACGGATGCTCCCAATCCGCGAATGCGACAAGCGATGCATGGTGTCGCGCGCCGCTCCGTCAGCGCCTGCAAACACCCGCTCCAGAGCCCGCCAGCACGCTGGATCGGCCGCACCTGAGTTTTAGATGTGCCCAGTCTCGACTGTCGCCTCTATAATGCTCGGCAGTTTTCCGTCTTAGTACAGGTATTCCCAATGAAACGTCCAAGTGGTCGCGCCGCCGATCAGCTCCGCTCGATCCGCATCACCCGCAACTACACCAAACACGCCGAGGGCTCTGTACTGGTCGAGTTTGGTGACACCAAAGTGATTTGCACCGTCAGCGTCGAGAGCGGCGTACCGCGCTTCCTCAAAGGTCAGGGCCAGGGTTGGTTGACCGCTGAATACGGCATGCTGCCGCGCGCTACCGGCGAGCGTAACCAGCGTGAAGCCAGTCGCGGCAAGCAAGGCGGTCGCACTCTGGAAATCCAGCGTCTGATCGGTCGTTCGCTGCGCGCGGCGCTGGACATGTCCAAGCTGGGCGACGTGACTCTCTACGTCGATTGCGATGTGATCCAGGCAGACGGCGGCACGCGCACAGCGTCCATCACCGGCGCCATGGTTGCCCTGGCCGATGCCTTGAAAGTGATCAAGAAACGCGGCGGCCTCAAAGGCGGCGACCCGCTCAAGCAAATGATCGCCGCCGTTTCGGTGGGCATGTATCAGGGCGAGCCTGTGCTCGATCTGGACTATCTTGAAGATTCCGCAGCCGAGACTGACCTCAACGTGGTCATGACCAGCGCAGGCGGCTTCATTGAAGTCCAGGGCACCGCTGAAGGCGCGCCGTTCCAGCCGGAAGAGCTGAACGCGATGCTGGCGCTGGCCCAGAAAGGCATGACTGAATTGTTCGCGCTGCAAACCGCTGCATTGGCCGACTGATCGACAAACCCGAGGGATCGCACATGAGTGACAGCCAGCTACCGCTTCCGAAACCCAGCCCAGAGATTCGCCAGTGGGCGATGTTCTGTCACTTTGCCTCGTTCTTCGGCTTGATCTTCCCGTTCGGCAACCTCTTGGGGCCGCTGATTATCTGGCAGATCAAGAAAGAAGCCGATCCATTCATTGATGCCCAGGGCAAGGAAGCGCTGAACTTTCAGATCACCGTTTCCATTGCCGCCATGATCTGCATGCTGCTCATGGTGGTGGTCATCGGCTTCCCGCTGTTGATTCTCGTCGGTGTCGGCGCGCTGGTCCTGACCATTATTGGCGGCTTGAAAGCCAACGATGGTCTGGCCTATCGCTATCCGTTCACCTGGCGTTTGATCAAGTAACGATCAAATGCGCCCATTTGTATGGGCGCATTGCTCGCCAATCGATAGCCTGAATCAGCGCAAGATCCGCGGCGCTTCATCGCGCGGCAGATTGTTTTGCGGCATCGGCTGATCGGTGTACTCCACTTCGCCACGCAGTTGCTCACGCAGCTGGCGGGCGACGTCCATGCCAATCGACTTGGACACATCCCGCACGACCCGACCGCGATTGGGCGTGACCTTGATATCCCGACCGTTCACCAGCTTGGTGTCCTGACCTTCGCCCATGGCCGTGAAGGCCGAGGTGATTTCAAAGGTGCGGGTGTTGATCAGGCTGAAGTCGCTGACCAGCGTCAGACCCAGCACCGCAGAATGGCTGTCCGTGTTGGCCAGCTCGTTGATGTCCTGGCGGAAGTCGATATCCGACACCGTGCCGAACAGCACGTAGTCCGCGCCCTTGAAATTACCGTTCTTGATGCGCTTGATGACGTCATAGACGTCTTCCTTGGACTTGGCCGTGTACGGCGTGCCCTGCACCAGCTGGAACATGCCGGACTTGAGAATCTCGCCCTTGATGTCGCCGCTGAATTTGCGCAGCTCGCCCTGCTCGATATAGCTGTAGCGCTCTTCGTATTCGTTATAGCTGGCCGAGCCGCTGGCGCTATAGGCATTGATGCGCACGTTGCTCTGCGCCGAAACCGTGTGGATGTAGTGCTCCACACGCTCCTGGAATGCCATGTCCGTGACTGCGATTTTTGGCGCGGCTTGTGCGCCAAAAGCGCACATCAGGCCGACGATGCCTATCCATGCACGCATTGCTTAGCGCTCCGTGGTTTTGCGGATTTCTTTCTCGTCCATCCACTCGGCCAGACCGCTTTCAACGTCGATCAATTGCAGGCTGAATTTGTAGAACACGTCCTTGTAGTCGCTGCTGCGCTTGACGATGGAGCTGATCGAGCCTTCCAGACGGTACTTGGCGGCGATCATGTTGCCGGTCTTGTTGACCGTCGATTGCTTGTACAGGCCGCTCTGGTTTTGCAGCTTGAGCTGATCGACCTGGCTCTGCATCTGGGTGTTGTCACTGGCGAAACGGGCGGTGCCGGTTTTCATCAGCTGGGTCTTGATCGACGTGGTGATCTCGCGGGTATCGATGTACTCGCTGGTCTTGTTCTTCACGTCGTAGACCTGAACCACCGGACGGCCTTGGAGGATGCCGGACTGCGCCAGGGAACGGGTCATGGACTCGGCGATCATCTGCAAATCGGTCGAGCCGAATTCGTTGGTCACGGTTTCCACAGCCTTGGTATCGCCGTAGTTGATGTTCTTGCTGCCCAGTGACGGGGAGTTGTTGGCGCAACCGGTGGCCAGCAGGGCGACGGCAGCGATGGAGCAAAGACGAATCGACAGCATGCGAGAGTTCTCTTCAACTGAGCAAAATAGGGGGTGGATCAAGGCGTTTTCACTTCGAGGCGAAAATCAGTCGCCTTCGGCACCGGCGCAATGGCAGGCAGGAAACTGGTCTGCGAGCCGTACAACGTCAGGCTTTTCCAGCCCTCGGCGTCAGCAACCGGGAAACCGTCGTTGCCCAGCCAGGCGAAGCGGTAGTACATCTGCTTGTTGCGGCTGCTGGTGTTATTGAGCTGCACGTTGACAGTCAGAAAACCGTTTTCCCGCGCCACGCGCATGGCGCCCACTTCGATGTTCTTCATGTCACCCATGGCGACCACTTTGCTTGCGGCGCTGCCGGGAGCGGGTGGCGGCGGGGTCGCGCATCCGGCGAGCAGGGCCAGCGCCAGCACGCCGAAAATCTTGATACGCATGGAGTGTCTCCGATCAGGGTTGTTTGGTAGTGGCCACGGCTTGTGGCAGGGACGACGGCGTGACATTGGCGGCCAGCCCGTCAGCGAAAACCTGATTGCCAATGGCGCGCAGGGCAATCACCTGAAACCGCTGATCGACCTTGACCTGCACATGCGTGCCGCCCGTGGACGAAGGCAATACCACTTGATGCACGCCCTGCGGCAGACGCAGGCGCGCGACCAGCGTGTTATCCGGCAGGGTGCGCCAGGTGCGGGTATCGGCGCCTTCAGTGATGGCCGAGGCAATGCCCACGGCCAGACCGGCCAGCGGATTCACGTCGTTGAGTTGCTTCTGCGCCACGCCGCGAGTGATCGCGCGGACCGTGGTGCGCAAGATAATGCCCGGCATGTCGTCACGCAGGGCGCGGCGCGACATGTCGGTGGTGCTGTTGAGTTTGGTCAGGTTGATCTGCTGGCCGTCGAGACCGATCTGCGAGAACACAGCGGTCGAGGTGTCAGGCTTGATGACCGGGAACGACAGCGGCGTGATCACCAGATTGCCACTGATCGGCAACGGCAGCGGGATACGCACTGAGTCGCGCGCCGGGGCAAAGCCGCTTTGCACGACGATCAGCACTTCGCTGTAGCCGTCCTTGCTTTGCGCATCGTCGAGTTTGAGCAGGGCTTCCTTGAGCAGCGGCGTATTCGGGCGCAGCTCGGCGGCTTTGCGATAACCCGGCGCGGCCAGGCCTTTTTCACCCAGCGCTTCATACACGAAGCCCGACAGGTAATGGCTGAACGCACTCTGGTAGCTGTTTTTCAAGCCAACGACTTCCGGTGCATCCAGAGACGCAACCGGATAGCCCTTCAGGTCGGTGAATTCGGTCTTCACGCCTTTGCTTTCGGCTTCCTGCTCGCTCTTGAGGTATTCCTTGTCGCGCAGGTCGGCGATCACGGCTTCGCGCTCGTGAGTCTTCTTGATCTCGGTCCGCGCGCCTTCGAAGTCGTTTTTGGCCAGCAGGTTCAGCGCCATCTGCGTGGTCAGCATGACCTTTTCGTAGTCATAGCCTTCGTAACGACGGACCTTGTCATTGACCAGGAAACTGCCGAACTGGGCCAGGTACTTCTCGGTGTCCAGCTTGACCGACTCTTCCCACTTGTAGACCACCAGATCGGCGGCACGCCATGCGGTCTGGCTGCCCGCGAGATCGCCCTTGGCGCGCAGCAACTCACCCTTCTCGAAGTAATAGAGCAGGTCTTTGTCGGCGCTGGTGTTGTTCTTCTCAAGAATGACCAACGCCCCATCAACGTTGCCGCTGACCAGGTTCTGGTTGGTTTCCTTGAGTTCGTTGTCGTAGCTGCGAAAGGCGGAACAGCCCGCCAGCTGGACAGCAGCAATCAGCGTAAGCGCGGTCAAGGCACGAGATGACATAGAGCGTTCAATCCCTGAAATTCGATAGCAGGCCGAAGGCTTCGCGCTATTCAAGTCCGTTTGAATGAGCAGGTGTCCTGCTCGATGGGCCTTCTTCCGCGCACTGAAAAGCTGTTGGCGAAAGGAGAGGGCGCAGGATTGTAAACGCTGAAGTAGCGATTTGACATCCATGTTGTGTGACCACTGTTACAAATTTCGCAATAAGTTCAATTGCTGGCCCGAGAAATGATCGGTGGTAGGGCCCCGCGATGGCCGCTGGAGAACGAATGGTATCCATCCCCTGAAACAGGTGAAACCAGACGTTTCCGGCATTGTTGTAGGCAAAGTACCCGCACTTAGTCAGCTTTGACGGGTGCGTCCGCGCCCCTCACAGCTGGTTTACCCCGTCGACGCAAATTTGTTGTCGAAGTCGGTTGGCGGCCAGGGCTTATCGGCTGGTCGCCGGTATCTATTGCAGGGTTCTGGTCTTCCATGGATTTAAGCAGCGCCTCTCGCTCGGCCTTGCGGCAAATCCGGCACCAATCTCCGGCGCGGACCTGGTTCAGGCTTTGTTCCCAGGTATGGCCTTCGCGGCATTGCCAGGGCAGTTTCACCAGTGAGGTGCTGTAATGGGTCGCCAGGCATTTACCGCCGCGTTCCTGCGCATTTTTACGGGCATCTTCCAGGGAAAGCGAGCGCGTCTGATGGCTGCACAGGCGGCACCAGTTGCCACGATTGCCGAACAGGGCCGGGGCCGCCCATTCGTGGCCGAACTCACAGCGATAGTGATGAATTTTTTCATCCCCATTGAGGCTTTCGCTGACTAATACGACGCGTGATCTCGGGGACGGCGATGGCAAATCGTTCATCTGCGGGTCTCTGCTCGCGCTGACGAAGAGGCGCGAAAGTGTCGCCACCGATTATTCAAAGGCCGGCTAAAAAATGGAGTCAGAAAAATCCACAGATGCTGTAGGACGCGTTTCGGTGTTAAGGAAGCAAATGCCTACGACCCCATCCTTCCATCCGCTTATTTCGCAATATTCAGTAACAAACTTCGGCCAAAGCCTTGAGTAGCAGCCCCTGTAAGTGAACAATGTAATACCACGCATTCTTATTGAGATTCACCGATGCCCTTGCGCTCCCGTTTTCTGGCCTGGCTGATGCTGCCTGTGTTGGCCGTCTGCAGTTTCAACCTGTTGGCCGACGCCACTGATGGCGCAGCGCAGGCGTTGCATTTGCTCGATTACATCGGCGCGGATTACCCGGCCACCGTGGCCGACGGCAAGGTTGTGGATGCGTCCGAATATCGCGAGCAAGTTGAGTTTCTGGGGGTTTTGCAGGGTCTCGTAGTGGCGCTGCCGCAACGGGCCGAGCGTGGCGAACTTGAAAAAGGCGTCGCCAGCCTCGCCGAAGCGGTAGCGAAGAAGCAGGACGGCGCATTGGTTGCGCGTCAGGCGCGGCAATTGGGCGCAAAACTGGCTGTGGCCTATGAAGTGAGCCAGGCACCGGTGATCACCCCGGACCCGGCCCGTGGCGCGCCGCTGTACGCACAGCACTGTTCGGTCTGCCATGGCGATGCGGGCGCCGGAGATGGTCCGGCCGGGATC
This sequence comes from Pseudomonas sp. CFII64, assembly GCF_000416235.1. Taxonomy (GTDB): domain Bacteria; phylum Pseudomonadota; class Gammaproteobacteria; order Pseudomonadales; family Pseudomonadaceae; genus Aquipseudomonas. Next base: position 74,322 of record NZ_ATLO01000049.1, on the reverse strand, counting down.
GGCCTGGAACCGCCGCCCGCCAATCTGCGCGATGCGGCACGTCTTGATCGCCTGAGCCTGTACGACATCTACAACACGCTGGGCCTTGGCGTTTCGGGAACCGACATGCCGGCCTTCGCCGATCAACTCGACGACCGCCAGCGTTGGGACGTGGCGACCTACATCGCCGGTTTCAGCGCCCAGCCGGTTGCGGCGCCGGGCAAAACCTACAACCTCGCCGATCTGGCGCGCCAGACGCCTGCTGAAGTCAGCGCTGCCGAAGGCGTGCCAGCCGCCGCAACCTTCCGCGCCCAGCGTGCGCAGCCGCCGCAGGTGCAGCGTGGCCCGGCGCAGTTGCTCGATTACACCAGCCAGACGCTGGACAAAAGCCTCGCGGCGTATCGCACAGGCGATCATGAACAAGCCTACGATTTGTCGGTAGCCGCGTATCTGGAGGGCTTTGAGCTGGTCGAAAGCTCGCTGGACAACGTCGACGCCAACGTGCGCAAGGACACCGAAAAAGCCCTGATGGCTTACCGTCAGTCGTTGCAGGACGGCCTGCCGGTGGCGCAAGCCGAGCAGAAGCTGGAGTTCGCCAAAGGCAAGCTCAAGGAATCGGCCGGTTTGCTGGGCAGCGACGGCTTGAGCACGTCCCTGAGTTACATCTCCGGCTTGCTGATTCTGCTGCGAGAGGGCCTGGAAGCGATTCTGGTGCTGGCGGCGATCCTCGCGTTCCTGCGCAACACCGGCCAGCAGTCGGCGGTGCGCAGCGTCAATATCGGTTGGGCGCTGGCGCTGGTCGCCGGCCTGGCAACCTGGGCGCTGGCGGCGTACGTGATTGACGTCAGCGGCGCCCAGCGTGAATTGCTTGAAGGTGCGACAGCGCTGTTCGCCAGCGTCATGGTGCTGTGGCTCGGCGTGTGGATGCATGACCGGCGCCACGCGGCAGCCTGGCAGGACTACATCAAGAGCAGCCTGGTGGGCGGCGGCGGACGCTTCGGTTTTGCGATCCTGGCGTTCTTTTCGGTTTATCGCGAACTGTTCGAAGTGATCCTGTTTTACGAAACCCTGTGGTTGCAGGCCGGTCCTGCGGGGCATAACGCGGTCTTGGCCGGCGGCGCGACGGCGTTGGTGTTGCTGGTCGGTCTGGCGTGGGTCATCCTGCGCGGCTCGGCTAGATTGCCACTCGCGCTATTCTTTGGCATCAACGCTGCGCTGCTTTGCGCTCTTTCGGTGGTGTTCGCCGGACATGGCGTCAAAGCGCTGCAAGAAGCCGGCATTTTCGGCACGCGGCCGGTGCCGTTCTTCGAGTTTGACTGGCTGGGAATTCATGCCGACGCTTACTCGCTGAGCGCCCAACTGATTGCCCTGATCGCGATTGCGGTGCTGTATGGCCGCAGCTGGCTGGCGGAGAAGCGCCGGACGCAGGTGGCGTAAAGCGCACTGACCCGTGTAGGAGCGAACTTGTTCGCGAGGTCCATCCGGCGCTTCGCCAACAAGTTGGCTCCCACAGAACTTATTCCTATTCAAGGCGGAACTCTCATGCGCGTCTGGATCGATGCTGACGCTTGCCCCAAGCCGGCCAAGGATCAAGTCATCAAGTTCGCCTTGAAGCGTCAATTCGAGGTGGTGCTGGTGGCGGGACAGAGTCAGATCAAGCCGACTTACAGCCTGGTCAAACTGATCGTGGTGCCGAGCGGGCCGGATGCGGCGGATGATTATCTGGTCGAGCACGCGGTGCCCGGCGAGCTGGTGATTTGCAGCGATGTGCCGCTGGCCGACAGGCTGGTCAAGAAAGGCGTCGCCGCTCTCGATCCGCGCGGCAAGGAATTCGACACGCAGAACATGGGCGACCGGCTGGCGGTGCGCAACCTGTTCACTGATCTGCGTGATCAAGGGCAAATGGGCGGTGGTCCGCCACCGTATGGCGACCGGGAAAAACAGGCGTTCGCCAATTCACTGGACCGGATTCTGACTCGGCTGACGCGCTGATCTTCTGTTCGAGCGCGCGCGCGTGGTCACTCCTCGTGCGTCAACTCCAGCACCCGATCCACCAGTTTGTTGATCCCTGCCGCCGCTTCGCCAATGGACTTGGCGACCATATAAGCCGGCGTGCTGACCAGTTTGCGCGCAGTATCCTCGACGATTTCAGTGACCTCGCAATCCCGGTGCTCGCCCTTCATTCTGGTGATGGCTTCAGCCGTTTCGGCGTCGTTGCCGATGGTGCAGGTCACGCCCGGGCCGTAGATTTTTGCCGCCAGCGCCGGGGAAATGCAGATCAGTCCGACCGGCTTGCCCGCTTCGGCGAAGGCTTCTGCCAGCGCAAGCACTTCAGCCTGGACTTTGCAGTCAGCGCCTGCCGTGGCGAAGTTCGACAGGTTTTTGGCCGCGCCGAAACCGCCGGGAATGATCAGCGCATCGAATTGCGTCACGTCTGCTTCGCGGATGTCTTCGATGGCGCCACGGGCAATGCGCGCCGATTCGACCAGCACGTTGCGGGTCTCGGCCATTTCTTCGCCCGTCAGGTGATTGATGACGTGATGCTGCGCGATATTCGGCGCAAAGCACTGCACGAGCGCGCCGCGCTGGTCGAGGCGCAGCAGCGTGAGGACGCTTTCATGAATTTCCGCGCCGTCATAGACGCCACAGCCGGACAGAATCACGGCGACTTTCTTTTGCATGCCAGGCACTCCCTATGGTCAACGGCTCATGAACTTGCCTGCTCGGAACCTTGAAGGTGGTTCATAACTATAGCGAAGCGTTCGTTGCTTGTGACAAGGGGAGCAGGCAGGGATTCAATCGGTCGCAGCGGGGAGTCAGGAAAGGTGTTCATGCTCGTGTGCGCAATTACGCAATTGCAGTGCGCACACGAGAACATTTATTCGTCAGCGGTTTTCTTGATCTCGACCGTGACTTCAGCAGGCGTGTCGGTGGCCAGGGGTTCGATCAGCTTGGCGGCGGCTTCTTCCCGGGCGATGCGCGCGTTCTTGATCCGCCTGCGGACCCAGAGTGCGACACCAATCAGCAGCAACGCGCCCAGCACCCAGAGCTCATAACGCTTGACGTTGCCCAGCAAGCCTTCCAGCACCGCACCGAAGTGGTAAGCCGCAGCGCCCAGCGCCGCAGCCCAGACCGCCGCACCAATGCCGTTGAGCAACAGATAACGCCCCGGCGGATAACCGGACAGGCCAATCGCCACCGGCATGACCGTACGCAAACCATAGACGAAGCGAAAGCTCAGGACCCAGATATCCGGGTGCCTGCGAATGTGCTCCAGCGCCTTGTCGCCCATCAGTTGCCATCGGGGCTTGCGCGCCAGCAATTTACGGCCGTGCTTGCGCCCCATGAAATACCAGAGCTGATCACCGGCGTAGCTCCCGAAGAACGCAACGACCACGACCAGGTTGATGTCCATGTATCCGCGGAACGCAAGGAATCCGGCCAGAACCAAAATGGTCTCGCCTTCAAAGAAGGTGCCGAGAAAGAGGGCAAAGTAGCCAAATTCCTGCAAGAAATGTTGGAGCATTATCTGGATGCTGGCGAAATGAACGCGCAGCCTAACTCGCCCAAGACATTCAGGAAAGTAGGGATATGTGTCTCGACGTTAAAGTTTCCTGCACGGACAATGTTCAAGGCCCGACTGCGGCCTCAAGTCGCATGCTGACCCACGACCGTCACACATTGGTCATAATGGCGGCTTATAACTGTCACGCTTGCCCGTGTATGCGGGCTCAGGAGTCTCGCCGTGAGCTTTACCCCCGCTAATCGCCTGTTTCCTCTCACTCGCCTGCGCCGCAATCGACGCGACGATTTTTCTCGTCGGCTGGTCCGCGAAAATGTTTTGACCGTCGATGACCTGATCCTCCCCGTTTTTGTACTCGATGGTGAAAACCGTCGTGAAACCATCGCCTCGATGCCTGGCGTCGAGCGCCTGAGTATCGACCTGCTGCTTGAAGAAGCGCAGAACTGGGTCGCGCTGGGGATTCCGGCGCTGGCGCTGTTCCCGGTCACGCCGCCGGAAAAGAAATCCCTGGACGGCGCCGAAGCCTGGAATCCGGACGGCATCGCCCAGCGCGCCACGCGTGCCTTGCGTGACCGCTTCCCCGAGCTGGGCGTCATCACTGACGTAGCGCTCGATCCGTTCACGACCCACGGCCAGGACGGCATTCTCGACGAAAACGGCTACGTGCAGAACGACATCACCGTCGATGCGCTGGTCAAGCAAGCGTTGTCTCATGCCGACGCGGGCGCGCAGGTTGTCGCACCTTCGGACATGATGGACGGTCGAATTCAGGCCATCCGTGAAGCACTGGAGCTGGCGGATCACGTCAATGTGCGGATCATGGCCTATTCGGCCAAGTACGCCAGCGCCTACTACGGGCCGTTCCGCGATGCGGTGGGTTCGTCGTTGAATCTGGGCAAGGCCAACAAGTCGTCCTATCAAATGGACCCGGCCAACAGCAACGAAGCGCTGCACGAAGTGGCCGCCGACCTGGCTGAAGGCGCGGACATGGTGATGGTCAAGCCGGGCATGCCTTATCTGGACATCCTTTATCGGGTCAAGGATGAGTTCAAGGTGCCGACCTTTGTGTATCAGGTCAGTGGCGAGTACGCGATGCACATGGCCGCCATTCAGAATGGCTGGCTCAGTGAAGGGGTGATTCTGGAATCCCTCACGGCTTTCAAACGCGCAGGTGCTGACGGCATCCTCACCTATTTCGCCGTCCGTGCTGCTCAACTGTTAAAAGGGCAATAACTTCACAGGATCACACATGAATACCGAAGGACTCACCGAAGCCACTGTAGATGTCACTGTTCCAGAGGCTCTGCCCGTGGTCGAGCCAAGCATCGAGGTCGTACCGGTCGTGGTCGAAACGCCACAACCGGTGTTACCGGCCCTTGTCGTGCCCAACCTGGACGACAGCAGCCTGTATATCCACCGCGAGCTGTCGCAGTTGCAGTTCAACATTCGCGTGTTGGAGCAGGCGCTGGATGAATCCTATCCATTGCTGGAGCGGCTGAAATTCCTGCTGATCTTTTCCAGCAACCTCGATGAGTTCTTCGAAATTCGTGTCGCCGGTCTCAAGAAGCAGATCACCTTTGCTCGCGAACAGGCTGGGGCTGACGGTCTGCAACCGCATCAGGCCCTGGCCCGCATCAGCGAGCTGGTGCATGGACACGTAGATCGTCAGTACGCGATCCTCAATGACATTCTGTTGCCGGAACTGGAAAAACATCAGGTCCGCTTCATTCGTCGTCGTCACTGGAACGCCAAGATCAAGGCCTGGGTGCGTCGCTATTTCCGCGATGAAATCGCGCCGATCATCACGCCTATCGGCCTCGATCCGACGCACCCGTTTCCGTTGCTGGTCAACAAGAGCCTGAACTTCATCGTCGAGCTTGAAGGTATCGATGCCTTCGGTCGCGATTCGGGTCTGGCGATCATTCCGGCGCCGCGCCTGTTGCCGCGCGTCATCAAGGTTCCGGAAGACGTCGGCGGCAGCGGCGACAACTTCGTGTTCCTGTCTTCGATGATCCATGCCCACGCCGACGATCTGTTCCAGGGCATGAAGGTCAAGGGCTGCTATCAGTTCCGCCTGACCCGCAACGCCGATCTGGCGCTGGATTCCGAGGACGTCGAAGACCTGGCTCGCGCCCTTCGCGGCGAACTGTTCTCCCGTCGTTACGGCGATGCCGTGCGCCTGGAAGTGGCCGATACCTGCCCGAAACATCTGTCCGATTACCTGCTCAAGCAGTTCAATCTGGCTGAATCGGAGCTGTATCAGGTCAATGGCCCGGTGAACCTGACGCGTCTGTTCAGCATTACCGGCCTGGACAGCCATCCCGAGCTGCAATACCTGCCGTTCACGCCAGCGATCCCCAAGTTGCTGCAGAACAGCGAGAACATTTTCAACGTGATCAGCAAGCAGGACATTCTGCTGCTGCACCCGTTCGAGTCGTTTACACCGGTGGTCGACCTGCTGCGTCAGGCCGCCAAAGACCCGCATGTACTGGCCGTGCGCCAGACGCTGTATCGCAGCGGTGCGAACTCCGAGATTGTCGATGCGCTGGTGGATTCAGCCCGCAACGGCAAGGAAGTCACGGTGGTCATCGAGCTGCGGGCGCGCTTCGACGAGGAATCCAACCTGCAACTGGCCAGCCGTCTGCAAGCGGCGGGCGCGGTGGTGATTTATGGCGTGGTCGGCTTCAAGACCCACGCCAAGATGATGTTGATCCTGCGCCGCGAGGCCGGCGAGATTGTGCGTTACGCGCATTTGGGTACGGGTAACTACCACGCCGGCAACGCGCGTCTGTACACCGACTACAGCCTGCTGACCTCCGACGACGCTTTGTGCGAAGACGTCGGCAAGTTGTTCAGCCAGCTGATCGGCATGGGCAAGACCTTGCGCATGAAGAAGCTACTGCACGCGCCGTTCACGCTGAAGAAGGGCATGCTCGACATGATTGCCCGGGAAACCCAGTTTGCCGTCGAGGGCAAACCGGCGCACATCATCGCCAAGTTCAACTCGCTGACCGATCCGAAGATCATCCGCGCGCTGTACAAGGCCAGCCAGTCCGGCGTGCGTATCGATCTGGTGGTGCGCGGCATGTGCTGTCTGCGTCCGGGCATTGTCGGCGTGTCGCATAACATTCAGGTGCGCTCGATCATCGGCCGCTTCCTGGAGCACACGCGGGTGTTCTACTTCCTCAATGGCGGCGAAGAGCAGATGTTCCTGTCCAGCGCCGACTGGATGGAGCGCAACCTCGACAAGCGCGTCGAGACTTGCTTCCCGGTGGAAGGCAAGAAGTTGATTCTGCGGGTGAAGAAGGAACTGGAGTCTTATCTGACCGACAACACCCACAGTTGGCTGCTGCAGTCTGACGGGCGTTACGTGCGCAGCTCGCCGACCGGCAACCAGAACGCTCGCAGCGCCCAGGCGACCCTGCTGGAGCGCCTGAGCAACCCGGTCCTCAGCGTACGCTGAAGTCGATGCCGACCCGGGTCAGCCACTCCGCTTCCAGCGCGAAGTCGGCCTGGGTCAGCTGGTTGTTTTCCAGCCAGCCATCCGGGAACAGCACGTCCAGCTTCTGACCGTTGGCATTGAGCACCACTTGCGGCATCTCTTGGGTGCCGCGAATGTGGTGGAACAGAATCGCAAAGCGCAGCAGCACGCACAGGCGAATCAGCTTGACGCCTTCATTGCCGAAATCGGCAAATTTGTCCTTGGGAATGTTCCGACGATGACCGCGCACCAGCAGCGCGAGCATTTGCTGGTCTTCGCGTGAGAAACCGGCCAGGTCGGAGTGCTCGATCAGGTAAGCGCCGTGCTTGTGATAGTGATAGTGGGCGATGTCCAGCCCGACTTCATGCACCTTGGCGGCCCAGCTGAGCAGTTCTTTATAGATGTCGTCTTCCAGATCCCAGGCCTTGGCGACCTGCTCAAGCGCGTGCAGCGCCTTGCGCTCGACACGGGCGGCCTGTTCCAGATCGACGTGATAGCGCTCCATCAGCGAGCTCAGCGTGCGCTCACGCACGTCTTCGTGGTGATGGCGACCCATAAGGTCGTAGAGCACGCCTTCACGCAGCGCGCCTTCGCAATGATCCATGCGCTTGAGTTCCAGCGCATCGAAGATCGCTTCGAGAATCGCCAGGCCCGCCGGGAAAATCGCCCGGCGATCAGGCTTGATGCCTTCGAAGTCGATTTTGTCCACATCGCCCAGCTTGAAAATCCGGCGCTTGAGCCACGCCAGACCTTCGGCATTGACTTCGCCCGCGCCGTGGCCGTTGGCCTTGAGTGCCAGGCCGATGGCGCGAATGGTGCCGGACGAGCCGATCGCTTCATCCCACTTCAGCCGATGCAGCGCGTGCTCGATGCTCATGATTTCCAGACGCGCGGCGGTGTAGGCCTGAGCGTAGCGGGCCGGGGTGATCTTGCCGTCCTTGAAGTAGCGCTGGGTAAAACTCACGCAGCCCATTTGCAGGCTTTCACGCAGCAGCGGTTCGAAGCGCTGGCCGATGATGAATTCAGTGCTGCCGCCGCCGATGTCGGCAACCAGGCGTTTGCCCGGCGTATCGGCCAGAGTATGGGAAACCCCTAGATAGATCAGGCGCGCTTCCTCACGACCGGAAATCACCTCGACGGGGTGACCGAGGATTTCTTCGGCACGACGAATGAATTCGCCTCGGTTGCGCGCTTCACGCAGGGCGTTGGTGCCAACGATCCGCACCGCGCCCGGCGGCAAGCCGTTGATCAGTTGCGCGAAACGCTTGAGGCAGTCGAGACCGCGCTGCATGGACTCTTCGGAAAGCTGCCGCGCTTCATCGATCCCGGCCGCCAGCTGCACCTTTTCACCCAAGCGTTCCAGAATGCGGATTTCGCCCATATTGGCTTTGGCGACAACCATGTGAAAGCTGTTCGAGCCCAGGTCTATGGCGGCGATCAGGGAAAGATTCGTGGCTGTGGATTGCGGCATGATCAGAAGGTCTCGGTCGATAACCGCGTCATCGTGCCACGATCCATCCCTGCCGCCAACGCGAAGCTTTCAAGATGGCTATTTGCCTGCAAAATCAATGACCCAAAGCAGCAAGCACAGGATCCGTAGGACCGGCTTCAGCCGGGAGGGCGAACGTGCTGAAGATGGAGTCGGTGCGAATGTACCGTCCTCCTCCCGGCTGAAGCCGGTCCTACGAACGCCGTCCCGGCTTCATCACCCCATCGGCAAACTCGTCGTGGATTTGATTTCAGACAGGGCCACAGTGGAGTTCACTTCCTGTATTCCCGGCACCAGCGATAGTTTTTCAAAGAAGAAGCGCTCATACGCTTCGATATCCGGCGTGACGATACGCAGCAGAAAGTCCACCGAGCCCATCAGCACGTAGCACTCCAGCACTTCCGGGAAACCGCGAATGGCGTCGGTGAATTCGGTGAAATTCGAGCGGCCGTGGGCGTTGAGTTTGACCTCGGCAAAAATCTGCGTGTTCAGGCCGATCTTCTTGCGATCCAGCAGCGTTACCTGGCGACGAATCACGCCTTCATCCTTGAGGCGCTGGATACGCCGCCAGCACGGCGATTGCGACAACCCGACCTGCTCGGCGATCTGCGCGCTAGACAGCGAGGCGTCCTCTTGCAGCAGCGCGAGTATCTTGCGGTCGTAGGCGTCCAGTTCGGTTTGCATAACAATTTCTCAATATAGGGTGTTGGCGCATTAACAATTCGAAAATAGCGCATTCACCTCGATCATGGGTCAGATATTTCTGCCGCTGCGTGCAAGAATTTCCCACATCGATTTCATGCCGCTAACCGCAGAGGCCCGCATGCCCACTCTCGAAGCCGTCAACACCTCGCAGCACCGCACCGACGTCTGGTCGGCCAACAATGCCCAATGCTGCGTGCGCTATCAGATCCTGGTCGAAGCCGAACCCGACTCGTTGTGCCGGCTGCTCAACCTGTTCGCCATGCAGTACCTGATCCCGCAACAAGTCAGCGTATTGCGTCAGGACGACTTGCTGATGGTCGATGTGCAGGTCGACCAGCTGACCTGGCATCGGGCGCAGGTCATCGGTGAAAAAATGCGCAGCTTGATCAGCGTCTGCTCGGTCGAAGTTGAGCAGGCCGCTCAAGCACACCCGACGGCTTCGCCGGTTTCTCTGGCGGCGGGCTGAGCCGCGGAAAATTTTCGCAACGGTTAAACAGACAGCGAACGCAACAACTGGCACGCTTGGGACTACTCTGGCTTCTCGTATGAGCTGAATCGTCCAAAGGAATCCGCATGTCAGTCCTCGCCTCATCAAACCAGGACCGCTGGCTGGATCTGAATGATCTGCTGCGTGACCTGGTCACTCAGGGCTTCATTGATCAGAGCAGCGCCGAAGATGCGTTGACCCTGCGGCGCACGGCCGCGAACATCCAGCTGCATCCGCTGGAGTTCATCGCTGCCCAGCAGCTTGATGACCTCAAGCGTCCAGGTCGCAAACTGGATCTGGAAACCCTGACGGCCTGGCTCGCGCAGCAAAGCGGGCAGCCGTATATGCGCATCGATCCGCTGAAGATCAACGTCGCAGCCGTGACGCCGTTGATGTCCTACGCGTTCGCCCAGCGCCACAAAATTCTCGCCGTGGCCGTGGACCGTGATTCGGTGACCATCGCCAGCGCGCAGCCTTACGTGAATGGCTGGGAAGCCGATCTGGCGCATGTCTTGAAGGTGCCGATCAAGCGCGTGGTCGCCAACCCGGTGGATATCCAGCGGGTGGCCGTGGAGTTTTTCCGTCTGGCCAAGTCGGTGAGCGGCGCCACGGCGGTCGATCAAAAAATCAGCAGCATGGGCAACTTTGAACAGCTGCTCAAGCTGGGCGCCAGCGATCAGGAACCCGACGCCAACGACGCGCATATCGTAAACATTGTCGACTGGCTGTTTCAGTACGCGTTTCAGCAGCGCGCCAGCGACATTCATATCGAACCGCGCCGCGAGCAGGGCACGGTGCGCTTTCGCATCGACGGCGTGCTGCACAACGTCTATCAATTCCCCGCGCAAGTCACCATGGCCATCGTCAGTCGCCTGAAAAGCCTGGGCCGGATGAACGTTGCCGAGAAACGCAAACCCCAGGACGGCCGGGTCAAGACCACTACGCCCGATGGCGGCGAAGTGGAACTGCGGCTGTCGACGCTGCCCACGGCGTTTGGCGAAAAAATGGTCATGCGGATTTTCGATCCGGAAGTGTTGCTCAAGGATTTCGATCAACTGGGGTTTTCCAGCGATGACCTGCGGCGCTGGGAAGGCATGACCCGCCAGCCCAACGGCATCATTCTGGTGACCGGCCCGACCGGTTCGGGCAAGACCACCACGCTGTACACCACGCTTAAAAAGCTGGCGACCGAAGAGGTCAACCTGTGCACCATCGAAGACCCCATCGAGATGGTCGAGCCGGCGTTCAATCAGATGCAGGTGCAGCACAACATTGACCTGACGTTCGCCAGCGGCGTGCGCGCCTTGATGCGGCAAGATCCGGATATCATCATGATCGGCGAAATTCGCGACCTGGAGACTGCTGAAATGGCGATCCAGGCAGCGCTGACCGGTCACCTGGTACTTTCCACCCTGCACACCAACGACGCGCCCAGCGCCATCAGCCGGATGCTGGAACTGGGCGTGCCGCATTATTTGCTCAAGGCGACGATTCTCGGCGTCATGGCCCAGCGTCTGGTGCGTACCTTGTGCCCGCATTGCAAGGCGCCGATTGCCCTGGACGAAACTGATTGGCAAACCCTCACGCGTCCGTGGCAGGCGCCCGTGCCAACCGGCGCTCACCGCGCCGTGGGTTGCGTGGAATGCCGCGATACCGGTTATCGCGGCCGAGCGGGGGTGTACGAAATCATGCTGATGTCGGATAACGTGCGGGCGTTGATCAGCGCCGACCTGGACCTCACGGCGATGCGTCGCCAGGCGTTCAAGGAAGGCATGCGCAGCCTGCGTTTATCCGGCGCGCAAAAAGTCTCCGCCGGGCTGACTACGCTTGAAGAAGTGCTGCGCGTGACGCCGCAAAGTGAGCAGCGGTGAATTCATATTCGTGGATATTCGCAGAACCCGCTGGAGCGAGGCCTGCCCGCGAATCGACCGTAGGAGCGACCGTAGGAGCGACTTTAGTCGCGAGAGCCTCAAATTGCCCTCCCGGCTAAAGCCGGTCCTACAGTCTCAGCCGGTCCACAACAAGCCTCGCTCCAACAAGAATCACTCAATCATCGCTAAAACAGGGAAATGTTATGCAAATCGGTACTGTAGTCCTGCTATTTGTCGGCCTGGCGATTGCCATTGTCTTCATGGGTTTCAAGGTTGTGCCACAAGGGTATCAATGGACCGTGGAGCGCTTCGGCCGTTATACCAACACGCTCAAACCGGGCCTGAATATCATCGTGCCGGTGATGGATCGCATCGGGCGCAAGATCAACGTCATGGAAAGCGTGCTGGATATCCCGCCCCAGGAAGTCATCACCGCCGACAACGCCACGGTGCAAATCGACGCGGTGTGTTTCTTTCAGGTGGTCAATACCGCGCAGGCCGCTTACGAGGTGAACAACCTCGAACATGCCATCCGCAATCTGTTGCAGACCAACATTCGTACCGTGCTCGGCTCCATGGAGCTGGATGCGATGCTCAGCCAGCGCGACAACATCAATGAAAAGCTGCTGCGCACTGTCGATGAAGCCACAGCGCCCTGGGGCATCAAGATCACGCGGATCGAAATCAAGGACATCAGCCCGCCCGCCGACCTGATGGCGGCGATGTCCGGGCAAATGAAAGCCGAGCGGATCAAGCGTGCGCAGATCCTCGAAGCCGAAGGCCTGCGCGCCGCCGCGATTCTCACCGCCGAAGGCAAGAAGCAGGCACAGATTCTCGAAGCCGAAGGGGGTCGTCAGGCCGCGTTCCTGGAGTCCGAAGCCCGCGAGCGTCAAGCCGAAGCCGAGGCACGGGCCACCCAAGTGGTGTCCGACGCAATCGCGGGCGGCAACGTGCAGGCCATCAACTACTTCGTCGCGCAGAAATACATCGATGCCCTGGGCAAACTGGCGTCGGCCAATAACAGCAAGGTCATCCTCATGCCACTGGAAGCCAGCCAGGTGATCGGCGCAGTCGGCGGTATCGGCGAGATCGTCAAAGCCACCTTCGACAGCAAGAAAACCTGAGGCGCGACCATGTGGGAATTCCTGCAAAACCTGTCGTTCTGGGACTGGCTGGGCCTTGGCACGGTGCTGTTGATTCTGGAGGTGTTCGGCGCTGGCGGTTATCTGCTGTGGATCGGCGTCGCGGCTGCAGCCGTCGGCATCCTGACTTTCGTGTTTCCGCACATGCCATGGACCGTGCAGTTCCTGCTGTTCGCCGTACTTTCGGTGCTCACGGCAGTGTACTGGTGGCGGCGGCAACGCAGCGTATTCCGGCCTTCCGATCAGCCCGGTCTGAACATGCGCGGCCAGGAGCTGATCGGCCGAACGTTCATGGTGCACGACGCAATCATCGACGGCCGCGGCAAGATCAAGGTTGGCGATGGCGTGTGGATCGTGACCGGCCCGGACACGGCGGCGGGCAGTCAGGTGCGGGTGATTGGTCAGGATGGGGCGATTTTGCGGGTTGAGGCAATATGAAGCCTCGCTCCAACAGAGTTCCGCTCAACGGAACTACCTGGGCCTTAAACCTATCCAACAGTTTCAGAACATCCATAGTTGGAGTATCCCCACCATGCGTCTCAAGCTTGCTGTCGCCACGTTCGCTTTGCTTTCTCTCCCGGTTGGTTCAGCAATGGCTGACGCGGGGTTCTGGCGTGATGTGATCTCCTCGGGCGCCACCACCGGTTCTACTTATCTGACGTTCAAGGACCACAAGCTGATCGTTGCCGCTCAAGACGACGCCGGCAGCTTTGTCGCCAGCGAAGGCGGCATTCGCGGCCCATTCCTCGAAGCAGCGATTCAACAGGCGCGTATCGATAATCCAGGCCTGAAAGCGACCGACATGGATCTGGCCAACGCGATCCTGGCGAAAAACCTGGTTGCCGATAACCAGTAATCGCCGATGCCATAAAAAATGCCGCTCATTGAGCGGCATTTTTTTGGGTCACGCTTCAGGCTTATTCGCCAATGGCGGCCGTGTAACCAGCAGCGTCGAGCAATTTGGCCAGATCAGCGTCAACATTGCTTGGCTTGACCTTGAAGATCCACGATGCGTACGGCGAGCTGTTCAATTCTTCTGGCGCGGAACCCAGCTCTTCGTTGACTGCAACCACTTCGCCAGCTACTGGCGAGTAGATATCCGAGGCCGCTTTAACCGACTCGACAACACCGGCAGCATCACCAGCGGCGAACACTTTGCCGATTTCCGGCAGCTCAACGAACACCACATCACCCAGCGCTTCCTGAGCGTGATCGGAAATGCCGACGGTCACGCTGCCATCACTTTCCAGACGTGCCCATTCATGGCTTTCAGCAAAACGCAGTTCGGCGGGAATATTGCTCATATAGTCATCCTCTACATCGAGTCAGCGGAAAACCCGCCAGGAAATTTAGATCAGGGTTTTGCCATGACGCACGAACGCAGGCTTGACCACGCGAACCGGATACCACTTGCCGCGGATTTCCACCTCGGCTCGGTCAGCAGTCGCCATCGGCACGCGCGCCAAGGCAATCGACTTGCTTAGCGTAGGAGAGAAACTACCACTGGTGATCTCTCCTTCGCCAATTTCTGCGATACGCACCACTTGATGAGCGCGCAAAACGCCGCGTTCTTCAAGCACCAGCCCTACAAGTTTCGAGGCAACGCCCGCGTCCCGCTCGGCTTCCAGCGCCCCACGGCCGATGAACTGACGCGCGGCGGGCTCCCAGGCGATGGTCCAGGCCATGTTGGAGACCAGCGGCGAGACATGCTCGTCGATGTCCTGCCCATACAGGTTCATCCCGGCCTCAAGACGCAAGGTGTCGCGCGCGCCGAGGCCGATAGGCGAAATGCCAGCGCCGACCAGATCATTGAAGAAACTCGGAGCCTGCACGGCGGGCAGAATGATTTCCAGACCGTCTTCGCCCGTGTAGCCAGTGCGGGCAATGAACCAGTCGCCTTCCTGTCGACCTTCGAACGGCTTGAGTTGGCGAATCAGCTCGGCGCGGGCGTTGGGCACCAACTCAGCGATCTTGCTGCGCGCGTGCGGCCCCTGAATGGCCAGCAAGGCCAGTTCAGGATGCGCGGTCAGCTGGACATCAAAGTCATTCAGATGAGCCTGCATCCATGCCAGATCCTTGTCACCGGTGGCGGCATTGACCACCAGACGATAACCGCTGTCGGTGAGGTAGACGATCATGTCGTCGATCACCTGGCCATCGTTATTGAGCATCGCGCTGTACAAGGCGCGGCCGGGACTTTGCAGCCGGGCCACGTCGTTGGCGAGCAGATATTGCAGCCAGAGTTGCGCCTGACTGCCGGTGACGTCGATCACGTGCATGTGCGAAACATCGAATACACCGCAGTCGCGGCGCACCTGATGGTGTTCCTCGACTTGCGATCCGTAATGCAAAGGCATGTCCCAACCACCAAAATCGACCATTTTCGCGCCGAGCGCGAGGTGCAGGTCAAAGAGCGGCGTACGCTGTCCCATGGGTTTCTCCTTCCGGGCGTGGCGAAGATGCGGACAGGCATGACGCTGGCATGCCCCCAATAACTCGGGGGTTTAAAGCAAATCACAGCATGCGAACAGTCTGACAGACCGCACCGATTGCGGCGCATTGTAGCCGCATGGAGGTAGACCCGCACCTACCCCGGTTGACGGGCTGAACGTCGGATTAAACCGATGACTGGCAGCAGCCCCACCAGCACCAGTGTCAGCGCCGGTAACGCAGCCCGGGCCCATTCGCCTTCGCTGGTCATCTCGAAAATCCGGACGGCCAGGGTGTCCCATCCGAATGGACGCATCAGCAAAGTTGCAGGCATCTCTTTGAGTACATCGACGAACACCAGCAACGCCGCGCTCAACGCACCCGGCACCAGCAACGGCAGGTAAACCTTGAAAAACAGGCGCGGCCCGCTGACGCCGAGGCTGCGTGCAGCTTCAGGCAGGGAAGGACGGATGCGCGCCAGACTGTTTTCCAGCGGCCCGTAAGCCACCGCAATAAAGCGCACCAGATACGCCAGCAGCAACGCCGCCAGACTGCCGAGCAGCAACGGTTTGCCCGCGCCGCCAAGCCAACTGGATAGCGGAATGACCCACTCGCGATCCAGATAACTGAACGCCAGCATGATCGACACGGCCAGTACCGAACCCGGCAACGCATAGCCCAGATTGGCCAGACTCACGCCAGAGCGAATTGTCCGGGTCGGTGCCAGGCGACGGGCGAAGGCCAGGATCAGTGCGACGCTGACCGTAATCAGCGCCGCCATGCCGCCCAGATACAGCGTATGGACGATCAATCCGGTATAGCGCTCGTCCAGATCGAAACGCCCGCGCTGCCAGACCCAGACGATCAGTTGCAGCAGCGGCACGGCGAAGGCGCAGGCAAACACCAGCCCACACCAGAACGTCGCGGCAAACGCCTTGAAACCCCGCAAGTGATAGAGCGCCTTGACCCGAGGTCGCTCGTTGGTGGGCCGGCTCGCGCCACGTGCGCGCCGTTCGCCGTACAGCACCAGCATGACCGCCAGTAACAACAGGCTGGCCAGCTGAGCAGCGCTGGAGAGGCTGAAGAAGCCATACCAGGTTTTGTAGATGGCCGTGGTGAAGGTGTCGAAGTTGAACACCGCCACGGCCCCGAAATCAGCCAGGGTTTCCATCAGCGCCAACGCGACGCCCGCGCCAATCGCCGGACGCGCCATCGGCAAGGCCACGCGCCAGAACGCTTGCAACGGGCTTTGGCCGAGAATCCGTGCGGCTTCCATCAAGCCTTTGCCCTGAGCGAGGAAGGCCGAGCGCGCCAGCAAATACACGTAAGGGTAAAAAACCAGCACCAACACGATGATCACGCCGCCGGTGGAGCGCACCCGTGGCAGGCGCAGGCCGCTGCCGAACCATTCGCGCAGCAGGCTTTGCACCGGCCCGGCGAAATCCAGCAGGCCGACAAACACAAACGCCAGCACGTAGGCCGGGATTGCAAACGGCAGCATCAACGCCCAGTCCAGCCAACGCCGACCGGGGAATTCACACAGGCTGGTCAGCCACGCCAGACTCACGCCCAACACGGTAACGCCCACGCCGACGCCAAGCACCAGCGTCAGCGTATTGCCCAGCAAGCGGGTCATCTGGGTTTCCCAGAGGTGCGACCAGATCTGCTGATCGATGGTCTGCCACGACAACAGCAGCACGCTCAGCGGCAGCAGCACCAGAGCGGCGATGGCGAAGACCAGCGGGTACCAGCGGCGTTGGGCGGGATGGGCCAAGATGGGGCCTTAAAATAGTGGGCAACTGTGGAACCGCAGGAGCGGCTTTAGCCGCGAGACTGCTCTCCCGGCTAAAGCCGGTCCTACGGGGCGCCTCGCTCCAACGGGGTTTGGCTTTAAATCAATTCCAGCCCACACGATCCATCATGCGGATCGCTTCGGCCTGACGCTTGCCGGCCACTTCCACTGGAATCGTGTCGGCCTTGAACGAACCCCAGCTCGCGACTTCCGCAGATGGCGCGACTTTCGGGTTGGCCGGGAATTCCTGATTGGTACCGGAGAAAATCGTCTGGGCTTCCGGGCCGGTCATCCACTCGACCATGGCTTTGGCGGCCTCGGCGTGCGGAGCGTACTTGGTCAGGCCGATTCCGGATAGATTCACGTGCACCCCGCGATCAGACTGATTGGGCCAGAACAGTTTCACCGCCAGCTTCGGATTGTCCTTGTGCAGACGACCGTAGTAATAGCTGTTGACGATGCCGACGTCGCATTGGCCCGCATTGATGGCTTCGAGCACCGCGATGTCATCGGAGAACACATCGGTGGACAGGTTGTTGACCCAGCCCTTGAGGATTTTCTCGGAGGCGTCGGCGCCGTGGGTTTCGATCAGGGTGGCGGTCAGCGATTGGTTATAGACCTTCTTGCCGGTGCGCAGGCACAGACGACCTTCCCAATCCTTGCCCGCCAGCGCTTCGTAGGTGGACAAGTCAGCCGGTTTGACCCGATCGGTCGAATAGGCGATGGTCCGCGCGCGCAGGCTCAGGCCAGTCCAGCTGTGCGTCGAGGAGCGATATTGCGCAGGAATGTTGGCGTCGATCACCGGTGAGGTGAACGGTTGCAGAATGCCCATCTGCTCAGCCTGCCAGAGGTTGCCGGCGTCGACCGTCAGCAGCAGGTCAGCGGTGGCGTTTTCACCTTCGGCCTTGATCCGCTGCATCAGCGGGGCTTCCTTGTCGGTGATGAACTTGACCTTCACGCCGGTCTTGGCGGTGTAGGCATCGAATACGGGTTTGATCAGCTCATCGATCCGTGATGAATACACCACTACCTCGTCGGCAGCTTGTGCGGCGCTGCCGAGCACTGTCAGTGTCAAAGCAGCCAGAAGACGCTTGCTTGCCTGCATGGGAGTGTCTCGCGTTTGTAAAATGAGGCGAAATGGTAGTGAATCCCATTTGCTATCTCAATCGAACTCCCGATTCAGGCGTTACCAGATGTTGCAGACGGCCGATGCTGATCTCGATCCGCAGGACTGGCTTTGGCCGGGAGAATGGCCTCCCGGCTAAAGCCAGTCCTACGGATGCCGTGATTCAAAGCTTGGCCAACTCCGGCAAATCCCCGCTCAAGCCCAACGCCTGACGCACGAAAATCGCCTTGGCTTCCGGCAGTTGATTGACCACTTTCAGCCCGGTATTGCGCAGCCAGCGCAGCGGCAATGGGTCGGCCTGGAATAGACGTTCGAAGCCTTCCATGGCCGCCATCAGCGCCAGATTGTGCGGCATGCGGCGGCGTTCGAAGCGGCTTAGTACACGCACATCGGCCAGCCGCTCGCCGCGTTCGGCAGCATGCAGCAACACTTCGGCCAACACGGCAGCATCCAGGAAACCCAGGTTCACGCCTTGCCCGGCCAGCGGGTGAATGGTGTGCGCCGCGTCGCCGATCAACGCCAGACCTTCGGCCACATAGCGCTTGGCATGCCGTTGGCGCAGCGGCACGCACACGCGCGGATCGGCGCTGAGCACCGGGCCGAGTCGCCCTTCGAAGGCCTGTTCCAGTTCGCGGCAGAATGTTTCGTCGTCCAGCGCCATCAGGCGTTCGCCTTCGCCGGGCGTCACCGACCAGACGATGGAACACCAATGCTCGCCTTCACGCTCCAGCGGCAGGAAGGCCAGCGGGCCGTTGTCCGTGAAGCGCTGCCAGGCGGTCTTGCGATGGGAGTCGGCGGTGCGCACGCTGGTGACGATGGCGTGATGCAGGTAATCCCATTCGCGGGTTTCGGTACCGGTCAGGCGTCGCACGGCGGAGTTCGCGCCATCGGCGGCCACCACCAGCGGCGCGCGCAACAGGCGACCGTCCGCCAGCGTCAGCAGCCAGTCATCACCGGAGCGGCGCATCTGTTCCAGCCGCGCATTGGCGAGCAGGCCGATATCGCTGTCGTGCAGGCGATCAAGCAACGCATCCTGCACCACGCGATTTTCAACGATATGACCCAGCACTTCGGCGTGAACACTGGACGCGGAAAAATGAATCTGCCCCGTGCCGCTGCCGTCCCAGACCTGCATTTCGCCATACGGACTGGCGCGGCGGCTGGCAATGCCATCCCAGGCGCCGAGACGTTGCAGGATGCGCTGGCTGGCGCCCGACAAGGCGCTGACCCGAGGCTCGAACGCCGCCTGCGAATCGAACGGTTTGACGTCCAGCGGGCCGCCGTCGAGCACGATGATATTCAGGCCGCTGCCCTGCAACGCCAGCGCCAGAGCGCTACCGACCATTCCGGCCCCGACAATCAGCAGATCTGCGCGCGTTTCCATGCTTTAAATCGTTCTCGCTTGCGGCGTCAGCCGGAATTTGGAAAGAGGTGCGTCAGACATCGGAGCGAGTCCCCAGCCCCATGGCCTGACGCGCAAACCAGCGCTTGGCGCCCGGCAACAGGTCCAGCCCCAGCAGCCCGAGGTTGCGACCGGTCGCGACCAGTGGTTGCGTGCTGCCGAACAGGCGTGTCACCTGATCGGAAAAACCCACCGTCATCTGTTGATCCAGACGCTGGCGCTCGCGATAAGCCAGTAAGGTCGGCAGGTCACCGGGCAGCTTGTCGCTGGCCAGCAGGGCTTCTGCCAGCGCATGCGCATCGCGCAATGACAGGTTGAAACCTTGTCCGGCAATCGGATGCAGGCTGTGGGCGGCATTGCCGAGCACCACCAGATGCGAGCGCACCTGTTCTTCGGCTTCGATCAGATTGAGCGGGTAAACATGCCGCGCGCCGACCTGACGCAAGGTGCCCAGGCGATAGCCGAAGACATTTTGCAGTTCGCTGAGAAAAGCGCGGTCGTCCAGCGCGGCGAGACGTTCGACGTCTTTGCCGGTGCGCGTCCAGACCAGCGCACAGCGGTTTTCCGGCAGCGGCAACAGCGCCATCGGACCTTCGTCGGTGAAACGCTCGAACGCCTGGCCGCAATGGGCTTCGCTGGGCGTGATGTTGGCGATCAGTGCGCTCTGGTTGTAAGGCCGCTGACGCACCCCGATACCCAGTTGCTCGCGCAGGCTGGAACGGCCGCCGTCAGCGAGCACCGCCAGATCGCATTCCAGTTCGGTTTCGTCGTCCAGCGTCAGGCGATAGCCATCGGCCAAGGCCTGCATGTGCTTGACCTCGGCGGGCACGCGCCAGCTGACCACGCTCTCGTCCAGACCGCGCCACAGGCATTGGCCCAGCCAGGCGTTTTCCGCCACGTAGCCCAAGGCCGGCACACCTTCTTCAATGGCCGACAAACGCGCTGCGCCGAAACGACCGCGATCCGAGACCAGGATTTGCCGGATCGGCTCGGCGCGACGGGCGATGTCTTGCCATAGGCCAAGGCGTTCATAGATTTGCCGCGCGCCGAACGACAGCGCCGAAGAACGCGCGTCGTAGCTCGGTTGATAAGTGTTGCCGGGGGCGAAGGGTTCGATCAGCACGATCTTCCAGCCCCGCGCCTTGGCACCGGCCTGCAATGACAAAGCGAGACTGGCGCCCACCAGACCACCGCCGACGATGGCGAGATTGAAACGACTCATGCGGCCCATCCCGGTTGATTTCGGGCTTCGGCCATCAGCGCCTCGATGGCGGCAACAGTCTTGGGCACGCCATCGGTAAGAATGTCACAACCTTGTTTGGTCACCACAACGTCATCCTCGATTCGCACACCAATGCCGCGCCATTTCTTCGCGACGTTCTGATTGTCCGGGGCAATGTAGATGCCCGGTTCGACGGTCAGCGCCATGCCGACTTCCAGCACGCGCCATTCACCGCCAACCTTGTAGTCACCGACGTCATGCACGTCCATGCCCAGCCAGTGCCCGGCGCGGTGCATGTAGAACGGTTTGAAGGCTTCGTTGACGATCAGTTCGCCGACGTCGCCTTGCAGCAATCCCAGCTCGACCAGCCCGGCCGTGATCACATGCACCGTCGCTTCATGCGCCTGATTCCAGTGCTTGCCCGGGCCGATGGCGGCGAAGGCCGCTTCCTGGGATTTGAGCACCAACTCGTAGATAGCTTTCTGCTCCGGGGAAAACCTGCCGCTGACCGGAAAAGTGCGGGTGATGTCGCTGGCATAGCAGTCAATTTCACAACCCGCGTCAATCAGCACCAGATCGCCATCCTTGAGCACCGCGTCGTTTTCCTGGTAATGCAGGATGCAGGCGTTGCGGCCCGAGGCGACGATGGAGCCGTAAGCCGGCATCTTCGCCCCGCCTTTACGAAATTCGTAATCCAGTTCGGCCTCAAGGCTGAACTCGTGCAGGCCGGCGCGACTGGCTTGCATGGCTCGCACATGGGCGCGGGCGGAAATCTGCGCAGCCTCGCGCATGACCTTCACTTCTGCCGCCGATTTATACAGGCGCATGTCATGCAGCAGATGATCCAGCGCAACAAACTCTTTCGGCGGTTGCGCGCCCAAGTGCGCCTTGGAGCGGATCACGTTGATCCAGTCCATCAGATGGCGGTCGAACTCCGGGTTGCTGCCCATGGCCGAGTACACCCGGTCGCGGCCTTCGATCAGGCCCGGCAGGATGTCGTCGATGTCGTTGATCGGGAACGCATCATCGGCGCCAAAATCGCGAATCGCGCCTTCCTGTCCGGCTCGCAGGCCATCCCACAGCTCACGCGCAGGATTGCGCTCGCGGCAGAACAAGACGTACTCGCCATATTCGCGGCCGGGGATCAGCACCACCACGGCTTCAGGTTCCGGGAAGCCGCTCAGGTATTGAAAGTCGCTGTCCTGGCGGTAGACGTGCTCGACATCGCGGTTGCGAATCGCCACGGCCGCGGCGGGCAATATCGCGATGCTGTTGGGTTCCATCTGCGCCATCAAGGCCTTGCGTCGACGAGCGTATTCCGACTTGGGGATATGGATCATTGGCAGGCGGGTTCCCTTTTGGAGCGTTCGGTCAAGGCGCAATTTCAGCCCTGACCGAGCCGCCGGTGATGAACAATCAGTGCAGTGAAGGTTTCGGCGCGGGTGCTTCGGGCTTGTTGCACTCGGTGAACAGCAACAGCGGCGCGACGCGCAGGTATTCCATGACTTCCATGTAATCGCTTTCGCCGTCTTCGGACTCTTCCAGCGCATCCTGGACCTGGGAAATCGCCGCCAGATCCTGCAACACTTCCATGGCCTCGCCACTAATGGCATTGTCACGGGCAGTCAAACCGAAACCGGCGAGAAAACCCTGGCACCATTGGCCCAATGCGATAGCGCGCTCACCGAGCGGCTCGTCATCGCCGGGCAATAGCAGCACAACGGTCATGTCGTCGCTGGTGAGTTCGCCCTTGACCATTTCCTGCAGACCGATCAAGGCCTGACGGACGTTGTCTTCGGGCGCGGAGCCGAGTATTTCGGTGGCGTCGATCAACCAGCCTTCGTTTTCGAAGCCTGCACCGGCGCAACTGCGACCCAGTAACAGGCCATGCAGCTCGGCAGGAGAGACAGGATGACCGCTGCTGGCAAGCAGGGTGGCGAACGCTTTGTACGGGGAATTCTGAATGGGCATGGGTAACTAGTCGCCAAACGGCGCAATGTCTAGAATGGAGGTCTTGTATCCTAGACTAATCGCGCAACAAGATCATCAAGGCGGCCGTCCAAGGCTGTGGCTCAAAGCCAGCTCCTGTGCCACTCATCAGAAAGTATTCAGTGGAAAACAATGGAAGACACCGACCTGCAAGCGCTGATGGCCCGACTAGAATTACTGATTACGCGTGTCGAGCAACTTAAACGCGAAAACGGAATCCTATTAGCTCAGGAAAAGTCCTGGCGCGAGGAACGCGCTCACCTCATTGAAAAAAACGAAATCGCCCGGCAAAAGGTCGAGTCAATGATTTCGCGCCTCAAGGCCCTGGAGCAAGACTCATGAGCAACGGCAATAACGTTACTGTCCAAATCCTCGACAAAGAATATTCGATCATTTGCCCTCAGGAAGAGCGCACCAACCTGGTCAGCGCTGCGCGTTACCTGGACGGAAAAATGCGTGAAATCCGCAGCAGCGGCAAAGTTATCGGCGCCGACCGTATTGCCGTAATGGCCGCGCTGAACATTACTCACGATCTTTTGCATAAGCAGGATTTGCCTGACGTGCAGACCAGCGGCTCGACTCGCGAGCAGGTCCGGGACCTGCTTGATCGCGTCGACCTGGTGCTCTCCACAGACGCGGATTCGGCACCGGATGCACCTCGAAGCTGAATGTTGCGAAGAGTTTCGGGTATACTTGCGCCGCTCCCTGGAGTGCTTGCCAGTCGGTCATGTCCCTGAGCCGATACGCACAACCACGGGGGTTGCACGTTGGGGTTGGTGTGCATGTCCGCTTGACGGAAAGCCTTAAAACCTCCTGCAATCTCCACCTTGAACTTTCGGGTTCAAGGGCTACACCGACAGCGGTTCGTCGGGGAGCACCCATTCTGTCTGCCGCCGGTTTTGCCCGGCGTCGACAACCCCGAGATCGTCGCCCTGACGACTCAATCCTGGTTCAACCTTCAATGGATCAGCCTGCATGACCCTTCTCTCATGACCTGCGAAGCGCCACTCACCCGCCAGCAATTGCGTCGTCGGTTACGCAAGGCGCGGCGTGCCTTGAGTGCCAGTCAGCAGCGTGCAGCGGCTCGCGGACTTTATCGTCAGTTGGCGCAGCATCCCTTGTTTCGCCGCGCCCGGCATATTTCGCTGTATCTGCCCATGGATGGCGAAATCGATCCGCGTCTGTTGCTGCGCGCCGCCCAGCGTCGCGGTAAAGCCACGTACCTGCCGGTGCTCAGCGCCTGGCCGCGAACCAAGATGGTTTTCCAGCGGGTCAGGCCCGGCGAAAAATTCAAGCCCAATCGTTTTCGCATCCCCGAACCGCGCATCAATCCCGCACGCCAGCGCAAGATCTGGGCGCTGGACCTGATTCTGATGCCGTTGGTGGGTTTCGATGACGAAGGCGGGCGACTGGGCATGGGCGGCGGATTCTATGATCGCAGCCTGGCCTATCGCGCCCGTCGAAAAGCCTGGCAGAAGCCGGTTTTGCTGGGATTGGCGCATGAATGTCAGAAGGTCGAACGACTGGCGCAAGCCAGTTGGGACGTGCCGCTCGATGGCACTGTTTCGGATAAGGGCTGGTATCTGGCGTGAGAAGGCGAGCACGGGACCTGAACTGACCTGTAGGACCGGCTTTAGCCGGGAGAGCACGGTCTGACGACGCAGCTACTGCGGATGCGCTGGCCTCCTCCCGGCTAAAGCCGGTCCTACGGAACGCGTCAAGCCCGCCCAACAATGGGAATCAATGCCGCGAAGGATACTTCTGCTGCTGTTGGGTAATTTCCACTGGCGCGTCTGGCTTGCTGGCCCACAAACTTTGCGCATAACCCGTCGTCACGACACCCAAGCCGAACAAAATGACCAAAATCCACAGTAAATCCGGCTTGCGTTTCATTGATTGCCCTCCGTCGGCAAATCAATACGATGTCAGCAGCGGTTTTTGTATAGGCCGTGCAACAGCGTGGTGCTTAAAATCCCGGCATTCTCCGACAACACGGGCAGACACGCAAACACTGACGTCAGCCAACCGTCGGTTTATCCGTAAAGTGTCTGACAACCTGTCCATTCCCCTTTTCAGGAGCACGAAAAATGGCCTACTGGCTGATGAAATCCGAGCCCGATGAGTTCTCTATCGCGAATCTGCAAAAGCTCGGCACAGCGCGCTGGGACGGGGTTCGCAATTATCAGGCACGCAATTTTTTGCGCGCGATGGCGGTGGGCGACGAGTTTTTCTTCTACCACTCCAGCTGCCCGGAGCCAGGCATTGCCGGGATCGGACGGATCAGCCAGGCGGGTTATCCGGACCCCACTGCGCTGGATGCGCAAAGCCACTACTTCGACGCCAAGGCCAGCGCGGAAAAAAATCCGTGGACGGCCATCGACGTGACCTTCGTCGAAGCCTTCCCGAAAGTGCTTGGGCTGGGTTACCTGAAACAGCAAGCGACACTTGAACAACTGCCGCTGGTGCAGAAAGGCAGTCGCTTGTCCGTCATGCCGGTCACCGCCGAACAATGGGCGGCGGTTCTGGCATTGCGCTGATTGGCCTGCGGATTATTGAACGATGAAGTTGTTGAACAGCAAGTCTTCAACCACGGGCTTGCCTTCTTCGTCCGTCATGACTTGCTGAACCTGCTTGAGGGCTTCCTGACGAATCTTTTCCTTGGCTTCGGCGCTGCTCATGCTGTCGACGGTCTGCTGGGTGAACAGCGCCACCAACTGATTACGGATCAGCGGATCATTGCGTTTCACGGCGGCTTGCGCTTCCGGGCCGGTCACGCGCAAGGCGATGTCAGCTTTATAAACTCGCAGTTTCGGCCCGCCGTCCAGTGCGTAGTTGCCCACGAACGGTGGCGTCAGCGAAACATAAATGGCCTTGGGCGCCTCGCCCTCTTTGGCTGCTTCCTGCGCCATGACGGGCAGTGACAGGGCCAACAACATCAGGATCCACGCTTTCACACTCCACTCCTTATCCGGTTTGGCGCATAGGTTACTGCAACTTATGCAGGCTTATCAGGCCGGGCCATGCTCATTGACGCAAAAACCCACATACCTGAACGTATCGGCCACAAGTCCAAAAGGAATAGTCCGATGAAAGCCTTGCTGTGCAAAGCGTTTGGCCCCGCCGAAACCCTGGTGCTCGAAGACATCGCGAGCCCGGAAATCAAGAAGAACGAAATCCTCCTGAATGTCCACGCCGCCGGGGTCAATTTTCCAGACACGCTGATCATCGAAGGCAAATACCAATTCAAGCCGCCATTTCCATTCTCACCGGGCGGCGAAGCCGCGGGCGTGGTGTCGGCGGTTGGCGAAAAAGTCACCCATTTGAAAGTCGGCGACCGCGTCATGGCCCTGACCGGCTGGGGCAGCTTCGCCGAACAGGTCGCCGTGCCGGGCTATAACGTCCTGCCCATGCCCGAAGCCATGGACTTCAACACCGCCGCCGCGTTCAGCATGACCTACGGCACCTCGATGCATGCGCTGAAACAGCGCGCCAACCTGCAACCCGGCGAAACCTTGCTGGTGCTCGGCGCGTCCGGCGGAGTCGGTCTGGCGGCCGTGGAAATCGGCAAAGCCATGGGCGCCCGCGTCATCGCCGCCGCCAGCTCGGTTGAAAAACTCGCGGTCGCGAAAAACGCCGGCGCCGACGAACTCATCAACTACAGCGAAACCCCCCTCAAAGAAGAAATCAAACGCCTCACCAACGGCAACGGTGCGGACGTCATCTACGACCCGGTCGGCGGCGACCTCTTCGACCAGGCCATCCGCTCCATCGCCTGGAACGGCCGCTTACTCGTGGTCGGCTTCGCCAGCGGCCGCATCCCCGAACTGCCCGTCAACCTCGCGCTGCTTAAAGGCGCTGCGGTGCTCGGCGTGTTCTGGGGCTCTTTCGCACAACGCCAACCGCAAGACAATGCCGCCAACTTCCAGCAGTTGTTTGGCTGGTATGCGCAAGGGAAATTAAAGCCGCTGGTTTCGCAGGTTTACTCACTGGAGGACGCGGGCAAGGCGATTGATTCGTTGGGGCAGCGGCGGGCGGTGGGGAAGGTGGTGATCTCGGTTTCATGATTCCTATGGGCCTGGCAACAACTGCGCTATCTCCTTGGGCAACAACCCAACCATTCGGCGATCCGGGTGGTTTTCGCAGTCTTTAACGATTCGAGGAACTGCTGTTTCCAGCGTCGAGAACAGCGCCGTTCTCGTCGCTTCGTCAGGCACCCTGAAGCGCGTATAGCTTCCCGCCAGATACGCCCTGGTATGCCAAAACACGTCCACCTCACTCAGCGGCTCATTGGGGAAATCCCGTTTGCTGGCGTGGACTTCGTGATTGAGGTACGCGCACAGGGTGTTTTCCAGGCCGACTGTTATTTGCGGCGAGAACGGCTGCAGTCCTCGCGCACCAAAAATTATCGGCACTACGATCTCGACGCTCGAAGGTTTGCCCTCAATCACTTCCCATGGCCGATACCGCCATTTAACCACCGCCCGCTGCGCAGCCTCGGCGAATTGCGGATGGCTGCTTTCGATGATTCTGGCGCTTTGGACGGCGCCGAAGGCGCCCACGGTCAGGCTGACCAGCACCTTGCCGGCGTGTCTTTTCTTGAGCAGCTTTTGCGGGAATTCGGGTTTCGGCGTGGAAACTGGAATCAGCAGTGCTTCGCGGGCGTGGGTCGCGAAGGAGAACAATAGAAACGCCATAAACGCCAAAACCTTCACCGCCACGTCCTCGAATGATCCGGACCTGTCGAGGTGACAGGCAGACGGCGATGGTAGGCGCCGACCAGCAGCGGCAGAAGGTCATGATTTCCTATTCGGATGTAGGAATGCTCCTAATTCTGAGACATCCGCTTACACATCTCTTCATTGTTCATAAAACAACATTAGATGAATCGATTCACCTGCTAATTCTCGGACGATAAGCACTGCTTTTTTCTGTAATGAAAATGTAATATTCGCTTTCGCGCAGAAAAACAAAAAAATGGAGAGACTTCGATGTTTGCCTTCTTTCGTCCCGCCGCACACAAGGCTCCGTTGCCTGAAGAAAAAATTGATAGCACCTATCGCCGTCTGCGCTGGCAGATTTTCGCAGGCATCTTTTTTGGCTATGCGGGTTATTACCTGCTGCGCAAGAACTTCTCGCTGGCGATGCCTTATCTGATCGACGAGGGTTACACGCGGGGTCAGTTGGGCGTGGCGATGTCGGCCATTGCGATTGCCTATGGCTTGTCGAAGTTTCTGATGGGGATCGTTTCCGACCGTTCGAATCCGCGTTACTTCCTGCCATTTGGCTTGCTGGTTTCAGCGGCGGTGATGTTCGTGTTCGGCTTTTCGTCCTGGGCGACGTCCAGTGTCACGATCATGTTTATCCTGCTGTTCATCAACGGCTGGGCGCAGGGCATGGGCTGGCCGCCGAGCGGACGGACCATGGTCCACTGGTGGTCGCAGAAAGAGCGTGGCGGCGTGGTTTCGGTATGGAACGTGGCGCACAACGTCGGCGGCGGTTTGATCGGGCCGTTGTTCCTGCTGGGTCTGGGCTGGACCAACGATTGGCACGCGGCGTTTTACGTACCGGCCGCTGTAGCGTTGCTGGTCGCGGTGTTTGCGTTTGCGACCATGCGCGACACCCCGCAATCCATGGGCTTGCCGCCTATCGAGCACTACAAGAACGATTATCCGGAAGGCTATGACGACAGTCATGAAAAGGAATTCAGCGCCAAGGAAATCTTCGTCAAGTACGTGCTGCGTAACAAAATGCTGTGGTACATCGCGCTGGCCAACGTCTTCGTTTACCTGCTGCGCTACGGCGTACTGGACTGGGCGCCGACGTACCTGAAAGAAGCCAAGCATTTCACCGTCGACAAGACGTCCTGGGCGTATTTCCTCTACGAGTGGGCCGGTATTCCGGGCACGCTGCTGTGCGGCTGGATGTCGGACAAAATCTTCAAGGGCAATCGCGGCCTGACCGGCGTGGTGTTCATGGTGATGGTGACCATCGCCACGCTGGTGTACTGGCTGAATCCACCGGGCAACCCGACCGTCGACATGATCGCCCTGGTTTCCATCGGCTTCCTGATCTACGGCCCGGTCATGCTGATCGGCTTGCAGGCACTGGAACTGGCCCCGAAGAAAGCTGCGGGCACCGCTGCGGGCTTCACCGGCCTGTTCGGCTACCTGGGCGGCTCCGTCGCAGCCAGCGCGCTGATGGGCTACACCGTGGACCACTTCGGCTGGGACGGCGGTTTTGTCCTGCTGCTGATTGCCTGCGTGATGTCGATCGTGTTCCTGCTGCCAACGCTTTGGCATAAGCAGGTGGCGAGTACGACGCGTGAGGCGGTGGCTTAAAGCGAGCGCTGCACTATCTGTTGGAGCGAGCGGGCGGCATTCGGACTTGCCCGCGAAGGCAATGTTTCAGGCTCAGAAGGTCCGGTGTATGTACCGGCCCTTTCGCGGGCAAGCCTCGCTCCTACAGAATCGGTAGTAGCTTGGACAATTTCCCGACTCAAACGACGTCACACACCCCCCAACACCGCTTCAACCGCGCCTCCAGATTCAGATCCGGCATGGCGTGGCTGCGCAAGGCGTTGGCGGTTTGTTCGACGTAGTCGCGGGTGGTGCCGTAGCGTCCGCTGGCGCTGGCCAGCACCTGGCTGAGCACGCTGTCCGGCAGATTGCCTGCGTAGCTGGGCAGGTGACGTTCGAGCACGAAGCCCAACGCTTGAACCCTCGTGCCGTCTTCCAGGCGGCAGCTGAGCCAGTGCGGGCGATACGACGGAAAGGGCATTTCCCGTTGCCATAAGGCCAGCAACGACTCTTCGAGATTTTCTTCCGGCAAGCGATAGGCAAACCCGCTGCAGGAGCCGCCGCGATCCAGGCCGAATACCAGCCCCGGCATTTCCGGCGTACCGCGATGTTCATGGGACCAAAGATACAGGCCGCGATGATAGCCATGCACTCGGCCGCGCTGGCGCTCGATGGCAGTGCATTCAGGTTTCCAGATCAGCGAGCCATAGGCGAACAGCCAGACCGGGCCGCCTTCGTGCTGGGCCATGGTGCCGCGCATCGAGATCATCAGTTGTTCGCGGGTCAGCTGCGGCCCGAGGTCGATTACCGGTGGATAGGTCAGCCCGAGGCCATCATGTACCGCAGCCACCAAGCCGTTGATTTTATTTCCCATTTTGCCCCCCTGGCGAATGTGCGGCCAGTTGCAGCGGTCCCTGCCGAATAAATGTGTTCATGGGCACTGACAAGCAAGCCATGCCTCGTCGATAAGTGCCTGCCTGTCAGACTTCCCCAGAAGTCCGTCAGGTCACGCGTCAATACTGCAATGCTTTAAGCGTAGAGACTGCAATTAGCAATCCAGCCCCGTTACCATTTGGCGGGTGCGGCAACGCTGTCAAGCGCTGCCGCACTCGCTTGAGAAGGGAATCACGACCTTGGTGCGTAAGCGAACACGTCGGCACGCATTTGATGGGCGCTCATTCCTGCGCTGACCAGCGCGTCGAGGGTCGCGTAGATCATCGCGGGCGAGCCGCTGGCATAGACGTGTACTGACGCGAGATCAGCGATGTCGCTGCGTACCGCTTCGTGCAGCATGCCGCAGCGTCCTTCCCAACCGCACAGGTCGCTGACGACTTTGTGCAAGAACAGGTTGGGCAACTTCGTCCATTCATCCCAATGCTGGATTTCGTAGAAGTCTTCCGGCCGACGCACGCCCCAATACAGATGCACGGGATGGCTGAAACCCTTGCTGCGGCAGTGCTCGATCAAGCTCTGCATCTGCGCCATGCCAGTGCCGGCGGCGATCAACACCAACGGGCCATCAGGCAGTTCGGCCAGATGCGTATCGCCAAACGGCAGTTCAACCCTGGCCATGGCGTTGCGCTGCAGTTGGTCGATCAGGTTCTGGGCGCTGGCTTCGCGCACCAGCACATGCAATTGCAGATCGCGACCGTTCTCGGGCGCAGATGCCAGCGAGAAGGCGGATTTTTCGCCGTTGTCGCGATGAATCATCAAATACTGACCGGCGTGGTAGCGCGGCAGCTTGCCAGCAGGGGCGCGCAAGCCTACACGCCAGACATCGCCGCCGACTTCCACGCATTCACTCAGCTGGCAGGCGAACGTACGCACTGGCAGTTC
Organism: Pseudomonas sp. CFII64; assembly: GCF_000416235.1. Taxonomy (GTDB): domain Bacteria; phylum Pseudomonadota; class Gammaproteobacteria; order Pseudomonadales; family Pseudomonadaceae; genus Aquipseudomonas. The sequence goes on along the minus strand of NZ_ATLO01000049.1, from coordinate 43,552 downwards.
ACCAAGGGCGAGCACGCCGTCCCAGAGGACTTCACAGTCCTCAAGTGGCTCGGCCAGGCACGTGTAGATTTCGCCATGAGTCAGTTCCTCACCGGCCTGCAATACGCGGCCGTGGGCCAGCAATGCCGAACACACATGGCAATTGCCATTGCGGCAGCTTTGCGGGCAGTCGTAACCCAGGCGTTGCGCGGCATCAAGGATCCGCTCGCCGGGCAATGTTTCCAGTACTGCGCCCGATGGCTGCAAGGTTACACGCATCAATCTATTCCCAACTGATTCCAGATGTCGTCGACCCGGCGTGTGACGGCTTCGTCCTTGACGATAACCCGACCCCACTCGCGCGTGGTCTCGCCCGGCCATTTATGCGTTGCGTCCAGCCCCATTTTCGAACCCAGCCCGGAAACCGGCGATGCGAAATCCAGGTAGTCGATTGGCGTGTTGTCGATCATCACCGTATCGCGCTTGGGATCCATGCGCGTGGTGATGGCCCAGATCACGTCGTTCCAGTCCCGGGCATTGATGTCGTCGTCGGTGACAATAACGAACTTGGTGTACATGAACTGTCGCAAAAACGACCACACGCCCAGCATCACACGCTTGGCATGGCCTGGGTACTGCTTCTTGATCGTCACGATCGCCATGCGATACGAGCAGCCTTCCGGCGGCAGATAGAAGTCAGTGATTTCCGGGAACTGCTTTTGCAGGATCGGCACGAACACTTCGTTCAGCGCCACGCCCAGAATCGCGGGTTCATCAGGCGGCCGACCGGTGTAGGTGCTGTGGTAGATCGGTTTGATCCGATGGGTGATGCGCTCGACGGTGAACACCGGGAAGCTGTCGACTTCGTTGTAGTAGCCGGTGTGATCGCCATACGGGCCTTCATCGGCCATTTCGCCGGGGTGAATCACGCCTTCGAGGACGAATTCGGCGCTGGCGGGCACTTGCAGGTTATTGCCACGGCACTTGATCAACTCGGTACGACTGCCGCGCAGCAGGCCGGCGAACGCGTATTCGGAAAGGCTGTCAGGCACGGGCGTTACCGCGCCAAGGATGGTGGCCGGATCGGCGCCCAGGGCCACGGATACCGGAAAGGGTTCGCCGGGATGTTTGGCGCACCATTCCTTGAAGTCCAGCGCGCCGCCACGGTGGCTCAACCAGCGCATGATGACTTTGTTGCGACCGATCACCTGCTGGCGATAGATGCCCAGGTTCTGCCGTTCCTTGTTCGGCCCGCGCGTCACGGTCAGGCCCCAGGTGATCAGCGGCGCGACATCGCCGGGCCAACAGGTCTGCACCGGCAGCATGCCCAGATCCACGTCATCACCTTCGATGACGATCTCCTGGCAAGGTGCGTCCTTGACGACCTTGGGTGCCATGGCGATGACTTTCCTGAAGATCGGCAGCTTGGACCAGGCGTCTTTCAAACCTTTGGGTGGCTCGGGCTCCTTGAGAAAGGCCAGCAGCTTGCCGATTTCCCGCAGCTCGCCGACTTCTTCAGCGCCCATGCCCATGGCCACGCGCTCGGGCGTGCCGAACAGGTTGCCGAGCACCGGAATATCAAAGCCCACGGGCTTTTCAAACAGCAATGCCGGACCCTTGGCGCGCAAGGTGCGGTCGCAGATTTCGGTCATTTCCAGGACAGGGGAAATGGGCATCTGGATGCGTTTCAACTCTCCGCGCTGCTCAAGCTGCTGCACGAAATCCCGTAGATCCTTGAATTTCATTAACCCGGCCACTCATAAAATAGGTTCGTATCGTACCTGCTCTGGGGCGCTGCTGCCTCACTCTGTGGGACATTCTGTGGCCGCAATGCCTGGCTGTGCATGAGAGGCGCCTTTGTGGGAGAGGACTCGTCCTCGATAGCCCACACGCCCCTGATCCGCCAGACCCACATGCAGTGCTGGAATTACCGCGATCGAGGACAAGTCCTCTCCCACACAGTCTGCACAGGAAATGGCCTGACCATGATGGTGCTGGCACCTGGAACATAGCGTGACTTCAACGCACGTTCTCACTGAGGAAAATCGGCGCAAACAACGGCTTCATCCGTTCGCCGCCCTGATCCGACAGGTGATTCTCGTCCTTGTATTGGGAAAAACCATCGATGGCCGCGCGGCAGATGCCTTCGGCGCAGAGCAGGGGCGCGGGGTCGATGATGTGGATATGCGGATCGGAAGCCGCCAGGTTGGCGAACAACTGGTCGATAAAGTGCTGCCGCTCGCGGTGATCGGCGATGGGCCGGCCGACTTGCAGCGCAGAGCGCCCGACCATCGCCAGGCTGCTGAGTCGCGCGATGGTGCCCTGGCGTTGCAGCGGGATTTCCTTGAACAGCCAGACGTTCGCGCCGGCAGCACGCAAGCTGGCCACGGTCGCGCGCAAGTTGTCGGCCAAATGCTGCTCGGCGGCGGCGCGGCTTTCGTTGCGATAGGTCATATGCTCCCGGTCGCCGTCTTCCTCGCCGTACAGGTAAAGGCTCCAACGGGCGGCGAGTACCACGTCGTGGACCTTTTGCCTGTCGATCAACGCCAAAGTTTGCTGGTTGAAGGTCTGACATTGCGGGCGAGATTCGATGCCCAGCACAGGCATGCAACCGGACAGACTGGTCAGCCAGACCGGAATGCCAAAGCGCTCGGCATCTGCTTTGACCGCCGGCATCAACGCCGCCGCATGGCTGTCGCCCCACACCAGCTGCAGCGGCGGCACTTCAGCATTGCCGCCGAAACGACAGGCCGCGCTCAAATCAGGGCTGTCGCGCTGCAGCAGGCAATCCATTTGCCCGCGCTGCCATTCACGCGCTTCGGCGTACTGCCGCGCTTGCCCGGACAAGCGCTGCGGGAAGCCTTCACCCCAGCGCACGGCTTGCCCGGCCATCGCCACGACCAGCATGCACAACGCCGCGCCGACGAGCACCGGTTTGCGTCCGCCCAGCACACGTTTTTCGCGAAACGGCATCTCGATGAAGCGCCACGACAGCCACGCCAGGACTACACACAGCGCAATCCAGAACAGTGATTCCCGACGTTGCATGCCGTCGATGGAAATCGCATTGGCGTACACGAATACCGGCCAATGCCAGAGGTACAGCGAGTAGGAAATCAGCCCGATTGCCACCAGTGGCGGCGTGCTCAACACCCTGCCAACCAGCGTCTGCGCCTGACCGTTGGCCCAGATCAACGCCGTGGCACCCAGCACTGGCAACAACGCCGCCCAACCCGGGAATGGCGTACTTCTGTCGAACCCACAGACGGCGATCAGAATGGCCGCAAGCCCCGCCAGACTGACGCTTTGATAGACCCAAGGCCGCAACTTGATTTGAGAGGCGGGCATGACCGCGAGCATCGCGCCACAGAGCAATTCCCAGGCGCGCATCGGCAGCAGGAAAAACGCCGAGTCCGGCGCACGGCTTACGCTCCAGATATTCAGGCCGAATGACACCAGTAGCAGGCCCAGCAGCATCAAACGCCAATGGCGAAAGAAGCGCGTGATCAGCACCATCAGCAGCGGGAAGATGATGTAGTACTGCTCTTCCACCGACAGCGACCAGGTGTGCAGCAAGGGTTTGAAATCCGACGCGGGGTTGAAATACCCGTCCTGGCGCATGAACAGGATGTTGGAAATGAACATCGCCTGATAACGCACTGTGCGTCCCAGTTGCGAATAATCATGGGGCGTCAGCAGCAGCCAACCGACCAGCAACGTCGCGGCCAGCACCACGCTCAGGGCGGGAATGATGCGTCGCGCGCGACGCGCCCAGAAGTCGACAAAACTGAAGCGACCGGCGCTGATTTCCCGATGAATGATCGAGGTGATCAGGAACCCGGAGATGACGAAAAACACGTCGACACCTACAAAGCCGCCGCTGAACGCGCCGAAACCGTAGTGAAACAGTACGACCGGAATGACCGCCAGGGCGCGCAGGCCGTCGATATCCCGCCGGTTGCCGAATGTGTGCATGACGCTCCTTGTCGCGATTCTCGAAAATCAGGCAAAAAAAATGGTGTCCATAAGGACACCATTCATTTGCAGCCGTTCAGCCTGTTATTTGCGCTTCATCGACAGGAAGAACTCATCGTTGGTCTTGGTCTGCTTCAGCTTGTCGATCAGGAACTCGATAGCCGCGACTTCGTCCATCGGGTGCAGCAGTTTGCGCAGGATCCACATACGTTGCAGTTCGTCGTCGGCGGTCAGCAACTCTTCGCGGCGGGTGCCGGAACGGTTGATGTTGATCGCCGGGAACACGCGCTTCTCTGCGATCTTGCGATCCAGAGGCAGCTCCATGTTGCCCGTACCCTTGAACTCTTCGTAGATCACTTCATCCATCTTCGAGCCGGTTTCAACCAGCGCGGTCGCGATGATGGTCAGCGAGCCGCCTTCTTCGATGTTCCGCGCGGCGCCGAAGAAACGTTTCGGTTTCTCCAGGGCGTGGGCATCGACACCACCGGTCAGGACCTTGCCGGAGCTAGGAATGACGGTGTTGTAGGCGCGAGCCAGACGAGTGATGGAGTCGAGCAGGATAACGACGTCTTTCTTGTGCTCGACCAGGCGCTTGGCCTTCTCGATCACCATTTCGGCAACCTGTACGTGACGGGTTGGCGGTTCGTCGAACGTCGAGGCAACCACTTCGCCGCGCACCGTGCGCTGCATTTCGGTTACTTCTTCCGGGCGCTCATCGATCAGCAGAACGATCAGATGCACTTCCGGGTTGTTACGCGTGATGTTGGCCGCGATGTTCTGCAACATGATCGTCTTGCCCGCTTTGGGCGGTGCAACGATCAGGCCGCGCTGGCCTTTACCGATCGGTGCGCACAAGTCGATCACACGGCCGGTCAAATCTTCGGTGGAACCGTTACCGGCTTCCATCTTCATGCGGATGGTCGGGAACAACGGCGTCAGGTTTTCGAAAAGAATCTTGTTCTTCGCGTTTTCCGGACGGTCGTAGTTGATCGTGTCGACCTTGAGCAGAGCGAAATAACGCTCGCCTTCCTTGGGTGGACGGATCTTGCCGACAATGGTGTCGCCAGTACGCAGATTGAAGCGGCGGATCTGGCTGGGCGAGACGTAGATATCGTCCGGGCCGGCGAGATAGGAAGCGTCTGCAGAGCGCAGGAAACCGAAGCCGTCCTGGAGGATCTCCAGCACGCCATCACCGGAAATTTCCTCGCCACTCTTGGCGTGCTTTTTCAGCAGGGAGAAAATGACATCCTGCTTGCGCGAACGGGCCATATTTTCTATGCCCATCTGTTCGGCCATTTCGAGCAGATCGGTAATCGGCTTTTGCTTGAGTTCAGTCAGGTTCATATAGGAATGACGTAATCATGTAGGGAGGGGAAATTAAGCTTTTGGCTTAATGAGGCCGCGCCGCAGAGAAGGCGACAGGATCGCGTACTAAATCGAAAGGAGAGCGTCGGCGACGGCTAGCAGGGGGCAACGGAGAAGCCGTTGCGGGGCCGAATGTACCACTTGATTTTCGAGGCGTCTAGTATCGAGCCTGAAAAAAAGCCCCGCAATTTGCAGGGCTTTGATCATCAGATGTTAGCGTCGAGGAACGCTTGCAGCTGAGACTTCGACAGCGCGCCAACCTTGGTGGCTTCGACGTTGCCATTCTTGAACAGCATCAACGTCGGGATACCACGCACGCCATGCTTGGCGGGAGTTTCCTGATTTTCATCGATGTTCAGCTTGGCGATGGTCAGTTTGCCTTTGTAGGTTTCGGCGATTTCATCCAGAACCGGGGCAATCATTTTGCAAGGGCCACACCACTCAGCCCAGTAATCAACTAGTACAGCACCTTCAGCCTTGAGGACGTCAGCTTCGAAGCTGGCGTCGCTGACGTGCTTGATAAGGTCGCTACTCATGGAGTTCTCCGAGTTAGTAGGCTAAAAAACGTGGCCCATCATAGCGGGCCTTGCCCCGTTCAGGAAGCCAGACGTCATTGAGTCTGGCTATAGCTGTCCATCAGTCTGGTTATAGCGCCGCTCAGTTTGAAGGCGACACAAACACGATTCCGGTGCGTAGCGCCGCGCCGCGGATGTGTTCGTGCATGGCTTTCTGGGCCGGGCCTGAGGCGTGACGGGCCAGCGCTCGGAGGATCTTGCGGTGTTCCTGCCAGGTTTCCATGGCCCTTGAAGCGCGAATGAATGGCATCTTCTGGCTTTCCAGAAAGATATCCGCGCCGGCGGTCACGATACCCAGCATGGCCTGATTGCCGCTGGCGACGAGGATGTGCCGGTGAAACTCGAAATCCAGTCGCGACGCCGCTTCGAAATCACCGGCGCGCAGCTCCAGGCGCATGGCCTCGACGTTATCCTCCAGCACGTCACGCTCGTCGGCCGTCAGGGTCACGGCGGCCAGTCCGGCGGCGAAGCCTTCCAGGGCATAACGCAGCTGAAACGTATCGGCTGGTGAAATGTGTGCATCGAAAGGCCAGGAAAATCCGCTCGTGCGCTGTTCTGGTTCAGAAATCTTCTGCACGAATACGCCCTTGCCTGGCTGCACGCTGACCACGCCCAACGCGCTGAGCGACGACAACGCCTCACGCAACGAAGCGCGACTGACGCCGAGCAACACCGCAAGATCGCGCTGCGAGGGCAGGCTGTCGCCCGGCGCATAGCCTTGCTCGGCAATCAATTTGCGAATGGCCCGCAACGCGGATTCGGGTACGGCGATTGGGCTATGCGGCATCACTGTTCAGGCCAGTCAGTCCAGTAGAACCTCCTTTTATAGCCATCTTCACGATCAGGCAAGCAACGCCCAGGCCTGGGGCGGCGGGGCTTGGAGGCGCGCTAAAGCAGTGCGGCCGGCCCTGCAACTGTTCAGACCAGTAAGACCAAAAACACGCTGCAACCCACAGGTTTGGGTCGCATTTCACTGGATGGCATGGCCTGTGCAATCGCTACCAGCATTGCCGAACAATCTCTCGTCCGACTCGGAGTCTTCCCATGACCAAGCGTTACAGCGCCCTGCTCACTGCCCTGTTTGCCAGCCTCGTACTCAGCCAGACTCCCGCTCATGCCAATGGCCTGGACGACGTGATTTCCCGTGGCACGCTGAAAGTCGCCGTTCCGCAGGACTTCCCGCCGTTCGGCTCGGTAGGCACCGACATGAAACCCCGCGGCCTGGACATCGATACCGCCAAGCTGCTGGCAGACCAGTTGAAAGTGAAACTGGAACTGACCCCGGTCAACAGCACCAACCGCATCCCGTTCCTGACCACCGGCAAGGTTGATCTGGTGATCTCCAGCCTCGGCAAGAACCCGGATCGCGAGAAGGTCATCGACTTCTCCCGCGCCTACGCCCCTTTCTACCTGGCGGTATTCGGCCCACCTGAAGCGTCGATCAAGACCATCGATGATCTGAAAGGCAAAACCATCAGCGTGACGCGCGGCGCCATCGAAGACATCGAGCTGAGTGCTGTTGCGCCCAAGGAAGCCACTATCAAGCGCTTCGAAGACAACAATTCGACCATCGCGGCTTACCTCGCGGGCCAGACCGACCTGATCGCCAGCGGCAACGTGGTGATGGTCGCCATCAGCGAGAAGAACCCCAAGCGCATCCCCGAGCTGAAAGTAAAACTCAAGGATTCCCCGGTTTACGTCGGTGTGAACAAGGATCAGCCAGAGCTGCTGGGCAAGGTCAACGAGATCCTCAATACCGCCAAGGCAGACGGCGCGCTGGAAAAAAATTCGCAAACCTGGCTCAAGCAACCTTTGCCAGCTGACCTCTGATCGCTGTCTCTGCTTCTGTTCATTAAAGCCTCAGGGATCAGCCAATGGCGTATCACTTCGACTTTGTACCGGTTCTGCAAAACGTTGATCTGCTGCTGAAAGGCGCGCTGTTCACCCTGGAATTGACTGCCATCGGCACGGTGCTCGGGGTTGGCCTGGGCATCATTGGCGCTATCGTGCGGGCCTGGAAAATCCAGCCGTTCTCGGCGATTTTCGGGGTGTATGTCGAGCTGATCCGCAACACGCCGTTCCTGGTGCAGCTGTTTTTCATCTTCTTCGGCCTGCCGTCGCTGGGTATCCAGATCTCCGAATGGCAGGCGGCGATCCTGGCGATGGTGATCAACCTCGGCGCCTACTCGACGGAAATCATCCGCGCCGGCATTCAGGCGATTCCTCGAGGTCAGCTGGAAGCCGCAGCGGCGCTGGCGATGACGCGCTTCGAGGCGTTCCGCTACGTGGTGCTGATTCCGGCGCTGGGCAAGGTCTGGCCCGCGCTGAGCAGCCAGATCATCATCGTGATGCTCGGCTCGGCGGTCTGTTCGCAGATCGCCACGGAAGAACTGAGCTTCTTTGCCAACTTCATTCAGTCGCGCAATTTCCGCTCCTTCGAGACGTACATCATCACCACGGTGATCTACCTGTGCATGGCGTTGCTGATCCGCCAGCTGCTGGCGTGGATCGGGCGTCGCTATATATCGAGGAAAGGCTGATGGATTTCACCCTTTGGGATGTTGTGCGCAATCTGCTCACCGGCCTGCAATGGACGCTGGCGCTGTCTTTGGTGGCGTTCATCGGCGGCGGTGTGATTGGCTTGCTGGTCATGTGGATGCGTATTTCGAAGCTCAATGCGCCGCGAGTGCTGGCCAAGGTCTACATCGAGCTGTTTCAGGGCACGCCACTGTTGATGCAGCTGTTTCTGGTGTTTTTCGGCGTGGCGCTGATCGGTTTCGACATTTCACCTTGGGCCGCAGCCGCTTTGGCCCTGACTTTGTTTACCAGCGCGTACCTGGCTGAGATCTGGCGCGGCTGTGTCGAGTCGATTGCCAATGGCCAGTGGGAAGCGTCGGCGAGCCTCGCGCTGTCACCGCTGGAACAGCTGCGCTACGTGATCCTGCCCCAGGCGCTACGCATTGCCGTCGCGCCGACCGTGGGCTTCTCGGTGCAGGTCGTGAAAGGCACGGCCGTTACTTCGATCATCGGCTTTACCGAACTGACTAAAACCGGCGGCATGCTCGCCAACGCGACGTTCCAGCCATTTCTGGTCTACGGCTTCGTCGCGTTGGGTTATTTCATGCTTTGTTACCCCTTGTCGCTCAGTGCCCGCTATCTGGAAAGGAGACTGCATGCCTCTGCTTAGAATTTCCGCGTTGCATAAATATTACGGCGACCACCACGTTCTCAAGGGCATCGACCTTTCCGTGGAAGAAGGCCAGGTCGTGGCAATCATCGGTCGCAGCGGTTCGGGCAAAAGCACGCTGTTGCGCACCCTGAACGGCCTGGAATCGATCAATGACGGCGTTATCGAAGTCGATGGCGAATACCTGGATGCCGCGCGCGCAGACCTGCGCACGCTGCGGCAGAAAGTCGGCATGGTCTTTCAGCAGTTCAACCTGTTTCCGCACCTGAGCGTCGGCGAAAACGTCATGCTCGCGCCGCAAGTCGTACAGAAAGTGTCGCGTGATGAAGCCCGCAAGCTGGCCAAACGCATGCTGGAGCGGGTCGGGCTGAGTGAGAAATTCGATGCCTTCCCGGATCGGCTGTCCGGTGGTCAGCAACAGCGCGTGGCGATTGCCCGGGCGCTGGCAATGTCACCCAAAGTGCTGCTGTGCGATGAAATCACTTCGGCGCTGGACCCGGAACTGGTCAACGAAGTGCTCGGCGTGGTGCGCCAACTGGCGGCCGATGGCATGACGCTGATCATGGTCACCCACGAAATGCGCTTCGCCCGTGAAGTCGGCGACAAGCTGGTGTTCATGCATCAAGGGAAAGTGCACGAAGTGGGCGACCCGAAGATCCTCTTCGCCAACCCGCGCACGCCAGAGCTGGCGAACTTTATCGGGTCGGTGGAGCAGGGGGCTTGAAGCCCGCGTTCTGAATGGGAACGCAAATCCTGTAGGACCGGATTTATCCGGGAGCGCTGCATTCCCAATGGTGGATATGCTGCTCCCGGCTAAAGCCGGTCCTACGGGTCCTTGCTTTTCTTACAACCGCAACAAGGTTTTCCAGGCGCGGCTCTGGAACACGACGATGGTCTGTTGCACACGAGCGTCCAGCACTTCGTCGCTGATCGGCAGTTCGGCCACTTGCACCAGCTTGTTCAGCTCGCCGTACAGACGATCCAGCTCCGGCAGATCCAGCGCGCCACGGGCGTGATGCAGCCAGGCCTGGATGCGCTCGATACGCGGCAGTTGCTCGGCAAGATCTTCCGGCTGCTGCTGATAACGCCCCAACTGCAAGGCAGTCGCTTCGTCAGCCAGCAAACGCGGCAACCAGCTGGCCAACTGCGCAGCGCCCTGGCGATTGCCACGGTTGTTGCGTTCGACGGTCCAGCTGCGGGTCAGCAACCAACGCGAGGTGTTCAGCGAGAACAAACCCCAGCGCGTGTCCTGCATTTCTTCCAGGAACTGCTCGTGAGCGGCATTGCGCACATCGCCATCTTCCTGACCGGCCTGCACCAGCGGCCGCCAGTCTTCCAGCAATGCATCCAGCGCTGTGCGCAGTTCGGCCGAGGAAGCGCGCGGCGCGGCCTGACCGAGGCTGCCGGTCAGCGAACGCAATTCAACCAGCAACGCGACCCAGTCCTGCAACAAGCGCCAATGGCCATTGAAGCGATATTGCTCGGCCAGACGCTGACTGCTGCCCAGCAGATGCCAGGCCAACGCTGAGTAAGCATCGTCCAGCGGCATTTCGGCATGCAGTTGCGGCGCCGGCAGGCTCAGGGAATAGCTGTTGGCGTCGAACAGGCGATAGCCGCGCTCAGCCTTGCTGATATCGCACGGCATCAATGGCAGGGTCAGGGCCAACTCGGCGGCCAGCTCCAGCAGCGCGGCCGGATCGCCTTCGCGCAATTCCAGCTCCAGCTCGCAGATTTCTTCTTTCTGCTTGCCCGCGACGACCTGGCCCAGATCCAGTGCGGCTTCGATCACCACCTTGGCCTTGCCCCGGCCCCAGGCGATTTCCGCCTTCTCGCGGATGAAATCGGTGGTGAACAGCGGCTTGATGGTTTTTTTGTCCAGCTCGGCCAGTTGCTCCGGCCAGCATTCGCCATCAAGCTTTTTCAGGTCCAGCTTGGCTTTGGGCAGATCCCAGTTGTACTCGTTGCGCTCCGACAGGCCGGCAATGCTCTGCCCGCGCGTCTTGAGGGTCTGGATGATCTGCTCGCCATCACGACGCAGGCGCAAGGCAACCTTGGCGTTGGCCAGGTCGCGCTCCGGCGTGTCGAAATACTGGTTGGACAGCTCAAGACGCTCCCAACCACTTTTGTTGCGCTTCTTCAGCAACGGGTGTTCGCGCAGTGCAGCGAGGGTTTCGCGGCTGACGCGGAGTTTGATTTCTGTTTCTTTCTGCATGGCCGGGAATCCAGACGCTGATAACTAAAAACGGGGGCGCAGCCTGTTGTCACGTGGCTGCTGAGGTCGTGCAGTGTACAGGACATGGCCGGTAACAGGCCGGATGAAACTGTTGGGCGCTAACAATACTGCGATGAGTATGGCGTTACGACTGATTACTCGCAGCGACCTTAAGCCCGACCCAGGATTGTTGCCTGGCGGGCCAAATCTGATTAAAGTAGGGCCTTCGAAGCGACTGACCGGATGAGATTGAGCGCTTCCCAGCGGCGAAAGCCGTACTCGCGCAAGGCGGGTCGAAAGTGGTGTCCGGATCTGCTTTACCGAATACGAGAAAGGCGCCCTGAACCGGCGCCTTTTTTCGTTTTCCTAACGTTGTGTCGCCGTCGGCTGATTCAGGTAGATCTTGCCGCACAGCAGAACAAATACCATTGAACCCTTGAGTCTGGGGCCCGTTCTAGCGCTGTCTTCGTGATAAGCACTCTCGACCACAAGGTTCAGATCCTGCCACTGACGTCTTTCTCGGGAAGCCCTGCGGACTTCAAAAAATACGTGATAAGGCCCGGCGGGATCATCAACGGTAATCGAATAGCTCCAATTGCGTTCGGCCGCCGTTTCCCAGACCTTCGCCTTGGGGTGCTCAAGGCTTTTAATCAAAGTTGGAAGTTTGTGGGACAGTCGATACCGAGTCTGGCAGAAAGAGCGCGGTCGCGGTGTCCCTTGATCGATGATGGGCTCGCCTTGGCCGTGGCTGGCGTTGTCATAGGCTCTGCTGAAACAGTGAGTCGAGAACGTGACGTGGACACGCAGATCGCGTTTCGCCAGCTGACTTCCTACAACGAAAGTGAAGGGTTCAAGGTGTGAAAAATCGTAGGTTTCTGCGCCTATCGACAGCGATGAAAAATATGACATAACTCACGCCCACGGGAGCGGCATTTTATCTCAAAGGAATGCATACGCTTTGAGTGAAAACACGACAGTGTTAGTGCGGAATTTCGCCACGCTTGATATAGGCCGTTCCCTCCACCGATTGCCTGTGCGCCCCCGGATCAGTTCAATCAGCTCGTTGCAGTTTATTACCAACACCCAATAGCCCTATGATGGATCGCGTGTTGACCCGCCTTGAGGAATCATCGATGCCTTTGCCGTCCATGAAAGACCAGTTTGCCGCCCTGATCGCCACGCCTTCGGTGAGCTGCACGCAGCCTTCCCTGGACCAGTCCAATCGCGCGGTCATTGATCTGTTGGCCACCTGGCTGGGGGATCTGGGCTTTGCCTGTGATATCCAGCAGGTCTCGCCGGGCAAATTCAATCTGCTGGCCAGTTTCGGCAGCGGCCCCGGCGGGCTGGTATTGGCGGGACACAGCGATACCGTGCCGTTTGACGGCGCGTTGTGGCAGACCGATCCCTTGAAGCTGACAGAAGTTGACGGCCGCTGGGTCGGACTGGGCAGCTGCGACATGAAGGGCTTTTTCGCGCTGGTCATCGAAGCCGTGCAGCCGCTGCTGGACAAGCCTTTCAAGCAACCGCTGCTGATCCTTGCCACCTGCGACGAAGAAAGCTCGATGGCCGGCGCCCGGGCGCTGGCTGAAGCCGGTCGGCCGCTGGGGCGTGCAGCCGTGATCGGCGAACCCACCGGGCTCAAGCCGATTCGCCTGCACAAGGGCGTGATGATGGAGCGCATCGATATTCTCGGGCGCAGCGGCCATTCGTCCGACCCGAGCCTGGGCCACAGCGCACTCGAAGCCATGCACGATGCGATCAGCGAGCTTAAAGTCCTGCGCCAGCAATGGCAGCAGCAATACCGCAATCCGCAGTTCAGCGTGCCGACGCCGACCCTGAATTTCGGCTGCATCCATGGCGGCGACAACCCGAACCGGATCTGCGGCCAATGCTCTCTGGAATTCGATCTGCGGCCTTTGCCGGGCATGGACCCGAGCGTGTTGCGCGCGGCGATCCGGCAAAAGCTGGAGCCGCTGGCCGAGCTGCATCAGGTGAAAATCGACTACGCGCCGCTGTTTCCCGAGGCGCCGCCGTTCGAACAGGACGCCGATGCGGAACTGGTGCGGGTTGCCGAGCGTCTTACAGGACATCGTGCCGAGGCGGTAGCATTCGGCACCGAAGCGGCTTATTTTCAGCGCCTGGGTTGCGAGACGCTGGTGTTGGGTCCTGGGGACATTGCGTGCGCGCATCAACCGGGCGAATACCTTGAAATGTCACGCTTGCAGCCTACTGTGCGTCTATTGAGCCAGTTGATCGAACATTATTGCTTGAGCCCGCAATGAATCGGGCGTTGTTGACCATCCAGAAAAGGAGAGTGCGCGTGTTGCCAGGCCTGTTCCGACGATAACCATTTCACGGTTGTGAGTGTTTTTGTCCTTCGTCCATCTTTCTCGCAGGCTCCCAAGGTTATGCACGAGTACGTCAACTGGCTTCGCCACGCTTCGCCTTATATCAACGCTCACCGGGAACGCACCTTCGTCGTGATGTTGCCCGGCGACGGCGTTGAACATCCCAATTTCGGCAATATCGTCCACGACCTGGTGCTGCTGCACAGCCTGGGCGTGCGTCTGGTCTTGGTCCACGGTTCGCGCCCGCAGATCGAAAGCCGCCTGTCGGCACGAGGCCTGACGCCGAAGTTTCATCGCAACCTGCGCATCACCGACGCCGAAACCCTCGACTGCGTGATCGATGCGGTCGGCCATCTGCGCCTGGACATCGAAGCGCGCCTGTCCATGGACATGGCCGCCTCGCCGATGCAGGGCTCGCGGCTGCGGGTCACCAGCGGCAACCTCGTGACGGCTCGGCCAATCGGCGTGCTGGAAGGCGTGGATTACCAGCACACCGGCGAAGTGCGCCGCATCGACCGCAAAGGGATCAATCGCCTGCTGGATGAGCGCCACATCGTGCTGTTGTCGCCGATTGGTTATTCACCAACCGGCGAGATTTTCAACATCGCCTGTGAAGACGTAGCGACTCGCGCGGCTATCGATCTGGGCGCCGACAAGCTGCTGCTGTTCGGTGAAGAGCCCGGTTTGCTTGATGAGCAAGGGCGACTGGTGCGCGAGCTGCGGCCGCAACAGGTTCCGGCGCATATGCTGCGTCTGGGCACCAATTATCAGGCCGAGCTGCTGGAAGCGGCGGCCGAAGCCTGTCGCGGCGGCGTCGGGCGCAGCCATATCGTCAGCTATGTGGAAGACGGCGCGCTGCTCACCGAGCTGTTCACCCGTGACGGCGGCGGTACGCTGGTGGCGCAGGAACAATTCGAGTTGGTGCGCGAAGCGGCCATTGAAGACGTTGGCGGCCTGATGGATTTGATCACGCCGCTGGAAGAGCAAGGCATTCTGGTGCGCCGTTCCCGCGAAGTGCTGGAGCGTGAGATCGAGCAGTTCAGCGTGGTTGAGCGCGAGGGGCTGATCATCGCCTGTGCGGCGCTGTATCGCATTGCCGATTCGGATGCCGGCGAGCTGGCGTGTCTGGCGGTGAACCCGGAATACCGCCACGGCGGTCGCGGCGACGAACTGCTCGAACGCATCGAAACCCGTGCGCGGGAGCAGGGCCTGAAAACCCTGTTCGTCCTCACCACCCGCACCGCCCACTGGTTCCGTGAACGCGGCTTCGAGCCAAGCACCGTCGAACGCATGCCTGCGGCCCGGGCGTCGCTTTATAACTATCAGCGTAATTCGAAGATCTTCGAGAAGGCGTTGTAAAAACGACAATCGTGAACCTGTAGGAGGGAATTCATTCCCGAAGGCGGCAGTTCGGCAGATGCAAATCTGCCAGCTGGACCGCCGCCTTCCCGAATAAATCCGGTCCTACGCCAATCCTCCCTCCAACGGGAGGTGTTGAGCCCCGCCGCTCATCATTTGCCCGCCGTTGCCCTTCATCTCCCGTCTACAGTTTCTAGCTGAAACCCAAATCACCCCACCCGATTCATTGCGATCCTTGTTGTGCAGATTTTCGTCGGGCCCTCATCAAGGAAGAACGCATGGACCGCACAAAAAAGCTGTTATCCGGACTATCGATAGAAGGCAAGCGGGGGCTTGAAATCGGCGCGCTGTGTCGCCCTTTCATCAAGGCCGCTGAACACAATGTGATTTACGCCGATCACGCCAGTACCGAGGCGCTCAGGGAAAAGTATCGCCAGGATCCGGACGTGGATATCGACGAAATAGTGGACGTAACAGCGATCCTCGGTGAAGGCACGCTGGCACACAGCGTCGGGACAACGGTCGATTACGTAGTAGCGTCGCATGTCATCGAGCATGTTCCGAATCTGATCGGATGGCTCAATGAGCTGTGCTCGATTCTCAATGAAGGCGGTGAGATTCGACTGGTCGTTCCCGACAAGCGTTTCACCTTCGACTACCTCAGAGCCACGACCCGACTATCCGACGTGCTGTATGCGGATCTGGTGAAGGCGCGCTTCCCCATGGCGCATATCGTGATGGATTACGTGCTTAATGTGGTCAAGCTGGACGGAGCGAAGGCGTGGCGTTCACAGATCGAGCCTGGAACGCTAGAACGCCATCACACGCTCAGGGATGCGCAAAATATTGCACAGCAGATCCTCAGCACAAATGCCTATCACGACGTGCACTGCTGGGTGTTTACGCCTCGTAGGATGGCGCAATTGTTCGTTGCGTTGACGGATCATCGGCTTGTAGAACTCGAGTGCGTCAGCTTCCATGACACTGCCCAGGACACCATCGAGTTTTTTGTCGGCATGAGGCAGACCAAGGATTTTGCCCGGGCCAGGCAGAGCTGGCTGTCGATGGCCGAAGCGGCGAAGCATGTCGAGACACAAGCGCGCTGACTGTGGGCAGTGAGAATCGAACGTCACCTTGTTGGAGCGAGGCCTGGTGTAGGACCGGCTTTAGCCGGGAGGGCAATTGGCGCTCTCGTGCTCTCGTGCTCTCGTGCTCTCGCGACTAAAGTCGCTCCTACGGTCGCTCCTACGGTCGCTCCTACGGCTAAGCCTCTCCAACAGGGGAATAGCACCGATCAGTTACTGATCCGCAGGATGCTCGCTTGATAAGCCCCAACGAACGTATCGAAATCTACGACTTCTTCGGTCTGTTCCAGCTCGGCCTGTTCGGCGATGGAGGTTCGGGCCAGGGTTTCGAAGTTCGATTGTTCCTCGACGCTCAGCGGATTGCTGCGGAAATACTCGGCATGCAGCTGGCTCTGGCGCATCGAGAATGCGGTGAAGCCTTCCTTGTGCTCGGTCATGCTTGCCAGCACCTTGGCCGACGGGGTTTGGGACGAGTCGTTGACCTTCGATTGCTGCGCCGCGATCGACTTGATGTGTTCGTCAGTGCCTTGTGCTTCGTCGAGCAGCAGCGCAATCGGCTTGATCTTCTCCAGCAGCTCGGTGGCCCAGGCTTTCAGGTCGATGGTGCTGTCATTGCGATTCAATTCCAGGCCCGGACGGCGGCCGTCCTTGACCACGGTCAGGAAGTTCGACGCAGCGTTGTTGCACTCGTTATTGGCCAGCTGGGGGCTTTCCTGCAGGGCGCAATACAGCACGAACGCATCGATGAAGCGCGATTGCTGCAGGTCGATGCCGGTCGGCAGGAACGGGTTGATGTCCAGGCAGCGCACTTCAACGTATTGCACGCCACGGGCAACCAGCGCCTGAATCGGACGCTCGCCCGAATAGGTCACGCGTTTGGGGCGAATGTTGGAGTAGTACTCGTTTTCAATCTGCAACACGTTGGTGTTGAGTTGAATCCACTCGCCGTCCTTGTGGGTGCCGATTTCGACATACGGCGCGTAGGGCGTTGCCACCGCTTTGCGCAGGCTGTCGGTGTAGCTCAGCAGATCGTTGTAGCAAGGCGTCAGACCCGCCTGGGCGTTGCTTTGATAACCCAGATCGCTCATGCGCAAGCTGGTTGCGTAGGGCAGATACAGCGTGTCGGCATCGAACTGATCCAGCTGATGCGCGCGCCCGCGCAGGAAACCCGCATCCAGGGCCGGCGAGGCGCCGAACAGGTACATCAGCAACCAGCTGTAGCGGCGGAAGTTACGGATCAGCGCAATGTAGGAATGCGACTGATACTCGCGAGCGCTGCCTTCGAATTGCTCGGTTTGCTTGAGCAGCGGCCAGACCGCTTCGGGCAGCGAGAAATTGTAGTGAATCCCGGCGATGCACTGCATGGTCTTGCCGTACCGCAGGGCCAGGCCTTTGCGATACACGTACTTGAGCTTGCCGATATTCGAGGTGCCGTAATAGGCAATCGGAATGTCTTCTTCGGCGGGCAACGGACAAGGCATCGACGGGCTCCAGAGGAACTCGCTGCCCAGCTTGCTGTAGGCGAACCGATGAATCTTGTCGAGGCTTTCCAGGGTAGCCGCCGGATCCGCCAGCGCGGGCGTGATGAACTCCAGCAGCGACTCGGAATAGTCAGTGGTGATCAGGCCGTTGGTCAGCGCAGCACCCAGTTCTTCAGGATGCGGCGTCTGGGCCAGGCGTGCTTCGCCGGTCACGCGCAGGCATTCACGCTCTATACCGTGCAGGCATTGCTCCAGCAGGGAGAGGTTAGTGCGCTCGCCAAGCAAAGCCAGGCGGCGGTTGAGAAGTTCGCTCAAGTTGGATTCCTTCACGCGTCAGTCGCCCCAATATGGGGGTGGACATGCCGGTGTACAAGGGTGAGGTGGGAACTGGCGTTGTCGCCTGGTTTTGCGCCCTGTCACTATTTCATACAGAGCCTGTTCATGCAGAGCCTGGTTCGAAAACGCCATTACCCGTTGCCCATTCTGGCCACAGCGAACCCGGAAAATTCCGGCGCCGCTTTCGCAACGCCGAAATTAACTCAAATCCGGGGGTGACAGCTAGAGCACAGCGAACGTGCCTTGTGCTTTTGCGACCAGTTTGTCGCCCTGGACCACTTCGGCTTCGACGACCAGCGTGCGACGCCCCGCGTGCAGCACCTTGGCGATGCACAGGACTTCGCCGTCGGCGACCCCGCGCACGTAGTTGATTTTGCATTCGATGGTCGCGCTGCGCTGATCAAAGCCGTGGGAACTGGAGCAAGCCAGGCCCATGGCGATATCGACCAGGCTGAAAATCGCGCCGCCGTGCATCACGTTGCCGCGATTGCGCAGGTGCGGCTCCAGCGGCAGCGCCACTTCGGCAACGCCGATGTCAAGGCGCCGCAACTGGCAGCCGATGGCGCGAAAATACGCGCTCTCGGTAAGGCCTTCAGGAATGTCCATCAGCGCTTCTTCAGTTGTTTGGCGTTGGCGAACAGCGAAGCCATGGCGTTATTGGCCGGGGCTGCTGCCTGGGTTTCCTTGCGGGGCGCGCTGCTCTGCTGCTGACGCGGGGCCGAGCCTGGCCGTGCGCCGCGAGCGCCGTCGATTTTCTCGCCCGGCGTGTCGCCCATGCGCATCGACAATCCGACGCGTTTGCGCGGGATGTCCACTTCCATGACCTTGACCTTGACCACGTCGCCCGCTTTCACCGCTTCACGCGGATCCTTGATGAATTTCTCGGACAGCGCCGAAATATGCACCAGACCGTCCTGATGCACGCCGATATCGACGAACGCACCAAAGTTGGTGACGTTGGTCACAACGCCTTCGAGAATCATGCCCAATTGCAGGTCCTTCAAATCTTCAACGCCTTCCTGGAACTCGGCGGTCTTGAACTCCGGACGTGGATCGCGGCCCGGCTTTTCCAGCTCTTGCAGGATGTCGGTCACGGTTGGCAGACCGAAGGTTTCGTCGGTGTATTTCTTCGGGTCCAGACGCTTGAGGAAGCTGGCGTCGCCAATCAGGGAGCGGATATCACGGTCAGTCTCGGCAGCGATGCGCTTGACCAGCGGATAGGCTTCCGGGTGAACCGCCGACGAATCCAGCGGGTTATCGCCGTTCATCACTCGTAGGAAACCGGCTGCTTGTTCGAAGGTTTTTTCGCCCAGACGCGGGACTTTCTTCAGCGCCGCACGGGACTTGAACGCGCCGTTCTCATCGCGGTGCGCGACGATATTCTGCGCCAGCGTGGTGTTGAGACCGGAAATCCGCGCCAGCAGGGCCACCGAAGCGGTATTCACGTCGACGCCAACGGCGTTCACGCAATCTTCGACCACGGCGTCCAGGCCACGGGCCAGCTTGAGCTGCGAAACATCATGCTGATATTGGCCGACACCGATGGATTTTGGATCGATCTTCACCAATTCAGCCAGTGGATCCTGCAAGCGACGGGCGATGGACACCGCGCCACGGATCGATACGTCCAGATCCGGGAATTCCTTGGCGGCCAGTTCCGACGCCGAATACACCGAAGCGCCCGCTTCGGAGACCATGACCTTGGTCATTTTCAGGCCTGGGTATTTTTTGATCAGTTCGGCGGCGAGCTTGTCGGTTTCACGGCTGGCCGTGCCGTTGCCGATGGCGATCAGGTCCACCGAATGCTTGGCGCACAGCGCGGCCAGCACGGCGATGGTCTGATCCCATTGGTTCTTCGGCACGTGCGGGTAAACCGTGGCGTAGTCCAGCATCTTGCCGGTGGAATCGACCACCGCGACCTTGCAACCGGTGCGCAGGCCCGGGTCAAGCCCCAGAGTAGCGCGCGGGCCGGCCGGAGCGGCGAGCAGCAGGTCGTGCAGGTTGTGAGCGAAGACATTGATCGCTTCGGTTTCCGCGCCTTCGCGCAGTTCGCCGAACAGGTCGGTTTCCAGATGGCTGTAGAGCTTGACCTTCCAGGTCCAGCGCACCACTTCGCCCAGCCATTTGTCGGCAGGACGGTTCTGGTTTTGCAGGCCGAAACGCTCGCTGACCATCATTTCGCAAGGGTGCATGGCGCCCGGCAGTTCTTCGCCGACCTTCATCGCCGAGCTGAGGAAACCTTCGTTGCGACCGCGAAAAATCGCCAGCGCGCGGTGCGACGGCATGCTTTTGAGCGGTTCATCGTGTTCGAAATAATCGCGGAACTTGGCGCCTTCTTCTTCCTTGCCGGCCACGACACGGGCGCTGATCACCGCTTCCTGCTTGAGGAAACTGCGCAGCTTGTCGAGCAAGGTCGCGTCTTCGGCGAAGCGCTCCATGAGGATGTACTTGGCGCCTTCCAGCGCGGCTTTGACATCGGCGACACCTTTTTCGGCGTCCACGAAGCGCGCAGCTTCGGTCTCCGGCGTCAGGCTCGGGTCGTTGAACAGGCCGTCAGCCAGTTCGCCAAGGCCGGCTTCGAGGGCGATCTGGCCTTTGGTGCGGCGTTTTTGCT
This sequence comes from Pseudomonas sp. CFII64, assembly GCF_000416235.1. Taxonomy (GTDB): domain Bacteria; phylum Pseudomonadota; class Gammaproteobacteria; order Pseudomonadales; family Pseudomonadaceae; genus Aquipseudomonas. The sequence goes on along the minus strand of NZ_ATLO01000049.1, from coordinate 23,036 downwards.
TGTAAGGCAGGTACAAATCTTCGAGGCGGGTCTTGGTGTCGGCGAGTTTGATATCGCGGGCCAGTTCAGGGGTCAGCTTGCCTTGCTCTTCGATGCTGGCAAGGATACTGATGCGCCGTTCGTCGAGTTCACGCAGGTAGCGCAGGCGCTCTTCAAGATGACGCAATTGCGTGTCATCGAGGCTGCCGGTCACTTCCTTGCGGTAGCGGGAAATGAAGGGCACTGTCGAGCCTTCATCCAGTAGCGCTACGGCCGCTGCGACCTGTTGCGGGCGGACACCGAGTTCTTCGGCGATGCGACTGTTGATGCTGTCCATAAGACCACCTGGAGTTTGTGAGCATATAAAGTGGCTGCGGGCTTCGCGCGTGATGCAGCGTTAAAAACAGCCTTGCTTGCCGACTTTTACAAAATACTGTCGAACTGCCATGTTCAGGCGTTGCCTGACTTCAAGGGCGGCGCATTATACCCAGCGTTGCCCGATTAGGGGATTAGCCGATCAAACCGCTCTATTTGCGCTGGAAAACAGCCGCCAGTGGCGCCCCCGGTAAAATCTGCTAACAATGCACACGGTGCGCATCACAGCAGCTACGCCATAATGCGCGCCGAGATCAAAGGAGCATCTATGAGCAGCACTGCACAAACTGCTGAAGGCGAAAAAATCCTGATCGTTGATGACGATCCGGGATTGAGCAGCCTGTTGGAACGTTTTTTCACCAGCAAGGGCTATCGCGCCCGAGCCGTGGCCAACGTCGAACAAATGGATCGCCTGCTGGCGCGCGAGGTGTTCAACCTTGTGGTTCTGGACTTGATGCTGCCTGGTGAAGACGGCCTGTCAGCCTGCCGTCGTCTGCGCGCCGCCAACAATCAGGTTCCGATCATCATGCTGACCGCCAAGGGCGATGAGCTGAGCCGTATCAAAGGTCTGGAACTGGGCGCTGACGATTACCTCGCCAAGCCTTTCAACCCCGATGAGCTGATGGCCCGCGTCAAGGCTGTCCTGCGTCGTCAGGCTGCGCCGGTCCCAGGTGCGCCGGGCAGTGAAGACGAGTCGGTCAGCTTCGGCGATTACGAGCTGTCGCTGGCCACCCGCGAACTCAAGCGTGGCGAAGAAGTGCATATGCTGACCACCGGTGAGTTTGCCGTGCTCAAGGCACTGGTGATGCATGCCCGCGAACCATTGACCCGCGACAAGCTGATGAATCTGGCCCGTGGCCGGGAGTGGGATGCTCTGGAGCGTTCGATTGACGTGCAGATTTCCCGTCTGCGCCGCCTGATCGAGCCGGACCCGTCCAAGCCACGCTACATCCAGACGGTTTGGGGTGTTGGTTATGTATTCGTTCCAGATGGCGCCGGTAATCGATAATCGGCTTGCGTCAGCCACTCGAAGCCGTTGCCAGTCACGTCGATAACCCTTGAAGGGGTTATCGACGTTTTGGTTTTCGCGTTTCTGCGTTTGACACCATTCGCGATTCGCAAACCCTGCGAGCCTGGCTCGCCCTGCAAAGTGTATAGCTGCAGTTATGAAAACCCCGCTCTGGTTTCCGCAAAGTTTTTTCTCCCGCACCCTCTGGCTGGTGCTCATCGTCGTGCTGTTTTCCAAGGCGTTGACCCTGGTTTACCTGCTGATGAACGAGGACGTGCTGGTCGATCGGCAATACAGCCACGGCGTGGCGTTGACCTTGCGTGCTTATTGGGCGGCCAACGAAGACGACCGCGAAGCCATTGCCGACGCCGCAGGCCTGATCCGTGTGGTGGGCGGCGGCGTACCGGAAGGCGAGCAGCACTGGCCGTACAGCGAAATCTATCAGCGCCAGATGCAGGCCGAGCTGGGGGCTGACACTGAAGTCCGTTTGCGTGTCCATGCACCGCCCGCCCTGTGGGTGCGTGCGCCGAGTCTGGGTGACGGCTGGCTGAAAGTGCCGCTGTACCCGCATCCACTGCGCGGACAGAAAATCTGGAGCGTGCTGGGCTGGTTCCTGGCCATCGGATTGCTGTCCACGGCGTCCGCGTGGATTTTCGTCCGGCAACTCAATCAGCCACTCAAACGCCTGGTCTTCGCCGCCCGCCAACTCGGCCAAGGCCGCAGTGTGCGCCTGCCGGTGAGCGATACGCCCAGCGAGATGACCGAAGTGTACCGGGCCTTCAATCAGATGGCCGAGGACGTCGAACAGGCGGGTCAGGAGCGGGAACTGATGCTGGCCGGGGTTTCCCATGACCTGCGCACGCCGCTGACCCGCCTGCGGCTGTCGCTGGAATTGATGACGGATGAAAACGAACTCACCGAAGGCATGGTGCGCGACATCGAAGACATGGACGCCATCCTTGATCAATTCCTGGCGTTTATCCGCGATGGCCGTGACGAAGAGATTGAAGAAGTCGACCTGAGTGACCTGGTGCGTGAAGTGGTTGCGCCCTACAACAACCCGGAACTCTCGGAAGAACAGATTCGCCTGTGCCTGGAACCCATCCCGCCGTTCCCGTTGCGTCGGGTGTCGATGAAACGCCTGCTGAACAACCTGATCGGCAATGCCATGCATCATGCGGGCAACGGCATCGAAGTGGCGGCTTACGTGTCAGGCGATGCCAATGCGCCTTACGTGGTGCTGAGCGTGCTGGATCGCGGGACGGGTATCGATCCTTCGGAGCTGGAAGTGATCTTCAATCCGTTCATCCGTGGCGATCGTGCCCGCAGCGGCAAAGGCACCGGCCTGGGCCTGGCCATCGTCAAGCGCATCGCAGCCATGCATGGCGGCAATGTGGAACTGCGTAATCGCTCAGGTGGCGGGCTGGAGGCGCGCGTGCGCTTGCCGCTGGGATTGATGTTGCCCAGGGATGCTGTTTGACACCGACTGTAGGACCGGCTTCAGCCGGGAGCATATAAATCCAGGACATCCGATGCAGTTGCATCGGCATGAATGAATTCCTCCCGGCTAAAGCCGGTCCTACGGTTCAGCCTTTCCCTTTAGTCCGCGTCATATGCGGGCCGCTGTTTTTCTCCAGGTATTCGATGATCATCCCGGCGACGTCCTTGCTGGTGGTGACTTCGATGCCTTCCAGACCCGGTGACGAATTGACTTCCATCACCAGCGGCCCGTGATTGGAGCGCAGGATGTCGACGCCCGCGACGCTCAGGCCCATGACCTTGGCGGCGCGAATGGCGGTCATGCGCTCTTCCGGGGTGATCTTGATCAGACTGGCGCTGCCGCCACGGTGCAGATTGGAGCGAAACTCGCCCGGTTTGGCCTGACGCTTCATCGAGGCGATGACCTTGTCGCCGACCACGAAGCAGCGAATATCCGCGCCGCCCGCTTCCTTGATGTATTCCTGCACCATGATGTCCTGCTTGAGGCCCATGAACGCCTCGATCACCGACTCGGCAGCAGTGGCCGTCTCGCAGAGCACGACGCCGATCCCCTGGGTGCCTTCCAGCACTTTGATCACCAGCGGCGCGCCGTTGACCATCTGGATCAGGTCGGGAATATCATCCGGGGAGTGAGCAAAACCGGTGACCGGCAGACCGATCCCGCGCCGGGACAGCAATTGCAGGGAACGCAGCTTGTCCCGCGAGCGGGCGATGGCCACCGACTCGTTGAGCGGGAACACACCCATCATTTCGAACTGGCGCAACACCGCGCAGCCATAAAACGTCACCGAAGCCCCGATGCGCGGGATTACCGCATCAAAACCCTCCAGCGGTTTGCCGCGATAGTGAATCTGCGGCTTGTGGCTGGCGATGTTCATATAGGCGCGCAGGGTGTCGATCACCACCATCTCATGGCCGCGTTCAATACCAGCTTCGACCAGACGACGGGTTGAATACAGACGCGGGTTACGCGACAGCACAGCGATCTTCATGCAGCACCTGTGGCAGAGGTAGTCGAGGCCGGAAAAACCGGCTTGTCCTGAACATAAGTAATGCCGGGATTGACGACCAGCTGGCCGTCGATCAAAGCGTTGGAGCCGAGCAGCAAGCGATAGCGCATTGCTTTGCGGCAAGCCAGCGTGAATTCCACCGGCCAGACGCGATCACCCAAAGCCAGGGTGGTGCGAATGACGTAGCGGACCTGCGCATGGCCGTTGGAGCTTTTAATGGTTTTCATCGCCACCAGCAACGCTTCGCAGCGGCGATGGCGCAACTGAACGACCGTTCCCAAGTGAGCATTGAAGCGAACCCATTTTTCGCCCTCGCGCTCGAAAGGTTCGATTTCCGTGGCGTGCAGGCTTGAGGTGCTCGCGCCGGTATCGATTTTCGCCCGCAGGCCAGCTACCCCCAAATCGGGCAGCGCCACCCACTCGCGCAGGCCGATAACTGTCAGGTGATCAAATGTTTTCAAAAGGGATTCCGTACTTCTTACGCTGTCTGCCAGACACCAGGATCAACCTGGGCCAATGCTTTGAATGCAGGTTTGGCGAACCAGAAGCCTTGCATCAGAAAAATCCCGCAGTCGGCGAGGAAGTCACGCTCTTCGGCACACTCGATGCCTTCGGCGATGACTGTAACGCCCAACTCCGTACACATTGTGACAACCCCACGAACGATAGCCTGACGGACGCGATCGCGGTGAATATCTCGAATTAAATGCATGTCGAGTTTTATCAGGTCGGGCTGAAAATCCGCCAGCAGTCCCAGGCCTGAATAGCCGGCACCAAAATCGTCAATCGCCGTCATGAAACCGAATTCGCGGTATTCACGCAGAATATTGGTCAAATGGCGATTGTTATCGAGGTGTTCGGCTTCGATGGTCTCGAAAATCAGACGGTCCAGCGGGAAGTTATGGGCTCGGGCGGATTCCAGCGTACTGCGGATGCACAGCTCCGGGCGATAGACCGCGTTGGGCAGAAAATTGATCGACAGCCGTTCGTTCATGCCCAGCGCAGCGGCGCCAGCGATGGCGTGCGTGCGACACAGCTGATCGAAGCGATAGCGATTCTGGTCGGTCACCTGACTGAGCACCGACATCGCGCCTTCACCATTGATGCCTCGCACCAATGCCTCATGAGCAAAAACCGACTGGTCGCGCAAATCCACGATGGGCTGGTAAGCGAATGCAAATGAAAAGTCGAGTTCCGGACTGTTTTTGCAGCCGTCGCAGCCGACTTTAGGTGAGGTCAATGACGAAGGAAATTCAGTCATATCGCGCTCCATGAGAAAAAGGCTATTCGGAAGAAACGGGTTTTCACGCCAGTAATCCTGTTACTGGCGGATGACGCCTGACGTAGTACAGTTCTGACTACGGCTTAGTTGAGGAATTCATATGGCACAAAAGTCAGAAGAAGACGACAAAGTTCGTCTGGATAAATGGTTGTGGGCAGCGCGATTCTTCAAAACCCGTGCCCTTGCCAAAGCCGCTATCGAGAGTGGCAAGGTGCATTGTCGGGGCGAGCGTTGCAAGCCCGGCAAGGAACCGCACATCGGCGACGAGATTCTGGTGCGCATCGGTTTTGAGGAGCGAACGGTGGTGGTGCAGGCGCTTTCGACCGTGCGGCGCGGCGCGCCGGAAGCGCAGACCCTGTACAGCGAAACGCCGGAAAGCGTCGCCAAACGGGAAAATGCCGCCGCACAACGCAAGGCAGGCAACCTGGGCATGAGCACCGATGGCAAGCCCAGCAAGAAGCAGCGTCGGCAGCTGTTTCAGTTCCGTGGTTCAAGTAATGACGATTGAGTCCCTGCTGGAGCGAAGCTCGCCCGCGAATCAGACGCCTCGGTGAGCCAGACTCACCGCGTCAGGGTTCTTCGCGGGCAAGCTCTGCCCCAACAGATTACCTGGCAGCCACGCACAACACTCAAACGCATGACTTGGAAGCGCGCAAGATAGCCCATAAAATGCCTCTTATCCGACATGGCAAGTCGCACTACTCACATGCGAAACAGCGCTTTGGCGCCTCATAGACGCTTGCCATCATTCTGTCATCCTTCAGATACCTCTTTCCCTATGCATGATTTACCGGATATCGACTACACCCAGCGCTTCATCTTCGAAGAGACCGACGTGCGCGGCGAGCTCGTTGCGCTGGAACGCAGCTATGCTGAAGTTCTCGCCAAGCATCCATACCCGGAGCCCGTCGCGCAGTTGCTCGGCGAGTTGCTGGCCGCTGCCGCGTTGCTGGTAGGAACATTGAAATTTGAAGGTCTGCTGATTCTTCAGGCGCGTTCCAGCGGTGCCGTGCCGCTGTTGATGGTCGAATGCTCCAACGAGCGCGAGCTGCGTGGCATCGCGCGCTACGATGAGTCGCTGATCGCGCCTGGCGCAGGCCTGCAGGACCTGATGCCCGACGGCTCGCTGACCCTGACGGTCGATCCCCGCCAGGGCAAGCGCTATCAAGGCATCGTGGCCCTGGACGGCGTGGACCTGGCTGACAGTCTTTCCAGCTATTTCGTGATGTCGGAGCAGCTTGGCACGCGTTTCTGGCTACGCGCCGACGGCCATCGCGCCCGCGGCCTGTTGTTGCAGCAGTTGCCCGCCGCACGCATGACCGAGCCGGAAGAGCGTAACGCCAGTTGGGAGCACGTCACCACGCTGGCCAGCACCTTGACGGCCGAAGAGTTGATCAGCCTGGACAACGAAACCGTGCTGCATCGCCTGTTTCACCAGGACCCGGTGCGGATGTTCGAGATGCAACCGATCTGCTTCCGTTGCAGCTGTTCGCGAGAGCGCTCGGCCAACGCGCTGGTCAGTCTCGGGCTGGAAGATGCGCAGCAGTTGGTTATCGAGCACAACGGCGCGGTGGAGATCGATTGTCAGTTCTGCAACGAGCGCTATTTGTTCGATGCGACCGACATTGCGCAGTTGTTCGCGGGCGGCGGTGTGGATTCGCCCTCTGATACGCGTCATTAAACAGGCACGTAACCACGTTGTGACACGCCTGGAGCCATGGTGTCGTTCTTCTGACAGGAGGACCCTACTTTTTTTAGGCTTTTCTGGCATAATCCGGCCCACTTTTCCGCTGTAGTAGTGGTTGTTTTTTTACTACAAAACCGTTTGGAGCACTCGGCCACTGGCCGACGGGGACCCTCATGACGCAAACCAATAACGCTGTGTACACCGATCTGAGCATCGACGAACTGGTCAAGGAAGCTCTTGCCCGCGGCGAAGGCGAACTTTCCGATACTGGCGCTCTGGTTGTGAAAACAGGCCATCGTACTGGCCGCTCGCCGGTTGATCGTTTCATTGTTGAAGAGCCGAGCACCCAGGACGCTATCGCCTGGGGCCCTATCAACCGCAAGTTTCCGGCGGACAAGTTCGACGCTTTGTGGGACCGCGTTGCCGCCTACCTGGGCGAGCGCGAAAGCTTCGTTTCCCACGTTCATGTAGGCTCTGATCCGGCGCACTACCTGCCGGTCAAGATGACCACTGAAACTGCCTGGCACAACCTGTTCGGCCGCTGCCTGTTCATCAACCCTGAACAGTACAACGCTGGCGGCAAGGACGAGTGGCAGATCCAGAACGCCCCTTGGTTCGTCTGCGAGCCAGAGCGTGACGGCACCAATTCCGACGGCACCGTGATCATCAACTTCGCCGCCAAGAAAGTGCTGATCGCCGGCATGCGTTACGCCGGTGAAATGAAGAAAGCGCTGTTCTCGGTACAGAACTTCCTGCTGCCAGCGGTCGACGTGCTGCCAATGCACTGCGCGGCAAACATGGGCGAAGAGGGCGACGTGACGTTGTTCTTCGGTCTGTCCGGCACCGGCAAAACCACCCTGTCGGCTGACGAAAGCCGTTACCTGATCGGCGACGACGAACATGGCTGGGGCGTTGGCGTGGTGTTCAACATCGAAGGCGGTTGCTATGCCAAGTGCATCGACCTCTCCGAGAAGAACGAGCCTGTCATCTGGAAAGCCATCCAGCACGGCGCGGTCCTGGAAAACGTGGTCCTGGACCCGGTCACCAAGAAAGCCGACTATGCCGACGACAGCCTGACCCAGAACAGCCGCGCCGCTTACCCGCGTGAACTGATCGAAAAACGCGCTCCGCTGAACCTCGGCGGCGAGCCTAACGCTGTGATCTTCCTGACGTGCGACCTGACCGGCGTTCTGCCGCCAGTGTCGATCCTCAGCGAAGAACAAGCGGCTTACCACTTCCTGTCGGGTTACACCGCGCTGGTGGGCTCCACTGAAATGGGTTCGGGCAGCGGCATCAAGTCGACCTTCTCCACCTGCTTCGGCGCGCCATTCTTCCCGCGTCCGGCTGGCGAATACGCCGAGCTGCTGATCAAGCGCATCCGCGGCTTCGGCTCCAAGGTTTACCTGGTCAACACTGGCTGGACCGGCGGCGGCTACGGCGTCGGCAAACGCTTCAACATCCCGACCACTCGTGGCGTGATCGCAGCCATCCAGAGCGGCGCGCTGATCGGCGCAGCCACTGAACACCTGGACACCATCAACCTCGACGTGCCGCTGGCCGTACCGGGCGTTGAAACCAACCTGCTCAACCCGCGCAACACCTGGGCTGACAAGGCTGCCTACGACGAATCGGCCAAGGCACTTGCCGGCCTGTTCATCGAAAACTTCAAGAAGTTTGAAGTGAGCGACGCAATCAAGGCAGCGGGTCCGAAGTTGTAAGATTCGGATTGGCTGAATAGAAACCGCCCTTCGGGGCGGTTTTTTATTGCCTGAAGATACGGGTATGAATGGAGTTGGGCAGCTTCAATCTGCCAATGCGTTCAGGACATGAACCGGGTCATTGTGTATGGCTTTGAGCAGGGCTTTAGCGGGGCCGGTAGGTTCGCGACGACCCTGTTCCCAATTGCGGAGCGTGCCCAATTGCACGTCAATGATTGCGGCGAATTTAGCCTGCGAAAGCCCTGTGGCTTTACGTATCGCCTTGATCTGCATGGCGTCGACTGTGAACTCGCGTGAGGGCTGGCGTTCACCGCGAACAATCTCGTCCATCTGGTGGACGCTTTCCATCAGTTCTTCGAAGAGCTTGCTCATCGTTATCTCCAGTGCTCGACCACAGCTTTTAACGCCTTGCGTTCGTCGGCTGTCAGGTCTTGCTGTTCATTTTTAGGGTAGATCATCAACAAGGCGATCTGAGAGGCTGAGACGAAGTGGTAATAAATGACTCTGGCGCCGCCTCGTTTGCCATGTCCTTTTGCAGCTACCCGGATTTTTCGAATCCCACCCGTGCCTTCAATCATGTCTCCTGACGAAGGATTAAGCGCCAGAATATTCTGGAGGCTGGTCAAGGACGCGTCGTCCAGCATCTCTTTGGCGCGCCTGGTAAATATAGGGGTTTCGATAAAAATCATGACGCCAAGTGTACGCCGCTGACTTACTACAAAACAACCCTGACATTGTCGTCTTCATCCCCGCCGCCAAACACTCGCCAGCCACGGCTGCTGCTCCAGCGGCAGGCCTTGGGGTCTGTAGTAATATTCCAACTCTTTGAATCCGGCCTCGGTCAGCAGTGCGCGCCAGGCTTCAAGATCGTGATAGGAGCCATAGCGCGGGCCGTTCCAGCCTTCGCTATTTTCGCCACGGGGATTGGAGCTGAAGAGGACGCCGCCGGGTTTCAGGGTGGCGTGCAGCTGTTGCAGCACCCGTGGCAGTTCCTGCTTGGGGACGTGGAACAACGCGGCGTTGGCGAAGATGCCGTCGAAGCGTTCTGCGGGAAGATTCAGTTCGAGAAAGCTCTGCTGCCAGACTTCGCAACCGGTTTCGGCGCGGGCCATTTCGGCGAAGCGCTCCGAGCCGTCCAAACCGACGGCGATGTGGCCCATGGCGGTAAAGGTCTTCAAGTCGCGGCCTGGCCCGCAGCCGAAATCGAGAATCTGCCACGGCGCCTGACTTTCTATATGCCGCAACAGCGCGGCGATGTTCTGGCTGACGTCGTGGTCGCGGGTGCCTTCGCGGAACGCGTCGGCCACCTGGTTGTAGTGGCCAACGGTGGTCTCGGTGATTTGCGCGAGATCCTGCGGTGCGAGTTTCATGGCGGGTCGTTCCAGGCATTTGATGCCGTGAATATAACCCACTCAGCGTTTGTTCAAACCCCGCGCCAGCCGATCACCGCCCAGCTGGATCACCGCCACCAACACCACCAGCAGCACAATCACGGTCAGCATCACCTGGCTGTCGAAGCGCTGATAGCCGTAGCGATAAGCAATGTCGCCCAGGCCGCCCGCGCCAATTGCGCCGGCCATCGCTGAAGAGTTGATCATCGTCACCAGCGTGATAGTGAAGCCGCCGACGATGCCCGGCAGCGCCTCAGGCAACAGCACGTGCCAGACAATGTGCCAGCGTCGGCAGCCCATGGCCTGGGCGGCTTCGATCAAACCGTGATCGACTTCGCGCAGGCTGACCTCGGCGATGCGGGCGAAGAACGGCGTGGCGGCGATGGTCAGCGGCACCACCGCCGCCCAGACGCCGTACGTCGTGCCGACGATCAGCCGGGTAAAGGGAATCAGCGCCACCATCAGAATCAGAAAGGGAATCGAGCGAAACAGGTTCACGAAACCGCCCAGGACGCGATTCAATCCCGGCGCCTGGTAGATACCGCCTTTGGAGCTGGTGACCAGAATCACCGCCAGCGGGATGCCCAGCAGCAACGCGATGAGCGATGACACGCCCACCATCAGGAAGGTGTCGATAGTGCCTTGTAACAAACGGTCAAACCACATAGCCGACGACCTCCGCGTGTTGCGCCTGTTTACGCGCCCTGATCAACAATTCGTCGCGCGAATGCGGCGAGTCGGCAATCGACAGCAGCAGATGCCCCAGTGCGCGCCCTTGAATACGTTCGACGCCGCCTTGCAACAGGCTCACGCGCCCGCCCAACGCGCCGAACAGCGCGGCCAGATCCGGTTCAACGCCGGTCTCGCCGGTGAAGTGCAGATCGAGCACCACGGCGGCGCCGACGTGCTGCGGCTGCGCGGCGATGCGCGATTGCAGGTCTTCGGGTACGCCGTGTTGCAGCGGCGCGAGCAAGGTTTTGCTGACTTCGTGACGCGGCTCGCCGAACACTTGCCAGACCGGGCCTTGCTCGACGACGCGGCCTTGTTCGAGCACCACAACGCGGTCGCAGATATCGCGAATCACTGCCATTTCGTGGGTGATGAGGATGATCGTCAGGCCGAGTCGCTGATTGATCTCGCGCAGCAGGCCGAGAATCGACTGGGTGGTTTCCGGGTCCAGCGCCGAGGTGGCTTCGTCACAGAGCAGAATCGCCGGATCATGCACCAGCGCGCGGGCAATGCCGACCCGCTGTTTCTGGCCGCCGGACAGCTGCGCCGGGTAGGCCTTGTGCTTGTCTTGCAGGCCCACCAGTTCCAGCAGTTCGGTGACTTTGCGCTGGCGCTGTTCCTTGGGCACGCCCGCGACTTTCAACGGCAACTCGACGTTCTGCCACACGGTCTTGGCCGACATCAGGTTGAAGTGCTGGAAGATCATGCCGATCCGCCGCCGCAGCTCCACCAGCTTGTCTTCATTGAACTCGCCGATGTCGGTCTGATCGATGAGCACCCGGCCGCTGCTGGGTTGCTCAAGGCGATTGATGGTGCGGATCAGCGACGATTTGCCCGCGCCGCTGCGACCGATGATGCCAAAGATTTCGCCGCGCTGAATCGCCAGGTCGATGTTCTGCAAAGCATCGACCGGACCTTGCTGGCCTTGATAGGTCTTGCCCAGATTGATGAAGCGCACGTGAGCGCGATTCAGGTCGGCGTGCAGCTCGGCGTGATGTGCCGAATGCTCTGCGCCCGTGGCTTCGAGTGGCAGTTGGCGTTGCACAGTGGCATTCATATCAGCCTTCCCAGCCAGCTTGGTAGAGCTTGCCGTTGACCTTGTCCAGCGCCGCGCGAACCACCGGCGAGTGCTGATAGATATCGATGAACTTGGCCAGGCGCGGGTCGTTCTTGTGATCGGGTTTGATCACGAACTGAATCACGTATTCGGGGTGATCGAGGCCGTCGAACAGAATCGCCGAAGACGCATCGAAGGTTTTCGCCAGGCGAATGTAGGCCGGATAACCCTGCACCAGATCGGCATCTTCGTAAGCGCGCACCAGTTGCACGGCCTCGACCTGAATCAGCTTGAGCTTTTTCGGGTTGGCGGTGATGTCGTCTTCGGTGGCCTTGAAACCTGTGCCCGGCTTAAGGGTGATCAAACCGGCTTTGGCCAGCAATTGCAGGCCGCGCCCGCTGTTGATCGGGTCGTTGGCAATCGCCACGGTGGCGCCGGTTGGCAGCTCATCGAAGCTTTTGTACTTTTTCGAGTACAGGCCGACGTTGTTGATGATCCCCGGCGCGTAAGGCACCAGATTGAAACCGGCGGCTTCGTTGGCGTTGGTCAGGAACGGGATGTGCTGGAAGTAATTCACGTCGATATCACCCGCCGCCAGGCTGACGTTGGGCGCGATCCAGTCGGTGAATTCCACCAGTTCAACCTTCAGGCCTTGCTTGCCCGCCTCCTCGACAGCTGCTTCCAGCGGGATGGCGAAGGCTGCCGTGGTGCCGACTTTCAAAGGTTGGTCGGCGGCATGGGCGGTAAGTGTCAACAGGCTCAAGGCCAGGGTAGCGATCAGTTTGTTCATGGTGAAATTCCGGTGCGCTGCAAGGTTAGGTTTTATGTTGTGAACGTCGGGTTGTAGGACCGGCTTCAGCCGGGAGATCGGCCTTGTGAACGATACAAACTCATTGGATGTACCAACCTCCTCCCGGCTAAAGCCGGTCCTACGGGAGCATTCTTCAGCGTCGATAACTCGCCCCCACATGCCGCTCCGGCAAGCGCGCGCCGCCTTCGGGAAATAACTTTTCCCGCAAGCTGCCGTTGTCGTAAGCGGTTTTGTACGAGCCACGGCGTTGCAGCTCCGGGATCACCAGATCGATGAAATCCGCGTAGCTTTCCGGGGTGACAATGCGGGTCAGATTGAAGCCGTCCAGGCCGGTTTCCGCGATCCAGGATTCCAGCTCATCGGCCACTTGCTCGGGCGAGCCGATCAGCGTGATGTAGCGCCCGCCCAGCGCGTGTTGATCGAGCAGCTTTTGCCGGGTCCAGTCGTTGTTTTTCAGGTTTTTCGTGGCTGACTGAATGGCGTTGCTTTTCACGTACTGGATCGGCTCGTCCAGTTCGTATTCGGAAAAGTCGATGCCGGTGGACGCCGCAAAATGCGCCACGCCCGCTTCGGCGCTGGCGAACTCGCGGTATTCGGCATGCTTGGCCCGCGCCTCGGCTTCGGTCGCGCCGACGATCACGTTGATACCCATGAACACCTTGATGTCGTCCGGATTACGCCCGGCGGCCACGGCGCTGGCGCGGACTTTGTCCACTTGCTCGCGGGTCGACGGCTTGTTCTGGCCGCTGATGAACACGCATTCGGCGTGACTGCCGGCAAACTGCAAACCACGCTCGGAACTGCCTGCCTGAAACAAAACCGGCGTGCGCTGGGGCGACGGCTCACACAGGTGATAACCCTCGACCTGATAGAACTCGCCCTTGTGCCGCACCTTGTGGACTTTGTCCGGCTGCGCGTAGATCCGCTGTTGCGGATCATTGAGTACGGCGTCGTCCTCCCAGCTGCCTTCCCAGAGCTTGTACAACACCTGCAGGTATTCGTCGGCCTGATCGTAACGGCGATCATGTTCGATCTGCTCGTTCAAACCCATGGCCCGGGCGGCGCTGTCGAGGTAACCGGTAACGATGTTCCAACCCACTCGACCACGACTGAGGTGGTCCAGCGTCGACATGCGTCGTGCGAATAGATACGGCGCTTCGTAGGTCAGATTCGCGGTCAAGCCGAAGCCGAGGTTTTTCGTGACCGCCGCCATGGCGGAAACCAACAGCAGCGGGTCGTTAACCGGCAGCTGGATCGACTCCTTGAGCGGCACGTCCACCGAGTGCTGGTAGACGTCATACACGCCAACAATGTCGGCGATGAACAAGCCATCGAACAGACCGCGCTCCAGCAGTTTCGCCAGCTCGGTCCAGTATTCGAGGGTTTTGTACTGGGTCGAGTTGTCGCGCGGATGGGTCCACAGCCCGTGATTGATATGACCGATGCAGTTCATGTTGAACGCATTGAGCAGGATTTTTTTCTTCGCCATCAAATGGTCCCCCGCAGCGGTGGGTTCTCATCGTTGAGGTAGTAATTGCCGATGGCGTGATACTTCCAGCGCACCGGGTCGTGCAAGGTATGCACCCGCGCATTGCGCCAGTGACGATCCAGGCCATGTTCGGCCAACGTCGCCTGACTGCCGGCCAGCTCGAACAACGTGCTGCCTGCGGCGAGGGAAATCTCGGTGCTGATGGCTCGGGCTTCAGCGACCGCAATGGACGCGGCGGCGACGTTTGCGGCGCTGCTGTCGGCCTGGGCGATATCCAGAAATTCCCCGGCACGATCCAGCAACGCTTCAGCGGCATACAAACGAATGCCCAACTTGCCGAAACTGTGCAGGGTCAGCGGGTCATCCACAGCTTTCTCGATGCCCGAATCGATCCACGGCCGGGTGCGAGTGCGCACGAAATGCAGCGCGTCTTCAAAAGCGGCGCGGGCGATGCCGGTGTCGATGGCGGCATGAAGAATCTGCGCCAGCGGGCCGACTGTGGTGGGGCGCTCGAAGGCGCTCTGGAACGGGATCACATCGCGAGCGTTGACGAAAACCGCTTCAAACACCACCGAGCCGCTGCCCGTGGTGCGCTGGCCAAAGCCGCTCCAGTCGTCAATAACTGTAAGACCCTGACTTTCAGCGGGTACGAACGCCAATTGTTGCACGCCATTTTCGTCGACCACCGAGGTCGGAATCCGCTGTGCGTACAGTGCGCCGGTGGAGTAAAACTTGCGGCCGTTAATCCGATAGCCATCACCGTCGCGAGTCAGGCGCGTGGTGCGGTCATGGGCGGTTTTGGTGCCCAGTTCCGCCAGTGCGTTGCCGAACCTGAAACCTGCCAGCGCTTCGGCGTACAAACGCTTTTGCTGCTCGGGATTGCCGTTCACACGCAATACTTCCAGCGCGTAGAAATGGTTCTGCGGGATCTGCCCCAACGACCCGTCGGCTTCGCTGATCAGGCGAATGACCTTGGCCAGCGTGACATTCGACACACCCGCACCGCCAAATGCCTTGGGTACGCTGATTCCCCAAAGCCCGGAGCGGCTGAACAACTCCAGTTCGGCATGGGGCAGCCGACGTTCACGGTCACGTACGGCACTGTCGCGCTTGAAATGCGCGGCCAGCTCATGGGCGACGCGCAACGCTTCGTGATCGCTGTCGATGATGACAGCGCGCTCACGTGGCGCAGAGTTAAAACTCATAACGATGTTCTCCAGTGGTCTGGTTCAAATCCACGAATGGCGGGCAGGCAGCGTGCCGTTGAGGTGCCATGTGCCAATGGCGTGGTATTTCCAGCGCACCGGATCGTGGAGCGTGTGAACGCGGGCATTGCGCCAGTGCCGGTCCAGGTTGAACTCGGCCAGGGTGGCGCGGCTGCCGGCCAGTTCGAACAGCTTTTCGCTGGCCAGCAACGAGATTTCCGTGGTCAGCACCTTGGCTCGCGCCACCGCAATCGAGGCGCGGGCCGCTGAAAATTCATCGATGGGCTTGGCGTTGACTTCGTCGAGTACCTTGGCCGACTCGCGCAGCAAGGCTTCGGCAGCGTGCAATTCAAGTTTGAGCTTGCCGATGTCAGCGATGACATAGGGGTCGTCGCTGGCCCGTTCGACATGGGCGTCGATCCAGGGCCGCGAGCGTTTTCTGACAAAGTCGATGGTGTCATCGATGGCAGCGCGAGCAATGCCGGCGTCGATCGCGGCCTGAATCAGCTGCGAAACCGCGCCCTGAATATTCGGCGTCAGGGACAGACGCCAGTTATCGACAACCAATGCGCCATCAATCTGCACTTCATCCAGCAGCACCGTGCCGCTTGCAGTGGTGCGCTGACCGAAGCCTGACCAGTCATCGACGATCTGCAAGCCGGCAATGCCGCGCGGGACAAAAGCCATGATTTGCTGGCCTTGCTCGTTGAGCGCTTTGACCGCAACCCAATGGGCGAATAGCGCGCCAGTGGAGTAAAACTTCTGACCGGTTATGACGAACTTTCCGCCGTGGGCGGTGATGCGAGCTTTCAACTCAAGGGTATTTTTCGTACCGCGTTCCGGTCCGGCGTTGCCGATGCGCCGGCCGTCCAGCACGCTTTTGAACAAGACTGCTTGCTGCGCCTCAGTGGCACTGTTCTGCAATAGATGAATGATCCCGAACTGGTTCTGCGGAATCTGCCCCAGCGCCGGGTCGGCAGCAGAAATAATCCTGAACACCTCGGCGATAGTGGCGAATGAAACCTGCGGCCCGCCGTAAGCGCGCGGAATAGAAATGCTGCCCAGGCCACTTTGGGTGAACTGTTCGATTTCCGACCAGGGCAACTGTCGCTCGGCATCGCGTTGAGATGCCTGCACACGAGCCCGGTCAGCCAACTGATGGGCAGCTTCGATAGCCTGGGCGTCGTTTTGCAGAATCACGGCGGCAAGTACAGGCGGGGCGCGGTCCGACTGAAGTGCCGCCGGTGAAGTGCGCAAGGCACGGGCAGCCAGCTCAGACATTTTCCCGGCCTCGGGCGCTGCGTACTCGTTTGCTGTTCTGCCTGTGGATGGGGCGGGAAATGACCATACGAACCTCGCGTCAGACGCCACCTGTGGCGGCAAGATAAATCACGATGTCCGGTGGTCCGGTCTATATACCGTAAAGGCGTATAAATATTTAATAAACGAGTATTTTGGAATAAGCATAGAAGGTGAAAAACCGCGGATTTTCAGACGTGTTGCGCATAGGTCAGACACGAGCCGAAGACCATTAACAAAATGCATATCTTCACTACTTTATTACCTGCCATGAGCATAACCCTCTTACAGTGACGAACTGCTTTCAGAAGGCTAGCAGCGGGTGCCGATCAGGTTTGAAAAAGCCTGTAGGCCGATATTTAGTTCGGTGTAGGAAAACTCCCGGCGCATAGCTCACTGTGAGCCAAGTCACGTTGTATAGCCGCCAGCACCACCAATACGGCAGGCCGGGATAACAGCCCGCGCGTATCAGTGGTGTTTTTCAGCGATACGCGACCATTCACTGACAGCAGTTACTTTGGCGGATGATGTTAATTTCACGGGCGGGGGCCCAGCGCGAATTGTTGCCCACTCGATCAATAATGCAGTAAGTCACGTCCAGTTTCTGTTCTTGCCCGGCGTCCAGGATCAGCGTGGGCGGTACGATGAGGCTGACAGCTTTGCCGACGTTCTCGGCTTTCAAGGGCGGCAGGTCCATGCGCATATCGCCCCAACGCAGGGTGATTTCATCGCTGGGCGCCATGTTGAGATAGGGCTCGATGGCCAGGGGCATGCCGGTTTTCACGTACCGGGCAATCAACCCATAACGGATCACCGCCTCTGGCAACGAAACGGGGGCCAGGCCCTGGTTTTCTTCATCGCTGAGCGTCAGTAGCTGCCCGCCGGGCACATCGAGTTTCACCCGGAGTTTGCGGCTGGGGGAAGTCACCGGCGCTCCACCCACTTTCATAACGCGATAGCAGGTTTTGATCGTCCCTGTTTGTAGGAAACTTTCCGGCACGCGTAGGACTACTGTGTAGCCGATGTCAGACTTACTTAAAAGTTTTGACGCGACGTAACAGCCATCCCAGAACAACTCAATCAAATCTCCTTCATCCATCGTGGGATAAGGGTCGATATTGACTAACAGGTGAGCGGCGGCACGAATACCGACGCCGTGGTTGTGAGCCTGGGGCAGATAGGGCGCGAACAGCTTGGGAATGCTGGTTTTGCAGGGTGCGTGAGGCATGGCTGAGTACTCATGGTTATTTGTTAACTGATGATGAGTCCGTTGGTTTCGGTAATGACGAATGTTGGTTAGTTCACCGAAATACGGCGCGGGATAAGTACCTTAGAGATCAGAGTTGTGGCAAACATTACAATCGGTATGGAATTGGCGCTTGTAATAAGCTCGGGATTTTGAATAAACCTTTATTTTCGAGCTAATGGGGTTTGCGCGCGCCTGTCAATATGCAACGGGGCTAAAGTATCGGCGATACGTGGAATCAGACATTTCCTACACCGACATCACAATGTTATGACCGTGAAGATAGGACTCGTCCCACTTAACTATATGAATAATCATGCGGATGAAAGGTTACTGAGCGTTGGACATGCGGTCCTGACGAATTGGACGATATGGCAACTTATGACGCGTTATTACCACTGTAATGACTGGATAAGTTTGTCGCGACAAAACTGATGAGTCCACAGATGAATACCTGGTCAATCTAGCAGCGGTTTAGATAGGTCAATTGTTGTACAAATGTAAGTCACAGAAAAACAGCGCCGAATGGCGCTGATTTTTTACTGGGCGATGTAGGATCAGGAGCGACTTCGCTCCAGAAATTGCCGGGTCCGTTCTTCGCGGGGGTTGGCAAACAATTCCTTGGCCTCCCCTTGCTCGACGATCACTCCCTTGTCGATAAAGATCACCCGATTGGCCACGTCCCGAGCAAAACTCATCTCGTGCGTGACGATGACCATGGTGCGTTTTTCCTCGGCCAACGCCCGAATCGTCGCAAGCACTTCGCCCACCAGTTCCGGGTCCAGAGCCGAGGTGGGCTCATCGAAAAGAATCACTTCCGGCTCCATCGCCAGCGCCCGCGCGATAGCCACCCGCTGCTGCTGACCACCTGACAAACGCCGTGGATAGGCATTTTCCTTACCCGCGAGGCCGACCTTGGCGAGCAGCTTGCGGCCTTGTTCCATTGCCAGTTCCCGCGCGATCTTCTTGACCACCACAGGGCCTTCAATGACGTTTTCCAGGGCGGTGCGGTGCGGAAACAGATTGAAGTTCTGGAACACAAAGCCCACATGCTGACGCAGTTGACGAATCAGGCCTTGTTGCTGGCTCAAGGGTCGATCGCCATCAATGGCGATATCGCCGACGATGATCTTGCCGCTGGTGGGTTCTTCGAGAAAATTCAGACAGCGCAGCAGGGTGGTTTTGCCCGAGCCGCTGGGCCCGATGATCGCCACCACCTCCCCGGCTTCGACGCGCAGATCAATGCCCTCGAGCACCTGCTGGCCCTTGAATTCCTTGGTCAGTTTTTCAACCACGATCATGGTCAAGACTCCAGGTCATGCCGGTTGACCCGCGCTTCGAGACGGTTTTGCAGGTGCGAGAGCATGGTGGCAAGAATCCAGTAAATGAGAGCCGCGGCCAGATACATGGTGAAGATTTCGAAGGTCCTGGCGGTAATCAGCTGCGCCTGGCGGAACAGCTCCGGCACCTGGATGGTTGCCGCCAGCGCCGTGTCCTTGACCAGCGAGATAAAGCTGTTGCCCAACGGCGGCAAGGCCGTGCGTGCGGCCTGTGGCAGGATCGCCCGGCGCATCGCCTGTCCGCGGGTCATGCCCATACTCGCGGCAGCTTCCCACTGACCGCGATCCACCGATCCGATAGCCGCCCGCAGGATTTCGCACGCGTATGCGCCCATGTTCAACGAAAAGCCGATCAGCGCGGCAGGCAACGGGTCCAGTTCAATGCCCAATTGCGGCAAGCCGTAATAGATCACGAACAGCTGAACCAGTAGCGGTGTGCCGCGAAAGAACGACACGTAGACCCGGGCAATACCGCGCAGCACCATCAGTCGCGACAGGCGCATCAGCGCCAGGCCGAACCCCAGCAGCAAGCCGAAAAACATGCCGCCGAGGCTGAGGAATACCGTGTAGTACGCGCCCTTGATCAGAAAGGGCGCGGAGTCCAGCGCGAGCTTTAGGCTCTCTTCGATCATTTGGTCACGTCAGCGTTGAAGTACTTGTCCGACAGTTTTTTGAGGGTGCCGTCAGCGCGCAGCTTGTCGATGGCCGTGTTGATGGCATCCAGCAGCTCAGGCTCGCCTTTGCGCAGGGCGATGCCAGCTTCCTGACGGGAGAACGGTTCACCGGAAACAGCCAGGCTGTCTTTGGTTTTGCTGACCAGTTCCAGAGCCGCCAGGCGGTCGACCAGAATGGCGTCGATACGGCCTACACGCAGGTCCTGATATTTGGTCGGATCATCGTCGTAGGTTTTGACGATAGCGCCCGGTACATTTTCCTTCAGCCACTGCTCGTAATTGGTGCCCAGGCCAACGCCCACTTTCGCGCCTTTCAGGTCGGCTGCGACTTTAAACTTGTCGGCGTCCTTCTTCTGTACCAACGCCTGGATACCGGAGATGGTGTAAGGCGTGGAGAAGTCATACTTCTTTTTGCGTTCTTCGGAAATAGTGACCTGGTTGATCACCACATCCAGACGTTTGGATTCCAGTGCCGCGAGGATGCCGGCCCATGGTGTTTGCTGCAGTTTGGCCTTTACGCCCAGTTCCTTGGCCAATGCTTCGGAAAACTCGACTTCGAAGCCGGCCAGCTTGCCGCTTTCGTCGACGAAGCTGAACGGCGGGTAAGTGCCTTCCAGACCCACGTTGATGGTGCCGCTGTCTTTGATTTTCTGCAGCTGATCACCGGCCACGGCTTGGCCGATCAGGCCTGAGCCGAGCACCAGGCTCAGGGTTGAAAGCAGAAACGTACGACGGATTGCGGAAGTAATCATGACTAGCCCCATATTTTGTTGTTGATGTCAGGCAAGAATCGGACCCGACGAAAGCTACGTTGGCACCAAAAGTTTATCCAGCTTTTTCAAGACGCTCGATGCGCCAGCATCGCTGCTGGCGGCGATCATAAAAGCCTCTTCTTATAATGCAAAATAATCAAAATCACATTTCATATATGTTTTTTGCATATGAGGTCAGATCAGTCATCCTGTCCGGAAAAAACGCCCGGGTAAGCAAACAAGGCAGGCGCGCCGCCGGTGTGCAGAAAGATCAGCGGGCCGTCCTCAAAACGCTGGCGGCCAATACCATCAAGCAAGCCCGACATCGCTTTGCCGGTGTACACCGGATCAAGCAAAATCCCTTCGTGACTGGCCATCAATTTGATCGCCGACAGGGTTCCGGCGTTCGGTTCGCCATAGCGCGGCGCGAAATATTCGTCCCACAGTTCGACTTTGAACGCGCCTGGCAACGGTACGCCCAGCAGTTCGGCGGTACGCTCGGCAAGACCCTGCACCTTGGGCCGCTGCGCCTCGTCGGTACGCGATACCGTCACGCCAACCACCGGCAGATTGGGCAGCACTTCAGCCAGCGCCAACGCCAGGCCGCTGTGAGTACCGGCGCTGCCGGAAGCGAGCACCACGGCGGCGAAATCCAGCCCGGTCTGCTTGATCTGCTCAGCCAACTCCAGGCCTGCACGCACATAACCCAGCGCGCCTACGGCACTGGAGCCGCCGATGGGGACGAGATACGGCTTCTTGCCGCTGGACTGGAGACGAGCCGCGAGGGCTTGCAGCAGCTCATCGGCGTTGTCCAGGTTTTCCACCAGCTCGACCTTGGCATCAAACAGGTCCAGCAGCAGCCGGTTGCCGTTGTGCAGGTAATTGACGTCGTCAGTGCCGATAGGGTTTTCCAGCAACGCCACGCAGCCCAGACCCAGCCGCGCGGCGAGGGCCGCCGTCTGACGCACATGGTTGGACTGGATCGCGCCGGCTGTAATCAACGTATCGGCACCCTGCGCCAGCGCATCGGCGGCAAGGTATTCAAGCTTGCGCACCTTGTTGCCGCCCATGGCCAGGGTCGTGGTGTCATCGCGCTTGATATAGATGTCGCGACCGGCCCAGACCGAAAGCCGCTCCAGTTTTTCCAGGGCAGTGGGCGCGGCGATCAGATCCAGACGATTGAAACGAGCGAGCTGTGTTTTGATCATGGTGATAGTCAAGCCGTGTAGAGAGTCGCTGGACTATAGGCAGACGTTTCCTACAGGGCAACTCGTTAGGTCTTATGCTTCAAGAGTAGGAGGCCTACAAAAATAGTTATTTTTTTACGCTAAATCTTTGCCGTAGAGTGACCGCACCTGCGGCGAACGTACAAAAAACCGCATCCGAATCAGGAGAAGTCAGCGTGAGCGATATTCCAGAGGCCTCTGCCGAGGGCCGTTCCAGCCACTGGCAGTTGCAGCAAATCGTCAGCCAGTTGCGTCAGGCCCGTAATGACTGGCGCGCCAGCAACGGTCGCGTCAGCGGCGAGCACGGTGGACGCGAGCTGCCTTCGCGAGCGGCGATGCGCGACATCCTTGAAGCGTTGTGCGGGGCACTATTCCCCATGCGCCTGGGACCGGTTGACCTGCGGGAGGAAAGCGAAGATTTCTACGTCGGGCACACCCTTGATGTCGCTTTGAACGCGTTGCTGGCCCAGACCCGCCTGGAGCTGCGCTACGTCGCCCACCAACGCGGCGAAGAAGTCGGCAATCTGAACGAGCGGGCAGTGGAATTGATCCAGGGTTTCGCCAGCGCCTTGCCCGCAATGCGCGCACTGCTCGACACCGACGTGCTGGCCGCCTATCACGGCGACCCGGCAGCGCGCAGCGTGGACGAAGTGCTGCTGTGCTATCCAGGGATTCTTGCGGTCATTCATCACCGGATTGCCCACCATCTTTATAGGGCGGGCTTGCCGCTGCTGGCGCGGATCAGCTCGGAAATCGCGCACTCGGCCACCGGCATCGACATCCACCCCGGCGCACAGATCGGCCGCAGCTTCTTTATCGATCACGGTACAGGCGTGGTCATCGGCGAAACCGCGATCATTGGCGAGCGCGTGCGCATCTATCAAGCCGTGACCCTCGGCGCGAAACGCTTCCCGGCCGACGAAGACGGCCAACTGCAAAAAGGCCACGCACGCCACCCTATCGTCGAGGGCGACGTAGTGATCTACGCTGGCGCGACCATCCTCGGCCGCATCACCATCGGCAAAGGCTCGACCATCGGCGGCAACGTCTGGCTAACCCGCAGCGTGCCGGCCGGATGCAATCTGACGCAGGCTAATTTGTTGCAGCAGCAGGATGATGGGTGTCAGAAGTAGACATCTGATTCTGAAGCCCTAGTCGGGCCTCTCTTGGGATAAATCCTACGGATGCTGTGCGCAGCATCCGACTTT
Organism: Pseudomonas sp. CFII64; assembly: GCF_000416235.1. Taxonomy (GTDB): domain Bacteria; phylum Pseudomonadota; class Gammaproteobacteria; order Pseudomonadales; family Pseudomonadaceae; genus Aquipseudomonas. The sequence continues at coordinate 49 of NZ_ATLO01000049.1, read as the reverse complement.
TTGTCGTCTCGTATTGGTGCAAAGTTCTGCCTTTCCCCAGGCCAAGGAC